>DCCG01000008.1 GCA_002314145.1 Thalassolituus sp. UBA1087 | reverse complement strand
TAAAAATTTGTGGGACAGTAGTGGGGGAATACCCGGCTTTTTGGTCTGTGCAATAACAGGATGAACCCTGCTAGCGCATATCCGGCCGGTCATCACGCGGCATCGGTGGCCGGCCCTCGCCGTGACGTGGCTTATCTGCAGCGAAATCACCTTCGTCGGGAAAACCGCGCTCCCGGGCGCTCTGCCAGCGTTCCCGCGCTTCTTTACGGCGTTCCGCCAGCACCTGCTGCTGTTCGTCAGTCAGTACCGACTTCAGCACCTGTTTAAACTTTTTACGGTCTTCATCCAGCTGTTTCTTGTCCATCGGCCAGTCGTAGTCGTCGTCCATGGCCGACACTTTCTGCAACAGCTCGTGCTCCTGCTCGATCGGCATTTCCAGCTCCAGCGCCAGACGGCGTGCCATACGGATGCGCATTTTGCTGTGCTGTTCGAGCATCAGCTGATGCGCTTTCTGGCGCTGACTGTCCGTCAGTACGGCGCGCATTTCCTGTCGCATACCGGTCATCAGCGCCTGTACTTCACTGCGTGTGTCATCGCGTGGCTTACCGGCTTTTTTATCGTGCGGCAGAAGCTCGTGCATCTGCTCGTGATACTTTTCTTCAATGCTCTGAATCTGCCGGCTCTGCTCGTCGCTTAACTGCAGCTGCTCGTTCCAGTCGATTTCCCGATACTTGCCGTCAAAGGCCCATACCTGGGCGCTGGCCAGCAATACTGCAGCGCTGGCTGCCAGCCATGAAACAATACCTGCTTTCATAGGATTCCCCGGTTTCACTTTGTTTTATCAACCATGGCATTGTATCGTTCTGCGAACAAAGTTGTGTCCGGCTGTGCAAAGAAGTGTCACTCATTCAGCGCGAGACGCAAAGGGGCCCTTTTCGGTATCATGCCTGTCCAGACCATGCCCTTTTAGTAAGCTTATGAAAGAGACTCCGCATTCCGGCCCGCACGACGAAGACGACCTGTTCCAACAGGAAATGCAGGGTGTGCAACCGCTGCAGGCCAAAGATAAGGTGGACCTGCGCCGCGGCGATATCCATAAAGCTTCGGTAAATGCCCGGCGTCTGGCTGCCACTACAGAAACGGAACGCAAAGACCCTAACCATCTGCGCACCAGCGACGTTAAACGCGTGGGGCCACACGATGTAATGGGATTCAAGCGCCCCGGCATTCAGGACGGCGTGTTCCGCAAACTGCGGCTGGGTAAGTACGACATAGAAGCCCGCCTCGATCTGCACCGCCGCACCGTGGAAGATGCGCGCCGGGAGGTATACCGCTTTGTGCAGGATTGCATGGCACACGATATCCGCTGCGTGCTGATACTGCCCGGTAAAGGCGACCGCAATGTGAATGATCCGGCGGTGCTGAAAAGCTATCTGGTGCACTGGCTGGAAGAACTGGAGCAGGTGCAGGCGTTTCATACTGCTCAGCCCCATCATGGCGGCAGCGGCGCATTTTACGTGTTACTGCGTAAAAGCGAACGCAAAAAACAGGCGGCCCGCGAACAGTTCAGTAAAGGCAGGCTCTGAGTCCGTCACCCCGCAAAGACCGTAATTCAGGCCAACCGCCGGCTTCACCCGCACCACCGGCCGGGTAGTATTCCGTTGTTACCCGGACCTCCGTTATCTCCGCCAGACTGCCAGTCCACCCATAAAAACGATGGAGGCCTGGTATGGCTAAGGTACTCATTATTGCCGGCGATTACGTCGAAGATTACGAACTCATGGTGCCGTTTCAGGCATTACAGATGGCCGGCCATGAGGTTGTGGCCGTGTGCCCGGATAAGGCATCCGGCGACAGTATCCGCACCGCGATCCATGATTTCGAGGGCGATCAGACTTACAGCGAGAAGCCCGGGCATAACTTTGTGCTGAACGGCGATTTCAACGCGGTTAAGGGCGAGCAGTTCGATGCGCTGCTGATCCCCGGCGGACGTGCACCGGAATACCTGCGCCTCAATAACGATGTGATCGGCCTGGTGCGCCATTTCGCCGATAACAACAAGCCGATTGCTGCCGTCTGCCACGGCGCTCAGCTGCTGGCGGCGGCCAATGTGATCCGTGAACGTAAGATCTCTGCTTACCCGGCCTGTGCGCCGGAAGTGCGGCTGGCGGGCGGCCTGTATGCCGACATTGAAGTAACCGATGCGGTCACCGACGGCAATATCGTTACCGCCCCGGCATGGCCTGCTCATCCCGCGTGGCTGGCGCAGTTTAATACTCTGCTGAACTGATTGTTCCGGTCAGGGATGCCGTTAATGCGCCAGAGGTCAGTGCACAAGCACTGACTTTTGGCGCATGATAGTCAGGTATCCATGATCAGATACCGGAGCATCCTTATGTGTGAACTCTATTCCGCCACCGAACCGGAACTGTTCGAACTGAAGACCCGCTCAATCCGCATTGACGGCGTGGTCACCAGTATCCGTCTGGAAGCCATTTTCTGGCAGATTCTGGAACAGATTGCCGCCGACGCCGATCTGACACTGGGCACTTTTATAACCCGTATTTACCGCGAAGTACTGGAACGCCGGGGCGAAACCGGCAATTTCACGTCCTTGCTCAGAGTAGCCTGCACCACCCATCTTAATCAGGGTCAGCGCCTCAGCCTGAGCGACAGCGCTTATGCTGACACCGGCGCAATCACGGATAATCAGGAACCCGTCCGCCAAGCCAGCTGAACGCCGCCCGCACTGTCCAGCCCCTGTCGTCTTTGGAAGCAGTCATGACAGCAACACAAAATGAAACGGATCTAAGCACCGGCCTCAGCTCCGCGGAGGCCCGGCAACGCCTTGAACAGGCCGGATTTAATGAAATCACCGAGCAAAGCGTCAATCCATTACGGAAACTGGCCGGCTACTTCTGGGGGCCGATCCCATGGATGATCGAAGCCGCTGCAATACTTTCTGCCGTGGCCCGCGACTGGCCGGACTTCGCCATTATCTTCGCTATGCTGGTGATCAACGCCGGCGTCGCCTTCTGGCAGGAGCACAAGGCCGACAACGCCATCGCGCTGCTGAAACAGAAACTGGCCAGCCGCGCGCGGGTACTGCGTGACGGCCAATGGCAGGACATTGCTGCGCGCGAACTGGTGAATGGCGACATCATTCATATCCGTGCCGGCGATGTGATTCCCGCCGATATCACGCTGCTGAAAGGCACCACCTTATCGGTGGATCAATCGGCGCTGACCGGCGAGTCGCTGCCGGTAGATAAAAACAGCGGTGAGCTGGCCTATTCCGGTTCCATCGTGCGCAATGGCGAGAGCAACGCTGGCGTGCAGGCTACCGGCATGAACACTTACTTCGGTAAAACCGCCGCGCTGGTCGAGGAAGCCGGTAACCCGTCGCACTTCCAGCAGGCGGTGATGCGCATCGGTAATTCACTGATTATCGCCACACTCGTGCTGGTCGCCGTGGTCTTGATCGCCGGCTGGCTGCGTCACGAGCCCTTTCTGGAAACCCTCAAGTTCTCGCTGATTCTCACCGTGGCCGCTATTCCTGTCGCCTTGCCCGCGGTGTTGTCGGTCACGCTGGCAGTGGGCGCCACGCTGCTGAGTAAAGGCGGCGCGATTGTTTCACGCTTAGCGGCCATCGAAGAACTGGCCGGCATGGATGTGCTGTGCTCGGATAAAACCGGCACCCTCACGCAGAACAAACTGACGCTGGGAGAACCCATTCCACTCGCGGCTAACAGCCCGGACGATATTCTCAACGCTGCGGCGCAGGCCTCACAGGCAGAAAGCAACGACGCCATCGACAGTGCCGTTTTCGCCGCGCTGAACGATCAGCGCCCACAGGGAAATATCATTAATTTCACACCGTTTGATCCGGTACACAAACTGACCGAAGCCGAAGTAGAGCTGGATGGCAAAACCGTCAACATCGTAAAAGGCGCGCCCCAGGCCATTCTCAACTGGGCCGACGCCGATGATGATGTGCGCAGCAAAGTCGCGGCAGAAGTAGAAAAACTCGCCGCCGACGGTTACCGCGCGCTGGCCGTTGCCCAACGACCGAAAGACGGCGAAGCGACCATGCTTGGTCTGCTGCCGATGTTCGATCCACCACGGGAAGACAGCGCCGACACCATTGAACGTCTGGCAGAACTGGATGTGGGCGTGAAAATGGTTACCGGCGACCATGTTTCCATTGGCCGGCAGATCGCCGCCAAACTCGGACTGGGGAAAAAATTCGTGACCGCCGACGACGTATTTGAAGGCGACAACAACCCATCCGCTGAACAGTTGATGAACTACGACGGCTTTGCTCAGGTCTTCCCGGAACATAAATTCCGCATCGTCAAAACCCTGCAGAGCGACGAACACCTGGTCGGCATGACCGGCGACGGCGTTAACGACGCCCCCGCATTGCGCCAGGCTGACGTGGGTATCGCCGTCAGCGGCGCCAGCGATGCTGCCCGTGCCGCGGCTGATCTGGTGCTCACCGATTCCGGGCTGGGCGTTATCCGTGGCGCTGTCGAAGAAGCGCGGCGTATTTTTGAACGCATGAACGCTTATGCCATTTTCCGTATCGCCGAAACCATCCGCGTCATGCTGTTTATGACGCTGTCGATTCTGGTATTCGAATTTTATCCGGTCACCGCGGTAATGATTGTGCTGCTGGCATTGCTCAACGACTTCCCGATTATGATGATCGCCTACGACAATGCCCGTCCGGCCGAACAACCGGTGCGCTGGAATATGCCCAGAGTGCTGACACTGGCCGGCGTGTTAGGCGTAATGGGCGTTATCGCCAGTTTTACTCTGTTCTGGCTGGCGCACAGCGTATGGCAATTACCTTCAGAGCAGGTACAGACACTGATCTTCCTGAAACTGCTGGTTGCCGGTCATATGACACTGTACTTAACCCGCAACAGCGGCCACTTCTGGGATAAACCCTGGCCAAGCCTGAAATTATTTTTAACCACTGAAGCGACACAGGTTGTCGGCACACTCGCCGCCGTTTACGGCTGGTTTGTTGAACCGATTGGCTGGCCCATGGCACTGGCGATCTGGGGTTACGCTTTCGTGTGGTTCTTAATTAACAACATGGTAAAACGTAAAACGCTGAAACTGTTCGAGAAAAACAGCCAGGAAAATTTACCGGCGTGTTGCCGGTAAATCTTCCATTCACAGAAATTAATCATGGTATTTCAGCCATAAAAAAAACGGCGCTTATTAAAGCGCCGTTTTTTATTTTGCAAAGAAGATATTCAGAGAAATTAACTATTCATCTTTATAAGGAATAAACTGCTGCCCATCGTCATCGCTTGGCGTAATATCCCGCTCTTTGGGTTTTTTCTTCGGCTTCTCTTTAAACAACGGCCACGGCAGCTCACCAAACTGCTCAGTGATCGACATATCCGGACATTCTTCCTTAACCTTATTCCATTTAGCCAGTGTGGCTTCACCGACTTCCAGATGCATAGAATCTATAATCGAATTGCACAGGGCCATCAGAGGTTTGGTTCTTACCTCGTCACGGTAGATTGCGACACCGCCAAAGTCGAAGGAAACCTGAACAAACTGATGATCAGTGACCGGGAAAAAAACAAGTCGTGTAAGCATAGGGTTATCTTTTCCACCATTATGTATATGGTGAAGATCACAGACTACCGCCTGGATCGTTTCAGATAACGGCATAACACGCCAGTTTAATGGACCCCGGTAAATTGGCTTTTTGCCTGATCTATCATACCCAAAACTGATATCAAGGTAATCAGCGATGGCCATCTCAAAGACTTTAGGGTGAAAAAGGCTAGACTTTAAAAAGCGTGAGTTCTTATCGGCAGAAACAAGTAACGCTAAAGAAGATAAGTCAGCTTGGTAACCAGAAAACCACGGCCCGACAAAATACCAGGTATTTTTGTAGAATAAATCTGTATCCCAGAAGTCAGGGGGTGCATCGCGATTTCCACTGTATACCCGCTCCCAGTTGCCTTTTAATATATTTTTCAAACCGGGTTTAACAGCATCAATGGATTTGCCATCGCCAAACAACCCAAAAACAGGATTGGCCCGGGGCGCTTTAAAATAAAAAGCAGAGTCACCAAAAATCCATTTATTTTTGACAGGCGTCGTCAGATAAGGCCCACGAATCTCATCTGGTTTTGGGTGTTTATTTCGACGGTCTTCAAAAGGAAAATATTTCAGCCAGTCCCACATAGTTCTTTATCCTCTGTCGTGGCGTTCTTTCAGTTTTTGGAAGATAAACTGAAGCGCACCGACAGTACCCGTAACGGTTCCTGCAGTAGCAAGCCATGGTGCTGCACTAATACCCAAAGCCGCCATCGCGGAAGTAGCACTTAATGCACCGATGCCAGCAAGCGTATTGCCTATCATAGCCCCACTATATACTTCACCACCGAAATCATTCCAGCCATACGGGTCTTGTTTATCTGCCGCTCTCTGGAAATTACCCACCGTAGCGCTCAGGGCTGCCTTAATGTGACTACTACTGCGCAGTATATCTTTGTCCGCTAACATGCCAATTTTTGTTGCCGCGTCAAAAGCCGGCTTTGGATCAGAGCTTGACCAGCACATTTTCACAATATGCTTTTCGTCTTTAAAGGAGAGTTCCTTAGCTGCCAGGGTCATCAGCGCCTGAGTCAATACGACTGAGCCTCCCCGCTCAGAGGACCATTCAACGCCTTTAAGGTTTCCTGAACGCTCCATAGAATTGGCTAATAGCCCAGCGAAAGCGTAGGTTTTATTAACGACTGCCGCATTATAATTCCGCATTCCATTAAGCTTTTCACCAAATGGAGAATAAAATAAATCAAAGTCACACTTAATGGCTGCATTACTACTGAACAGAGTATTTAATCTTTTTTCTGCCTCCTTGGCAGCTGCTAAAGGGCTGGTATAGCGGGGATCAGCAATCACGACCTGGCGATTATTCTCAGACAGAATTCGACCATTTTTCCTGAAGTTTACTGCTACTCCGCGTCTCTCTTTGGAAACACTATATACACCAGGCTTTTCAAGACTACTCTGCTCAATGCTTTTGTACTCATCACTCAAATCCAGTCTGGTAATCGCTAAGGTATCATTCGGGCGACGTTCTACGGTGGCGACAATCCCGGGAACAAACACCACGACCTGCTGAAAGCTGTTGGTTTTGTAGTCGTTAATATTGGGAATAAAGACGTTAGTTTTACCACTTAACCCTGAAGACAGAGCGTACAACTGCTTCAGAGCCATCTTAGGGTAGTAGTAGCCTTCTGCGGCTGCGCGGGCCAAAATTCCGGCCGCCTTCTGAGTGACTGGTGTAAACACAACCCTTTTACCGATATTCGGGGTGCTAAGCTGCATCCCTTCAGACGTTTGTACCAATTTCATTATCTCAATCCTTTGTTTACTGCTAATACGCTATGTTTGGATACCCTTCAGGCTTTACACGAGTGTTCAGACTGGCCAACGGGTAAATTTGCGGCGCAATTTAGCACATTCCATGTGTTTAGCTCTGACCTGTGTCTCATTCACACTATCTTCTGGTACCGGTACAGAGCAACAATCTGTTGCGTCAATACGCCATGATATGAGAACGATCAGCAGCAGCTATTTATATCATCATTACCGTCGCCCCGCGACAGTCAGCAGTAGCTCTTTAATGCCATTATTGACTAATAAATCATCATTAAAAAAGGTCAGTTATCAAACACAGCAATCACCTGCCACAGGCTTCAGGCTTACCGGTTGCGATCCAGCGCAGCCACTTCATCATCCACTTCAGCAACCGCTTTGATCATCTTTTCACGACATTCATCGGCCAGCCGACGGACGTCTTCTTCACCCATTCCATCGGTGCTGATGGGGTCAAGAAATTTACCGGCGGCATAGCCTGCATGCCATTTATGCAGATCGATATTTTTGTGGGTACTGCTGAACACAATGGGGACGATGGGTAAACCGGCTTCAATGGCGAGGGCAAAGGCGCCGCTTTTAAATGGCAGCATGCCCTGGCCTTTGCTGCGCGTACCTTCCGGAAAAATGTACACGGCTCGCTGGCGATGTTTTACGATTTTTGCCATGGACTGCATGGTGTCCCAGGCTTTGGCTTTATTTTTACGGTTGATATACAGGTTGCCCGCCAGCCAGAACGCCAGCCCGAACACCGGGATATAACGCAGTTCTGTTTTGCCCAGAATAGCAATATTACGGGGCAGCATGCCGGTGCAGATAAACACGTCCAGTACGTCCTGATGATTGACGATATACACCGCAGCGCCATTACCGACCGGAGATTGATTCAGACGTTTCAGCCGGATGCCCAGTACCGGCAATGACCACGACATCAGCCCGGCAAGAAAAAAGGTATTATCACGATGCAGCGGACGCACCAGACAGAACAGCAGGGCAAAACAGCAGACAATCAGAAAGTGCCCTGTCAGATACAGGGAGCGGAAAGCAAATAACATAAGCCTGTCTCGTTCTTATTATTTCCGGTGCCGCCAGTCAACGCCGGTATGACGACTCTGAAACATGATGCAGAAAACGCGCGTATTGTCGCCGGAAAACCAACACGCGCAAGCTTTCTCTGTCACAAATGTGACTTACACCGGCCTGCTGATCTTTTTCAGCGGGTTCAGCAGGCCCGCTGCTCAGCGCAGGAAGAGTTGATATGTGGTGTTATCCGTCTCATCCCACCAGGGGTAACCCACCGCATCCATAAAGTTTTCCAGCTGATCGGTTTTGCCTTCCGGTACCTGCAGGCCTACCAATACCCGGCCATAAGCGGCGCCGTGGTTACGGTAGTGAAACAGGGAAATATTAAAATGCTTACCCAGTTTACGCAGGAAATTCAGCAGGGCGCCCGGGCGTTCCGGAAATTCAAAGCGGTATAAACGTTCGTCCGTCACTGATGCCGGCGCATGGCCACCCACCATATGACGGATATGGTATTTGGCCATTTCATCGTCGGTGATATCCAGCACCGGATAATTTTCACTGCGCAACTCTTCCAGCAGCTGATCACGGGCACCGACATCAGCGCTGACTTTCACCCCACAGTAGATCTGTGCGCGGTCGTCGTCCGCATACCGGTAGTTGAATTCGGTAATCGGACGCTTGCCGATCAGGCTGCAGAATTTCTGAAAACTGCCGGGCTGCTCGGGAATGGTGACGGCCAGAATCACTTCCCGGCCTTCACCGATTTCGGCAACTTCTGAGATATAGCGCAGGCGATCAAAATTCACATTCGCGCCGCTCAGGATGGCGACCAGATTCTGGTTTTCACAACCTTCCTGCTCTATGTATTTTTTGATGCCGGCCACACTCAGGGCGCCGGCGGGTTCACACACAGCCCGGGTATCGTCAAACACATCCTTGATGGCAGCGCAGATTTCATCCGGGGTACAGGTGACAACATCATCAATGTAGTCTTTGCAGACTTCCCAGGTGTTTTTTCCGATCTGAGCCACGGCTACGCCGTCCGCAAAGATGCCGACCTGCGGCAGGGTTACACGTTTTCTGGCTGCCAGTGCTGCTGCCAGACTGGCCGATTCGGTACTTTCCACCCCAATGACTTTGACTTCCGGACGCAGCGCTTTGATGTAGGCGGCAACCCCTGCTGCCAGACCACCGCCACCCACCGGAACAAATACAGCGTCCACCGGGCCGCGCAACTGGCGCAGGATTTCCATGCCGATGGTGCCCTGCCCGGCAATAACATCCGGATCATCATAAGGGTGGATATAGGTCATGCCTTTTTCTTCCACCAGTTTCTGTGAATAGGCAAAGGCGTCGTCGAAAGCGTCGCCATGCAGCACAACTTTGGCGCCCCGGGCACGCACGGCTTTGACTTTAATATCCGGCGTCGTGCGCGGCATCACGATGGTGGCTTTGATGCCCAGTTCTTTCGCCGACAGTGCCAGCCCCTGGGCATGATTACCGGCAGATGCCGCCACCACACCCAGCGCTTTTTCTTCATCGGACAGCTGTACCACTTTGTTATAGGCACCGCGTATCTTGAACGAATACACAGGCTGCTGGTCTTCACGCTTAACCCAGATCTGGTTGTTCAGCCGCTGCGTCAGAAAAGGGGCAATATGCAGCGGTGTTTCCACAGCAACATCATAAACGCGGGCCGACAGAATCTTTTTCAGGTATTCATTAAGCATGAGACATTCCGGAACAGGTAAAAAAAGCACGGGAATCCGTGCACAGGGGACGCATTGTAACGCATCACAGCATATAATTCGCTCAGTCCCGTTCAATCAAAACAGAACAGCCCGGTCCATTTTTAATACAGACGCAGCCTTATGACTCAAGACGAACTGAAACGCGCAGTAGGTGAAGCCGCTGCAGAATACATCCGCCCCTATCTGGAAGACGACAGTATCATTGGTGTCGGCACCGGCTCCACCGCCAACTGCTTTATTGATGCGCTGGCACAGCATAAACATCTGTTCGACGGTGCGGTGGCCAGCTCCGAAGCCTCGGCCCAGCGTCTGAAAGACCACGGCATTCCGGTGTATAACCTCAACTCGGTCAGTAACCTCGATTTCTACATCGACGGAGCCGATGAAATCAATGAGCATCTGGAGATGATCAAAGGCGGCGGCGCGGCCTTAACGCGCGAGAAAATCGTCGCTGCGGTGGCCAGAGAATTTGTTTGCGTGGCGGATGAATCCAAGCTGGTAGAACGTATGGGCACCTTCCCGCTGCCGGTGGAAGTGATTCCTATGGCGCGCTCTTACGTGGCCCGCGAAATCGTTAAACTGGGTGGTGACCCGGTATGGCGCGAAGGCGTGATTACCGATAACGCCGGCCACATCCTGGATGTGCACAATCTGGATATTCCATCCGCCATTGCCATGGAAGAAAAACTCAACCAGATTACCGGTGTCATCACCAACGGCCTGTTCGCCCTGCGTCCGGCTAACGTGTTGCTGCTGGGCACCCAGGATGGGGTCAGAACCATTAAGGCCAGTTAATGACCGCCGACGAGCAGAGTCGCACAGAACGCGGGCGGTTTTTCCGCCCCCGTTTCTGGCTGAAAGCCGGCATCATCCTGCTGCTGACGCTGTTGCTGACCGGCCTGCTACTGTGGCTGTTGCCGTCGCTGCTCAAGCCACTGCTGAACCGCCACCTGCCACATTGGCTGGGCAATAACGCCAGCCTGCAGATCGATACCTTCGACTGGCATACTCTGACGCTGAGCCGGTTTCAGCTGGCGCTGGAAGACGGCACCCTTGTCCGCATTGAAAACCTCGACCTGAATTACAGCCCGCTGTCACTGGCCAGCGGACGCTTTCATACCCTGACCGTCGATAAGCTGACCCTGAACCTTGCCCGGGAACGGGCGGAAGAAGTGGCGCAGGAAGCGGCCAGTGATGCCCGCGACGCTGCCCGCCGTCGTTTTAACCAGCCTTTTTCTGTACCGGCTTTCAGCCAGTGGCTGTCACTGCCCGCCGAACAGATCGACATCCACAGTATTCACCTGATTCACCCACAGCTGAGTCTGCAATTAACAGCCGATATCACCCCCCGGCGCTGGCATCTGGCGGGGGACCTGCAGCTCAATGACCAGCCCCTGCCCTGGGATCTGGAAGCACGGCTGCAGCAAAACGGTGACTGGCTGTTAATGCTGAGTGAACAACAGACATTGCTGACCCAGATGTTCGGCCATATTGAGCAGGATGCTGAGCACACCCGCCTCAGCCTTCATCACAGGGCCGATCTGGCAGCCATTCACGAGCGCCTGCCTCAGTTGCAGGATATTCCACTGCCGCTGAAAGACCTGCTGTTGCAGGCGGACATTGAAATCCCCAATGACGGTGTTCTGCCACGGGACGCCGTGGTCGGCGCGGTGTTAACCATCAACACTCAGGCTGCGGATCTGCCCGGCAACCTGCGCTGGCAGGAAGGTGAGTGGTTACTCAGCCTGACCAAAACAAGCGCAGCCGGTGACTGGCTGTACCGTTTTGATGGCCGCCCGCAGACACTGCGGGTTGAGGCCGCAGCCCTGCCTGAGGCGGTACTGAAGAAACCTCAGCCTCTGCTGATCACCAGCAGCCAGACGCTGAGCGGGCAATGCAGCGCGACACTGGATCAGTGTGCCGGCGAGGGCCTGCTGAACAACCAGCTGACCTCCATCGCCCGACAGTCGTACGCGACGCTGGATATCCACAGCAGTCTGCAATGGCAGGCCAGCGATGGCGCGTCGGTCCGGCTGCCAACCCAGATGGTCATACGCCCTGAGTTGTCAGCACTCACCGACCTGCCAGTGCAAAGTGCCCGTCTTAACGGTGAGCTGCAGGCCAGCCTGTCGCCAGCCGGCCAATGGCAGCTGCGCAGCGATCAGGGGTTTGTCAGTCAGCTGAATATAATCCCCGGCGACCCCTGGCAGCCGCTGGATCTGACGCTGGATATCGTGCCGCAGCTGTCGATGAGCGGAAATCTCAGCGACCTGACGCCACAACAGCTGGCACAGCGCAGCCGGGCCGCCAATCTGCCACTGAAAATTCAGGTGCGGCCATTTACCCTGAAATCAAAAGAGCAGAACAATATCCGCGAAGCCTCAACACTGATATTTAAACCGGCGGAATTATCCTGCCAGCCTTTTTTCCCGCCCACCGGCATCCGCGCCCTGTGCGATGTAAAACTGGCACTGGCCAAATCTTCGCTGGGTGAATGGCCGGTTCCTGATGCTCAGTTCAGTGGTCCGCTGACGGTCAGCTACGGCATCCGCGACAGTCTGATCGCCCGCAACAGCAGCACCATAAAGAGCGTCAACAATCTCAGTGGCCGCTTTGACGTCACCGCCGCCAACCAGCAGGCGGCTTTACGCCTGCGGATTCAGCACGATCTGGACAGCGGCAAAGGATCATTGCAATGGCACCTGAAAGATACCCGGCTCGACTGGGATGACATGCAGCTGGCAGAAATGTTGCCGCTGACCAAAGTTGAGTTTTTATCCGGCAGTATTGCCGGCCAGGGCTGGACTGACTGGCAAATCAGTGACCAGGGCACCGAGATCACACCCGACCTGATGCTGCGTGCCGATAATCTAAGTCTGACTTACGACAGCAGCATCGCCCTCGATCAGTGGAACGGCCTGTTTGCCCTGCGCCGCCCGTTCAGGGGTGACTACCTGCTGGATGCACAGGTCAGCGGCAAAAGCCTGAATCCCGGAGTCGAACTGAGCGATATCCTGGCCCGCAGCCAGACGCGCATACCCGCCGATTTTTCCTACGTGTTCAGCGATATTTACGAAGTGCATACCGACGTGCTCGGCGGCCGCGTTCATATTCCTGAGGTAAAGTATGACAGCCGCAAAGACATCAATGCCTTTGGTATCGAGTTAGAACATATTCAGATGGCGAAACTGGCCGCACTGGAAGCCTCCGCTGAGGTGAACGCCACCGGGACACTGGACGGCGTTTTACCTGTGGTACTGACCCCGCAGGGCGTACAGGTTCCCGGCGGCGCCTTATTTGCCCGCGAGCCCGGCGGCACCATCCGCTACAATAACGCGACATCACAATCTCTGGGGCAGACCAATCAGGCGGTAAACCTGGCTATGACGGCGCTGGAAAATTTCCGCTACGACACTCTGAAGTCCGACATTAAATACGCCGAAGACGGTGCCCTGACGCTGGGGCTGCAGTTTCAGGGCAAAAACCCGGATTTCTTTGACGGCCAGAAAACCAACCTGAATGTCAGCCTGGAATATAATCTGCTGGATCTGCTGGAAAGCCTGCGTATCGCCAACGATACAATCAGCAAACTGGAAGAGAAATATCAATGAACAGTTTCGATAACAGGAGCCGGTCACAAAGTACCGGCTCTGAGGATAGTTAAAGCGCCATTGTTTTCAACGCAGAAGCCAGCTGATCCAGTTCTGTTGTAGTATTAAACACCGACGGTGTAATACGCACACAGGCACCACCGGCCAGGCCAGTGCGATGCACGGAAAAAATGTTAAATTCTTTCAGCAGGCGGGCCGCAATGGCTTTATTCGCTTCTGCGCTGGTCTGCCCTTTTAAGCGCAGCGACGATATCGCCCCCATAGCATGATCATTGTCAGCCGCAATTAATTCCACGCCTTTAATATCAGCCAGCTGTTGCCACCAGTAGCGGCGCAGATAAGCCAGGCGCGTCGCTTTTAACGCACTGCCTTTACCACCGCCCATTTTACTGTGAAACTCCAGCGCCGCCGGCACCGTCAGCCAGCTGGCCATATTCAGCGTACCGGAATGCACCCGGGTATAAATGCGGCTGGTGTCTTCTGAGCCGTCACCGGCGGCCTGAGCGATATCGTTAAGGCGTCCGTTGCGGATATACATAATGCCGGCGCCTAACGGCGCGCCCATCCATTTATGCAGATTAAAGGCAATAAAATCGGCACCCAGATCCTCAACGGTAAAGTCCAGCTGTCCCCAGGAATGGGCGGCATCCACGATACAATCCACACCGAGTTTACGTGCCTCGGCAACGACTTCTTTCACCGGAATCACTAAACCATGGCGATGGCTCATATGGGTCAGCAACAGCAGTTTTACCTGTGGGTTTTGCTCTAATGCAGTGCGGTAGAAGGCGACGTATTCCTCGTCAGTGGCCTGCTCCGGCAGGTTAATGACGATACGTTTCATACCGCGTTGCTGCCATTTATCAAACGCCGCCTGAGCGGAATCGTAGTCCGTATCGGCGTACATCACGGCATCGCCGGTTTTTAAACCACGATAATTGCTGATTAAATTCATCAGCGCTTCGGTGGCACCCCGGGTGAATGCAATTTCGTTATCGCCGGCCCCCAGCAACGCAGCCGTCTGCTTCACAATGGTAAAGAATTCCGGCAGAAACTGCCGGCGTGAATAGTATGAGCTGAGCGTATTCACTTTCTGCGTCTGCGCAAAATACTCTTTCATGACCGGGCGGCTCATCACGCCCCAGTTGCCGTTTTCCAGCTGGATAATATCGTCCGGTAAATCGTACTGCGCCCGGATACTGCGCCAGAAATCTTCGTTATCAGCGCGGGCATCGGCAGAAGCAATAACGGCTTCCGCCTGTGCTGAATTAAAAACAGAAAGGGCTGCCGAAGCAGCCACTCCCTGGAGAAAGTTTCTCCGTTTCACATGCATCTCCTCAGAACTGATAGTCGGCACGCAGGTAGTACTGACCACCGTCGGTGTCGTAAGGTGAATTACGCGAATATTTCAGACCGCGGTTTGCCTGATAAATCGCCTGATCCGGATATTCATCAAACAGGTTCTCAGCACCTAAGCGCAGAGCCAGTTCCGGCATTACATTCCATGTGACCGATGCATCGAACAGGGTCATAGCCGCAAAGTCCTGGAACTCATAGCCGGTGGCACTGGTCTCGGCAAAGTCAGTCCATTCTCCGTAGTAGCGTGCACGGGCCATAAATTCCCACTCATCCATTGCCCATACCGCACTGATATTGCCTTTCCAGTTCGGCTGGCCGTTTTCCAGTGCATTGGTGTTGTATTCACCCAATGTACCGTCTTCTTTTTCTACGTCTGTTTCGTTGTAATTTACCGCAGCCGTCAGACGCAGTTCACTGTCAGTTAACGGCAGATTATACCCTGCGGTCAGATCAACGCCTGTGGTGCGGGTATCGAACGCATTGGTGTAGAAAGACACACTACTCACACTATCAGCACCGGAATAACCCGATGCCGCCAGATCCGCGCGCACAGCATCGTCCACCGCATAGTTCTGTGACTGCCCCATACGATCGTCCACATCGATCTGATAAACATCCAGTGTTGCTGTCAGACCTGTGTAGCTCTGGAATGTCATACCCACACTGTAGGACTGAGATTCCTCCGGCTTAAGATCTTTAGCACCAAAGTATTTGGCAACCGGTGAGGTTGGCGAAACACGACCCGAGGTGTACAGCGTCAGTGTATCGCTGTCTAACCCCTGAGAAATATTTTCGCTGTATAACTGCCCCGGCGTCGGCGCTTTAAAACCTGTGCTGAAGGTGCTGCGCAGGGCCAGACTGTCATTAAATTCATAACGGAAAGACGCTTTACCGTCGAAGGTATCACCGAATTCTGAATAGTCTTCATAACGCAGTGCCAGTCCTGTGGTGACTTTTTCCGTTAAGGGCATTTCAGTATCGATATAACCGGCGTAAGAGTCCTGGTCCCAGCTGCCTTCCTGCTGAGGATTAAAACCGGGAAAACCGTTAGACCCGGACGGGAAGCCTTCCTCAGCCAGATCACCAATAGCATAAGAGGCATATTCACCAGCGCTGATTTCGTAGGTTTCCTTACGGGATTCCAGGCCATAGGAAATATTTGCCGGATAAGCGAACAGATCAGAGTACAGCATGTAATCAAAATCGAGGTTGGCGGTAATCTCTGTCTGTTTTAATTCACCCAGATAAAAACCGGTCGGACTGGCACTGCCCAGAGAGGCATTAATGGAATTATGCATGTAATAGTCAATTTCATTCTGACCATAAGTCACACTGGCATCCCAGTTGGTTTTCTCACCCAGCTTACCGCTCACACCAACCGTTGCTGTGGTGTCTTTATCTTTCTGACCAAAACGAGGGGAGAAACCACCCGGATAAATATCCAGCAGGTCGTAGGCAGGATCACTGGCGCTGTCGCCGTAGGCACCGGCGGTTGCCGGGTTACGCCAGTTAAAATCAGACCAGCCCTGACCTTCACCGTAAACAGCGAAGCCGTAAAGTTTTACAGCGCCAAGGTTGTAGTCTGCATTAACAGAACCACGAAGATCACGGGTATCCGGCTGCCCCCAGCGCTGCACCGGGTCATTCACGCTGATGCCTGTATCCTGCTCATACTGGATAGCGTCGGCACGCTGGTTGGTACGCGAGGTATAGGCCGAGCTTGTGCCCTGGATACTGGCAGTAATATGTCCCTGTTCTCCCAGCGCCATACCGCCACGCAGACCGCTCTGAAATTCATCACCGTCGCCTTCGTAATACTCACCGGCCTGAGTAAAGCCGCTGATGCCGGAGTCATCGGCAAGAATAATATTGATGACCCCGGCCAGGGCATCCGATCCATATTGCGCGGCGGCACCGTCACGCAATACCTCGATGCGCTTGATGGCCGATGTCGGCAGCTTGGATAAATCCGGCGCCTGAGAGCCACGATCACTCAGCAGTGCACTGCGGTGCCAGCGTTTACCGTTAATCAGCACCAGTGTGTGGTCCGGACTGAGTGCCCGCAGACTGGCCGGACGTACAAAGACCTTACCGTCTGCCATTGGCAGACGTTTAACATTATATGAAGGAGCCAGTACCGATAATTTATCCGCCAGATCGCCGGAAGATACGTCGGTTAAAGAACTTTCAGACAGAACATCCACCGGTGCCATAGTCTCGAATAAAGTACGTTCGCTCGCACGCGTACCGGTTGCAATCACTTCTTCCAGGCGTTCCTTGCCAGCTTGATCTGTTGTTTTTGACAGTGCTTTATTTTCATCCGCCAGACTGTTTACTGAGGCGATGGACACAGCGAGTGATAAAATACTCAGACAGGTATTTTTCATGTTGCAGGAACCCCTGATACTTAAAAAGGAGTCCGCACGCTAAACCGGGTTTATTGCACTTTACTGACATATCTGTGACAACTTAAGCCATGATTAAGTCAGGTCATGATCGGATTTGTATTAATCAAAATGTCACAGCGATTGATTCAAATATTCACAACCCGGATATTGAATAAGAGAAATTGCAGGTTAAATTCTGCTGTTGTTATAAGCCGAATAATCATTCGGTTAAACTGGAACAATAGCCTCTGCTGAACAGATGCTATGTTCAACGGTCCACAAACCGCCTGTCAGCCCTGAATGAATATCACCGTCCTCTGAGCCTTTGGTTATACCGCCCGCGCAGGCCATCCATCCGGCCAACAGTCCAGAGCCACGACGATACAACACACAAAGCGGCTTCTCTCCGCCAGCACCGAATCCACAGGCGCTCTTCGGCCCTGTTCAGATGATAAACACCCTCCGGTCATATCCATGTCATATTAAGCCTGCACAGTGCGGCCCCGGTATGCCGCAGACCAGGACCGCGAAAATTGCGTTAAATCAGAGCCAAATCGCGCTAAACTAAGGATAATTCCAACAGTCCCGCACACACTCTGATCAGGAGATTCATCATGTCTTTCAGCGATGCCCAACGTTTTTTCCCGGAAACCCGTATGCGCCGCATGCGCCGCGATGATTTTTCGCGCCGCCTGATGCGTGAAACCACGCTGACCACCGACGACCTGATCTACCCTATGTTCGTGATGGAGGGACATCAGGAGCGTGAGCCCATTGCCTCTATGCCGGGCATCGAACGCCTGTCCATTGATGAACTGGTGAAAGAAGTGAAAGAACTGTATCAGCTGGGAATTCCCTGCATTGATCTGTTCCCCTATACACCGCTGGATGCCAAATCCGAACTGGCGGAAGAGTCCTTCAACCCTAACGGACTGATTCAGCGTGCCATCCGCGCCGTCAAAGATGCGGTGCCGGACATGGGTGTGATGACGGATGTGGCACTGGACCCCTTCACCACCCACGGTCAGGACGGCATCATTGATCAGGAAGGTTATGTCCTCAACGATCGTACTGTGGATACTCTGGTCAAACAGGCACTGTCTCATGCCGAAGCCGGCGCAGACATCGTCTCGCCTTCGGACATGATGGACGGCCGTATCGGCGACATCCGTGAAGCGCTGGAAGAAGAAAGCTTTGTGAATACCCGCATCATGGCGTACTCCGCCAAATACGCATCCGCCTTTTATGGCCCGTTCCGTGATGCCATCGGCTCTTCCGGCAATCTGGGTAAAGGCAACAAATTCAACTATCAGATGGACCCGGCCAACAGCAACGAAGCCCTGCATGAAGTCGCGCTTGATCTGGGTGAAGGGGCTGATATGGTGATGGTGAAACCCGGCATGCCCTATCTGGATATCGTGCGCCGGGTAAAAGATGAATTTCAGGTGCCAACCTTTGTCTATCAGGTAAGCGGTGAATACGCCATGCAGAAAGCAGCGGCCCAGAATGGCTGGCTGGATGACGAGGCCATCATGGTCGAATCACTCACCTGCATTAAACGCGCCGGCGCAGATGGCATTCTTACCTATTACGCCAGACAGTATGCCGAGTGGCTCAACGATTAAGCGCTGCTCATTCTTAACAACGCTCAGAAGGGAATGCTATGGCCGACGCCATTACTGAAGAAAAAGTCATCGACCTGACCAGCCCGGAATATTATATCAACCGCGAGCTGTCGCACCTGCAGTTTAATATCCGTGTACTGGAGCAGGCCCTGGATGAGCGTCATCCATTACTCGACCGGTTATTTTTTCTCTGTATTTTCAGTAAAAACCTGGATGAGTTTTATGAAGTCAGGGTCGCCAATCTGACCCAGCAGCTGGCCTACGCCCGTGAGCAGGCCGGCGCGGATGGCATGCACCCACAACAGGTTCTGAGCGCGATTCACACCCTGTGCAGTGCCACCGTTGAACGTCAGTATCATATTCTTAATGACACCCTGTTACCGGCGCTGAAAGCTGAAAATATTCACTTCCTGCGCCGCGCCGATCTGACCGATGCGCAGCGGGACTGGGTACGGGCCTATTTTGAAGAAGCCGTGCAGCCACTGATCAGCCCGATCGGGCTTGACCCTTCACACCCCTTCCCGCGGCTGGTCAATAAAAGCCTGAATTTTATTGTCGCCCTGGAAGGCAAAGATGCCTTTGGCCGGCAGACAGGGATGGCGATTATTCCGGCGCCGCGTTCGCTGCCGCGCATTGTGCGTATTCCTGATGAACTCTGTGGCAGTGGTGATAACTTTATCTTCCTGTCGTCCATGATTCACGAATACGCCGATGATCTGTTTCCGGGCATGACGGTGAAAGGCTGTTACCAGTTCCGCGTTACCCGTAACGCCGACCTGGAACTGGACCACGACGATACCGCGGATCTCGCTTCTGTACTGGAAGATGAACTGCACTCGCGTAACTTCGGCGAAGAAATGCGCCTTGAAGTGGCGGATAACTGTCCGGAAGATCTGGCCAACTTTCTGTTACACCAGTTCAGTCTGGAACAGAACGACCTGTACCGGGTTAATGGCCCGGTCAACCTGGGCCGTATGATGGAAGTGATCGGCCAGATCAACCGCCCGGATCTGCAATACACGCCTTTCACGCCGGGGCTGCCGAAGCACATTAAATTTAACAAAAGCATTTTTGAAAGCATCCGCGACAAAGATGTATTACTGCTGCATCCGTTTGAATCTTTCACCCCCGTGGTGGATTTATTACGCGAGGCGGCGAAAGATCCCAATGTACGGGCCATCAAACAGACGCTGTACCGCACCGGCGCCAAATCAGAAATTGTGAATGCACTGGTGGATGCCGCCCGTAACGGTAAAGAAGTGACCGTCGTAATTGAATTACGCGCGCGCTTTGATGAAGAAGAAAACCTCTATCTGGCTAACCGCTTACAGGAAGCCGGGGCCGTCGTGGTGTACGGTGTGGTGGGTTATAAAACCCACGCCAAAATGATGCTGATCGTACGTAAAGAAGGTGATAAGTATAAACGCTACATTCACCTGGGCACGGGTAACTACCATGCCGGTAACGCCCGCGCCTATACCGACTACAGTTTCATGACCTGTGATGACTCCATCGGCGAAGACGTCCATAAAGTATTCCAGCAACTGACCGGTATGGGCGAAGCGCTGCGTATTAAAAAGCTGTTTCATGCGCCCTTTACCCTGCATAAAAAATTAATCGAAATGATTGATCGTGAGCGCGGCCATGCCGAAGCCGGTAAACCGGCGTTAATCCGCCTCAAGGCCAACGGCCTGACCGAGCCGAAAGTTATCCGTGCGCTGTATAAAGCCTCTCAGGCCGGCGTCCAGATTGAACTGATTATCCGCGGCATGTGTTGCCTGCGTCCCGGCGTGGAAGGCGTTTCAGACAATATCCGTGTACGTTCGGTCGTCGGCCGTTTCCTGGAACATACCCGGGTGTATTACTTCCTCAATAACGGCAAAGATGAAATCTATGCCGCCAGTGCCGACTTAATGGAGCGCAACCTGCTCAACCGGGTAGAAACGGCCTTCCCGATTGAAAATAACAAGCTCAAAGAGCGTATGAAGACAGAGCTGGAAGCCTATATTCTGGATAATTGCCAGGCCTGGGATCTGCAGCAGGACGGTACCTATGTACGTGCCCAGCCAGCCGAGGGCGAAGAACCTGTACTGGCTCAGAACATACTGCTGGAAACACTGGCCAGCGCTTCCTGATCAGCACACGGAAATGCCGCCCGGGCGTTTCCGGGCTGACCAACCGATAAAATCCTATATACTGCCTCAACCGAATCCGCGCGGAGACTCCTTTATGTCTGCTAACACTATTGTTTCTGAAACCCTGTACCAGGGCTATGCACAATCTTTTGAAGTCACCCGGCAACTGTTTGAAGTGAACACCGGGCATCAACATCTGCAGATTGTCGATACGCCATTTATGGGCCGGGTAATGTTGCTGGATGGTGTGGTACAGACAACCGAAAAAGATGAGTTTATTTATCACGAAATGATGGTGCATGTGCCTTTATTTGCTCACCCGGATCCGAAACGGGTACTGATTATTGGTGGCGGTGACGGCGGCATTCTGCGTGAAGTACTGCGCCACAAAAACGTGGAACATATCACCCAGGTGGAAATTGACCAGAGCGTGATTGATATGTGCAAAGAGTACTTCCCGAACCATTCACAGGGCGCCTTTGATGACCCGCGGGCGAATATCGTGATTGCCGACGGGAAAGACTTTGTCGCCAACTGTCGCGAAAAATTTGACGTTATTATTGCTGATTCCACCGACCCGATCGGCCCTGGCGAAGTCCTGTTTACCGCCGATTTCTACGCCGATGAAAAACATAACTGTCTGGCCGAAGGCGGCATTATGGTGGCTCAGAACGGTGTCCCCTTTATGCAGGGTGAGGAAATCACCAATACCTGGCAGCGCCTGAGCAAACTCTATCGTGACGCCAGCTTCTATGTGATGCCGGTCCCCACCTACGTAGGCGGATTTATGACCCTGGCCTGGGCCAGCGATAACAGTGCCCTGCGCAGCCAGTCGGTGGAACAGATTCAGGCCCGGGTAGATGCTGCAGGCATTGAGACCCGGTACTACAACGCCGGTGTTCACGTTGCTGCCTTTGCCCTGCCCAACTACATTAAGACTCTGATGAAATAAGCAGAGCGGCAGGAAGGGGGTCTGCCACTGAGCAATTGGTCCGGCCCCGCTCCGGAAGGCCCTGTGTTACACAGCGGGAAGCTTCTTCGTCTGATCACTGTGGCAGGATCTGCCAACCAGGCGCGCAAAGGAGGGTTTTTTCTCCCTTCCCGCCCCCGGTGTCTATACTCAGAGGATGAATCAATCCTCGCCAGACGTTATCAGTACCGGTCAGCTACACCAGTGGCACACGGCATTCCTGCAGCTGAATGCCGCCCGGCTGGATGTCGCCCGTGGTCTGATGCTGCGCCGCCAGCGACTGGTTCTGGACAGCCTGCCTCTGCTGTTTCACCTCAATCACCCGCGTCTGCCCGGGTTTATTCATAATCATGTGCCCTGTGGCATCGCCCACTACACCCCGGATAAAGACGCTGAAGAAGCCCTGCGCGCCATTGCCCGGGGCGTGCAGCTGCCGCGTGGATTTTCGCAGCAGCAGATTACCGGAATCTATCTGATGGGCAGCCTTGGCTCACTGGCTCAGGCGCGCAGCAGCGATCTGGATGTCTGGCTGTGTTATGACGAGGCCCTGTCCGGGCAGGAAATCATCGACCTGCAGAGCAAATGTGACCGCATTGAGCGCTGGGCGGAAGACATGAATGTTGAGCTGCATTTCTTCCTGATGAATCTCAGCGATTTCCGCCGCGGCGCCAGTCACGAAGCGGACGGCGAAGACTGCGGCAGCACTCAGCATGTCCTGCTGCTGGACGAATTTTACCGCAGCGCCCTGTGGCTGGCCGGACGTCAGCCCAGATGGTGGCTTATTCCCTGTGAACAGGAGCGGCGCGCCGACCAATGGTGGCAGACACTGCAGGAGCATCACAGAGTCAACGCCGATCACTGGATCGACTTTGGTGCCGTGCCGTCCATTCCCGCGGCAGAGTTTGTCGGAGCCGGGCTCTGGCAGCTGAATAAAGGCTTATCGGACCCCTATAAATCGTTACTCAAACTGCTGATTACCCGCCATTACGCCGGTCAGTTCCCCAACATCCGCCCACTCTGCTGGGACCTGAAACAACAGGTACACAAGGGCACCACCGATGCCGGGAGCAACGACGCTTATCTGTTAATGCTGGCGCGTATCACCCGTCAGCTGCAGCAGGACGGCAATCATGAACGGGTGGAACTGGCGCGCCGGGCTTTTTACTTTAAGGCGCGGCTGACACTTTCCGACCTCAGTAAAACGCAACAGAACAGCTGGCGCGCCCAGACAATGCGCAGTCTGTGTCGCCAGTGGGGCTGGAGCGAGAATTACATCCGCGAGCTGGATCAGCGCCCGGACTGGTCACCGCTGCGCATCGCCCAGGAGCGCAACGCCCTGATCAGTGAGATGCTGGGCAGCTACCGTTTTCTGGCAGGTTTCAGTCAGAAATATGCGCCTAAAGTCAGAATCAGCAAACAGGATACCCAGACACTGGGGAACCGTCTGTATGCCGCCTTCGACAGTCGGCCAGGAAAAATTACCGACATCAATCCGGGAATCAGCCCGGCCATGGGGCAGGAAAAAATGGCCCTGAATTTAAAACAGGATATCTGGCAACTGATTCCCGGAGTGTTTTATCGCAGTGAAGACGACAACACAGAACAGCAACAGGTCCTGAAACAATCCCCCAGTCTGGTGGAATTACTCTGCTATGCCAGAGTCAACGGCATGCTGGAAAATTATACCCGGACGGCAATTTACCCGACGCATAACCCGCTGAGCAAATACGAGCTGAAAGAAGTGTGCGAAGAAATCCTCGACATCCGCCCTTATCAGCCGGAAACAGCGGATTTCCGCAGCGCCCCCCGGCCTCTGAGCTGGTATCTGCACATCAATGTCGGCGTTGACCCTCAACACGAACTCAGCCGCCGCGGGATGCAGAAACTGAGCAACCGCGATGACGCTCTGGGATACAGCTCGGCGCGCGAAAACCTGATTCACACCCTGGATCTGGTGTCAGTAAACAGCTGGGGCGAATGGCAGGTGGAGCGCTTCACCGGTGGTGCGGCCATCGGCCAGTGCCTGCGACTGATGCTGCAACAGTTACCCCGCGCCCGCCAGCACGGCTGGCCGGAATATCAGGTAAGCTGCCACTGCGCCTCGCGCGCCAGCGCCATCCGTCTGCGGGTGGAAACCCTGCTCAATGATGTGTTCAGCCATTTTCTGCAACAGCCCAAAGCGCCCTATATTATCGAGGCCGCAGAGATCTGGTATATGCTGGAAAACAGCCGCGAAGGCGTCCAGCTGCGCATTGCAGACACCCCCCTGAAGTTACTGGCATTGCTGTCGCGCCCGGCACGCAGTTTTGTCAATTACACCCTGGACCGCAGTGCTCTGGTAAACAGCCCCATCCGCCTGGCCTTTGAACGCGCCCGGCCGGGTTACTGGCAGCTGTTTTACTGGCGCCGGGAAGGCCGGCTGTATTTCTATTTTGTCGATGAGAAAGGCGCATTATTGCATCAGCAATGGCCGGATCAGGAAGGCAGCAGCGAGTATTGGCTGCGTCCGGTACTGAGGTTTTTACGGCAGGTGGATGAACGTTGGGTACGCAAAAGCAACCGCGAACAATTGCGTAAAATTCTGCTGTTTGAGCTCAGGCGCAAAAACAAAAGTATTGAATTTGAACTGATCCGCCGTAAGCTGCCGGACCTGCCGCAACAAACCAGTGCCATAGATCTCAGGGCCGTGCTGGACAGCGAGCAGCAGGTAACATTTTACTGTGACGGTGTTGAATTCAGCCACTGGCAATACGGCAATAAACTCTATTCACACCTGATCCGGGAAGTGCTGAAACGACGTGAAAGCAGCCAGACTTATCCGTTATTTCTCAACGATGTTCAGTTGCCCGGCAAACAGAATATGATCGAACATCTGAAAGTAAAACAAAGGCTGGAATCACGCCTGGTTCAGGCGTTAAAAGAACTGAGTGTTAATGCTGAATAGCGACCAATAAAAAAGCCTCCTGACGGACACTACTGTCCCACAAATTTTTATTTAAATTTTTGCGAAAAACTCCAGGTCCCT
>DCCG01000019.1 GCA_002314145.1 Thalassolituus sp. UBA1087 | reverse complement strand
TGGGGGCGGCCCTGCCTGCCAGGGGATAAGTTCCCCTGGGAGGCATCAGGCGCTGCGGATTTAAAAGTCGTTTACAGAAAGCAGAGTGCTATCAAACTGTGGGAAACCAGTGGTCAGAGGACCGGGGTTTTTATCTTCTGCCATCATCAGAAACGGACATCACGTACCGCAAAACTGCTGTCCAGCATGGATACCGCCGATTCCCATTGTGATTTTTCATCCTCCGGATAGGAGATCGTAAAGGTCACCAGGGTGCCGTCGTGAATGATGCTTTTACGGTAGAAGACTTTATCCCCTTCGGTGTAACCGGCAACACTGAACCAGTTATCGCCCATTTCTTTGTCAGTCACCAGCTTCGCATTCTGGCTGTAGAGGTCGTCTTCCGCAGCGCGCTGATACAGTTCTTCCAGCTGTTCTTCGTTCAACAGGTTAGCGCCATACACCTGAACCCTGGCCTTTCCATCGGCAGAGACAAATGTCTGACCGTCGCCGTTGACAGATTCCCCCTGCGGGTGCAACAGGGTTTGTGGATAAGCCAGTTCAAAGCCATAACGTATATTGGTGTATACCTGCTCACGATCGCCGGCGGACAATGACAGCGCGGGCGTCAGGCTGCTGTGCGCCACATTGCCCGGCAGCGACGGTCCTGTCATGGCCAGAACTCCCATGCCACAGAGCACGCCGACACAAAAAGTAATAACGGGAATGGTTTTGGTTTTCATGGTGCCCCCCGGCAACGATGGCCTGATACTGATATATATGAATATTGTAAACCCGGTCACCCGGGTCAGTGCGCGGACCCCTGTCACATTCTGTCGGGTACTGCGGCACAGACAGAGCAGAGTTCGGCGGCTGTCTCCTGTTTAAGCTGCTGGCAGGTTAATAAGCGGCGGTGAAAAAATGGTGAGAATTCTGCGACAAGGTGGAAATAAGCATGAAATCTGACATCCGGGTGCGTTACCGCGGCAAACGGACAGTAAAACAGGTCATACCGTCAGCAGAGGAAACACGGATATCGCCACCGTGGGCGTTCACCACTGAGCGGGCAATGGCCAGCCCCAGGCCAGCCCCTTCTGAGTGGCGCTGACGGGACGGATCAACCCGGTAGAAACGGTCGAATAATTTATCCAGATGTTGTGGCGGAATGGTGTCACCGGGATTGGCGACATGGATCAGCACATTGCTTTCCTGCTGCTCCAGGGTCACTTTCACGTAGCGGCCATCCGGCGTATAGCGCAGAGCATTGGACAACAGGTTGGAAACCGCCCGCAGCAACAACGAACGATCGCCGAAGATCGGCGGAGCATCACCTTCCAGCTGCAGGGAAACCAGCTTTTCCGCCGCCAGAGCTTCAAAAAAATCCAACAGCTGCTGAATTTCGTCGCGCAGGTTGAGGCGTTCAGATTCCGGTTTTATCTGCTGATTATCACTCTTCGCCAGCCACAGCATATCGGCCACCATTTTGCTCAGCCGTTCCAGCTCTTCCAGCGCAGAATACAGAGCTTCACGATAAGCGCTGGTATCCCGTGGTTTACTGATGGTCACCTGTATCTGTGTCATCAGGCTGGTCAGTGGGGTGCGTAATTCGTGGGCAATGTCGGAGGAGAAATGTGACAGTTGCTCAAAGCCCTGCTGCAGGCGCCCCAACATGGTATTAAAAGAAGCTGCCAGTTCACGCAGTTCCGCCGGCAGAGACTGTGGGTCAATGCGGGTATCGAGCCGGTCGGCCTGAATTTCGCGCATGCTGCGGCTCAGGCCACGTAACGGCAAATGCCCCTGATACACAGCAAACGCCGCCGCAACCAGAGTTAAAATCCCGCTCGCCAGCATGATAAACCACAGGCTGTCGCGGAATCCCTGCAGAAACTGCAGATGAAATTCCATATTAATGGCGGCTGTGACCTGGTAAGAACCACTGGCGGTCTGCACATCCGTCACCACGCCCCGCAGGGTTTGTCCGTCACGCTGCCAGACAGTCAGCGTTTCCGGGCGGATATCCTCAACGCTTTTTACGGCCTCGCCGGCCAGAGGCTGATCTGAATCCCGGCCGTTGAGCAGCAGTCCGTTCATATCGCGGATTTCAAAGCGGGTGCCATGATGGCCGGCCACCAGAGCCGGTAATTCCTTGCTGAGAAAATCGCCGTCGCTGCCGCGCTGTGCCAGCACATCGTGAATCACATGCACGATCGCCTTTAATTCACCGGCATCCTGCTGAGCAAAATGATGTTCGATGGAGCGCAGAATCAGCCCGGCAATCAACAGAAAGCCAAGCCCCACCGCGATGCTGACAAACACCAGCACCCGCAGGGTAAGTGACAACGGCCGGCGCTTATTCTTCATTGCCATCCGCATCCAGTTTATACCCCATGCCACGCACGGTATGAATTAACCTGGGGTCAAAACCTTCATCGATTTTGGCGCGCAGCCGGCGGATGGCAACGTCGATAACATTGGTATCGGAATCAAAATTCATATCCCACACCTGCGACGCGATTAACGAGCGCGTCAGCACTTCGCCCTGTCGCCGGACCAGTAATTCCAGCAGAGAAAATTCTTTCTGGCTGAGCTGAATTTTTTTGCCGCTGCGTGACGCTTTGCGTTTGGGAATATCCAGCAGCAGGTCGGCGACGGTCAGCTGATCGGCCTGTGCCGGTGACAGACCACGGCGCAGCAGCGTGCGTACCCGCGCCAGTAATTCCGCAAAGGCGAACGGTTTCACCAGATAGTCATCCGCTCCCAGCTCCAGACCTTTAACCCGGTCTTCGACACTGTCACGGGCAGTCAGAAATAACACCGGCGTCTGTTTTTCTGCTTCGCGCAGTGACTTCAGTATGCGCCAGCCATCGACATCCGGCAGCATGACATCAAGAATAATCAGATCGAATTCTTCGGTCATGGCCTGGTGATGGCCGTCCAGTCCGTTGCGCGCCAGACTCACCAGAAATCCGGCTTCCGTCAGACCCTGTTGCAGATATTCTCCGGTCTTCTGTTCATCTTCCACCACCAGCAGGCGCATGATTCACTCCTCCGCTTGAGCGTACATTATGACTGAGGCCGGGCGCTTATGTCGCTAAACCAGAGCCTGGATTACAGTTTTGTAATGCTGGAGTCATGCCAGTGTCAGACAGGGCACTTTACCCTGACCTCATATTGACCTTTATACCCATTCAACCTTGTCTGACGACGGAGTGATACGGATGAGCAAACATTTTGAGCTGCCGCGGCTTAACCGGCGGCGCTTTGTACAGGGGCTGGCAGCCGGCGGTATTCTGGCCGGCATGCCATCACTGGGACGTGCGGCCTCTGCCGGACATACCCAACACGGCACGGCCCCGGTGCTCAGCGGCAAAACCATCGACCTGGTGATCGACGAAACCCTGGTGAATTTCACCGGCAACATCCGCCGCGCCACCAGCATTAATGGTTCCATTCCCGCCCCCACCCTGCGCCTGCGGGAAGGCGATACCGTCACCATACGGGTCACCAACCGTATGTCCGTGCCGACCTCCATTCACTGGCACGGCATTATTCTTCCTCACGATATGGATGGCGTACCCGGGCTCAGCTACCGCGGTATTGCACCGGGAGAAACTTTTGTTTACCGCTTCCCGCTGCAACAGACAGGTACCTACTGGTATCACTCCCATACCGGCTTTCAGGAAATGACCGGCATGTATGGCGCCCTGATTGTCGAGCCCCGTGACGGCGCCAATACCGAAGCCGACCGGGCCCATATTATCCAGCTCAGCGACTGGACCGACGACGATCCGATGGCCGTGTTCGCGCGCCTCAAAACCCAGGCGGATGTGTATAACTACAACCAGCCCACCATGGCCGGATTTTTTGACGATATCTCAGCGCTGGGGTTTACCAGTGCACTGCAGAAACGCCGCATGTGGAATCATATGCGCATGAATCCTACGGATCTCGCCGACGTGTCCGGCAGTGTGCTGACGTACTTAATGAATGGTACAACCCCAGCCGGCAACTGGACGGGGTTATTTAAACGTGGCGAATCCGTACGTCTGCATTTTATTAACGCCGCCAGCAATTCATTTTATGACGTGCGCATTCCCGGTTTGAAAATGACCGTGGTTGAAGCCGATGGTCAGGCGGTCGAACCGGTCAGCGTGGACGAATTCCGTTTTGGCCCGGGTGAAACCTACGATGTGATTGTTAAACCCAGCGACGATGCCCACACCATATTCGCCCAGAGCATGGACCGTTCCGGTTACGCCCGCGGCACCCTCGCCGTACAGCAGGGATTATCCGCCCCGGTACCGGACACCGACCCGGTCGACTGGCTGGGTATGCAGGATATGATGGGCAATATGCAACACGGCGCTCACGGTGGTATGCACGATATGCCGGGTATGGACCATTCGCAGATGGATGCTTCTCATATGGATCATGCACAGATGAATCACACTGAGCCTATGAACGGCATGCCGGTGAATCCGCTGGCCCGACCTTCTCAGACGGTACGTCACGCCAGCACAGAAACCGGCGGCAAAGTCGACATGCTGGTCGACACACCACGCACCAACCTGGATGACCCGGGCGTCGGTCTGCGCGCCCTGAGCCAGAAAGGTCGCCGCCCTGCGGGGCACAAAGTATTAACCCACTCTGATCTCAGATCACGGCAGGGTGTCCTTGATGACAAACGTGTGCCCGGCCGTGAAATGGAGCTGCATTTAACCGGCAATATGGAACGCTATTCCTGGTCATTCGATGGCGTGGAATTCGGTGACAGCACGCCGGTGGCGATGAAACGCGGCGAACGTGTCCGGATTATTCTGCAGAACGATACGATGATGACTCATCCCATGCATTTGCACGGTATGTGGAGCGATCTGGAAACGTCCACCGGTGAACTACTCGCACGCCGTCATACCATTCAGGTGCAGCCAGCGCAGCGCATCAGCTTTCTGACCACACCGGAAGAAGTGGGACGCTGGGCCTGGCACTGTCATCTGGCTTTCCATATGGACGCAGGCATGTTCCGCGAGGTGGCTGTCGTATGAAATCCATTAATCACAACACCATGAAAAGACATTTACTGGCACTGGCAATCAGTGTCAGCACAAGCGCCCTGTTCAGCCTGCCCGCGCAGGCCGCTGATATGAACGGAGTTGTACATGACGGAATGCATGACGGAACGTATGAAGAAATGCATGAGAATATGCATGAAGGAATGCATGACGAGGCGAGCCATGATGCGATGACTGACGATATGGCTCATGGTATGACTCACGACATGGACGGCGATATACACCACGACATACAGGGCGAAATGCATCACGACGTCCACAGCAACACGCACCATGACATACCGGGCGAGCCCACAGCGACAAACACAGAGCCAGCCGGCGACACTCAGGTATCACATCAGCGTGACCCGCATGCCTATTCCGGGGGCTTAACACTGAGCAAAGGCCCATATGCCTTGCCGGGTCCGCGCCAGCTGCGTATGGCCGACGAACACAGATTCTGGTCTGTGATTGGTGACCGGCTGGAATACGAGCCGGATGACGACCGTGGCGCTTACGACCTCAGCGCCTGGTACGGCACCACATGGAACCGCCTGCAGATTAATGCCGAAGGTGAGTTCGCCGATGGCTCGCTGGAAGAAGCCGAAACCGAAGTTCTCTGGAATCACGCGGTCAGCAGCTTTTTTGATACCTTGCTGGGTGCAAAGTTTGATACTTACAACGGCGATGAAGGCAAAGACCGGCAGTGGTTAGCGCTGGGCATTCAGGGCCTGGCACCTTACTGGTTTGAAACCGATCTGACCTTTTATATCGGTGACGAAGGCCGTACGGCTCTGTCCGGCGAAGCCGAATACGAGCTGTTATTTACCCAACGCCTGGTACTGCAGAGCCGCGCTGAATTAACCGCTTACGGCAAAGACGATGAAGACAACGGCATGTATTCCGGCTTTACCAATGGTGCGCTGGGGTTCCGCCTGCGCTATGAATTCAGCCGTCAGTTTGCACCTTACGCCGGAGTGGAATGGACAACCGCATTCGGTGATACCGCCGATGCGGCAGAAGACGAAGGCGAACCGGTAACCGATACCCATTATCTGGCCGGGGTAAAATTCTGGTTCTGACCTGCGGTCAGAAGCGTTATTAATTCAGAGGGCAACCAATCATGAAAACCCTGCTTATGTCCGCGTTGATTACCTTCGCACCGTTAGTCGCTGCAAGCGAACTGACGGTGTATAAAAGCCCCACCTGCGGTTGCTGTGGCGACTGGATTGATCATATGAAGGGGGAGGGATTTGATTCCCATGTAAAGCATCCCCGGGATCTTTCCGGCGTTAAAGCCAGCTATCACATACGTCCGCAATACCGCTCCTGTCATACCGCGGTGTCAGAAAACGGCTTTATATTTGAAGGTCATGTACCGGCCAGATACGTACAGCAGTTTCTTGCCGCGCCACCGACGGGCGCTATCGGCTTAAGTGTACCGGCCATGCCGGTGGGCAGCCCGGGCATGGAAATGGGTGATAAATTTATGCCCTACAAAGTGTTGCTGTTAAAACAGGATGGCAGCGCAGAGATATATGCCAGCATTAACCGTAAAGATCAGCAGTAATGACTTAAACCTCATGAATCGCCAGCGCTCAGATATAGAGCGCTGGCCGGTATGATGCTCTGGTGGCAAAGAAAAAATATCAGAAAATAAGACGTAATATTGACGTGATTTTTCAGCAAGCCATGGCTGATCAGCTGAATAAAACCTGCATCGGAATATATTGCCTATCAAAACTGCAGAGCAACCAACGGGGAAATATCCCGACGCTTTGAATACTGACCGGAATACAAAATACCTGATAAAGGATGAATTATAGCCATGCAATTAAAAGTGTCTGCAGACGCTTTTTTTTAACTTCAGCACCAGGTAATCCTGCACATTATACACCCAAATTTACTGCGCTCTGAAAAGGTTCAATTCAGGCCTTCCACGATCACAGCACCTCAATGCAACACGTCAATACAATAGGCAATAAAGAATCTGCTGCAGTCAGTCACCACCCGCTCAGAAATTTACGCTGTGTACGCCATTCAACTTATAAGAGAAATATTGACTGTAATAATCCATAAAAACCAAGCAAAGCATTCAACTTTATTTAAATGAAATATTTATCAGCCAAATAACGACACAAAAAATTACTGGCTATATAAGTACATCTGAAAGAATAACTTCATAAAACTGCTGAATGGCTGCTGAGCGGATATAAAATAAACCCGACTGAATTATTCAACAATAATTAATATCAGTAATATCTTTAGGGTAAATTACGACACAACCTTGCATTGGCCTCACATACACCCTCTGAAAGTATGATTTAATCACGCCAGACCCTTCTTAAATGTTAAGAATCAAACAATAAAAACCCGACCTGATGACTAAACCATATCGATAAACAAACGCCGTTATTCCGGGGTTTTTAAAATTTACCAAATTCAAAAATGAGACGTGAGTTTAAGTAACGCCAAAAAGATATTTATACGCTCCTGCCACTTTCAATAACCAGCAATCACTCAGGACGTATAAAAACATGTATAGGATACGCAAACTCATTCTCTGCATGGCAATACCACTCGCGGCAACCACGGTCACATCCTGTGGTTCCGATCTCTCTGACAGTGACAGTGGTAATGCCAGCAACAGCACCAACAATAAGCAGGAAAGCCGGCAGCAAAAAGGCTACCTGACCAGCGAAACACTCAATGATGCGGATGTGTTGTTTTATGACACGTTCGAAGAGGGCCAGACAGGTACCCAACCGCAGGGCTGGGACAATTATCTGGGCTATATCTACAACACCAGCAATACGGCAGGCAGCAGTAACTATGCCGTGATTGATGACAGTACCGCACACACAGGCTCGCATTCCATTCATTTCAGGGGCAGCGAAACACAGATTGTTCGTGCGCTTCCGGACAATACACAACGCCTGTATATGCGCGCTTATGTGAAATTGTCTGAACAGATGGGCGGTGGTCTCAACAACTACGCTTACGAAAATATCATGGGCGTCAAACAAACTCAGGACGCCTATAACGAAGTGCGTATCGGTCAGATCCAGGGCGTCCTGGGAACCAATTACGCCTCGTCCGGAAACATTGCGCCAACCTGGGATCACTGGAATTCCGACAGTAAGGCACTGGAGCCGGATACCTGGTATTGCGTGGAAACAGGCCTCTATGGCGACACAGATTATAATGAACTGCACCTGTGGGTAGACGGCGAACTGGTTCACTCCATTACCGCTCCGGAAGACTGGGCAAACGGTCCGTTACCGGCCAACTGGCTCAGTGATAAATTTAATTACGTCATGTTTGGTTATCAGAACCTGAGCGCCAGTGCATCGGATGTATGGATGGACGATATCGTGGTCGCAACGGCACCGATTGGTTGCGGCACTGACGGTGGCAATGGCGATACCGACGACGGCGATACTGATAACGGTGACGGCGATACCGATAACGGCGACGGCGATACCGATAACGGTGACGGCGATACTGATAACGGCGGCGGTGATACCGATAACGGCGACGGCGATACTGATAACGGTGACGGCGATACCGATAACGGTGACGGCGATACCGATAACGGTGACGGCGATACCGATAACGGTGACGGCGATACTGATAACGGCGACGGTGATACCGATAACGGTGACGGCGATACTGATAACGGTGGCGGTGATACTGATAACGGCGGCGGTGACGACGATACCGGTAATGGCGATGGCGGCACCGACGATGGCAACACAGGGGGCGACACTCACACTCCGGATGCGGCCAATGGCAGCACTCTGTACACCAGCAGCTGCGTGGGTTGTCACGGTGAAGAAGGCCAGGGTCGTATCGCTATTGATGCCAGCAAAGCAGTATTTGGCGACGATGCCCAGACGCTGACAAATTATATTTCCGCCAACATGCCACCGCGCAATGCATCAGCTTGTGATGACGACTGTGCCAGCGATATTGCAGCCTTTATACAAACCTGGCCGGCCGATACCGATGGTGACGATGGCGACACAGGTAATGGTGACGGTGACGACGAACCCCACACCCCGGATGCAGCCAATGGCAACACGCTTTACACAAGTACCTGTGTAGGCTGCCATGGTGAAGAAGGTCAGGGACGTATCACTATTGATGCCAGCAAAACGGTATTTGGCGATGATGACCAGGCGCTGAAAGATTACATTGCGGCAAGAATGCCCAGCTACAATCCAGCGCTCTGTGACGAAGACTGCGCCACCGACATTGCCGCCTATATACAAACCTGGCCGGCCGATGATGAGGATGACGACGCGCCAACCGGTGTTCTGTTCTCGGAATCCTTTGAAAATAATGCAATCAATTCCCAACCCAATGGCTGGGACAATCTGCTGAGCTACGTACATAACGCCTCTAACAGCAAGACCAGCAATGTTTATGCATTAGTCGATGACTCCCAGGCTTACAGTGGCAGTCAAGCCATGCATTTCCGTGGCGGCATGACTCAGATCGTCCGCGCGTTACCGGAAAATACCGATCATATTTATATGCGTGCGTTTGTCCGCATGGATAAACAGATGGGCGGTGTTGCTGGTGATAACCATGAGCACATCATGGGCGTCAAATCGACCATGGATGCCAATAATGAAATCCGTATCGGTCAGATCAAAGGGGTTCTCGGTACCAATGAAGTGCCGACGGATAACATCGCACCGACATCAGATGAATGGTATGCCGGCAAAGCCATGCAAGCCAATCAATGGTACTGCGTTGAAACCGAACTGAATGCCGATGCCGACTACGACACACTTAACATGTGGGTTGACGGCGAACTGGTTCACTCCATCACCTCCGACTCCGACTGGAATAACGGCGCCATGGGTCCTGACTGGATGGCCGACAAATTCAATTATGTGATGTTCGGTTTCCACAGTTTCAGTGCCAATACTCCGCAGGTGTGGATGGATGACATCGTGGTATCCACAGAAGCGATTGGCTGTGACCCACTGGTGACCGATGACGACGATGATGATGGCGATACCGATAACGGCGACGGTGATTCCGGTAACGGCGACGGCGATACTGATAACGGCGACGGTGATTCCGGCAACGGTGACGGCGATACTGATAACGGCGACGGTGATTCCGGCAACGGTGACGGCGATACAGATAACGACAATGCCGATGCTTATAATGGCGAAACACTGTATGACTCAATGTGTGCCGGTTGTCATGGCGCCGATGGCAGTGGTCCGGTTGCGATCGACGCAGACAAGCATATCTTCGGCGATAATCAGTCACTCACAGATTACATTGCGACCAGCATGCCAATCGGCAATGCCGCGGCCTGTGATGCCGACTGTGCCGCTGACATAGCCGCTTATATCGATGCCTGGGATGATAACGATGACACAGGTGAAGCCGGCGACATCAGTTATGGTCCGCGTCTGTTGCGGGTATTAACCGAAGAGGAATTCACCAACTCCATTGAAGACCTCACCGGTATCAACATTGCCGATACCTTTGGCAATGCCACACTCGACGCCATTCCGGCAGACAGCATCGTCGGCGGATTTGCCAATAACACCATGGCGAATATCGACAGTGGTGCTTTGCAGTCTTATGAACTGGTGGTTGATAAACTGGTGGATTATCTCGCCGAAAATGATTTCGCACCGGCCATCGACTGTACTCAATTCGATACCGGCGCCATTTGTGCTGCTTATGTCATTGAAAGCTATCTGCCGAAAGTGTTCCGTCGCCCGTTAACCGATGACGAGCTGGAAACCTATCAGGAACTGCTGGCCTCTGATTACAGTGGTGGCGACGCACACGAAAGCATGGCGCTGATTTTACGCACCGCCTTTACTTCCCCTCAATTCCTCTACCGTGATGAAACCGGTGTTTCTGTTGCCGACCTTGAAAGCGGCACAGGCGCGGATTCAGAGTATGAACAGAGCGGTGATATTCAGACCCTCATTGACAGCAGCGAGCCGGCGACCCTGTCGATTTATAATCAGAAAGGCTCCAATGCTTCCTTTAGCGGTGATGACCTGGTGGTCATAACACTCAAGGCAACCAAAGGTGCTGAGAATGGACTGTGGCCAACGCTGGCGATGCAATCGAACAACGTCGAAATTGCACGCATGGAAATCACACATACTTATGATAAAACCTATACCTTCCATGTCACTGAGCTGAGCGGTAACGGTTATTTTGCCGTCATCAACCAGCAGACCGGTGCGCCGGATGAATACAAAGGTGGTCATGACCTGATTATCAGCCGCCTCGAAGTATCCCCTGCGGTCAAAAAAGAAGTGGTACTGCCGGAAGAAGAGCTGGATGACGACGCCTATGTGCTGACCCAATATCAACTGGCTTCCTATCTGGCATTTACCTACACAGGTTCCACCCCGGATGACGAATTGTTGCAGGCTGCTGCCAGAGATGAGCTGCAGACCGATGAGCAGATCGCCAACCAGGTTGAACGCCTGCTGCACACTGATCGTGCGCGTGATCACTTCGGCGATTTTGCCGCCCAATGGCTGCGTACCGACCGCGTGCTGAATATCACCAAAGACACTGAGCTGTATCCGGGCTTTACCCCGGAAGTACGTAAAGCCATGGCAGAAGAAGTGCGCGACGTGTTCAATCACGTGGTACTGGATGAGCAGGAACCCTTCACCGCTATGTACGATGGCAGCTTCACCTTTGCCAACCAGGTGCTGGCGGACTTCTACGGCTTCGGCGGCGTGACCGGCGACAGCATGCAGAAAGTAACCAACCTGACTGACCGTGCCGGCCTGGTGACGTCCGGTGCCTTCCTGGCGGTTCATGCCCATGAACAGGAAACTGGCCCGATCCTGCGTGCCGCCTACTTCCGTCGCCAGTTCCTGTGCCAGTACGTACCGGCACCACCAACCGGTGTCGCCATTGACGGTACTGACTTTGACGCCATGCGCGAAGAAGCCCGGGTGGAATGGGAAGCCTATCTGGAAGAACACGATGGCAAGGCCACTGCGCGCAGAAAATACGCCTTCCAGACATCCTCCAGCAGTTGTCAGACCTGCCACGCAGAGATGATCAACCCGCTGGGCTTCGGCTTCGAAGATTTTGATGCGGTGGGTATGCCACAGGCAGTTGACTACAACGGCCTGCCGGTAGATGCCTCAGGTACGCTGTTCGGAGTGACCGCTACAGATGATGGCGATGCCATTACCTTTGACGGCGCAAAAGATCTGGCGCACAGCATTGCCGGCCTGGACACCACCCGCCAGTGCTTTGTCGACACCGCCTTCCGCTTAGCGATGGGCACCGCGCCGACCTGGCTCGACCGCACCATGACGATCGAATTGTCCGCCGATGAAATTGCGAACTACACCCGTGAGACCGACGAGCTGGATCAGAAAATGGTTGAAAGTGGCAACAGCACCATCGAGCTGCTGAAGGCACTGGGCACCATGGACAGCGTCCGCTACCGCAAAAATGTCGAACGTAATTAACCGGAAAAGGACTTTACCGAATGAAGAGGTTTAACATGAATCGTGAACAAAAAGCGGCATTGCTGCAGCGCCGTCAATTTCTTAAATTCATCGCCGGAGCCGGTGTTGCACTGCCTGTTCTGCAATCAACGTCCCTCGGGGCCGGCCTGCTGCTTTCGCGGCAGGCCCAGGCCGCCGGCGAGCCGCTGAAAAAAGTGATTTTTATCTACATCCCGGACGGAACGCCCGGCGGTGCATCGCACTCCTATCTGCCCGACCAGGAATTTAATATGAATACCTGTTCGGCACCGCTGGAAAACGTGAAAAACGAATGCGTGTTTTTCCAGGATGTGGATATTGTCGGCGGTGGTGGCCATGGCCTGGCACAGCGTGTTCTCGGCGCATTTGCCGATGGGGTCAGTGGCTCCATCGACCTGGCGCTGGACAGCACCGTTGGCGCAACATCGCCGATCTCATCACTGCGGCTGGGTGTCAGAACCCGCAATATGGACCCGATTTCGGCACGCGGATTTTCCACGGTGACCGATTATCAGGACAACCCTCAGACTGCCTTTGAGAAATTATTCGGCGGCGCAATCGACACCAGCTCCATTGGCAGCCGGCGCCTGAGAAAGCGTCTGGAAGTCCAGCAGGCAGCACTGGATGCCCTGACCAGCAAGCTGGGAAATTATGAGCGCGATCGCCTGGAGCAACACCGGGCCGGCATCGAAAAACTGCAGACGGATATCGCCAATGCAGCGTCAGCTTCTACCCCGGCGGGCTGTTCTGCACCGGTATTCAACCCCGGCGGGCTGTCCGCTGAACTGGTGGATACGGAATTTACCAACCTGTTTGATCTGCAGGTTGAAAATGCCCTGATGGCGCTTAAATGCAACATCACCAGAGTCGTAACGCTGCAGCTTGGCACGCATCAGTCTGACTTCGGGGTAACCGGCCTTTCCGGCGATTACCATACGTCTATCCACAGTGGTGACGAGAGTTATTACGCCTCGTACCGCACCTATTTTTCACAACGGGTCGCACACCTGATCAGCCGCCTGAAAGAAGCGGATGATCCGGATGGTGGCAAGCTGATCGATTCAACGCTTGTCGTACAGGTCACCGATATGGGTGACGGCAACGCCCACAGTGGTGGTGATGCTGCTTACATGTTTGCCGGTGGTGGTACCGCCGTTAACCGTGGTTCTGTGGTGTCTGTCGGTGCTGCGGGCAATCATCACCAACTGCTGGATACGGTAGCGGAATATATGGGCGTATACGGCACCATTGCGCCATACAGTGAAGACGGTCCTGCGTCCGGTATTCTTATCTGACCTGGTTAACCTCTTATAGCGGGCCTGCAACGGGCCCGCTTTTTACCCGTTTTTGCATTCGTTTTTTCATCCGCGTTAACAACCAGCCTGCTGCTGATTCCTGATTTTTCAGAATAGCGGAAACATTAAAGCCCGATATCTTCAGCCGTCCAGCTGAGCAGATCCTGCCACACCGCATCGGGTTGCCAGCTTCCGAACATGGGGGAACGCGCGTCTGCTTCCGGCCATCCTTCCACCCACCTCAGATAATGGAACATAAAAGCGGATACACGATAATTCATGATGCAATGCACGAAGATTTTTTCATTATGCAATTGTGACATCAGCTGGCAGAAAAAACGCACCTGAGATTTTTGCGGTGCTTTAAAATTCACAGGAATATGAAGGTAAGCCATACCCTCTGAAGTCACCAGTGCATCTTCATTGATGAGCGCATCCGCATGATCCGGCATCGCCAGATTAATGACCCAGCGATAGCCTTGCGCAGCTATATTGGCAAAATGCTGCTCACGCGGCTGACCGGAGGTTCCTATACGGTCAGTGAGTTTTACAAAATTTTTTATGCTCGAGATATCCAAGGTGGCCATTGTCTGAAACTCCCGAATGTTTATTCCTGCATCCCTTTTACGAACAGTCTGATACTGCTGCGCACATTGTCACGGAAGGCTTCCCAATCCGGCTCATCTGTCACCACCAGGCGCACCAGCTGTATATGGCCATAGTCGTTAATCATAAAGGCAGCGAAATCCAGATCCGTCTGTTTACTGATGGTTCCGGCCTGTTGCATTTTCTGTAAAAAAGAACGGATCTCAGAAATCAGCAGATCATTGCCTCTGGCGTAAATTTCCGGCAGCTCGTCTTTCGGGTTAAACAGAATCATAGGTAAAATTTCCCGCCACAACGCGGCCGGCATCTGCTGCAATTGCAACTCGGTAATAATTTCCACCAGGCGACACAGCACGTCGACCGGATCGCCGCCCGGATCGAGTTTATCGTTCACCTGTTGCAATGCAGAAGAATCCGCGCGGCGCAGAAATTCAAACAGAATCATCTGTTTGCTGGGAAAATAATTAAACACTGTCTGCCCCGACACATTCACCGCCGCAGCAATATCTTCCATGCGGGTTTTATTAAACCCTTTACTGACAAACAGCTTCATGCCCGCCTGGGCGATGGCTTCCCGCCGCTGCTGTTTCTGCTGTTCCCGTAATCCCGCCATAACTCACCTGATTCGCGTCTCCGGGCACATTCTGCACAATCCGGACATTCTTTGCATCACAAAAAGATTTGATTGACCAAAAGTTTTTGGTGACATAACTTCAGAAACAGACTTCTGGAGACTCATATGAAAGACCATCCACACCTGACAGCAGAGACAGCGGCTTACGTGGCTGAGCTGTACGCCAGCGTTGACGACACCACCTTCCTGACACCAGATCTGATGAAAGGCTGCCCGCCGGCGGGTGGCAATCTGGTGACTTATGCCAACTGGATGACCGCGCCATACAACCGCTGGGGCATGCACAATGTCCGTAATATGGCGCCCAGCACCCCGGTTAAGCGGGGTAAAGAGATCAGTGAACTGCCGCTCAATGACCGCAGCAAAGACATTGAAGGTTTAATGTTCCCTTCCATCGGCGGCGGTGAACAGAACCTGCTGCACCACCTGCATGTCACCCGCACCGATGCCTTTGTGGTAATGCAGAATGGCGAGCTGCTGTATGAGAACTACTTCAACGGTCAGCAGCCCGACGATTGCCACATTATGTTTTCCGTCACCAAATCCCTGACCGGCGTTCTGCTGGAAACCCTGATTTATGGAAATAAGCTGACGGAAGCCACCATGGTGGCTGATGTGCTGCCGGAACTGAAAGGTTCGGCCTTCGCTGATGCCTGCATCCGCGACATGCTCAATATGGCCGTCGGCATTGATTACGTCGAAGACTATGACGATCCGGATTCCACGGTGTGTCAGTTTTTCTACGTCGGTAACTATAAAAAAGCACCGAAGGAATACCCCAACAGTTTCAGTATGTATGAGTTTTTACCGTCACTGAAGAAGAAAGGTGAGCACGGTAATAAATTCCACTATGTCACCGCGGTCACTGAAGTCCTCGGCTGGGTATATGAACGTATCAGCGGAAAAACACCGGCCAAAGCCATGAGTGACATCTGGCAGGCGCTGGGCTGTGAGCAGGATGCCTTTTTTCTCACCGACAACGCCGGCCGTTGTGGGGTCGGTGCAGGCTTTAATGCCACCGCAAGGGATATGGCACGTTATACCAGCATGATTGCCAATAAAGGTTTTTTTAACGGTAAACAGATCATCCCCGCTGCCGTGACAGAAACCATTGCCGCAGGTGCCAACCCTGAGACATTCGCGACCGATCCTTACTTTAATTTCTGGCTGCCCGGCGCATCCTATAAAAGCAAATGGTATGTGTATAACGATGAACACCCCTGCATGCTCGGCAGTGGTATTCATGGCCAGTATATTTTTATCGATTTTCAATCCGGCACCGTCATTGTGAAGCAATCGTCACTGCCGACAGCAGAACCCAAAGAAGATACGGACACACCTTACATGTTCCGTACACTTGCCCGCATGCTGGATAAATAGCGATTAACAATGAATAACCCGGGAGGCAAAGACCTCCCTTTTATGCACAACCCAATGCTCTGCGTATAACAGCAATCAATGACTGAACAGCAGGATTAATTATGAAAATACTTCGTTTATTCGCCGCAATCGCCATTTCAGCCGCCAGTAGCATGGCGATGGCTGACGAACTGAGGATTTACAATTGGTATGAATATATTCCAACCGATGTCATCAGTGACTTTGAAGAAGAGACCGGTACGAAAGTAATCTATGATAGCTACGACAGCCAGGAAGCCATGGAGGCCAAACTGCTGACCGGCGGTTCCGGTTATGACCTGGCGTTTTCCGGCGCAGTCGGGATTGATCGTCTGATCCGGGCTGAATCTATTGTTAAACTCGACCAGAGCAAACTGCCGAACCTGGATAATATTGATCCGGCCTTTATGAAGCTTGAGCGCAGTGCCGGTGATAAAGACAATGAATATGCGGTGCCTTACCTTTGGGGAACGAATATTATTGGCTACAACCAACAGGCAGTAAAAAAAGCCACCGGCAAAGATACGCTGACAACATGGGATGATATTCTTGCACCGGAGAATATTAAAAAACTGAGCAGCTGCGGTGTCACCTTCCTTGATTCACCGTCGGAAATTATGCCGATTTTCCTGTCTTATTTAGGCTTGCCACCCGACAGTACCAAAAAAGCTGATTACGACAAGGTGGAAGACTATTTAAAAACCATCCGTCCTTATATCCGCAGCTTTAATTCTTCTACCTTTATGGCCAACCTGGCTGATGGTGAAGTCTGTGTTGCTGTTGCCTGGTCCGGAGCCCTGGCAGTCGCTGGCCAGAATGCGAAAAAAGCCGGTAAAGAATTCGACGTCAAACTTGCGCTGCCGGAAAGTGGTGCGCCGGTCTGGTTCGACAGCATGGTCATTCCGGCCGGTGCTCCCAATGCAGATGCCGCGCATCAGTTTATCAACTACCTGCTGCGCCCGGAGGTTATTGCCCGTTGCTCAAATGCCGCCATGTACGCCAACCCGAACAGCGAAGCTGACAGCCTGGTGGACGAGGCATTGAGCAGTGATCCGGCGCTGTACCCAAGTGCCGAGATTAAAGACAAACTCTACCCGCTGGTTGCGCTGCCGCTGAAAGCAGAGAAGATCCGCACCCGCGCCTGGACAAAAATCAAAACCGCCAACTGAGCAGGCACCATGTACTACCTCTGGGGGAGCCCCGGCTCCCTCTTATTAATGCTTAACCCGCCCCGCCGTGGTTCGTCTGAGAACCGCATACTGACAGCATGATCAATATAATACTGGCGTAATATCGCCAATTCCTTCCATTTAAACGCCAAAAAAGTCCGCCTGCCGCCTGAATTATTCGATTTTTTCGATTCCAGCCATGAATTTTTCGATATTGTTGTTTGTCAGAGGGTTAGTAAGATAAATCCACATTTCGAATTCCGGGCAACCGGGTAAATATACGCGAACGGCAACACCGGATCGCAAAGGAGGCAAGATGAAAACGTTCACGAATGCAAAGCTTGGTCTGACTCTGGTCGCTGCTCTGGCAAGTGGGTCCGTACTGGCACAGGATTACAGCATTGATCCGACCCACACCAGTGTCATCGCTACCTGGAATCACTTTGGTTTCTCTAACCCGACCGCATCTTTTTCAGACGTCAGTGGTACCATTTCTTATGACGACGATGCGCCGGCCAAGTCTTCCGTGAATGTGACCATTCCGGTAAAAACAGTGGACACCAAAGTCGAAGCGCTGACAGAAGAATTTCTGAACGAAGCCGATTACTTCGATGTTGCTCAATATCCGACAGCAACGTTTAAAAGTACCAAAGTGACACCTAAAGGTGACAACAAATACGATGTCGCCGGTGATCTGACCATTAAAGGTGTGACTAAGTCTGTTGTATTCAACGCGGTACTGAACAAGCAGGGTGAGCACCCTATGTCCAAGAAACCCGCTATCGGTTTTGATGCCAGCACAGTGATCAAACGCACCGAATTTAACATGGGCAAATACGCACCGTACGTGAGCGATGAAGTGACTCTGACCATCACAACGGAAGCCCAGGCTAAGTAATCAGCCACAGCACCCTATCCCTTCCTGAGAGTTTATCTCTCCTCTGCCCGGTTACCCCACCGGGCTTTTTTATTCTGCCTGATACTCATTGTTTGATGGTGATTTTGTTTGACGGTGCTCTTGTTTGATAGTGCTTAACGTCGCGCCGTTGTCATTCAGCGTCACCCCGTTCAATCGCCAGTGCCGTGCGGTCAAGCAGATCCGCGATCCGTCGTATTTCTTCCGGTGGCACTTCGTCAGCGATTAATTTAAGCCGTATCGCTGTTTGGACATTTTCCAGTGCGCGCTGAATTTCATCACTGCTTTGTGCCTTCTGCATCTGCTTCTGCGCCGACAGGCGCTGATGGATATCGTCCAGCAGGGACTGGTTCTGATGCAGAAAGTCCGTTCCTTCTGCGGTAATGGAATATTCTTTGCGGCCGGCATCTTCCCGCACGCCGGTATAACCCAGATCTTCCAGTTGGTTTAATATCGGATAAATCGTCCCCGGGCTGGGCCTGTAATCGCCACCAACGCTTTCTTCCAGAGCTTTGATAATTTCGTAGCCATGTACCGGGGCCTGCTGAATAATTTCCAGTACCACTAACCTGAGATCACCGCCGCGGAACATACGGCGGCGACGGCCAGCGGGGAATCCGCCACCCTGATGTGGTCCGCGGCGCAACCTGTCGCCTCCCGTGCCAGTGGAATTGCGGGAACCTCTGCGCATATAACCTCCTGTTTCAGTGTATCCGGGTATCAACCTCTGTCGCGGCGGCATCCGCTTATATTTCTTTTACGTTGCCGTTGCCTTGGTTTCAATGCCGTGCTTAATCCGGCGTTTTCTTTAACGGTTAAATACACACGCCCGGCATCGGCAATAAAATAAACGTTCTGCGCTGATATTTCACAACCCAGATAACCCATATCGGTCAACAGTGTCAGCGCATGGTGGATGTCATCCATTGCAATCAGGCGCTGCAGGCTGGCATGCAAACGCTGCTGCACATCTTCTGCGGTGCCCCGGTGTTCTCTCAGTGCCGTCAGGACCGCCAGGGTCATATCCACGGCTCCCTGCTGGCGACGGCGTCTGCCGTTACCCCGGCCCTCACCTCTGCCCTGCCCCTTACCCTGGCCAGGATTGCCACACAGCTCACCACCATGACGATGTTTCTGATGACGACGTCCGGCATGGCGCAATTGTTCTGAATTCATATCGGTTACCTCAAATCTCTTAACTCAACTCACTTAAAACGGAAGCAGTGCATTAGCTGTAGCGGTGTTCAGGCGTCACCACTCCCTGACTCAGTACTTACGATACATTACGATATATCGTAAATATACAGGGGATAAAGGACAGAATGTCGCAGCCCAGGCAGAAAAACAGTGGCCGTAGCGATCAGAATAAACAGCAGGAAAATGATCAGATAATGCACTGCAACGATCGGAAGCAACCGCTGCAGTGCAGCTGATCAGTCAGAGGTGTTGCCGGGCGCGGTTTGTTTGAACATTTCACGCAGCGACTGAAACATCACAAACAGCACCGGAATCAGGAAGATACCCAGCACGGTGGCGAACAGCATGCCGCCAAACACCGTCATACCAATCGACAGGCGGCTCATGGAACCTGGTCCACTGGACATCAGCAGTGGGGCAATCCCCACAATAAAGGACAGCGCGGTCATGATGACTGCACGGAAGCGCAGACTGGCCGCTTCCTGCGCGGCATCCAGAATACTGAGCCCTTCTTCCTGATGGCGGCGCAGGGCGAATTCGACAATCAGAATCGCGGATTTACTGGCCAGTGCAATCAGCATCACCAGACCAATCTGAGCATACAGGTTGTTATCAAAGCCCGGCATCAGATACAGGGGTAACAGCGCCCCCATGGCGGCCACCGTCACCGACAGAATCACGGCAAACGGAATGCTCCAGCTCTCGTACTGGGCGACCAGAAACAGGTAGGCAAAGATCAGCGACAGGGCGAACACCAGCAGAGTCACGCTGTCCGCCTGACGCTCCTGAACCGCAGTGCCATACCAGTCGAGCCGGTATTGATCCGGCAGGGTATCGAGTGCCACCTGCTCGACGGTATCCATCACGTCGCCGGAGCTGTAACCATCCGCCGGTGTGATGTTCACCGAGGCCGCACTGTAGGTGTTATAGCGCCCCAGCGACTGCGCCCCCAGAATCGTGTTGATCTTCACCAGCGCGCCCACCGGCACCATGGCGCCGCTTTGTGAACGCACATGCAGGTTACGGATTTCGTCTTCGGTACTGCGATAATCCGCATCCGCCTGCATCATCACCCGGTAACTGCGGCCCTGCATATTAAAGTCGTTAACGTAGGCACTGCCCACCTGGCTTTGCAGCGCCGCGTAAAGCGCCTGTGGCGAAACGCCCAGCATCAGGGCCTTTTCGCGGTCGAGGTCAAGCCGCAGCTTCGGCGTGGAGGCATCAAAGGAACTGTAAGCCTGCTGAATTTCCGGGCGGCTGTTGAGCGCCACCACTAAGCTGCGAGCCACCTGCGCCAGACCTTCTGCACTGCCGCTTTCCAGATCCAGCAGGCGCCCTTCCAGACCCCCGGTCATACCCACACCGGAAATCTGCGGCGGCGGAAAAGCAATGCCGGTGGCGCCGGGTTCTGAATTCAGAATGCCGACCACCTGATTAAAGGTCGTATACCAGTGCACGCCATTACGTTCTTCCCAGGGTTTCATCACCTGCAGCATAAAGGCGCTGCTGGAACCGGCACCGGAAATAATGCCCATGCCGGAAATCGTCATACTGCGGTCCACTTCCGGCACGTCACGGATCTGCTGATCAAGCTTTTCCACCAGCTCGTTGGTGCGGTTCAGCGATGCCCCTTTGGGCAGGCTGAGTTCATCGAAGAAGGCACCGCGGTCCTCCGTGGGCAGAAAACCGGTCGGCGTGTGCGTGAACAGAAACACATCCGCAGCCATCACCGCCAACAGAACAACGACCGCCAACGCAATACGGCGCGACAGGAACGCCGCCCCGCGCACATAACCACGGCGCGCACCTTCGACGCGGCGGTTAAACCAGGCAAAAATCCCCTGGGGCTGTGCGCCGGGTTTGAGCAGCAGGGTACAGAGCGCCGGTGACAGAGTCAGTGCATTCAGTGACGAAATACTCACAGCCACCGAAATGGTCACCGCAAACTGGGTATAGAGCTTACCGGTCAGACCCGGCATAAAAGCCACCGGCACAAACACCGCCAGCAACACCAGAGTGGTGGCAATCACCGGCGAGAAGACTTCTTTCATCGCCGTTGCGGTGGCTTCTGCCGCGCTGGTTTTATCTTCTGCCAGATGGCGTTTGACGTTCTCCACCACCACGATGGCGTCATCCACCACAATCCCGATGGCGAGAATCAGCGCGAACAATGAAATAGTGTTAATGGTAAAACCGGATACCTGCAACGCGGCAAAGGTACCGATCAGAGAGACCGGAATGGTCGCCGCGGGAATCAGTGTGGCACGCCAGTCACCGAGGAACAGCCAGGTCACACCCACCACCAGCAGGAAGGTAAACAACAGCGACACAATTACTTCGGATACCGAGCTGCGCACGAACTCGGTGGAATCGTAGAAAATCTGATATTCGAGATCGTCCGGGAAATACTGGCTCAGGCGATCCAGTTCAGCGTACACATCGTCGGCCACATCCAGCGCATTTGCCCCCGGCGCCTGATACACCACCAGAGGCACGCCGGGCTTGCCGTTAATACGCATCTCATAGCCGTATTCCTGCGAGCCGAGCTCCACCCGGGCGACATCTTTCAACCGCACCTGTGAGCCGTCATCCGCAGTGCGCACCACAATATCGCCAAATTCTTCTGCTGTGGTCAGCCGTCCCTGGGCCGTTAAGGTGTACTGAAACTGTTGTTCGTTACCGGTCACCGGCGGCGCCCCAACCTGTCCCAAAGCCGCCTGGGAACTCTGGCTGGTGATGGCCGCATGAATGTCTGACGGCGTCAGATTCAGCGCCAGCAGCTTGTCCGGATTCAGCCAGACGCGCATGCCGTATTCCATGCCACCAAACTGGCTGGTACCGCCGACACCGTTAATCCGCGCCACGGAATCCTGCAGATAACGTGACACATAGTTACTCATAAACAGGGAGTCATGACTGCCTTCCGGCGAGGAAACCGCCGCCAGCATCAGCATGGAATCGGACTGCTTACGCGTGGTCACCCCCCGCTGCACCACTTCCTGCGGCAGCGAGGAATTGGCCAGCGCCACCCGGTTCTGGACGTTAATAGCGGCCTGATCCGGGTCGGTACCGACTTCAAAAGTGACGGTCAGGGAATAGGAGCCATTGTCACGACTGGTGGAGGTCATATACAGCATGTCATCGACACCATTGACCATGGCCTCAACCGGAATCGCCACCGATTCCTCCACCGTGCGCGCATCAGCGCCCGGATACGTCGCGCTGACCTGTACCTGTGGCGGCGAAATATCCGGGAACTGAGTCACCGGCAGGCTGGTCACTGCCAGCCCGCCGGCCAGCATAATGACGATAGAGATAACCAGCGCAAACTTGGGCCGGTGAATAAAGAAGCGCGAGAACATCAGTCTTCCCTCACGCTGACAGGGCTGCCGATCTGCGCTTTCTGCAGACCTTCGGTAATAATGCGCTCACCTTCGCTGAGACCGGACGTCACCACCCACAGGCTGTCGTTCTGCGAACCCAGCTCAACCCGGCGGCGACTGACGATATTGTCGTCGTCCACCACCAGTACGAAGTAACCGTCTTTATCCCGCTGCACAGCTTTCTGCTTCACCATCAGCGTTTTTTCCGGCTCCACCTGACCGGCCCGCACGCGCACAAATTCACCGGGAATCAACTGGTTATTGTCATTGGCAAACTCGGCACGGATCAGCAGGGTGTCGGTCTGGCGGTTCACTTCCGGCGACAGGTAATTAAATTTCCCCTGTTCGCTGAACGTCTCACCGGTACTCAGGGTCAGCTCGGCATAAACATCATCTGCCTGGGGTAATCCGTCTTCACGCTGCCGTTTCAGCAGATCGGCACTGCTGACCGACATTTCCACATACACAGGATGCGTCTGCACCACGGTCGTCAGAAGAGTGGTATTGGCACTGACCAGATTACCCTCGGTCACTTCCGCTTTGCCTGCGCGGCCGCTCAGCGGGCTGCGGACCTCGGTGTAACTCAGGTTCAGCCGGGCTTCTTTCAACTGTGCATCGGCGGCAGCGACCTGAGCTCTGGCCACATCGCGGTTGGCTTCAGCGGTATCCAGATCAGACTGTGAAGCATTGCCGGAGCGGCGTAACGTCTGCAGCCGCGCCAGCTCAGCGTCGGCCTGTTTCAGCACAGCTCTGGCATTCAGCAGCCCGGCGTTTGCCTGCGCCACGCGGATTTCAAACGGTTCAGGGTCAATGCGGAACAGAAGGTCACCCTTGTTCACCATGACCCCTTCTTTATCCAGCCCCTGCTCCAGCATGCCACTGACCCTGGGCATCACATCTGCGCGGCGGGCGGCGACCACCCGTCCGACGATGGATTGGGAATATTCCACCGGCTCCAGGGTGACACGGTCGACGATCACCGCCGGCCCTTCAGCCCGGGCTGCCACACAGCCCAACAGCAAACAAAGATACAGTCCGATTTTTTTCATCAACAGGCTCCGCTGGCCTCCGGGAAGGAATAATAGATTAGCCCCCTGACAAGACGCCTTTATGAACGTCCGGGTCCGGGATTACGCCGGATAAATTAGCATGCCTGAGCAGCTATGTTTACCGGCCGCAACAGAACAGCCTGTATTCTGAACAAACACCACCGGCCGCGACCAACAGAGCGGCCGCGGCTTCAGAGATCCGACAGCATATTTTTCAGGCTGGACAGGGTTTCCTGACCGCGCTGTTTCTGTTCTTCCGCCGAGGCCTCGGTTTTACCTTCCCACTCGATATCGTCGGATGGCAGTTCATCGAGAAAGCGGGAATGCGTGGTCTCCAGCGCTTCACCATACTGGCGGCGCTTGCCAGCGTAAGTCAGGGTTAAGGTACGCTTGGCGCGCGTAATGCCCACGTACATGAGGCGGCGTTCTTCTTCGATGGTGTCGGCTTCGATGCTGTTGCGGTGCGGCATCAGCTCTTCTTCCATGCCCATGATATAGACGTGGGGGAATTCCAGACCTTTGGAGGCGTGCAGCGTCATCAGCTGCACCTGATCGGATTCGTCTTCCTGCTCCTGCTGCTCCATCATGTCACGCAGAATGAGCTTGGAGACCGCATCTTCAATGGTGCATTCGTCGCCCAGCTCATCGGCTTTTTCGATCATTTTGCTGATGGAATCCACCAGGAACCAGACGTTCTTCATGCGCCGCTCAGCCTGATTCGGTGTGCCCGAGTTGGCCATCAGGTAGTTTTCATAATCGATGTCACTGATCATTTCTTTGACCGCGTCCACCGGATCATTGGTGTAGGCATTGCGGGTAATGCCGTCAATCCAGTGACCAAAACGGCGCAGCCGGTCGAGCGCTTTCGGCATCAGCACCTGTTCCAGACCGAATTCCTGTGTCGCCGCCATCATAGAGATACCGCGGCGGGCAGCGTATTCACCGAGCTTTTCAATGGTGGACGGGCCGATCTCGCGGCGCGGCGTATTGATAATGCGCAGAAACGCGGCGTCGTCGGACGGGTTAATCAGCAGACGCAGATAACCCATGATGTCTTTGATTTCGTTGCGGCCGAAGAACGACTGACCACCGCTCAGTTTGTATGGCACCTGATAGGCCTGCAGCTTCATCTCAATCGCGCGCGACTGATGGTTACCGCGATACAGCACGGCAAAGTCGCGGTAGCCACAGCCGTAGCGCAGACGGCGCTCGACGATCTCGGTGGCAATGCGTTCGGACTCCACATCGTCGTTGCGGCATTTGAGAATTTTGATCGGGTCGCCGTAGCCCATATCCGACCACAGCTTTTTGTCGAATTCGTGCGGGTTGTTATCGATGACATGGTTGGCGGCGTTGAGGATCAGGCCGGTGGAGCGGTAATTCTGCTCCAGCTTGACGATCTTCAGTGTCGGGAAATCTTTGCCCAGCTGCACCAGGTTTTCCGGCCGCGCGCCACGCCAGGCATAAATCGACTGGTCATCATCGCCCACCACCGTCAGACCGTTGCGCTGGCCTACCAGGAGTTTCACCAATTCATACTGCGAGGTGTTGGTATCCTGATACTCATCCACCAGCAGATAGCGGATTTTCTTCTGCCAGCGCGTGAGCACGTCGGGGTTATCGCGGAACAGTACCGTGGGCACCATAATCAGGTCGTCGAAATCCACCGCGTTGTAGGCTTTCAGCATGCGCTGGTAGACCACATAGGTCTGGGCGATCAGCATTTCCTGCGGGCTGGCGGCCATTTTCATCGCCTGTTCCGGGCTGATGAGATCGTTCTTCAGGCTGGAGATGGCATTCTGCACCAGCTCAATCATATCGCCGTCATCGCCGTGTTCACGGTGCATCACATCACGGATGATGCCTTTGCAGTCGTCCTGATCAAGAATCGAGAAACCGGCTTTATAACCCGCCGCGGTCAGCTCGTGGCGGATAATATTCAGCCCCAGGTTGTGAAATGTCGACACCGTCAGGCCTTTTGCGCCGCCTTTGCCGGTCAGCGACATCACCCGCTCTTTCATCTCGCGCGCGGCCTTATTGGTAAAGGTCACGGCGGCAATGTGGTACGACTTAATGCCACAGACATCAATCAGATAAGCAATCTTGCGCGTAATCACCGAGGTTTTGCCGGACCCGGCGCCTGCCAGTACCAGCAATGGGCCATCAATATACTTAGCGGCTTCTTTCTGCCGCGGGTTAAGCTGGGATAAATCGACCACGAATGTCTCTGGGTACCTGCTGAGTGGGCCGGCATTTTAACAGGTCGGCGGCCGGTTTAAATCGCCGTATTTCACCAACCTTCATACTGCGGAATTAGAGTATTGCGTTGAAAGCTTTGCGCAACCCGTTGTACCTGTTATGTTTTTTGAGGTCAGTCAGGGAGACAGACTCAGCATCTTGTCCTATATATAAAAGAAGAATAATAAAAACATACGTTATGGCATCAGTCACAGACCTGACAACAGGTACCGGCTGACAATAACCAGCGCTATCACCCATAGCATGAAGACAACGACGGCAGCTTACTAATATGGAACGTTCGACGATAACGACCGGCCCGCAGGATGAGCACCAGGACACGCCAGGCACGCGACCGACGCCCCTGAACTTATTGGTATTAAGCACCTGCGAAGAGCAGCTGGGGACGCTGGACAGCTGGCTCAGCCATTACCACGACGAACCACCACTGCACACTGAATTTATTCACCTTGACCGCAATCACCACTGGAGCCAGCACCCTGCTCTGCGCAACATCACCGACTTCAGCCAGTGGCACGCTGCCATCGTCGTGGTCGACGACCTGTGTGATATCCGCCGTAACTGGCTGCACCGTCTGCAGACCAATCTGCCCACCATACTGATCAGCAATCCGCTGCATTCCCGGCAGCTGCCCCAGGCCTTTCAGCGCCTGACGCTGGCGGATGTTACCCGCAGCCACTTTTTCCGCAGCCTGAAACCTCTGCAGCTGAGCCTGCGGCAGGATCTGGCACCACCGCTCAACCGCGATGATTTTATTGCCGCCCTGCGCCACCGGCTGCAGGACACGCTGGGCGGCCAGTACCTGCAGGTGGTACAGAGCCGCTGGTTGCGCAGCCCTGCGGACGGCTGCCTGTGGCAGCAACAGCAGACCATACAGCAGGAATTTGAGCGCACCGTCAGGCTGCGGGCACCGGTAAATGCTCTGATCGGCCGCATTCTGGAAGACCAGCTGGTCGTCATCAGTGATGACTATTACGACCTGCAAATGGACTGGCTGCCCCAACAACCGGACGATGATGCCCGCCCCTGGGTGGTGTATCACAGTGCGCCCATGCACCTGGGGGAATTTTCCGGACTCAGTGCCACGCTGCAGGAAGCGGTGCAGCAGATTGCCCGCGAACGCCTGGTGCAGGAAGCCAGTTTCCACTGGCAGGAACCGGACGGCCACAGTCTGAACCTGTTTGACGGCCTGCATCTGGCGCTGCAGAAAGAAGAGTTTTATCTCGAATATCAACCACAGTTCGATAGTGTCAGCGGCAGCTGGGTCGGCGCGGAAGCCCTGATGCGCTGGCGCCACCCGTCGCTGGGTGTGATCCCGCCCACCGTTTTTATCCGGGAAGCCGAAGCCGCCGGCCTGATCCAGGCGCTGGGCCAGTGGGCGCTGCGGGAAACCGCCACCACATGGCGTGCCCTGCACGAATTAACCGGGCAGACCATCCGGCTGGCGGTGAATGTTTCCTTCCCTGAAATCGCAGACCCCTGGTATGCGGATCAGGTGCTGGAACTGCTGGCCCAGACCGGCATGCCCGCCCATTACCTGGAACTGGAGCTGACTGAAACCGCCATGATGCGTGATGCCAGTGTGTCGCTGCTGAATCTGCGCCGCCTGAAGAACGCCGGCGTGCATATTGTGCTGGATGATTTCGGCACCGGATTTTCATCACTGGCACACCTCAGCGACCTGCCGTTAACCGGCATCAAGCTCGACCGGGCCTTTGTCTCGCCCCTGCCCGACCACGGCCCGCAAAGCCAGATTGTCGGCAGCATGCTGGATCTGGCCCACCGTCTGGGGCTGGAAACCACCGCCGAAGGGGTTGAAGATGCCGCCTGCCTGGAGATGGTACGCCGCCTTGGCTGTGACCGTATTCAGGGCTATATCTACGCCCAGCCGCTGACGCTGGAGGAGCTCATCGGTCAGGCCGTGGACGGATTCAATACCCCCAAAGACTTCAGCCAGCACAGTCTGTTCTGAGCGCAGCAGCCAGCTATCAGCTCTGCAGATAGCGGTCCAGCGTACGGTAGCCCAGCGCTTCCATCAGATGCGCTCTGCCGGTCTGCTGCGTCCCTTCCAGATCGGCAATGGTGCGGGCGATTTTCAGGATACGGTGAAAGCCCCTCGCCGACAGTTGCAGATGCTCAATCGCGGTCATCAGCCAGGCCTGATCATCCGCCGTTAACTGACAGACTTCATCACGCTGATTGCCCGACAGTCCGGCATTGGTGCAGCCCTGACGATCCAGCTGGCACTGGCGCGCCGCCATCACCCGCTGCTGCACAGCGGCAGATGACTCGCCCGGCGGTGCCTGCTGCAGTAATGCCGGCGGCATGGGCGGCACTTCCACATGCAGGTCGATACGGTCGAGTAATGGCCCGGAGGTCTGGCCCTGATAGCGGCGGATCTGCTCGGCGGTACAGCGGCAGCGGCCGGACGGATCACCGAAGTAGCCACACGGGCAGGGGTTCATGGCGGCTATCAACTGAAACTGCGCAGGAAACGTAATGGAACGGCTGGCGCGGCTGATCACGATACGGCCGCTTTCCAGTGGTTCACGCAGCACATCCAGTACTTTACGCGAGTACTCGGGCAGTTCATCCAGAAACAGCACACCGGCGTGGGCAAGGGAAATTTCGCCCGGTTTCGGCGTCGCTCCGCCCCCCACCAGCGCCACCCCCGAGGCGGTATGATGAGGAGCGCGGAAGGGACGTACGCGCCATTGTTCCTGCCAGTCGGTAGCCTGGCCGGATATCGATGACACCGAGGCCGCCACCAGTGCCTCTTCTTCTTCCATTGGTGGCAGAATGCCCGGCAACCGGCTGGCGAGCATGGTTTTACCTGTGCCCGGAGGTCCGATAAACAACAGGTTATGCCCTCCGGCGGCGGCAATCTCCAGTGCCCGGCGCGCCTGCGGCTGACCCCGCACATCGGCCAGGTCAGCGGCTTCGGCAAAGTGCACCGCAGCTGGCCGCCCGCTATCCACTTCCGCCAGCCGATTCTGGCCGTGCAGATAGCCGGTGACTTCCAGCAAAGTCCCTGCTGCGCGGCATTCTGCGGAGGAACAGAGCGAGGCTTCTCCGGCATTGGCCGCCGGCACCACCAGCACATGATTATCCTTACCGCTCTGCAGTGCACAGGGTAACACCCCGGGTACCGGCTGCAGTTCTCCGCCTAAGGTCAGTTCACCGATAAATTCGTGGCCTTCCAGGGATTTTTCCGGCACCTGACCGGAAGCCGCGAGAATCCCCAGGGCAATGGCCAGATCGTAGCGTCCGCCTTCTTTCGGCAGATCGGCCGGAGCGAGATTGATGGTGATACGTTTGGCGGGAAAATCGAAACCACTGTTGAGCAGTGCACTGCGCACCCGGTCTTTGCTTTCTTTCACGGCGGTTTCCGGCAGACCAACCAGACTGAGCGACGGCAGACCAGCGGAGAGATGAACTTCCACAATCACCAGCGGGGCTTCAATACCCAGCTGCGCCCGTGTGAGAACCCTGGCGAGTGACATAAGCATTCCTTGCTATTCTTATCAGTAATGCGCCGCAACGGCGGCGCTCAGCTGAGGTTAATGCAAAGTGCTTCACACCGAAAGACCACAAATAAAACCGGGCTTGTTTTTAGCCGGCGCAGCGGGTTGAATAAGCCAGAATTATGACCTGGCCCTGCATTAACATTGATTGCCGGACAGCATCAGGCGCCGTTGCTGTTTCTGTCCCATACAATCTGTCCCATACAAAGGAAACCACATGATGCCTTTGGCTTTGCCACTCCGAATTCTTCCTCTGGCCTTTATGACCCTTGTTGGATTGTCAGCCTGCGGTGGTGGCAAAAGCGGAGGTTTACCTGCCTCCGGAGATCAGCCGGATAACGGCGAAGAACCCGGCAGCGGAGTGACAGCCTATTATTCTGTCAGTGGGCAGATTTCCGCCAGCGCGGGGATCACGCTGGATTCGGACACCAACGATGAGTTCGATACGCCAATCAGCAACAATACACCGGCTGCGGCGCAGGTCATTAACAACCTCGCCACCATTCAGGGCTTTGCATCAGCCGTACCGACCAATGGCCGCCTGAGTGGCAATGCCAGTATGGAAAATTTTTCTGACGTGGCCGATCAGAATGATTATTTCCGCGTATCGCTGCAGCAGGATCAGGCCATTACTTTACAGGTGACCGATTACAATGCCGCCCTGTTTCCCGGCGACCTGGATTTATGCCTGTTTCAGGATGACCCCTCTGCCACCGAAGTGCAGTGCTCGGCATCCGACCGTCAATATGAAACTGTGACCGTGCCGTCGGACGGTGATTATCTCATTCTGGTCAACGCCTCAGCGGGTGTATCCAAATACGTGCTTAATATTGCTTCCGCCAGTGCTACCGCCATCACCGCCCGGCAAAGTGATTTTGTTGCCAATCAGGTTGTTCTGCAGCGCAGCAACACAACGGCTTCAGCTGCGCGCACCGCCAACACCCTGAGCACAGCCTCGCTGAGCGTGTCAGCGGACGCCGGTAACGGGCCGCAATTAATCAGGTTAAACCGCTCAGCCACAACAAAGTCTGTCGCGTCTTCCGCCACCACCGATGCGCTGCAGGACTTCAATCCGGTGATCTGGGAAAAAATCCAGACACTGCGCGACATCAAGACGCTGCGCCAGCAGGATGATGTGATCTACGCCGAGCCCAACTACATACGCCAGCCTCTGGCCGTACCGGGCGACCCTTATTATCACTATCAATGGCACTATCCGGCCATCAATCTGCCCACCGCCTGGGACCTGTCGCAGGGGGATGATGTCATTGTCGCTGTCATTGATACCGGTGTGTTCATGGCTCAGGAAGATCTCGTGGGGCAGCTGACGGAAACCGGCTATGACTTTATTTCCAACAGCAGCAGTGCCAGAGACGGCAACGGGCGGGATAGTAATCCGGATGATCCGGGAGACAGCAGCATCATTGGTAAAAGCAGCTGGCATGGTACCCATGTGTCCGGCACGGTGGCGGCCGCCGCCAATAACGGTAAGGGTGGCACAGGTGTGGCCTGGAACGCCCGGGTTATGCCTCTGCGGGTGCTTGGCAGGGATGGCGGAACCAGTTACGACATCATTCAGGCTATCTACTATGCCGCCGGGCTGGACAATGCCAGTGGCACAACACCGGCGACCCGGGCCGACATCATCAACCTGAGTCTGGGTTCTGAATCCCGTTCCTCCGGTGAACAGGCAGCCGTTAACGCTGCCACCAACGCCGGCGTCATCGTGGTCGCCGCTGCCGGCAACGACAACACCAGTGAGGCCTTTTATCCGGCTGCCTACGACAATGTCATTTCCGTCAGCGCCACGGATTACAACGGCGACCGTTCTTACTACTCAAACTACGGTTCCACCATCGACATCGCAGCCCCCGGCGGTGATACCGGTGTCGATGCCAACAACGACAACCAGCCGGACGGCGTTCTGAGTACTTACGTGGATGACAGCAGCGGCGTCAGAGCCTCTTATTATAATTTCTTACAGGGAACCTCCATGGCGTCACCCCACGTGGCCGGCGTCATTGCCCTGATGAAGTCCGCCTATCCGGCACTGACTTACGCTGACGTCAGTGCGTTAATCAGCAGCTGTAAGATCACCAGCAAAGCCAACAGTGGCTCCTGTGAGCGGGACAACCTGCTCGGCTATGGTCAGATTGATGCCTATCTGGCAGTCAGTGAGGCGCTGGCGCTGCAGAGCAATGGTAATTATGAATATCCGGTCTCGCTGCAGTCGTCTCCGTCAGCGCTGATTTTTAATCAGGGTACCGACAGCCTGAGCTTCACCGTCAGCAACAGCGGTGGCAGCACCGCGGACGTAACGGTAACGGATAACGCTGACTGGCTGACGATTGTTGCCGATAGTGTGGATCCGGCGACCGGACTGGGCACTTACACGGCAACCGTAAAACGTGAGGACCTGGCGGACGGTTACTATGGCGCCACCATTACCCTGTCGAGCCCGGCTGATGACGCGGCGACGACCACAACCAGTACCAGCATCGCCGTTACTATGGTGACCGGTGCGGTCTCCGCCGCGAATGATATCGCCCAGCAGTACGTGATTCTCGTCCGGCCGGACTGCGACAGTAACTGCACAGTAGCAACCGTCTATACCACCAATGGCAATTATTCCTTCACCGGCATACCGGCAGGACGCTATAACGTTATTGCCGGCTCCGATGTCGACGTTGATAACCGTCTGTGTACCGCCGCAGAAACCTGTGGCGCTTATCCGACCAGCGCCAGCATGAGCGCCATCAGTGTCAACTCTGACCGCACCAACATTAACTTTCAGGTCAGCCTGATCAGCGGCATCAGTACCACCTCATCACTGGAACGCCAGATTGTTGAACCGGCAGCGGAAAAAACAACCGCACCATAAACCGGCGTCAGTGAACGGCGCCGGTTTGGGAGTGAAAACGCGCAGATGGGTTACTGCGACAACGCCTTAATCAGAGCCACCATCCGGCTGGCGTTATGGGGCGGTTCGATGTAGCCCAGATAGTCACCGTCCTTACTCAGCAGCGCCAGGTTGGCGCTGTGATCCATCAGGTACGCGCCGTCGTCGCGCTCTACCCTGTGGTAGATCGCATTCAGTTCAGCGGCCAGTGTCTGCAGGGCATCCGGATTCCCGGTCAGTGCCTTAAAGTCAGGGTTGAAGTAATGCATATAAGGAGCGAGGTTTTCCGGCCGGTCCCGTGCCGGATCAATGGATACCAGTACCACCGCCCATTGCTGTTTGACCGCTTCCGGCAGGCGTTTCCAGGTACGGCTTAAATCCATCAGTGTGGTCGGGCAGATGTCCGGGCACCAGGTATAGCCAAAGAACATAAGGACGTTTTTACCCTGCAGATCCTGCTTCACAAAAGGCGCGCCGTTTTCATCCACAAAGGCGAAATCCGACACCGGCAGCGCCTGCGGGAACAGCACCACGCCATCCTGTCGCAGCACCTGCATGGTCTGATACTCAGGCCATTGCGCCGCCGTGATACCGCCCGCCAGTGCCAACACCAGAATAATGGCTAATCCGCTTACACCTTTCATTTGCTCTGCCCCCGTGGTCTGCCAGCTTAGCGGCCAACCATCCATTTTCATCGTTCATGTTATTCAGGGTGCAGAGTATAACAACGGCCGGCCTGACGCTTCAGAGACAATTGGCCGCACAGGGACGCGACACAGCGTTACCATGATCCAGGTACCGGCAACGCATGGTTATCACTTTTACAAGGCTCAGTGACGGGCAAAAGCCGGAGGCGTAATCCAGGGCGCAGTCATCACCTCTGCCGGGCGGCGCTGCATAATCACCTTGCCATTCCGTACTGACAGCAGCACGTCGCCCTGTTTGCGCAGCACGCTGTAGTCGTCTTCGCCATCCAGCAGAATAAAGCTGGCCGGGTTGCCCACGGCAATGCCGTAGTTCTCTAAACACAAGGTGCGGGCGGAGTTGTCGGTAATAAAATCCAGTGCGCTGGCAAAATCCTGATAACCCATCATCTGGCAGATGTGCATGGCAAAATCCAGCGTGCGCAGCAGTCGACCATTACCCAGCGAATACCAGGGGTCAAAAATGGAGTCTTCGCCGAGGCATACGTTCATACCAGCATCGCGCAGCTCTTTCACCCGGGTGACGCCCCGGCGTTTGGGGTAAGTATCAAAACGGCCCTGCAGGTGAATGCTTTCCGTCGGGCAGGAAACGAAATTAATGCCGGAGTTCTTCAGCAGGCGGAACAGCTTGGAGCAGTAGGCGTTATCGTAGGAATGCATGGCGGTGGTATGGCTGGCAGTCACGCGCGCGCCCATATCGTGGAACATGGCTTCGCAGGCGAGCACTTCAAGAAAGCGCGAGTTCGGATCGTCGATCTCATCGCAGTGCACGTCCACCAGCCGGTCGTATTGACGCGCCAGCGCCAGCAGGTGTTTGACCGACTGCTCACCCAGCTCACGGGTGTATTCAAAGTGCGGGATACCGCCCACCACATCGCAGCCGATCTCCAGTGCTTCTTCCATCTGCCGGGTGGCTTCTGCTGAGGCCATCATGCCGTCCTGCGGAAAGGCGACCACCTGCAGGGTAATTTTATCTTTCAACTCATCGCGGATCGCGCACAGGGTTTTTACGCCGATCAGCGATGGGTCTGTGGTGTCGGCGTGGGTACGGATGGCCTGCACGCCGTTCTGCACCAGCAGTTCAATGGTCGCCATGGCGCGCGAGCGGATATCGTCTTCGCTGAGCAGCGGCTTGCGCTCGCCCCAGCGTTCAATGCCTTCAAACAGAGTGCCGCTCTGGTTCCATGCCGGTTCACCTGCGGTCAGTGCCGCATCGAGGTGAATATGAGGCTCAACGAAGGGGGCGCATAACAGGTTGCCGCCCGCATCGGTGTCTCCATCCTGTGCGGCCAGTTCACCCTGCTGTGTCTGGATAGCGCTGAATTTACCGTCGGCGATGGTGACTGTGTACAGCTCTGGCTTATGACGCAGGCGCGCGTTGATGATTTTCATAGCGGGTCTCGCTCGTTGATCTGACTTTCAATATTGTGATGCTGAAACAGTATCTGCTCGATCAGCAGAGCGTTCTGCAGGTTGAGCCGCTGATACGGGTCCTGCAGGGCGTAGCCCAGCCGTTCTTCAATACGCTTCAGACGATAACTTAAGGTGTTGCGGTGAATGCCCAGTGCTTCGGCGGTGTTCTGCTGATGGCCAAAACAATTGAGCCAGGTATTCAGCGTGGCTTTCAGTTCAGCCGACGCCGGGTCCCGGGCGAAGCACAGCTCACCCAGTTGTTGCTGGCAGAATTCCGCTAATAAGCTGCGTTTGGGAATCGCCGCAAACAGCCGGGAAATGCCCAGCTGCTCGTAAAAGAAAATGCGCTGATGCTGGTTCTGTACAGCAAACTGCACCGCCTGCCGCGCCTGTTCGGTGGCATCGGCGAGTTTCACCAGCCCCGGCTGCAGGTCACTGACACCGGCATACAGCGGCACCTGCGGGAAGTGTTTCTGCAGCCAGCTCAGTGCCTGTTCCAGATCGTCGCGGATGCTGCCGACATGGGATTCCTCCACCGGCCAGATGGCCAGCATATCCTGCTCATAGGCGAGCACCGGCCAGTCGATGCCACGGCGCTTGAGCAGATCGCCCAGCTGCTGTTCCAGCTCATGGCGCAGATGCAGCAGGCGGTGTCTGTGTTCTTCCGTTTCTGCCGCTGGCAGGTCACCAAAGCGCAGCGCCAGTGTGGCGAAGGGTTTGGCATCACTGATGCCCAGCTCGCTGGCGCGCAGATGAATCAGCTCCGGTGCCTGGGCAAAGCCATTAATCAGCCGCGTCAGGAACAGGCGCACTGACTGGCCGATCAGGTTGTCCTGCACAATGGCGTTACTGATGACCTCGGTGACGAACACCATAGGCAATGCGTAAGGCTGTTCGAGGATCGGGAATTCCAGCCGGTTGGCCAGCTCCAGCACACTGGCAGGAATCTGCTGAATAAATTCCGGGCCGGTCAGAATAACCAGTCCGGCGACTTCGCGCTCAACCGCTTCTTCCACCAGCTGACGCAGGTTGCGTTCGTTCCGGTCGTGGTTAATGCCGGTGATAAACACCAGTTCGCCGCCGTTCACCCAGGGGTGAATGGAATCGTTCTCGGCGACATAAGGCCAGCGCACAATACGCTGGCCACCGCTCAGCCCGGCGCGGAAGCGGATGCTCTCCAGCCCGGGCAAACGCGGAATATCAACGCAGCTGATGCTCATCCGTTCTCCGTTGCGGCCGCCGGTGAACCCACCGGCAGTTTAATCAGAATGCCGTACAGCACGAAGGCCACCGCCACACCCACCACCGGTGGCATAAAGGGTGAGAAATAAGCAGCGGCCGACGCCACCACATAAGTGCCCAGTCCCAGCCAGTTAAACGCCGGCAGCTGTGTCTCTGCCAGCTTCGGGTATTCGCCTTTATGGCGCAGCCAGAAGTCGGCCATGATGACGCCACCGATGGGCGGAATAAAAGTCCCCAGCAGTACCAGGAAAGGAATCAGGAAGTTATACATACCAAACACCGCCAGCACGGTACCGATGGCAGCACCGGCAACGGTTACGGTACGGCGCTTATCGGTGCGCAGCAGGTTACAGCCGGCCACGGCGAAGTTGTAAATGGTGTTGTCCTGGGTAGTCCAGATATTCATAAATAACATCAGTACCGCCAGTACCACAAAGCCCTGCGCCAGCATGACATCCACGATATCGGCCTGCTGGTAAATCAGCGTGCCCAGCGCACCGGTCAGCACCATCAGACCATTACCGATAAAGAACGCCGCCATGGTCGCCCATACCGCGACTTTGCCCGAAGCAGCAAAACGACTCCAGTTGGTCGCCTGCGTACCACCACTGACGAAGGTACCGATGACAACTGTAATCGCCGCGGTAAAGCTCATGCTCTCGGTGACTTCAATACCAAACAGCGCGCCCATGCCGCCGACATCCACCATGCCGGTGAACAGCGAAATCAGAATAAACAGCAGCATCGCCGGTACCGCCACCCGGGATAACAGATCCAGCCCGCGGAAGCCAACCATGGCGGTTAAACAGAAAGCGAAACCAAACAGTATCATCAGCGGAATTTCCCAGCTCTGCGCAATGCCGGTGGTTTTCACCAACACGATGGCAATGGTTGCTGTGCCCCAGGCGTACCAGCCGATCTGGGTAAAGCCGAGAACAAAGTCAGACAGCTTGCTGCCCACTTCACCAAAACAGAAGCGACCCATCAGCACAGAGTTCAGACCGCTCTTGTATGCGATAAACGCCAGCGCTGAAGTGTAAGCACCGAGCAACAGGTTGCCCACCACAATCACCAGCAGGAGTTCAGAAAAAGAAAATGCCTTACCTAATGTCCCGCCGGCCCACATGGTGGCGGTAAAGAAAGTAAAACCGAGCAGCACCGCCGCCATGGGCAGCAGTCCCCGACGGGCACTTTTGGGCACTTCGCTTAACGGATAATCGGTTTCGTTCATGATTGCCTCCCCCGGCAATGGTATCTGATAAGTCCACGCAAGCCAGAGCAATGCATATACCAGTCGCTTTTATTTGCCCTGCCTGACGGGAAAGGCCGTCACTACCAACAAGAAAGAGAATAATTTTATTGTGCATATCGCACAATCGCCTGCCACGTACAAAATATTAACCAGAACCCTTCCCGGTTCTGTGCTTCATGAGGATGCAGCCAGAGCTCCGGCAATGCCCGCTGGCGGAGCATTTCTGCAGCAGCACAGGTATCATGGCGGCCATCCTTCTGTTGCTGTATTGGCTGTATTCCATGAGCTCCGCTGTTCCTCTGACCTCTGCCCCCACAGACATCAATCAACGCCGTATCTGGGCACTGGCCTGGCCGGTGATGCTGAGCAATATCACAGTACCCTTACTGGGACTGGTGGACAGTGCGGTACTGGGTCATTTGCCGGATGCCGTGCATCTGGGCGCCGTGGCGGTGGGCGCACAGGTTTTTACCCTGCTGTTCTGGAGTTTTGGTTTTCTGCGCATGGGGACCACCTCACTGACCGCCAGAGCTTATGGTCAGCAGAGTAATCCGGTACAGGTACTGCAACAGGCATTGTGGCTGATCATTCCTGTACTGGCACTGGTGCTGACCTGTGCCCTGATTGCCGTGCCGCTGTTACTGCCCCTGATGGGCGGCAGCGCAGAGATACAGTCCGGCGCACGGGAGTATCTGCTGATCCGTTTGACTGCCGCGCCGGCGGTGCTGGGCCAGTACGTGCTGACCGGCTGGTTTATCGGCCTTGGCCGCACCCGTATCCCGTTAATCGTCCTGACCGTGGCCAATCTGCTGAACGCCGTGCTCGATTACTTTCTGGTGTTCCACCTGCATATGACCAGCGATGGCGTAGCACTGGGCAGTGTCATAGCGGACTACTCCGGATTGGCGGTGGGGCTCTGGTTTGCCCATCGCCATGGTCTGGTATCGCTGGGCAAAATGCCTTCACTGACACTGCTTAAGCCCATGCTGCGCATCAACCGTCATTTGTTTATCCGCACCCTGCTGCTGCTCGGCGTGTTTGCTTTCTTCACCGCTCAGGGAGCGCGTCAGGGCGAACTGGTGCTGGCCGCCAATGCCATGCTGATCAGCCTGCTGATGCTGATATCCAACGGCCTGGATGGTTTTGCTCATGCGGCGGAAACCCTGACCGGCCAGAGTCTCGGCGGCAAACAGACAGAGGCCGTGATACGCACCGTGCGTCTTACCGGTATCAATATGCTGTTTATGGCGCTCTTGCTGACGCTCGCTTTTGCGCTTTCGGGGTCTTACCTGTTCCGCCTGTTAACGGATAACCCGGCGCTGCTGCCGGTGTTGCATGAGTACCGCTGGTTTCTGTTTTTCCTGCCGCTGATGGGCATGCCCGGCTTCTGGCTGGACGGTATTTTTATCGGCGCTCAGGCCACGGCGCAGATGCGCAATGCCATGATTCTGTCCGTGCTGGTGATGTTCCTGCCGCTCTGGCTGCTCACCCGGGAATGGGGTAATACCGGTCTCTGGCTGGCTTTTTATGCCTTTATGCTGGGCCGGGCTTTATTTATGAGCGGTACTTTTCTGACACTGTTAAGGCGTCCACAAAATTTTATGTAACAGAGCTGGTGAGAGCGTCAATCTTTACTATACTTTCCAATGTTGACAGAAAGAAAGCTGTTAACCGATTGATTTTCAATGACTTTTTTAGAAAATGAAGATCAGGGTAACTTCCATCTGAGCAGTGCTGCAGTTTTTCATTGCGTTCGGTTTTCCACGGCTATAACTTGGACCGTTCGCGCTGGCGGCAGGAGGAAACGACAAGGTTATGTCTGAGCAAGAGATTGAGTTCAACATCCATCAGGCGGTGGCAGAAGAAGCATCAACCGGGCATTTACGTCAGGCGCTGGCATCCCGGGCCGGTCAGGTTGCCCGTATCGTCGACCTGCCGGAAGAGCAGGCCGACGAAAAACTGCTGGAATTTGTAATCCGCTACATTCAGGACGCGCCCCGGATGCTGGACGATCTGGAAAGCGCCGCCAGCGAAGCTGGCCTGGGCGATTTTGTTGAGCCCATCGTGCGGGTGGCACGCCAGTTTTTTACCATGCCACCGGCAGAACTGAACGGTTCCGCGGGTCTGGCGAGCCTGATGTATGAAGCTTATCTGGCCCATCGTCTGCTGGAAGAAGTGAATGAATCTTATATCAATCAGGTCGGTCAGCCACTGACGCCCATGGATATGACCCTGTCGAACGTGATTATTCATACCCTGATTGGTGAACCCTTTGCCAACGATCTGGACAAGCTGACACAGGCTGCCGTCAGCCGCCTGTCCGGCAAAACAGATCCTTATGGCAATGCTGACTTTAAAGCCTTTATCGATAAGAAAAGTGCCGACAACCTGGTGCATATCTGGCGCCGCTGGCCATCCATGTCCGGTGAAATGGGGCTGACCAGCAATCTGCTGTAACGTCATTAAATAAAGGCTGAGCATAAAAAAACGGGAGCCATGCTCCCGTTTTTTGTGCGTTCAAACCGCCCCGTCGCAGGATGGCTTCAGCGCTTAATGCAGCTTATCCACCAACGTCACCGCCAGCTCTTCGGCAATCATTCCGGCCACGGCCCGCACCGCTTTCTGGCCGGCAAGCTGCTCGATGCCTGAAACGCCTTTTGCCTGGCGGCTGAATGAGCTGACCGCGCGGCCGGTGCCATCCACAATGGTCACCCGGCAATCGATAAAGGCGTAGACGTTACCATCCTGTTGGCGGCCAATCTGTTCAGCGTCAATCTGAAATTCCAGGTCGGCCGCACCACCCTGCTGAATTTTCATCCCCTGCGCCGTCAGTGCCTCAACAATCCCGCCACGCAATGATTCGCTTTGTCTGTCGACAGCAACCACAGACACCCGCAGGGCACTGATACGGTCATAGATATCCCGCTGCACTGCACGCAGCTCTGCGCTCAGCGGTGCGCCTTTGCGCTCCATGCTGACCAATGCCAGCCGCTCGGCTAAACGCTGACGCTGGGCGAACAGCCGCACAGCCGGCAATAACGGACGCAGCTGCTGCAGCGGCGTACCGGAGACATCCTGTGCGCCTATGTCGGTAATCTGCTGATCAAGGTCTGCGATATCGCGTTTCAGACGCGCAGCGGCCTGTGTACGGTTCAGCTCCACCAGTACATAGGCATACTTCTGATCCACGTAGGTATCCGAGACTTCAACTTCATCCAGTTCTGCTTCCGGCACCTGACTGCGCGCATAATTGCTGACGCTGCGCTGCACCTGAGTATCTTTACCCGTGCCGGACGTTTCTGTGGTACTGCTGCTGAAATCGCCGGATACAGTGACTTTCAGCTGCGAAACCAGATCAATACGGGCCAGTTGTGTGGCCCGTTTAACCGCCGCTGCCTGGTCGCCGTACACTTCCATGGAGCCAACCCCATAGGCCATACCACTCTGGCGCGGCGGTTGCGTAATCCACCCCGGGCGCATGGCCTGCTCAGCTTTTTCTTTGACGGCAGCGGTGCCGCTCTGAGTCGAGGCACAGCCTGCGAGCAACAGAGCCGGGACCAGCAGCGCCAGGCAAATCGACTTATTCAAGATCGCCTCTCCTTAGGGCCTGTTAACACTCATTGGACAGGCCAGATTCACTTAGTGTTAGCAGGCCCTAGAATCCAAACGAGGATTTTTCCTGCAGCTTCTGGATTTTCTTCTGGCCGTTCCACACTTCGATGTTGGATTCCATATCCACCAGTCTCAGGTCCACCTGATAGAAGGTGACACGGTCTTTGCCCACCTGATCAACGATGGAGTTGATACTACCGGACAGAGCGAAGTCAGCGGCTTTTTCCTGCCCCATCTGCTTGGCATCCTTAGCGTTCAGTTCCTGATCACGGCGTTCGTCACGGATGGCATCACGCTCTTCACCTGCGGCGACAAAATTGGCTTTGCCGGAGCGGATAATGGCGCGCTTGATATCGTTCACGAAGGTATCGATGGCGATGTGTTCGTGAGATTTGTTGGTAATGCGCGACACGATCACCGTCGGCTTGCGGCTGTTGTTCATCTCGAACTCGCTGGCCCAGGGAAACGACAGCGCATCGCTGATCATTTCATTGGCCACCAGCTCAGAATCTTTGGCGTTCCAGCGGTCAGACAGCGCGACTTCTTCGCCTTCCTGCAGCCGCGTTACCTTGGTGGAACAGGCCGAGGTGGCCACCACGGCCAGACCCAGCAGCGTACAGGCGGTCAGTTTGCTGATTGTGTGCATAGTTTTGTCCTTTCGTTATTGGCCTTCTCAAAGAAGGGCGTTGACCATGATTATTGGCTTTTCGGCGGCGCACCATCAAAGGTGCGCAGACGCCACAAATGGATATCACCGGCCTTCAGGTTCACCGTGGTGCGGTGCACCTGCTGACCGGCATTCAGTCTGTCTGACATCACCTCAAGCTGGTGTTCTCCCGGCTCCAGCACAATGCGTCGCAGACGGATCTCATTGGGCAGCAGCAGCCAGTTACGGGTTTCTGCTGCTTCCGTTAACTGCATCAGCAGTTTGCCGGCAAAACTGAACAGCGCCTGAGTGCCGTCATCCTGATCTTTGTTGTTGCCTGTCAGCGCGTTGGTCGCGCTCTGCGCGGTCAGGGCTTTAAAGGCGGAGCGCGCCAGCGCTGCGCGGATATCGGCACCGGCGTTCACCAGCTGTTCCTGCACCGCTATCATGCCGGGGCTGGAGGCTTCCAGCAGTGGCAGGCGCTCATTGCCGGCCTGCAGAACCGACGGGCCTTCGTGTTGCAGACGACCATAATAGGGCACAGTGACACGCAGGGAATTGCCAATGGCGCTGATCAGCCCCAGTCGCTCAGCCTGGTGCCAGAGCGGCCCCAGCGGCACAGTCTTTTTCAGAAACACCGGGTGGAAGGTTTCACGTGAGACATTCAGGTAAGCCGTCACCAGTCCGTACAGGCTTTTATCGGCGTACAGCACGTAAAACCAGGCCAGCTCATCACGGTTGTTACCGACCAGATAAGGGCTCAGCGACAGAGAACGGATATTGGGATTCACCGACAGCTGCAGATTCATTTCTTTGCGCTGCGGCGCCAGCCCTTTGTCTTCCAGCACGATCAGCTGGGCTTTGTCATCATTCCACTGCGTCAGCGCATCGCGCTGTTCAGCGGTCAGTTTTTCTTCCGCCAGTGCCGGCCATTCGCGTTCGTAGCCGCCAGCTTTACGCATCATACGGATAACATCAAACCAGGCCTGCCGATTGATGGCCGGGTCCAGAAAATACTGTTTACTGAAGCCGCCTTCGTAAGCTTCTGCCGCCTTCTGGTAGCTGATGCGGGCGTCGTCGTATTCGCCGTTCATTTCAAAGCTGACCCCGGCGAGATAATGCGCCAGGGCGTCATCGCGGTATTCCCAGTCATCACTTTTAACGAAATTCCCGAGCAACAGATCAAACACATCCATGATCTTGCTGAAAGTACGTTCGTCTTCGTCTTTCTTCTGCTGGTAGTTGCCTTTACGCGAATTAATGTCGTTGAGTTTGATGATGATACGGCGGGCTTCGACCCTGGCTGCTTCCAGGTTATCCAGCCGCTCATTGCGGGTAGTGGCCTGCTCCGCCAGCTCAAGATAGTTCAGGGATTTGTAGTAGTTGATCAGCACGCGTTCGAATTCAGCCCCCGGGTAGGGCCCCATACGCGGGTTCGTCATCAGCACCGACAGTTCATCACCAACGCGGCGCGTTTCAAGATCTTCGGCGATGCGCTCGGCCTTTTCCAGCAGCCGGTTGCTTTCCGCGTACTGCCCCTGCAGATGGCGCACCATTCCCAGCTCCAGATGATAAAGCAGGCGGTCATTGCCGGTGGGCGACAGGGTGGTTTCAATTTTGGCAGCGGAATCTTCCAGTTTGCCCTGTCGTGCGTCCATGATGGCACCATCGATGCCTGCACCATACGTAGCGCACCCGACCTGAAACAGAAGCGGGAGAAGGACGAGCAACGAGCGGATCAGTTGCCTCATGACGCTGGCGTATCCTTACAAAACGGGAAAACAGAATTCAGTAGGCTAGTAGAAAGTGCCCACAGGCACAATATGGGAATCAGTGAAGAATTCGTTGCAGAACCGGGACAGTGTCCGGAAACAACACAGGCCACGGGTACGTCCTTGTACCGGTGGCCTGCGGGTCGGGTGCTGTATTAGGTTTCAGTTTAATTACGGACAGTTATAAGTCCAATTTTGTTTTGTTAAGTATTGTCACTGTCCTCCGGCGACATTCCGATGATCTTCAGCGGCTGTTCGCCTTCATCGTATACCACCTTACCCTCAGGCGTGACGCGGGTTACCAGCTGTTCAGCCGCGGCATCTTCCTGTAACTGTTCGGAATACGTCTGTTTGTAACCACAGGCGACGCATTCACGTACTTCTTCCCCGGACTCATCGCTGTACATCACCGTTTTGTCCATTTCACTGCATTTCGGACACACCGCACCGGCGATAAACCGGCGCGGGCGTTTTTCTGACTGATAATTGCCCATCAGGCGACGTCCTCCACAATAATGCCACTATGACGCAGCAGCGGCTCAACCGATGGTTTGCGGCCGCGGAAATTCTCGAATAATACCGCCGCTTCCTGTGATCCGCCCTGACTGAGAATCTCATTGAGGAAGCTTTCACCGGTTTCACGGTTGAAGATACCCTCTTCCTCAAAGCGGGAGTAAGCATCGGCACTCAGCACTTCTGCCCATTTATAGGAGTAATATCCCGCGGCATAACCGCCGGCAAAGATATGGGTAAAGCCATGCTGGAAGCGGTTGAAGTCAACGGTGGGTACCACCGTCACTTTGGCACGGACTTCGTCCAGCAGCGCCTGAACGTTCACCGGGTTGCTGGCGGAGTATTCGTTGTGCAGGCGGAAATCGAACAGTGCAAACTCCAGCTGACGCATGGTCGCCATGGCGCTCTGGAAATTTTTGGCTGCCAGTAATTTATCCAGCAGTTCCTGTGGCAGTGGTTCGCCGGTTTCATAATGACCGGACAGGAAGGCCAGTGCTTCCGGTTCGTAGCACCAGTTTTCCATAAACTGACTGGGCAGCTCGACCGCATCCCAGGCCACGCCGTTAATACCACTGACATCCGCCACATCTATCTGCGTCATCATATGGTGCAGACCATGGCCGAATTCGTGGAACAGCGTGGTCATTTCATCGTGGGTCAGCAGTGCGGGTTTATCGCCCACCGCCGGGCTGAAATTACACACCAGATACGCCACCGGCAGCTGTACGCCATCGGCGGTGCGACGACGCACACGGCAATCGTCCATCCAGGCGCCGCCGCGTTTTTTCGCCCGCGCGTATAAATCCAGATAGAAGGCAGCGATCTGTTTGCCGTCTTTGGTGACGTGGAAGAAGCGCGCATCCGGGTGGTAAGTATCGAATGCTTTCTGCTCTTCAAAGCTCACGCCGTACAGGCGTGAAACCACTTCGAACATACCTTTGATCACGGTATCCACCGGCAGATACGGGCGGATATCCTCCTGCGAAATCGCATAGCGTGCCTGACGCAGTTTTTCGCTGTAGAAGGTCACGTCCCACGGCTTCATGTCTGCGCAGCCGTTTTCTGCCGCGAACGCAGCTAATTCGGCAAATTCGCGTTCCGCCTGAGGTTTGGCCTTGTCGGCCAGGTCATTGAGGAAGCCCAGCACTTCGTCCGGCGACTGCGCCATTTTGGTGGCCAGCGAATAATCGGCGTAAGACGGGAAGCCCAGCAGCTGCGCCAGTTCAAACCGCAGTGCCAGAATTTCATTCATATTGTCAGTGTTGTCGTATTGACCGGCGTCCGGCCCCGTTTCAGAGGCGCGGGTGACGTACGCCGTGTACATTTCTTCGCGCAGCGCACGGTTGTCGCAGTAACTCATCACCGGCATATAGGATGGGAAATCCAGCGTCAGCAGGTAACCCGGTTCTTCTTTGGCTTTCGCCTGCTGTGCCAGCAGATCCATGGCGCTGTCGGGCAGACCGGCGAGTTCGGATTTATCGGTAATCACTTTCTGCCAGACATTGGTGGCGTCCAGCACGTTCTCGGCGAACTTCGACGTCAGCTCCGACAGACGGCTGCGGATTTCGCCGTAGCGTTTCTTTTTGTCTTCCGGCAGATCCACACCGGCCAGATGGAAATCACGCACTGCGTTGTCCACGGCTTTCTTCTGCGCCGTGCTCAGAGTGTCGTAGTGCGCGGAGTCGCGCAGGGCTTTCCAGGCATCAAACAGTTTTTTGTTCTGGCCCATCTCAGTGCTGTACTGGCTCAGCAGCGGCAGGCAGGCGTTGTAGGCATCACGCAGTTCATCACTGTTGAGCACACCATTCAGATGGCCCACCGGCGACCAGGCCTGCGACAATTCGTCATCCCACTGCGTCATCGGTGCCACGAAGTTGTCCCAGGTCGGCTCAGTTACTTCGTTCAGCAGCTCATCGATACGCTCGCGGTTGCGGTTCAGCAGCGTTTCGATGGCGGGCTTAACATGCTCAGGCCGGATGGCAGAAAACGGCGGTAACAGATGGTTCTCTAACAGAGGATTAGCAGACATGAAGACTTCCTGACATTGGCTGAAGATGAATTTGGGCTGTTCGCAGACAACAACAATAAAAGCGAACGGTGGCTATTTAGCTTCAGATTGGGTCAAATGACCCGGATTTCAATGGTACGTTCAGATGGTGAAGTATGGCAGACGTAAGAAACTATCAGGGCTATAGCCCAAAACTGGGTGAACGGGTATTCGTCGATCGCACCGCGGTAGTGATCGGCGACGTTGAACTGGGCGACGACTGCTCGGTGTGGCCGCTGGCCGTGATCCGCGGCGATATGCACCACATCCGCATCGGCGCCCGCACCAGCGTGCAGGACGGCAGCGTGCTGCACATTACCCACGCCTCCGACTACAACCCCGGCGGCTATCCGCTGATCATCGGCGACGACGTCACCATCGGCCATCAGGCCATGCTGCATGGCTGCACCATCGGCAACCGAGTACTCATCGGCATGAAATCCATGATCATGGACGGCGCCATCGTCGAAGACGAAGTCATCGTCGCCGCCGGCGCTGTGGTGACACCCGGCAAAGTGTTAGAAAGCGGTTATCTGTACAAAGGCAATCCGGCTAAGCAGGCACGCCCGATTACTGAAAAAGAACGCAGCTTTTTTACTTATGGCGCCGGGAATTATGTAAGGCTGAAGGATAAGCATCTGGCGGAAGGGTACGATAAGGTTTTGTAATTTCTGCCAATAAAAAAGCCGCTTAATGAGCGGCTTTCCTGTCTTTGACCTGAGCAGACTGCCTTCCATGCGCTCAAGTGTTTCATTCCATCCGGATTCTGATTTTGTGGCAGCAACGGATCTTTTCAGCAATATCATGGCTTTTATCCGCCAGACTTCACCGGCCTGAGCAAAGAACACATATTTAATTTCCGTCAGTCTGCCAGGCACAGCGTTGAACGGCCCCTCCGCTATGATTTCTTCACGGGCAAATATGCCCTGTTCAACATTAAGCAGGTCATTCACAGATACCTGATAGTGTAACCATCAGTACTTATATCGGTCGATTTAACAGAGTCAAAAGCGATAGCGCTGAATATCCAGGGAGCAAAGTCAATCTGTTTATTCACTCTGCTTCCTGATAATTCTTCCCGCTACCCTTTTTTAATTTTAATCCACATGAGATTAATCAAATAACACAGGTCCTCCGATATTCGCTCCATTTCCTGTCAGCGTATCTCGCATTTGGGCGGTCATTCTTATTCTGTCAGCGATACCTGCCATATCCTGTTGCGTAGGTTTTTTAACTTCCGGATCACCCCGCAGGATAGGATTGGAAAAATCACAGTCTGAGATGATAGCGTCCGCGCCGGAGCGCCAGCAGTCTTTGGCACGGAAGGGATCACTGACGGCGACGTATTTCATTCGGCCACCAATTCCACCACCCGCGACAGGGCCAACCCGGGTCGCTTCAAGAAATGTCAGTGCCCGGTACAGTTCGTCCGGACCGGAACGGTAATGACCGGTTTTATTGGTCAACCCGACTAAGATACCGTTGGATGCACACATTTCTCCGGCACTGTAGACCGGATCACCAGCAAGAAAGCTGGAATGATGGAACCGCCCAACCGCATGAGCATTAACATAAAAATTCTGGGCCATATCCATAACAAAAATGCCCCATCCATTGCCGCTGGTGTTGCTGTGCATACCACTGGTATCCAGCAATGTTCCGTCATTTTTCCGTAACAGACCATCACCGCGTATATCCAGCTTATACACCTGTCTCTCTGCGTATGTGCAGTATCGGACGCCATTCTGAGGCAGCTGGCCCAAACTTAACCCCAAGGAATTGTTTGGATCGTCCTGCTGATACTCCTGATGAATCTGTTCAATATAATCTTTGATGGCCATATGGCGCCCGGGATAGCGCTGCCTATGGTCCATATAGCCGGGCACATTTGATAAATGATTATCCCCATAACTTTCAGTAAAGTAGCTGCTGCCCACGGTTCGGCCTATTGTCGTACCGTTTCCGGTCAACGTCATATCATTGTTTCTTGTCTGCCCGGCAGCGATTCTGGCCCGTTGCTGAGTCTGTGCCGCAGTATTCTGAAAATTCATAGTCACTATATATTCCATACGATAGTGAGCAGCACGTCCGAGTTGCTTAACGCTTGATGTTTCAGTGAGTTCCTCAAGATACATATAATGCCAGGCCAGCCAATCAGCACATGCTTTCCTCAAAGCCCGGAGTTTTGCCATGGTATCCGGAGAATTAGGAGAAGCTCTGTGCGCCTGAACCTGATCCAGCGCTGAATAGATCTTTTTCATCGCCGGATCTCTTTTCCTGATGATTCCCAGATTAGGAAAATAGGATAGCTTTGGATAATACTGGCCTATTTCTATCTGGAAATCTGCTTTTGAAGGAATCCCGTTAACAACCGTCATGATCTCTCCCTGCCCTTTATGCACCGTATTTTGATGACTCAGGTAACCCTGACTATGAATAGTCTGAGGTCACCCGCCGGTGGAAATGCTACAACTAAGCCGATATTGCTCACTACCCGACAGATGTCGGGTTGGGACAAAAATAAAATATTAAACACCCGTTTAATAAAAGACCGATGAATCACCTAAGAGCTCAGTTTTCTGTTTTGACTGAACCACCATTTACGAACAGCATAAGGCAGGAGAGGCACCGCGACTGCGGCCGGCATATCTGATTTTCTGATGAGTCCGGGATTTGGCAGATAACAATCGCAGGTCTGGCAAAACGGTCTGTGGGACAGCCTTGTTCATACCCTGACGCCCACTGCGCCGATAAAAATATTACCGATATATTTCATCTCTTGAGTTACCGCAATCCGGCACTGATGATCCGCAGATAAACTGCCGGACTTTCAGGGGACGAAAGGTTATTCCGGGGAATCAGAATGTTGAAAAGAGTTTGCCGTCATTTCATCCGGCGCCTGCTTCTGCTGTTTATGATGCTGTCGCTGGGCGGCTGTTCCAGCATTCTGGCCCGGGTCGGCGAAGAAGGTACGCTGGGCGCGCCTTATTCCGGTGTGTCATACGCGGTAGAGAATGCCGAAGACTGCACCATGGCGGCTCTGTTGACCTTCCCGCCGGCGGTGATTGTCACAGCGCCGGTGTCGCTGTTTGATATTCTCACCTCGGTGGTGGGAGATACTCTGTTTTTACCGCTGGATCTGTTGATGGAAGATGATGGCTGGGGAAACGATTCACTGTGTCATCTGGACTGGGGGAACTGACAGCCGTTGGTCTGATACACATGCACAGACCCTGGCGGACTGGGCATGCGTGAGTCAGTCATTTCAGAAACGGACAGACCAGCCCAGAGCCAGCAGATCCTGGCTCATGGTCAGATCACTTTCTCCACCGCCAAAGGCCGCCGGAACCGACTGTTTACCTTTTACGGTTTCTTCAAACGCATGCGTGTAGGAGAGCGTCAGTTCGTTACTGTCATTCAGCTGCCAGCTGCTGCCCAGACTCAGGTGCTCCTGTATAACGCCCGGCGCCAGAATATTCAGGAAGGTCTGACTGCTGTCGATAGGCTGATCCGCATAGCTGTATCCGGCGCGCAGTGAGATATCGCTGTTCAGCCGGTATTGCGCCCCCACTTTATAGACGTTGATATCGTCCCAGCCGAAGCCTGCACCATTATCAGCCCCCAGCGGCGCGACGAGATTCAGATCGTTGCCGACGGATTTCACCTCGCTGTAGGCGATGTACTGCCAGTCGGCTGCCAGAGTCAGTTTATCCGTCGTCTGCCAGGCCAGACCGGCAGCGATGTTTTCCGGAATATCAAAACCACCGTCTTCGGCGAACAGCCCGCGGTAGCGATGGAATTCGGATGTTTCAATCTTTGAACTCCAGCTCAGACCGGCTTTCAGGGTATCGGTCAGATCGCCCTGCCAGCCCAGTTTCACGCCCCAGCCACGGGACACGTCTTTGCCGTTATTTGAGATATTGGCGCCATCCTGAGACATGCCGGCAAAAGCCTGCAGGCCTTTGGCTTCAAACTGCTGGCGGGTCCAGGTCAGGCCCAGCCCCAGGCTGTGATTGTCGTTCAGGCGGTAAGCCAGGGTAGCGGTCACATACAGCTGCTCCAGGTTAACACCGGCACTGCCGCTGGAACCGAAGTTAGCAAACGGGTTGTCGCCGTAATCTGTGTTCATACCCCCGTTGGCGTACAGTGCCAGGCCGTAGCTGAGCACGTCCGAATGGTGCCGGGCATAACCCAGCTCAGGAATGAGGAAGTATTTGCGGTCGTTGGCGTGGTAGGTCCCGTCGATGCCAAAGCCATTGCCGGAGATGTCACTTTTGCGCTCCGGGGCGAAGTAGGTCACCCCGAGATCCAGCTGCTGCTCTGCTGTCAAAGCGGTTAATGAGGCCGGATTGCTGGCAGCGCTTAGGCTGTCATGGGCCATCGCCACGGAGACCCCGGCCATACCCTGGGCTTTAACACTGGTGCCATGGGTAAAGTAACCATTGGTTGCCTGAGCATTCACAGAAACCACCGCGAGGGAAAGCAGGCCGCCAAAACGCGCAACCGTCAACATACATACACTCCACAAGATTGTCTTAACGAAAGAGGATGCGGAGTTTATTGCGCTTTCTTATAACTGATAACTAATATTTCGCAATATCTATATAACCAAAAACACACACAGGGATACCCTTTCCCCGCAGACAAGGGCGGTACATATAAAAAAACCGCCCGGATGGGCGGCTCTGTCGTTGCGGGTGCTGTGGCGGCCAGATCCGCGGCCGTCGACGAGTATCAGGCGAGATCAAGACGCTTACGGACACCAATATCCGGATGGTCCTGTTCGCCGAACAGCGCTTTCATATGTTCATAGCCTCGGGTAAACGGGTTGTCTGTGGCGGCTGAGATTTCCGCTTCCTGGGGATGAAAAGCCAGCAGCATCAGATCCGGATCAAGACGCCCTTCATCGAACCAGGCTTCGGTTTCCACCGACCAGTGGCGCGCCATGGCATCGGCGTCTTCCGATTCAACAATGTCGCCGTGAATATCGGCCCAGACATTCTCATGGCCGTTCATCAGACAGATGCGGGCGTGCATCGGCTGCTGAATCGCACCGAACATGTCGTTGCTGCGCTTGGCGAAAAACCAGACGGTGTGACGGGAAGGGTCGGGATGTGCCAGCATGGGCTGCATGTAATCGGTAATGCCGTCGACTTCCAGCATTACCCGGTTCTCTTCGCTCAGTTGTTGCCAGAGTGCTTTTTCCGGTTGCTGGGCGATCTGATCAATCATTTTCATAACAGACACCTTTGGGACGTTGCCATCTTGCAGGGTTTCCGGGCAGCCGTAGCGGCCCGCTCTGTTCATTGCGACAGGTATCAGACCAGATTGTTCAGGTGTTCTGCGTTTTCTTCAGCCGGTAAGCAACGAACAGACTGAGCAAGGCAATCAGCAACAGGCTCAGATTCACGCCCTTCACCACGACCGCACTGCCTTGCCAGCTGTTGTGCAGTACAGAATCCGCCCCCACAGCCAGCAGCAGAGCCGCCGCTATCAGCCAGCAGCCGTGGCTCAGCAGGGTACGCACGGCCAGATTACGCAACAGCAGACACACCGCAATCCACAGGCCCCAGACCAGCCAGAATACGGTTTCTTCATACAGCGCCTGTGCCGCCATGCTGTGGCTCACCGATGAAACGGCCAGGGCTGCGGCCATGGCCAGCACCAGGCCCTGACAACTGCCCAGGGTTAATGCTGCCAGCCAGTGCGGGCGCTGATCACGGCGCTGTTTTTTATCCAGCCAGATCATCATGCCCGACACCACAATGGCACTCAGTGCCAGCGTACAGAGGGCATAAAACAGTTTTAACAGCTCATCGCCGAACATAACGTAATGCAGGGGTGTCACCGCCGCGAAGATGCGGTAAAAGGGTCCGTGTTCCCGAGCATCGGCCTGATGCACAATCTCACCGCTGACGGCGTTCAGTGTGACCGATTGCAGATTGCTCAGCGTCTGACGCGCGCGGCCGGAGAAGTTAACCAGGGCACCGGCATCGCCCCAGCCTGTTAGCTCCGCCCGTTCCACCTGCAGATCCGGCTGTGCGGCTAATGCCAGTTCATACAGCCGGTTAAGCGGCAAAGGTTGCTGCGCAACGCCCTGTATTTCCGCATCGGGCCCGACCACAGCTTCCACCGCGGCATCCACATTGCCGTCGAATTTGGCCAGCGCCAGCACCGGTGAAATCAGCCCGAGTAAACCAAGAATGGTGCCGGTAAAGGCCAGCAGCGCGGCAAAAGGCAATGTCCACAGGCCCAGCAGTTTATGGTGGTCGGTGAGTAACAGGCGCCAGCTGCGGGTAATGCGCAGGGTGGTGAACTGCTGCCGCCATTTGGTATGAATCACCACCCCGGCGATGATCAGCAGCAGCATCACCATGCCGGCAAAACCAACCAGATAGCGGCCGAATGGCGACGGCAGATGCAGGTCGGTATGCAGATGCTCAAACAGATGGGCCACGTCAGAATGGCCGGGCTGCAGTTCGCTGCCGTCCTGCAACGACAGCACTTTGCTGATCAGTTCTTTGTCTTCGCCACGACGATACAGCGTGGCGTATCCCAGCTCTGCTTCCGGCACGATAAACAGCGATTTCTGCGTCTGCATATCGTCGCCGGCCTGATCCACCAGCTGCTGCCAGTCGACGCGTTCCACCGCCGGCAGATCGCGCAGCTGCGGTGTCTGCCATTGCTCAAGTTCATGCACGAACATGGCCGGTAAGCCGGAAAAGCTGACAATAAAAAGCAGAATACCGGCGACAATGCCGAGCCAGGAATGCGTGTCGTAGAAGACTTTGATGGTGTGCTTATTCATCGCTGCTTTCATTGCTCCTAGCGGAATACATACAGCGCCACGACATCGATCACGGCAAAGAGTAAAAACAGACTGCCAATGCGGCCCCAGGCGCGCAACCCGCTGGCCGCCAGCATGGCGAAGTAGAACAGCACCGACCAGAACACAAAGAAGAACACACCGCCGGCAAAGATCTGCTCAATGCGGTCGCCGAACGGCCACAGTAGGGTAATCGCCACCGTCATCACCACCGTGGTGAAAAATCCGCCGACACTGCCGGCCAGCCATTTGCCTGCGGTCAGTTCAGAAGAAGCCATAAATAACACCTGCAATGGAAGCCACCAGCGCCAGCCAGGAAATCAGCCGGGTCAGCGCCGGTTGCCAGACACGCAACAGCACGAAAATACCTGCGGTCGCCATGATGGCCAGCAGACTGTAAAACACGCCCTGCTCAACGCCAAACTGACGCAGCAGCATGGCCAGCGGCAGGATCAGCAGAATCAGCGCCAGCAACAGGGCTGGCCGGCGTGACCGGATCACCGCCGGACGACCTTCAATGCCGAAGTACAGATCCAGTGCCGGCCACAACATCAGCAACAGAGCCATCAGAAGCTGTACAGCACGCCGGCACCGATCATACGCGGCTGGCCGATGGTCAGGTTGTCCTGTGTGCCAACGGTACTGGCAGATACAAGACGTTCAAAATCATCGGTCAGGTATTCACGGTCAAACAGGTTGGTCACCCAGCCGGACAGACGCAGACGGTTGATGTCGTAGTTCATCTTCAGGTTGACGATGCCGTAACCGGGTATTTTGGTGGTGTTGTCATTATCACCATAGTTAGAACCGACAAAGGAACCATTGGCGACGGCCTGCCAGCTTCCCAGCCGGTAATCCAGCATCAGGTTGGCCGAGTGTTTGGCATTATGGCGGAATTCATTGCCGTCAAAGTTTTCATCGCCGGTATCAAAATCTTTGAATTCGGTGTGAGCGTAACCATAGGAACCGGACAGCGTCAGGTTATCACTCAGCGCGGCCGATACTTCGACCTCCAGGCCGTAAAGCTCAGACTTACCGGCATTGTCTATTTCACTGTCGGTACTGTCGCCGGAGTTGGTGACCAGTACCTGCTGATCCGTCCAGTCGATGTAATAAATATTGCTGTTCACCATCAGCCGGTGATCCAGCCAGTCACTGCGCATGGCCAGTTCATAGTTCCAGGTGTATTCCGGATCGTATTCCACCAGCTGCCCGGTACCTATGTTAATCATGGCGCCACCGGCACGGTAACCTTTCTGGGTCAGCGCGCTGAATGCCAGATCATCGTTCACGTAATAGGTCACCACCAGCTTGGGCAGGGTTGCCGTGTAGTCTGAATCGGTATCTGTGCGTGGCTCATTCAGTGTGCTGGCCAGTGTCGACAGCGTGCTGTTGACCAGAGCACCGGCGGTGAGGCCGGGGACGATTTCCGTTGGATTGGTGTTTGGCTCATCGAGAATAGCGGCGTCTGCCACATCCCAGCGCGTTTTGCTCTCGCGGTCATGACGCAGACCCGCTGTGATTGCCCAGTTGTAATTGATGTTCCAGGTGAGTTCACCAAAGACCGCTTTGTTAGAAGTCCACTCTTCTGACGCGGTGTCATAGCCTACCGTTGTCAGCGTCGGGATATAGTTGTCGTAGAGAGCCTGGGCGGTTGTTGCATCGACCCCTAACTCACTTTCATAGTAATTGGTAATCGTGCTTTCAAATGATGACAGCGGATACAGGCTCTGCAGGTCATACCCCAGATTCTGATGATTACGGTTAAAGAACAGCCCGGCGACACCGCTGACGGTGCCGTTATCAAAACTCAGGCGCAGTTCGTGGGATTGCACACGGGAGCGGGAGTACTGATCAATCTCGTTACCCGCCTCGGTTCCTGAGTCGTAATCGTCGTAGCGGTCGTAATCATTTTTCTGCACTGAGCCGATGTAGGTCAGCTTCAGCTCATCGGAAAACTCATTGTTCACTTCCAGAATGGCAAGATCGGAGCGGACATCTTTATTGTCCGCCGCATCGGAGACCGCTTCACGGCTGTAGCTGCGGTCGTCACGTACCGAGTTACCGGCACCGAGATCATGGCGTGCAGCCTGCAGCGTCAGCATGGCACTGAGCGAGTCGCTGGGCTGCCACAACAGCTTGCCACGGTAAATTCCACGATCCGTACTGGCATATTCATCATCATTGCGGGTGACATTTTTAATCGCACCATCCGACTGGTAACGGTCGGCGCTGACGCGGAAGGCCAGCGTATCGGTCAGCGCATTACTGTAGGTGCCACTGGTGCGGAAGGTATTAAAGGAAGCGTACTGAGCCTGCACCGCACCTTCCTCGTAAAAGGTCGGGTTCTTACTGCGGATCACGATGGTCCCCATCAGGGAGTTCTGCCCCTGCAGCGTGCCCTGCGGTCCACGTAACACTTCCACCTGCTGCAGGTCCCAGATACCGGGCCCGCCGTAACGCAGCACCTCGTTGGCCATCCCCACACCGTCAACCACAATACCCGCGGTGCGTGCCGTGTTGCTGCCGGCCACACCGTCAACACTGACGCCGCGGATGGCAAAACTGGTGCGCTGACTGCCAGCGTCGAGAGACGTTACATTCGCTACGCGGGCAAATACATCATTAAAATCCGTAATCGGCTGCTCTTCCATATCTTCAGCATCCAGCACCTGCACCGAGGTGGCTGTATCACGCATGGATTTTTCCTGCTTCTCGCCATACACAGTTACCTGCTCCAGTTCCACGGAGTGAGCGGCGGTGGCCATACCGGCCAGCAACAACGCGACGGCCAGTGGTGTTTTCTTATGTGGCTTGATCATCTGACTTCCCCAAAAGCTGAGTCCGGCCCGGACGGGCAAAGAAAGGCGGCATCATATGACTTTTGATTAATAAGAATCAATATCACTACAATTTGTAATCAATGTTTAAGGGAAACAACAGTACCCGGCTATCCGTTCTGAGTAGATGAAAACCTGTGTCCGGAAAGATGGGTAACCCCGCCGCCTTCCCGCCCGACGGGCCTTAAACAAGACAGTTCCGGCTTCAGGGAGTACAATCCGGCCTTATTTTTCTTATTAACCAGCCAACAAGAAGCAATTCCCATGGGCAGAGCGTTTCAGAACCGTAAAGAATCGATGGCCAAAACGGCCGCCGCAAAAACCAAAGTGTATTCAAAATATGGTCGTGAAATTTATGTCACCGCCAAAGCCGGAGGCGCCGATCCAACCGGCAACCTGGCACTGCGCAGCCTGATCGACCGCGCCAAGAAAGATCAGGTCCCCACGCACGTGATTGAGAAAGCGCTGGATAAAGCCAATGGTGCCGGTGGCGAAGACTTCCAGCCTGCGTTGTATGAAGGTATTGCCCCGGGCGGTGCCATGGTGCTGATCAGTGCACTGACCGACAACAATAACCGCACCTTCGGTGAAATCCGCGGTGTGTTCTCCAAGTGCAAAGCCAAACTGGGCAGCCAGGGTTCGGTGTCGCACATGTTCGATCACCGCGCCATGTTCGTGTTTGCCGGTGACGATGAAGAGCCGGTACTGGAAGCTCTGATGGAAGCGGATGTGGATGTCTCTGACATCGACTGCGAAGACGGCATGATTACTGTGCTGGTGCCACCGACGGAATTCTTCAAAACCAAAACCGCGCTGAACGAGCTGAACCCGGAAATCGATTTTGAAGTGGAAGAAATCACTTATCTGCCACAGACCGAACATCCGATTGAAGGCGACGATGTTGAGCAGTTTGAGCGTTTTGCCGGCCTGATCAACGACCTGGAAGACGTGCAGGAAATCTACCACAACGGTACATTCCCCGGCTGAATCCCCGGCCTGAATCCCCGGGCTGAGCCGATGATCAGCCGCATCCGGCCTGCTGCTGTCAGCAGGCCGCTGCTTTGCGCAGTATTTTGTCCTGATACATTCTCTGGTCAGCTCTGGCCATAAGATCCTTAATCGCGCCCACATCGCCTTTGCCACGGAACCCCGTGTAGCCGATGCTCAGGGACGGATATATCTCCTCGCCCTGCCAATGCAGCGCCGTCGACTCCACCCGCTCATGAATCTTGCCGATGATGCGTTCCACATCCGTGGCATTGGTCGTGCGATGCAGAATCACAACAAATTCATCACCCCCAATACGCGACGCGATATCGGATGAACGCAGCACATTACTGACTTCATGAGCCACGAGCCTGAGTAGCTCATCGCCGGCTTCATGACCATAAACGTCGTTCACTTTTTTAAAGCCGTTCAGGTCGATATTCAGCAGAGTGAATTCAACCTCCCCTCCGGTTCTCTCCATCAGACGGGTTAAGACATCCATCAGAAATCTGCGGTTCGGCAGCCGGGTCAGCTCATCAGTAAGCGACATTCTGTGCAACTGCCGGTAATTCAGGAAGAGGAACACAAGGAGGATATAGATGCAGATAAAGGTAAATGTCCCCAGTGCAATCAGAAGCTGTTTTAAACCCTGTACATAACCGGTATTTTCCAGCTGGTCATACACGGCGGCCAGCTCCCAGTTGCCATTGGGGATATGAACCGGATAGCGTATATCTGCTTTCTGTGCGACCCGCTGGTTACCCAGCAACAGCCTGTTTTTCCCCTCCGGGTTGAGTGAGCTGAGCGCAAAATCCAGCCCGTCCAGTGTCATAATGCCTGAACTCTGCAGCAGGCGGTCATAATCAATGACAACACTGACGCTGCCCCAGTACTGAGTATTGAATGGTGGATTGGTAAAGATGGGAAAGCGGGCGATCAGCGCGATTCCTCCCTGCACCAGTTCCAGCGGACCGGCAATAACAACCTGTTGGCTCTGCCGGGCTTTCAATACCGTTTTGTACTGCTCCGGCCGCGAGCGGAAATCCAGACCCACGGCTTTTTCGTTCCCTTGCAGCGGATAGACCCGTGAAATAACGTCATCCGGCGCAAGACCGACATTGCGCACAAAGCGGGCTTTCGATAACAGCTTTTCAGCCACTGACTCCCAGTGGGTAAGCGCGAATTCAGGTGCAATTGAAACCACAGTCGCCAGACTGTCCGCCAGAAAAGTATCGCGGAAGACTTCGGCTTCAATATTGGAACGCACCAGAGCCAGCTGCTGTTGCAGCCTGTCTTTAGCCTGCTCTGCCTGCTTTTGTACAAAGTGATCAGTGACCAGGTACACAGCCGTGGCAGCAAAGCTGAGATAGAGCAGAGAAAACAGGGTAAAAATGGCAGCCTGGTTTTTACGGGCTTTTTTAAGCATCCCTCTTCCGTGGTGGAATAGTTACAGACTAACCTTAGTATAAAATTCCGCCATCCGGGCAGCGCCGTGCTGCGGTAACGGGAAAGTTAACCTTCTCCCGGCCCTGCTGACGACAGCCCCTGCAGCGGAATCCGCAGGGTCACTTCCAGTCCGCCCTGTGGATGATTACGCAGCTGCAGGCGGCCTGCACAGGTATCCACAATGCGGCTGACAATCGACAGACCCAGCCCGGAACCACCCTGCCGGCTATCGGCAGAAGGACTGCCCTGAGCACGGAAAAAACGCTCACTCAGACGTGGCAGATCATCTTCCGCCACACCCGGCCCCTGATCGCGCACACTCAGACACAGCTCATCCTTTTCCACGGTCAGCCGGGTTTCCACCCGCTGGCGGTCACCACCATAACGAATGGCATTATCCACCAGGTTGCGCAGTGCCATTGCGATCAGTGCCGGGTCAACCGCCACCGCAGGCAGAGTGTCGTCGGCATCCAGTGTTAATTCCACCTGATGTTCATCGGCTTGCCACTGCAGCGACGCCAGCGTGCGGCGCACCGCTTCAGTGACGTCGGCGGGCGCCACCGGGATTCTGTCGGTATTATCCATGCGCGCGAGAATCAGTAACTGCTCTACCAGCTGGCTGGCGCGGTCGGTACCGCGTTCCAGTTCCGACAGAGCATCACGCTGCTGCTGTGGACTGAGACTCTGCAGATGCTGGCTCTGTAATTTCAGCACCGCCAGCGGCGTGCGCAGCTCATGGGCGGCGTCATCAATAAAACGCCGTTCACGTTCAATGCCGGAGGATAAACGGCTGAACATATCATTGAGGCCATCCACTACTGGCTGCAGTTCTTTCGGTGTGCGGTGAAGTCTGACCGGCTTCAGATTATCCACCGAACGGCGGCGCAGGCGGCTGCCCAGCCGCCGCAGCGGACTTAAGCCATATTCAATCGCCGCCAGGGCGATCAGAGTACAGAGAATCAGCGCCACCACGCCGGATACGCCGAAGATACCGCCCAGCTCACGGATAATGTCATGGCGGGCATGTGGGTACTCACCCACCATCAGCCAGGCATCGTGTGTGGGCAGATCGGTGACATACACCATCCATTCATTGCTGCTGCTCTGGTGGTGATAAAAGCCGGCACGCAAGGGTGCCAGCGCGTGATCGGGGGCTCCCGGTGAACGGAACAGCAACCCGTTGCCATCTTTGCGCCAGATCTGAATCAGGCGGGTACGTTCGTAGGCTTCCAGCTCCGGCTGGTCCGGCTGCACGCGGCCGAAGCTTTCGTTCATGGCGGCGCTGATGCGGGGCAGATCGTCTTCCAGATTGCCTTCACTGAGAATGCCTTTAATCAGCTTGGCGCTGACCGCCAGCTCAGCATCGAACACCTCATTCACTTCATGCCGTACCAGCAGATGGCCGAGTACGCTGTTAAGCACAATGGCCAGCAGTAATACCAGAAACAAAAGAATCAATAAGGTACTGCGGATGGATAACTTCATGCGCCGGATTCCTGTCCTGCCGCTTCTTTATTCAGCCGATAGCCGACGCCACGCACCGTCTGAATCAGGTCATTGGAGAATTTTTTGCGCAGATGGTGGATGTGCACTTCCAGCGCGTTGCTTTCCACTTCTTCGCCCCAGCCGTATAGCGACTGTTCCAGCTGCTGCCGGGTAAACACCTGACCCGGGCGGTTAAGCAGCGCCTCCAGCAACAGAAATTCACGCCGAGACAGAGACACCGGCTGATTCTGATAACTGGCCTGATGATGGGCTGTATCCAGTACAACGGTACCACAGCGGATTTCATTGACCGCCACCGCTGCATTATTGCGCCGCCCCAACGCGCGCAGGCGGGCAAACAACTCGTTCAGATCAAAGGGTTTAAGCAGATAATCATCGCCACCGGCATCCAGTCCTTTCACTCTGTCCTGCACACTGTCACGGGCGGTGAGTATCAGGATCGGCAGTGGTAACTGCTGTGACCGCACTTCTTCAATCACGCGGATGCCGTCCAGTCCGGGCAGGCCAAGATCCATCACCGCCAGGTCGAAATGTTCGGCTTGCAGGGCCGCCAGCGCACTGAGTCCGGTCTGCACCCAGTCGACCACGTAATTCTGCCCCTGCAGTGCCTGCTGCAGGTTTTTTCCCAGCATCACGTCGTCTTCCACTAACAGCAACCGCATCAGCGCACACTCCAGTATTGAATGCCCTGTTCGTCAAGAAAGGCTTCCGCGCCGGCGCCCATCATCAATGCCAGCGTGCTGAGCATGCCGGCCTGCACACAGGTCGGTGCGACCACGGTCACGGCGTGCGGGGCATTGCTGACCGGCCAGCCGCTGCGCGGATCGAGAATATGACTGTAGCGGATACCATCGCGCAGCAGGTAACGCTGACTGTCTCCACTGGTGGTGAGAGCCCCCTGAGACATCGCCAGCATTTCCACCGGCTGATCAGCACTGACCTTCTCGACGCCAACCTGCCATTTTGATCCGTCACTGCGCGGCCCATACGCACGCAGATCGCCGCCGAAATTCACCAGCAACGCGCCGCTGAATTCCTCCTGCAGCAAAGCGAAAACCTTATCCACCGCGTATTCCTTACCTATGCCACCGAGGTCGATTTCCATCCCCGCCGGCATCCGCAGCTGCGGCCGTTGCCAGCTGACTTTTTCCCAGCCGATACGCGGCAGCAGATGATCGATGTCTTTCTGGGTGGGGAGTTTATCGGAGCCGTCGAAGGTCCAGACCCGGCGCAGCAGACCGGAGGTAATATCAAAGCGCCCTTCTGAGGCGTCCCAAAGTTCGGCGGCAAAGTCGATTAATCCGGCCGTTTCTTCATCCACGGTGACCGGCTCACCATTCGCCGTGTTGATACGGGCAATCAGGTTGTCTCCGCGGTAACGGGAGAACTTCTGTTCGATGCGCCGGGTTTCGTCGCGGGCCTGCTCACCCAGTTGCAGGGCCAGCGCCATATCGGCTGTGTCGATCAGGATTTCACACACACAGGCCATAGCCGGGAAGTTAACCCGGCAATAGCCATCCAGTTGTGTCAGTTGCAGCTGAAAACTCATGCCTTGTGCGGCACTCCTTCGCTGTTGGCGGAAAGAATCACCAGCGGAAAGAGTACCCCACCTGAATCCAGCTGGCCTTCAGTTCGGTGAACTGCGACATGCCATCCAGATCGGAGCCTGCACCCACCGCTTTGGTGCTGTTGTCGTCCTGCTGTTGATAGTATTCCAGCCGTACCGATATTTCCTCATCCTGCCGCAGCGGGAAGCCGGCTTTTACGCCAAAGGTATTGGCACTGAAAGCCGCCAGACGCGGGTCCGAAGAAGCTTCATTCACCAGTGCGGTGACGTCGGTACCTGAGATATCCACTTCACTGCCGGCATTCAGGAAGGGCTCATAGAAGTCCGCCGCCGTCTGGGTGTAGTAACGATAATGCGGCTCCAGATAGAAATGCTCCAGCGGCTGCCAGTGGTAAGTCAGATCCAGCGTATGCGAGTTCACGTCCCAGTCATCGGTCATATAGCGGTAACCGATGTCGATCACGTCATTACTGCCGATGGCAAATTTGTTCTGCCAGTAGAGGCTGAGTTTCTGCCGGTCTTCCGGACGGTTTTCGAACACGTACAGGTAACGCTCGCTGTCGTTGGGATCGGTAATCAGGTTGCCGTTATCCACCACGGTGAGAATTTTATACGGGTCATTCTGATAGCCGGACGACTGACTCAGACCGAAGTTCAGCTGGGTAATCCAGCGGCGGTTAATCACCTGGGTTACACCGAACATCATGTCCACCACCTGCTTGGTATCGTCGCTGCCATCGGTGTTGTGTTCACTCAACGACCCCAGCGCCTGCGGAATTCCGCCATTGGGCTCGATGGTGTCGAATTCCAGATTCACACCCAGCGATAAGGTGGTGTTGTTATTGTTCAGGTCGCGGGCAATAGCCACGTTACCACTCATCGAAGTGAAGTCTTCCTCGCTGGAATAAGCTCCGCCGACACTCAGGGTGTAGTCGTCGCCCCATGGCTGGGTCCAGCCCGCAGAGAGCACTGTGCGGCTGTCTTCGAATGATGGGTCCAGTGGCACATCGCCCGGGTTAATGGTGTAGCTGCCACGGCCTGCGTACTCTTCCTGCTCTTCTTCATCAGCGCCTTCTAAGCGCGCAGCTGCTGAAGCGGAAGTAAAGGTCTGTGCCACATTGGCGATGGCTGCGCCGTTCGGTGAGGAACCGGTCAGTGAGTCGTAAACGATGCGCAGATTAAGTGCGCTTTCGTCTTCGAATTCCCGGGTCAGACTGATCACAGGTTCGACGGCTTTGACGCGGTCATCGTCTTCGGCGTAATACAGCAGCGCGGAATCCACTTTCCAGTCACCGTCACCGGCCAGAGCCTGTTCTGGCGCCTGAGTGCCAAGCAGTGCTGTGGTTGCCAGCGCCAGACGCTGGCCCAGTTTTTTGTCTTTTAATTGCATCCGCAACCTCCGCCACCAAAGCCACGGCCACCGGAGCTGGCTTCTTTACTGAAATAGATATGATCATCGAACGCGCTCTGCAGCGGGTGCGGGTCGAGTTCCATCTGCGGCTTGGCCAGCAGATCACGTTCCCAGGGTTTTACACCGGCACAGGCACTGAGTCCGGCACAGATCGCCAGCAGCAGCAGGCTCCGGCTGATTAGTCGCAGCATGATTACTCCTCCAGCAGAGTACGGATTTCGGTTTCGTAAGCCGCTTTGCGCTCAGCGTGGAAACCTTTGTGTTTTTTACGCGCTTTGCCATCACGGCCGATCACAAAACTGGTCGGCATGGTGTCGACGCCGAACTGTCCGGCCATTTCACCTTTGGCGTCGTACTCGATGCGGAAGTCCGGCGCGTATTGTTTTAAAAACTTCTGCGCCAGCTCTGGTTCCTGATCCAGGTTGACGGCAATGATTTCCAGCCCCTGAGCGGCGTATTTTTTGTGCATCGCTTCCATCCACGGGAAAGAATCACGGCATGGTCCGCACCAGGATGCCCAGAAATCCAGATACACCACCTTGCCTTTCAGCTGATCAAAGTTGATGTCTGCAGCCAGGGCTGAAAACGACAGCAGCAAAGCCGCCACAGTGGCCAGCAGTCTGGAAAAGAGGGTTGTTAACGACATAGCGCACTCCGCAAAGCAGAAGATAAGTTCGGAAATATCAGAGTAGAGAGGTCAGCTTAAGGAAGTCTTAACGGCCGTTAAGATTCACTTAAGGTGCCCTTAATCGCGCTGCGCCATGCTGAATAAAACGGGAGCAATGCCCACGACTAACTCTCTGTTCAATCTACTTCAGGCAACTTCAGGAAAGCGCTGATGATCCGCAGACTCTCTCTTTTATTACTGCCACTGCTCGCTCTTGCGTTGCTGTCCCAGAGTCTGCTGGCAGCGGGCCTGCCGGATATGTCGGCACTGGAAGATGAAGACGATACCTTTCTGCCGGTGGCTGAGGCCTTCCGCCCTCAGGTCAGCCCGGCTGCTGACGGCTACGATGTGCACTTCACCATCGCGCCGCACTATTACCTGTATAAAGACCGCCTGACGCTGACCGGCGAAGGCGCAGACAGCGCAGCGCTGACGCTTACTCAACCATCAGAAACCAAGCTGGATAAAAATTTCGGCGAAGTTCAGGTGTTCCACAATGCGCTGGACGTGCATGTCAGTAATCCGTCCGGTGCCGCCCTGACCCTGAGTTTCCAGGGCTGTTCAGAGCAAGGGCTGTGCTATCCGCCGCAACCACTGACGCTCAGCGAAGACACCAGCCCGGTTCAGAGCAACAGCACAGACGACAGTAATCTGGCCGATAAAAGCCTGTGGTGGGTGATTCTCAGTTTCCTCGGACTGGGTATCGGCCTGTCGCTGACGCCCTGTGTGTTCCCCATGATTCCGATTCTGTCGAGCATCATTGCCGGACAGAAGGCGACGCAGTTATCGGCCGGCAAAGGCTTTGCGCTGGCGCTGTCTTACGTGGTCGGCATGGCCTGTTCGTATGCGCTGATCGGCGTACTGGTGGCAGCGTTCGGCGCCAAAGTGAATCTCGCGGCTTTTACCCAGACGCCCATCGTCATCAGTCTCGCGGCGCTGCTGTTTGTGGTGCTGTCGCTGTCGATGTTCGGCTTATTTGAACTGCAGCTGCCGTCTTTCCTGCGTAACCGTCTGAACGATTTCAGCAGTCGCCAGCAGGGCGGTCGTCTGCTCAGTACCTTCCTGATGGGCTTCTTTGCCGCCTTAGTGGTTTCGCCCTGTGTGTCCGCGCCGCTGGCCGGCGCACTGATGTACCTGAGCACCACCGGCGATGTGGTTACTGGTGGTGCAGCGTTATTCGCGCTGGGCATGGGCATGGGTGTGCCGCTGCTGATTATCGGCCTGAGCGGCGGACGCCTGCTGCCGAAAGCCGGTAACTGGATGCTGATTATCAAAGGCGCTTTTGGTGTCGGTCTGCTGGCCGTGGCGATTGGCCTGCTCAGCCGGCTGTTACCGCCACCGGCGATTCTGGCTCTGAGCGGCATGCTCGCATTGGGCTGTGCTGTCTATCTCGGCTTGCTGGAAGCACCACAGACAGCGAAACAACGCTTCGCCCGCTCGCTGGCGCTGATCAGTACCGTCACCGGTGTGCTGTGGCTGGCCGGCGCCGCTCAGGGCAACGGTTCGCTGCTGTATCCGCTACGCTCCGGCACGCTGGAGGTGCTGCCACGGGAACCGGCGGCCGAAGTTCAGCATGTAGAAAGTGTTACCCAGCTGGAAGCCATGATCGCTGCAGCCGGCCAACCGGTACTGGTGGATATTTACGCCGACTGGTGTACCAGCTGCCGCGAAATGGACGAGCTGCTGGAAGCACGTACCATGCAACCGGCGTTGTCCGGCTATACATTAATCCGTTTCGACATCACCCGCAGCAGCCGCGCACAGCTCGATTTACTCGCCAGCTGGCAGGTGTTTGGTCCGCCGGCACTGCAACGGTTCAACAGCAACGGCCAGCGCCATGGCCCGGCCCTGCAGGGGTTGCCGCAGGAAAGCGAGCTGAAGCAGTGGCTGCAGACATCAGAGTAAAAGAACAACAGCAAAGCGCAGCGTCTTCTGGCGGTCCCCTTTGCTGACTGCTTTCCGCGCCAGTACATTGCACACGCTCTGCCCAAACGCCTTGTGCAAATACAACAATCCCTTACCGCAACCATTCCGCAATACAACCGTCATCGGATTGTTATCAAGCATCTTCACCCTGCGCCCTACACAAATTTGTAATAAATCTCAGTGGAGAGTGTATGAACCGCAAACTCCTGGCGCTTGCCATCAGCAGTTCACTGCTCGTTGCCTGTGGTGGTGACGACGATAACGACAATGACAACACCCCATCCGGTACGCTGCAGCTTTCGCAGATCGACACTTACTATTCCGGCGAAGACTTCGCCTCCAGTGCAGCGGAAATCGTCAGCTATGATACCTGCTCTGACCGGCTGTATGTGGTCAATGCCGAAGCGGAAACCGTGGATGTACTGGAATACGACGCCACGTCAGAAACCCTGACCAAAGACACCAGCATCGACTTAGCCGGCGCAGCCACCGATGCCGGTATCGATATCGGTGCCGCCAACAGCGTATCCGCCAAAGACTGTAAAGTGGCCGTGGCCATTGAAGCCGACGACAAACAGGAGAACGGCATTATCGCTCTGTACAGCTCTGACGACCTCTCTCTGCTGGCCACCTACAGCGCTGGTGCGCTGCCGGACATGGTGACCCTGTCGGAAGACGGTAACTACATTGTTGCCGCCAACGAAGGCGAACCATCCGATGATTACAGCAATGATCCGGAAGGCTCAGTAACCATCGTTGATATTTCAGCCGGTGCTGATCAGGCAGTAACTCATCAGGTTAACTTCCGCGACTTCAATGTGGGCGGCAGCCGTGCCGCTGAACTGCCAGCGGATGTCCGTATTTCCGGTCCTCAGGGCACCAGCGTGGCACAGGACCTGGAGCCTGAATACCTGACGCTGAGCAAAGACGGCTCTACTGCCTGGGTTGCGCTGCAGGAAAACAACGCCTTTGCCATTATTGATGTGGCCAATGCCAGTGTGACCTCGCTGGTGGGATTGGGCAGTAAAGCCTGGGATGCAGCCTCCGGCAACCAGCTGGATGCCTCCAATAAAGATGATGGCACCGGGCAGTTTGCCAGCTACGAACAACTGGCAGGCCTGTATATGCCGGACACAGTGACCAGCGTTGAAATCGGTGGTGAGATTTACATTCTGTCGGCCAACGAAGGCGATGGCCGTGAATACGTGTTTGATGCCACTCAGTCAGCGTGCGACGACGCCGGATTCATCTGGGACGGTGATGACGACTATGCGCCGGGCGGTGATGATGAAGACGCCGACAAATACGCCAACGAAGAAGATGACTGCATCTCTTATGTTGACGAACTGCGCGGCAAAGACCTTTACGATCTGGTGAATGATCAGCACCCGCTGTACGCCGCGCTGGATGACAACGACGAGCTCAAACGCCTGAAGTTTGTGGTTGATAAAGACAGCTACGCCTCCACCGACACCCTGTACGCCTTCGGTGCCCGCTCCTTCTCCATCTGGAATGCAGAAGGCGGACTGGTTGCCGACAGCGGTGATGACATTGCCAAGCGTGTTTACGCCGTGGAGCCGGCGAACTTCAACGCCGACAACGAGAACAATTACACCGACGAAACCGGTGATAACCGCAGCGATGACAAAGGCACCGAGCCGGAAGCCATTGAAGTGGCCACCATCGGCAGCCGTGTTTTTGCCTTCGTCGGTCTTGAGCGTCAGGGCGGCATTATGGTGTATGAAATCACTGATCCATCCGCCCCTGCGTTCCAGTCTTACTTCACCAACCGCGACTTCAGCGAACCTGTGTGCACTGAGGTGTATATGGATCATGAAGATGAAGACGACGGCGCCTGTGCCAACGATACCTACAACAGAGACGCGGGCGATCTGGCACCGGAATCCATCGAATACTTCAGCCGCGACGATAAGCACTTTATCGCCGTCGGTAACGAAGTCAGCGGAACCACCACAGTATATGAGCTGACCTTTGCTGAAACCGCTGCCGACTGATCCGTCACCAGGCTGCCTGCAGACCGGCTAACCGGTCTGCTCTGAGCGCCGCTTTCCGTTGTGGAAGGCGGCGTTTTTTATGCCCGTGACCCTGTGCCTCACTCTCGCCGCCGGCTGAGGAAAACTGTTGCAGAGCAAAGTGATCAATCGCTGAACAAATAATGCTAGAATCCCGCCCCCTGTTGCTGCTGCGCAGCTCATTCACCCGTTAACCTGAATCAACCGATTAATCATGACCTCGCCTGCTTCCCGTCTGACCCGCAACGATGCCAAAACCCTCAGCCTGTCTGCCCTCGGTGGGGCACTGGAGTTTTACGACTTCGTTATTTACGTTTACTTCGCTAACGTTGTTGGCCACCTGTTTTTTCCGGCGGATATGCCGGAATGGCTGAGCCAGGTGCAGACCTACGGCATCTTTGCCGCGGGCTATCTGGCACGCCCGCTGGGCGGCATTGTCATGGCTCATTTTGGTGACATGCTGGGCCGTAAACGTATGTTTATGTTCAGTATTTTTCTGATGGCAGTGCCCACACTGGCCATCGGCCTGATGCCGACTTATGACACCATCGGCATCGCCGCCCCGCTGCTGTTGCTGTTATTCCGGGTTATGCAGGGCGCTGCGATTGGCGGTGAAGCGCCGGGCGCCTGGGTGTTCGTCACCGAGCATGTGTCGCCACGGCATACAGGGTTTGCCTGCGGTACTTTATCCGCCGGATTAGTGGCCGGCATCCTGATGGGCTCGCTGGTAGCCACCGCCGTGCACGCCAGCATGAGTACAGAAGAAGTGAACGAGTGGGGCTGGCGTCTGCCCTTTATTCTCGGTGGTGCACTGGGCTTTGTGACCATGTATTTACGCCGCTGGCTGCAGGAAACTCCGGTCTTTACCGAGATGGAAGCCCGCCAGGAGCTGGCTGAAGAGCTGCCCATCAAAACCGTGATCAAAGGCCATGTGCCGTCGGTCGCTATTTCCATGGCCGTCACCTGGGTGCTGACCGCTGCGGTGGTGGTCACCATTCTGATGACACCGGCGCTGCTGCAGAAACTGGCCGGTCTGGATCCGCAACTGTCCCTGGAAGCCAACAGCCTGGCCATTGTCGCCTTGTTTATCGGCTGTATCAGCGCCGGCGCACTGGCCGACCGCTTCGGCAACGGCCTGATTCTCGGTATTTTTTCTCTCGGTCTGGCGCTCAGCTACGCGGCGTTCTTCAGCCTGATGCTGACCGATACCAGCCTGTTGTTCGTGCTTTATCCATTGGTCGGTTTCTTCGCCGGACTGACCGGTGTCGTGCCTGCCGTGGCGGTAAAAAGCTTTCCGCCGGCGATCCGGTTTTCCGGTTTATCCTTTTCCTACAATCTGGCTTACGCCATCTTTGGCGGTACCACGCCCCTGATTGTCAGTATGCTGCTCAAATACGATGCACTGGCGCCTGTCTATTATGTTTCTCTGGTATGCGTGGTGGGTATTGCTTCGGCTCTGGCGGTGATCCGTTTCCGCCGCCAGCTGGATCTGTCTCCAGTCCAGCCATAACCATAAAATGAAACAGCGATTGCCCCGCCGCACAGCGCCGGGGCTGGCCTGTTCCCCCACACGATTCTTCTCTGACATCGCCCTTTTATTGATCTCAGCAGCGAAATAATCCGACCCGCGTGCTTAACATACAGGCTTTAAACAGAGGCTTTAATCTGCAGCGCACGGCGGTCAGCTGTGTCGGGAGTGGCTATGTCAAAGGGACTGAAAATTTACGCAGTGGTGGTGGTGCTGATCATCGCTGCCCTGCTCGCCAACTGGCTGTGGGTGCCGGGCGATGTGCGCGCTATCAACCGGCAACTGGCCGCCGATGAATACCTGGCCGCCTACCCCTACCCGTTCCGGGTGCTGCGCATTGAAGGCCAGACAGCGGTCGTCAGCACGCCGCGCTCTGCCGTGGTGTCCGTACCTCAGATGATCAAAGCCATTGATCCGGCACTGGACGGCGCGTCCATTACCGATCCCGCCTATCTGCAGGCCCAGCAGGCACTGGCTGACCATCAGGCGTATGCCGCAGCCAAAGTCGTGGAGACAGAAACGATTAAACAGGTGATCTGGGAACTGGACCGCAGCTGGCTGCGCGCCCATGGCATTGAATGGGTGGAGTAACCGGCGGGCGGGTATAAAAACGCCGGACTGACAGGGTCAGTCCGGCGCAGAGATCGTCAGCCAGGCCGGGGCTATCAGCGCCGGCGCCGTTCGGTCCTCAGCTCAGCGATCACGTCCTGCGTCTGCGGACGTTCACCACGCCACAGCGCGAACGATTCTGCTGCCTGCTCCACCAGCATCCCCAGGCCATCCAGGGTATTGGCGGCGCCCATGTTGTGTGCCCACTGGTTAAAAACCGTCATACCACTGCCATACATCATGTCGTAGCAGACACTGGTATCCGATACGGCGGTCGGCGGAACCGGCGGCAATTCACCGCTCAGGCTGGCGGAGGTGCCATTGATAATGACATCGAAGCTGCCTTCAGTTTCTTCAAAACCACAGCCTTTTACATTGCCGAGATCGGCAAAATCCGCGGCCAGTTGCTGTGCTTTGCTGACGGTGCGGTTAGCAATCACCAGCTCAGCCGGTTTCTGTTCCAGCAGAGGTTGCAGCACGCCACGTACCGCCCCGCCCGCACCCAGCAGCAGGATGCGTTTATCCGTCAGCGTGACACTGTTATTCACCGTTAAATCGCGTACCAGACCAACGCCGTCAGTGTTATCCGCGAAAATGGTGCCGTCTTCGAGTTTTTTCAGCGTGTTGACTGCGCCTGCACGTTTGGCCCGCTCGCTGTGTGCGCCGGCGAAGCGGAAAGCATCCTCTTTAAAGGGCACAGTAATATTCAGCCCGGCACCGCCATGACGGAAAAATTTGTCCGCAGCATCGTTGAACCCTTCCAGCGGCACCAACTGTGCGGTGTACAGCATGTCCTGCTGTGACTGGGCAGCAAACTGCGAATGTATCTGCGGTGATTTGCTGTGGTTGATGGGATTCCCCATCACACTATAAAGATCTGTCATCTGTGATATGTGGTCTCCTCAGACCCATTCTTTATGCGGCAGAAAATCGGTGTAGAGTTTCTCTTCCGCCGAGCCTGGCTCAGGTTGCCAGTCATAATCCCAATGCACGACCGGCGGCAACGACATTAAAATCGATTCGGTACGGCCACCGGTCTGCAATCCAAAAATGGTGCCGCGGTCAAACACCAGGTTAAATTCCACGTAGCGCCCGCGACGATAGCACTGGAATTTGCGTTCGCGTTCACTGAAAGACAATGTTTTACGCTTCGCCACAATCGGCACGTAAGCGTCAATGTAGCCATTGCCGACCGCCTGCATAAACGCAAAGCTCTTGTCGAAATTCAGTTCACCGTCCCAGCGGTTTAAGTCATCGAAAAATAACCCGCCGACGCCCCGGGCTTCGTTGCGGTGTTTCAGCCAGAAATAATCGTCACACCACTTCTTGTATTTAGGAAACACTTCGTCGCCGAAAGGTTCACACAAATTTTTTGCGGTTTTATGCCAGTGAATAACGTCTTCTTCGAAGCCGTAGTAGGGGGTTAAGTCGAAACCGCCCCCCATCCACCAGACGGGTTCTTCGCCTTCCTTTTCCGCCACGAACATACGCACATTGGCATGGGACGTGGGTACATAAGGGTTATGAGGATGAATCACTAAGGACACACCCAGCGCCTGAAAACTGCGTCCCGCCAGCTCCGGCCGTGTTGCCGTTGCGGACGCCGGTAAGCGCTCGCCCTTAACGTGGGAGAAATTCACCCCGCCTTTTTCAATCACGCCACCATCGGCAATCACGCGGGTACGGCCGCCGCCGGTTAACGCCAGATGGCCTTCGGCTTCTTCCCGGTCCCAGGCATCTTCCACAAAGCTTGCCTGGCCGTCCTGTTCTTCAAGCGCTGCACAGATTCTGTCCTGCAGGTCGAGCAGAAATGTCTTTACCGCGGCGATATCACAACCGGATTGGGTGCTCATAATATGTCTCCTATCGCAGGCGTTGGCCGTTGAGTGTGCGGATTTCTGATGGTTGCTGACGCCCGCCCAGTTCACCGGGCAGGATGTAATCCAGCTGCTGATGAAAATACTGACGCACCTTTAACCGGGAGCGGGCCGGTTCGCGTCCGGCCGGATTGGCAGAAGTAGACACCAGCGGGCCGGTTTCATGACACAGAGCCTGCACCAGTGGGTGACCGGATATTCTCACCGCCAGTGTATTGTGGATACCGCGCAGCATGGGTGACACCCATTCTTTACACGGCAATACCCAGGTCACGGGGCCCGGCCAGGTGGACCATACGCTCTGCAGATCGTCATCGCTTAACGGTTCGATCCAGTCATGCAGTTGCTCCAGCGAGGATGCCACCAGCAGCACGCCCTTCTGCCAGGGCCGCTGTTTCAGATCGAGGATGCGCTGAATCGCATCGTTATCAGCCGGATCACAACTTAACCCCCATACGGCTTCAGTTGGACAGGCAATAACGCCGCCGGACTCAATCGCACGGACCGCGCGGGAGAGATGCCAGGAATTCATGGGATAATGGCCTTGCCAGAAAACGAAAGCGGCACACTACAACATGGCCGGAGAAGCAGCAAGAGGGCGATCGGGCAGATAGAGGGCAGATAGAGGAAAGGCGCGTTATAAAGAAAAAGCGCGCTACTTCATCCTCCGGTAACCCCCGGGCACCTGTTGCAGCCAGCCCTGTAATTCCAGTTCCAGCAATTGCGGCAGTAATTCATGCACAGGCAGCTGCGAGCGGATGGCGATCACATCGGTACTGGTAGCGCTGTAATCTATGTGGCTGATTAATACCGGCGGCGGTGTGTTATCGGTCTGCTCATCAAACAATCCGGGCTGCTGTGCTGCAGCGGGTGAGTGCGTATCAAGGCCCAGCTCCTGCAGAATATCCTGCGCAGATTCCACCAGCAGCGCGCCTTCCCGGATCAGCTGATGACAGCCACGGCTTAATGGATTGCTCACTGCACCAGGCAGAGCAAACACTTCACGCCCCTGCTCGGCCGCCAGCCGGGCAGTAATTAATGAGCCGCTTTTAAGCGCCGCTTCGGCCACCACCACGCCCAGACTGAGGCCACTGACAATACGGTTACGGGAGGGAAAGTGTTTCGCCTGTGGCGCCGTGCCCGGTGCAAATTCAGACAGAATCAGACCACCATGACTGAGCATTCTGTCCACCAGCCCGGCATGACGTTTGGGATAGATGACATCAGCACCGCAGCCGAGCACGGCAATGGTGCAGCCGGATTCAACCGCGCCATGATGTGCCGCACCATCAATGCCCAGCGCCAGTCCGCTGACCACAGCAATCCCCTGAGCGGCCAGAACACGGGCACAGTGTGTCGCCCAGTCGCTGGCATAAGGCGTTGGATTACGGCTGCCGACCATGGCGATGGCCGGGCGTGCCAGGGCAGAAATATCGCCGCGGAAATAGAGAAAGGTGGGCGCATCGCGCGTGGCAGACAAGGCGTCCGGATAAGGTGCCACACCGGCCAGTAACACGCCACAGTCCGGTTGCTGACACCATTGCAGCATACGGTCGAAGCCGGCACTCAGGGTCTCATCATCAGCCCAGCGTTGCGCCGCGGGCGGACTGAAGCCGCAGTGAATTAATGTGTCAGCAGAAGCATCGGACAGAGCAGCAACGTCAGGCAGACGCTGCCGCAGATCATTGAGGGCTATATTACCAATGCCCGGCAGGCGGGATAAGCGCCACCAGGCCAGCAACAGCTCTTCCGTGAGCATAAGCTTTCCTTGTCATGTCTGAGTTAACTCTGTGGTTTGCCGCCACCGTCACTCTGTTGGTTCCCGCATCAGACGGATCAGTTGTTCGGGCCGACGACCTCGTCCCCGACCCGCAGCGGGCGGGTTGCGCGCATAATCAGACCGTACGACATTTTTTCATACGCCAGGAAGACCAGCAGACTACCGGCACGCTCTGCCGGCAGGCGCACCCGCTCTCCGGCAGTACGGTCATAGACAATTTCGCCTTTGCGCTTAATCAGCAGAACCGAACCCGGCTCCAGCCCCTCACGCTCACCGCGGTTAATCACCACGACATCAAACTGTCCGACCTGAGAAACACCACCGTCGACAGCCAGAATCTGGCCGGTCAGGGAATCTTTCGGAGGTTTAGGGTAGTAGTTTGAAATGATCTCGCGGTCATCCGTCGGCAGCAACACATCACCGATGGATACCTGCTGCACAGTGCGCTCCAGTTCCAGCGTAACAATATCGCCGTCATAACCTGAAACACTGCCAACGCCGATTTCAGTGGCTTCCAGCCCCAGTACTTCTTCCGTTTCCGGGTCGACATAGACCTGACCCTTGCGGTAGATGCCATAGGCTCTGGCGACGTCTTCACCAAAATCGCCGCGGGCATACAGCTTGCCACCCGCTCCCATAATCAAACGCCCGTCAGCACCTGCAATCACCTTTGGCGCATTATCCAGTTCTTCGACAGCCACCACACGGTTATGACTGAGAAAGCCCTGAATTGCATCCTGCGGAATGGCAGGGATCGCCGATTCTATGGGTTCGACCCGGGCGGTGGGCTGCATTTTCACCGTCCCCGGTGACATTTTATACGTGCGGCTTGCGTCGCCCCGGCGGGTCACCGTCAGCCGGGTTTCCCCATTCACCTGAATCAGACCAATCTCATCGCCCGGGTAAATCAGATGAGGATTCTTAATCTGGTCATTCTGATACCAGATCTCGGGCCATTGCCACGGGTCGCTGGTAAACCGCTCAGAGATGCCCCACAGGGTGTCTCCCTTCTTCACCACGTATGTCTGCGGCGCATCGGCTTTCAGTGTCAGTGCGCTAACACCGACCGAAAGACCCATCAAACCAGCAATCAGAATGCCCTTGATGGTTTTGCTCATCCTGTATTCCCTTTATCATTGATCGCATTGAATATCACTGCCTGACCCGCATATTAGCAAGTCAGGACCATTTGTATCTATAAAAGCTCTTAACTCTATGGCCTTACTCGAAATTTTAGAATACCCGGACCCCCGTTTGCGCACTGTTGCCCAACCCGTCACAACGGTGGATGAGCGTATCCGCAATATCGTCGATGACATGTTTGAAACCATGTACGACGCCCCCGGGATCGGTCTGGCCGCCACACAGGTTAACGTGCACGAACGCATCATCACCATCGATGTCTCGGAAGATAAAAGTGAGCCATTAACTTTTATCAACCCGGAAATCACCGTCCTCGACGGCGAAGAAGAGACCATGCAGGAAGGTTGTTTATCCGTGCCCGGTTTCTACGAAGACGTCACCCGCATCGAACATTGCCTGGTGAAAGCCATCGGCCGTGACGGCGAACCGTTTGAAATGGAATGCCGTGGCCTTCTGGCGGTGTGCATCCAGCACGAAGTGGATCACCTTGAAGGCAAGCTGATGGTGGATTACATCTCTCCTCTTAAGCGTAACCGCATTAAGGATAAGCTGGAGAAAAAACACAAACAGGAAGCCCGTCGCAAAGGTAAAAAATAATGGCGCTACGGATTGTGTTTGCCGGTACGCCGGACTTCGCTGCGGCCCATCTGCGCGCATTGATTGCGTCAGAACACGACATCATTGGCGTTTACAGCCAACCCGACCGGCCGGCCGGGCGTGGCAAAAAGCTGCAGCCCAGTCCGGTAAAGCAGGTGGCGCTGGAGCACGGTATCCCGGTTTATCAGCCGCTCAACTTTAAAGACCCGGCGGCCGTGGAAGAGCTTAAAAGCCTCAACGCCGATGTCATGATCGTGGTCGCCTACGGTCTGATTCTGCCGCAGTCCGTGCTTGATGCGCCGAAGTACGGCTGCCTCAATGTGCACGCATCGCTGCTGCCACGCTGGCGTGGCGCCGCGCCGATTCAGCGCTGCATCGAAGCCGGCGACATGGTCACCGGCATCACTATTATGCAGATGGATAAAGGCCTGGATACGGGTGATATGTTAAGCAAGGTCACCACCGGGATCGCCGCCGATGAAACCGGCGGCTCGCTGCATGACCGGCTCGCCGGGATGGGCCCTCCGGCATTGCTGAGCACGCTGGCAAAACTGCAGGCCGGCGAGCTGAACCCGGAAATTCAGAACGATATGCTCGCCTGTTATGCCCACAAGCTGAGCAAAGAGGAAGGACTGCTCGACTGGAACCTCAGCGCCGTGGAACTGGAACGCAGGGTACGCGCCTTTAATCCCTTCCCGGTGGCCTACACTCTGCTGGGCGACCACCGTATCCGTGTGTTACAGGCCGAAGCCATTGAGAAGGTCACCGATATGCTGCCCGGCACCATAGTGAACGTCAGCCCCAAAGGGGTAGAAGTTGCCTGTGGTGAGAATGTCCTGCGCATCAGCAAAATTCAGCTGCCAGGGAAAAAAGCCATGTCTGTGGCCGACGTTATTAACGGCCAGCCACAACTCTTTCAGGTAAACCATATGCTGGCGTCTGAACTTTGAGCAATGCATCCATCTGGGGCCAGAGTGCCTCCTCTGAACTGAGCGCCCGCCGTGCCGCGGCCACGGCACTCGCCTCCGTAATGAACGGCCAGTCGCTGAATCAGGTGTTACCACCATTAGAAAACCGGGTACCAGCTGAAGACCGTGGTTTTCTGCGCGACCTTACACTGGGCAGCTGCCGTCATTTTCAGCGCTTAAATGCGCTGGTGAAAATTCTGCTCAAACACCCCTTCGGTGAAGAAGATCAGGATCTGCACGCACTGATGATTGTCGGCCTGTATCAGCTCGCCATCCAGAATAAAGCGCCCCACGCAGCGGTGCACGCGACCGTGGATGTGTGCGAAGAACTGGGTAAGGGCTACGCCAAATCCGTGATTAACGCCTGTCTGCGCCGTTACGGCCGCGAGTATGAAGCTCTGCTGCCACCTCTGGATGAAAACCCGGTCACCGCCACCAGCCACCCGAAATGGCTGGTCAAAATGCTGAGCAAAGCCTGGCCGGATGACTGGCAGAATATTCTGCAACAGAACAATGAACGGCCACCTCTGTGTCTGCGGGTTAACCTCAGGCGTACCAACCGTGACGTCTATTTAACCCGCCTGCACGACGCCGGCATCCCGGCAACCGCTGCCCCTTATTCTGATGCCGGCATTTATCTGGCGGAATCCTGCGACGTCACTCAGCTGCCCGGCTTTGCCGAGGGTGATGTCAGCGTACAGGATGAAGCGGCACAGCTCGCCGCACAGTTACTGGCACCGCAGGACGGTGAACGTATTCTGGATGCCTGCGCCGCCCCCGGCGGCAAAACCTGTGCACTGCTGGAACGGGCCGATGCCCGTGTCGTCGCCCTGGATATCGAAGAAACCCGTCTGAGCCGGGTTCACGATAACCTGCAGCGGCTACACTTAGCAGCGGAGGTAGTCTGCGCCGATATGGCGGATACTGAATCCTGGTGGGACGGTGCACAGTTCGACGCCATTCTGCTGGATGCTCCCTGTTCTGCGACCGGCGTGATCCGCCGCCATCCGGACATCAAATTGCTGCGCCGGCGCGAAGACATCGAACAGCTGGCTGTCCTGCAGGCCTCACTGCTGAAGACCGCATGGGCAATGCTGAAACCCGGCGGACGATTGCTGTATGCCACCTGCTCAGTGTTGCCTCAGGAAAACAGCGCCCGGATCGCTGCCTTTGCTGATGCAACTCAGGATCTGCAGTGCACAGAACTGGACTTTTCGTGGGGAAGCGCCTGTAATGCCGGGCGACAACTGTTTCCACAGCAGAATGGCCATGATGGGTTTTACTACGCCCTGATGACGAAAAAGGCCTGAAACCGTTAACGAGCTGCCAACGCCGGCGGCCACAGGGTATTAAGACCGTATGACCAATAGTCAGGACAAGCTTTTTGCACAGGGGCGGGTAGCGTGAAGATTATCATCCTCGGCGCCGGCCAGGTGGGCGGCTCACTGGCAGAAAACCTCGCCAACGAACAGAACGACATCACCGTGGTGGATACCGACGCTGACCGCCTGCGCGAGCTGCAGGACCGCATCGATATCAAAACTGTGCTGGGCATGGGCTCGCATCCGAACATCCTGCGCGATGCCGGGGCCGACGATGCCGACATGCTGATTGCGGTCACCAACTCTGACGAAACCAATATGGTCGCCTGTCAGATCGCTTACACCCTGTTCCGTACCCCGACCAAAATCAGCCGTATCCGCACCGGGCAATATCTGAAACAGAGCGAGCTGTTCCGCGCTGATGCTTTCCCCGTGGATGTCCTGATTTCCCCCGAGCAGGTGGTCACCAACTATGTCAGCCGCCTGCTGCAATACCCCGGGGCGCTGCAGGTGATGGATTTTGCCGATGGCCGTGCCCAGCTGGTAGCGGTAAAAGCGTATTACGGTGGCCCGCTGGTCGGCCAGGCAATTCACCACCTGAAAGATCACCTGCCCAATATCGATGCCCGGGTGGCCGCGGTTTTCCGCCGCAATAAAGCCATTGAGCCCACCGGCGATACCGTGATTGAAGCCGACGACGAAGTCTTTTTTGTGGCGGCCAAAGCGCACATCCGTAAAGTGATGAACGAACTGCGTCGTGAGGAGGACTCTTACCGCCGGGTGATGATCGTCGGCGGCGGCAACATTGGTTACCGGCTGGCACGCACGCTGGAAAAACGCTACCAGATCAAAATCATTGAACATGGCGCCGCACGTACCGAATTCCTCAGCGAACACCTGAACCGCACTGTGGTACTGCTCGGCAGCGCCACTGATAAGACGCTGCTGGAAGAAGAGAATATCGAAAGTACAGATGTGTTCTGTGCGCTCACCAACGACGACGAGGTGAACATTATGTCGTCGCTGCTGGCCAAGCGTCTGGGTGCGCGCAAGGTGATCACCCTGATCAACAAAGCCGCGTATGTGGATCTGGTACAGGGCGGCATGGTTGACGTCGCTCTGTCGCCGCAACAGGCCACCATTGGCAGTCTGCTCACGCATGTGCGCCGCGGTGACGTGGTCAACGTGCACTCTCTGCGCCGGGGCGCCGCTGAAGCCATCGAAGCCATCGCCCACGGTGACAGCCGCTCGTCCAAAGTTGTGGGACGTAAAGTACGCGAGATCAAACTGCCGCCGGGCACCACCATCGGTGCCATTGTACGGGGGGAAGAGGTGATCATGGCCAGCTCCGATGTGCTGGTGGAGTCCGATGACCACGTCATCCTGTTCGTGATGAACAAAAAACACATCGCCGACGTGGAGCGTCTGTTCCAGGTTGGTCTGGGCTTTTTCTGAGGAATTTTCCCGCATGCATCTGACGGTTATCGCGCGCATCCTGGGGATCTTTCTGATGCTGTTCAGCATCACCATGGTGCCGCCGATTATTATCTCTGTGATATACGATGACGGCGCTACTGAAGCCTTCGTCACCGCCATGGTGCTGATTCTGGGGATCGGCTTTACCTCCTGGCTGCCGGTGCGCCAGGTGCACGAAGAGCTGCGCACCCGCGATGGCTTCCTGATTGCCGCCCTGTTCTGGCTGACTCTGGGCCTGGCCGGCACCCTGCCGTTTATGATTTCCGGCAGCCCGGGGCTGGGGTTTGCCGATGCCTTTTTTGAATCCTTATCCGGCTGGACCACCACCGGCGCCACGGTGATGACCGGCCTGGAGTATCTGCCCAAATCCATTCTCTGGTACCGCCAGCAGCTGCAGTGGATGGGCGGCATGGGCATTATTGTGTTAGCCGTCGCCATTCTGCCGATGCTCGGCATTGGTGGTATGCAGCTTTACCGGGCGGAAATGCCCGGGCCCATGAAAGACTCCAAACTGACGCCGCGCATTGCAGAAACCGCCAAAGCACTGTGGTATATCTATCTGTTTCTGACCATCGCCTGTGCGCTCGCCTACTGGGCCGCCGGTATGGACCTGTTCGACGCGGCAGCGCACAGTTTTGCCACCGTCGGCATCGGCGGCTTTTCCACCTACGATGCTTCCATCGGCCATTTCGACAGCCCGCTGATTGAAGGTATTGCGGTCTTTTTTATGCTCATCGCCGCGCTGAATTTTTCTCTGCACTTTTTTGCCTGGCGCAATAAAACACTACTGCATTACTTTGAAGATTCAGAGCTGAAGTTCTTTTTTCTGGTGCTGGGCGGGGGCTGTCTGCTCAGTATTATTGCGCTCTGGTATACCGGCACTTATGACTTTGCGCATTCCGTGCGGTTTGGGTTATTCGAAGTAGTCTCCATCGCCACCACCGCCGGTTTCGGCACTTCCGATTTCTCGTTATGGCCGGTCTTTCTGCCCGTGCTGCTGTTTATGATGGCCTTTATCGGCGGCTGTACCGGCTCCACCGGCGGCGGTATGAAAGTTATCCGCGTGCTGCTGGTCTACAAACAGGGGGTGCGGGAAATCCGCCGGCTGGTGCATCCCAATGCGGTGATTCCGGTCAAGCTGGGCAACCGTGCTGTGGGAGACCGCATTCTCGATGCGGTGTGGGGTTTCTTTGCCATGTATATCGTCACCTTTATGGTGATGATGCTGGCGCTGATGGCCACCGGCCTGGATCAGGTAACAGCCTTTTCCGCTGTCGGCTCCTGCCTCAATAACCTCGGGCCCGGACTGGGAGACGTTGCCACCCATTACGGCGATATTTCCGATACCGCCAAATGGCTGCTGGCACTAACCATGCTGCTTGGCCGGCTGGAGATTTTTACTCTGCTGGTGTTACTGAGCCCTACCTTCTGGCGCAGCTGACCGCTGAACGGATCAACGCCTCAGAAAGGTAAGCCCTGCCTGCCGGCACAAAAAAGGAAGGCTACGCCTTCCTTTCCCTGAACCTGACTGACCGCCGGATACCTTTTAAAAACGCTGTCCGGTTAAAAACCCTGTCCGGGGCTTGTTATGGCACCCGGGCCTTCTTATAAGGGCTGAGTGATCCATCCTGCTGGCGTTTAAAGCGCTTATACGTCCATTGGTACTGCGCCGGTGCAACGCTCACACACTGTGCGATGCCCCGGTTCATGGCCGCGGCAGCGGTCTCCGGATCATCATCGTAAAGAGCCTCTTCGACGGCAATAAAGTGGAGATCGAACCCCGCGGCATCCGGCAGACGCTCGACGGAAATAAACAGACCGATGGCACCGGTTCTTTTCAGCAGCTCGTGCGGCAGTTTCGGCGTCAGTGCCTGTTCGACGGCCATAAACGGGGCATAAACACCGCTGCGGCGCTGCGGCTCCTGATCCGGCAAAAAGCCCACCATTTCACCCTCTTTGAGCACTTTAAACAGCTGTTTCACCCCGGCCCCCGTGGTGGGCACCAGCTTACAGCCCACCAGCTCACGGCGCTTAACCATCCAGTCGTTGAATACTTTACTCTTCGCCGGCCGGTACATAATGGTGATAGGGCAACGGGAAGAAATATAGTTGTTAACGATTTCCCAGTTTCCCTGATGCGGACACAACAGCAATACGCCGCGCTCGTCTGCCAGTGCCTGATTAAGCAGATCTTCACCATGCACCTGACGCAGCAGTGACAAGCCTTCCTGCTGGCTGTAGCCCCACATCGGACCCATCTCAGTTCCCGTCATACCGTTCTGCAGCAGAGTCTCATACAGCAGTTTGTCGCGCTCCTCTTCACTGAGGTCGGGGTAGCAGAGTTTCAGATTCAGTCTGGCGACTTCCCGTGAACGGGTACGGCGCAGCCATAACAGCCTGCCAATAAGACGGCCAATGCGCTGGGACCAGCGCAGGGGAATTAAGCCCATCAGTCTGGTCAGGCCTATCATCAGGTATCCAATAACTGTATTCACACCTTGCCTCCGGAGTCAGGAAGCGCAGTGTAACCAGTTGTTCAGGCAGTGCAAATCTCTGTTGCGGTTACTGCATCAGTCAGTCGCCGCTTTGTAACGGTTTCCACGCTGACCCGGCTGGCGTTTAAAACGCTTATACAGCCATTGGTACTGGTCCGGACACGTTTGCAGACATTGCTCAACCGAGCGGTTCATGGCCGTCAGCGCCACGCCGGCATCAGAGTCATAAATATCATCGTCCGGAGCGGCAAAATGAATATCAAAACCGCGGTCATTATCGAGACGGCGGGCATAGATGAGTACCGCCCGGGCACCGGTACGCTGCAGCAGCTGCACCGGCAGCGTCGGGGTCAGTGCCTCCACGCCCAGGAAAGGGGCGAATTCACCGCTTTCGGGCTGCGGTTCCTGATCAGGCAGAATACCGACCACGCCACCACCGCGCAGACAGCGGTACAGCGCTTTGATGCCACCGGTCGTGGTGGGAACCAGATCGGCCCCGGTTTTTTCCCGGTGGCCGTGCATCCATTCATCAAATACCGGGTTTCTGGCCGGCCGGTACATGGCCGTCAGCTGAGTGCGCGAAGCAATGTAGGTATTGGTGAGCTCCCAGTTCCCCAGATGAGGAGCCAGCAGCAGCACCCCTTTGCCAGCAGCCAGTGCCTGTTGAAAAATCTCTTCGCCATGAACGTCACGGATATGCCCCAGGGCATGATCAACCGGGCGCGCCCACATCAGACCCATTTCTGAAAACATCATGGCATTCTGGCGGAAAGCCCGGCGTATAAACTGCTGCCGCTCATCCGGTTTCATTGCCGGCCAGCACAGGCGGGTGTTGACCTCCGCGATACGGCGGAACGAGCCGCCTGTGTGCCAGGCCAGCCAGGCCGCCGCGCGCCCGACCTTATGGGCCAGAGGCAGAGGCATAAGACTGAACAGACGGATGACAGCAATCATCAGATGGCCCACTAATTTTTTCATACAACCAACCCTAACGGTGACTCGCCGGGCAGGGTAAAAGCAGCGTGTGAATTTTATAAGGGCCTGAACCGCATCAGTCTGTTGCTCTGCTAGACTCAAATGATCTGTCTCTTAAAAACCCCGATGGCCAATGATCAACCTTGAACACGCACTACAGGATAAACGCATTCTGATTGTGGATGACCTGGTGGAAGCCCGCAGCTCGCTGAAAAAAATGCTGACCCTGCTGGGCGCGCAACACCTGGATACCGCCACCGACGGGCGTGAAGCGATGGACTTCATCATGGAGAAGGACTACGACATCGTCTTCTCTGATTACAACCTGGGGAAAGGCAAAGACGGCCAGCAGATTCTGGAAGAGGCGCGCTACACCCACCGCCTGCGCGCCAGCTCGCTGTTTATTCTGGTCACCGGTGAGAACGCCGTTGATATGGTGATGGGCGCGCTGGAATACGAACCGGACAACTACATTACCAAACCCTTTACCCTGAATATGCTGCGCGAGCGCCTGACCCGCATCATGACCACCAAGCTCAAGCTGGCCGAAGTCGACGCCAGCATTGATGCTGAGCAGATCGACAACGCCATTGATCAGGCAGAAGCTCTGCAGGGGCGCTATCCCAAACTGGAAATCCCCCTCATCCGGGTGCTGGGCAAACTCTATATCCGCCAGCAGCGCTATGCCGAGGCCATTAAAGTGTATTCCACGCTGCTGAATAAACGCTCTGTTTCCTGGGCGCGGCTGGGTCAGGCGATCTGCATGCATTTTATGGGGGACTCAGACAGCGCGCTGGCGCTGCTCAGACGTACACTGATCGACCACCCCATGTATGTGCAGTGCTACGACTGGTGCGCCATCATCCTCAACAGCATGGGCAAGGCCAAAGAAGCACAGAAAGAGCTGGAGAAAGCCGTCGAAATTTCGCCCAAGGCCGTGCTGCGGCAAATGGAACTGGGACGCCTGGCGTATGAAAATCAGGATTATCCGGTGGCTGAGGCCGCCTTCGAGCAGGCCATGCGGCTGGGGCGTTTTTCCTGCTACAAAACCTCCCATAATTACCTGCAGTTTTCTTCCGCTGTGCGCCATATGCTGAAACCTGGCTCAGAGCGTTCACAGAAACTGCGCATCGAAAAAGTTCTGCGTGCCTTTGATGAGTTACGTCAGGACTACGCCGGGCAGGATTCGGTTATGTTCGAAACCAGCATCGTCGAAGGGAAAACACACAAAACACTGGGCAATGAAGATAAAGCCCGCGACTCGGCCAAACAGGCTGAAAATGTGCTGAAGCGGATGAAAAACCCGAGTCACGAGCATCAGCTGCAGATGACCGAGGCTTATATCGACACCGGCCAGCACGTCAAAGCCAAAGATATGATGCGCAAACTGAAAGCCGAGGGCATGAACGATAAAGATCTGCGGCAACTGCAGGTGCTGGAAAGCAATCTCAATCAGATGAGTATCCGTGATCATACCGCCCAGCTGAATGCCCGGGGCGTCGGCCACTACGAAAAAGGGGAATTCCCGCAGGCCATTGAGGCCTTTGATCAGGCAGCCGACTACGAGGAAGCAGGGATCAGCGTGTTACTGAATGCGATCCAGGCCAAAATCAGCCTGATCGAAAATACACAGATGGACGTCGCCCAGCTGAAAGACTGCTACCAGTACTTTCAGCGTATTGGCCCCATGGGGGACAATGATGAACGCTATGAGCGTTATGAACGACTGAAAAATTCATTCACCCGGCTGAAACGCGCGGCGGGGCTCTGACCCGCAGACGACAGCCAGCGCCGGGATGCACAAGGAGACCGCATGAAATTCGAGCACCTGGTGGCCGCCGTTATTCACGACCTGAAAAACCAGCTGCAGTCTCTGCTCGATTATGAGCAGGATGCCATCAGCCAGATTCCCGCCCGTTATCACCGCCATCTGCAACCCATTCTGCAGCGTACCAACCGGCTGAAAAACGACACCATGCAGATGGTCAGCCTGTTCCGCCTGGAGCAGAAAGAAAACTTTCATATGGACGATGCCTGGCCACGGGATACCGCCAGTGATGCCATCGAAGCGACACAGCTGCAGTATCCGACGATTCAGCTGGTCAATGAAATCGGCGACGAGTGCCAGGGCTTCTACAATGAAAACCTGATCCAGCTGGCACTGGTGACCTTAATCACCAACAGCGCTCAGGCTGGCGCAACCCATATTACGCTGACCGCCGACGACAGCCAGGGCCTGACCATCAACGTTCAGGACGACGGCCACGGCTTTGACAAGACCATTCTCTCCGGCGAGAAAGACACCACCAAAACCGAAGGCAGCGGGCTCGGTCTGTTCTTCGTCAAACTGATTGCTGAAGCCCACCGTCAGGGAGAAGACTGCGGGAAAGTCACCATCGCCAACCGCGCCCAGGGTGGTGCGACCGTCTCACTTCATTTACCCTGACGTCCGCCGTTGCCGGCCGGTCCGGCAAGCGGCTTCACAAAACGACTGCAAAGGAATTGCCGTATTATGAAATCTCTTATTTCAATCATGATCCCTGCCTGTGCGCTTTCCGCCTGTGCCACCGGCTACTCACCATCATTCAATAACGAGCCCATTGACGTTAAACCGCAGGAACTGGACCAGTTCTGGACAGCGGATGAAGAGGTGGAACGTTATATCCAGATCAACCCGGAACAGGGCTGCCGCCGGTTATCGACCGAGGCCGCCAGCGATATGACGGTCTACGCCCACCTGCGGATCGGCATTGATTCCACCGGCCGCGTCTATTCCACCCGGTTAAACGCAACGGAGGAGTTTCCGCAACCTTCGATCGCGTCGGCCAAAACAATCCTGCCTTACGTCGGTTACGACAAAATCCGCTATCAGCCAGCCAACACCAACAACGACAGACAACCGGTGGTGGTGACCTATCCGGTGTATTTTGTCGACTGTCCGGTGAACAAAGCCGGGCAATGAACTCTGCGATGATCTGTGGCTGTTGTGGCAAACGCTGCGACCCCGGATCTGCACGCCTGCAAACATCCTGTCAGCCCTTCGGCAACGCAGCCTTCAACCGGGCAACATGGTTTCCTGCCATCGGCTGGCAGCTGCTGCGCAGGAATGCGCTCAGTCAACAATGCGTTGTAAAACGGGATTCTCGCCAATGGGGACGGAGAATCCCGCCTGTAATCATCGCTCAGCACTGCTATAATCCTGCGTCTTTTTATTTTGCACTGCCTTAACCACTCTTTGAGAATTCAGGAATCCCACCGTGAGTCAGAGTCGCCACAACGTCAAAACCTTTCAGGGGCTGATCGCTGCCCTGCAGGAATACTGGTCCGATCAGGGCTGCGTAATAAACCAACCTCTGGACATGGAAGTGGGCGCCGGTACTTTTCACGTGCACACCTTCCTGCGCTCCATTGGCCCTGAAAACTGGAACTCCGCTTACGTCCAGCCCAGCCGCCGCCCCACCGACGGCCGCTACGGCGAGAACCCTAACCGCCTGCAGCATTACTACCAGTTTCAGGTGGTGATGAAGCCATCCCCGGCACACTTCCAGGAGCTCTATCTGGGTTCACTGCAGGCACTGGGCATCGATACCGGCGTGCACGATATCCGCTTCGTGGAAGATAACTGGGAATCGCCGACACTGGGCGCCTGGGGGCTGGGCTGGGAAGTCTGGCTGAACGGCATGGAAGTCACACAGTTCACTTACTTCCAGCAGGCCGGTGGTCTGGAATGCTTCCCGGTCACCGGTGAGATTACCTACGGTCTTGAGCGGATCGCCATGTACCTGCAGGAAGTCGATTCCGTCTACGACCTGGTGTGGACATACGGCCCCGATGGCAAAGCCGTCACCTACGGCGACGTCTTCCATCAGAACGAAGTGGAGCAGTCCACCTACAACTTTGAATACGCGGATACCGACTTCCTGTTCCAGGCCTTCAGCCAGTACGAAAAAGACTGTAACCGTCTGGTCGAAGCCAACCTGCCGCTGCCCGCTTATGAGCAGACGCTGAAAGCATCCCATACGTTCAACCTGCTCGATGCCCGTGGTGCTATCTCGGTGACCGAACGTCAGGGCTATATCCTGCGCGTGCGCACCCTGGCCCGGGCCGTCGCACACTGCTACTTCGCCAGCCGTGCTGACAAAGGCTTCCCGCTGGCGGATGAAGCCAACCGCGCCGATGTGTTAGCGCGCTATCAGGCACAGAAAGCTGAACAGGCGGAGAAAGACGCGAAAAAAGCTGAGAAGAAAGCTGCCCAGGAGAAGAAGTAATGAGCCGTGATCTGTTAATCGAACTGGGTACCGAAGAACTGCCACCCATGGCCCTGAACACCCTGTCTGCCGCCTTTACCCAGGGCATTGAAGACGGCCTGAAAGACGCCGGTCTGACCTTTGGCGACGTAACCTCCTTTGCCGCTCCGCGCCGTCTTGCCGTGCGCATCGCTGCGCTGGAAGAACAGCAGGCCGACAAAGAAGAAACCCTCTACGGCCCGCCAGCGAAAATTGCTTTCGATGCCGATGGTAAGCCAACCAAAGCCGCCATCGGTTTTGCTGAGCGCGCTGGTGCTGATGCCACACAACTGGAAACCGCACCGGAATCGCACGGTAAAAACGCCGGCAAACTGATGCTGAACCGCACCATCAAGGGTAAACAGACTACTGAGTTGCTGGCCGGTATCGTGCAACACAGCCTGGATAAACTGCCGATTCCCAAGCGCATGCGCTGGGGTGCGTCACGAATTGAATTCGTACGGCCGGCGCACTGGCTGATCATGCTGTTCGGCAATGACGTGGTCGACGCTGAAGTGCTGGGTCTGAAAGCCGGTAATACCTCCCGCGGTCACCGTTTCCACGCCCCGGGGGAAATCACCATCAGCACGCCGGGCGAATACGAAAGCAAACTGCGTGACGCCTGGGTAATGGCGGATGCCGCAGAACGGGCAGAGCTGATCAGACAACAGGTAACCGCCGAAGGCAAAAAGCTGGGCGGTGAAGCCATCATTGATGACGACCTGCTGGAAGAAGTCACCGCGCTGAACGAATGGCCGGTAGCACTGGCCGGTTCCTTCGATGAAGACTTCCTGCGCGTGCCGCCGGAAGCGCTGATCTCTTCCATGAAAGAGCATCAGAAATATTTCCACGTGATGAAAGACGGCAAACTTCTGCCGAATTTCATCACCATCGCCAACATCGAGTCGAAAGACCCGGCGCAGGTGATTGCCGGTAATGAGAAAGTGATCCGCCCGCGTCTCGCGGATGCCGCCTTCTTCTGGGATACCGACCGCAAACATCCGCTGGCCAGCCGCTTCCCGAAACTGGAAAGCGTGGTGTGGGTGAATGGTCTGGGCTCCATCGCCGACAAAACCCGTCGTATCAGTTCGCTGGCAACCAAAATTGCCGAGCAGCTGGGGGCCGACGAAGTGCTGGTGCAGCGTGCCGCGCACCTGTGCAAAAACGATCTGGTCAGCCAGATGGTATTCGAATTCAGTGATCTGCAGGGACTGGCCGGTCAGTATTACGCCGAGCATGATGGCGAACCGGCCGACGTCTGCGCTGCCATGATTGAGCAGTACATGCCAGCCTTTGCCGGTGACGCCCTGCCTGCGACCCAGACCGGTACGCTGATCGCACTGGCTGACCGCCTCGACAGTCTGGCCGGCCTGTTTGGTACCGGTCAGATTCCGACCGGCTCCAAAGATCCGTTCGCCCTGCGCCGCGCCTCTCTGGGTGTGTTGCGCCTGTTGGTAGAAAAAGAGATCAATATTGACCTGGGCACACTGATCGACTGGGCACTGGACAACAACTGGGATGCGGACCTGAAAGCCGATACCAAAGCAACGCTGACCGACTACATGCTGGACCGCTTCAGCGCCTGGTATCACGACGAAGGCATTCCGGCCGAAGTCTTCCAGGCAGTCCGTGCTGTGGGGATCACCAACGCTCTGGATATTAACCGCCGGGTGATGGCGGTACACGGCTTCAGCAAGCTGGATTCAGCCTCTGCTCTGGCCGCCGCCAACAAGCGGGTTTCCAATATTCTGGCGAAGAATGACGGCGATGCCGTGGTCAACGATGTTGATGCTGCACTGTTTGAAGCAGCAGAAGAAAAAGCCCTGTTTGAACAGATGACAGCTCTGCATGATCTGACCATTCCGGCGCTGGCCAAAGGCGACTACACCACCGCCCTGGAAGCACTTTCCACCCTGCGTGATGTCGTGGATGCCTTCTTCGATAACGTCATGGTGATGGCCGATAACGAAGCGGTGAAAAACAACCGTCTGGCGCTGTTAAAACAGCTGCGCGGTATGTTTGTCGGTATCGCGGATATCTCGGTGCTGTAATTTATCCCGCCGCAGAAAAACGCCGCCCCTGCCCGGGCGGCGTTTTTCGTTATAATTTCGTTTTTTACGGACCCTTGCCATGCCTTTAATAATCCTCGACCGCGATGGCGTCCTGAACGAAGATTCGGACGCCTACGTCAAATCCGTTGATGAGTGGATTCCTGTTGCCGGCAGTGCTGAAGCGGTTGGCCGTTTGTGCAAGGCAGGCTATCGCATTGCCGTTGCCACCAACCAGAGTGGTCTGGCCCGGGGCTATTTCAGCCAGTCAGATCTGGATGCCATGCACACTAAGATGACGGCGCTGGCGGCGGCAGAAGGCGGTGAATTTGCTCATATCGCCTGGTGCCCCCATGGGCCGGATGATCATTGTGACTGCCGCAAACCGCTACCCGGCCTGATCCATCAGATCGAACAGGCACTGGATACCTCCGCCGCGGGCGCCTGGATGGTTGGCGACTCAATCCGTGATCTGCAAGCCGGACTCGCCGCCGGATGTAAACCCGCCTTGCTGCGCACCGGCAAAGGCGCCGCCAGTGAAGCCCGGCTGGCGGATATTACCGCCCTGGCCGACACGCCGGTGTTTGATAATCTCGCCGCCTTTGCCGACCATGTGTTGGCTCAGGCCTGACGCAAGCCGCCTCAGGAAACAGTCAATCGCCCTGCAGGCAACAGCTGCAGGCCGATAAAATGGTATAAACCTGTTATCGTTTTCAGCATGGCACGCAGGTACGGGTAACTATGAACTCAGGCAGCAGCGTTAATCACACTTCAGCTTCGCGCACGGCCGCCAGCTGGTATATCCGCACCCTGCTGTTTTACCTGGTGCTGGCACTGATCACCCTGGTGTGGTTTATCCCCAGTTTTACCATTGGCCTGTTGCTGCCGCTGAAAATGCGCAACTTTTTCGTCATGGGCATTCCCTGTCGCGCCGCTATGTTTGCCCTGCGCTGGATCTGCGGTATCCGGGTGGAAGTGGAAGGCCGGGAAAATATTCCCCGTGACGGGCGCGGCTATGTATTGTTGAGCAAGCACCAGAGCACCTGGGAAACCTTCTTCCTGCCCACTCTGATCACCCCGCATGTGCAGGTGGTGAAAAAGGAACTCTTTTACCTGCCGCTGTTTGGCTGGATGCTGAACCTGATCCACCCTATTTTTATTGACCGCAGTAAACGCACCGGCGCCATGAAGCAGGTACTGACTCAGGGGGCAGACCGGCTGGCCCATGGTATTCATGTACTGGTGTTTCCGGAAGGCACGCGCATCCCGCCGGGCAAACGCAAGGCTTTCTCCAAAGGCGGCGCCATGCTGGCCACCAAAGCCGGGGCGGACGTCATTGCCATCGCTCACAACTCCGGTGAACTCTGGCCCAACAACCGCTGGGTAAAACGTCCTGGTACCATCCGTCTGATCATCAGCCCGGTGATGCGGTCAGCCGATATGACCACCGCTGAGCTGAGTGAACAGAGTGAGCGCTGGATCAACGAGCAGACTGACCGTATTTCCGGCATCCGTTTCAGCGGTGAGCTGGTCGATAAAGACACCTCCGGCAAACGCTTCTGACCGCCTGAGCCGGGGCCTGCCGGCGTTTCCGAAATAGTTCGCAGAGACTGTGCAACAGTCCGTTTTACATGGCTGAGGAACAGCCACGGCATTCCCGCGTCACAGAAGTACGTAACAGGGAGAACGAACATTATGATGACAGGGTTATCCGGTTTTTTCGGCTTGTTGATTCTGATTCTGGATATTTACGCACTGATTAATATCGTGCAGTCCAGAGGCGTTTCAAATGCGGGCAAGGTCGTATGGGTAATCGCGATTCTGTTCCTTCCCCTGCTCGGCTTTGTTGCCTGGCTGTTTTTCGGGCCGCGCGGCAAAGCGTCATCTCTCTGAGTAGTTTTCCTTCATCTCTCCAACCCCGCAAAAAGGATTAGGCCGCTGTTTCAGCGGCCATTTTTTTGTTTAATCCTTATCTTCCTGTCGTACATCGGCACCGCCGTCCTCATTGGCACTGCTTCTGTTTGTCACCGACTCCGATAACAGACGCACATTGGCGCTGGGAGCCTGCCCGGATTTGTCTTCGCCAAAATAGAGCGTCTGATGAGGGAAAGGTATCTCAATATTGCGCTCATCGAACATCCGTTTCATGCGGCGGTTAAACTCGCGCCCTACAGTCCATTTTTCATGGGGCAGGGTTTTGGTGCGGGCTTTGATAATCAGCGCACTGTCCGCGAATTTATCCAGCCCGAGAATTTCCAGCGGTTCCAGAATCAGACGCCCGAATTCCTTATCCTGGCGCAGTTCCTCATCAATATCGCGCAGACACTGCATCACTTCATCCACATCTTCACGGTAAGCCACGCCGACATTAAACAGGTAGTAGCTGAAGTCCTTCGTCAGGTTGCTGACGATCGTCACATCGCCGAATGGCACCGTATGAACCGTCCCGTCCAGATCACGCAGCTGAATTTTACGGATGGTGATCTTCTCCACGACGCCGAATTTATCGCCCAGCTGAACCACATCGTCGATCTGCAGCAGGTCTTCAAAAATGACCATAGCCCCGGTAATAAAGTCTTTCACCAGCGTCTGAGCCCCAAAACCAATGGCAATACCCAGCACACCGGCACCGGCTACCAACGGCAGAATATCTACTCCCAGCTCCGACAGAATGATCATGATGGCAAACAGAGACAGCGTGAACAGCAGAACGTTACGGATAATAGGCGTGACCGTTTTCAGGCGCGCCTTTTTTAAACGGCGGTTTTTGTATTCAAAGATCTCCAGAAAGGCATTCACGCCCTCCCAGATCAGCGCCCACACAAACAGAATCACCACCAGGGTTAACCCTGTGCTGAACAGGGCTCCTAAAGGAAGTGAGTAATCACTATCGCTTTCGATATAAGCAGTAAACAGACGCGATGTGGCGTACACCAGAAAGATCAGGCCGAACAGATAACCGGCCCAGCGCTGCAGGGTAAATAAAGAATGGAACCGGCGTTTGGCCAGGTGGAGGTGATTCCTCACTTTGCGCATCCGGCGATCAAACAGGATGGCCAGACGGTTGTTGATAAACACACAGACAGCAATCAACAGCAAAGTGAGCACAAAGCTGAACAAGGCCCCGATAAAGCTCTCACTCAGACCCCAGCTCTGCAGCATATCAACGAACTCACCCGCCAGACCCGAGCCGGTGGCTTCGATATCCAGAGCCTCGGTGAGCGAGTCCAGCGGGTTCTCCGGCTCCTGCTCCCGGGCCTTTGATAATAACTGCAGCTGATCAATCAGCTGTTGCCGCTCCGCATCGTTCTCCAGCGTGCTGATCAGCTCATCAAGCTGCTCCTCACTGACGTCCTGACCACTTTCTTCACTGCTGACAGCAGCGCCACCGGTAAGCAGATCCGTGCCGGTCTGAGCCGCCTGCGCCAGTCCCGGTAACAGAAGTATCAATATCAGAGATAAACAGGTGCGCACAGGTCGTCCTCGTCACAGTATCCAAATGAATCGTCAGTATATGCGACTGTGGCGCAGGAAGGGGGTTCCGTGTCGCAGTTCAGGATGAATGGGCGCCCGAAAGGGTCAGTTAACCCGGGGCGTTGCTTTTGGAAACAAATGAACAGACAGACTTAATTCTGCGGGTTGTGGTCAGAAACCTGAGACATGGCTTCCTCTCGAATTGCCAGCAACCGACCAGGTGCAGGTGATCTGGGCGATTCATTAGCCTGACTTATTGCTTTATTAACAGATAGTTTATGTATCCGATTTTTTCAGCCAGGAACGATGGTGCTCATAGCTTTCACCGGTATCGTAATCGGTTCCGCATAAAAACGCTCTGCGCACACAGCCGGGTACGCAGTGATAATACGGTGTTGCTTCCAGTGATACCTGATGTTCTCTCGGCTTTGGCATGGCTTATTCCTTCCGTGGATAAGCCTCACCTTATTAGCGGGTTGATTTTTCGCAATCGGTAGGTAGTACTAACATGGGTGGCTTATTTGATGTTTGAACTAATTCAAATAATCATTTAAGGCTATTCAAAATATATATAAGATCATCATCTTTTATTTGAGTTGCAAAATCTAATGGGGATTTTCCACTGTTATTCTTATGGTCAGGGGAAGAATTCGACTTAGTAAATAACTTTACTATTTCATATTCACCTCTTGCATTAAATGTTGCTATCCATAGAGGCTCGTTACCATATCGATCTACTATGGACGTGTCTGCACCTGACTCTATAAGTAGCTTAGCTACGTTATATGATAAATTTGCTGCAGCATAATGAAGCGGAGTCATACCATTAGAATCTTGGGTATTTATGGGACAACTATTTTTCAATAATTCTGAAGCACATTCCAAACTATTGAAAGAAGCTGCTTCATGCATCAATGATTGGCCATCTTCGTTTACAATATCAGGGGCATAATTTCCAGATATAGCTTGCAAAGAAACATAGTCATTCAGGCGAACCATCTGAAATATTGATTCATTATTTGACATGTTCAATCCTCGTACCTGTGACTTCTATTTGCAGCAACAACTAAAGAACAACTAAGCCACCCATTTTAGTTTATATGTAGAAAACATATAATATTTCAACGTCATACTTCTCTTCCCCTAATTGCTTTTCGGCGCGCGTCTTTTTGCATTTCATAGCTGCAATTTGGATCTATTTCTGAAATATTACTTTCTTCAAATATATTTACAGGGATATAATTACCTTGTACTTCTTCGTAAGAAATTTCACCCATACTTTGTTCTGACTCAAGCCCACCAGGGAAAACATTTAATTTAGAACCTTTACACAATAGAGAAATATTTTCGTTTGAAAGTTTTTCTCTGATCTGTGATAGAGCTTCAAAGTAGTCTGGCCCATAAACTGTGCCACAAAACCCATTGTGGTCATTGTATGACAGCACTACCGGATCAGTACCATTACTAAAAGATGTGATTTCAAGATCACCAACATCTTTGCCATTCTTTACCATCTTTATCGTATACAATTCACTTTGCTCCTTCATGGCCTGGCTTTTCTATAATGAGGTAACAAGCTGAGGTAACAAGCCACCCATTTTAAAAATAGAGCAATTCTCTTTAAGATCCTCTGAAGAACTCTATTTTTTACATCCAAACTGATGCATCCTTCTGGCATTCACGAAATAGCCGGTAAATTTTCCTGCTTTACTGAATTTCAGGCACGACAAATCTCAGCAGGGCTGATCAGTGCTTAATGTGGGATTTTAGTGATAGCCAAATGCTACTCTGCAGCGACTTAGGCCGGATGGACGTTGATACTCGAGTTTTTCACAGGCTTTTCTCAGGCTCTGCTCACTACCAGCAAAGGTGGAAAAACATTCCTCAAAGGTTTGGCTCATCGTCAGCCACTGATCGCGGTCGATTCCCAATCGGTTCAGTATTTTATCGGCTTGTACCGGAATCGATCCACGCTTGTCATCGCGCAGAATGCGTCCTGTCCAGTCAACCAGCTCCAGATAATCCGTGAGGCGCATAGGAATCCCTTTGGGCATATCCTGTCTGGGATTACCTGCAAATGGCAGTAACTGTTTCTGTTGCTGATTCGGATGATTAGGTTGAGTACTGGCCTGAGCTTTTTCTGCGCGTTTCTTAACGGATGTAAATTCCGAGACTTCCGGTGTTTTCGCCATAGAAGCACGAACCGGATTAAGATCGACGTAGGCCATACAGGCCGCAAGTGCGGCTTCATCCAATAATGCCTGTGATTTATAGCGGCCCTCCCAGAATCTTCCGGTACAGCCATCTTCGGCATTCGCTTCACGCGCAATCGCTTCGTTCAGCACTCGCATAAACCAGCTGATATCCACTAAGCGTTTACGCCATTTTTCGATACAGGTTTTAAGCACAGCCATTTCAGGCTCTGACAGATGTTCTTCCCGGACAAATTTTTGCGAAAGCATATTTCCCTTGAAAAGCCTGTGCCAACGCTCAACAACTTCATAATCGCTCCAGGATTTTGCAGCCTCTGCGTCAACATAAAGAACAACGTGGTAGTGGTTGCTCATGATGGCATAGGCCGCTATCTGAATAGCGAATATCTGAGGGAGTTCAAGTAGCTTACCTTCCAGCCAGCCTCTGCGGTGTTCGTACGATTCGCCGCTTACCGAATCAATACCACACAGAAACGCCCTGCGCACACAACGGGATACGCAGTGGTAATACGGTGTTGCTTCCAGTGATACCTGATGTTCTCTTGGCTTTGGCATGGCTTATTCTCTCCGTGAATAAACCAAGCATATTACTGGGTTAAATTTTCGCAATCAGTAGATAGTACTAATGTGGGTGGCCTGTTAGTTTTGTTAGTTCTGATAAAGTTTACGGGTTACCTTTCTATTTCTATTAAGAATAACTTTTATATAACCTCCTCTCCAGCTAAGCTATAAATGACAAATCCAGATTTATTTAGCGCTGACACTATAAAAGTAAAGTCATTGAAGTAATCCATATTAAAATCATCTTGACCGTATATTTCCAATCGAATATCTGAACGGATATCTTTTGATATCTTGCCAATATTAATCAAGCCCTGAATTTCTTCCTTGATTTCAACTTCATCATTAATTTTCAAGATAAACTGGTACTCATTTATGTGTAAAATAATGTCCTCACCATCAACTTCTGTTTTAAACTCGTTTAAAGATGAGAGAATTCTACTATTCGTAATTTCTTCATCAAATTTTACAAATGCAAATGACTCATATGACATACCTAGCACCTCTTGGCTTGAAGTTTAAAGCTTTCCAAACCTTTTCATTTGTTTTTTTACAGACTCTATTAAAAAGTCGGGGTTCTTCCTGCTAATATGAGTTGTAATTGTTCTGGATGGACAGGTAACGGGGGGTTCTTTGCAAACAACAGGTACAGAAAAATAAACATCAGATTTATTATTTGGATCTAGATTAATATCCCAAAAGCCATCGATCTTAGCTTTGTATACTTCTCCAAGAAAGCAAGACAACTCATCCCAGATATCTGGTGATGATTTAATATCACTTATATTTTCAAAAGACTCTAATATCCAGTTTCCCAAAGCCTGTATAACGTCTAAGTCGGATTTTTGAAAATCAATAGCCCCACCCAATCTTGATTTCAGTGAATCTATTTTCTGAGGAATTTTATCTTTCCATATCTCGAAATTTTGTTGCGATTTAAAATCGTACATTTTAATTTCCAATTGTATAAGGTATACCAAGCTGATCTAGTTTAGCTTTAAGAGGCTTAGATGCATAGTCATCAAAATACCAGCGTATATCCCAGTCAGTATTTTCTATAAGTTTAGCATCCCGCTCAGCCTCAGATAAAATCTCTTTTGAAAGATATTGTTTACCTGTTTTATGCTCTACTGCTTGGAACGTCTCATCATTAACTATACCGCCCCATCGCTAATACTGCCCTCTGTACGCCAACCGGCTTCATCAGTTAAACCATTGGCTTTCCGATAGTCAGCTACTGCTTTATGCGCTTTATTCGCCTGCTGCATATTTACATCATATTGTTTATCCCAACGCTCTTTAGACCAAGTACCGCCACGTTCTTGGTACTCTTTCCAGCGCTGTGCTCGATGTTCTTCCGATCCAGGACCACTCGTTGGCGTTTGCTTTGTTTTCGATTGAGAAGAACCATCACTCTCCGGCCCACTCTTCCCTTTCTTCGCCGTTGTCTCAGAGGTCTCCAGATCTTTAAAGTCCGCCGGCTTCCCTTTGACTTTCCGCTGTTTACTCTGGATCTTCAGCTTACGCATGGCTATGGTAAAGTCGCTGAGCAGATCACCGACGTTAGGGAGTTTACGGATCAGCGGGACTTTTCTGCCGATAGCAGCCACCACACCCGCACCACCGGTAACCGCAGCAAGAATGATGGTGAGGATAAGTTCAAAGGTACCGGAACCGGCCACTTCGGTGATTTCAATCGCGTGCTGGGCTTCAGCATAACCTTTCACGAACTGATACAGTATATGCGAATGTAGTGCAGGAAAGGGGTTCCGTGTCGCAGTTCAGGAGGAATGGGCGCCCGAAAGGGTCAGTTAACCCGGGGCGTTGCTTTTGGAAACAAATGAACAGACAGACTTAATTCTGAGGGTTGTGGTCAGAAACCTCAGAGATGGCTTCACGACTTCTCTGATAGTGGGTGACGTATACATCGGCCCGCGACTGTCGACTTTATTCGTGGATAACGGCAACGGCTTTGCCTTCGCTTGCAGCTTCCTGCAGTGCGGACAGGTATTTAAAGAAAGTATATTCGAGCGTATCCCGGCTTAATGGTGCATTTTCAGCAACAGCCTGAGCACAGTCATCTGTATACCGCTCAATATTTTCCTGCAAACCTTCCAGTACCATGGCGGCGTCTTTAGCCATCTCAGCCGTAAAGTAACCGAAAGAACCACTGATCTGCGGATCATCACCGAGCAGGTTATTCGGTGAGTTGTTATAGCTTAAAACGGCAAAAAACTTTTTACTACCGGCAATCTGGCCCAGCGCTTCCAGAGAATTCATAAAACCAATAGTGGGTAATTCCAGTGTTTCCCACAGAGAGGATTCGGTCGTTACCTTCTCAACCAGCCATTCATATTTCTCTTCATCCGTTCCATTAAGAGATGCAGGAAAAAGAGACTCGTCGACAACGTAAAGATTAAAGGTTTCGCTCATGAAAGCTCCATCAGTTGTTTTGGCAGATACAGGGAATCAATATCCGTATGCCATCCTTTATTGGCACCCAATTTTATCAGCATCATACCAGGCATGCATATAAAACCCTGAATATCGTCGCGGTAATCGCCGGATTTAATTTCTTTCAGATGAGCATCCAAAGCCTGCTGAATACTGGCATTCCAGCTATTCCTATCATCTTCAACCAGGGCCTTAAGACCGTTCACCAGAGGAACGACAAAGTGCTTTTCTTCTCGTCCAATACGTTTACTTACAGACAATTTAATCAGTTTATCGATTAAACCTTTTTCCAGGGTCTCATTACTAAGATATTCTCTAAGCCAGAATGCGGTATCAGCTAAAAACTGACATTCCTCCAGTTCCTCAGCTGTTCCATGAAAAAACTTAATCTCATCGACATCTAAAAGCATATTAAGATCTTCCATTGAGCCAAAGGAAGTCACAATTTCTAAAGCCTCAATGTATTCCCATGGCGTTCTAGTATGCTCGATAATTTGAGGAGGTTCTTGGTAAAATAACTCGTAAGCAGAGGCTTCAGCAGCTATTTTTAAATATCGCCGGGAGCGGTCATTGTCTTCTTGCTGATAAAATATAAAGCCTAGATTTTTTGAATATTCAGAAATACGGGTCGTAATATCAACCTTAGTTTTATCAGATTCGTAATCAGAGAAAAATTTATCAAATACCTTAAACCCTCTCTCCAAGACTTTATCCTGATAAGCTTCCTTTATTTTGTTTAAATTTAAAGACATTTACATATTCCTAATTAAAAGAATTTCCGTCAGGTAAGGATATAGGTTTCACTCCAGTAACAACGCCGTTTGTTTCAACTGCTTCTATCCCCATACCGCTCACTTTAGGTAACGGTCCGAAGTCAATTGCATCCTTAAGGGATGAGCCTAGGTCAGCGGTGTTACTATCGGTAGCTTTTTCCATAGATTTAACTGTATTACCAACCCATTTTTTCGACATCTGCTTACCTTTTTTTGCCTTCGTTCCCAACTTAGCCCCAGGCCCCTTAGCTTCAACGATAATATATTCTTCAATACTGCCATCCGCTGCCCGTTTAACATAGACCTGATCAAACCCTGGGCCAGTCTCAAAGCCTCTGACCATTTCCGCATCCGGATGATTTTTTGTCATATATTCAGAAGCAGCACGCTCACCTTTTGCTTCTGTTACTTTGGCTTTATAGGCTCCAACCGTGCGGTTACTTTCACCATTGGCAATAGCATTATCGCGTTTAGTTTCATAAGCTTTCTGGTGAGCATCAACGTCTTTATTGTGTTTGTCGAGTACCGGATTTGTCTTAGGTGGCGGTGGTGGTTTTTTAGCAGGTGGCGGTGGTGTTTTCGATTGATCACCCTCCGGCCCACTCTTCCCTTTCTTCGCCGTTGTCTCAGAGGTCTCCAGATCTTTAAAGTCTGCCGGCTTCCCTTTGGCTTTACGCTGTTTACTCTGGATCTTCAGCTTACGCGTGGCTTTGGCGAAGTCACTCAGCAGATCACCGACTTTACGGAATTTACGGATCAGCGGGGCTTTGCTGCCGATAGCAGCCACCACACCCGCACCACCGGTAACCGCGGCAAGAATGATGGTGAGGATAAGTTCAAACGCACCGGAACCGGCCACTTCGGTGATTTCAATCGCGTGCTGGGCTTCAGCATAATCTTTCACGAACTGATACAGCATATGCTGCAGCATAGGGTCGTCCATCACCATGCTGGCCATGGCGATGGCTTCATCGATCTGTTGGGCGCTGATGGCGGTCGGGTCAAACCCCAGAGCTTCGACCAGCTCGCGCTTTTCTGCCTGCATATAGGTGGCGCTGTAGGTGCTGTAGAAATCCTCGGATTCCCAGCCAGCCTGAATGGCTTTGGCCTGGTGGTAGATTTTCACCACCGGGTTAACCACATCGGATACTTCTTTCACCCACTTCAGGGCGCCCCAGACGGAGGTGCCTATGCCGGTCATAAAGGCGCCGGTGTAAATCAGCCCTTTACTGAAGGTGCTTTCCTTCTCCATCTGCCGCTCATACATGGCGGCTTCGGCCCGTTCACCGGCGATGATTTCTGTCAGCGCCTGCTGGATCTGTACCCGCAGCATGCCGCGCGGATCTTCCACTTCATTATCCGCGGCGATGGCGGTGCCGATCTTTTCGATGGTGAGATAGGAGGAGGCAATGGCGTTGGATAAGGCTTCACCCGGGCGCAGGGTGACGTCCTTCATTTTGCTGAGGACGCTGATCCAGAAGTGGTCGTTGGCGGCCACCAGGGTGTCGAAGGGGACATTTTTCAGCAGTTCGGAAGCAATCATCGGGCTGCCGGCACCGATGTTTTCCGGATGCACATACCCGGGTCCGGCACCCTGCGTAATGCGATAACGGTTGCCGTTGGTATCTTCAAATTCGTAGCCAGCCATAGCCTCAGTTCCCTAGAGTGGACGGCGTAAGTTACCAAGTTAGCGCAGGATTATTAAGTGAATTTGGTAAGACATACTGTCTAAATTGTGGAATCTTGATAGGTATCACACACGTCTGCGACTTTCCTCTTAATACTGGCTGAGTAATACGCAAACGGGCGTACCAGAGTATACGCCCCGCCCTTAGCGCCTTGAGCGGCGAAGCTTATGCCTGCCCATGCGGCGACCCGGCACAGATCTATTCAGGCAGCCCGCTGACTTCATCCCAGACGTCGCTGTAACCCGCCAGATGGAAGTAAGCTAACAGGGTGTCGACCAGGGTCAGGAAGACATAACTGTGCGTCGCCTGTCTGCCCTCTTTATCCTTTTCAGAAGATGCCGAATGGGTAAATGCACGCCAGAAAAATTCCGCCAGCTGCCTTGCCTCATGCTGATTATTCACCACGCCGCGTTCAATAATTTTTCGGCTGCTGTGGTCATTAAACTCGTCCGAATATTGCAGCAGTACTTCTTTTTCATCCGGTAATTTGTAAGGAATCATAGATACCTCCTCCGTCCGTCGTTGAATCAGGTCAGTAGAATCCAGACTGCTATCCCGTCTTACCTTCCCGCAGTGCTTCTGTAACAGAAACATTGGCTGATTCCGGAAGGCTCATCCGATGATGCTGCCATGATTGTCTTACGGCGGCATGACGGTAAATGTGAATACCGTCGCGTTTATATTAAACATATGGTCAGTAAACCCGGAATCGCTTACTGACATATGTATTAGTCAGAACTCTCTTACTGAAATGAGACCGGCGACGACACCCGTGATGACTGCCGCGAAAGGACAGAATCTGTAACAAAATCAGGAGATTACATAGAGTCCGGCCATGTTCCTGAGAAGATATCTTAGCCGGGATGACAGAAATTCCAGAGCGCGGGTTTAAACAAAGAGCAGGTAAAAGTACTCAACCGCCTGCTGGACGGCGGAGACAACGGCTTCGAAGACGGCATCAGTGCCGCGCAATACCAGAAGGTAGCCAAAGGCAGTTAAGCCACCGCTACCCGCCACCTGGCGGACTTAGTGGCGAGGGGCTGTCTTGAGAAGATGGCTGGCGGAGGGAGGAGTACCAGGTATCGGGTTACCGGGGTTATTTAAGATCCGAGGCGAGTTCGACCAAATCGATATATCCAGTCCTGTCTGCCCCGACATCAAAAAATTTTTGTGCTGCCATCGTCATAACCTCAGCCTCTGGAGGGAAGTCCTCTTTACTTCTGTGGCCCCAATTTGAAATTTTTGTACTCTTTCTTACTAAGGAATTAGAAATACTAATGAATAATCTGGAAGTTATCTGATTAATCCCTTTATAGAAATCCTGATATGGTGCCACCAGATCCTTAGGTTCAGCATATTTTTTTGCCACAGCTGAAGTGACATATACTTCCACCACCCTTTGCCTCCTCGATATATTCTCTTCAGGGAGGATAGCTTTGAAATCCCGAGTAATGTCTTGAGTGATCTCACTACCAAATCGATTACTTGACACCCGCTCTACAAACAATGTTTTTAGCATTTCTGGACCTTTAATTTTTAATGCAATTAATAGAGATGCCCACACCCAGAAATATTTCTGTCGGTTTTTTTCTTCTGAATAAATTGCAGCTAACTGATCCATCCATTGCAGCGTGGTGCGTAAATCAAAGTCAAAGCTCTCAGCAATAGCCGCCAGATTATTCGCCAGTACATCTTCGTCTTTTACAATGACATCGCCATCACAGGTACTTAATAAGTCTTTTGATAAATGTTTTGTAAATACCGGCTGTGTCTGAATAAAGGACAGTAAGTCCGGCTTCTTCAGCGTAAAGCTGCGGTTAAAAAAACGATATAAATAGCGCTGAGCATCAAACTCCGAACCGTACACCGCTTTTATCGAGTGCTGCAGTTGATCGGTATTGGTAGCGATCACAAACACCAGCCCTTTTACATCAAATAAATGCTTTACGGTTTCCAACAGTTCAATGGCGTAAGTCGGGCGGCAGCGATCCAGTTCGTCAATAAACACAAACATGGGGTTGTTCAACTTGCTGTGATTTGTAATCAGCGTGATCCAGTTTTCTATGTTCTTTTTTAATTCTGCGATGACGTCTAACTTATGACGGTGATCCTTTATTACAGAACTGACCACCGTTTCGGAGACTTCGGACATACCGGCTTTAATCATTGCTGTAGCATCTTCCCCAAGATGCCTATTAGCCTGGTGCATCAACGCACCTTTAGATACCCCTTTAATAAATTGTCCCGACTTCCTTAAAAATGAGGCTTTGTATTTTTCGGATGCTGCATTAGGTGGTGCAGAGGATTCCAGAGCCTCCAGTAACCCCGAAGCCACCGTCAGCAGAGGATCATCGGAAAAGTCGCTCTTCCAGGCATCAATATAAGCCGCCGGATGCTGTTGTTTTACCGTGTAATACCAGCGCTGCAGAAACCAGCTTTTGCCAGCCCCCCATTCGGCGTTCAGATTCATTACATAGGAGTCATCAGTGAACCTGGCCAGATAGCTGGTTAAGAACTGCGCGTATTTCGCTCTGTCCAGCTGATCGCCGGGCAAATCGTCGTTAATGCCTACTTCCTTACTTAACGGCTGTTGCCACACCCAGTCATATTCCAACGATTCTTCCGTCATTCCGGCTTCCCTGTGTTAATGATCCACAGGAATAAAGATACCCGTTTTTAAGGCATAAAAAAGCCCCGGCTCAATGAGTCAGGGCTTTCTGTAAAGACTTCCGTGTTCCACGTGAAACAGATGTAGTAATCAGATCACTGACGTTCCACGTGGAACATAGCCAACCGGATCAGAAGTCCAGGTTAGCCACGTTCAGGGCGTTGGCTTCGATAAAGGCACGACGCGGCTCAACTTCATCACCCATCAGGGTGGTGAACATCTTGTCGGCACCGATGGCGTCTTCAATCGTCACCTGTAGCATACGGCGGGTTTCCGGGTCCATGGTGGTTTCCCACAATTGTTCCGGGTTCATCTCGCCCAGACCTTTATAGCGCTGAATGCTGAAGCCTTTCTGAGCTTCGTGCAGCAGCCATTGGATGGTGTCCCAGAAGTCGCCGATCATATGAACGCGCTCGCCACGCTGAATATATGCGCCCTCTTCCAGGGTATCGCTCAGCTTCTCGCTCATGGAGGCCAGCTTGAGGTAGCCACCGCCAGTGAAGAAGTCTACATCCAGCAGGTAATCTTTAGGAATACCATGGGTAATAACTTTGACCTGAACCTTGTTGCTCTGACGCTCGGTATCCGCCACGACATCGACCACAAAGTGGCTGCCACTGCGACCGGCATCCGGCAGGCGGGCGCCGAGGTCTGCAGCCCATTTTTCAGCTTCAGCAGTGTCTGCCAGCATATCCGGTGTCATACGCGGCAGCGTGAGCATCTCATGCAGTACTTCACCCGGGATGGTGTTGGACATGCGGCTGACCGATTCCTGTGCAGAACGATAGTCGGCCACCAGTTGCGCAAAGGCTTCATCACTGATCGCCGGTGCATCGGTCGCCGGATGCAGTGCGGCTTTCTCCAGTGCAATATGAGTCAGGTAAGACTCCATCGCTTCTTCGTCTTTGATGTATTGCTCCTGCTTGCCGCGCTTGATTTTGAACAGCGGTGGCTGGGCAATAAAGACATGCCCACGTTCGATGATTTCCGGCATCTGACGGAAGAAGAAGGTCAGCAGCAGCGTACGGATGTGGGCACCGTCGACGTCAGCATCCGTCATGATGATGATGCTGTGGTAACGCAGCTTATCCGGATCAAACTCTTCGCGGCCAATGCCACAACCCAGCGCGGTGATCAGCGTGCCGACTTCAGCAGACGACAGCATCTTATCGAAGCGTGCCTTCTCAACGTTCAGAATCTTACCTTTCAGCGGCAGAATGGCCTGCGTACGGCGGTCACGGCCCTGCTTGGCAGAACCACCGGCGGAGTCACCCTCCACCAGGTAAATTTCAGATAAGGCCGGGTCTTTTTCCTGGCAGTCCGCCAGTTTGCCCGGCAGCCCGGCGATATCCAGCGCCCCTTTACGGCGGGTCATATCACGGGCTTTACGGGCAGCTTCCCGGGCCCGGGCGGCATCAATCATTTTGCCCACCAGGTCTTTGGCCTGTTGTGGGTTCTCCAGCAGGAAGTCACCAAACTGGCGCCCCATCTCCTGCTCAACCGCTGGCTTCACTTCGCTGGAAACCAGCTTGTCTTTGGTCTGAGAGCTGAATTTAGGGTCCGGTACTTTCACCGAGATAATGGCCGTCAGGCCTTCACGGGCGTCGTCCCCGGTGGTGGCAACCTTATTCTTCTTATCCAGTCCTTCCTGCGTGATGTAGGAGTTCAGAGAGCGGGTCAGCGCGGCGCGGAAGCCAGCTAAGTGAGTACCACCGTCACGCTGCGGGATATTGTTGGTGTAGCAGTGAATGTTTTCCTGGAAGGTATCATTCCATTGCATTGCCACTTCGACGGCGATGCCGTCTTCACGCTCTACATTAAAATGAAAGACGTCATTGATCGCGGTTTTACCTTCGTTGAGGAATTTAACGAAGGAGGCCAGACCGCCCTCAAACTCAAAGACATCTTCTTTGTCCGCGGCGCGCTCATCTTTCAGATGAATACGTACGCCTGAGTTCAGGAACGAGAGTTCACGCAGACGCTTGGCCAGGTATTCGTAACTGAATTCGGTCTTGGTGAAGGTTTCCTTGGAAGGCAGAAAACGGATGGTGGTGCCCTTACCGTCGGTATCCCCCATCTCTTTCAGAGGATAATCCGGCACCCCGTGGGTGTATTCCTGTTCGTAGGTTTTGCCATTACGACGGATGGTCAGCTTCAGCTTTTCGGACAGCGCATTCACCACAGAAACGCCCACCCCGTGCAGACCGCCCGAGACCTTATAGGAGTTGTCGTCGAACTTACCGCCGGCGTGCAGAACGGTCAGAATCACTTCTGCGGCTGATACGCCCTCTTCCTCGTGAATTTCCGTCGGAATACCACGCCCGTTATCCGAGACAGAGACCGAGTTATCGTCGTGGATAATCACATCAACCTGGTCGCAATGGCCGGCCAGCGCTTCGTCGATGGAGTTATCCACCACCTCGAACACCATGTGATGCAGACCCGTGCCATCGTCGGTATCGCCAATGTACATGCCCGGCCGTTTACGCACGGCATCCAGGCCTTTCAGGACTTTAATACTCGACGAATCGTAATTCTGCTCGTCACTCATTCGGTGTTCCTCTTTATGAATTCTGTGCAAAAAGGCTGCGTCTTGTTCTTTCTTGAGCGCAACACAAAAAGCTGGTTCGTTAATCGGTGCCTGGTTCGTCTTCGCGGATCTTCCCCTGTTCCACGTGGAACACTTTGCTTGCCGCCGGCTGCCAGATATCGTTCAGCTTCTCTTTATCAATGCTGGTGATAAAGACCTGACATTTTAAATCTTCCAGCAGTTTGCATAAAGCAAAACGGTGCTTTTCATCCAGTTCTGACGCGAGATCATCCACCAGATAGATGGTGCGGCGCCCACTCTCCTGCTGAAACAATGATCCCTGGGCAATCTTGAGTGCAGCGACAACCGTTTTCTGCTGCCCCCGGCTTAAAATCTCTGCGGCAGGCTGCTTATCCACTTTGATACGCAGCTCTGCTCTGTGCGGTCCGGACTGGGTATAACCCAGTACCATGTCGCGCTCTTTCTGACGCTCCAGCACATCACTCAGGGCTGAGTCTTTTTCCCAGCCAGGGTAATACGCCAGCGTAACATCTATGCTGTCGTCTAACTGAGTCAGAATGCGCTCAAATTCCGGCTTAAAACGCTTCAGGTAATCCCGGCGGTGCTGATCAATGGCTGTGGCACTCTCAATGAAGCCTTTATTCCACACCGCCAGCCATTCATCTTCTTTCTGTTTAAGAACTGAGTTGCGCTGTTTCAGCTGCTTACGGAAAGTTTTCCAGTGCTCCATAAAGGCGTGTTCCACGTGGAACACACCCCAATCGATAAACTGACGACGCTCTTCCGGTGACCCCGCCAACAACTTAAAGGTGGTCGGCTCAATAATCTGAACGGGTAACCAGTGAGAAGCATCGGCCTGGGAGGTCAGTACAGAACCATTCTGCTTCAACAGGTGATCGCCACCTTTTAAGCGCAGACTGTCGAGCTCACATTCGCCCAGGGTTTCGTCCTCAATCGCCATCAGCATTTCAATACGGTCAGACTCCTGACTGAATACATGCTGAAGACGGGAGGTACGGAAGGACTTACCGGCGGCCATCAGGTTGATCGCTTCAAGCACGCTGGTTTTACCGGAGCCGTTGGCACCGTAGATAAAATTCACGCCCGGATGGAAATCGAGATCCAGCGGCTGCAGGTTGCGCACGCCGCTGGCTTTAAGTTGCCGGATTGGCATAGAAACTTCTCGTTAAGCGAGAGCTGCGGAAAGAGGTTGATAAAGCAGGTATCGAAAGGCAAAAACAGGCTGAAGGTCGCAGTTTATAACGTATAAATAAGCACTTTGAGCCTGTTTTAAACACAGAGATGACCACGCAGACAGCTTATCCTTTGCTAGAGACGCATTGGCATAACAACATACATGGCGTCGCCGCCTTCCGGCTCTTCCAGCAGCGCACTGCTGTTAGCGTCAGACAGCGTCATTTTCACCTGGCTGGTATCCAGCACACCCATCACATCCTGCAGATAAGACACGTTGAAGCCCATCTCCAGCGCATCGCCCTGATATTCAACCCCAACGGATTCTTCAGCTTCTTCCTGCTCCGGGTTATTGGCGAACACTTTCAGCAGATCCGGTTCCAGCACCAGACGTACACCGCGGTACTTCTCGTTAGAAAGAATCGCAGTACGGTTAAACACCTGACGTAATTCAGCGCGATCCGCCAGCATCACATTGCTGCCGTTCTTCGGAATTACCCGGTTGTAATCCGGGAATTTGCCATCCACCAGTTTGGAGGTGAAGGTAAAGTTCTCAGTATGGGCACGCAGGTGGTTAGTACTCAGCGACAGCGCCACAGAGGCTTCTGCGTCAGTGAGTAATTTCGCCAGTTCCAGTACCCCTTTACGCGGCAGAATAATCTGCTGGGCGGTATCCGGGCCGGAAATTTCAACATTACAGGTGGCCAGGCGGTGGCCATCCGTGGATACCGTACGCAGGCCGGTAGCGCTGAGTTCAAACAGCATACCGTTGAGGTAATAACGCACATCCTGCTGCGCCATCGCGAAGCTGGTGCGGTCAATCACACGGCGCAGGCTGCCCTGTGCCAGGGTGAATTCCTGCTCACCGGAGATACTTTCAACGTTAGGAAATTCGGTCGCCGGTAAAGTAGACAGCGTAAAACGTGAGCGGCCGGAGCGGACATTAACGCGTTGTTCGTCCTGTTCCACTTCGATCTGGGCGCCATCCGGCAGCGAGCGGCAGATATCCATCAGCTTTTTCGCCGGAACCGTAATTTCACCTTCCTGGCCGACTTCATCCAGAGTGACGCGGCCGACCAGTTCAACTTCAAGATCGGTACCGGTCAGTGACAGCTGCTGGCCTTCTACCTCAAGCAGCACATTCGACAGTACCGGCAGAGTCTGGCGCTTTTCCACAACGCCGGCCACCAACTGCAGAGGACGAAGCAGGGCTTCCCTGGATATTACGAATTTCATGGTTCTCCACTCAGGTCCTGGGCCTGCCTGTTATAAGCAGTGCCTGTGTTTGCATTTTAAAACGGTCTCTGACGCCTTTTATACACCCAAATTTGAGTGTTTTATCAGGTTGTCAGTGAGCGCAGAAGATTCTTGTAGTCTTCCCGAACATCTGCGCTGGATTCCTGCAGTTCCTTAATTTTACGGCACGCATGCAGAACTGTCGTGTGGTCACGTCCACCAAAGGCTTCGCCGATTTCCGGCAGACTGTGATTGGTCAGTTCCTTACTCAGCGCCATCGCCACCTGACGGGGTCTGGCGATGGATCGGGTGCGGCGTTTAGATAATAAATCAGACATCTTGATTTTGTAATACTCAGCCACAATTCGCTGAATATTGTCGACGCTGACCTGCTTATCCTGCAGCGCCAGCAGGTCTTTCAGAGACTCCTTAATAAAAGGAAGCGTGATGTCACTGCCGGTGAAATGCGCGTTTGCCACAACCCGTTTCAGGGCGCCTTCAAGCTCACGCACATTGGAACGTATTTTCTGGGCAATAAAGAAGGCGGCATCATCCGGCAGGTGCACCCCCGTCTGTTCGGCCTTCTTCATTAAGATAGCCACCCGGGTCTCGAGCTCCGGCGGCTCCACAGCCACGGTTAAGCCCCAGCCAAAGCGGCTTTTTAAGCGCTCTTCCAGGCCGTTGATCTCTTTCGGATAACGGTCACAGGTGAGAATCATCTGCTGCCCGCCTTCCAGCAGGGCATTAAAGGTATGAAAGAACTCTTCCTGCGAGCGTTCTTTGCCGGCGAAAAACTGGATGTCGTCAATCAGGAGCGCATCCAGTCCGCGGTAAAACCGTTTGAATTCGTTGATCGCATTCAGCTGCAGGGCTTTCACCATATCCTGCACAAAACGCTCAGAGTGCACGTACAACACTTTGGCATTGCCGTTCTTACTCTGCAGATAGTTACCCACGGCATGCATTAAGTGGGTTTTACCCAGACCAACGCCACCGTATATAAAGAGGGGGTTGTACGAACCGCCGGCGTTTTCTGCCACCTGGCGCGCTGCCGCATGGGCCAGCTGGTTGGATTTACCTTCCACAAAGGTTTTAAAGGTAAAGGTCGGGTTCAGAAAACTCTGATGGTTCAGGCCGCCTTCTACCTGTACTTCCCGTTTGGGTTTGGCCGCCGCCGGAGGTTCGCCATAAAAACGCACCGGTGGTGGTGCATTATTATAGGCTGGTGTACTGGTTTCATTCGCCGGTGCCGGCGCTGATGCGCTGTAGTCACTGTCCTGTGCGCCACCGGTTTCTTCTCTGGGGGTGCCAAAAGCATACCCCTCGGTTGCCTGACGCGGTTGCGGCGCCGGCTGTGGGCGCGCATCCGCCGGCGCACGGGTGACGTCCGGACGGGTAAACATCGGGCGGGATTCGCCCACCGACAGTTCCACATGGGTAATGCGGCCGCCATTCAGTTCTGACAGGATTTCCTGAATGCGCTGCAGGTATTTATCTTTCACCCAGTCTTTCACGAAACGATTCGGTGCGCTCAGTACCAGCTGGCCTTCTTCGGTATCTGCCCTGAGGGGACGTATCCATGTGTTGTATTGCTGCGCGGGGAGTTCGTGCTGCAAATGTCCCAGGCAGTCATGCCACAAAGCTGTCAGTGCCACGTTGCGTAATCCGTTTGTCGGTCAGTTCAGAAGAGCCGGACATTCTAACTGAGAAACGGGCCGGTTATCCACAGCATCCGGGGTTATTTTCTCCCCTTTGACAAACCTGTGGATAATTTACCGGGATTCCTCGGGACGAAATTGGGGATAACACAGATCCGCGTCTGTCTTACGATTCCATTCACATTCCGTCCCCTGCTTTCTGACCGCTGATACATAAGTTAAACGCAATCTGCCCAAAGCCTTATCATCAGCTTAACATTTTGATTTATTTGAGGTTTTTCCGGTTTTCCACAGAAAATGGCTTACCTAAGAGTAAAAATAACGAATTTCTACTCTTCTTCTTCACATACATATTCATAAGTATTCAATGAATATATTCAGCAGGGGATAACAACAAAAATCCGTCACTGAAACTGATCATAAAATCATCGTTGCTATTGCCAGACCTTTCTCATACAATTGCCGCCCCTAAAAATTGACCCTTAATACTCAACCGGGTGACAGTGTTATGAAACGTACTTTTCAACCAAGCGTACTGAAGCGTAAGCGTACTCACGGCTTCCGTGCTCGTATGGCCACTAAAAACGGCCGTCAGGTCCTGGCTCGTCGTCGTGCTAAAGGCCGTCACAGTCTGACTGTTTAAATCTGATCATCTGACCACGTAACTGCCTGCTGATGTCAGAAACCCAGTTCCCCCGCAGTGCGCGTTTGTTACGCCCTGCTGAATTCAAACGGGTTTTTGATAACACGGCGCTGCGTGGTAGCTCGCAGCATCTCCTGCTGCTGGCAACACCGAATGAGCAGGACCAGGCCAGAATCGGATTCGTTCTGGCAAAAAAGCAGATCAAGCGGGCTGTGGATCGCAACCGCATCAAGCGTCTGATCCGGGAATCTTTCCGGCACCATCAGAGCGACATTGATGCACTGGATTTTGTGATCCTCGGCCGGGCTGGTCTCGCTGAACTGGACAACCAGCAAATTCGTGAGATGATTGACGCCCTTTGGTTCCGATTGAAGCGTCCATCCCATGACAGAAGAACAAACAGCAAAGGCAAAAAACGCCGCCAGTCCGGGCGCTAAAGCACTGCTGTTGCTGATTTCTGTCTATCGCTACGCAATCAGTCCTCTGCTTCCCAGCCGTTGTCGTTATTATCCGACCTGCTCGTCTTACGCGCAGGAAGCGGTCAGCCGTTATGGCGCTCTGCGCGGTGGCTGGCTGGCGATTAAACGGCTTCTCCGGTGCCACCCCTGGGGCTCCCACGGGGTGGATCCGGTACCGGATCTGCCTGAGAAACACCACTCCCATTCCCATTGTTGTCAACGGAAACCCTAATCATGGATATCCGCCGTACGGTCATTTTTATTGGTCTGGCCATCAGCTCGTATTTCTTAATTCTTGCCTGGAATGATGACTACGGTCAGAAACCCCAGGCGAATGCGCCGATTGAGGCATCTGCCAATGCCGATACCCCGGACGTTCCGGTCGCCGGCAACACAGATTCTGATACCCCGGCGGATACTGCCGATGCTGCTGAATCTGAAGCCCCGCAGGTGGAAGACGAAGCGCCGGTAGTCAGTGCCGCTGCACCCACCGGTCAGTTGATCAGTGTTGAAACCGATGTTCTGCAGGTCAAAATTGATCCGCGTGGCGGTGAAATTGTGGAAGTGCTGCTGCCTGAGTATCCGGCTTCCATTGATACCCCGGACGTTCCTTTTGTGTTGATGGAACGTAACGACCGCCGTACCTACGTGGCGCAGAGCGGTCTGATCGGCAAAGACGGCACCGATGCGACCCTGTACAGCGCCGAGCAGACTTCCTATGAGCTGGCCGAAGGTGCTGATGAACTGTCGGTTGTACTGACCACCACCACGGATCAGACCACGCTGGAAAAAGTCTTCACTTTCCGCCGCGGTGATTATCTGACCGATGTGAGTTTCCGTATTCACAACACCTCAGAGCAACCCTGGAAAGGCCGTTTTTACGCGCAGCTGAAGCGTGATAATTCTGATGATCCGTCGAAGAATTCCAGCATGGGGATGTCCGCCTATCTTGGTGCGGCGCTGACCACCGAAGAGGATCGCTACAAAAAAGTCAGCTTCGATGATCTCGAAGAAAGCCAGTTTAAAGCCATTGAAAACGGTGGCTGGGCGGCCATTCTGCAGCATTATTTCCTCTCGGCCTGGGTGCCGCCGCAGGAAGAGCAGCACACGTACAACGGCCGTTATGTTAAAGGCAATTACATCTTTGGTTTCTATGATGAACCTACCATTGTGGCGCCGGGCGAAACCGGAGAAGTGGGTTCAAGCCTGTACATGGGGCCAAAAGATCAGGACCGCCTTTCTGAGATCGCGGAAAACCTGGAGCTGACCGTCGACTACGGCTGGCTGTGGTGGATTGCCCAGCCACTGTTCTGGTTACTGCAGAACATTCACGCGCTTGTGGGTAACTGGGGTGTGGCCATTATTCTGCTGACTGTGCTGGTGAAAGCCGCCTTCTTCAAACTGTCGGCAACCAGTTACCGTTCTATGGCGAACATGCGCAAAGTGGCGCCTAAGATGAACGAGATCAAAGAGAAATACGGCGACAACCGCGAAAAGCTCGGCCAGGAAATGATGAAGCTCTACAAAGAGGAGAAGATCAATCCTCTGGGTGGCTGTTTACCGATTCTGGTGCAGATGCCGGTGTTTATCTCGCTCTACTGGGTACTGATGGAATCCGTGGAACTGCGCCAGGCGCCGTTTATGCTGTGGATTCAGGATATGTCGGTGATGGACCCTTACTTCATTCTGCCGCTGATCATGGGTGCCTCCATGTTCCTGCAGATGAAGCTGAACCCGACACCGCCGGACCCGATGCAGGCACGGGTGATGCAGTTTATGCCGATCATCTTCACGATCTTCTTCCTGTGGTTCCCGGCTGGTCTGGTACTGTACTGGGTAACCAACAACGTGCTGTCCATTGCACAGCAGTATGTGATTACCAAACAGATCGAAAAATCTGCCTGAGCGCCGCTTAATCAGCGCTCTTAAGGCCGTGCACTGCACGGCCTTTTTCGTTCTCAGGCTCTTTACGAAACATTGCTTTCCGCCGGGAATTTTTATCCGCGGCAGGCTTCTCATACCCAGAAAAATACCGGGAGAGATCATGCGTAAAATATTTATCGTCGGCGGCGCCGGCAAAATCGGCCGTATACTGGCTGCCGAACTGGTACAGCGTGACCTGCAGCCTTTCAGCCTGTGCCGCAAAGCAGAGCAGGCCGATGCCCTGCAGGCACTGGGTGCAACGCCGGTGATCGGCGACTTGCTGGATCTGAATATCGCGCAGATGGCCTCCAAAATGGACGGCTGTGACGCGGTGATTTTTACCGCCGGAGCCGGCGGCAAAGGCGGTGAAGAAATGACCAACGCCATTGATGGTGATGGTCTGGCGTTGTCGGTTGCTGCTGCGCGCCGTGCCGGCATTAAACGTTTCGTGCTGGTGTCGGCATTTCCAGAAGCCGGCCGCGGCAAAAAGGACGCTTCGCCGACGTTTGAGAATTACATGAAGGTGAAAAAGCAGGCCGAAGTGCACCTGGCTTCCAGCGATCTGGACTGGGTCATTGTGCGCCCAGGTACGCTCACCGATCATCCGGCCAGTGGCCTGATTGATGCGGGTCTGACGTTGCCCTACTCCACCGTCAGCCGGGGTGATGTTGCCAGTACGCTGGCCGAGGTGGTGAATATGCCGCAGATCAGCCGCACGATTATTGAGCTGACCCAGGGCGGGACAGTCGTTAAAGAAGCCCTGCAGCACCTGATTGCTGAGTGAGCGCTGACTGCGCTGGTGCTGCTTCGTCTGATGCGCGGGCCTCATGTACAATGGCGGCCTGTTAAGCACCGTGGAATAACATCATGACCAGCCTCCTTCAACAGGACACCATTGCCGCCATCGCCACTGCCCCCGGGCGCGGCGGCGTAGGTATTATCCGGGTGTCCGGAACGCTGGCTGCGACAGTGGCGGAGAAGCTTCTGGGCTTGCTGCCGCAACCCCGCTACGCGCATTATGGTCCGTTTACAGCGGCCGACGGCACGGTGCTGGATGAAGGTATCGCGCTCTTCTTTCCCAACCCCAATTCCTTTACCGGCGAAGATGTGCTGGAACTGCAGGGCCACGGCGGCCCGGTGGTGCTGGATCTGCTGCTTAACGAAGTGGTGGCGCTGGGTTGTCGGTTAGCGCGCCCCGGCGAGTTTTCTGAGCGCGCTTTTCTCAACGACAAAATGGATCTGGCCCAGGCCGAAGCCATCGCTGATCTGATCGATTCGGCTTCCGAACAGGCGGCGCGCTGTGCCCTGCGTTCTCTGCAGGGCGAGTTTTCCAAAAGAGTTCACAGCCTGCTGGAGCAGCTGATTCAGCTGCGCATCTATGTGGAAGCTGCCATCGACTTTCCGGAAGAAGAAATCGATTTTCTCTCCGACGGCAAAGTGGCGGCCATGCTCGATGCTGTGGATAACGAGCTCAAAGCCGTGCTGAAAGAAGCCGGCCAGGGTGCGATTCTGCGCGAAGGCATGAACGTGGTGATTGCCGGGCGCCCGAACGCTGGTAAGTCCTCACTTCTGAATGCACTGGCCGGCCAGGAGCGGGCCATCGTGACCGATATCGCCGGTACCACGCGGGACGTTTTAAAAGAGCATATCCACATCGACGGCATGCCGCTGCATATTATTGACACCGCCGGTCTGCGCGATGCGCCGGACGAAGTGGAGCGCATCGGTATTCAGCGCGCCTGGGAAGCCATCACTCAGGCCGACCGGGTATTGCTGATGATCGATTCCACCACCACAGAAACCGATCCGCAAACCCTGCTGCACGCACTGTACGATGAACGCGGTCTGCAGGACGCCGCCAGCGATCTGCTCAATAACGGCCGTGTCACCGTGATCCGCAACAAGGCGGATTTATCCACAGAGACCATAGGTCTGGATGAGCGCGGCGCCTTCCCCACCATTACGCTTTCAGCCAAACAGAACGCCGGCGTGGATGTGCTGCGCGACCATCTGAAGCAGGTCATGGGGTTTGATGCCGCTTCCGAAGGGGGTTTTCTTGCCCGCCGGCGCCATATTGATGCCCTCAACCGGGCTCAGCAGGCCATTGATTATGGCCGCCAGCAACTGGAAGGCATGGCCGCCGGTGAACTGCTGGCGGAAGATCTGCGCATGGCGCAGAACGCCCTGAATGAAATTACCGGTGAATTCACCGCCGACGATCTGCTGGGCGAAATCTTCGGCAGTTTCTGTATTGGTAAGTAGCCCTTGCCGGCGCAGCCCCCGGGTTACCAGCCTCCCCCTGTCCACACTAAAGAGTCACTATGAGCGAACACCAGAATCTGATTCCCACTAACATCATCACCGGGTTTCTCGGGGTAGGCAAAACCACCACTATTAACGCCTTACTGGCCAACCGGCCAGAAGGCGAATCCTGGGCGGTGCTGGTTAACGAGTTCGGCCAGGTGGGTATCGATCAGGAAATGATGCCGGATGAAGACGGCCTGCATATCAAAGAGCTGGCCGGCGGCTGTATCTGCTGTTCGCTGGGTGCTTCGTTGGGCCAGACCTTACGGGCACTGATTGAACGTGCTAACCCAGATCGTCTGATTATTGAGCCCACCGGCATTGGTCATCCGGAAGGTATTATCGACACCCTGATGGGGCCGGGTTTCCGTCATCAGCTCGACCTGCGTGCCACGGTCTGCCTGCTGGACCCGCGCTCACTGGCGCAGCCGGAAGTCATCGACAATGAAATCTTCCATGACCAGCTCAATCTGGCCGACGTGGTGCTGATTAACAAATGCGATGTCGCGCAGGAAGAACAGATCCGCATGGCAGAAGACAGCCTGGCGAATATGTTCCCGCCCAAACAGCATGTTGGCCGCGTGACCCGCGGTCAGATTGATCCCGGGCTGCTGGATCTGGTGCGCAATGGCCAGCTTAAGGCGCAGTTTCCGCAGGCCCACAGTCACCATCATCACTCGCATGATGATCATGACCATTCTCACCATCATCAGGAACCTCAGCCCCTGCCCGGCCAGCCGGTATGCAAAACCGGGCACGGCAGCGGTCTGTTCACCGCTGGCTGGCTGTTTCATCGCGATGATTGTTTTGATTATTGGGCGCTGGAAGAGATTCTGAACGGGCTGGAAAATGTCGACCGGGTGAAAGGTGTGATCCGCATTGGCGGCGACTGGGTGTTTTACAACCGTGTCGGCGATGAACATGACTTCGATAAAGTCGCCCATCGGCGTGATTCGCGCATCGAAATCATCAGCCACCAGGCACTGGACTGGGCGCAGATTGAACAGGCGATGCTGGCATGTCAGACGGTCCGCTGAGTCTGGCATGGACTGGGCAAGCTATAAACAGGCTGTCCACAGGTTAAGCCCGGCTCTGCCGGCATCCATGCACTGATTTATCCACAGGTTGCTGTTTATAAACAGGAGGCATATGGCCACGATTCTGATTACAGGCGCTAACACCGGGCTGGGTAAATACACCGCAGACAGGTTGCAGGCTGAAGGACATCAGCTGGTGTTGCACGCCCGCAACCATGGGCGGGCGGCAGAGATTAAGGCTGAACGGCCGGATGTGCATGCGGTTATGAGCGGTGATCTGAGCTCCATCGCAGAAACCAAAGCCCTGGCCCGGCAGGCGAATGAGGTGGCCCGTTTTGACGCAGTTATCCACAACGCCGGTGTGTACAACCAGGGCGAGCGGGTGCGGCTTACAGAAGACGGGCTGAACGATGACTTCGCTGTGAATGTACTGGCGCCCTATATTCTGTCTGTTCTCATTAACCGGCCACGGCGGCTGATCTTTCTCAGTTCCAGCATGCACACCGGCGGACGCCACGATGTGACCGATCTGCAGTGGCAGGAACGCCCATGGAACAGTTACCAGGCCTACTCTGAGAGCAAGTTTTACCTGACCATGCTGGCAATGACCTTTGCCCGCTGCTGGCCGGATATTATCTGTCACGCGGTTGATCCCGGCTGGGTACCTACCCGCATGGGCGGCGCCTCCGCACCGGATAGTCTGCTGAAGGGCTGTGAGACCCAGGCCTGGCTGGCCACATCAGAGTCACCACAGGTGCTGAACAGCGGCGGCTACTACCACCACAAACAGCGGCAGCAGGCGCATGCGGATGTGTTTAACGAAGCGCGTCAGGCAATGTTATTCAATAAGTGCGCGCAACTGGCCGACATTCTGTAAGCCACCCCTGTTCTCTGCCATCGGCGCGCAGGCATTACATAATCCTGCTGCTGGCCAGAGAATCAGGCAGTGCGCAGGTTTTCGATATCGCGCTTGGGCGGCAGGCCAAACAGGCGGCGGTATTCACGGCTGAACTGAGACGGACTGTCATAACCGACCCGGTACGCCGACTCGGCGGCATCCAGATGGTCCGTCAGCATCAGCCGCCGGGCCTCATTCAGACGCAGCCATTTCTGATACTGCAGCGGGCTCATACCCGTCAGCTGGCGGAAATGCTGGTAAAAAGAAGACGAACTCATTTGTACATGGGCTGCCAGCTCATCCACCGCGAGTGCCTCCTGATAATGCAGTTTCAGCCAGTCAATGGCACGCGCAATGCGCTGCGACTGACTGCCGACCGAAGCCGCGTGCAGCAGGCGTGGTGCCTGATCACTGGTGAGCAGACGGTAATGAATTTCACGGATAATCAGCGGCGCCAGCACATCGCTGGCCTCCGGCTCGTCCAGCAGTGACACCAGACGGCGGAACGGCTCCTGGATTTCCGGCGTCACAGTGCCGATGCCTATGCCCTGCTCCGGCCCCTGTTTATGGGCGGCCTCCAGCTGTGATTGCGTCATCAGCTCACTGATCAGAGACAGATCCAGCTTCAGCGACAGACCAAGACACGGCTGTGCGGCCGAGGCCTCCACCACCTCCGAATTGGCAGGCAAATCCAGTGATGTAATCAGAAAGTTGTTTGAGTCATACGGGTAACCACTGCCCCCGACCCACATCTGCTTGGAGCCCTGCACCACCAGAATCACATTGGCTTCCACCATACAGATGGTCGGGCTCGCCGGCGCATTACGGCGAAAGAAGGTGAGCCCTGCAATGCCACTTTCACAGTCGGTTAACCCCTGAGTGCGGCGATCAATCATCGCCGCCAGAGAATCCTGCATAGTACTTCCGGCTTGTCGGATATCAGTCACAGTCATAGGCCCTCCACAATCGCATTACTATAGCCTTATTTTATGGAGAGATGGCAGGAAAGAGTGTTTTATTGGAGGATTGGGCAATGGATAAGGAGGATTGGGAGCCTGTTAAAAAGCTGTTATTGTTGATCTGAATATTAATATTTATGAAGTGTTAAGGAGTGGGTATGCAAAGGACGCCTCGCAAGGATTGGACACGCGACGAACAAATCCTGGCACTGAATCTTTATCATCTACTTCCGTTTGGACGTTTGGATAAAAAAACACCGGAAATTATTGCGTTAGCAAAAGTGATGGATAGAACACCCTCATCACTTTCAATGAAGCTGTGTAACTTTGCTAGCTTAGATCCAAACATTACCAAAAATGGTAGGGTTGGATTATCTAATATTGCAGTAAAAGACCGCGATATTTGGCAATGGCACACAGAGCATCCCAAAGAATTTAATGAATCGTATAAAGTACTGGTCGAGCGTTTTGACATCGGTTCAGAGCCAATTTATGAAGAGCTGAATGCAACTCTAAAGGGACGAGATAAGTTAGTGATGACGAAAGTTCGCCTTGGGCAAGGTATCTTTCGAAAGATGGTCTTATCTGCTTACCAAGGACGGTGTTGTATTTCTGGTTTGGATATACCCACACTGTTGGTTGCAAGTCATATAAAACCTTGGCGTGATGATGAAAAGCAACGTATGAATCCTAAAAATGGGCTTTGTTTATCGAGCATTCATGATCGTGCTTTTGACCAAGGCATGATCACTATCTCTGACAATAGTGAAGTTATTTTATCGAAAAAAATAAAAGAAAATACTTCGCAATTTGTTATCGAAAATTTTCATCGTTACGAAGGTAGTCGAATTTCAATAGCGGAAGAATATCCACCCGATGAAAAGCTTATGAAATATCATCGAAACAATATTTTCTTGGGGCGCTAGTTTTTATAGTATTCCCTCACGGTTATACTTAGACCACTGGTTATTTAGGAAAATATAATGTCAGACACCTACTTCTACCAACCCAAATCCGGCCACGGCCTGCCCCATGATCCGTTTAAGAGCATCATTGGTCCGCGCCCGATTGGCTGGATTTCTTCGCAGGATAAAAACGGTGTACTGAATCTGGCGCCGTACAGTTTCTTTAATGCGTTTGCGGATAATCCGCCTATCATTGCGTTTGGCAGTGTGGGCTGGAAAGACAGTGTGCAGAACATTAAAGACACGGGGGAGTTTTGCTGGAATCTGGCGACCCGGCCGTTAGCAGAGCAGATGAATCAGTCCTGTGCCGGTGTACCGCCGGAGGTGGATGAGTTTGAGCTGGCGGGCCTGACGCCGCAATCGTCAGAGGTGATCAGTGTACCTTATGTGGCAGAAACCCCGGTGGCGTTTGAGTGCCGTTTAACTCAGTTAATTCAGTTGCAGACGGCGCAGGGAGAGGAGATGCCAAACTGGGTGATCTTTGGTGAAGTAGTCGGTGTGCATATTCAGCAGGCGTATCTGAAAGACGGTATTTATCAGACAGCGGCAGCGCAGCCTATTATGCGGGCCGGTGGTCCGGCCAGTTACTATGGTATTACCGGGGATGATGAGTTTCTGATGTATCGCCCGGGCATGGCCCCTGAATAAGGGGAATAAAGCACATAAAGATGACGCACAAAAAAGCACCGCCGGGCGGTGCTTTTTTGTGGTCTGAAAGTTCTGTCAGAGACTGTCTTTATTCAGACAGAAACTGCCCCAGAAATTCCAGTGTACGGCCCTGGGCAATGGTCGCGGATGGCTGATCATACATAGCCGGACGTCCCCAGCAGTTAAAGCCGTGATCCGCATCGTAATCGTACAGCACGGCGTCTTTGCGTACGGCAAAATGATGGCGGATGGCTTCCCGCGCTTCTTCCGGAATCAGCTGGTCTTTCACGCCGTGATGGAAGAGTATCGGGTTGTGAATGTCGGCCGCTTCGTCAATAAAGTCGGCGATGCCGCCACCGTAGTAACAGACCGCGGCGTCCAAGTCGGTAGCAGCGGCTGTGCGGAAGGCCAGCAGACCGCCCATGCAATAACCCATCACGCCAACTTTACCGGTGACTTCCGGCAAGGATTTAAGTTTATCCACGGCCAGGGTGAGGTCTTTAACTGCCTGATCTTTGTCCAGATCATTGAGGTAGCCGAACGCTTTTTCGTTGCCCTGCTCGTCGTAATTCAGAGCGATCTGTTTATCGAACCGCCAGAAGACGTCGGGCGCCATAACCACAAAGCCAGACATGGCGTATTGCTCGGCGACGGCTTTGATGTGGTCGTTCACGCCCCAGATTTCCTGCAACAGAATCAGTCCGGGACCGGTACCTTTTGGCGGCAGTGCCAGATAACCACTGAACTCTTTATCGCCTTCGTTGCTGATGTTGATCCACTGAGTACTCATACTGCGCTCCTTCTCCTTATTGTGACTTGTGAGTGTTTGCATAATATTTACAGCAGCTTATACAAAAACCGAGTTCACTGAGGGCAGAAAGTTTCCCAGATCATGAGACAGTGTGATCCACACAAGGGGCTGGCCAGACTCTCCGCTCCGTCTGTGTCCCGGCGGAGCGGTCTTTATGGCGGACAAGGCTTATTATTCAGAGCGTTTTAAAGCTCTGCTCTTCGGTCAGCCAGTGTTGTACCAGCTCGCGGTTGTCATGCATCCAGGGGTGAAAGTCGCGGCGGAAGTAGTCCAGATATTGGCGCATGATGCGCCGTACCAGAGCCGGTCTGATGAAGTAGAATCTGATGCCCTGCCACCAGGTTTTCGGGTTGAACAGCTGGCCGTCTTTCCACAGAAAAATGGTCTGATAAATGCTGGTCCGCAGACAGAAGAAAAAGGTAACGTTAATCATGGTTAACACCCGCAGCCAGTAGCGGCCAACGGCTTGCTGGTACACGTCGTAGGCCACGGCTTTGTGTTCTGTTTCTTCAATCGCGTGCCAGCGCCACAGCTCTTTGAATTGCGGATGCATGCCCGCGGTGGCGTCGGGGTTGGTCAGTACCTGGTTGGCCATAATGGCAGTGAAGTGTTCCAGGGCACAGGTTACGGCGAGCCGGTGAGAGGCCGGAATCCATTTTTTCATCCAGCGTTTTTCGTTCTTTTCAAAGCGGTTAATTTTATCAATCGGATAATGCCATTTTTTCAGGCAGGCGTTGTACAGCGCGTGTTCGTTGCCGTGGATGGCTTCCTGTTTGATAAAGCCGCGCACCTGTTCTGCCAGCACCTCATCATCGATCAGGTGCATGTGTTCGCGCACCGCATCCATAAACATACGCTCGCCTTCAGGAAACAGACAGGAAAGCGCATTCATAAAGGTCGATTTGAAGGCGTCGTTGTCATTCCAGTGGCGTGGAATATCGTCCGGGCGGAATTCAAATGCCATTTTACGGCCGGGGATTTTCATACCGGCACTGATCGCCCGGGCCTGTTGTAAGGCGTTGCTTGTGGTGCTCATGGCGGCTTCCTGTGGCGTTATTGTTATTCTCTGTGGCAAGTCTAGTGGTGCTTTGAGCGGCGGTGGAGGTGGAGATAAGACAATCTGACAGGGTGTGTTTAAGCCAATGCCACGGGATGATGACATCCGCGGCATTGAACTCACGGATATGGGGCTAAACTGAATTTTCGAATAAGCCCGCGAAGGCCGGATGCATGCCTCCTGTTAATACGCATATCACTACAATCTGCCCCTTCTGCCAGAGTGCTGATCTGGCCATCAGGCATGAGGGCGATGACCACTGGTGGGTGGAATGCGGCGATTGCGGTGCGCGCGGATCGCGGGCGGCCTCAAGAGAGGAGGCCCAGTTTGGCTGGGCGCAGACGTCCGGCAATATTCAGCTGTTGAAGATGATGATTAATGCCTCACCGTCGGCGTTTGTGGTGAAGGACAGTGACGGCCGTTTTGTCTTCGCCAATGAGCAGCTGGCGAAGTTTTTTCATACCCGGGTGGAAAATATTATCGGCCACCGGGATGCGGATTTTATTGCTGACCCGGAACTGGCCAGTTTTTATGAGCAGACGATGTCGCGTGTACTGGAGACGGGTGAAGAAGAAATACAGGAAGAGAAGGTCCCTGATCCTTTCACTCTGCAGCCGCGCTGGTTTCACAGTCATAAAGTCCCCATTACTCTGGGCGAGGATAAAAAGCCACTGGTGCTGATGGTGACGCACGAAATCACTGAGCTGAAACAGGCCCACGAACAGCTGATTGCGAAGGAGCGCCGTTTTCTGGAAGCCATGATGGCTTCCGGTGAAGCCATCTGGGAAAGCGATAACGAGACACAGGACATTGTCTTTGGTAATGACGAAATAGCCCGCATTCTCGGGCTGTCGCCTGCCAAAACCGTCTTTACCCGTGACGAGTTTGAAGGTTACCTCCACCCCCATGACCGGGAAGATTCCGCACGCGAGTTTTTTGAGGTGCTGCCCGCCCGCGGCCGGACGTCATTTCAGCACCGCATGGTGCGGGCGGACGGCGACATTGTCTGGGTGCGTAACCGGGTACAGGTGGTCGCAAGGGACGAACAGGGCGAACCGTTCCGGCTGATCGGCAGCCTGCGCGACATTACCAAACGCAAAGAAGCAGAACTGCACCTGCAGATGACACGTCTGGAGCTGGAACAGACCAACAGCCATCTGGAAAGTCTGGTGGAGAGCCGTACCTCCGAGCTGGTGCAGCTGAATCTGGAACTGCAGTCGCTGGCGCGTACTGATTCACTCACCGGGCTGGCCAACCGGCTGGCGGCGGATGAGAGCATTGCCAATGAATTTGCGCGCCTGAAACGCGGCCAGAGCCAATACGTGGTGATGCTTGCGGATATTGATCACTTCAAACGTATCAATGATACCTGGGGGCACGCCGCCGGCGACCAGGCCCTGATGCATATTGCCTCGCTGCTGAGTGCCAATCTGCGCGGCAGTGATCTGGTGGCGCGTTACGGCGGTGAAGAGTTTCTCATGATTGTGCATACCGACGATCTGGCCTCCGCCACCCTGCTGGCAGAAGGCATCCGCCGCCTGATTGAAGTCACACCGCTGTCTGAGGAGCTGGCGGTCACCATGAGTATTGGTCTGGCTCAGGCATCAGAGCATGATGAGAGCGCCACGGATGCCGTGCGCCGGGCCGACGACAAACTGTATGAAGCGAAAACCAGCGGCCGCAACCGTGTACTCAGCGCAGGCGCGGCGGACGCTGACGCCTGAATTTTGCCCTTTCTGAATCACCGCAGGCCTGATCCCTGGTCAGAAAAAAGACTCAAGCCAGCGTAATTTCCGCCGATTGCTATGCTTAAGAAAACTATTTATTCAGGAGCATGGTCGGTGCGGCTAATTCCATTGATATCCGTAACAGGTGTTTTGTTGCTGGCAGGCTGTGTGGCCGAAGAAGATGACGAAGTCACCAACGAGCAGGGGGAAACCATCAGTGATGTGACCACCGGGCTGAATGGTTTCTGGGACGGGGTGCTGAACGCAGGCTCCAACAGTGAAGCGACCATGCGGGTGCTTATTTATAACGGCAACCTGTATGGGCTGGACGATAACAACGGCTATTACGGCACCATTGTGTTGAATGGCAGCGATGAAACCGCCGCGGCAGCACTGACCGGCTATGCGCTGAGCGCCGCCTCAGACGCCGACAGCGGGCAGCTGATCGCCAATGGGGTAGAAACTGACGTGGACTTTAACGTGCAGCTGGCTTCCATTGCCGCCACGGATGATTCTCTGTTCGGTGGCTTCAGCGTGGATGGGACGGCGTCCGGCAATATTGAACTCACCCGGGAAGGCACCTGGGGCAACAACGCGCCCTTATCCAGGCTGACCAGTGTGGGTAAATGGACGGCCACCGGCTATGAAATGGTGATATCAGCGTCTAACCCCGGCACGACGTTTACCGGTGTGGCCACGGATGAAAGCGGTTGTCAGTTCACCGGTTTCATCGCCACCATGGATACGGATTACAACCTCTACCGGGTCACCCTCAGCGAGCGCAGCGATTGCCCGGATTTCAATGAACAAAGCGTCTCGGGTTACGCCGGTTTTAATGTCGATGGCGAGCTGGAATTCTACCTGCGCAAGAACAGCCAGCTGCTGTTTATGACCTTCTCCCCACCGGTGACCACCACACCGACCACGCCTACCGATCCAACCACCCCCACGGACCCGACTGATCCGGCGGACCCCACCGATCCCGCCACTCCCTGAGTGATATTCTGTGTATAACCCTGTGAACAGCCTTTGATAAATCCGCGCAAAAGCTGTGACAACAGGGTGAATACCTTTCTTGCGTACCGGCTGAAATAAAACAATCCCCATAAACCCACAGACTTATACACATAGTAAGTCTATGAAATATAAGAGATAAATAATAAATATCACAGATCTTAATAAACTTCTTCAACAGTGTGGTGAGCGCTGTGGATAATGTGAATAAGTGGATTGATCAAAAAACGCTCACAGGATTGCCTGAACCCCTGCCACTTGCCTGCTAACACTGGTATACTTCGCGCCCTTTTCTGACCAGCGGCATTCTCCGCTGGTGTGCGTACATATTCTGAGGTGAATTGTGGATTATCCGGTGCGATACGACGTCATTGTGGTCGGTGGTGGTCATGCAGGTACAGAAGCGGCGCTGGCAGCGGCGCGTACCGGCTGTAAGACCCTGTTGCTGACGCATAACACGGATACCGTGGGTGTGATGTCGTGTAACCCGGCCATCGGTGGTATCGGCAAGAGCCATCTGGTGAAAGAAATTGATGCCCTCGGCGGTGCCATGGCGCGCGCCACCGATAAAGGCGGCATTCAGTTCCGTATCCTCAACAGCCGCAAAGGCCCGGCCGTGCGTGCCACCCGTGCCCAGGCGGACCGTCAGCTGTACCGCGCTGCCATCCGTCAGATTGTGGAAAATCAGCCCAATCTGGATATCTTTCAGGCTGCCTGTGATGACCTGATCATGCAGGGCGATGGTGTCGGATCAACCGTCTGTGGCGTGGTCACCAACACCAACGTACGCATCCATGCCGCTACCGTGGTGTTGACCGCCGGGACCTTCCTCGGAGGCCGTATTCACATCGGCATGGAAAACCACTCCGGTGGCCGTGCCGGTGATCCGCCGTCGGTGGCCCTGGCCCAGCGTCTGCGTGAAATGCCATTCAACGTCGGCCGCCTGAAAACCGGTACCCCGGCACGTATCGATGCACGCAGCGTGGATTTCTCTGTGATGCAGACCCAGCCGGGCGATACGCCGCTGCCGGTGATGTCTTTTATGGGCCATGTGAGTGAGCACCCACAACAGGTGAACTGCTACATCACCCATACCAACGAGCGTACCCACGAGATTATCCGCAAGAACCTGGACCGCTCCCCCATGTACGCCGGCGTGATCGAAGGCATTGGCCCGCGTTACTGTCCGTCGATTGAAGACAAGATCATGCGCTTCGCCGACAAAGACAGCCACCAGGTGTTCGTTGAGCCGGAAGGCCTGAACAGCAACGAGCTGTACCCGAATGGTATTTCCACCTCGTTGCCGTTTGATGTGCAGATACAGTACATCCAGAGTATCCGTGGGTTTGAAAATGCGCATATCACGCGCCCGGGTTACGCCATCGAATACGACTTCTTTAACCCGCAGGATCTGAAACACAGTCTGGAAACCCGCTTTGTGAATAACCTGTATTTTGCCGGCCAGATCAACGGCACCACAGGCTATGAAGAAGCCGGTGCTCAGGGCCTGCTGGCCGGTGTTAACGCAGCGCTGCGCGCGCAGGAAAAAGAGGCCTGGACACCGCGCCGTGATCAGTCCTACATCGGTGTACTGGTGGATGATCTGATCACCATGGGCACCAAAGAGCCCTACCGTATGTTCACCTCCCGTGCGGAATACCGCCTGGTGCTGCGCGAAGACAACGCTGATCTGCGCCTGACCGGCATCGGCCGCGAATTAGGGCTGGTGGACGACGAACGCTGGGCAGCGTTCTCGGCTAAGAAAGAAGGCATTGAACAGGAAGCGCAACGCCTGAAAACCACCTGGGTGCAGCCAGGTTCAGCCGAAGCGGCGGCCATGGAAGCCAAAGGCGAAGGCAAATTTACCCGTGAATATAACCTGCACGATCTGCTTAAGCGCCCGGGCCTGGAATACGCCGATGTGGCGGGCCTGAAAGGTGAACCGGTGGAAAACCCACAGGTCGCGGAACAGGTTGAAATTCAGGCCAAGTACGATGGCTATATCGCCCGTCAGCTGGAAGAAATCGAACAGCTGCGCCGCTACGAAAACACCAAACTGCCGGATGACCTCGATTACGAAGCCATCGGCGGCCTGTCCAACGAAGTGAAGCAGAAACTCAACACCGTGAAGCCGGAAACCCTGGGCGTGGCCTCACGTATTTCCGGTGTTACCCCGGCAGCCATCAGCCAGATTCTGATCCACCTGAAGAAGAAAAATATGGTCAGCCGTATGACGGCGTAACAAATTCCCGCTTGAAAGTGTAACCTATTAGGTTACACTAGCCTCAATGACAAGGACGTTATATGGCTATCAAAAGGTTTAGGGTCTGTTAATACTAATTAAACAGGCCTGTTATCGGCTAAAAATTTCTCAGGTAAGGCGCTGGGAGTGTGGCCTAACGGGTTAAGCGAGCGAACAGCAACGCAAAATGAGGGATTTTTAGCCATAACCCTCCGGGCTAAGGCCAGTTCTTTCCATTGACTTCGTCGCTCGTCACTCATTTAGCCCACTAATATCACTTCTCTCTCCTTGTTCTGAAAAGAACTGGCTCTCAGCAGGCCGGTTTCATTAGTGTCAACAGACCCTGAGAGCAAAGCTCTTAAAAAGTTCTGGAATGGTGATGAAAGCAAGGTTCAGCCTGATCATGTAGAAAAGATCAGGGACATATTGTCAGCCATGTACGCGTCCCATCACCCCAAAGACCTTAAAGCAGTTTTCTCTTCCCTTGAGCAAAAGAAGGGAAGTGGTGAAGGCGTCTACTCCATTCAGGTTAATGGGAACTGGCGGGTGACTTTCCAGATCGAAGACGACGGTGCAATCCTCGTCGATTACTGTGATTACCACGGTAAACAGATAAAAGCGGTGAAATAAATATGAGTGATACAGAAGTGCTTTCCGCACCCCAATTCAAACCATCTCATCCGGGCGGCATCTTTAAGCGCCAGATATTGGCAGAGAATAACCTGACCGTCACCGAAGCCGCTGACCGGCTGGGCATTACCCGTAAACATCTGAGCAATTTCTGTAATGAGCACGTACCCTGCTCGCTCGACCTGGCTCAGCGCATTGCTGCAGCAACCGGTTCAGGCGTGGCCATGTGGATTAACCTGCAGGCGAAATATGATACCTGGTTGGCGGAACATTCAGAGCCACCGAAGGTAAAGGCGATCGGCTAAATATGCTGAAACTAAGCTTTTAATACGGCACTTCTGACACCCAACGGGCTTGATGCAAATCAGGCCCGTTTTCGTATCGGCTGCCACACTGAATACTCAGAAATGCAGGGCATAAGCTGCAGATTGAGAAATGAGGGGTGAGCAATGAGCGGTGAACAACAGATTATCGACGGGCTGCTGGATCAGCTGGAGCAGGCGGCAGCAGCCGACAGCAAGGTGAATCAGAGCTATCTGGAAGACATTCTTTTTACCCAGCTGTTGTCACGGCTGGCGGCACGCAGAACGGAAAAAGACATTCTGCATCAGGTGCAGTACCACCTGAACTTTGAGCAGCGCAACATCAGCAAAGACGAGTTTGTGGTGACGCGCGGCTGCTGAGCCGTGTCTGCATAGGACAAAAAACGGCCGCTGATGCGGCCGTTTTTCTTTTCCTGAGCGACTTCCCTGCCGCCCGCTCTTGTCAGTGTTCAGAAGCTGTAGGTCACCGAAGCACCAATCGTCCGTGGGTCGGCAATCTGGGCCGTTCCGTTGGGCATACGTGGATTGGGCGGCGTCTGATACAGCAGTGCTTCTTCGTCGGCGAGGTTGTTAATAAAGGCGGCCAGCTGCCAGCTCCCCTGCTCATAACTGGTGGACAGATTGGCCAGTAAATAGTCACCGGCTTTCCCTGTCTTGCTGTTAAGGAAGTCGCCATAGTATTCAGCAACATAGTTGGCCGCCAGATCGACGTTCCAGGCCGGGGTTAACCAATAGCTGCCGCCCAGGTTGGCGGTTAAGCCGGGGGCGGAGTTGAGGTGGTTGCCGTCGGCTTCCGGATATTCATCCGCCGAATCGGTAATGCCCGTTTCCAGCAGGCCCAGACCGCCGCGCAGTTGCAGGCTGGAATTTACAAACAATTTGGCTTCCGCTTCGGCGCCGCGGGTAAAGGCTTTGTCGATGTTCTCTATCGCCCGGCTGGAGTTGACCGCCTGAAAGCCTTTGTAAGTGTTATGGAACAGGTTAATGCTCAGATTCAGATCGCCATCGAGCAGGTTTCTGCGCACACCGGCTTCAATAGTCCTGACGTATTCTTCATCAAAATAGTAGTAGCTGTTATCCATCGAGCTGAAGGCGCCACCGGCACCGTTGTAACCGCGGCGGCCGCTGACAAACAGCGTGGTGTCTGGACTGGGGGCGTATTGCAGCGCCAGTTTAGGCAGCTTCACCGTTTTATCGGTATCAAGTCTGGCTTCCGGGTTGGCCATATAGTTGAAGTCGCGGGTCTGCTCTTCTTTCTGAATGCGGGCACCGGCGGTGACGCTCAGCTGTGAGGTAATCCGGTAGCTGGCTTCCCCATAGAGTGCTGTCGAACTGCTGCTGTCGTCGCCGTCATAGTAGTAGCCGCCGAGGCTTTCAAAATCCTGACTGCGGTCAGAGTATGCCAGGCCGACAAAGGCAGTCAGAGGGCTGCCCGGTTGGTGAATATTTACTTTAAGGTCCAGGTTGGAGTCGGTTTCATCCATGGACACCTGGGATTCATCGGCTTCCGCTTCGTTATAGCTTTCAAAGCCCCAGTCCAGCGTCGTATGGTCGAGCAGCAGGTCGAAGGATACGGCCGCGTTCAGTTCATAATCCAGTTTCAGGCTGGCGGTATCGGATTGGGTATCCATGTAGCGCTGAGTCGTGGGAATAAAATCCCATGGATCATCGACGGTAAAATATTCACGGCCAACGTCACCCTTTTCTTCGGCGGTGACGTAAGTCAGCAGCGCTGACAGGCCTTCAACAGCGGCCGGTTGCCACAGCAGTTTGCTGCGGATGCGGTGCGATTTCAGCTCGTTCATATCGTGATCCGGCGCGTGGCTGGCGTAATCGGGCGCCTTGTTATAAGTCTCGCCATCCATCAGTTCACCGGCGATACGGAAGGCCAGCTGATCATCAATGATGGTGGTATTCCCCATGACCGCGAGGTTGTAGAAGCTGTCCTGGTTGCGGGCACTGAGGCGTACTTTGCCTGCCTGGCTGAAGGTCGGGTCGTAGGTCTTGATGTAGATAGTACCGGCAATACTGTTGCTGCCATTGGTGGTGGACTGCGGGCCACGGTAAACCTCAATCTGCTGGATATCCCACAGGCCGGTATCGCCGGTCAGGTCGGCCACAAAGGGCTCCGCCACGCCGTCGACCAGGCGTGAAACCCGTGCCTTGGAGCCACCGGAGAAAGAGTTAAAGCCCGTGGCTGAGCCATTACCGGATACACCCCGGATATCCGGCACCGTACCGGGTAACACCACCACGTTGGTTACTTCTGATACGGCGCGGTTGACCGACAGATACTGGTTGTTGCTGAGCTTGCTGCCGTCGATCACGCTGACGGAGGACGTGGTGTTCTGCAGCGAGCGATCGGTTTTTTCGCCGACGATGGTCACCTTATCCAGTGATGTCTGGCTGGCGTTGTCAGCGGCATTGGCGCTGGTCGCGGTCGCCATGGACAGTGCCGTGGCTACCGCCAGCCAGAGTGCGCTGCGGGTATTGGTCGTGCTTGTCATGCTCCCCCCTCTGCTGCTCCGGGCGGTCCGGTTGGTGACGGACGGGGCCTGGATCAGCCTGGTATGTAAAGTTGAGTCAATTATCGTGGAGGAAAGCTATGCTATCTTTTGTGAGAATTCAAATGATAGGTATTCGTATTAATTACGTGTGCAGGACGCTTTAATGTCCCTTGGCAGGCAACCAAAATGATGGCGGAAGGCATCGCTGAAACTCTGCAGATGACGGTAACCGGCGACCTCAGCAGCCTGACTGACGGTGGCGCCGCTGAGCAATGCGTTATAGCCCATATCCAGCTGCTGCTGACGGCGGAATTCGCCCAGGCTGATGCCATGACGCTGGCGGAATACCCGTTGCACGGTGGCTGGGTTACTGTTGCAGTGGGCGGCGATATCTTTAATCGACAGCTGTGTATCCGCCTGCAGTAAAGCATCGATTCTGCCGGCCAGTTGCAACAGACGTTCATGGCCGCCGCGCCGTTGCCGGGGGCGGATAAGCTGCAGGGATTCATGGATCAGCGTCAGGCACAGGCTCTCCTGCTGCAGCGGGCTGAGCTGCCGGTAGCGGTCGTCCGTGATGCGCAATAAAAGCTTATAAATCAAAGGGGTAAGTGTGAAATAGCAGGGCTGGAGGTGGCCTTCCAGGCTGGCTTCTAGGTGCGGAAGATCGTCTTCACTGAGGCTCTCGCGCAGCCATTTCGGCGTCATAAAAACCACCAGTTCGCGCTTGTCCTGCTGCACCTCAAAGCGTTTATAGCCCAGCGCGTTTTCCGTGACCGGCAGCAGCGCTGCCTTTTGCGCGCCGTGGCTGCTGAACACCAGAGACTGTTGGCCGATGCGGATGCGGGTGGTGCCATTGAGGGCAAATACCAGCCGCAGACCGGGCTGAAAAAACACGCTTAAGTTGCTGGCGGCAGCGATATCCAGGGCCTCATATTTGAGGGATAAACCGGTGCGCAGGTGCTGCATAACCACTTCTCCGCGGGAGTCCGGCAGTGGATTCTGCATTACTTTTAAGCGTGGCTCCGGCGTTGCCGGATTGGCCCCGGGAGAGGGTTCAGAAAAGAGCTTCACGGCGTTTGCGGCCCTGACATAAAGAATTTAAACCATAGATAAAGTGTATTTTTACCGTAGTTTAATGTCCAGAACATCAGGCTCAGGTATCAGATGTTAGCGCACCGGCAGGTGGACAATGACACTCAGTCCGGCGGGTTCGTGGTGTGCCAGTGTCAGGGTTCCGTGGTAGCTGCGGACGATATCCTGGGCAATGGCCAGCCCCAGCCCACTGCCTTCGGGCCCTTCTTCGTCGAGCCGTTCACCACGCTGTAGCAGACGTGCCTGATGGCTTTCGTCAATGCCCGGCCCCTGGTCACTGACGCTGAGCAGCCAGCCGTTGTCATCGCGCTCAATGGTCAGCTGTATTTCACCGCCGGCATGCTTGCAGGCGTTATCCAGCAGGTTGCCCAGCAGTTCCAGCATGTCGTCGCGATCCTGCGGCATCACGGCGGCAGGCGGGTAATCACACCGGATGCAGGCACCGGGATAAAGCTGCTGCAGTATGTGAATCAGCGGCGGCAGTTCTTCGTCGAGCCGCGTCTGGCGGCCGGGGGATGACAGGCCGACGATGCGTGCGCGTTTCAGCTCACGCTGAATCAGAGTCTGCAGCTGTTGCAGGATGTCCTGCTGTTGTTGCTGTTGCTGTGGATTCAGCTGATCGGAAAGCAACTGCAGCTGTTGCAGCGGGCGTTTCATTTCATGAGCCAGGTTGCCCAGGGCATTACGTGAGCGGCTTACCCTTTCCTGCAACAGGGCTAACAGGCGATCAATTTCTTCCGCCAGCGGCTGAACTTCGCGTGGGAAATCGCTGACCGCAGAGTTGAGGCTGCTGCGTTCACCCAGTCTGAGTTCCCGCAGTTGCTGTTGCAGCGGATGCAGCCGCGAAAAGGCCTGGCGCAACTGACGCCGCTGCACCAGCAGCAACAGGCACATGGCACCACCGAGCAGGGCCAGGGCAATCAGGCGGTACTGGTGTAACAGGTGCATCAGCGGGGCGATGTCTTCGGCCACCCAGACGGTAAATGTGTGGTCGTTGATGCGAATACCCTGCGCATAGCTGAGCCAGGCTTCCTGATGGCTGCCACGCTCAATGCCTGCACTCTGCCAGTGTTGCGACTGGCCTTCCTGCATGCGGATGTCGGGCGCCGGGTGGTCCCACAGAGAACGGCTGTGGAGATCCGTGTCGCCCCCGTGAATGGCAAAATAGTGGCCGGAATAGACGCGCTGATAAAGATTGCCGAGCCGGTCGTAGTTGATATGCCAAACGCCCTGTTCGTCTTCCGTCATGGCTGAAATCAGGCTTTCGGCATCATGGTCAAGGCGGTCGAGAATATAGTGGGTGGTCATTTCACGCACACCGTAATCGGCCAGCAGCAGCAGGGGCAGCATGATCACAAAGAGGGTCAGCAGCCATTGGCGGTGCAGCTGTTGCTGAACTGAGATCATCCGCTCTGCTCCGCTGCCAGCTGATAGCCCTGCCCGCGGCGTGTGTGGATAAAGTCTTTGCCGAAGTACTGCCGCAGCCGGTTGATGTAGACCTCCATAACATTGCTGTCGCGCTGCAGGTCCTCTTCATACACATGCTCGCTGAGCCGGGTTTTGGAATGAACGTCGCGCGGGTGCTGCAGCAGATAACGCAGCAGGCGGAATTCAATGCCGGTGAGGTCGATGACACGCCCATCCGGGGTGTGTGCCTGCTGCCGTTCGCTGTCCAGCCTGACGCCATTCCAGCTCAGTTCGTTGCTGGCGTTACCGCTCTGACGACGGCCGATGGCTTCCAGCCGCGCCAGCAGCTCAGCGGTGTGAAAGGGTTTTCCCAGGTAATCGTCGGCGCCGGCTTTGAGGCCATCCACGCGTTCATGCCAGGCGTCGCGTGCGGTGAGCACCAGCACCGGCGTGCGGTTGCCACTGGCCCGCCAGCTGCGCAGGACATCCAGCCCGCTTTTGCCCGGCAGGCCGAGGTCGAGAATAATCAGATCCGGCTGCAACTCGTTGCCGAGAAACTCGCCATCAATGCCGTTATCCGCGATCTCCAGCGCATAACCGGCATCACGCAACAGGGGTTGCAGGGCTGAGGTAAGTTGCTGGTCATCTTCAATCAGCAGGAGTTTCATCAGTGGTGTTCTTTCACTCTGTCTTCCAGCAGCTCGCCGCTGGTGGCATCAATCCAGGTTTTATGACGCTGACGGTCGTTATCCAGCCACTTCAGCTCATACACCAGTACGTCATCTTCCCACTCCACTTCCGCGTCCAGCAGTTCGCCGGACAGGGGATGGCGCTGAAGAATATTTTCCAGCGACAGAATATCGCCCTGCTCAACCCATTGCCGGATCTGTTCCGGCTCAGGGTATTCGTGGTGGCGGCGTTCATAGTGATCGTGTTCCGCGGCAGCCGGATAGCTGCAGGCGGCTGCCAGAAACAATAAAAAGCAGGTTGTCTTCATGGCTGTGCCTCGTGCTGAGCAATACTGCTGCCTGTGAATACCGGGAGCTGAAGTATGGCACTTCCGGGGCGCCCGGGGTACGGTCTGCTGTTGCCCGCTGTCCGTCGTTATTCCTGCTCCTGGTCATGGTCCCGCACCTCTTTGCGACCACTGACCATGGCCCGGGCAAGATTTTCGCGATGATGCAGGCTGCTGAAGATCACACCGGCGATATGCACGAACACCAGCATCAGAGTGCCGTTGGCGAAGAATTCGTGGATTTCTTTCAGTGTATGTTCGTTAAAGGAAGCCAGCCAGCTCCCGGCCAAAGGCCCGGCGTTTTCGTCCGCGCCCAGTGTGGCCATACCAAAGGTCACGGTAGCGGCGAGGAAAATCAGCAGCGCAATGATCATGGCACCACCGGCCGGGTTATGGCCGAGGTAGCGCTTTGCCCGTCCGGCGGGAATATCTTTCAGATACTGAATGACCTGGCCGGGAGATTTAACGAAGTCGGTAAAGCGCGCGTGGCGGCTGCCGATCAGCCCCCATATCAGGCGCAAGGCAAGCAGTGCGGCGACACTGTAGCCGGCCCATACATGCAGGGTTTCGACATCGTCTTCGCTCAGGTAGGCGGTAAAAAAGCACAGTACCAGCGCCCAGTGAAATATCCTTACCAGCGGGTCCCATACCCGGGTCGTGGCAGCCTGAGTCGATGGTGACAATTGTGGGGAAGCGGATTGGTTCATAGTGCACTCTCCTGTGAGATGGCCCGCTGTGAAGATGGGTTCACATTAGCCTGTGCTTGCTTAAACGAACCTTAAGGTAATGCAACCCCTTGCCCGGTCACCGCTGGTATGGCGGTTATTTGTGGAGAGTATCGTCATGGAAGAAAGCATCGTCAGAGCGCACGACCTTGCGGCCGTGCAGTATGCTGGCAATAAGATTTTCCCGGTGGCGGAGGCTGCGTATCAGCACTGCAGCAAGATGCAGAAGGACCAGTGCGGCCGTCCCTTCGGCCAAGAAAGTATGGATGCCGGACAGAAACGGATGAGCGGACAATGACAGGCCGGCGCCGGACATCACCGTGCAGCAAAGAAAGGTCAGCAACAGAATATGCAGAGCCCCGCCGACCGGACTGTGGCCCAGGCAGCGCTTGTCGCGGCTGGCCAGTATGTCCTTCAGGTGCTGAGCGATCGTCGCCCGGGTATGCACATACTCACCCGGATGCGCAGACAGGCTGCCTACAAGGCCCCATAACAGGCGGGATATAACAAGAAAAGCGAGTGCATACCCGCTCCACCTGTGCAGCGCCGGTGCGTGCTGGCTGCTGAAGTAGGCAGCCAGCAAAGCCAGCGTCATGGCCCCGTGGATGATGCGGACCAGAGGGTCCCAGACATACACATAGCCGATCACCCTGGCGCGGACATGGCGATGATACAGACAGGTGATGTTGGTGCTCGTGGTTTCAGGCATGGCACACGCTCCACTGGAAACTGCACCACAGTAGCGTGTGCGCCTTAACTCAAACTTAAGAGCCGCTGAAAAAATCAGCCCAGGCCAAAACCAATGGCCGACACGGCTTTACCGAAGACTTCATCCTTATAAAAGGCATTCCCCGGCTCTTCTCCGCCGGCACCGGCGACAATCATCATTGGCAGCAGATGCTCCTCGCGCGGATGGACCTGACGGGCAGATGGCGCTGTGCTCCAGTGGCTGAGCGATTCCGTACGGCTGCTTTCTTCTTGCCCGGCGACATCATTCAGCCAGTCGTCGAAGGCTTTGGAGGCCTGCATATCGCTTTGTGACGGCGCAAAAAAAGCACGCAGGTTGTGGTAGCTCAGGCCGCTGCCAATGATCAGTACATTGTCGTCGCGCAGACTCTGCAGAGCCTTGCCGGCGGCCACGTGCTCGGCCGGGTCCAGCCCCTGTTTCAGAGACATTGCCAGCACCGGCACCTCTTCATTGGGGTAGGCCACTTTCAGCGGGATAAACACCCCGTGATCCCAGGGCGCTGTGTCATCCACCGCCGCATCGATACCGGCATCCTGCAGCAGCCCCGCCGCTTTCAGTGCCAGCTCCGGCGCACCGGCGGCTTTATAGGTCAGCTCGTAGGTGTGCGGTGGAAAGCCGTAGTAATCGTATTCCAGCTCCGGCTGTTTGCCTCCGGCGAAGGTGAATACCGGGGCTTCCCAGTGCGCCGAAATCAACAGGATGGCTTTGGGGGGCTGGGGAATACGCTCAGGGATTGAGCGCAGCATATTCGCCATGTTGTCCCACAGGTGCGGGTCACCCGGCCAGTCCATAAAGAAACAGGGGCCACCGCCGTGGGGGACGTATAAAGAAGGTTGAGCTTTCATAAAATCACCGGATCATTCAAATAAGCGAAGTGTAACCGCTATAACAGGCGGCAGACTTAACTGTAGGCGAACAGTTTTTTTCACGCTGTGGATGAATGTGGCGGCTGCCCCGGCATTTTGCCCGGTACTTTTAACATCAGCACAAACGCCCAGAGCATGGCGCCCAGTCCCCAGATAAAGGTTGAACTGAGGGTGGCACCGTTTTCGATGCCGGCTTTTGCCAGAACCGGGCCGAGCAGCTGAGTGACACTGTAAAGTGCAATTAATGCTGCGCTCAGTCTGGGCCCCTGGTGCGGATGCAGGGTGCGCGCCAGCCGCTGGGTCAGCAGCACGGCGCCGAGGAAGCTGCCACCAACCAGCACAGCACACAGCCATAAGGCAATGGCTTCGCCACTGAACAGCAGAATGGCCGCCACCCCGATGGCCTGAACCGTGTAATTGCCAAGCAGCGCCGGCTTATCCCCGATTTTTGCCCCCAGCCGGTTCCATAACCAGGTGGAGGGTAAAGACGCGCACCCGACCAGCAGCCAGGTGCTGAATGTCAGATGAATCTGCCAGTCAGAGGCGACCGCGGGCAGAAAGGTCATCGGCAGGATATAACCGAGCCCGGCACCGGCATAGGCCAGAAACAGCGGGGTACTGGCTTTGTCCCACAACGGCGAGTGATCATCATCCGCAGTGGGCTGTGGTTTGTGTTCCGGCAGTCGATACAGATGCCAGCTGCTCCACAGTACCAGCGGGATGGAGGCCATGGTCGCCGGCCACCACCGTGCCGGGCCACTGAGCAGGCTGCTGGTGGCGTCAACCAGCAGGCTGGAAATAATCAGCCCCGTGCCTACGCCCAGATACATAAGGCCGCTGAGCTGCGCTTTTCCGCGGCTGGCGAGGAATTCCAGTACCAGGGCCGGCGCCAGCACAAACACCACGCCATTGCTGATGCCATTGGCCAGACGCAGTCCGGCCAGTAAGGGGTAGTGGCTGACCAGCGCCTGCAGCAAAGTGATCAGCGCATTGCTGAGCAGTGCCAGCAGCAGGGTCTGGCGACCATAGCCGCGCTGATACAGCAGCAGTGCCAGCATGGCGCCGGCGAGATAGCCGATGTAATTCCAGGTGGCCAGCGATGCAGCCTGCGGCAGTGTGATCAGCCCATCACTGATCAACAGAGGAATCAGCGGCGTAAAGTTAAAGCGGCCAAACGCATGCACGACCAGAAGCGCAACGGCGGCGGCGGTCACGGCCAGGAAAACAGACGGTGATTGTTGTTGTTTTGTCATAATTTGCTGAGTCTGTAAGCAGATTGTTCATCCTGAGGTGTCATCACTTTGCCGACAATGCGACCAACAGGGAACGCCTTGCGGCTTATTTTCATCAGAAGCGCGGTGAATACCGGGCGGGCACAACCCCTGCGCGGATTTATGCTAATATCCGCGCCTTTGACCATCCCGCTGTGATTGCCCGGAAGACGATTCATGACAGATGCCAACGATGCCCTGAAAGCCCGGTTGCTGCGCGGCGCACACGCCATGCAGATTGAGCTGAGTGATGCGCAGACGGGGGCGCTGATGGATTACCTGGGTCTGTTTCAGAAGTGGAACAAGGCTTATAACCTGACCGCTATCCGTGAGCCGGAGCGTATGGTTGATCTGCACCTGTTAGACAGCCTGGCGGTGCATCCGTTTGTGCAGGACGCTGACACCATTATTGATGTCGGCACCGGCCCCGGGCTGCCGGGCGTGGTACTGGCGATCATGAATCCGCAGCGGCAGTTCACTTTACTTGACAGTAATGGCAAGAAAACGCGGTTTCTGTTTCAGGCCCGTACCGCGCTGAAACTTGATAACCTCACCATAGTGAACGATCGGGTGGAGGCATATCATCCCCCCCAGCCTTTCGATATGATTGTCAGCCGCGCATTCGCCTCCCTGGCTGATATGACTTCCTGGTGTCGCCACCTGCGGGCTGACGACGGCTGTTTTCTGGCCATGAAAGGCCAGTACCCGGAGGATGAACTGCGCGCAATCGAAAACGAATATGAGCTGGTGGCCAGTCACGCCATCAGCGTGCCGGGGGTGGATGGCGAGCGTCATCTGTTACGCCTGATACCGCGTCCGGCCGCACATTAATTCAGGGTGCCTGAAGGCAGAAGGAAGTATCGTGAGCAAAGTTCTGGCTATCGCGAATCAGAAAGGCGGCGTGGGCAAAACCACCACTGCCGTAAACCTGGCAGCGTCGCTGGTGGCGACCAAGCGCCGGGTATTGCTGGTGGATCTCGACCCCCAGGGCAACGCCACTATGGGCAGCGGGGTTGATAAGCATGACCTTGAGCTGTCTATGTATGAAGTGCTGACCGGCCAGTGCCGTACCGCTGCAGCGGTACAGACCTCGGAATCCGGTCACTACCATCTGTTACCAGCCAATGGTGACCTGACCGCCGCCGAAGTCGAACTGATGGATTTGTCGCGGCGTGAAACCCGGCTGCGGGAAGCGCTGGCCGAAGTGCGCCCGGATTACGACTATATCCTGATCGACTGTCCGCCTTCGCTGAATATGCTGACGGTCAATGCGCTGGTGGCCGCTCAAGGCGTACTGATTCCGATGCAGTGTGAGTATTATGCGCTGGAAGGTCTCAGTGCGCTGATGCAGACCATTGAATCCATCAAAGGCAGCCTCAATCCGAAACTGGAAATCGAAGGCCTGCTGCGCACCATGTATGATCCGCGCAACAGCCTGACCGTGGATGTATCGACGCAGCTGATCAGCCACTTTGGTGATCGTGTCTACGGTACTGTGATCCCGCGTAACGTCAGACTGGCGGAAGCGCCGAGCTACGGTATGCCGGTATTAAATTACGATAAAAGCTCCCGTGGCGCGGTGGCGTATCTGGCCCTGGCCGGAGAAATGAACCGCCGCCTCGGACAGACAGCACAGACTAAATAAAGAAGGTTTTTAGTTCGCATGACAAAGAAGAAACGCGGCCTTGGACGAGGGCTGGATGCCCTGCTTACCAGCTCACGGGCAGCCGAAGTGGCTACCCTGCCGGATTCTGACGCGGCTGAAACGCCTGATGACGCGCTGGCCGAAGCCGCGCCGGTTGTGGAGACCAGCGAGCAGGAATTTGCCGATGGTGAACTGCGCCATCTGCCGGTGGAATGGATTCAGCCCGGCCAGTATCAGCCGCGTAAAGATATTCAGCCGGAAGCACTGGAAGAACTGGCGGCGTCCATCAAAGCACAGGGACTGATGCAGCCCATCGTGGTGCGGCCTTTGCCTGTGGGTGAAAACCGTTATGAAATTATCGCCGGTGAACGTCGTTGGCGCGCTTCGCAGCTGGCCCAGCTGGAACGGGTACCGGCGTTAATCCGCGATGTGCCCGATGAAGCCGCCATCGCCATGGCGCTGATTGAAAACATCCAGCGCGAAAATCTTAACCCGATGGAAGAAGCCAACGCCCTCTATCGTCTGCAGCATGAATTTGAGCTGACGCAGATGGAGGTGGCTGAAGCTGTCGGTAAAAACCGTGCGACGGTCGCCAACCTGCTGCGGCTGATGAATCTCAGTGACGACGTGAAGAAATTACTTGAGCACGGCGATATTGAAATGGGCCATGCCCGCGCTTTGCTGGGCCTCGAAGGGGGCAAACAGAGTGAGGCCGCGGCGCAGGTGGTTGCCAGGGCCATGACTGTGCGTCAGACCGAAGCGCTGGTGCGCCATCTGCTCGAAGGCAGTAAGAAAGATAAGAGCGATTCTGACAATAAAGTAAGCCCGGACATACAGCGTCTTGAGCGTCTGCTGGGTGATCGTCTTGGCGCCAAAGTGGCGATCGCGCATTCGGCTAAAGGCAAAGGCAAGCTGGTGATCAATTACAGTTCGCTGGATGAACTGGACGGCATACTTGCCCATATAAAATAAAGCAACTTTACGTACCTTTACTGTCGTGAAAGCCACAAAACCACTGCTTTCGCAGTGGTATTTCCGACAATCCGGCAATGCCTGATCTGCATCACCTCCTTTAGGCTAATTATTGGTATTTTGCCACCGGTTTCGGTTGAAGCTGCGGGGGGGACCCCATATAATCACGGCCGCCTGAAAACAGGCTGTTGCAGTAAACTGACCAAACTACGGGGCTCTGGATGCCTGGCATACCACGTCCTCCGGTCTACCGGATCGTGATTTTTCAACTGTTCCTCACGATGCTGGTCGCGCTGATCGCGCTTCTGCATAGTCCGCTGGCCGCAAAATCGGCCCTGTTAGGCGGACTGACCTGCGCCCTGCCCAATGCGTATTTTATCTGGCGCGCATTTCGCTATAGTGGCGCCAGGTCGGCTGCACGGGTGGTGCAGTCGTTTTACCAGGGCGAGTCCTGGAAATTTGTGCTCACGGCGCTGTGTTTTGGTGTCATCTTCCAGCGTGTTGAGCCTCTGAATGTTCTGGCACTGTTTGCTGGTTTTATAACAGTGCAGCTGGGGCACATCGCCTCAGCAAAGATAGCCAATTTATAAACCTTAAAAATTGAGAGTGAACAATGGCTGGTAACTCCCAAGAGTATATCTCGCACCATTTAACCAACCTGACTTACGGCAAACTCCCTGCCGGGTATGTCCGTCATGAGGTTGCAGAAGACGGCACCGTGCATGAGCACGAGCTGACTACCGCCACCTGGACCATGGCACACAATTCTGAAGAAGCAGCGCAAATGGGCTTTACCGCGGTTAACGTGGATTCCCTCGGCTGGTCTTTCGGTCTTGGTGCCCTGCTGATGTTCCTGTTCTGGCGCGCAGCGAAAAAAGCCACGACCGGTGTTCCAACCGGTTTCCAGAACTTCGTAGAAATGATCGTCGAATTTATCGACAACACTGTTAAGGAAGCCTTCCACGGCCGTAACCCGCTGATCGCCCCGCTGGCGATGACCATCTTTACCTGGGTCTTCATGATGAACTTCATGGACCTTATCCCGGTAGACGTGCTGCCATCTATCTTCGGCGCTATGGGCGTACACTTCATGAAAGTTGTACCTTCTACCGACGTTAACATCACCATGGGTATGTCCCTGACGGTCTTCGCCATGATGATTTTCTACTCCATCAAGGTAAAAGGCATCAGTGGTTTCGTTGGCGAGCTGACTCTGCAGCCGTTCAGCGCGAAAAACCCGGTCGTTCAGGCCATCTTTATCCCTATCAATTTAATTCTGGAATCCGTTGCTCTGATCGCCAAGCCTATCTCTCTGGCTTTGCGTCTGTTCGGTAACATGTACGCCGGTGAGATGATCTTTATTCTTATCGCGCTTATGTTCTCTGCCGGTGCGGCGCTGGCCATTATGGGTGGTGTTCTGCAATGGGCCTGGGCGGTTTTCCACATTCTGGTGATCACACTGCAAGCGTTCATTTTCATGATGTTGACCATCGTGTATCTGAGCATGTCGCACGAAGATCATTAATTTTTTTTAACCCTTAACTCACTAACTTAACTTCTAATATTTGGAGAAAATTTATGGAACAAGGTCTGGTATTCCTGGCTGCAGCTCTGATGATCGGTCTGGGTGCTCTGGGTACTGCAATCGGTTTTGGTCTGCTGGGTGGTCGTCTGCTGGAAGGTACTGCACGTCAGCCTGAACTGGGTCCAATGCTGCAAGGTAAAATGTTCCTGATCGCTGGTCTGTTGGACGCCGTGCCAATGATCGGTGTTGGTCTGGGTCTGTACCTGATGTTCGCTGCCTAAGGGTTCAAGTTAAAAACGAACTTCCTTAATCAATGAACATGAGGGCTCTGGCGTGAACATTAACGCGACTCTGATCGGCCAGATCATCACCTTTGGCGTCTTCGTGTGGTTCTGCATGAAGTTTGTATGGCCTTACCTGTTAACGGCCATGCAAGAGCGCGAAAAGAAAATTGCCGATGGTCTGGACGCTGCTAACCGTGCAGCACGTGACCTGGAACTGGCGCAGGAAAAAGCGTCTGACCAGTTACGTGAAAGCAAAGAAAAAGCGGCTGAAATCATCGAACAGGCTAACAAACGTGCGAACCAGATTATCGATGAGGCGAAAGAAGCCGCTCGTTCTGAAGGTGACCGTCTGGTAGCTGCTGCTCAAGCTGAAGTTGAGCAAGAGGTGAACCGCGCTAAAGAAGATCTGCGTAAGCAGGTGTCTGAGCTGGCCGTTGCCGGCGCAGCCAAAATTCTTGGTAAGTCTGTTGATCCGGCCGCTCACTCCGAGCTGCTGAATAAATTAGCCGACGAACTGTAAGCGAGGTTGCCATGGCTGAATTAACAACTCTCGCTCGGCCATACGCGAAAGCGGTGTTTGCTGAAGCACAGGAGAAGAATGCACTGGACGCCTGGTCTGATGACCTGGCGACCCTGGCGGCTTACGCTGCCGATGCCGATATGGCAAAAGTTCTGGTGCATCCGTCTCTGACGGCTGAACAGCAGGCACAGGCTTTGACTGACGTATGTGGCGATAAGCTGAATGACGCAGCCAAAAACCTGGTAGCCGTTCTGGCCGAAAACAAGCGCCTGCCGCTGTTGCCTGAAATCGCCGTTCTGTTCGAAGAGCTCAAAGCTCAACTGCAGAATACTGTTGATGTTGTTGTGACTTCTGCACAGGAACTGAACAGTGACCAGGCGGATAAACTGGCGCAGGCTCTGAAGGCCAAACTGAACTGCGACGTACGACTGACCAGCGAAATCGATGAATCTCTCATCGGTGGCGCCATCATTCGTGCAGGTGATCTGGTAATCGACGGCTCGATCACCGGTAAGCTGTCTAAATTAGCCGAAGCGATGAAATCCTAGTTTGAGGGACGATGCATGCAGCAACTGAATCCATCCGAGATCAGTGAAGTCATCAAAAAACGCATCGAAAGTCTCGATGTGACTTCACAAGCCCAGAACGAGGGCACCGTCGTATCTGTATCCGACGGTATCGTTCGTATTCACGGTCTGGCTGACGCCATGTACGGTGAAATGATTGAATTTGAAGGCGGTGTATATGGCCTGGCAATGAACCTGGAGCGTGACTCCGTAGGTGCTGTTGTCCTGGGTGAATACAAAGGGCTGGCTGAAGGCCAGACTGCCAAATGTACTGGTCGTATTCTTGAAGTACCGACTGGCGAAGCTCTGCTGGGTCGCGTTGTCGACACACTGGGTAACCCAATCGACGGCAAGGGTCCGATTGAAACTTCTACCACGGCGCCGGTAGAGCGCGTTGCCCCGGGCGTTATTGCACGTCAGGGCGTCGACCAGCCTCTGCCAACCGGTTATAAAGCCGTTGACTCCATGGTACCGGTAGGCCGTGGCCAGCGTGAGCTGATCATTGGTGACCGTCAGACCGGTAAGTCTGCCATGGCAATCGACGCCATCATTAACCAGAAAGGTTCCGGCGTTAAGTGTGTCTACGTGGCCATTGGTCAGAAGCAGTCTTCCATCGCTAACGTTGTACGTAAGCTGGAAGAGCACGGTGCGATGGAACACACCATCATCGTTGCTGCCGGTGCAGCCGATCCTGCCGCAATGCAGTATCTGGCTCCGTACGCTGGCTGTGCGATGGGTGAATACTTCCTCGACCGTGGTGAAGACGCTCTGATCGTATACGATGACCTGACCAAACAGGCATGGGCATACCGTCAGATCTCCCTGCTGCTGAAACGCCCACCGGGCCGTGAAGCATACCCGGGTGACGTTTTCTACCTGCACTCCCGTCTGCTGGAACGCGCCTGCCGCGTCAACGCTGACTACGTGAAACAGGTCAGCGGTGTTGAAGGCAAAACCGGTTCTCTGACGGCCCTGCCGATCATTGAGACCCAGGGTGGTGACGTATCCGCGTTCGTACCAACGAACGTGATCTCCATTACCGACGGTCAGATCTTCCTCGAAACCAACCTGTTCAACTCCGGTATCCGTCCGGCGATGAACGCGGGTATCTCTGTATCCCGTGTGGGTGGTGCTGCGCAGACCAAGATCATTAAGAAACTGGGCGGTGGTATCCGTCTGGCTCTGGCTCAGTACCGTGAACTGGCAGCATTCGCTCAGTTCGCTTCTGACCTGGACGAAGCAACCCGTAAACAGCTGGAACATGGTAAGGCAGTCACCGAGCTGATGAAGCAAGGTCAGTACTCACCTATGTCGACTGCTGATATGGGTCTGTCGATCTTTGCTGCCACTGAAGGCTTCCTGGAAGACGTTGACGTGAACAAGATTCAGGCATTTGAAGCCGCCCTGCTGAGCTACGCCAACAGCGAATACGCTGACCTGATGGCGAAGATCAACGAAAAAGGCGACTACAACGATGAAATCGCAGCCAGCCTGAAAGAGTGTATTGAGAAATTCAAGAGCTCTCAGACCTGGTAAGTCCGGCGCCGGTGCATAGCGCCGGCTGGGATTCACGAGAAACGTAAGGCAGCTTAAATATGGCAGTCGGAAAAGAAATTAAAGAGCAGATCTCGAGTGTACAGAGTACGCAGAAGATTACTTCAGCAATGGAAAAAGTTGCTGTAAGTAAGATGCGTCGTGCTCAGCTGCGCATGCAACAGAGCCGGCCATACGCGGACAAAATCCGCAGTGTGATCGGACATCTGGCAAATGCGACATCTGAGTACCGTCACCGTTATCTGCAGGACCGTGACGTGAAGCGAGTGGGCTACATCGTGGTGTCTTCCGACCGTGGCCTGTGTGGTGGCCTGAACAACAACATGTTCAAGCGTCTCGCACAGCAAACCAAAGAATGGGAAGAAAAAGGCGTTGAAGTAGACTTCGCCGCGATCGGCTCCAAAGCCGGTCTGTTTTTCTCAAGCTTTGGTGGCAATGTAGTGGCCTCCCAGTCTCATCTGGGTGACGCCCCTGAATTGCAGAGCCTGATCGGAGCGGTAAAAGTGATGCTGGACGCATTCGACGACGGCAAGATCGATCGTCTGTTCATCATTCACAACCGTTTTGTGAACACCATGACCCAATCGCCGGAAACGGTGCAGTTATTGCCCCTGAAGGCACAAGAAGACGAATCACTGAAACATCACTGGGACTACATCTACGAACCAGACGCCAAAGACATCCTTGAGGGTCTGCTGGTGCGCTACGTAGAGTCACAGGTGTATCAGGGTGTGGTTGAAAACAACGCCTGTGAACAGGCCGCGCGTATGCTGGCAATGAAAAACGCCACCGATAACGCCGGCGGCATGATTAACGAGCTTAACCTGCTGTACAACAAAGCTCGTCAGGCAGCCATTACCCAGGAAATTTCAGAAATCGTTGGCGGTGCCGCGGCCGTATAAGGCCCGGGACAAAGGTTTAAGATTAAGAGGAACCGAAAATGAGCGGATCTATCGTACAGATCATCGGTGCCGTTATCGACGTGGAATTCCCACGCGATTCTGTGCCCAAGGTCTACGACGCCCTGACCGTTGATGGTACGGAAACTACTCTGGAAGTTCAGCAACAGCTGGGTGATGGTGTGGTTCGTACTATTGCAATGGGCTCCACTGAAGGCCTCAAGCGTGGCCTGAATGTGTCTACCACTGGTGGCCCTATCTCTGTACCTGTCGGTACTGAGACTCTGGGTCGTATCATGGACGTTCTGGGTCGCCCGATCGACGAATGCGGCGAAATCGGCGAGAAAGAACGTTACGCGATTCACCGCGCTGCGCCATCCTTTGATGAGCAGGCAAGCTCTACCGACCTGCTGGAAACAGGCATCAAGGTTATCGACCTGGTATGTCCGTTCGCCAAGGGTGGTAAAGTGGGTCTGTTCGGTGGTGCCGGTGTTGGTAAAACCGTAAACATGATGGAACTGATCAACAACATCGCGAAGGCACACTCCGGTCTGTCTGTATTCGCCGGTGTTGGTGAGCGTACCCGTGAAGGTAACGACTTCTACTACGAGATGGCTGAATCCGGTGTTGTAAACCTGGAAAACAAGCCGGAATCCAAAGTAGCCATGGTATACGGTCAGATGAACGAGCCGCCGGGTAACCGTCTGCGCGTTGCACTGACTGGTCTGACTATGGCAGAGAAGTTCCGTGACGAAGGTAAAGACGTACTGCTGTTCGTGGATAACATCTACCGTTATACACTGGCCGGTACCGAAGTATCCGCACTGCTGGGCCGTATGCCTTCAGCGGTAGGTTACCAGCCGACTCTGGCTGAAGAGATGGGTGTTCTGCAGGAGCGTATTACCTCCACCAAGACAGGCTCCATTACTTCTATCCAGGCGGTATACGTACCTGCGGATGACTTGACTGACCCGTCACCAGCCACCACCTTCGCTCACCTGGACTCTACTGTTGTACTGTCCCGTGATATTGCAGCGAAAGGTATTTACCCGGCGATCGATCCTCTGGATTCCACCTCCCGTCAGCTGGATCCACTGGTTATCGGTAACGAGCACTATGACTGTGCCCGTGGCGTACAGGGTGTTCTGCAGCGCTATAAAGAGCTGAAAGACATCATCGCAATTCTGGGTATGGACGAACTGTCCGACGAAGATAAGCAGCTGGTTGCCCGTGCACGTAAGATCGAGCGTTTCCTGTCTCAGCCATTCCACGTGGCCGAGATCTTTACTGGTGCGCCTGGTAAATACGTGTCCCTGAAAGAAACCATCCGTGGCTTCCAGGGCATTCTGAATGGTGACTTCGACGATATGCCTGAGCAGGCGTTCTACATGTGTGGCACCATCGACGAAGCGATCGAGAAAGCCAAAAACATGTAATTTAGGTGGTTCCGGATGGCAGTAAGCAGTCGCCATCCGGCCTCCTGATGCAGAGGATATGAATATGGCTATGACCGTTCACTGCGATATCGTAAGTGCCGAAGAGAATCTCTTCTCCGGTCTGGTGGAGCGCATTATTGCCTCCGGCGAACTGGGTGATCTGGGTGTTGAACCTGGCCACGCAGCTTTGCTGTCACCACTGAAGCCCGGTCCGGTCCGCATTGTTAAACAAGGCGGCGAAGAAGAGGTGATTTACGTCTCTGGTGGTTATCTGGAAGTACAGCCCAATTCGGTGACTGTGCTGGCAGATACTGCTTCGCGTGCTGATGATCTCGATGAAGCGGCAGCGCTGGAAGCGAAGAGACATGCTGAACAGGCAATGGAAAATCAGGGTGCAGACTTTGATTACTCCCGTGCACTGACTCAGCTGGCTGAAGCGGCGGCGCAACTGCGTACCATCCAGCAGATCCGCGAGAAACTGGGTAAGCACTAAGTTTTCCAGTTTTCAGCGAGAAGAACCCACATTGTTACGCAGTGTGGGTTTTTTTATGCTCGCTATTCGCCTGCTGGAACGCAGCCAGCTGCGACAACACCGATGGCCAGCAGATTCGCGAGAAACTGGGTAAGCACTAAGCTTCCTTGTTTGGCTGCGAAAGAAACCCGCTCTGTGCAAACAGCGCGGGTTTTTTTGTCTCTGCCGGAAGCCGCAGCCAGCTGCGACAATAACGATGGCCAGCAGATCCGGGAAAAATTGGGTAAACATTAATTCGTTTACGCTGGAAGTCGCAGCCAGCTGCGACAACACCGGGTCCAGCAGATCCGCGAAAAGCTTGGTAAACACTAAGATTCTTGCGGTACAGAAAACCTCGCTTCGGCGGGGTTTTTTATGTCTCGATGAAAAGTGCTGGAGTACGCAGCCAGCTGCGACAACACCGATGGCCAGCAGATCCGCGGAAAGCTTGGTAAACACTAAGACTCTTGCGGTACAGAAAACCTCGCTTCGGAGGGTTTTTTTTATGTCTGCCGGAAGCCGCAGCCAGCTGCGACAACACCGATTGCCAGCAGATCCGCGAGAAACTGGGTAAGCACTAAGCTTAAACGGTTAATCGTTTAAGAACCCCGCCCTGTGTAAGCAGTGTGTTTTTTATGCTCACCTGTTTTCTGCCCAACAAGCACAACCGTATAAACCCAGACAATCCATTACATATATCCATGCAATATGATCTGGACAGTGGGGCTCCGGTATTCAATATGGCCTTTGCTTTCTGATATCTGCTAAAGAACTGCTTTATATGTCACTGAATAAAGCAGTTCTCTTTCAATATTTTTCTCTAGGGTTACGGCGCTATTATTCAGGATATACGTATCCTGTAAGGGTTAATCAAGCCGGTTAATCTTGATTGAATTTCAAGCTCTGTCCACGCAACACAGGTACTGTGACGCTGGAATAAGGGAATGGAATAGCCCTGTTTTACCTGCCAGCGATCAAATTCACGGAATTTTTCGATACGGACTTTGTCATTGGTTTCGGCCATTAACGGATAGAGTTTTTCACCCACATCATCGCTTTTCCACAGGGCGAAACTCAGGGCAGGATGCAACAAATAGCCGGAATAGGTTCCAGGGTCTCCGGCAGCCGGATTCCAGCCCTGTAATAATGGCCCATCGATTTTCCCCTGTTGCTGATAACTGGCAATCATTGGCTGAGTGAGTACCTGCAGCTCTGTCTGAATACCAACCTGGCGCCACATATACTGAATGGCCTGAGCCATTTCCAGGTCGTTTGGCAGCACGCCTTTGGTGGCGTAAAAACGGATGGTCAGTGGATTAGTTTCGTCATAACCACTCTCCGCCAGTAATTCTCTGGAATGATCAGGATCGAAAGGAAACTCAAAATCTTTTATATATCCGGGCATCCCCGGCCCGGCGGGAACCGAAACTGGTGTGGCATGGCCAACAAAAAGGCCTTTGGCTATCGCGTCTTTATTAATCGCATGGTGCAAAGCAAGACGTACATTTTTATCGGTAAATACGCCTTTGTTCACCATCTGTAGCATAACCATGGCAGTACTGGGATGTATCAGGCTTTGCAGGCCAGTCTCACTGCCGAGCTTGAGCGATTCACGGACGCTGAGATCTACGGCAATATCCGCCTGCCTGGCCTGAACCATAGCGGCACGGGCAACGCTGTCAGAAGAGATTAAAAATATCAGCCGCTTAACCGGGGCTTTGCCCTGCCAATAATGGTCAAAGGCCTCCAGTACAATGCGGCTACCGCGCTGATACTCAGTCAGCCGATAGGGACCACTGCCCACTGGCCGTCTGGCAAACGCATCACTGCCACCCTGCTTTTGATAATAATCAGACGGCAGAATAAATGCGGGAATATCCGCCAGCATGGCTTTGGCGGTAGCCATCGGGTATTTAAAATAAATAACCGCTTCCGACGTCGATGGAGTGTCTATATGATCGATTAAACTCCATACGCCCGCCAGCAGTGTCGCCGGATGCTCTTTAGCCCGGTCGATAAAAGAAAAGCGGAAATCTTCTGCGGTCAGTTCTGATCCATCGTGAAAGAATACATTGTCGCGGAATATCAGCTGCAGCGTCTGACAGTGATTATCCAGCCATTCACAATGTTGCACAGGCGATGGCGCCAGCGATAAATCGGCCGCCAGGGCGAGTGGTTGTTCAAAAACACACTGAATAATGACGGATTGCAGCGGATCCATATTAAGCGGATCCCAGCCGGCAATATCTTTTGGGTAGGCAATGGTCAGTGTGTCATCATCTTTGCGCTGTTCCAGTGCCTGTACCCATTGACTGGCCGGAGCCAGGGCCAGCAAAGCAGCGGGCATTGTTTTGAGAAAATTACGGCGGCTGGTCATTGAACAGGCTCCAGACCTTCTGCGCTCCGGGAAGCGTTAACCAGGGTTTTGGTATAAGGATGTTGCGGTGAGGAAAACACCTGCTGAGGTGGTCCGCTTTCCACTATTTCACCCTGATGCATGACCAGTACCCGGCTACACAGATAGCGCACTACTGCCAGATCATGGGAGATCAGCAGCAGCGAGATTTTAAATTCGCGTCGCAGCCGTAACAGCAGATTCAGTATCTGAGCCTGTACCGAAACATCCAGCCCGGACACAATTTCATCGGCAATTAATAATTGTGGAATATCGCACAGCGAACGGCCGATATTCACTCTTTGTCGTTGTCCACCGGATAAATCCTGAGGTAAACAGGGTAAGAGCTTTTTGTTCAGTCCGACGGCATGGGCCAGCGCCTGTGCCCGCTGGCGTCGCTCAGAGGGCAGAAAGCGGCGGTACTCCATTGGCTGTGTCATCAGGCTCGCAGTGGTACGGGCCGGGTTCAGGGCTGAATTAGGGTTCTGAAACACCATCTGAATACAACCGATGCGCCGCCGCCATTCTGATTCGCTGTGGCCTAACGCTTTATCGTGCAAATAAATCTGGCCACCGTGTTTCTTTTCCAGGCCCATCAGGGTGTGCGCCAGTGTTGATTTACCGCTGCCGCTCTCTCCTACCACGGCGACAAATTCGCCGGGTGCCAGGGTGAAGGACACATCCTTCAGGGCGCGTTTGCGGCTGCGGCGTGCAAACCGCCCGGATATATAATCTTTGCTGATGTTTTCTGCCCGCAGAAAAGGTTCGGATGTCCCTAACAGGCCCAGCGCATAGTGCTCGCTGAAAGTATCTTCTTCGTCCGGAGAGGATGGATGGTATTCATCTGAAGGCGTGATCAGACAGCGCACCAGGTGGCTGTCATCATCCAATAGCCTGGGTTGAATGCGGTTTGTGCAGTCTTCGCCAGCGAAACGGCAACGGCTCTGAAAACGGCAGCCTTTAAGCTGCTGCAGTTCGCTGCCCCCTGGCATATGACCCTGCAGCGGAATTAATGGCTGCCAGGGGCCGGTAATAGCTGGCCGGCTTTGCATTAATGCCTGAGTGTAGGGGTGACGGGGATTATTCAGTACGCTGTTGGATAGCCCGAATTCCATCAGTTCACCAGCGTACATGACCATCACCTGCTCGCTGAGGGACGCAGCCAGTGAAATATCATGTGTGATAAACAGCACCGCAGTATCGTACTTTTTCTGGCAGCGGCGAATCAGACTCAGAACCCGGTTCTGATTAACCGCATCCAGAGCGGTGGTTGCTTCATCACAGATGACCAGTGCCGGCTGACTGATAAAGGCCAGGGCAATCATAATGCGCTGACACTGGCCACCGGAGAGTTGATGTGGGTAACGTTTTAACAGACTGGCGCCATCCTGCAGGCCGACGTCTTCCAGCGCTGTCAGAGTTTCTGCATGGCGCCGTTTTTTATTCATGCCCAGATGCTGAAGATATTCGCTGAACTGCTGACCGATGGTCATGACCGGATTCAGGGCCACCATGGGTTCCTGTGGAATATAAGTGATCTCTCTGCCGGTTATCTGGCGCTGCTGTTTCGCTGGCAGGGCCAGCAGGTTTTCACCCTTAAAATAAACCGCGCCGTGGCTTACCTGCATATTATCCGGAAGCTGCTGCGCCAGTACCCGGGTCAGCATACTTTTACCGGCGCCGGATTCACCGACAACGGCAAGGGTTTCGCCCTTGTGCAGACTGAAGGTGAGATCATGCAGCAGGTCCACGGTTTCGCCCGCCATATTAAGACGGACCGATAAAGCATCCACACTCAGTACCGGGGGCGTCATACCAGAACCTCATCACCGGTGGCAGTCTGTTCCCGGCGGGAAAATCTCAACCCTGTACCCAGCATCATGGCGGCGAAAATAGTAATGACAATGGCAGCCATTGGCGGCACCAGTTGCCAGGGGGCACTGAACACGGTGTTCAGACTGCGTGCAATCATCGCGCCCCAGGAGGGAGTGTCCGGGCCTACCGACATGCCGACAAATGAGAGAATACTTTCCGCCATAATGGCCGTGGCCATCTCCAGCGTTATCAGCACCATCAGCGTTGGACGGACGACCGGCAGCAGGTCGCTGACCATCACTGAAAGATGTGACGCACCGGAAAGACGGGCAGCTTTAACAAAATCGCGGTCGCGCCAGGTGATGACCTCGCCACGGATAACGCGGCAGAAGCGTGTCCAGTCAACCAGAATAATGGCCAGAATGACGCTGGTGAATCCCGGCATCAAAGCGACCATCAGTAACATGGCCAGCACCACGGACGGAAATGCCATCCAGATTTCAACCAGAGTCATGATCACTTTTTCTGTCCAGCCGCGCAGATAGCCGGCCATCAGCCCAAGACAACTGCCTGTCAGTGCCGCGCCCAGTGGTGCCAGTACCACGACGATGGCAGTGACACGGGCTCCGTAAATCAGTTGTGACAGAATATCGCGACCGAGGACATCGGTTCCCAACAGGTAATCCGTGTGACCGCCGTCCATCCAGAATGGTGGCAGCAGCGTTTGCTCAAGGTGTTGCGTATCTGCGGCGTGGGGGGCCAGCTGTGGCGCCAGTAATGCGACAATAAACAGCGTTATATATATGCCTCCGCCCAACAGCAGGCGCCAGCCAGCACGTCGCAGCGTTGTGGATATACCATTCATACTGATACTGATCGTCATACCCCGGCCCTCGGGTCGAGAACATGCTGCAGCCATTCCGTTGCCTGATTAATCATCAGGACGCAAATGGCATACACCAGAGCAACCGCCTGAATCACAGGTAAATCCTGATTGTTGATGGCATCAATCATCAGCGAGCCTATGCCCTGTAACCCGTAAATCTTTTCGATCAGCAGGGTACCACCAATTAACATTCCGGCCTGAACGCTCATCAGATTGAGGGCTGGCAACACGGCATTGCGCAGTGCATGGACCAGCAATAAACGGCGTTCCGGCAGTCCTCTCAGGCGGGCACTGCGCATATATTCACTGGCATAAATCTGATTAAGGCTGGAGTACAGAATGCGCATCAGGGTTGGTGCAATGGCCAGCGCCAGTGCCAGGGATGGCAGCAGATAGTGGCTCAGTACATTTAAAAATGCTGCAGGATTACCGCTGAGCAGCGTATCGATCAGCAGAAATCCTGTTTGCTGCTCAACCATCAGACGCGGATCAACTTCACCAAAGAAGGGGGATACCCGCAGCCCGATACCAAAAACCAGCATTAACAGAATACCCCATAGAAATTCCGGTACCGACAGCGCCATGGCATTGGTAACTTCCAGCGAATTGCGCACCGGAGTGAAACGATAACGGAAGGCCAGAACACCGCTGATAAAACCGGCGCCGGCACCAATCAATATAGCCAGCGTTACCAGTTGCAGGGTCACGGGCAGGGCCGACAGAATCAGCGTACTGACTTCCTCACCGGAACGGATTGAGAGGCCGGCATTACCATGCAGCAGATTCTTCAGCCAGATAAGAAACTGTTGCAACAGAGGCTGATCAAGCCCCAGTGCAGCCCGCAGTCTCTGCAGTTCATCGGCACTGCCGTTGGGAGGCAGCAACATAGCCGCCGCATCCACCGGTAACAGGCGCAGAATAAAAAAGACAAGTATGGCAACGGCTGCAAGAATAAAAAGCAGACGTATTAACGCCTTACAGAAAGTAAGGCAATAATGAAGAACCGGTCTGGACCTGATCGATGATACGGCGGATAGCGAAGACATAAAGCTATTATCTGTATGGATGACTGAAAACGGCAGTATTTTTATCTGCGGGCGCCGGACTGTCATGAATGTTGGTTGCTGTCCGCAGGGCCGGAGTAGGTTACATAAGACAGGAACGGAACAAAATAACCACCCTGTTCCTGCTTTCCCTCAAGTGTTTCTTTCTGACCACACAAGAAATATCAGCGCTACCTGTGCACGGCAAGTGCAAATCGCTGTGCATATTTTGACAAGTGAGTTAACAAATTTCCCGCATAAGATGGTGACTACTGTGAGACGGACTGTTGCGGGGGGCCCGGTTATAACGGACTGCGACTTGCACCTCTGGTCACAGGAGAGATAAGAAATGCGCAGGCGCTGCAGAGCCATGCGCAGCCACGGAATAAAAACGATGCTTACTTGAGAGGAAGAACGATGTTCTCTGTCGCAGAAAAACTGAAAAAAAGTGCCATAGCACTGACCACCGCTGGCGCCGCTATGACCTGCAGCTACGCCAATGCTGACTTTGTCAATTTTCAGAGCTTTGATGTCAGCCTGTATAACTTCAACGATAACAAAATGTCACCGGAAACGACTGTATCACCCATTGTTGAGGCCTTCGGGGATTACAGCATCGGTGATATGTACGTATACAGCATCCTGGAAAATAATGCCGGTGATGACGACTGGACGGGTAAAGACCAGACCTATTATTACAAATTTGTACCGCGTCTGAGCTACTCAAAAATATTTAATCAGGATATTTCTCACGGCGTTTTTAAAGACATTGCCTTTGCTCAATGGATTGCCAAAACTCAGGATGTCGACAGTGTCGATTACTATGCCGGTATTGCCCTCGACTGGAATTTACCGGTCAATGGCTTCAGCTGGTTCCGCACCATCTTTTATCGTGAAAACTCAGCCTATTCAGATGGCGTGGTCAGTGAAGGCTGGGATGGCAGCCGTATCCATATTGACTACGGGATTCCGTTTTCAACCAGTATTGGTGACTTCCGCATCGTCGGTACCTTTGACCACACCTTCAATGATGTCCGTGTAACGGACTTTAAACCCGAACTGCATTATGACCTGGGTAAAGCTCTGGGCAATGATGCCGGCCATCTGTGGACAGGTCTGGTGATTAACCCGATCCGTAATAAATACGGCGCCAAAGACGGAGCCGTCGGCTGGACCGGGGGCGTTACTGATTCCAATCAGGAAGCCTGGGGTGCCTTTATCCGCTACAGCTTCTGGTAAGCGTCTGTTGGCCTGCCGGACAGGCCGGAACCTTACGCAATAACACCATGATTTTCATTTCGGGAGAGTAGTTTATGACGACTCAGGCTCAGGTATTCAGCCGCAATTATCAATGGCTGGTACTCGCATTATTCAGTGTACTGTATTTTTTAATTACCGCCGCAACCTTCACGTCACTGGGTGTGGTTCTGCCCAGCATGATTCAGGAACTGGGCTGGAGCTGGTCCAGTGCCGGTTTTGGTTTTACTTTGCTGGGACTGGCCTGCGGCCTGTCCAGTTATTTACCTGCCATCTTTATCCGTAAGATTGGCGTGCGTGCCACCTTGTTTGTGGGTGCGCTAATTTTATCCGCGTCTTTTCTGACGTTGTACAACACCCACGCAGTGATGACCTACTTTATTGGCACCACATTGCTGGGTATTGGTTTCAGTTTTGTCGCCACCGTGCCGGGGACTTATGTACTGGGTCGTCTTTTTCAGAAACAATCCACCGCTTTTGGTGTGTATTTTACTGTTGGTGGTCTGGGTGGTGTCGTTGGTCCCTGGGTCTATTTCCTCGCGGTTGATTTTTTTGGCAGCTGGCGCATGCATTGGGGTATTGCTGGTGTTGCGCTGGCCGTTGCCTCAGTCATTGCCATTATTCTGCTGCGCGAAGGTCAAGATGAAGAAGACCACGCTGAATTTGTTACCCAGAACCTGCAGAAAGAAGATAACACTTCATCTATTTATCGTACGGCTCAGGAATGGACTGCCAAGCAGGCATTAAAAACCTGGCAGTTTTATGTCATAGCGGCTGCTTATACATCATTTTTACTGTGTGGTATTACGGTCAACAGCTTCTCGGTTGCCCATGTCACCGACATTGGTTTCAGTGCCGAAGTCGCTGCGGGGCTACTCAGTACTCAGGCATTTATTAACGCCTTTTCCCGTGTTGGCAGTGGCCTCATCGGCGAGTGGCTGGAACCGAAAAAATTGCTGATCGGCAGTCTGGCGCTGATGATCATTGGTCTGCTGTCACTGAGTTTTGCCAACTCCTGGGCCATGCTGGTGATTTTCACCATTGGTATTGGTGTGGGTTACGGTATGACCTTCCTGGCCACCAGTATTCTGCTGTCTAATTACTACGGCCGTGGCCCTTATCTTGAACTTTTCTCCGTGATGAATCTGATTTCAACACTGGCCTGTTTCTCTCCTTTCTTTGCCGGTGCGGTTAAAGATGCTGCGGGCAGCTTTATGCCTGCCTTCCTGGCCATCACCGTGATTCCCGTAATTGTACTCATCGCAACTCTGGTAATGCGTCCGCCTCAGCATACAGAAGACAGTAACAATACTGCACAAGCCTATAGCTGAAACGACGTATCAATATCCGGCCTGTTATTGCGCAGATATCAGGCCATCACAGACAGGAGTTTTATAATGTCTGCTAAACAATGCTCTAAAGAATTTGGTGTTTTTCTGCCGATTGCCAGCGGTGGCTGGATTATTTCAACCACGACGCCAAAACTCGATGCTTCCTACAAGCAGAATCTGGAAGCGGCGTTAGTGGCTGATGAAATTGGACTCGATTTTATTATGTCTATGTCCAAATGGCGTGGTTTCGGTGGTGAAACCGGCCATTGGGGAACCTCTCTGGAATCCGTCACTATGATGGCGGGTATTGCTCAGGCAACCAAAAATGCAAAAATCATTGGCACCATGCACGCCGGCCTGCATAACCCGGCAGTGACTGCAAAAATGATTACCACCCTCGATCAGATCAGTAACGGCCGTGCCGGGCTGAATATTGTGTCCGGTTCTTTCAAGGGTGAATTCGAACAGATGGGAGCCTGGGATGAAAATCTGAGCCACGACGATCGTTACGCTATGACGGAAGAGTGGACCAATATTATTAAACAGCTGTGGGCAGAAGAAAGCGTTACTGTAAATGGCGATTTCTTCAAGATGAAAGACTGTGTCTCTGAACCTAAGCCTGTTACTAAACCACGTCCCACCCTGGTTTGTGCCGGTCAGTCGGAACGTGGTCTGCGCTTCAGTGTGAAAAATACCGATATCTGCTTTATTGGTGGTAAAGATGAACAGGAAACCGGTGATATCAGTCGCCGTGCCAAAGAGATCGCCAAAGAGCTGAACACCACGGCTAAAACTTTCTGTATGAGCACCATTATCTGCGCTGAAACTGACGAAGAAGCTCAGGCACAGGCACAGAAGTACCGCGATGGTCTGGACCTGGGAGCCGTCCGCGGCATGCTGGAAAGCTTCGGTATCGATACCTCTTTGCAGAATAACGCCATGGTGGAACGCGCCGGTAATGCCTTCATGACACATACCGCAATTGGTAGCCCTGAAACCTGCCGTGCTGAGCTGTCCAAACTGATGAAAGAATGCGACCTGGACGGTGTGATGCTGATCTTCCCGGATTATGTGGAAGGCTTGACGACCTTTGGTGAAAAAATTCTGCCGGCTCTGCAGGAAGAATTTTCATGAGTCATGCGCAACTGCATGAATGGATAGCGCCGCCGCATACGGCGCTGTGCATCATCGATTATCAGGTGGACTTCGCGTCCCCTGATGGTTTGCTCGGTAAAGCCGGCATTCCGATGGAACCGGTACTTAAAGTGAAGCCAGGCATTGAGAAGCTGATTGATCAGGCACGCAACGCCGGTGTTGCGGTTATTTTTGTTGGCCTGAAAACATCCCCTCAGACGGATTCGCCGGTGTGGACTGAATGGATGCGGCGTTCGGGTCAGAATTCCGATGAGGCGTACGCTATCTGTCGGGAAAGTTCCGGTGGAGAAGAGTTTTATCAGCTGACCCCGCAGCCGGAAGATCTGGTTATCTGGAAGCCGAAATACAGTGCCTTTGTCGGCACTGATCTGGAAAAAGCACTGCATGAAAAAGGCATAACCACACTGGTGACGTGCGGTATTACCACAGAATGCTGCGTGGACAGCACTGTCCGTGACGCGTTCCAGAAAGACTTTTCTGTATTTATTGCCGCGGATGCCTGCGCTGCTTATGAACAGGATATGCACGATACAACATTAAAAATATTAACCATGAGTTTTGCTATTCCACTGACGGTGGAAGAAATCACTCAGGCCTGGAGCCGATAATATCTCCGGAGTAACTGCATGCTGAAACGAACCGAACCTTCGTCTGCCACCCTTAACTATCAGGTGTCGGAAGATGAAGTTAATGCCATTGCCGCTGCGATTGATCAGCAGGAGCTGGTCGAGCTGGCACTGGCGCTGGGCAATATTCCCAGCCGCTCCGGATACGAAGCCGAAGCCGCACAATATGTATATGACTGGATGCAGGAGGAAGGTTTTGCACCCCGTAAAATTGCTGCTGTTGAACACAGACCCAATATAGTAGGGGAATATGGTGGATCAGCGCATGGGGCCAATCTGCTGTTTACTGCGCATCTGGATACTGAAAGTCCGGATTTTTCTGCCGCGCTGGATGGTATCAAATATCGCCCGGAAACAGTGGCCAAAGCGGACTGGACACAATGCTGGCTGGAAGATAACCGCATCCATGGCTTTCCGGTAACCAATGACCGCGGACCCATGAGCTGTTTTTTGATCGCGGCAAAAGCATTAAAAAAAGCCGGCATTGATCTCGCCGGTAAAATGTATCTTACCGCCTGTCCGGGCGAAATTGGCCCGGAGCCCATTGAAGAAAACAGCGGCATTGATTTTCTGGGCAAAGATATTGGTGCGCATTATTTATTTCATCATGGTGGCGTAGCGCCGGATTATGTCGTGGCTGCCGAGGGAACAGATTTTGGTATCACCTGGGTTGGCAGTGGTTATGCCCTGGTACGTATCCGTCTGTTCGGTGACATGGCCTTTACCCCGGCGCTGGAACATCCGCCTGTGGAGCAGCACCCGAACCCGATTTATCGCTCAGCAAAAGTGATTGAAGCTTTGCACCAATGGGGGCTGGATTATGAACAGCGCCATCGTTTTGACAGCGCCGGCGGTACCTCCTTGCCGAAAGTTCAGCTGGACTCGGTGCGTGCCGGTGTACCACATACCTTTGGTGCCGGAACGGAAATCTGCAACCTGTATCTGGAAGTAGGTCTTTCCCCAAAGCAGACCATTGCGCCGGTCATCCGTGAACTGAATGGGCTGATTCATAATTTGAATATCGGCGAGTTTGATATTGAGCCACTGGTAGTCCGGCATGGTGCGGCAGCCGAAGACGAGGCGGTTGCACCACTGAATGCAGCATTTGCCGAAGCCACTGAATCAGTATTGCAACAACCGCTGGCGACCGCTCATCCCATCTATTCCAGCATGTGGCGTGACCACAATGTGTTCAACACCCAGGGAATTCCGGCGGTTACCTGCGGTATGCCGCGCAGTGAACCAACCCCAGAAGACCTGGTAAAAAGTGCCTTGATTTACGCCCTGACGGCATTGTCTGTCTGTGGCCGTGCGTAATCAGCAGGAGAATATAATGACTGTTAATACTTTAACAAAAACCGCCGCCGATGCGCCGGAAAATCAATACAGCGAAGAAGACCAGCTGACGCGCTGGAAAGAAACCATGGGCATGTTTGCCTCCGGTCTGACGGTGATCACCACCACCGATGAAAACGGCGACATGACCGGCAGTACTGTCAGCGCGTTCAGCAGTCTGTCACTGCGCCCGCGGTTGTTGCTGATCTGTCTGGATAAGCGATCCCGTACTCTGGATATTGTGCGCCGCACCGGCCGCTTTGCTATTAATATTTTAAATCGCGAGGCCAAAGATCTGGCCTTTAAGTTCGGTTCCAAAGAACCGGATAAGTTTAACGGCGTTGAATGGCAAACCGGTTATCTGGGTTGCCCGCTACTGGCGCAATCCTGTGCCAGCATTGAATGCACGCTGGAAACCATTCACGACGGCGGAGATCACGAAATTGTGGTCGGCAGCCCGTGCCAGATTGAGCGTGATCAGGATGCCGAGGCGCTGATTTATCACCGCAGTCAGTTTCTCTGACCCTGCTTTACTTTCCTTCATCGGATGATCCATGTTCAGCGGAAGATCTTTTTCCCCGGCCTCTGTCGGGGTTTTTTTAGTGCGTTATTTGTCAATATGCACCAGGATCAGCCACACGGTCATGATTGATGGGTTACTGACTGTCCAGCTTGCGTGAGCGGAATGCCCGGGGTGACATACCGAACTCAGCGCTGAAAGCCCGGCTGAAATAAGCCAGATCATTAAAGCCCCGGCGGTAACAGATTTCTGAGATCGATAAACCGGCATTTACCTGACTCGACATATCGCGTTTGCATAATTCCAGCCGGCGACGACGCAGATATTGGTTAAAACTCAGTTCGGCTTCTTTAAATATTTTCTGTACGTAGCGCACCGAGGCATTATTGAGCTCTGCTATTTTCGGCAGGTTCAGTTCCGGGTCACCCAGGTTCAGTTCAATGGAGTGGCATATCTCGCGGAAATGCTGGGCGTGTCCCGGGTCGCGGAAAGTGTTCACCGTCGTCTGTTCTGCCAGACTGTAAATCAAGAGTTCAGACAGCGACATTTCCACCGGATGAAAGCTTGCCGGGGTCAGGCCTTCCAGCTCACCGGATACAGAACACAGAAAATCCGACAGCAACTTGCCAATACCACTCTGCCCGGACAGCGTACCGGCCCGGATCGACAGCGGGTTCAGCAAACGCTTATAGAAAATAGCGTGGGGGACTTCCAGTGTCAGTACACGGAAGTCGCTGCTCAGATGCAGGGCGGCATGGTTAACCCCGGTGGAACCATACAGAATATCGCCCGGGGAAAGATCCGCCTTGTTATCGTCAATGGTCAGTGTGGCATCACCTTCCAGCGCCAGTGCCAGCCAGATACTTTCCGACTGATTTGGCTGCGATGGATAGTCCCCGATGATCACTTGTGGGGAGCCTGCCAGGCGCACGAATTCAATGCCCAGCGGAGAGCGGTTGTAGCTGACTTCGCCATGCAGCTGTGTGCCGCCGGGTTGTTCCACCATCGACAGAAACACACGTTGCAACGCTGCATGCCAGTTAGCGTCACGCTGGGCGGGATCAGGGTCGTCGGCGACGATTTTCCAGGCTTCATTCATACAGCTACCTGCGGGCATTCGGGTCATGGTTAACCTGTCTTCCCTGACCAGCTTTATGACAGGATTTAAGCAAAATCCGCACCAAAAGGGCGGGTTTGATTGCAGGCTGTGAACAATGCGCCAGACAGGTTTCAGCACTCTGTTTAGCGGGCAAAGCGCTTCAGGTTGTCACCGATACGGAAATTAAAGGCCAGACTGATGCGCGGATCTTCTTCAAAATGTGGCGCCACCATGTGTAACAGATAGCTGGGGAAAATAAACATAGTGCCGACTCTGGGCGTGTAAGCAACGGTCGTTGCCGGGCGGTAAGGCGCGCCAACAGGAATCGGGTCAAAGAACAGGATATCGCCGTCGTGAATACCGCTCTGGGACTCCGGCGGGTTTTCATTCACGTCAATGTACAGAGCACCGCTCCATTCACAGGGCAGATGTGCGTGCGGGGCGTTCCAGGCGCCGGCTTCATTAATATTCACCCACAGTGAACTGAGCAGAATTTCCGCATCGTCAGGTAATTTTTCGGCGTGGCGGATCAGCTTGCCACCCAGCTCAAAAATCATCTGACTCAGCCAGCGGAAAATGTCTTCGCTGCGGTTAAATAAATCATCCTGCGAGTGCCAGCCGCGCTGATTCGAACGTTGAATGCCCTGCTCTGTTTCCCTTAGCTGCAATAAGGCAGAGCGTATTTCTGTCTGGCGCGCTTTTATGTCATCTAACTGCACTTCGAGAATCGGCACGCCAAAATGGAGTCTGTTGTCGGCTTTCATAACTCTGTCAGTTCCCTTTCTGTTATTGGGTTTCCTTTGGCCTACTTTGGCACAGACAAATAGTGAACTGAATAGAATTAATACAACATCCCGACATCTGTCGGGTTGAAGCTCTTTTCCGAAGCAGGCACTGTGATTCAGCAGAAATTTGTCCATCCGGTCAAATTTTCAGGCAGAAGCATTGCCAGATTGATAACAATACGCAGAACTCAGGAGCAGCAGATGGAACTCAAACAAAATTACAGAGGGAAGCTTAAACCTCTGGTGGTGGTTATTGGTCTGGCGAATGCGCAGCTGGCGCTGGCCGATGACTGTACCTTACCACTGACCGTTGATGCCGTGGCAGCAACGGATACTGAAGCCACCAAAACCCTGGACGAAGCACTGGCCGACGCTTCAGCATCAGCCTGCGATATCAGCGTGATTACCATTGCGGATACCCTTTCCGGTGAAAGCGATATTCAGGAAACATCCTTCTCTATGAATGGCGGCCGGACACTGGAAGTTAATGGGCCTGCCGATGGTGATTTCACTATCAAAACTACAGCTGCCGATCAGGAGCTGTTTGATGTTAGTGAAGGCTCATCTCTGGCGCTGAATAAGCTGATTTTTGATGGCGAAGGAGTGGAACGCTATGAAGCCGTCTTCTCTGTCAAAGACAGTACACTGGCAATCGACGATGTCACCGTCAGCAATGTGAACTTAGGGGAGATTACTGTACTTGAACTGGTTGAAAGCGATGCTGCGATTTCTGGCAGCAGGTTCAGTGGTAACCGCCAATTGCTGTATGCCGACGGCTACGGCGGTGACTACACACTGACCATTACGGATTCGACCTTCTCCGATAACACAGATGGCACTATTTTCAGCTTTGATAACAACCTTATTGTTGAAGACTCAGTGTTTGAAGATAACAGCTCGAACGGCGGTGGTGCAGCCATCTATTCTGATGGTGAGAGCGGGACCAGCTCTGTCCAGATTTCTTCTTCAACCTTCCGCGGTAATAACACCGGCACCGGAGGCAAAGGCGGCGCAGTCAGAGCCAGATACCTGAGTGGGTTTTCAGTCGAAGACTCGGTGTTTGAAAACAACTCGGCCACGGCATCAGTCAGCTATAACGGCCAGGGCGGTGCTGTGGCGTTTGATGGTGATATTGACGAGCTGGCGATCCGCAACAGCCGTTTCAGCGGTAACAGTGCTGAAGGGAAAGCGGGGGCTGTCAGCTTTGACTTTGTGGAAATGCCCGAGGGGTCAGCGATCATCATCGAAGACAGCAGCTTTACCGGCAATCAGGTGGCAGTGAATGAATTTCTCAACGGCCGTTATGCCGGTGGCGCGATTGCGGTAACCGCTGAAAGCGCGGTCGCGCTTGATATCAGACGCAGTACCTTCAGCGGTAACCAGTCGGCAGATGAAGCAGGCGCGATTTACATAAACGGGAATGTTGATCTGACCATCGGTTCATCCACGCTGGATGGCAACAGTGCGAGATACGCTGCCAGTGCATTGGGTTTTAACGGTAAGGCACTGCTGATCAGCCATTCCACCATTACCGGCAACACAGTCACAACCACGGGTGAAAGCAGTTATAACAACAGCGCATTGTATGCCTACCCCGACGAAAATCTGCAGATTACCCACACCGTGTTCAGCGGCAACAGTGCAGTCGCAGATAACACCGCTGGCAGTCTCTGTAGTGACGGTGAATCCAGCTTTAATACATCGCTTGCCTATACCTACTGGGATGGACTCACCAAACCCGGTTGTAAGACACCGGCGACAGACCAGACTGTAATCACCTCCTCCGCCGACCCTCTGTTAGGCGCGCTGGCCGATAACGGTGGCCCGACGTTCACCCGCTACCCGGCATTTAACTCCCCGTTAGTGGATGCCGGTGATGCCAATATCGAAGACGCCCCGGCAACAGACCAGCGCGGCAGTGCCCGAATCGACCGCGGCGCTATTGATATCGGTGCGGTGGAGTATGGCAATCTGCCACCTGAGGTAATACTGACAGCAGAAGACGTCACAATGACTGTGGGTGACGAAGTCAGTGTGGATGCCAGTGATCTGTTTACCGATCCGGAAGGCGATGCCATTACCTTCGCACTGCAGGGCGCACCGGAAGGTGTCGGAATTGATGCCAGCACAGGTGAAGTGTCGGGCACGGTAAGCACCGCAGGCACGTTCAACATTACCGTCACGGCAACCGACGAGCCGGGGCTGAGTACTGATGTCAGCTTTACCGTTACCGTGGAAGCGGAGCAAAGCAGTAGCGGCAGCAGCAGTGGTGGTGCGATCACGCCATGGCTGTTGTTACTGGGCGGACCACTGGCCGGGCTGGCGCGTAAACGCCGGCGGCGCTGATATAGGATATACGTATTTGCCACAGAAGAGTCTTATCTGTTTTTCCGGCGTAAGACTCTCTGCAGGCTGCAGGAACCCGGTAGAAACGGGTAAAAGAATGCACAGGCACGCTCTGCAGCGAGCCTGTAACGGCAAACCTGCACAGGGATTTGTTGCGCCAGCGGAACACTGGATATTCCGAAAAGGGCTGGAAAATCTTATAAAAATTAATATATTAGAAGGATCGGAACGTAGCACAGTCTGGTAGTGCACTGCCTTCGGGAGGCAGGGGTCGGAGGTTCAAATCCTCTCGTTCCGACCACTTCTTCGTCTGTCTGATCTGTTGTCAGTACATATTCCTTGTATGAAATTTGTTCAATTGTGGTTTTGTTCAGCATTTTTTGATTTGAATCTATCTGGTTCCGCCGTAACAGACGCGATTCTGTGAATTAATCACTGATTTCTTACTAACGATCAGATACCATGCCGCCGTATTACCCCTTATGGCCAGGTCCGGCCGTATCGAGGGGTGTTTTAATGGATTAAAACTATGGAGTCAGGGATGCTGCAGCGCTGCGTGTTATTTCTTTCTATTCTTTCCGTTCTTGTCATCTCTCATCCTGCATACGCAGGCGACGGCCGTGCCGATTATGATCTCGATGATAATAGCTTAATCGAAATCAACGACCTTGCCGACCTCAACGAAATCCGCAACAACCTGGATGGTACCTCCCTTTACGGCGTTAGTACGGGCTGCCCAGCCGATGGTTGTCAGGGTTTTGAGCTCACCACCGACCAGGACTTTGATACCAACGCCGATGGCGTGATCGATGCCGGTGATGACTACTGGAATGACGGTGCAGGATGGGAGCCGATCAGCACCTTTACGGCAACCTTCGATGGTCAGGGTCATGAGATCCGGAATCTTTTCGTTAACAACCGTGCTCAAAATGTTTCTTATTCCCCCTCTGGACTATTTGGCAATGTCAGAGGGGCTACTATAAAAAATGTCGGTTTGACAGGCAGACTTACAAGTATATCTGGTCAACGATATGTTGGAGCCATTGCCGGATCGGCAGAGGGAAGTGCGTTCAGCGGTGTTTATGCTATAGGCAATGTCATATCCAGAACGAGCTATTCTGGTGGATTGGTTGGCAGTCTACAGACCAGTAGTCTGAATACCTGTTTCTTTATTGGTGTTGTTTCCGCTGAGAGCATCTTTGTGGGAGGAGTAACTGGTTACGCGGATGAATCCTCTATCAGTAACTGTTTTTCTTCCGCGCAGGTTGAAGCAGATAGTACAGCGGGAGGCCTGGTAGGTCGGTTAGCTTCTGAAAATGTCGTAACTAACTCGTATGCTTCCGGGTATATCATTGAAAACCCTCTGTCCTCTCTTTGGGGAGGGTTGATTGGCCACACTGTTGACAGTACTAATTCCGTTCAAAATTCTTATTGGGTAACAGATACCACTGGGCAGGATGACAGCGACGGAAGTTCAGACCAAGAAGGGTATTTTGGTGCAACTTTCTCGGAGCTTCAGTGTCCAGTCGGCGAAAACAGTACCCTCTGTCTATCCGGTAAAACGCTCTACGCTGGTTGGGGTGATGCAACATACGTTGCGGCGGATGGCAGCAATGTTTCGGTATGGGATTTTGGTTCTTCCGCTCAGTTACCTGCGCTGAACATCAATGAAAAACTCTATCGTGATAGTGATGGAGATAGTGTGCCGGATTATGATGACACCTTTCCTTACAACCCGGCGGCTGCCATTGACAGTGATGGTGATGATTATCCTGACGCCTGGATGTCTGCTTGTGAAGAAGATTGCCAGGCAGGATCTGGCCTTATTCTCGATGAGTTTCCAGGCTCCGCCGCTGCTTGGAAAGATAGTGACGCTGATGGATACCCCGATAGCTGGGCAAGTGGCTGTGATAGTGAATGTCAGAACGCCTCAGAGCTCACCTTGGATGAATACCTTGATGATTACGATAACGACGGGTTAACCACAGCTGAAGATAATGATGATAATGGAGACGGTATCGAAGATGCGGATGCTGACTCGGACGGGCTGATTGATATATCAACATTGCAACAGTTGAATGCAATTCGTTTTGACCTTACTGGTCAAGGGCGGATCTTAAGTGAAGGTGGCGCCAGTGACAGTAGTGGTTGTCCGCTTCGATTGTTTGATGGGGTTAGGAAAAATCTTTGTTTCGGTTATGAATTAACAGCGGATCTGGATTTCGATACCAACCATGATGGCGTTATCGATAGTAATGACGATTACTGGAATGATGGTGAAGGCTGGGCCCCATTGGGATATAAACTTCCTTTTGAGAGTGTTGAAGAGATATTTACTGCTGTATTTGATGGTAATGGACACACGGTAAAAAATTTATATATGAACCGTACCGGTTATAATCAGGGGCTTTTTGGTAATGTGGGTGGGGCAACCATTACCAATATTGGCTTAACCGGAAAGCTGACTTATATCTCAGGAGGATGGGATGTTGGTGGACTCGTAGGCGTCGCTCTGGCCAGTAAGATCAGCAATAGTTATATATCTGATGGGGTCGTAGCATCAATCGGCTCTTCAGGAGGCCTTATCGGCTCAGCATCCGATACTGAAATTAAAAATGTTTTTTCGATTGCGTCTGTATATGGAAAAGGTTTGTACACGGGAGGACTGATTGGAAGTTTGAGTCGGAGCTCACTGATAAATGGGTTTTCTACTGGCTTAGTATCTGCCTCAACAAGAGCAGAAAATTACAGCAGTTATGCGGCTGGCCTTATCGGTAGTATCTATGAAAGCAGCTCTGTGAGTAATGTGTATGCAACAGGTTATGTTGATAGCCGTAAAAATACTGCTGGCCTGCTGGCTAATATCAGCTATCCAACCACTGTTTCTATTTCAGGCAGCTATTGGGCTACCGATTCCACAGGGCAAAGCATCAGTGTTGAAGGCACTGATGCTTATGGATATAAGGGCCTTAAATTAGCTATGCTTCAGTGTCCTACCAAAACTGATAATACTGATTGTTCTGCTGATACCAACCTCTTCCCCGGATGGGGCAGTGAAACCTACATGGATGTATCGGGCAATTTAATTACCGTCTGGGATTTCGGGTTGTCATCACAACTTCCAGCTATGAATATCAACGGCACTCTCTTTCGTGACAGCGATGGTGACGGCTCATTAGATGAAAACGATGACTTCCCTTATAACCGGGCTGCCTCTGTCGACGAAGACGGAGATGGTTATCCGGATAGCTGGAATGTCGGTTGTAATGACGATTGTATTTCAGAATCAGGCCTGCTTTTTGATGCATTTCCGGGTAACAATGCTATTGGCGCTGACGGTGATCAGGATGGATACCCGGACGATTGGGCAGATAGTTGCGATAGTGAGTGTCAAAACGATTCAGGATTTATTCTGGATGAATACCTTGATGATTACGATAACGACGGGCTAACCACAGCTGAAGATAATGATGATAACGACGATGGCATTGAAGATGCCGACGCCGACTCGGACGGTCTGATTGATATCGCAAGCCTGGCGGAGCTGAACGCGATCCGCTACAACCTCGATGGTCGCGGCCAGGTTCTTACCGACGGGGGCGAGCCTGATAACAGCGGTTGTCCGCTGCGGGTCATTGATGGTATTGAGCAGGCGATCTGCTACGGCTATGAGCTGACCACGGACCTGGACTTTGATACCAATAGAGATGGCGTGATCAATACCGGAGATGACTATTGGAATGATGGTGAAGGCTGGGTACCACTGGGCGACCGTACCAGCTATGACGATTATGAGTACTTCACGATGACTTTCAATGGCCGGGGCCATGAGATCCGTAACCTGGTTATCAACCGCAGCGACACCAACTATGTGGGGCTGTTCGGCTATATCCGCCATGCCACTATTGAAAATACGGGGATGACTGGTGGGCATACGGATGTCCGCGGTGCGTCTTATGTCGGGATTCTTATCGGGAGGGCTTCCGACAGTACTATAACCAGAATCCATACGAATGGCCGGGTCGAAGGTGGTGGCTACACTATCGGTGGCCTGGCTGGCCAGGTTAATGATTCAGAGATTCGAAATTCTTATGCAACAGGAACTGTCAGTGGATTGGACGCCATCGGTGGCCTGGTTGGAGGTGGGAGTGATTTACATATTGCTAATGCTTATGCATCAGTAGACATCACTACTGACTCATTCGCAGGCGGTATTATTGGTTATGCAATGTATGATTCGTCGATTGCCAATAGCTATTGGGTCGCTGACACAAACCGGGCCAGTGAAGTGCTGGGTGATGATGATACCTCAACTACCTTGACTAATAATGCAGGCGTCACTTTGGCTGAACTGCAGTGTCCGACTTCCTCCGATGATACGGAGTGTGTCTACGGAACAACCCTTTATGAGGGCTGGGGTGAAGAAAGTTATGTCAATGATGCAGGTGAACTAGTATACCTTTGGGATTTTGGAACCAGTTCTGAATTGCCTGTGCTGAATCTGGAAGCACTCGCTGGCCAAAATGGGCAGAACAGTGCTGGTAAATCCCCATCCGGTTCCTCCGGCGGAGGCGGCGGTTCTCTGCTGTGGTTGTTAGCACTGGCGCCACTGGCCGGTGTCAGCCGCAGGAAGTCAAAATCAGTAAAACAGAAAAAAGCCGCCTGATTGCTTTTGTTTAAGGAAAGAAAGCGGCTGAATTTCAGCTGCTGAGAAAAGGAAAACCCGCTGGCAGACTATTCTGTCAGCGGGTTTTTTTATGCCGTTTTTAAACGGCTGAGGAATCAATAAGGCTGCCGAAAGAATCAGTCTTCAAACAACCCTTTGATCGGCCACAGGCTGTCGTATTCCGGTGTGGTTTTCTGCGCTTTGGCCTGGAAAGTTTTCATCATATCGCCGGGGCGGAACATGCCGGACTGCCAGTTGGCCATGTATTTGAGGCTGTCTTCCACGCTGTGATCGCGGCTGTAGTTGAGCATTTCTTTGCAGCCGGTTACTGCTAACGGTGAGTTAGCGGCGATCTGGGCGGCGATGCCCATAACACCTTCGAGCATGGCGTCCTGGCTTTCATACACTTCATTCACAAAGCCCAGCGCTTTGGCTTCCTGGGCAGAGAATTTACGCCCGGTGTAGGCCAGTTCGCGCACCACGCCCTGCGGCATGAGTTTCGGCAGACGCTGTAAAGTGCCGACGTCGGCAGTCATGCCCAGTTCGGTTTCTTTAATGGTGAAGTAAGCATCGGCGCTGCAGTAACGGGAATCTGCGGCGCACACCATATCCAGTGCGCCGCCGATACAACCACCGTGAATCGCGGCCAGCACCGGAATGCGCACCTGCTCCAGTGACGACAGACTGTCCTGCAGGTCGAGCACCAGCCGGCGCAGTGCCTCGCCCATACGACCAGGATCGCCACTCATCGGCAGTGCTTTGGGGTCGGAAAATACGCCCAGATCCATACCGGCAGAAAAGTGTTTACCGGTGGAGGAAATCACGATGACGCGGGCGTCAGCGGCGGCTTCAATGTCGCGCACGCATTGTGGCAGTTCGACCCAGAAGGCTTTGTTCATGGAATTCATCGCGTCCGGACGCGACAGCTGCACATGGGCGATATGATCTTTGGTTTCAACGGTGAAGCATTGGTAGGTGGGCATGGGAATCCTTATCGGCTCTTAATGGCTGTCTGTGTTTCGATCATTCTTTTTATAGCATTATGAGCAACAATATGGGCACCGCTATGCCCCGTCAAACGCAGGTTTATTGCGCCGCGGTTGCGGCGCTCTGATCCTGATAAATTTTTTCCACCTGAATCCAGTTGATGGTTCTGCGGATACTTGGTGACATGGCCGGGTTCTGGCTTCTGACGGCTGTTCTTATACCTGTGTCATGGGTCTGCATCCATTTGCCGAGAAACTGAATACGATCTTCCTGCCAGTCGCAGGTCTGCGTCTGACCAATGGTCGCGACCAGTTGGTGCGACAGGTTGTTTTCATCTGTGTAGCGGATGCCGGTCCAGCCCATTAACGGTGCATTGGGTTCAGCCCCGAGCAGAATCCAGAAGGTGCGGCTGGTGCCCGGGGCAATCAGCAATTCATCCGAAAACAGATGATTGGATTCTCCTCCGGGTGGCTGTTCGGCATGGCGGTGTGCAGAACGGATACTGCTGACAGCATCACTGGCCAGGCTGCCGGCTGCCAGTGCTTTGCCGGAGTCTGCCGTGCCCTTGTCATGGCTTTCCATCATCACCCGGCCAACCGTAAAGGCTGCCAGCCTGGCCATTCCCGCGTTGTACGAATCTCTGGCTGCCTGCTGTTCTCTGGCATCGGCCCAGGCCAGCAATTTTTTACCGCGGATGGGGTAGAACTTATCACTGTCATAGGGGTAGTCCAGCTGCACATCGGTTAATTTTTTCCACTGAGCGGAGGGGTTTTCGATGTTGATGGACAGATACGCGACCTGTCGCGTGCACATATCCGGGCGGAATGCGGCGGTCACTGCCAGCGGCGGCGCTTTCTGATCGGCGGCACTGACGTAAGTCGCCTGAGGGCCGAGTTTATGGCTGGCACAGCCGGATAAAAACAGCATACTGAGTGCTATCAGGCGCACAGGAGAGAGAGTGGTTGTGCGGCGTTTGTGTGTTTTCATAGTCTTCCCTGAGTTATCGGTTATCTGCTTTAAGCTATAACGCATGATAATTTATATTTTTGTTTATAAAAGACGTTTAAGTCATTTTATTGGTAATGAATTTGGTACAGTAAGTGTCGAATCTGAATCTATCCCGTGTCGATCTGAATCTGTTTATCGTGTTCGATGCAATTTATCGTGAAGGCAACCTGACCCGGGCCAGTGAGCAGCTGAACCTGTCGCAGCCGGCTGTGAGCCATGCGCTGAACCGGCTGCGAGAACGCTTCGATGATCCATTGTTTGAACGTGCCGGCAAAGGTGTCGCCCCCACACCATTGGCGAAGGCTATTATTCCCCGGGTACAGGCGGCACTGCAGGACCTGGAGTCAACGCTGACGGAAGGGCTGAACTTTGATCCGGCGGCGTCGTCACGGGTGTTCAGCATTGCTTCCCGGGATGTGATGGAAGCCAGTGTATTACCCCGCCTGATGGCGTCGCTGCAGCTGCGGGCACCGGATGTTCAGCTGCGCAGCGTGCGGGTGGCGCGGCGGGAAATGGAGAGTGCGCTGGCGTCCGGACTGGTGGATTTTGCCGCGGATGTGTTGCTGCCGGTATCCGGCGTTATTGAACATCAGCCGGTTGGGCATGAACAGCTGGTGGTGGTGATGCGTGATGGTCATCCATTGGCACAGCAGGACTGGGATCTGGATGCGTATCTGAGTGCCCGCCATGTGCTGGTCTCGAGCCGCAGTGACGGACCGGGGGTGGAAGATTTTGCTCTGAGCCGGGCCGGTCAGGCGCGCCGGATTGCCTTGCGCTGTCAGAATTATTTTGCCGCCATGCAGGTGATCCGCAGTACAGATTTACTGCTTAGTCTGCCGGACAGTTTTGCCCGCAAGATGGCCGATGATAATGATATCTGCCTCAGGCCGTTGCCCCTGGCCCTGCCGCCGCTGGAATTACATCTTTACTGGCACCAGAAGTCGTCCCGTGATCCGGCCGTGATGTGGCTGAAGGATCAGATTCTGGGCGACCCGGCGCCTGATCAGGGCACTGTGACGGAATAATCCGAGGTGGCGCTGATATCGCTATTGCTGTAGGTCCGGCCGTTCGCCAGCTGGCTATTGAGACTGAAGCTGCGGCTGCCAAAGGTGGCACTGAGCGCGCTGGCCGGGTCTTCCTGCAGCACCGCATACTGGCGTGCGGCTGCGTCGCGGTAGAACTGCACCGACAGGCGGCCCTGCCCTTCCTGCCAGCGCTGGAAAGAGGCAACGCCCTGGCTACTGACGGTTTTCAGTTGCAGGGTCATCTGAGTTGGCTGGGGATCAGAAGCACAGGCCTGAGTGGTACTCAGGGCCATCTGCTGCTGCAGACACCAGATTTCTTCGTTGGCGGCGCTGATGATTTCCGGCCCATAGGTCATGTTCAGGGTATGGCTGCCCAGCGCCGTGACGGCAGGCGAAACCTTCACCGCAACCGTGTTCTGGCTGACAAAGCGGACCTGTTGATTGCCATTCTGGTAATCAAAATCTTCCAGCGTTATCCCTGTCATACGACTGTTACTGGCCAGCATAAATTGTGGATCAGACGCGCTGCCGGCAGTGTTGCCGCTGTTGAACAGGGGCAGGCTGAACGGGCTGGCGGTATCGCCGGGTGATACAAACGCCGGTGTCTGGCAGGAGGCCACTTCAGGACCGCTGCCACTGTCACGGATCACAAAGATAAATTTATTGAGCGTTTCTTGCCAGCGGCGGGTACGTTCCCCGGCGCTGTCCTGGCGGGTATGTGTGTTATGAATCAGCACCCAGGTGCCGGTCAGATCCGTGTTGAGATCGGTCCGTTCATTGAAGGCGGCGATATCGTAGGTGTCGCGGTTGCCGGTATTCCCCAGACTGACTGCCGGTGTGAACTCCGCCGGCGGCGTCCAGCCGCAGGCGACATCATCTTCCCCACTGCCGTCTGATCCGTCGCCGGGCTCCTGGTCTGTACCGTCACCCGGGCCTTCGCCGGAGCTGCCGTCATCGCCATCATCGGACGAGCCGGAGTCGCCGTCACCGGCGGAATCACCACCGCCGGGCGCGTCAGCAGAGGAGGAGGATGAGTTATTCTGCAGGCAGGCTGCCAGCAGCAGTGTCAGCATGACAATCAGTATGCGGGTCACGGGAATCACCGGTTTTTTTATTATTCTTGCCTACAGGCTAAACCGGTACGGTCGTGCTGTAAATGCAGACGTTGATTGCGGGTATTGATGAAGTCACCGGCAGCATGCCCGGCTGCCGGTTAAAGGGTTGGTCCGCTACCAGCTTTTATAGGGCAGGAATTTACCATTCAGTGTCAGCAGCACCCGGTCGCCTTTGGGATCTTCGACCTTATCCACCTCCATAGAAAAGTCGATGGCGCTCATAATGCCGTCGCCGAATTTTTCCTGAATCACTTCTTTCAGCGTGTCGCCGTATACGCCGACGATTTCATACAGGCGGTAAATCAGCGGGTCGGTGGGGACAGTCTGGTCCCAGACTTTGGTTGGGTAGGCTTCAAGTGCGGCGCTGACGTCTGTCCCCAGCCCCAGGTATTCACTGATGGCGCGGGCTTTTTCTGCCGGTGCGCTGTTCATGCCCAGACAGGCGGAGGTCAGCCAGACCGGCGACATGCCGAGATCGGTGGCTATGGTTTCCCAGCTCAGCCCTTTTTCCAGTTTGGCGGCGATGATGGTTTCCGTCATGGTTACTTTGTCCATCATAAAAGTCTCTCCTGAGGTTGGTACAGGTTGGTATTGAAGCGGGCGTATCAGAACCGCCCGGTTATGGTGCAGAATCCGGCTGCGATAACGCTTTTGCAGTGTGCTGAGGGGTTTTGCAATGGCGGTGCCAGCGGCGCAGGCTTCAGAGATACTGAGGGAAGAGATGCGCGGCGCTTTCCACCACGATGGCATGACGGCGGGCAAGACGATCGTGGTCTTTGTCGTAACCGCCACCGATCACAGTGGCAACCGGGGTATGTCGTTGCAGGCAGTGTCGCAGCACGCGTTCATCCCGTTCGCGCACACCGTCGAGGCTGATGTTGAGGTGGCCGAGTTCATCGCCCTGCCAGACATCGGCGCCGGCATCGTACAGCACCAGATCCGGCTGCTGTTCTTCCAGCAGGCGTACCAGTGTCTCATCCACCACGCGCAGATAGGCGGCATCGGTCAGCCCCTGATCAAGACCGATATCCAGATCGCTGTGCGATTTGCGGAAAGGAAAATTTTTCTGGCAATGGATAGAGCAGGTAAAGGCCCGGGGCTCGTGGGCCAGAATGGCAGCTGTGCCGTCGCCTTGATGCACATCCAGATCGAAAATCAGCAGCTTATTTACTTCACCACTGCGCAGCAGTGTCAGCGCGGTATAGGCGAGATCATTGATGATGCAGAAGCCGGAGCCAAAGTCATAATGGGCGTGATGAGTGCCGCCGGCCAGATGGCTGGCCATGCCGTATTGCAACGCCAGACGGGCGCTCAGCAGGGTGCCGTTGGGAGCGGTCAGCGTGCGTTCGACCAGCCCTTCACTCCAGGGAACACCGACCCGGCGCCAGGCTCTGGGGTCGATGGTCTGGCCGCACAGGCCATCGAGATACTCGCGGCTGTGGGCCGTTTCCAGTTCCGCAAGGGTGGCTTTCGGTGGCGTGAACAGGTTGTCTTTGCCGATCAGCCCATGGCCTTGGCAATAGTCGTGCAGGCGCACGAATTTGGACATCACAAAACGGTGGTTCTGCGGAAACGGGCAGGAATAGTTGGGGTGATAAACCAGTGGCAGCAAAACAGGTAACAACCGGATTCAGGCGGATTGAATCTCTGTATTCTGCCTCAGTTGATCAAGGAATGCTTCTTCCTCCAGCGGTTTGCTGAACAGAAAGCCCTGATACTGGTAACACTGGTGCGCCTGCAGGTAGAGGCGCTGCTCTGTGGTTTCCACCCCTTCGGCAATAATCTCCATATTCAGGCTGCGCCCCATCTGGATGATGGAATCGACGATTCGTGCCGGCTGGGATACGGCAACGATATCCGTGACGAACGAGCGGTCAATTTTCAGCTTATCCAGCGGCAGGTTCTGTAAATAGCTCAGCGATGAATAGCCGGTGCCGAAATCGTCCAGCGCGAAGGACAGCCCCTGCTGGTGCAGGGATTTCATTTTGTTGCGGATGATCTCTTTATTGCCGAGGAACACGCTCTCGGTGATTTCCAGTTCCAGCAGGTTGGGCGGCAGCCGGTATTCCTGCAGGCACTGATCAACCAGATGTTCAAACCCGGGGTCCATAAACTGCGCCGGGCTGATATTAACAGCCAGCCGGCGGAAGCTGGGTGGCAATTGCCGGTTGTCGAGCCAGTTCCTCAGATAGCGGCAGCTCTGTTGCAGAATCCAGAGGCCCAGCGGGATGATCAGATTGGTTTCTTCTGCCGCGGCGATAAAAATATCCGGCCGTACCGGCGTGCCATGGTTATTCCAGCGGCACAGCGCCTCGGCACCGGTAATGGCTCCGGAGCTGTTGTATTGCGGCTGGAAGACCAGGGCAAACTTCTGATCATTAATGGCCTGATGCAGGTCGTTAAACAGGTTCAGCTTATCCTGTGTCTGTTGCTGCATGTTCTCGGTATACAGGCTGATGTCGTTGCGTCCCTGACTTTTGGCGTGATACATGGCGGTATCGGCCTGACGGATCAGATCACTGGCATCCTGATTAACGAAGGGATACAGGGAAATCCCGATACTGGCGGACAGATGGAAGTTCTGAATATCCAGCCGGAAAGGTTCACGGATGGTGTCCAGCAGTCGCGCGGCGCAGTCGCTGGCGAGACTGGCTGAGGCTTCCGGGGAATCGGATAATTCATCGAACAACACCAAAAACTCATCGCCGCCCAGGCGTGCCGTCAGGTCTTCTTCGCGCACGGCCTGTAACAGACGGCTGCCCATTTCAATCAGAATGCTGTCACCGATCGGGTGGCCCAGTGAATCGTTGATGTTTTTAAAGTGGTCGAGGTCAATAAAAAGAACCGCACCAAACTTACCGATACGCCGGGCATGCGCCATTTTCTTTTCGATGTGCAGCAGAGCGAAACGACGGTTGGCGAGGTTGGTCAGAGGGTCAAAGTTCGCCTGATATTCAATCAGCTGTTGCTTGCGTTTGACCTCACTGATGTCGCGGATCAGCCAGAGTACGCCATTGGTCACCACGTGGTCGGCGTTCGATTCATCCAGTAATGGCGCCATACGCGATTCAATAAAAAAATCGCCGTGGCGGAATTCGACAATCACCGTGTCCTGGGTGGTCACGGCCTGGTGTCGGCACTGTTCCAGGCGGTCGGCTTCATGGTTTTTCAGCCAGCAGGCAAAGTGTTCGCCAATCAGATCCCGGTTCAGTTCCCGGATCGCGCTTTCATGGTTGCCATAACGGCTGCGCACCAGACCATTATTATCAATCAACAGGGCCACATCGGGAAACGCCCGGGTGAAGGCCTGATCGCGCATGTACTGATCGTGCACCTGCTGTACGGTGTGCTGCAGGTGCCGGCTGAGGCTGTTAAAAGCCGATTCCAGCTGGGAGAACTCCTGTGATGCGCGGCTGCGGATCACATTACCCAGATGCCCGTCGCGCAGTGACTGGGTAAATTCAACCAGACGATTCAGTGGCCGGGTGACTTCACGCTGCACAATCTGCTTCAGCCCCAGAGCATACAGACTCAGCAGCCCCAGCAGCAGCGCAATGCGCAGCGCGGTTTTCTGCAGCAGCTGTTCGTATTGATAGCGGGTGTCATAGTGGGCGATAAGCCAGCCACGTTCTGTGTTGCGTAATTTGCCTGTACGTATGCTGACCGGCAGCAGGGCATAAAACTGAGTGCCGTCCTGGCTGGTCTGATAGTGGTTTTTCTCCGGGTCCAGACCGGCGGGCAATGACGCGGTGTCGTACCTTTGCCCGATATCTGCCCTGCGGGTCGACAGACGCACTTTTCCATCCAGCACCAGGCACAAATGGCGCACATGGTAGCGGGTGGACATCTGGGTCAGAGAACGGTCGGCCAGACTCCAGTCATTACTCACCAGTTGTCCCTGAATGGTTTGATTAAGGCTGGTCAGTTCCGCTTCCATTTTGTTCAGCCAGCTGCTGGTGTACTGGCTGGTCAGCCCCTGATACAGGAAATAGCTGATGGTCACAGAGGTGACCCCCAGTGCCAGCACGGACCAGATCAGCAGGATGTAACGCAGTGAATAGGGCTTTCCGCGTGTCATGGCTGCCGCTCCACAAAGTGCGGGTGGCTGATGCCATTGACGAACAGGTGACGGTTGAGCAATTCGTAGCGTGTCATAACGTCCACCAGTTGGCGGGCGCTCTGTTCAAGCCGGGAAGGTTCACCGCTGAGCATGGCAAAGTTGTGCTGACGATCCGGCAGCTCCAGCCCGTCAAACATGTGGCTGACCTCTGAGGGTGGCAGCCGCAGCCGCTGGTTCATAATCTGATAAGCATGTTCACGATCATTGATAATCTGCTGGCGGGCCTTGAAATAGGCTTCCACCAGTACTTTCAGCTGGTGGTCGAAAGGCTCCAGTGCTGAACGCTGAACCGCGAGGACATCGACAATCTGTCCTTTGATGGCCGAACTGTCGAACAGGCGGTGGGCACCGGCCTGCTCCAGTTCGGTGGCGTATGGCTCAAAGGTGACGGCGGCATCAATGCTATTCTCTCGCCAGGCTTTGATATGGCTGTTCAGCGGGGCGGCCACCACATGCACGTCATCCAGGGTCAGTCCTCCCTGATCCAGGGCGGCCTGCAGCATCAGAGCGCCCAGCGCCGTAACTTCAACCGCGATACGCTGATCCTGCAGTTCTCTCAGACGGCTGATACCGGCACGTGCCATCAGTACGTCGGCACCGGCGGACACATCAAAGATCAGTATGACCACCAGGTCTTCGCCGTCTGCCATTAACGTCAGCACTTCGTCCAGCGTCAGTGCGCCGGCTTCGATATGACCAAGGCTGAGAGCATTCATGACATCCGTGGCTGACGGCAGTTCGACCAGCCGTACGTCACGGTCCGGCAGATAGCCCTCTTCCCGTGCCAGATAGAGAGGTTCATAACCCGGCCAGACATTGGTGCCCACACGCACCGGCCTGGGAGTGGAATCACAGGCGCCCAGGGTGACTGACAGTATGAGTAAAAACAATGTGGGCAGACGGAGCACAGCGACCTCAATGGACAAAAACCTCTGTGTAAGCCTAGCAGTCAGCACCGGTTTTGCCGGGCCCTGACAGACGGATTCTGCCGGGATGGGTATACCAAGGGCTAATGGTCCACAATGGACGGACGTGGTCAGCTATAACATCCGCTGAGAGGAGGTGGCAGCATGGCCAATAACAATAAAAAAATGACGCAGACAGCTTCCGGAGATGCCAATGATGTGGCGCCCACAAGCCGTTTTGAAAAGGTGTTCTACCGTTATCTGGCCTGGTTCCCGATTCTGATATTGCCCCTGCTGGTGGTCGACATGCTGAAAGCCGGTGATTACGCCGTCGGTGGCATTATCGGCGTTATGCACGCGATACTGGTGTTCCGCTTTGTGCAGGTGGTGAATGTGGGGAGCTGGTTTAAAAAGAAAAGCCCCCAGTCTTAACTGACGATGCCTCAGTGCTGCTCAGTCGGAAAATGGGCTGTTAAGAAGTTTTTTCAACATACTGATTTTTATCCGATCCGGTATTGAGCGCTGGGAATTCGGTCCGAATAAGTATTCATCGGGAATTTTGAGCATACTTTGGGTATGTTTAAACTTGTGTGTGTTGATTATATTTCTTAAAGTCCTGAAACCCAGAAGATCATATAAGCAGGTAACTTTTTCTCTGCTCCCGCTTATGTACTCATGGAGTTTCGGGCTATGGATAAGTTTTGGGTAGCCCCGCTTATGGTTGATCACCCGCAGCCAGTCCAGATGCATAACGTTGTATTCAGCAGGAAGAACATAGAGCTTTAATGGCGCATGCCAGAGAAGTTCACGGAATAGCGGCTGGTCGTAATTAGCAGCGGATGCCTGCAATTTCGTTTTCCAGTTCAGTAAAAATTCCTTTATCTCTGGCGTTTTCTTCACTGCAATCATGCCAGTATTGAGTTGAGGGAAGGCCTCGGGCAGTGTTATTTCATGCAACAGCTGTGATTGTTTACTGTTTCTTCCCTGATCATGGACGGCAGCAATATCGAACCGGTCGAGAACGTCGAACGCGTCAGACAGATCATCAATGATAATGGTATCGGCATCGATAAAAATTGTTTTTTCAAAACGAGAGTCTCTGAGCGCGTCGATCTTTGCCCGGAACCAGGATTCTTCATACACATGCACCCGGTCAAATACGTCGCAGTCAACCGGTTTATCTGTGAACAGGTCAATCGGATAGTCCGGACACTGGGCTTTGAGAGTCCGGGCCGACTGGATAGCCAGCTCGGTATAACCAATATGGCCGGTTGCGGCGTAAACAAAACCTTTCATGGGACTAACAATATTACCTGAGGTCAATTTCTGGAATTAATAGATTTTTTCGCCCGCGCTGCCGCTGCCCGCACCTGATCTGGCGCTGTACCACCAATATGGTTACGGGCGGCGACAGAGCCTTCCAGTGTCAGTACGTCAAAAACATCTTCGCTGATATCGCCGGAGAACTGCTGCAGTTCTTCCAGCGTCATTTCACTCAGGTCTTTCCCCTTGTCGATGCCATAAGCCACGGCTTTGCCGACAATCTCATGGGCGTCGCGGAACGGAATACCTTTGCGGACCACATAATCGGCCAGGTCGGTGGCGGTGGAAAAACCACGGCGGGCAGCTTCGCGCATATCGTCTTTGCGGGCAATCAGGTTAGGCACCATGTCGGCGAACGCACGCAGGGAATCGCGCAGGGTATCAACGGTGTCGAATAAGGGTTCTTTGTCTTCCTGATTGTCTTTGTTGTATGCCAGAGGCTGAGACTTCATCAGCGTCAGCAGGGAAAGCATATGGCCGTAGACGCGTCCGGTTTTGCCGCGTACCAGTTCCGGTACGTCCGGGTTTTTCTTCTGCGGCATAATGGAGGAACCTGTGCAGAAGCGGTCCGGCAGGTCGATAAAGCGGAACTGGGCGGAGGCCCACAGCACCAGCTCTTCGGAGAAACGCGACAGGTGCATCATGATCAGTGACGCCGCAGAACAGAATTCGATGGCGAAATCACGGTCGGAAACAGAATCCAGACTGTTCTCGGTGGGAGCATCAAAGCCCAGCAGTTCAGCGGTGTAATGACGGTCAATCGGATAGGTGGTACCGGCCAGTGCGGCAGCGCCCAGTGGCAGCTGGTTCATCCGCGCACGGCAGTCCTGCAGACGGCTGAAATCGCGTTCCAGCATGGCGTTCCAGGCCAGCAGGTGATGACCAAAGGTAACAGGCTGAGCGGTCTGCAGGTGAGTAAAGCCGGGCATGATGGTGTCGGCTTCTTTTTCCGCCAGTGCTATTAGGCCCTGTTGCAGGCGGGTCAGCTCGGCGGTGATGGTATCGGTTTCGTCGCGCAGATAAAGACGGATGTCCGTGGCAACCTGATCATTACGTGAGCGTCCGGTGTGCAGCTTCTTACCGGTAATGCCGATTTTCTGGGTCAGGGCTGCTTCGATGTTCATATGCACATCTTCGAGCTCCACCGACCAGTTGAACTCACCACGTTCAATTTCTATGCGCACTTCTTCCAGACCGCGCAGAGTATCATCGCGCTCCTGTTCACTCAGTACGCCGACTTTGCACAGCATCTTGGCATGGGCGACAGAGCCCTGAATGTCCTGACGGTACATGCGCTGATCAAAATCCACCGACGCGGTGTAACGGGCAACGAAGGCGTCGACAGGCTCCGAGAAGCGGCCGCCCCAGGATGAATTGGTGGATGAATCCGTCATGAAAACCTCTGTATTCTGCTGTGCATATGAGAAACGGCGCGGATTATACCAACCCGTGGCGGATTCTGTCGCCCGCTTCGTGATGCAGGCCCTTGCTCCACGCGCGGGGGCAGGCGAGACTTAGCGTGAGCAAACAACGAATCAGGACCCATGTGGGGTGAGTGTGCCATCGGAAGACAATAAACAAGGGTTGCTGGAAGCTTTCTTCCTGCCGGATCTGTGTAATACCCGGGCGGTGATCATTCTGCTGGCGGTCAGTGAAGGTCTGGTACTGGCACTGAACCTGATGGAAGGCCCTTTGCTGGCATTCTCCTGGCAAAGATTCAGTGTCATGTCATTTTTTGTGCAGTGGGTATGTCTGCTGTCAGTGGCTGGGCTGTGTCAGCTGCGCCGGCTGCTGGTGCGCTTATCGGTAGCGCTGGCGTCTGCAGTGGCGCTGGGCTTCATTGCTCTGGTGACCTTGATCGTCAGTGTAACAGGCGAAATGCTGTGGCCGCTGGCCGCGCCAGGTATTGACTGGCCCTGGGTGGTACGAAATATCCTGATCAGCAGTATTTTTGGTGCTCTGGCTCTGCGTTACTTCTATGTACAGAGTCAGTGGCGGCTTAAGGCCCAGGCGGAACTGAAATCACGGCTGACCGCGCTGCAGGCGAATATCCGTCCGCATTTCTTCTTCAACACACTGAACACGGTCGCGTCACTGATTATGGTGGACCCGGACAAAGCGGAAGCCATGCTGGTGGATCTGGCTCAGCTGTTCCGCGCCGTACTGAAGAACGACAATGCTCTGGTGCCGCTGGCGGATGAGATTCAGCTGGGACGGCGTTACCTGGCCATTGAGCAGGAGCGCCTGGGGGAGCGTTTGCAGGTGAGCTGGCAGTTGCCGGATACCCTGCCGGACATCACCGTACCGCAGCTGGTGTTGCAGCCACTGCTGGAAAATGCGGTTTACCATGGTATCCAGCCCAATCCGGACCCGGGCAGTCTCTGTATTGAGCTGAAACAGGCTCCGGGTGCAGAACAAAGCGGTCAATGGTGGCTGGTGATCCGCAACAGTCTGCCGCGCACCAGCGCCGGCAAAAGGATTCAGCAACCGGGGAATGGCATTGCGCATGCCAATATCCGCGCGCGCCTGCAGGCCCGGGATGAGCACGCCGGCCTGAAGGTGACGGAAGAGAAAGAAGAATACATAGCCTGTCTGCAGTTACCGCAGGCAGAGGCTGCCAACGGAGAAAGTAATCCATGAGTTACCGGGTATTACTGGTGGATGATGAGCCACTGGCGCGGGAGCGGCTGAAACGCTTGCTGCAGGAACACAGTCAATTTGAATGCGCCGGAGACGTCGGTAACGGAGAAGCGGCGCTGGACTGGCTTGCGCGCCAGCATGCCGATCTGGTGATGCTGGATATTCAGATGCCGGGTATGACCGGGCTGGCAGTGGCGGCGGAAATTGCCAAACAGGAGAAGCCGCCGGCTGTGGTTTTCTGCACCGCCTACGATGAACATGCGCTGCAGGCGTTTGGCGTCCGCGCCATTGACTATCTGCTCAAGCCCATCCGTAAAGAGGATCTGTCCCGGGCACTGCAGCGCGCCGTGGAATGGCTGGGTAAACAGCCGGACAATGAGGTGGCTGCCGGTTCCCGGACTCATTTAAGCGCCCGTACCCACAATGGCCTGCAGCTGATTGCGCTGGAGGACGTATTTTACTTTTATGCCGATCAGAAGTACGTCAGCGTGCGGCATACCGGTGGCGAAACCCTGATTGATGATGCGCTGAAACAGCTGGAAGATGAGTTTGGCGACCGGTTTGTGCGCGTGCATCGCAGTGCGCTGGTGGCGCGCGGCCGGATTGAACGTCTCGAAGCCCAGCCCGGTGGCGGTCACAAAGTATATCTGCGCGGGCTGGATGAGGGCGTGGCCGTCAGCCGCCGTCATCTGGCGGCGGTAAAACGGGTTATGAAAGAACTCTGAAAATTTAATTCCTGACAGTAAAAAAACGCCGACAAAGCGGATTATCTGGCTCGCACTGAAGCGCGCCTGCTCCTATAGTGGGAATGCTTATTCACGACACCGGCAGTCAGTACGTTATGAAAACCATCATCTCTATATCGGCCCTGGCCGGCCTGATCATCACAGTGATATACAGCCTCAGCACCGCCGCTGTGTCAGGGCATCATGTGGAGACCGGTGAGGCCATCAACCTGTCGGGTTGGCAGGCGATTTACGTCTTTATTGCCGAAAAGGGTCTGCACGCTTATATCTTCAGCCTGTTACCTGTCTTCCTCTCCTTTACGGCCATCATCGCCTTTACCTGGCGTTATATCCTTCATCGTAAACAAAAGAACAGCGACGCCTAGCGGGGCGGGCATCCCGGCATTTGACGGCTATACTCAGATAGTTTCAGGCCTTCCGGACACCCGGCGTGCGGGACCGGGATTGTTTGTGGCGTATCAATGTCAGGGGATTCATGGCCTCCCACCGTCTGCTTGTCAGTCTGTTTGTTGCCCTGTGGGGTATCGTTTTCAGCCTGAGCGTATCGGCTCTGGACATCAGCACGTCAGAAGATCAGCAGATTGATTACAGTGAAATCTACTATTTCTTCGACGATCAGGATCTGTCGGCCGGTGACGTCCTCAACCTTTATGATGAACTTCCCTGGCAGCAGGCCACTTCCATTCTTCTCGATCCGCCGCGCAGTCAGCATCCGGCCTGGGTCGCGGTTAATCTGCACAACGACAGTGATGTTGCCGCTTACCGGCTGCTGGAACTGCGCTGGAGTAATTACCGGGAAGTCAGTTTTTACCAGAAAGACGGTGTCAGCGGAGAGCTGCTGGAATTCAGAGCGGGTCTGACCCGGGACCCGGAAACCCGCTACCGGCACAACGCCAGTACGCTTTTTCCGGTGATTCTCGAGGGTAATGAGTCCGTTACCCTGCTGCTGAAAACCAGAACCACCTATAACTATCTGTTGCCGCTGTTCCTGTGGAATGAAGAAGCCTACACCGATTACCAGCTTCACTTTCACAGTATTTATGCGTTTCTGTTCGGCATATTAGCCGTGATGTTTCTCTACAACCTGTCGCTGTGGATGTTTACCCGCGACAGGATGTACTTTATGTACTCGATGTATCTGGCATCCATCATCCTGTTTATTCTGGCGAAAACCGGGCTCGGGGATCATCTGCTGTGGGGGGACTTCAGCTGGTTCCGTCTTCATGCCTATGGCATCGGCGCCATGCTGGGCTTTGTGACGGCAACCCTGTTTATGCGTTACTTTCTCGACCTGAAAAAAGAAGGCGGCTGGCCGCTGCACATGAATACCCTGTTACTGGTCTATTGGCTGGTGTCTCTGGTCATTTATAGCACCGGATTTTCGATTGAGCTTCTGCATACTGAAGCTATGTCGATGTTCTCTACTATGTGCAGTCTGATCACGGCGGTTTACCTGGCATGGAAAGGGAGCCGTTCGGCGACAATTTTTGCTGTGGCCTGGTCGATGATTGTAATCGGCACATTTATTTATGTACTGATGCTGCGCGGTGTTCTGCCGTTCAATAACATAACCGAATATACCCAGACCATTGGTTTTGTTATTGAGATTGTTCTGCTGTCATTTGCGCTGGCAGAGCGGATTAATTCAGAAAGAAATCTGCGCGAAAAAGCCCAGTATGAATTACTGCAGGTGCAGAAAGAACACAGCTTGAATCTGGAGCGGCGGGTGGCAGAACGGACTCATGAACTGCAGATAACGACACAGGAATTAAAACGCGCAAATCGTGATCTTCAGACGCTGAGCATCACCGATGCCCTGACCAACCTGTATAACCGCCGCTATTTCGATCAGGTACTGCAGAAAGAAATATATCGTTCTCACCGCCAGCAACAGCAGCTTGCGTTGATACTGCTCGATATTGATCACTTTAAATCCTTTAATGACCAGTACGGCCACCTCACCGGAGACCAGTGTCTGGTAAAAGTCTCAGCCATGATGAAGGAATTTTTCTCGCGTGATTTTGACTGTGTGGCGCGCTATGGGGGGGAGGAATTTGCCATTATTCTGCCCGGCCTTGACCGTCACAGCGCTGGTGAAAAAGCTGAGTGTCTGCGTCAGAAGATTACTGAGATCGTTATCCGCTACAATGGTTTGCCGCTGAATGTGAGCGCCAGCATCGGCGTTGTCAGTCTGATCGCTGAACCGGATACCTTGCCCAAAACGGTCACCAATATGGCGGATGAAGCCCTCTATGCCGCTAAAGGCGCCGGACGTAACTGTGTCAAAGTATTCCCTCCTGAATAAAACGGATCAATGCAGATCTGGCACAACAGGCATTAGTCAAACGCTCCATAAGCTGTAATAGTCTGTTTATTAAAATAACAACAACAGAAGCAGCCCTATGAAAATACTCTTTCAGATTCTCATCCTGCTGGTGATTGCCAGTGGCCTCTATCTTGTTTTAAGCCCGGCTCCGGTTGATGCCATCAGTGTACAGGTACCGCCGGCACAGACCTTCAGTGGCGCTCTTGCGAAAAATGACAGACTGCAGTCGGCAGAGATAATAAAACTGCCGGCCGGTAAACAGGGCGGTGAAGATGTTGCCCGTGATCATCATGGCTGTCTGTACACCGGAACCCTGGAGGGCGCTATTCTGCGGCGTTGCCGGAATAAGCGCTGGGAAACCTTAACCAATACCGGTGGGCGGCCGCTGGGGCTGCACTTTGACGGGCAGCAGAATCTGATTATTGCGGATGCAGATAAAGGCCTGTTACGCCTGACCCAGGACGGTCATCTGTCCGTCCTGGCCGATACATTTGAAGGCAAAAAACTGGGCGTTGTGGATGATGTGGATATTGGTGCGGATGGCACCATTTATTTTTCCGACGCCAGTCAGCGTTATCCGTTGACGGACATCGTCAAGGATATTCTTGATGGTCGTCCGTCCGGGCGCCTGTTTGCACTCAACCCGGATGATAACACCCTGACGCTGCTGGCGGATCAGCTGGCATTCGCTAACGGCGTGGCAGTGGCCCGGGACCAGCATTATGTGATGATTAATGAAACCTTCCGTTATCAGATCCGTAAGGTCTGGCTGAAGGGTGAAAAAGCCGGACAGTCAGAAATTATTACGCAAGGCTTACCCGGCATGCCGGATGGTATCGCGCGCGCTGCGGACGGAAGTTATTGGGTCGCTATGTATGGCCTGAGACCGGCACTGGTGGATGCAATTCATGATAAACCCTGGCTGAAAAACCTGCTGGCCCGTTTACCGAAAGCACTGGCACCTGTGCCGGAACCTTATGGATTTATTCTGCAGATAAATGAAGATGGGGAGATATTACAGAGCTTCCATGATCAGGCCGCGGTGGCCATTGGTGAAGTGACGTCAGTACAGCCGGAAAACGATGGTCTGTATCTGGGCACTCTGCATATGGACAGGATTGCAAAACTAAGATTCTGAACCGTCAGGGGAATTAACCCCTGACGGTTCATTTAATCAATGTGCTGTCTGGCCACCGTCATTCAGATAAACCTGCCCGGTGGCAAAGCTGGCCGCATCCGAGCACAGGAATAATACCATGCCGGCCATCTCTTCGGGTTTGGCCGCGCGCCCTACCGGGCTGTTTGCCATGAGTTGATCGACGAATTCCGGATCATCTAACCAGCGTCTGGTCATATTGGATTCAACCAGCCCTGGCGCCAGAGCATTTACCCGGATTCCCTGGGTGGCGTAGTCCAGAGCCGCAGCCCGGCTTAATCCGACCACGCCATGCTTGGCAGCAACATAGGGCGCCATGCCCGGATCAGCGACCACCCCGGCTACAGAAGCCGTATTCACAATGGCACCGCCACCAGTGTTCAGCATTGCCTGAATCTCATATTTCATGCAATTAAAAACACCCTTCAGGTCGACACTGATAATACGGTCAAAATCTTCCGCAGACTGTTCCGCCAGCGGTGCCGTCGGGGGCAGCAGACCGGCGTTATTAAAAGCGGCATCCAGTTTCCCGAACCGGGCTACCGCCTCACTGACCAGATTTTCCACCGCGCTGGCATCGGATACATCCGTTTTTACAAATAGAGATTCTGCTCCCAGTTGTTTGATGTCTGCCGCCGTATCTTTTGCTCTGTCATCGACGTCACCGATGACGATATTGGCTCCCTGTCTGGCGAATGCCAGCGCGGTTGCTTTACCTATGCCGGTGGCTGCACCGGTAATTAATACGGTTTTACCTTGATAATCGATCAGGTTATCTGCCATGTTTCTGTACTCCTTTAAGCATTGAACAGGAAGCGATTAACTGTCTGAGTATTGAAACCGCCGGGAGTTTTTACTGAAACGCTATGTTCGATCATCCTGTGACTGTTCCGCCGGGCAACAATCAAGGCTGCATTTTTCTGTAAAGGAAATAAAAGGGAAAACGTCAGTCATTGATCAACAGTCAATGAATCTGTTTAAGAAAGGGGTAAGGCTCTGGGAAAAGGAAAAAGGGGAGAAAAGGAAAGAAAAGGAAAAAGGTTCTGCTGATGCAGAACCTGAACGGATTAAACACTGAGCCCTTCTTCAGCCATACGCAATGCCCGGCGGGCCAGCGCAAGGTTCGCTTTATCCGTATCCAGAGCATAATAAATAAACAGGTTACGGTCGGTGCTCATCGGGCGGATCAGGTGATACTGGCTGCTGAGGGTAATCAGAATATCGTCGATCTGCTCATCCAGGCCCAGCATGTCAATGGCTTTCATTTTCGCGCGCACGACTTCCGTATTGGCGGCCGCAGCGATTTCAAGATCAATACCACTGCCGGCGGAACCGAGCAGCATACCGGTGCTGTAGTCGACCAGAGCGGCCACCAGGGCGCCGTCAGTTTCCAGCAGTTTATTCAGGGTTTCATTTACATTGCCCATAGTTATCTCCGGGAATTCAGTTGTAATGTGTGAGAATCGCCAGTGTTTCTCTGGCAACGTTATTAAGTGCCCACAGAGCAACACCGTGCGTTGTGGAGGGGGAAAAAACACCCAGCAACACCACTTCGTGGCGCCCGTGCTGGATCTGGCGACACACAAGCAGACCATTGCCGGTTTCAATCAGACTGCCTTCAAAAGGCTGCTTTTCGGCCTGTTCTGTTAAACCATGGCTGATACCACAGAAGGAAGCTGACATCGCGGCCAGACGGCTGGCATCAATATTACTGTCCTGTGGGATGGTATTGCACAGCACATAGCCGTCTGAGGTCGACAGTGACAGATATTCTATGTCGCTGTGTCTGGCAGAGGCCGTCTTAAGCTGCTCAAGAAAAGCAGCTTTAAGGGTGTTGGAAATCAGCGGGTTAGACACATCAGTCATGAATACAGGTCTCAACTTCAAGGTTGGCAATCAATATCTCAAGGGCCAGCACCAGATCATCGCGCTGCCTGGGGTCCGTCAGCAGGACCGGCAGATAGTATTGATGGCTTGTCAGAATCTGCTGTAACTGCTGCAGCTGAGCATCGTCCGTGCGGTTGGCGGCCACCACCACGCTGCCACTGGCAACCTGTGCGCGGAAGGCCTGTAACAGATACAGGGTATCGTTCTGCCAGTCGGGATGACTGGCGTTGACCAGTAAAATTGCACCGATAGCGCCTTTAGCGATCACAGGCCAGACGGGCTCAAAATGTTTTTGTCCGGGAATGCCGTACAGATGAATCTGTTGATTGTCGTCCAGCTGAATTGAACCGTAATCCATCGCGACTGTGGTGGTCTGTTTATCGTACAGTGCGCGGTTGGAATTCTGCACTTCCGTCGTCGCCGCGGCCTGATCGCTGAGCGTTTGTATGGCCGTGGTTTTTCCTGCCCCCATAGGGCCAATAAACAGAATCTTGTTGTGTAACTGCATTACGAAAAAGCCACTTTGAGTTTATTACGCAGACTGGCCAGCAGGGATAACTGCTGCTTTTGCTGAGGGTTCTTACTGCCTTCTGTATTGCTGCCGGAAGCCGCCGGTTGCTCTGCCTGGCTGAGAGGCTGAGTGTCCAGGCGGATACCGGTGGTCTGGCAGGCATTGATAAAGCGTGCCGCTTCGTCTTCCGTCGCCCGGGTAATGCGAGTTACATCCTGGATGGCGGCCGGCCGTTTAATAAACGCGGCTGTCAGCTGCAGAATTTTTTCATTGCGGAAAAGAACGGAATAGTCCGGCCATTCGCGTAATTGATAGCGGTAGCTCATCAGTGTCTGCCGGCCGGGCGCTGACAACGGCTCCTGCAGGCACAGGCACCAGAGCAGAGAATTCAGCGGGAAAAGAGTAAGGTTTTCATGCTTGTCTGCAGAGGCATCCACTTCGGCAAGCGGTGCGGGATTATCCTGTGCCAGTATTGAACAGAAGGGCTGATTAATCAGTGCTTCCGCCAGCGACTGGGGAGCGACAGGACTGCAAACCATCAGTTCACCCTGCTCGTGCCGGATGTCTGCCGGGTAGCCATCGAGTTCGATTCTGAAAGCTTTGTGGGTGGAAACCTGCTGACTGAGTTGCTTTATTCTGCAGGATATCCGGCCCGTCTCCGGCGTATCGTCCTGTTCAGGAAGCTCGTCATGGGTGTCATGGCTTGCGGCTGCATGATTACCGGCTTTTTTCAGCAGCTCCAGTAACGCCATGATGCGTATTGGCCATTCCAGTGGCGGCGTAGCCAGTTGCGATGAGGGAAGCATCGGGGAAGAAGATAAGTGGCCAAAATGTGGCTGCACAACATGTTTTTCAGAGGACGATTTTTTTTCCAGTACCAGGGTCGCGGTATGACCTTCACCTTGGTAAGACCATTCTGTATCAAGGCGGCTATTGACAACATGCAGCTGTTTTAACAACAACTCCTGATCAAACTCGGAGAAACCATCGCTGGCTAGATCATGCTTCATAACAGGCCTTGATACCTTTGCTCTGGCATTCTGATTTTTATGGTGAACAGCGCGCAGGCTGTGCTTTTCTGGCATTAGACATTTTGCGAAGACGATAAAAGAAATTGTGACGGATGACTATTTGTTTCTTTGTCTTTTTTCGTAATTTTTTGCTAAGAAATCCGGGGTTTTAAATAAATAAAAATCAGTCGCTAATGATGAATAAAGCAAATAATAAAAATAAGGAAGGGAATAAATCTGAGTAAAATGAATAAGTTAAGCAATAAAAGAAGATAACGCGTTCGTTTAAATTTGCTTGTCAGAAGAGCATGTTGACAAATGAATTAATGACAGTGCAAGTGTCAGGCAGTTTGTCGCTTAGCGGAAGCGCAATGAATTGATAAAGGTACGATAGTTTCTTTTTTTAATTATTTTATGTACTTACGTACCTTTTAAAGGAGTGTCAGAATATCAGAGTTTCAGGTGCAAATGATTCGTGCGCCTGTTCCCTGTTCCCGCCAATACCAGCATCAACTTCCAGTGGTACGGCTAATCCGGATTCGGAGATAAGAGCAAAGCAGGCCCGGCTTCGATGATGATGTATGAATTATTTAAAAACCGGGGGCTGGATAAAATATGGCATGCAACAGATGTTGATGAGGTGATTAAAGACCCGGCAGGCTGGCTGGTGCTGAATGATAAACTGATGCAGCTTTAATTCTGCTTAACGTTAACGGGCTTTTTCGCTCTTACGCTTTCCCGTTTCCTTGTTCCTGTTTTTTCTCGTTCCTGTTTTTTTATTGTTCCCATGCTCCCTCGTGGGAACGAGAAATGCAGCAGAAGTGGACAGCTCCTGCGGCGTATCGGAGCGGACGATGAAATTAGTGCGCCTGTTCCCAGTTATCGCCAATACCGGCATCAACCTCCAGAGGTACGGCTAATTCGGCCGCCGTTTCCATCTGTGCTTTCAGTTCGGTGGCGAATTTTTCTGCCTGATCTTCTTTTACTTCCAGAATTAATTCATCGTGTACCTGCATTAACATACGGGCATCGCAGCCACTCTCCGGCAGCCACTGGTATACCTGTATCATGGCACGTTTGATGATGTCGGCGGCACTGCCCTGCATGGGGGCGTTGATCGCCGTGCGCTCAGCGTGCTGGCGACGTGGTGCATTTTTACTGCGGATTTCCGGCAGGTATAAGCGGCGGCCGAAAATGGTTTCGACGAAGCCATTTTCTTTGGCCTGCTCTCGGGTGTTATCCATATAATCACGCACCCCCGGGTAGCGTTGAAAATACAGATTAACGTATTCCTGCGCTTCACCCCGGCCGACGCCAATCTGTTTCGCCAGCCCAAAGGCTGACATACCATAAATCAAACCGAAGTTGATGGCTTTGGCAGCACGGCGCTGATTATCGGTCACCTCGTCTTCTGCGGTATCAAATACCTCGGCGGCGGTGGCGCGGTGAATATCACGACCTTGCGCGAAGGCGTCCAGCAGGCCTTTATCACCTGATAAATGCGCCATAATACGCAGTTCAATCTGGCTGTAGTCTGCCGCGACCAGTTTGTACCCGTGCGGGGCAATAAAGGCCTGACGGATTTTACGGCCCTGTTCGGAGCGTACCGGAATGTTCTGCAAGTTAGGGTCGGTGGAAGATAAACGCCCCGTAGCCGCCACTGCCTGATGATAAGACGTGTGCACACGGCCGGTATCGGCTGCAATCATGGTGGGCAGTTTGTCGGTGTAGGTACTTTTCAGTTTCGCCAGGCCACGGTTTTCCAGAATTAAACGGGGCAGATCATAACCATCGTCGGCCAGTTCCTGCAGCACTTCTTCCGCGGTGGATGGTGCGCCTTTGGGGGTTTTCTTTTTCACCGGCAGCTTCTGTTTTTCAAACAGAATTTCGGCCAGCTGTTTCGGCGAACCTAAATTAAAGACCTGGCCGGCTTCGTTATGGGCTTCCTGTTCCAGTTCCTGCAGGCGCACGTCAATCTGCTGGCTCTGTTCGTGCAGTTTATCGGCATCGATTAAGGCACCGTTTTCTTCCATTGCAAACAGCACCGGCATGACCGGCATTTCAATATCTTCAAACACCTCTTTTAAGCGTCCGGTTTTTTCCAGCTGTGGCCACAGGTGCTGATGCAGACGCAGAGTAATATCGGCGTCTTCGGCAGCATAAGGACCGGCAGTATCGATGGCGATCTGATTAAAGGTCAGCTGTTTGGCGCCTTTACCGGCGATTTCTTCAAACGATATAGTTTTATGGCCCAGATATTTCAGCGACAGGCTGTCCATATCGTGGCGGGTGGCGACGGAATCAAGAATATAAGATTCCAGCATGGTGTCGTACTGCACGCCGCGCATATGAATACCGTGATTGGCCAGCACATGCATATCGTATTTCATATGCTGACCGACTTTTTTGTGGTCGCTGCTTTCCAGAATGGGCTTCAGCTGTGCCAGTACGTCTTCGCGGTTCAGCTGGTTTTTACCCTCTGGTACGCAGACTTCATCGTGTGCCACTGGCACGTAGGCCGCTTTACCGGCCTCCACTGCAAAAGACAGACCGACGATGCGGGCTTCTTTGTAATTGAGGGAGGTGGTTTCGGTATCGAAGGCAAACAGCTCAGCAGCTTTCAGTTTTTCCAGCCAGGCATCGAGATCTTTTTGTTCATACACAATGGCGTATTCAACGTCGCCCTCGAACGCTGGCGGCAGTTCAATATCCGCACCAGGGACGGAGCCGTCGTTATTGCTGGCTGAGGTGGATTTTTTCGCGGCCGGGGCGTCGCCACTGAGTTCGGCAATCCAGGCCTTAAATTCCATATTACGGAATAATTCCAGCAGGGCATCTTTATCGGTTTCAGTACTTTTAACGTCACTTAAACCGAATTCCAGCTCAACATCGCATTTAATGGTGGCCAGTTCTTTGGATAAAAACGCCTGTTCTTTGTGCTCTTCCAGTTTCGGTGCCAGCGTTTTGGCGCCGCGGAAATCCAGTGTTTTTACCTCGTCGAGGTTGGCGTAAATATCTTCCAGGCTACCCAGCCCGGCCACCAGTCCAACCGCAGTTTTTTCACCGACCTTCGGCACGCCGGGAATGTTATCGACCTTGTCACCCATTAAGGCGAGATAGTCGATGATATGTTCCGGCGGGACGCCGAATTTTTCTTTCACGCCGTCCACATCCATGGTGGTGTCGGTCATGGTGTTGATCAGGGTTACATGGCTGTTAACCAGCTGCGCCATATCTTTATCACCCGTGGACACCACCACCGGCAGATCATGATCAATGGCCTGAGCGGCCAGAGTGCCGATCACGTCGTCGGCTTCGACACCGTCAATGATCAGCAGTGGCAGCCCCATGGCACGGATAATATTGTGAATCGGCTCGATCTGTTCGCGCAGCTCGTCCGGCATCGGCGGGCGGTGGGCTTTGTATTCCGGATAAATATCACTGCGGAAGGTTTTACCTTTGGCATCGAAGACCACAATCAGCTGACTGTCTTCGAAATCTTTCTGCAGTTTGCGGATCATACTGATTACGCCTTTCACAGCATTGGTGTGCAGACCTTTGGAATTGGTCAGCAGCGGGATGGCGTGAAAAGCACGGAACAGGTAGGACGAACCATCGACCAGGACAACGGGTTTTGACATGAATACATTCCTGAACTGGGGTTTCCGCCTGTGAGCACGTACAATGACGGAACTGAATTCTTAAACTGAGGCGAGTTTACCATGAAGCCACAACAACGTCTGAAAGGCCTGCTGGCCTCAGCCCTGATGGGCATCAGTCTGCTGACCGCGGTGGCCGCCAGCGCCGCTGAACCGGCGGAAACCATTACCATCCGCAATGACGGCGATAATACCTATTATGAGTTCCGGGTAAACGGTGAGGTGTCCGAGATCAAAGTCGTACCCAAGCAGGGCCCGGCGTATTATCTGATCCCGTCCGAGCAGGAAAGTGGTGAGTTCGTCCGTAAGGACAACCCCAATATGCGCGTGCCCAAATGGGTGATTTTCCGCTGGTAAGCCCGCTTTGCCATGTGGTCAGGCGGAGACCCGGCGCAAACGTCCGCTTCGGTTATCTGATTGCGACACCGGAGCGGCCCTTGTCTGTTCAGCACGTCATGATCCGTCTACCATCCCTCTACCTGTAGAAGTTTCCGGAATATTGCATGTCGGTATACACCACCCTGAGCCATCAGGACGTCGCAGATTTTATCGCCCAGTTTGATTTAGGTACCTTCGTTTCGCACCAGGGTATCGCCGCAGGCATAGAAAACACTAACTACTTTGTGACCACCTCAACCGGTGAGTATGTACTTACTCTGTTTGAGCATCATCATACCGACGAAGTGCGCGACTTTGTGCGTCTGGCGCGTCACCTCGGCCGTCGTGGGCTGAATGTGCCGGCGCCACTGATTGATCATAATGATATCTGGCTGCATGACCTCAAACATAAGCCGGCCATTCTCTGTCAGCGACTGTCCGGATCGCACATTGCCGATCCCCGGCCGCAGCATTGCCGTGCTATTGGCCGGGCGCTGGCGGAGCTGCACCTGGCGGCGGATGATCTGCATCCGCGCCGCGCAGACTCCCGCGGTTTCGACTGGTGGATCAATATCAGCCCGGAATTAAAGTCGGACCTGAGTGCTGAGCAGCAGGCCATTCTGGATGAAGAGCTGGCATTCCAGCAGGCCCATCGCGAACAGTGGCTGACCCTGCCCCATGGCTGGATTCACGGCGATCTGTTTCATGATAACGCCCTGTTTGATGCCGACGGCAATGCCAGTGCCATTCTTGACCTGTATAACGCCTGTGAAGGCACCTTCCTTTACGACCTCGCCATTATTGCCAACGACTGGTGCTGCAATGAACAGGGGGAATGGAAAGCCGGCTGCGCCGAAGCCTTACAGCAGGGATACAGTGAGGTGCGCGAACTCACCGCCGATGAACTTAACAACTGGAATTTAATGCTGCGTGGTGCGGCACTGCGCTTCTGGCTGAGCCGTCTGCTGACCCGCCGGATTCAACAGCAGACCCAGGGGGAAATGGCCCTGCAGAAAGACCCGGCGGAGTTTATGACTAAGCTGCTGGTGCGCCGTTCTGCAGAGCACTGAGCTCCTGTGCCAGGTGCTCAGCAGACCACAGCCTCTGCGCGCCATACCATAACACCGACAGATACTGCATCTGACGTTTGGCCTGACGCCAGCTGGCGTTGTATTTCTGATTGAGCCCGTCCAGCAGCAGGCTGTGCTCCTGTTCCTGGCTGAGGCCGGCGGCCTGAAACAATGCAGCGATGTCCCACAGCGGATGGCCGATGGCGGCGTATTCCCAGTCCAGCAATATCAGTTCTCCGGCGTCATTTTCGATCCAGTTGGCGGGTAGCGGGTCCATGTGGCACAGACTGCGGCGCTGATCCGGCATGGCATGCATGCACTGTTGCAGTGGGGCGCGCATATCCAGAATACAGGCCGGGGTTCCCTGCGCTGAGAGCATGTCCCAATAATACCCGGCTTTATCGGTCACGCTGAGGTGCGGAACGCCTGCCGGGACTGTGGCATGATGCAGGCTCTGCAGTTTATCCAGCATCCGGCGGATACGCGCTGGCGTCAGATCATCGTCTGTCAGAGTGCGCCCGGGGACATAGCGGCGAATCCAGTAATGTTTATCAACCGGGCGGCAGACAATAGCGGGAGTCAGTCCTTTCGCGGCAGCCATCTGATGGACGGCATATTCCGCTTCACGGTTGATATCCAGGGCTGCTGAGTTTTTGCCTTCCACTCTCAGCACATATTGACCGGCATCCGGCCCGCCCTCCAGCGACAACAGAAAACAGCGGTTGGTCAGCCCACCCGGCAGCGTTTTTACCTGCGCCATAGACGGGGCTGACGTGTTCAGCCCCCATAATGGCCAGTCGGCCAGAATATGTTCAATCAAGGAAGTTTTTCACCTACCTGCCAGGCCGCCGGGGTGGCCAGTTTATGATCGCTATCCGGGTTGTCATGGCGGTTCTGCGCTTTGTATTGGGGCAGCCAGCGGAACCAGCCGATAATCACCAGAATCACATACACCACCATCAGGGCTGAGGTTAAATACAGCTCTTTATTAAAATAAAGAATACCGGCGATGGTATCGATGACGATCCAGTAGAGCCAGTTTTCCAGCACTTTTCTGGCCACCATATAAGTGGTTACCACCGCGCCCCAGGAGGTAAAAGAATCCCAGTACGGGTAAGCCGCTGAGGTGTAATGGCTGAGCAGCCAGCCACTGACCAGGCTGGCGGCTATCACGCCGGCGATAACCAGCAGATGCCGGCGCGCGGACCACACAGAAATAGGCAACTCCGGCTGTGTCACCCCGCGGCGCCATTGCCACCAACCGTACACCGCCATAATGAGGTAGTACACATTGAGTGCTGAATCCATCAACAGGCTGACATCCCAGAACAGCCAGATAAAAATGATGGTGCTGAAAAAAGCGGCATACCAACACAGAATATTCTGCTTCATCGCCAGCAGGAGGTAGGCAATGCCCAGTGCCACAGCAATGATTTCCCAGATACTCATGGCCACCGCGGCCTGCTGAATCCCGGTTAAAATATCATTCATAACAGTGTCCGTTGGTTGAGATTAAAGACCCTCAGCCATGAGGGTTTAACGCCGGATCAAGATTACGGGCGATGTATTTGACTACGAAGATGGCGCGGCCAAATTCTTCCCAGCTGGCTTTGATTTCCGTTTTTAAGGTATCCATCACCAGATCATAGTCACCAAAAATCTGAGTGCTCATGGTGTTGGTGACGACGCTTAACCCTTCCACCTGATTCAGGCGGTCAATAAAGCCTTTAATATAAGGAAGGTAATCATCCGCCAACGGGTACTTGCTGATTTCTGCAGAAATTTCCATGGTGTTCTCCGGTTAAGCAGGGTGAGACACCCTGCTGTGTGATTCATTAAAATGTGTATTTTGCTTCAGCCATAAAGGTACGTGGTTCACCCAGCTGTACATATCTGTGTTCAGCATAGCCATCGCGCGGATCGTTACCAAAGCCACCGAAGCCACGGGTTTCCACGTCCGCATCCGTCAGGTTACGGCCGCTGAATGCCAGCTCCAGCTGGCTGATGCGGTAAGCAACGCGCGCGTGCCAGAGCACGTAAGATTTAGCCTGCTCATCATGGCTGTCAGAAAAATAAAAACTGTCTTTGGCTTCACTCTCAATACGGAATGACAGTGCGTTGGTCAGATCGTAATTCACCGCCGTTGCCAGGCTGTATTGCGGCGCATGGGATTGCTGACGACCGTCTTTGTTGTATTCGCCATCGGCCGTATCGTAGTGGTAATCAACAAATTCCGTTTGCAGCCAGCCATAGCTGAGCATCCAGTTCAGGCGTTCAGAAAGATCCCAGCGGCTTTCCAGTTCCAGACCATAGTTTTTACCTTCCGCTGCGTTAGCCAGATAATCCTGAAAGGTAATGCTGTTATCCGGGTTCTGAATCGCATAAGAACTTTTGACCTGCTGATCTTTACGCTGGATATAAAAAGCCGCAATACGGGTGTGCAGATCGTCGTTCAGTAACGAAGATTTCAGGCCCAGTTCAGCGGTATTATTAAACTCGGTATCAAAGATGCGGTTGTCTTCTGAAATATCCGGATCGGTATTAATACCACCGGATTTATAGCCCCTGGCCAAAGACAGATAGGCCAGATGGTCATTGGCGAGCAGCCCTTCCAGTATGATTTTACCGCCATACAGGGTTTCGTCGGTGTCGTCATCGATACCGGCGTTGTCGTTAAAATCATTCTGCCATTGCTCGGCGCGCAGGCCATAAGTCAGACTCAACGCCGGAGAAAACCAGGTTTTCATTTCGCCGTAAACGGAAGCGGAGGTGATATCCAGTTCACTGCGGTAAGGGCCCGTGTTGTATGTGTAATGACGTTTCATATCTTCGCCGCGGTTCATGTAATAAACACCCACCACCCAGTCAGTAGTGTCGGCAAACAGACGGCCGTCCACGCCGGACAATAAACGCAGGTCAATACTGTTGCGGTCGTAATCACGCAGATACTGATCAAAAGAAGAGTACTCATCAGGGTGCATTCCCAGATATGCCCAGTCTTCGTCGTAACTGTATTCCGCACTGCTGTTACTGGCACTGAAGGTACTTTCAAAACGCAGTGCGGAATTAATATCCTGATTCCACGCCAGTGACAATGCACTGGTGTCCTGGCTGTCGTTGCCGGGCTCGTCCGATAAGGTATGGCGGCTGTTATCAAACGTAAACGCGTCGTAGCCGTTATCAATATCGGCGTACAGCAGCGTCAGTTTTAATTCGCTGCTGTCTGATGGCTGCCAGTTCAGCTTGGCGCGGGCGATTTTCTCGTCGTAATTCTGGGTATCGTCTTTATTGAGAAAATCATTTTCCATATAACCATCGGACTCAAAACCGTGCACCGCAATACGCGCCTGAACGCTGTCGCTTAAACTGCCGGAAACCGCACCGCCAATGCCGTAAGAGGAATAAGTGCCGGCTTTGGCCGACGCATAACCGCTGACGTCTTTGGTGGGTTCTGTGCTGGTGATATTAATCATGCCAGCCAGAGCGTTAGCACCGAAACGGGTGCCCTGCGGGCCGCGCAGAACTTCCACCTGCTGTACATCGAACAGCGTGGCGGCAGCACCTAAACCCGTCATATCGATGCCGTCAATCAATACACCCACCGACGGATTAACCGGGTCGGTGAACTGGCTGCGCTCACCGATGCCACGGATCTGAAAGTAACGGCCGCGGGAAGCACCGGAAGCGAAGTTAACGTTGGGGGCAAAACTCAGCACCTGTTCCAGATGCTCGGCGGAGCGGGCGTCAATCTGTTCGCTGCCCACTACCGTGACGGCCTCGGGAATCTGCTGTACGTCGGTTTTGCGGAAATCGGCGGTGACCGTCTGCGTATCCAGTGCGGCCTCGTCTGTGTGCTTGTCTGCTGCGTGGTCGTCTGCATAGGCCGGCAGCGTCAGGGGAACTGCAAGGCAGATCAGGGATAAAGCGTGGTATTTCATCAGGGTCGTTCCTTAGATAGTGCATTAAGAAAAGACCCGGCTACTTGCGTAGGGACGGACAAGGTCCGTCTCTCGATTGCGATGCGGTTATAAGAGAATTACGAAACCTGCGCTCAACGTTGACCGTAAAACGCGGGCCGGACATCCGGACCGCGCCAGACGTTGACCGGTTTGTTGTTATAACCGCCCCCATTCCTACGCCGGTACTAACCGGATCAGGTTCTAGGGGTTCGCCATTCACTGCGCCGGTGATTGAATCACGGTGCGCAGTAAACTGTCAGGCATCTCAGACGCTGTCAGACTATTCTGCAGCGCCACCCCCTGGGACGGGACCGATTATACTGAAAAAGACACCGATGCCCAGAGGGGGTGCCAGTTTACCCGCCGGGCATGGCTATCCACGCTGCCATGGGGCTAAAAACTGATGCTCGAGTAATTCGTCGATCATACGCTGACTATGCAGGTGCTGTACCTGCTCCTGCTGTACCTTCAGGCTGTCGGTGAGGTCGGTTACCGCCATTTGTTGATCACCATCGCGGATGTGCTGCGCCAGTTCGCCCAGATGATAAACACGGCGTGATTCTTCCCATTCGTTCTGATGAATCATGCTGGCGTGGGCGATCTCAAAATCCTTATAGCCAATGTCCGTTACCTGAGTGGCACTGGCCTGGGTTTCGATGTACTGGTAATTCTGTTTATCAAAATCCACCCGCTCCAGCTTCGGCAGTGGCTCGTAATAACTGGCCGACATTTCATAAGCGAGCGTCTGGCGCAGGTTAAAACTGCCGGCTTCTTCCTTATTGCCTTCGGTCTGCTGAGCAAACTCCACATTGAAGCTGACTTTTTCATCAGCGCGGAGCGGATCAGAGTTAGGCGTTTCTGTCTCGGCGATAAAAGAGAAGGTAAAGTCCTGCAGGCCGCTGAGAAGTTTGGCACTGTCAGCCGCAAACTCCGGCGCTTTATGATCATCACCTGTTATCTCGGGTGTGCCGGTTTCGTTCGCCACTGTGGTGCCACTTGCGGTTGTTTTCTGCCCTGCTTCTCTGTCGCCCGGGTCAGCTTCATGCAGCAGGCTGAAGGCTTCACGCATCAGTGCCAGTTGCTGCTGCGTGGCATCGCCGCGGTCGGCGGTATCCTGAATTAATGCCAGAAACTGCTGCCTGCTCTGTTCGCGGCGCTCCTCCGTTCCCAGTGTGGCCCAGCCATCTTTGCTGAGGGTTTGCTGCAGTTTGTCTTTGTGCAGCAGTACTTCAAGTTGCCGCTCATCCGCATGGTTGCTGTAGTTAACCTGCAGCAGGTCGCTACCTTTGCTGTCGCCCATGCCCTGCAGTTCAAAACGGATATCGGTGATTTCCGTCAGACTGCCCAGATCCAGCCGTTGCAGGCTGAATTTGCCGGTGCCGATATAGCGGTTACTGATTTCATCCAGCGCGCTGGCCAGCTTTACCACTTCCAGGGCTTCGGCTTCGCTCAGAGGTTCGTCCACAGAGAATTCCGTCAGCCAGCGGTCGACACTGATGATGCGCTCGTCTTCTGTGCGGCCAAAACCCACCTGATGGGTTAACGACATGGTCAGCTCGCGGCCGGAGCGGGTGGTGAAAGTGAGGGTGGATTTCTCTTCACTGTGGCCATACAGCATGCGCACATTATTCACTTCCGTCAGGGGTGCACGGGTGCCGTCCTCAACGCTGCCATATCGGCCACTCACCGATTGATAACTGCTCTGGCCACTGGCCAGAAAACTCAGCAACTGGCTGCCGGGGCGCAGACTCTCCGGCTGGCCGAAGCTGTTGCTGGCCGACACCATACGCCGCTCGCGGGGCGCAGGAACTTCTTCTGTTGCGTCCTCCGGTATAAAGGCCGAGGCCACGCTGTCGGATTGCCAGAAGACCCTCTCTTCCGCCGCTTTATAGGTTGAATTCAACTCCTCGGTCGGCGTCGGCACATACAGACCCGCCTCAATGGCGACTTCCGGCCCCTGCGCCAGCAGGCCCTCAGGTCTGGGCGTGGTGTAAGTAAAATTGCCGGCCTGAGCCAGCCCGGGTATTGGTAAGAAAGAGGGAGGTGATGCCATAAGCCTGCGTCCGTGCCTGTGTTTTCCGGGGGTATAAAACATTATCGGCACTGATTTCATTCTGTTAAGACAGCTTGTTTATAAGCAATCTGTCTTTTATCAGTAACGGCCCCGGCGGCTGATCCTGACACTTTTTTTCATTCGCAGGATCTTGAAAAGCGGTGCAAAAACACCAATTCTGATGTCTGACGATTTTTCCCTACTATTGAACGAGGATTTGCGCATGCTGCGTATTGTGTTGTTTCTTGCCACCAACCTGGCGGTGATTTTTGTCGCCAGTATTACCCTGTCGCTGCTGGGTGTGGGCAGTTACCTGCAAAGCAGTGGCACAGGTCTGAACCTGACCAACCTGCTGATATTCTGTTTAGTGTTCGGCATGGTAGGGTCGGTTATCTCCCTGTTGTTATCCAAAACCATGGCCAAATGGGGCATGCGGGTGCAGATCATTGACCAGCCGCAGAACTCAGGTGAGCAATGGCTGCTCAGTACCGTCCAGGAACTGGCCGACAAGGCCGGTATCGGTATGCCGGAAGTGGGAATTTTTTCCTCGTCCGCACCGAATGCCTTCGCCACCGGCTGGAACCGCAACAACGCACTGGTTGCTGTGTCTACCGGCCTGTTGCAACGTATGGATAAAGATCAGGTGAAAGCCGTTCTGGGCCACGAGATCGGCCACGTGGCCAACGGCGATATGATCACCCTGGCGCTGATTCAGGGCGTGGTGAACGCCTTTGTGATGTTCTTCGCCCGCATCATCGGTAACTTTGTGGATAAAGCCGTATTCAAAAATGAAAACGGCCCGGGTATCGCCTTCTTCGTGACCACCATTATCGCCGAAATCGTGCTGGGTATTCTGGCCTCCACCATCGTCGCCTGGTTCAGCCGCCGCCGGGAATTCCGTGCCGACCAGGCTGGTGCTGAACTGGTATCCCCAGCGGCTATGGTCAGCGCACTGGCTGCCCTGCAGCAAAGCTACGACCAGCCGAGTGAACTGAATGGTGAGCTGGTGGCCTTTGGCATCCGTGGCGAAGGTAAATTCGCGGCGCTGTTCTCTACTCACCCGCCGCTGGATGTGCGTATTAATGCTCTGCGCGAGCGTTATGGGGCGCGTTGATAACAGGTTGACGCTTTGGCGTTAACAAAACAGAAGAAAACAGAAGCCGGGCGATGCCCGGCTTTTTTGTGGGTGGTTGATAGTATCAGGGCGGTCGACACATCATTAGTGGAGCACCATGGCACCATGGCACCATGGCACCATGGCACCATGGCACCATGGCACCATGGCACCATCTTATATTGACTGATCTGTCGGTACCATCCAGTATATTTTCTCCGTATAAGCAATCAGTAAGCAATCAGAGCACGCTTTGTTGCGTTTTACCGGCGCGCTTTGCTAGATCGGGGCGTAAGCCATTGATTATCAAATAATTAAATTTTGATGGATGGGGTTGATATGCAAGCTGGAGTAGGGTCTTTGCGCATGAGCGTTTACTCCTACAAGGTTTGTATAAACAGCTAGGAATAATTACGGAAAATCAGTGGTTTAGATACGGATATGCGTTGGTCGGGGCAGGCCTGTGCAAAACACACATGCGCATGAATAAAACTGTTAAAAGTCAAAGGAGTGATCATGACCTATTGGGTAACCGTAAGTTCATCAGCCATTAGAAAAATCGGGTACGATTCGTCAACTAATAGAATGTACATCGACTTTGAAGATAGCGATCCATACTACACATTCTGTAGAGTACCAGAACATGTGTTCAACGAGTTTGTAGGTGCCAGATCTATTGGCCGCTATTATCATGATCATATAAAGGATAAATACGATTGTTAGTTCAATCACCTTTTAACAAGGCCGGGCACGCTGTCCACTTCGAGGTCTGGACTGGCTTCGCGCACCTGTGGCATTAATCGATAAAGGTCGACATGAAAATTACCCAGATCACTAGAAAAGATCTCTTCAATGCAATGGCTATGGAAAAGGTCAACTGGGCGGGTACGCTGGAGGAATCCGAATTTCTTTCACGTCTGTTTGACTTGAACTCTTTACCGTCGACAGATCAACGATTTCCTGATGCTGCTGGAGACATCTGGCAGCATAGGGTTAACAACTATGACTGGAAGGATGACTGGGTATTTTATGATCGTCGCTTCCACCTTATGAATGGTGATGACGAGATCCTTTTAAAATTCTTGGCTGAATCTGTGCATCCTGTCGTGCGTCCGGATGTCACGGAATGCCAAAAGCTTGTCCAACTATACAATAGCTTCTTAGTTAATGATGGTTTTGAAATCGCTGAAAGGACAAGAATATCAGGAAAACCCATCTATATAGGTCGTAACGCAGGAGTTGTCTCTGTCGCAGGGGTCGGTGCTGCAAAAGAGTCTTTAAGCGGCAGTGATGTTGTCTATGTTTCTCAGCAGATCACAAGAATGGAGGCTGCAGTACTCAATGACCCCGGCCTTGCTATCGGTACTGCAAAAGAGCTACTGGAAACATGTTGTAAAACAATTCTCAGTGAGCGAGGAATAGAGCCGCCAAAAAACGACGACTTGAGGAAATTGGTTAAGCGTACCGTCAAGGAGCTGAAGCTAACTCCGAAAGATATATCGGACGAAGCGAAAGCCGTAGACATTATTCGTGTTTTATTGAGCAACTTAGCCACGATTACAAATGGTATTGCGGCTCTTAGAAATAAATACGGCACTGGGCATGGTAAGACTGCATCGCATAAAGGCCTTGGCCCAAGACATGCCAAGTTGGCCGTAGGAGCAGCGTCTACGCTTGCTGTTTTCCTGGTTGAGACTCATCGAGAGGCGAGCAATGGCGATTAACAAGACGCGCCAGCGGAGGGTTTACAGTTGCCGCTGCGCTTTGCGTAAGCATTCATATCATCTTAAGGAGAAATGATGAAAAAATTACCACAGTGGAAGTCATTACTGGATAACTTCCCTAATAAACCTGCTGGAGAGGTGTTCACTGAGATAGGGGGTAAAGTCAAGCTTAATTATGATATTGGTGTGTTTAGTAATGCTTGTGCAACCAGAATATCAAAAACGCTAAATTTATCTGGGAGTGAACATGAAATCCCTTTCTACAAAACAAAAGATAGTAATGGGAATGATGTTGTTCAAGTCTCCTCCGGTGGGAAAAAGCTTTGGTATATTTATCGAGTGAAAATTATTACACAATATTTAAAAGAGACGTACGGACAGCCAAGAATAGTTGATCCCAATAGCTATAAACGGGATCTTGCAGGTAAGAAAGGCATCATAATTTTCGAGGTATCAGGGTGGTCTGATGCAACAGGCCATGCCGACCTTTGGAACGGGATTTCCTGTGTAGGGTCTGATTATGGTGATAAGGCAAGCCAGATACTTTTTTGGGAGGCATTCTAATGGCTAAATACTTTCTTATTGTCATTATACCGGCTTTGTTATGTTCATGTGCGTCTAAGGAAATTACATTAGAAAGTAGCTTATATGAGTATTCTCAAGCTAACTGTCTGTATTGGTACTTTGAGAATAAGGGTTATGACACTAAAGATATCCGTAGTATTTCTGGTGGTATTGTCGAGATGTCGGGTGAATCTATAGAGAAATTCCAGGAGATCTCTCTTTTTATTAAAGACTACCATCCTGATGTAAAAACAAAAAATAATATTGATGTTAACCTTTATAAATGCTTTCGCTTAAAAGACAGTGAAGAACTAAAAGGTATCATTGAAAGGTAAATGCTAATAAAGCACACAAAAAGTGACAAATAATACTTCAATTGCTTTGTGTTCGGCTCATGCGGGGCAGGAGAATTTATGCCCTCCCTGTCCGGCAATAAAAAAGCGGGCATTGCCCGCTTTATAAAGGTTAAAAACTGGTTAATGGATCAAACCAGCAAATAACCCCCGTCCACATTAATCGCTGCACCCGTTGTATAGCTGGACGCATCGGACGCCAGATACAGCACGGTACCGGCCATTTCTTCCGGCATGGCGACCCGCTTCATGGGGATATGCATCATCGCCATTTTCAGGATGGCGTCGTTGCTGGTCAGGGTGCTGGCGAATTTGGTGTCGGTCAGGCCCGGCAGCAGTGCATTCACGCGGATGCCTTCCTGTGCACATTCTTTGGCGAAGGTTTTGGTCATGCCGATCACGGCGGATTTGGTGATGGAGTAGATGCCCTGCATATCGCCGGGAATAACGCCATTAACGGAGGCGACGTTGACGATAGAGCCGCCACCGTTTTTCTTCATTAATTTGCCACCGGCCACTGACATAAAGAAATAGCCGCGGATATTCACATCGACGGTTTTCTGGAAGGCGTTAAGGTCAGTATCCAGAACATGGCCGAAGTAAGGGTTGGCGGCGGCGTTGTTAATGAGGATATCCAGTTTGCCGTGCTTTTCTTCAATGGTGTTAAAGCAGTTTTCAATCTGGTCCATTTCACCGATGTGGCAGGCGAGCGCTTCTGAGCTGCCGCCGGCTGTGTTGATTTCATCAGCCACACGCTGGCAGCCGTCAATTTTACGGCTGGATACAATCACGTGGGCGCCACTGGAAGCCAGCAGTTTGGCAATGGCTTCGCCGATGCCACGGCTGGCACCAGTGACCAGGGCAACGCGGCCGGAAAGGTTAAACAGGTCTTCGGGTTTCTTGGCTTGAGTTGTCATTGCTGGGCTCCCGTTTTGTTATTAACAGTTTATCTGTATGTCAGAAAATGTTTTCCGGCCTGGGCCAGATGTTGTTGTTCATTGAATGAAGCAAGGCTGAGTTTGCCGCTTGAGCGGCTGTATAAAAGTTGCGTGATGCCGCCGTTTAATAAGGTCCAGTTAAGGTCAAAGGCTTTTTCGTTGCTCAGTGCCAGACACTGTTGGGCTATGGCGGTGATTGGTCCGCCTGAGGTAAAGACGACGGCATGCTTGCCATTGGCCTGTTCGATCAGTTGTTGCAGAGCTTCCTTTACCCGGTCGGTAAAACAGGACCAGGATTCGATATAATCATCGTCGTGTTGCCCTGTCGTCCAGCGAGCCACTGCTTTGGCAAATAATTCCTGAAAGGCTTTACGTTTATCCGGCTGCGACATAACCCAGGCACCCAGTACCGCTTTGTTTCTGAATTGCGGATAGGCGCAGGCGATGACATCGTCAGAGTCGAATTCATTAAAGCCTGACATTTCATGCACCGGGCCGTAGGCCTGCCAGTATTTCTGCGCGCCCTGCAGGGTTTCGCGGTGACGCTGCATACTGCCATGAATAACCAGCTGAGCTTCCACGCCGCGCATGGCCAGTGATTTACCCACCAGTTCACCCTGCATGTGCCCGGTATCTGACAGCTGGTCATAATTGATTTTGCCGAAGCCTGCCTGGCCGTGGCGTACTAAATAAATACTGGCCACTTATTTTGTACCCGACTGCCGGATAATTTTTTTGCAGCGCCAGTTCAGGTAGTGAACAAAAAACCAGAAGTTTTTAAACGCCGGATTATCCGTCTGTTTATGGTGATAACGGTAGTAAATCTGCTGCACAATAACGGCCAGGCGGAACAGACCAAAGACTTCGTAAAACGGCCAGAGTCTGGCATCAAAGCCCATTTTTTCGCAGTAGTAGTCAACGATTTCCTGGCGCGTGAGCATACCCGGCAAATGGCTTGGCTGACGGCGGATGGAACGCATCAGTTTGTCATCATCAGCCTGTACCCAATAGGCCAGGGCACCGCCGAGATCCATCAGAGGGTCACCGAGTGTGGCCATTTCCCAGTCCAGTACGCCGATGATTTCGCCTGGGTTGTCGGCATTCAGAACCAGGTTATCCATGCGGTAATCATTATGAATTATGCAGGTTTTGACATCCGCTGGCTGGTTGGCCTGCAGCCATTGCATGGTTTTTTTAAAGCCAGGTACATTCCAGGTTTTCGATTTGGTATAGCGGCTGCTCCAGCCTTCTACCTGACGCTGCACATAACCTGCGCCTTTGCCTAAATCATCAAGGCCGGCGGCCTGGTAATCCACCTGATGCAGATCGATCAGTTTATCGATCACTGACATGCAGAGGGCCCGTGCCTGCTGCTCTGACAGTTTCATGCCTTTGGGCAGATTGCCACGCGGAATAATGCCGCGCATGCGTTCCATAATATAAAAATCACTGCCCAGTACACTCTGGTCTTCGCAGAAGGCGATCATTTCCGGCACATAAGGGTACACAGGTCTGAGGCGCGCCATGGTGTTGTATTCGCGCTTCATATCATGGGCACCCGCCGCTTTGTGGCCGGAGGGCGGACGGCGCAGAATCAGATCGTTGTGGGCAAAGTTATCCGCATATTTCAGGTGGTAGGTCAGGTTGGATGCACCGCCGGAAAACTGCTTTACCGCCGGGAGTTCATCACCATAATCATGGCCCTGTGCCTTTAACCAGTTATGGACGGCCTGAATATCAAAGGCATCGCTGTCGCGTAAGGCTTTGGCTTCGTCAATAAACTGCTCAGTCATATCAGGCTTCCTTTCCTTCCTTGCCGGCGGCAACATTTTTACGCTGGTCTTCGCGTTTTTTCAGGCCATTGGCCATGTTGATCATGCCTTTGTTGAACAGAAACGGCAGGTATTTTTTGAAGAAATAAGCGCGGCGCCCGGCCGGATGCGGATTACAGATTTTCTGATTTTTCAGCATGGCTTTGTAGGCGGCATCGGCAATATCGTCAGCGTCCAGTGCTGAGGCTTCGAACACTTTATCGACAAATTTCAGCATGTCCGGGTCTGAGGTCTTCATGCCGTGATTGAGGTTGGTACGGAAGAACCCCGGGCATAACGCTGTTACACCAATGCCGTAAGGCATCAGTTCAAAGTGCATGGTTTCTGAGATGGCCACGACCGCCGCTTTGGTGGCGTTGTAAGACGACATGGAAGGCGCCTTCAGCAGGCCAGCCAGTGAGGCGACATTAATAAAGGTGCCGCTGCTCTGTTTTTTCATCATCGGAGTAAAGGTGCGGCAGCCCAGTGCCACGCCCTTGAGGTTGATATCGATGATCCAGTCCCACCAGGCCCAGTCACCGGCGTCGATGCGGTCACCGGTGGCAACGCCGGCGTTATTAATGACCACGTCGATGCCCTGCCAGCGGCTTTCCACTTCGTTCAGCAGGCGCTTCCAGGCGTCTTCGCTGCGTACGTCGAGTTCGTGAATCCAGCCTTTACCGCCGGCTTTTTCCACCAGTGTCAGGGTTTCTGCTGCACCGTCCATATTGATGTCGGCGATGCAGATATCGGCGCCTTCTCTGGCAAAGCGTAATGCCAGTGCCCGGCCCAGACCGCTGGCCGCACCTGTGATCAATACTTTTTTCATGATGGGTTCCTCAAATGCCGTAAAAATGCAAAAGCAGCCCCGGCTGAGTGACGGCGCTGCTGAATTATTATTTTGATTCATATGGCCCGTTAAGGGGCAAACGCGCCATAAGCCAATGGGGCTCAGGGCGCGTTGTGCTGGTCGCGCTTATGACTGGGCCATGAATTTCTTATATTTCATCATCTCGATCTTGGCGATCAGCTTGCGGTGGACTTCATCCGGGCCATCCGCCAGGCGCAGGGCGCGGGCCGCGGTAAACAGGCCGGTGAGCGGGAAGTCTTCCGACAGTCCGCCACCACCGTGCATCTGCATGGCGGCATCAATAATCTGCTGTGCCATGTTCGGGGCAATGACTTTGATCTGAGAAATTTCACTCATAGCCCCCATAGCGCCGACTTTATCGATCATCCAGGCGGCTTTGAATACCAGCAGACGCGCCTGCTCGATGTTCATACGCGCGTTGGCAATGATGTCGGCGTTGCCGCCCAGTTTCATCAGTGGCTTATGGAAAGCGGTGCGCCCGGCGGCGCGCTGACACATCAGCTCCAGGGCTTTCTCGGCCATACCGATCAGGCGCATGCAGTGGTGAATACGGCCGGGTCCGAGACGTCCCTGAGCGATTTCAAAACCACGGCCGGGGCCGGCGATCATATTGCTCAGTGGCACACGCACATTGTCGAAGCTGACTTCGCCGTGGCCGTATGGCTCGTCATAGAAACCGAATACCGGCAGCATGCGTTCGATGGTGACACCCGCTGCATCGAACGGGAACAGCACCATGGAATGCTGCTGGTGACGCGGACCGTCGGGGTTGGTCAGCCCCATAAAAATACCGACCTTACAGTTCGGATGGCCAACGCCTGTGCTCCACCACTTGCGGCCGTTGAGTACGACTTCGTCGCCTTCCACCACGGCGGTGGCTTCCATATTGGTGGCATCGGACGAGGCGACGCCGGGTTCAGTCATGCAGAAGGCAGAACGGATGTCACCATCCAGCAGGGGTTTCAGCCACTGTTCCTGTTGCTCCGGCGAGCCGTATTTTTCCAGCACTTCCATGTTGCCGGTATCCGGCGCATTACAGTTGAAAATCTCCGGGGCAATAAAGGAGCGTCCGGTGAGCTCGGCCACGGCGGCGTATTCCAGAGTACTCAGGCCGGCGCCAAAGTGTTCGTCCGGCAGGAACATGTTCCACAGCCCTTCAGCCTTCGCTTTGGCTTTCAGCTCTTCGATGATGGGCAGCACGGTCCATTTATTATCCAGACTGTGCAGCTCGCGCAGGTAGTCTTCTTCGATTGGCTCGATTTCTTTGCTCATAAACGCTTTAACGCGTTTCAGGTAATCCTGGGCTTTGGCGGAATGCTGAAAATCCATGCTGACCTCTTGCGGGCTGGTTGTTGTGGGTGGTTCTGAGTCTGAGTGTAAGGAGAAAGCTAGTATTTATTAAATGAATAATTCTTATATTTATTTATTCACCATATGCATGAACAGGTGTTTGACCCCGACCGGTGCGCAGAGTCTATTATTAATCGGCAGCTTAAAAAGTATCCGCAAACCAGGGTCACGACTCAACCATGAACAGGCATAAGGCGAAGAAGGCAGAGATGCCCGCTGATTTCCATAATGATGCACTGCGTTCGCGCCGCATGTTGCAGATAAGCGCCGTCTCTTCCGCCGGTCTGTTTCTGATTTCTCTGGTGGCTGATGGCCGTATTCTGTTGTATCTGTGGGGCGGAATGCTGATGCTGGCGGCCGTCGCCTGGTTTGCCTGGCGCCAGCGGCCGGGCATCGCAGTGAACCTGTTCCTCTGGTCGATTACCCTGATGTTGTCGGCACTGGCGTGGATCTCCGAAGGCGTGCGCGATATGTCTCTGCTGGCCTATCCGGCAATGCTGGTCTTTTCGGCGATCCTCGGCGGGCGCCGGCTGTTCTTCCCCCTGCTGTTATTTATGCTGCTGTTTGCCACCGTGACCGGCATTCTTACACTGACCGGGCTGCATCAGGCCTATTACTACGAGCTGGCCTATCGCCACATTATTTTTGTCGATGTGATCCTGCTGATGACCGGCTTCAGTGGTTACATTCTGATTCGCGACCAGCGGCGCCTGATGGCTTCTCTGCGCGAAGAAAACCGCCGGGTGAAAGAAAACGAGAACCTGATCGGCGCTCTGGCGAATGTGGATCAGCTGACCGGACTGGCTAACCGGCGCTATCTGGAAACTGAATTTCAGCGCCGTTACCGTCACTGCCGTGACGGCGATTGTCAGCTGGCGGTGCTGTTTTTTGATCTGGATAACTTTAAACCGGTGAATGATTCGCTCGGTCATGCCGCCGGTGACACCCTGCTGCGGCAAATGGCGGAGCGGATGAATAAACTGATCGCTCCGGATGACATTCTGTGCCGTTTCGGTGGTGATGAGTTTCTGGTGTTAACCGGCTGTGCTCCGGGGGAAGAGAAACGCATTCATCAACTGGCGCAGTCGATGATTGATGCCGCCACCCGGCCCTTTTTCATCATGGATACGCTGATCGAAGTCTCGGGGTCTGCCGGAGTTGCATACGCCCCCCGGCATGGTGAAAGTTTCAGTGAGGTGTGCAAGCACGCCGATCTGGCCATGTATCAGGCCAAGGCCGATGGCCGCCACACCTATCGGGTGTATGACGACAGCATGGATCGGGTCAGCCGTGAAAAACTCTCCATGACAGCCGGTTTGCGGGATGCGCTGAAAAACGGCGAATTCAGTGTGTATTACCAGCCACAGCTGGATATCCGCCAGGCCCGGGTGTGCGGCGCAGAGGCGTTAATCCGCTGGCAGCAGAGCGACGGGACGTTTGTTTCCCCGGCGGAGTTTATTCCGCTGGCGGAGAGCACCGGCATTATTGTGGAGATCGGACACTGGGTACTGCGCCAGTCCTGCATTGCCTGTGCGCAGTGGCAACGGCTGGGGTTTGCCGGCATGACGGTGTCGGTGAATCTATCGTATGTGCAGTTCCGTGATGGTGATCTGCCGGGCAAAGTGAAAGCCATCCTGCGTGAAAGCGGACTGCCGGCGCAGGCGCTGGAACTGGAGCTGACGGAATCCATGCTGATCGGCGAGAGTGTGCATGTGCAGCGCCAGATGGATGAACTGCACCGGCTGGGCGTGCGCTTTGCGATTGATGATTTCGGGACCGGTTATTCCAACCTGGGGTATCTGAAACGCTTTAATGCTGCGCGCCTGAAAATCGATAAATCTTTTGTCAGCGGTCTGGGTACGTCTGAGCGCGACCGTCCTCTGGTCAGTGCCATTATTCAGATGGCAGATAGTCTGGATCTCGCCGTCGTGGCAGAAGGCGTGGAAGATGAAACAACACTGATGCAGCTGCAGTCGCTGGGATGCCATGAGGCACAGGGCTATTACTGGTCACCGGCACTGACAGGGGATCATTTTGTCCGCTGGCTGCAGGCACAGGCTGCGGATATGGAGAACCTGTGCTGATCAGACATCAGGTATGCAGCTGAGTGGAAACGTAATGGCCGCGACCGGCGTTTTTGGCCATATAGAGCGCCTGATCCGCGGCTGCCAGCACACCGTTCAGAGAGCCCCCCTGATTGACGAAACAGCCACCGATACTGACCGATAGCCTGGTATTGTCCGGCGCGGGTCCGCTGTTCTCTGCGGCGGTCAGTTTTACTGCACACAGGGTTTTACACAACCTTTGACCCAACTGGTCGAGGGTTTCCTTATCCGGCGCTTTAATCAACACCAGAAATTCATCGCCACCCCAGCGGGCGGCGTAATCGTACAGACGCAGGTCTGTGCGTATTTTATCGGCCGTGGTTTCCAGAGCGTGGTCACCCATGGCGTGGCCATATTCATCATTAATGGCTTTAAAGTGGTCCAGGTCGATCCAGAGAATGCCGAAGTGTTCTTTTTCCCGCTCCAGCCGGTTCATATGCCGGGTGAGGTGCTGCAACATGCCGCGACGGTTGAGCAGACCGGTCAGCGGGTCGGTCTGGGTGAGCAGTTCCAGTTCCCGGGTACGCTGTTTTACCCGGCTTTCCAGTTCTTCATGATGGCGGGTAATGTCTTCGGCCATGCTGTTGAAGTGGCGGATAAGGCGGCCGGTTTCACCGGAATCAGGTTCGTGCAGTGGCGTGATGCTGCCGGTTTCGCGTAATTCACGGATAGCACCTTCGAGATTGCTGATGGGCCTGAGAATATGGCGGTTAAACGCCAGATTAAACAGCAGCAGAAAAACCACCAGTGTAACGCCGGCGAGCAACAATAATTCGTGGAAGGTCGCCAAAGGGACCAGTTGATCGAGATCCTGCAGTGTCATCACATACCAGTCGATTTCCGGCAGATAAATCACACCGCTGAGGTACTCGTGGCCATCATGAGAGAGATACAGACTGCTGACCTGGCCGGGGTTGTCCTGGGCGTTGGCCATCGCCTGACGCAGAACCTGCTGGTCCTGTTCTGTATCCAGCAGCTGCCAGACGGTTTTCTGTTCCGACTGCTCTTTACTGATGCTGTTGTAATCAATCTGGCTGAGGTCATGAGAGATCTGGATCGCGCCTTCATGATCAAACAGGAAATTATTAATACCCGGGTCCGGTGAGGTGGCGATATCGGAAATGTAACGGCTGAGATCCAGCCCGGTGCCCACGACACCAATTACCTGATCACCATCCCGCATCAGGACATCAATCCAGAGTTTGGTCACCCCCAGCTGTACATCCGGGTTAACGTTCAGGTGAATATCGCGGTTCTGCGCCACAATACTGTAAAACCAGCTGTCGTCCGGATTATCTTCCTTCAGGGTGTAGCGGTATTCTTCGCCGGCAAACTCGTCTGCGGCATTGTTATGGTAGTAGTCGCCGGAATCCAGTAAGGCCACAAAATAACTGTGATCAGCAAAGTTCTGACGAAAAGCTTCCATTTCGTTCAGGGCGCGTTGCTTCTTGCCTTTATTGAGCGGGTCTTTAATCCATTCCCGGAGAATCTGAGAATCCGCAAACTGGCGCGCCAGTGCCACTTCCCGTATCAGGGGTTGCAGTGAACGCTCTTCTTCCAGTCTGACCTGGGTGGCGAAATGCCGGGCGGACCACTCTTCAACGATATTTAATATGATTTTATGGCCGGCAACCCAGACGCCTGCCCCCACCAGGAATATCAGAATACAGGTGAGTAATAAAAATCTGGGTTTTAGGTTCATTTGACGCCCGTGTGCTTTAACCGAGGATGCTCTGCTCATCAGTATATCGGAAGCGCTGCTGGCAGTATTCCGGAATATAGTCTTTTTCGTGAGCATCAGGTATGCAGGTTCCGCTCAGTTAATGATATGAATATCTTTAAATATAGACGGGTTTTACGGCCTGCGCTGGCGCAGAGAAGGTTTTTCATGCTGTTGGTGACGACGGGTTTAACAGGGTAATTTATCAAGTGCCTTTTAATGGTGCATGGTGATTCTTTGTTGTGCGTAATCGGGGCGGAAATTCGCGCCTTCTGCCATTGCGTGCGTAATCTGGTGTAATTCTGTTCGCTTATTTTCAGGAAAAATGCACTGAAATAGTAATTGGTACAGCGCTTGCTCAACAGAGTCCGCAAGCCTTAGAGCAACGCCGCCATCAGAGCCGGCGATAAAGATAATCAAACCAAGAAGGATGGACTCCATGAACAAATCAGGCTTTAAATCCCTGAGCAAAGTATCAAAGGTACTGGCCACTGCCACGCTGGCGGCTGGTATCAGTCTGGCTAATGCGGCGGATACCATTAAGGTGGGGGTTCTGCACTCCCTGTCCGGCACCATGGCTATTTCCGAAACGACGCTTAAAGATACTGTTCTTATGATGGTGGAAGAACAGAACAAAAAAGGTGGTCTGTTAGGAAAAAAACTGGAACCTGTAGTGGTAGACCCGGCCTCTAACTGGCCACTGTTTGCGGAAAAAACCCGCGAGCTGCTGGAAAAAGAAAAAGTGGATGTCATTTTTGGCTGCTGGACATCCGTTTCCCGTAAATCCGTTCTGCCAGTGATTGAAGAACTGAATGGTCTGCTGTTCTATCCGGTGCAGTACGAAGGTGAAGAATCTTCTTACAATGTGTTTTACACCGGTGCTGCGCCTAACCAGCAGGCGATTCCGGCGGTTGATTATCTGATGAATGATGTGGGGGTTAAGCGTTGGGTACTGGCCGGTACCGACTACGTGTATCCGCGGACCACGAACAAAATTCTGGAAAGTTATCTGAAGTCTAAAGGCGTTGCTGAAAAAGACATCATGATTAACTACACACCATTCGGTCATTCTGACTGGCAAACCATTGTGTCTGATATTAAAAAATTCGGCAGCAGTGGTGTGAAAACGGCCGTTGTTTCCACCATTAATGGTGATGCTAACGTGCCTTTCTATAAAGAGCTGGCAAACCAGGGCGTCAGTGCAGAAGATATTCCGGTGGTGGCCTTCTCTGTGGGCGAAGAAGAACTGTCCGGTTTTGATACAGCGCCACTGGTCGGACACCTGGCGGCATGGAACTACTTTATGAGTGCACCGACTGACGCCAATGATGACTTTATTGCTGACTGGCATGAGTTCATTAAAGACGATGAACGTGTGACCAATGACCCGATGGAAGCCACTTATATCGGTTTTAATATGTGGGCCAAAGCGGTAGAAAAAGCCGGTACCACAGACGTCGATAAAGTCGAATCAGCCATGATCGGTATTGAAGTTCCTAACCTGACAGGCGGTATGGCGAAAATGAACAAAAACCACCACCTGAGCAAACCGGTTCTGATCGGTGAAATTCAGGAAGATGGTCAGTTCGATATCGTCTGGGAAACCGACGGTGTAGTGCCGGGTGATGCCTGGACAGATTACCTGCCGGAAAGCAAAAACCTCATTTCTGACTGGACCGCACCGATCAATTGCGGCAACTACAACACCAAAACCAAAACCTGTGGTGGCAGCATGGCGACTGCTGAATAAGCAGAAAGGTGTTCCCTCCGCTGCGGCGGAGGGCATCTGAACCACTTTAACGCCGGACACACAGGCCTTGCGGCCTGACACAACAGGACGATTCCTATGCTGATGTATTGCAGGCAGGTATTGGTAACACTGATACTGCTGCTGACGTGTGCCTCTGTGTATGCAGACAATGAAGCTGCTGGTCAGCCCGCTCAGACGCCACCCGCGGCGGACAGTCTTCACCAGATTACCCAATCATTAATAAAAGCCAATTATCGCGAAAAAGCGGAAATAGCAGAGCAGATGGCAGCCGTTGGCTCTGACCGTTCGCTTATTATTCTAAAAACATTTCTGGACGGTAATCTTTATTACCGGAAAGATGACAATACAATTCTGATCGTTGTCGATGAGGACAACATCCGTGATGCCTTTACCGATCAGCCGGTAGAAGGTCTTGGCCGTCGTGATAAGCGCAAGATCGGCGTTAATAACTCCCTGCGCGGTACATTACGCAGCCTGATTTCACAGGCGCAGATTAACTCAAAAAATGTTCAGTTACGTCTTGAGGCGGCCACCAACCTGTTAAAAAACAGTGAAGATGTGGATGTTGCCTTTGTCGAAGCGGCACTGAGCAAAGAAGATAATAAAGAAATAAAGCGTATTTTATCCCTGGTTAAGGGGCTGATTCTGTTACAAAGCGACAGCGCTGAAGCCCGTATGGCGGCACTGACATCGTTTGAAGGATCCTTATATCCGGAAATACGCGCCGCACTGATTCAGTTTATGCGTGGCTTTTCTGAACAGGAAAAAGCCAGCCGTGCCGGAGAATATAAACTGGCACAGGCGACACTGGATGACATTGAATCCATGCTCAGGCTGAACGGCTATGCGGAAAACTTATACTTCGGTCTGGCGCTGGGTGCGGTGCTGTTACTGGCTGCCATCGGCCTGGCCATTACTTTCGGTGTGATGGGCGTCATTAATATGGCCCATGGCGAAATGATTATGCTGGGTGCTTACACCACCTATGTTGTGCAACAGCTGATGCCGGATCATATTGGTTTGTCATTGGTGGTGTCTGTTCCTGCCGCTTTTCTCGTTTCCGGAGCCGTTGGCGTGGCCATCGAACGTGGCGTTATCCGTCATTTATACGGCCGTCCACTGGAAACCTTACTGGCCACCTTTGGTATCAGTTTAATTCTGCAACAGGCGGTACGCTCGATCTTCAGCCCGTTAAACCGTCAGGTTGCATCGCCGGACTGGATGTCCGGAACCTTTATGCTGAACCCTGCACTGGAGCTTACCTGGAACCGTTTATACATCATTATTTTCAGTTTGCTGGTGCTGGCTGTTCTCGCTCTGGTGCTGAAACGCACACTCTTTGGTCTGCAGATGCGCGCCGTCACTATGAACCGGCCCATGGCCAGCTCAATGGGTATCCGTACCGGCTGGGTGGATGCACTGACCTTCGGACTGGGTTCAGGCATCGCCGGGATTGCCGGTGTGGCATTGTCACAGTTAACCAACGTCGGTCCGAACCTGGGTCAGGCGTATATCATTGATTCCTTTATGGTGGTGGTATTCGGCGGTGTCGGTAACCTGTGGGGCACGCTGGTGGCTGCGATGTCGCTGGGGGTTGCCAATAAAATTATCGAGCCCATGGCCGGTGCCGTACTGGCAAAAATACTGGTGCTGGTTTTTATCATTCTCTTTATTCAGAAACGACCCCGCGGATTGTTTGCGCTGAAAGGTCGTGCTGCTGACAATTCTTAGGAGGCATCATGACGGGCTTTATGAGTAATAACGACAATATGGGGCCTTTAACACGGCTGATTATGAATGATGCCGCCGGCCGCAAGCTGCTGCTGGTACTGGTCGCACTGGCGGTCATCATTCCCTTCTGCAATCTGGTATTTGAACCGGGTTCGTTTTTTCATATTTCCACCTACACCATGACGCTGCTGGGAAAATATTTATGCTATGCCCTGCTCGCCATTGCGGTGGATTTAATCTGGGGTTACTGCGGTATTTTAAGTCTTGGTCACGGTGCCTTTTTTGCGCTCGGCGGTTACGCCATGGGGATGTATCTGATGCGTCAGATTGGTGACCGCGGTGTGTATGGTAATGCTGAATTACCGGATTTTATGGTGTTCCTGAACTGGCAGGAGCTACCCTGGTACTGGTACGGCTTTGATCAGTTCTGGTTCGCCATGCTGATGGTATTACTGGCTCCGGGTATTCTTGCTTTTGTGTTCGGGTTTCTGGCGTTCCGTTCGCGCGTCACCGGGGTGTATCTTTCTATTATTACCCAGGCGATGACTTATGCTCTGTTGCTGGCGTTTTTCCGTAACGATATGGGCTTCGGCGGTAATAACGGGCTGACGGATTTTAAAGATATCCTCGGCTTCAGTCTGCAGTCCGACGGTACCCGGGCGGTGCTTTTTATTGCCTCCGTTCTGGCAGTTATTATCGGTTATTTAATCAGCCGTTTTATCGTGACGTCGAAACTGGGACGTGTATTGGTTGCGATCCGTGATGCCGAATCGCGTGCGCGTTTTCTGGGTTACCGGGTGGAATATTACAAGCTGTTTGTGTTCGTGGTGTCGTCTATGCTGGCCGGTGTGGCCGGTGCTTTATACGTTCCTCAGGTGGGCATTATTAACCCGGGCGAATTTGCCCCAATCAATTCCATTGAAATTATTATCTGGGTAGCCGTAGGTGGGCGCGGAACCATTTATGGTGCCGTTATTGGTGCTGTGCTGGTGAATTACGCCAAAACCTATTTCACCGGTGCGTTTGCTGAGCTCTGGCTGTTTATGCTGGGTGGTCTGTTTGTATTGAGTACGCTCTGGTTGCCCAAAGGGGTGGTTGGATTATGGGCGCAGATTAAAGAAAAGCGCGCGCATAAAAAATCTGCCGGTGGTCATGCCGTGGTCAGTGAGGGGGATGTATCATGAGCGTAATACCTAAGCATATCGATAATCCGGCGGTGCTGTATATGGATGGCGTCAGCGTCAGCTTTGATGGATTTAAAGCGCTGAATTCCCTGTCGATGGTGATCGCACCAGGTGAAATGCGCGCCATTATCGGCCCGAACGGCGCCGGTAAAACCACCATGATGGATGTGATTACCGGTAAAACTCAGCCGGATAGCGGAGATATTGTTTTTACTGACGCCGGCAATAAGCAATTTGATCTCACCCGCTTTGATGAAGCGTCCGTTGCCAATCTTGGTGTCGGGCGCAAATTTCAGAAACCCAGTGTGATTGAAAGCCTGACGGTCTTTGACAACCTGGAAATGTCGTTAAAAGGCGGGCGCAGTATCTGGCGGGCATTGTTCCATCGCTTGTCAGCACAACAGGCCGACAAGCTGGAAGACATTCTGCAGATGATTGATCTGCAGGATAAACGCGACTGGATGGCCGGCAGTCTGTCGCATGGTCAGAAACAGTGGCTGGAAATCGGCATGTTGCTTGGTCAGGAACCGGAGTTGCTGTTAATCGACGAACCGGCGGCCGGCATGACGGATGAAGAGACCATGAAAACAGCAGAGCTTTTCAAGCGTCTGGCCAAAGAGCATTCACTGATGGTCGTGGAACACGATATGGACTTTATCGAAGCGCTGGACTGTAAGGTCACAGTACTGCATGAAGGGCGTGTTCTGGCAGAAGGGTCGCTGGACACAGTGAAGGCCAATCCGGATGTCATTGAAGTCTATCTGGGTCGTTAAGACCGGCCCTATACAGCGTTGAGGAAGTGAATATATGTTAAGCGTAAATGAACTCGACGTCGCATACGGCGCGAGCCAGGCGCTGTACTCGGTGTCGATGAGCGCCGATATTGGCAAGGTGACCTGCGTGCTAGGGCGCAATGGCGTGGGCAAAACCACGCTGATGAAAGCCCTTTCCGGACACCTTCAGCCGCTGCGCGGAAACATAGAGTGGCAGGGAAAATCCCTGGCCGGCAGTGCGCCCTATGACAGGGCAAAACAGGGGATTGCCTATGTGCCCCAGGGGCGCGATATTTTTGCCCAGCTGACGGTCGAAGAAAACCTGCAGACGGCGTTTTCGGCATTACCGAAAAGCCAGCGCTCGATTGACCCTGAGATCTACTCATTATTTCCGGTACTGCAGCAGATGCTGAAGCGCCGTGGCGGTGATTTATCCGGTGGCCAGCAGCAACAGCTGGCCATTGCCCGGGCGCTCTTACTGCGCCCGGCCGTGCTGATTCTGGATGAGCCGACGGAGGGGATTCAGCCGTCCATTATCAAAGATATTCAGCGTGTGATTGAGCTGCTGCGTGACCGGGGCGATATGGCCATTGTGTTAGTGGAACAGTATCTGGACTTTGCTGCCGAGCTGGCGGATGAGTTTATTATTCTCGAGCGCGGACGGGTGGTGGCTTCAGGCTCCGGGCCGGAGCTGAAAACATCAGAAGAAGCCAGACGCCTGTTAGCAATTTAACGCCAGCGGTAAATCTCTGGCGGCTGGCGGAGAAGCAGGGAGGATTATTTTTCCTGCTGCTCCAGCTGATTAAGTTTGTCTTCCAGAGCGATCAGTCTGGCCTGGGTGCGGCGCAGGGATTCTGCCTGAACTTCAAATTCCTCCCGGCTGACGAGATCGGCGCTGTTCAGCAGGCTTTGCAGCTGGCCTTTGATCAGCAGTTTCACATCGTCACTCAGCCCTGCCAGTGGGCTCTTTTGCATCATTTGCTCAATTCGGGTGCGTATCTGTTCCGGGTTCATAGTGCGCATATCCTCGTAAAATTACCTAATCCTATCATGTAACCGGGGCTGTGTTGCCCTGAATCAATTGCAGATGCCCGCGTTTAACGCTATTTAAATACATGTGCATCAATATGGTGCCCGCAGTCAGGGTTTGATGGTCATTTATTGTGCGTTTTTCGACATAATGCACCAGGAAATCCCGGCAAAAACATACTTTCACCCGCAAAACACTGATAACACCCTGAAACTACGGAGGTTTTTAAAAGTTGGCACACCGAGTGCTAATACAGCGGTACCTGGTTTTAATCGAAAGAAAACGGTGCGCAAGCGCCAACAACCAAAAGCTAACAAAAGCTTTCGCTAACTGATGAAGGAAAAGAACCATGAAAAAACTGTCTAAAGCTATCGTTATGGCAAGCGCAATGACTGCTGGCCTGGCGGCTGTTAACACTGCTCAGGCGGCTGACGTTGAAGTTTCTGCCTCTGCCGGTGTTTCTAATATGTACCTGTGGCGCGGCCTGGACCTGGGTCAGGGTTCTGCCATGGTCGATGGCTCTCTGGATGTCGCCATGGGTGGCGCTTATGCCGGCATGTGGGTAGGTAGCGGCGATTTCGGGTCTGGTCAGGAATATGATCTGTATCTGGGTTACGCTGGTGAAGCCGGTGACTTCAGCTACGACGTATCTGTAGTGACTTATGTTTATCCGGGCTCTTCATTTGGTCTGGTGGATGAGGATGACGATGGTACTCCTGATGGTTTAACTGAAGAATCTGAAGGCACTACTTTCGATTACTCTGAATACACTGTTGGCGTAGGCTACATGGGCGCGTCTCTGTCTTACACCGGTTCTATGGGTGCTGAGGGCAGTGATGACTACAGCTATATCGCACTGGGCTATGGTTACGACGCATACTCTGTAACTGTTGGTATTGCTGATGATGAAGATTCAGCAGACGATTATACCCACGTAGATTTCTCTTACGCGGTTAATGACAGCCTGTCTTTCACTTTCAGTAAAATCGTAGACATGGATGAGGATGATTCCATGGATGATGACCTGAAAGTTGCTCTGTACTACAGCCTGCCTGTCGAGCTGTAAAACAGTTACAATGGCCCATGCCCCCGCATGGGCCATCCAAAACCAATACGTAGCATTTAATAAAAGGGGTTTTCTATGAAACTCATTACTGCTGTGGTCAAGCCTTTCAAACTGGACGACGTGCGTGAAGCACTGTCCGAGATTGGCGTTCAGGGCATCACAGTGACCGAAGTGAAAGGTTTCGGCCGTCAGAAAGGTCACACCGAACTGTATCGTGGTGCTGAATACGTGGTGGATTTTCTGCCCAAAGTAAAAATTGACGTTGCCGTGGCTGACGATCTGACCGACAAGGTTATCGAAGCCATCACCAAAGCAGCGAACACAGGCAAAATCGGTGACGGCAAAATCTTCGTTACCACTCTGGAACAGGTTATCCGTATCCGTACCGGTGAGACCGGCGCAGACGCGATTTAAACCTCTCTCAGTTATAAAATTTTAAAGATTTAGAGCCTTATGCGGGGGGCTTAGAATGGAAAGTATGAATCAAGTGTATGCACTGCAGTACGCCATGGACACCTTTTATTTTCTGGTGTGTGGCGCGCTGGTAATGTGGATGGCGGCTGGTTTCGCCATGCTCGAAGCGGGTCTGGTCCGCTCTAAAAATACCACTGAAATTCTGACTAAAAACGTTGCTCTGTACGCCATCGCGTGTCTGATGTACCTGGTATGTGGATACGAACTGATGTACGGCGGCGGTTTGTTCCTGAGCGACACTGACAGTGTTGCCAGCATGACTGACGAAGCGGTAGCAGGTGTACTGTCTGCCCAGGCTGATTTCCGTAACGGTGTTGAGGATGCTAGTCTGCCTTACTCCGGCGCTTCTGACTTCTTCTTCCAGGTTGTATTCGTTGCAACCGCGATGTCTATTGTTTCCGGTGCGGTTGCTGAACGTATGAAGCTGTGGGCTTTCCTGGCGTTCGCTGTGGTAATGACTGGTTTCATCTACCCAATGGAAGGTTCCTGGACCTGGAACGGTGATTCTGTATTCGGTATGTACTCTCTGGATTACTACGATTACGCCGGTTCCGGTATCGTTCACATGGCAGGTGCTGCAGCAGCACTGGCCGGTGTTATCCTGCTGGGTGCCCGTAAAGGCAAATACGGCCCGAACGGTGAAGTCCGTGCTATCCCGGGTGCTAACCTGCCACTGGCCACGCTCGGTACCTTCATCCTGTGGATGGGCTGGTTCGGCTTCAACGGTGGTTCTACCCTGCAGCTGTCTGACGTTGGCGTAGCTAACGAAGTGGCTTCTGTGTTCCTGAACACTAACGCTGCGGCGGCTGGTGGTCTGCTCACTGCCCTGATCGTTGCTTTCATCCTGTTCCGCAAAGCGGATCTGACCATGGCGCTGAACGGTGCGCTGGCGGGTCTGGTTGCGATCACTGCAGAACCTGCTGATCCAAGCCCGTTCCTGGCAACAGTCATCGGTGCCATCGGTGGTGGTCTGGTTGTGTTCTCTATCCTGACGCTGGATAAACTGAAAATCGATGATCCTGTGGGTGCGATTTCTGTCCACGGTGTTGTTGGTCTGTGGGGTATCTTCGCGGTACTGCTGTCTGATCCGGATGCGACCTTCGGTGGTCAGCTGGTCGGCGCCCTGACTATCTTCATCTGGGTATTCGTCGCCTCCTTCATCGTCTGGGCCATCCTGAAAGCTGTGATGGGTCTGCGTGTCAGCGAAGAAGACGAGTACGAAGGTGTGGATCTGTCCGAGTGCGGTATGGAAGCCTACCCTGAGTTCACCAGCAAGTCTTAAGATGCGCTGAACTCGGTACTCAAAAAAGCCGGTCATCTGACCGGCTTTTTTTATGTCTGTGACCCGTCCTGAAATAAGTTGACACCCAGGAGACTTATTTATGGGATCAGCTATCCATTCAGGTAAAAAGCGCACTCAGCGTGATTATTCACTCGCCTTTAAATTATCGGTTGTCGATCAGGTAGAAAAGGCGAAATGACCTGCAAACAAGCCCGGTCTTTTTACGGCATACAAGGACTGTTTTTATCGTCATTAACAACTTATAACTCAGAAACTTTTATGAATTACGGGGGTATCCGGATCTGACAACCGACAGTTGATTCGGATTCGCATAGCAACCGGGTGAATATTTTCTATTGGATGGATATCTTTTAGCGAACTGAGTCGACAGGCCAGGCAGAAAAAACCGTTTGCTGTTTTCTGATGTTTAAATCTGTTGAAGCCTGTCTGAAAACACACAAGCGTGCGACAGTGATCCTGCCTGTTATTAATAAGTCAGACAGGATTTCGCCAGACACCAGGCAGCAGCACTTATACGCGGATTTTATTGGCTGCATAAATTCCGCAGCCTGCTATCGCCCGCGTATACGAGAAAATAAAAAACCGCGTATCAGGCACGCGGTTTTATTAATTTACATCTCGTCGAAATAATAATCGTCCAGATCTTTTTCCAGACGCTTACGTTCCAGGTGCGCCTCAATGGCACGCCGGGCCATGAGTTTTTTAGACATCTGGGATTCTTTGTTGACCACCACGTTACCCTGTTGGTCGAAGGACACGACTTCTTCGTGAGATTCGAACTTCACTGCAGCTTCCATATCGATTCCTTTTTGTTGATCACAGTAAATCCTGCTGTGATTTTTCTTGTTATTCGTTGCAAAAGAATGACATTTTCCTGCGCGCTGACCAAGGGGTTTTATAAGCCAGCCGCCAGAAGGAGGTGCGGGGCATCGTATGAAACGCAGAAACCATGGGGGATGCAGGGCATTGGAAGAATGACAGAAATCAGGCGCCAGAAAATGCACAGATTCAGAAAAGGGCAGATTTGTAAAATGGCGCAAGGTGTCTATATGGCAAAGGCTCGTCCGGCGCTACGGCTGTTCAGTCGGGCATTCTTAGTTGGAGTCCAGACGCAGAGACTTAATACTGCGCTTAATGGCATTCAGGTGATTGGCAAATTCCGGCCCGCGGCGCTGGGTGACCGCCACCGCCAGCATATCGATGATCATCAGGTGGGCGATGCGTGAGGTCATCGGTGTAAATTGCTCGGTGTCTTCTTCAATATTGATATGAATCGGCAGATCCGCCGCCAGGCTCAGCTGGGTATTGGCCGGCGCCAGTGACACTACCAGAGCACCATGCTGCTGGGCCAGCTGAACGGAGTGCAGCAGGTCTTTGGTGCGGCCACTCTGGGATATAGCCACCACCACATCTTCTTCATTGAGTGTCACAGCCGACATGGCCTGCATATGCGGGTCACTGTAGGCCGCAGTGGCGACCTGCAGACGGAAAAATTTATGCTGGGCATCGATGGCAACCGCCCCTGAGGCGCCAAAACCATAGAATTCTACCCGCCGGGCCTGGCTGATGGTCGCCGCCGCTTGTGCGATCTGGCCGGCCTTCAGCTGGCTTTTGACCTGATTCAGACGCTGAATCGTGGTGTCGGAGATTTTATCGCAGATATCTTCAATACTGTCGTCTTCGGCGATGGCGAACTGACCGATGTTGTTGGCGATCGCCATTTCCTGTGCGATGCGTACCTTAAACTCCTGAAAACCGTTACAGCCAATGCCGCGGCAGAAGCGCACGATGGTCGGCTCGCTGACCTGTGCCTCCTGGGCCAGGTCAACAATACGCATATGCATCACCTGCTGAGGGGATTTCATGACGTATTCTGCGACCTTTACTTCGGATTTACGCAGATTGGGAATGGCGGACTCGATCTCTGCCAGTATCGGACTGTTCTTCACAGCAATGTTCCTGTCGACTTCAGACAGCGATTATAAAAGGCTTTTGCCCGGAAAACCTATTCCCCTGCCGACGGAGCGCGGAGACGGGCGGAATACTGTACAAAAAAGCAGTCTTTTGCCCGGTGCTTTGGTAAACTCGCTGGCCATGGATATTTCATTGCTTGTTGATCAGTTAAACGATGGCCAGCGCAACGCGGTGGCCGCCAGCTCACCTCATCAGCTCGTACTGGCGGGCGCCGGTTCGGGGAAAACCCGGGTGCTGGTGCACCGTATCGCCTGGCTGCTGGAAGTTGAGGGCGTGTCACCCTTTGCCGTGATGGCGGTGACCTTCACCAATAAAGCGGCAAAAGAGATGAAAGGCCGTCTTGAAGAGTTGCTGAACGTGCCGGCTAACGGCATGTGGGTGGGCACCTTTCACGGTCTGGCACATCGTTTTCTGAAGCTGCACTGGCGCGAAGCCGGTTTGCCGCAGCATTTTCAGATTCTCGACAGCGACGATCAGTTGCGCCTGATCAAACGGGTGATGAAAGAGAACAACGTCGACGACAGCCGTTATCCGCCGAAACAGATGCAGTGGTTTATCAATGAACAGAAAGACGAGGGCCGCCGCGCCGCCCACGTGATGCCATCGGCGGACCCGTTCGCCAAAACCCTGCGTGAAGTTTATTACCTGTACGAGCAGGTGTGTCAGCAGAACGGTCTGGTCGACTTCGGTGAGATTCTGCTGCGTGCCCATGAGCTCTGGCTGGAGCATCCGGAATTGCTGCAACATTACCAGCAGCGTTTCCGCAATATTCTGGTGGACGAGTTTCAGGACACCAACAACATTCAGTACGCCTGGATCCGGCTGCTGGCCGGCGACAAAGTCTCCGTGATGGCGGTGGGCGATGATGACCAGTCAATTTACGGCTGGCGTGGCGCCAATATCGGTAACATCCGCGATTTTCAGCAGGACTTTCCCGGTGCCGAGCTGATTAAGCTTGAGCAGAATTACCGCTCCACCAAAACCATTCTGGCGGCCGCCAATGCGGTCATCAGCAATAACAGTGGCCGTCTGGGTAAGCATCTTTTTACGGACGGCGAGGATGGCGAGCCGATCCTGCTGTACAGCGCTTTTAACGAACAGGACGAAGCGCGTTACATCGCCGATCAGGTCGATGAATGGGCGAGATCCGGCCACGAGCGTCAGGAGATGGCGATTCTGTACCGCTCCAATGCCCAGTCGCGTACGCTGGAAGAAGCGCTGTTACGGGCCGGAATCCCTTATCGCATTTATGGTGGCCAGCGCTTTTATGAACGGCTGGAAATCAAGAATGCACTGGCTTACCTGCGCCTGATGCTCAACCGCGACGATGACGGTTCGGTAGAGCGGGTGATTAACGTGCCGGCCCGTGCCATCGGTGAAAAAACCGTCGACATTCTGCGCAGCTTTGCCCGTGATCAGGGCTGTTCACTGTGGAAAGCCTGCGAGCTGGCCATCGCCAACAATGCCTTGCCCAAACGGGCGACATCGTCGGTACAGACCTTTCTCGACCTGGTGGATGAAATGAGTGTCGGGCTGGAGGAGCTGGAGCTGCAGGAAATTGTGTCCCACGTGATTGAAAACTCCGGGCTGATTGAACACCACAAGAAAGAAAAAGGCGAAAAAGGTCAGGCACGGGTCGATAACCTGGAAGAGCTGGTGAATGCAGCCCGTCAGTTTGATGCGGATGAGGAACCGGACCTGACCGAAGAAACAGATGACAGTCCGCTGTCGGAACTGGCCCAGTTTCTCGACCGTGCGGCACTGGATGCCGGCGACGGCCAGGCAGATGAGTACGAAGACGCGGTTCAGCTGATGACGCTGCATTCGGCCAAAGGTCTGGAATTTCCCCTGGTGGTGCTGGCCGGGCTGGAAGAAGGCCTGTTCCCGCACAAAATGTCGATGGATGAAGCCGAAGGTCTGGAAGAGGAGCGCCGTCTGGCGTATGTGGGCATTACCCGGGCGATGAGCCGGCTGATTATCACCCATGCCGAAAGCCGGCGTCTGTACGGCCAGGAAAATTTCAGCACGCCTTCACGCTTTATCCGCGAAATTCCGGCCGAATACATCAGCGAAGTGCGTCTGAAAAATACCATCAGCCGGCCGCTCAGTGCCCGTCCGAAAGTGTCCGGTGGGGTGATGACAGGGCGCCAGATGCTGGACGACAGCCTGCCTTATGCCCTGGGCCAGCGTGTGAACCATGCGATGTTCGGAGAAGGCACCGTGGTGCAGTTTGAAGGTCAGGGGAACGGCCTGCGTGTGCAGGTGAATTTTGATGATGCCGGCAGCAAATGGCTGGTGGTCAGTTTCGCCAAACTGGAAGCGCTGTAACCGGCCCTGTGGCCGGGCGGCGCTCAGAGGCGGTAGTTCTGAACGCCGATGCCTGATTCGGCAAAGTTCGCTTCCATCTGCTCCAGGTCGTATTCCCCCAGTCCCAGATAGGTCAGTACTTCTGCCTGAATCATCTGCCATTCCGGGTCCTGTGGCTGGTTTCCCAGAATCCGGTAGTTGCCGCAGATATGCTCTGCCAGCTTAAGTATGGCAAGCAGGGTTTTGGCTTCACTGTCCTGCTGATGGCTGCTGGTGAAATAGCGTGTCGCACTGTGATGCTCAGCGATTACGTTGCACAGCAACCTGGGCAGATTCCAGGATTTAGCCGTGTAATAACCAATCACCGCATGATTGGTGTTCAGGCGCTGATTTTCCACGTCCACCACCCGCAGTTCAGGGTGAGCGTACGATTCTTCCATCACCTGAGGGTAATCCTCAAAGCGTGTCATCAGCAGCGGAATACCGCAGTTGTGGAACAGCCCCAGCAGATAAGCCATATCCGGATGCGGGTAGCCCACCTGTTTGGCGATCACGGTGGACACCTGAGCAATGTCGTTGGCGGTATCCCAGAAGCGGTTCATATTGACGATGGTGTCGTCTGACATCTCGCTTTTGATCGACAGACCGTTAATGATATTTACCACGCTGTTCAGTCCGATCAGCATCACGGCCTGATGCACCGAGGTAATACGGTTACGCAACCCGTAAAACGGCGAATTAATGACTTTCAGAATGGTGCCGGAGAGCCCGACATCCTGGCTGATCAGCGCGGCAATGCGGGCGATATCCGGATCCGGCATCGCCTGTTCCATCTGCAAATCCACCAGAATCTGTGGCTGTGGCGGGATTTTGATCCCCTGCAGAATATTCTCAATCTGTTCGCTGGACAGTTCCTGTGGCATAGCAACAACACGGCAGGCAGGATGATATGTAGTCAAAGCCTAGCAGCGTTACAGGCTGACGTTTGTTCTGCGGCGCGTATAATGCCCACCTTTTTGTAACCAATTGCCAGAATCTGGCCGGAGCCCCCATGTTGCCCACCATCCGACTGAAAGAAAAAGCCGAGCGTCGTCTCAAAGGCGGTCACCTCTGGGTATACAGCAATGAGGTGGATATTCAGTCTACGCCACTGAAAGGCCTGCCTGCCGGCAGTGAAGCTGTGATTGAGACCTCGGCGGGCAAAGCGCTGGGCCGCGCGGTGCTCAGTCCGGAGCAATTGATCTGTGCACGCTTATACAGCCGCGATGGTAAGCAGCCGCTGGATGCTTCCTTCATCGTCCACCGCCTGAAAATCGCCCTGAGCTCGCGTGAACTCTGGTACCCGGATCAGTGCTACCGCTGGGTATACGGTGACAGCGACAGTCTGCCGGGACTGGTGATTGACCGGTTTATGGATGTGGTGGTGGTGCAGATCTCCTCTGCCGCCATGGAAGCCCGTCGTCAGGACATCATTGATGCTATCAACAAGGTGGCGAAGCCGTCGTGTATCGTGCTGAAAAATGACGGCAAACTGCGCGCGGTGGAAGGCCTGGAAGAATATGTCGAAATCGTTCAGGGCGCGCTGGAAGACGACTGTGCACCGTTAATTGAAAACGGTACGCGCTTTATGGCACCCGTGATTCACGGTCAGAAAACCGGCTGGTTCTATGACCACCGCGAGAATCGCGCCGTGCTCAACCGTCTGGTCGCCGGCAAACGGGTGCTGGACGTGTTCAGCTATGTCGGCGGCTGGGGTGTGCAGGCCGCCAATCACGGCGCGGCGGAGGTGCATTGTGTGGATGCATCCGCTCAGGCACTGGACTGGGTGGAAGAGAACGCGGCGCTGAATGGTGTGGAAGAAAAACTGCACTGCTGGGAAGGCGATGCTTTCGCCGCGCTGAAGCAGCTGCGCGATAACGGCGAACGGTTTGATGTCGTGGTGGTAGATCCGCCGGCCTTTATCCCACGCCGCAAAGACATCAAAGCCGGCGAGCAGGCCTATAAACGTATTAACCAGATTGCCATGCGCCTGCTGAATAAAGACGGGTTGCTGGTCAGTGGTTCCTGCTCCATGCATCTGGGGGAGAATCGCCTGCCGGATATGCTGCGGGTTCTGGGCCGCGAACTGGACCGCGATGTGCTGATTCAGCATGTCGGCAGTCAGGGAGCCGATCATCCGGTCGTACCGGCGATCGCCGAAACCCGCTATCTGAAAGCCGTGTTTGCGCGGGTATTGCCTACCCGCTGAGGTGTCAGTCTTCTGTGCGCAGCGGGATGTTCAGTGCTGCGGCACTGCGCTGCAGCACCTGCATCAGGCCGATCAGGTGCTCGCGCACCTGCTGGCGGGCCGGCTCAGCGCCCTGCTGTGCCTGCCACTGATCCAGGGCTGTATCGATCTGGGTAAACTTTTCCTGCCAGGCGGCGAGCAGGGCGTCTTTCTCTGTGCCCGGCAGCAGCCGCGCAATGCCGGCTTCGGCAGCGCTGTCTCCGCTGCCTGCTTCTTCATCCGGCTGAGCGGCTGATGGCAGCCAGATGTCACGCAGTCCGTGCACCAGGGCGCGCACATCTTCCTCGCTGCTGTGGCTGAATTCACTGCTGTCAGCGGACACTCTGCGATTGAGCAGTTCGTCTGACAGAATTTTCTGCGTTGCGCTCATGGTGGCCGCCAGTACCTGCAGCGGTTCGGAGCGCTGAACCAGTCCGGCGTAGTAGCCATTACTGGGTTCCCAGCGCCGCTGCAGGCGGTGCAGATGTTTCTGCAGCTGTTCACTCACCAGCTGAATATACTGCCGGCGACGGTTGTGGTTCTGCACATCCGGGGTTGATACGCTGGCATTGTCGCCATCGCCGGAGGTTGTAATGGCGCTGTTCGCCTCGCCGGTCGCTGTGCTTCCGCCTTCGGTGGCAATCACCACCGGTGCGGTATTTTCCTGTGGAAAAAAGTCCTCGGGTGAGCGCTTACCGTCAGCCCCCCACAGCATGAACTCATAGGCATGAAACCCGAGACTGGCGTAACTGGGATCGGAAAACCCGTGCTGATTGAGCAGAGTTTCTTCATTCAGCTCCAGCGTCAGATCGTTCACAATGCCACTGAACGGGTAACCGGGAACGTGATCAATATAGCCGCCTTCGATCGGCCAGCTGTCGAGCAGGGTCAGCGTCTGGCGGTAATCAATCCCCTGCTTGTGCCAGTCCGGCGGATCGGACATTGGCAGACGTGAAAAGACCAGACTGCGGAGAAAGGCGGAATAGGCTGAGCGCCAGGCCTGCTGCACTTCTTTATGGGTCATGGGGTTGGGGTGATACAGAAACGACTGCAGGCGGGAGTCCAGTTCCTGAGCAGTCTGCGTTGCCATCGACATACTGGTATAGGCGGTCAGCCCCACTTCCGCGGCAAAAGCACTGGCCTGCTGCGGAGGGATTTCGTACGCCACCGGCGTCTGTTCCGGCAGCGGGGTGCTGATGGTTTCCTGCGGTTGATTATCGCAGGCGGCGAGCGCCAGTAAGGGGGTGATAACAAGCAGTCTTCGCAATGTCACCGGCAGTTTCTCCTGGTTGCGCAGTGAATATCTCTGCACAGTATAATGCTTCGGGCAATGAAATCAGTCGCGCAGCGAAATGATTGGCCAGCCTTTGTCGTTGGCGACCGCCGCCAGGCGCTCATCGGGATCCACTGCCACCGGATGATCGACGATTTCCAGCAGCGGCAGATCATTGTGCGAGTCACTGTAAAACCAGCTGTCTTCCAGTTTCAGGTTCTGCTCGCTCAACCAGTCGTTCAGGCGAATAACTTTGCCGTGCTGGAAGCTGGGGGTACCAATGATGCGGCCGGTGTATTGACCGTCTCTGAACTCCGGATCCGGCGCAATAATGTGCTCAATGCCCAGTAATTCTGCGATCGGATAGGTTACAAATCCATTGGTGGCGGTGATAATGAGCAGAGTGTCACCCGCGCGCTTATGATGCGCGATGAGGTCGCGGCTTTTCTGCGAAATAAGTGGCATTATGCGCTCTTTAAGAAAGGCTTCGCGCTCATCCAGCATGACCTGCAGGGGATATTCAGTGAGCGGCCGCAGAGCGAAGGTCAGGTATTGGTCAATATCCAACGTGCCGGCTTTATATTGCTCATAAAACTCATCATTGCGACGCTGATGAACCGCGGCCTCCACCAGTCCGCGGTCTACCAGGTACTGGCCCCAGCTGTGATCGCTGTCGGCGTCCAGCAGGGTGTGATCGAGGTCAAAGATAGCGAGTGCCACAGTCAGCCCTTTAAATCGAAAGTTGAATCCTTCCTATTCTACGGGCAACAGCGCATACTTTCCTTATAATTCTGAGTTTTCAGAAATCAGGCTACAATAAGATCAGGGTCTTAAGACCAGGCAGGCTGCCAATGGCTGAGGGCTCAGGCCGCTTGACCTTTGCCATGAAATGGGCAAGTTTTGCAGTCAGTAACAGATTTGGATGGCAGGTCACGTGATCGACGAACAAGGTTATCGCCCGAATGTGGGGATCATCCTTTGCAATGACAAAGGACAGGTGCTCTGGGCCCGCCGTATAGGTCAGGATGCCTGGCAGTTCCCGCAGGGCGGGATTAAGCAGGGGGAGTCGCCGGAAAAAGCCCTCTATCGTGAGCTGATGGAAGAAATTGGTTTGTCAGCCAGCGATGTGCAGATTCTCGGCTGCACCCGTGGCTGGCTGCGCTACCGGCTGCCACGGCGCATGGTGCGCCACGACAGTAAGCCTGTCTGCGTTGGTCAGAAGCAGAAGTGGTTTTTACTGAAACTGATGGGCAAAGAATCCGATATTAATCTGGACACCAGTGACAAGCCGGAATTTGATGGCTGGAGCTGGGTCAGCTACTGGTTTCCGCTGGGGGGGGTGGTGTCGTTTAAACGCGATGTCTATCGCCGGGCCATGACGGAACTGGCGCCGCGGATTGCCAAGCTGCAGCGCCGTCACGGCCAGTAGCAGACGGATAACAGACGGAGTACTGCACAGGCGGTTGCCACCACACAGACAACAGACAAGGGGATTGCCGTTTCCACAGGCAGAGAATCATGCTCGATATTCTCAGACGGATAGTACAGGAAGTCAGTTCAGCGACTGATATCAGTGACGCACTGAAAGTGGTGGTAGCGCGCATCCGCGAAGCCATGCGCACCGAAGTGTGTTCTGTGTATCTGTATGATCCGGAGAGTCAGCGCTATGTCCTGATGGCAACCGAAGGGCTCAAACAGGAAGCGGTAGGACGGGTCAGTCTCAGCCCGTCGCAGGGGCTGGTGGGCCTGGTCGGTTCCCGTGAAGAACCCATTAACGTCGATAACGCGCCTGAGCATCCGAAATTTTATTTTCTGTCCGAGACCGGCGAAGATCCGTTTTTATCCTTTCTGGGCGTGCCCATTATTCATCACAAGCGCCTGATGGGTGTGATGGTGGTGCAGCAGCGCGACAGCCGCCAGTTTGATCAGAGTGAAGAAGCTTTTCTGGTGACCATGTCGGCGCAGCTCGCCGGTGTCATTGCCCATGCCGAAGCCACCGGCAATATTCTTGAAATTCCCCCCAGTGCTGAAAAGAAGAAAAAGCGTACCCGTTTTGCCGGGGCGCCGGGCTCTCCCGGCGTCGGACTGGGACAGGCCTTTGTGATCTCGCCCGCCGCCGATCTCAGTGGCGTGGTGGATAAACCGGCGGATTCCATTGAAGAAGAAATCGAACGCTTTGAGGAAGCCCTGGAAGCCGCACGCCGCGAAATCCGTATTCTGGGCAAAAAACTCAGCAGTGAGCTGAATCCCGAAGAAATGGCGCTGTTCGATGTTTATCTGAACATGCTGGATGATCAGGCACTGGGTGCCGAAGTGCGGGCGCGCATTGTCGATGGTAACTGGGCACAGGGGGCGCTGCGTCAGGTGGTGATGCAGTACGTCGGTCATTTCCAGATGATGGAAGACGTGTACCTGCGTGAGCGGGCAACCGACATTATTGATCTGGGCACCCGTATTCTGGCTCATCTGCAGGGCCATGATGCCGCACCGGAATACGAGTTTCCGCAGGATACGATTCTGGTCAGTGAAGAGCTGACACCGGCCATGCTGGGGGAAGTCCCGGCGGACAAACTGCGCGGTCTGGTCTCAGTGAAGGGCTCGTCCAACTCCCATGTAGCGATTCTGGCCCGGGCCATGGGCATCCCCACCGTGATGGGGGTCGTGGATGTACCTTATGCCCAGTTGCATGGTCTGGAACTGATTGTGGATGGCTACCGCGGGCATATTTATTCCAGCCCGACGGACGAACTGCGGGAGCAGTATCAGTCAATCTATGACGAAGAGCAGGCGCTGCAGGAAGATCTGGAAGGCCTGCGCAATATGCCGGCGGAAACCACTGACGGTCACCGTATCCCGCTGTGGGTGAACACGGGGCTGATTACCGACGCGGTGCGCAGTCTCGAGCGTGGTGCCGAAGGGGTCGGCCTGTACCGCACCGAAGTCCCGTTTATGATGAAAGACCGCTTCCCCAGTGAAGTGGAACAACAGCAGATATACCGCCAGCAGCTGGAAACCTTTGCGCCCAACCCGGTGACCATGCGTACGCTGGACGTGGGCGGCGATAAAGCACTGACCTATTTCCCGATTAACGAAGCCAACCCGTTTCTCGGTTGGCGCGGTATCCGGGTGACCCTGGATCATCCGGAAATTTTCCTGCTGCAGGTGCGGGCCATGATCAAAGCCAGTGACGGGCTCAATAATCTGCGCATTATGCTGCCGATGATTACCAGTGTTGGCGAAGTGGATGACGCTCTGCATCTGGTTTACCGCGCCCATGCCGAAGTGCTGGAAGAAGGATACGAAGTGGATATGCCGCAAGTCGGGGTGATGATTGAAGTCCCGGCAGCGGTGTATCAGATCCGGGAGCTGGGCAGTCGCGTGGACTTTCTGTCAGTGGGCTCGAATGACCTGACCCAGTATTTACTGGCGGTTGACCGCAATAACCCAAGGGTCGCTGATCTGTATCAGGCGTTTCATCCGGCGGTGCTCAGTGCGCTGAAGATGATCGCGGATACTGCCCGCGAGATTGGCTGTCCGGCCAGTGTCTGTGGTGAGCTGGCCGGTAACCCGCTGGGCGCTGTGCTGCTGATGGCCATGGGGTATGACATGCTGTCGATGAACGCCACTAACCTGCCAAAAGTGAAATCGGTACTGCGCGGTGTCAGCCATGCCTGGGCGGAAGAACTGCTGCAGGAAGTCATGAAACTGGAAAGTGCCCAGGTGATTGCCTCGACACTGCAGTTGTCGCTGGAGCAGGCTGGTTTTGCGAGGATTATTGGTCCGGTCCGGACCTGATTCACACCGGTTGCTGAATAAAAAAGAGAGGCCTGCGGGCCTCTCTTTTTGTATGTGGATCGCCTGCCTGGTCAGGTGCTCAGGCTGTCCAGTGCCGGACCCGGCCGGTATCGATATGAATAAAACCACTCTTGGGGTAGTACCCCACTCCGCCGGTACGCATGGCCAGTGCCGCTTTGTGCAGGTGGCGGTGGGAGACACCGGGAATACGTATATCAATGGCCCGCCCCTGCATATGCAGGCTGTGTTCGGCAACACCGTTGCTGACATGGCGCAGATCGGAATTGGTCTTCGGGGCGCGGTAGCCGGAAATAATGTACAGCGGCTCATGGTGGCCGAACAGTTCCTGCAGGTAATACATGTTTTCGTACAGTTCGCGCTGCATGGCCAGTGTCTGATTGGCTCTGTGATCACGCACCAGAAAATCCAGCATCTGAATTTCTTCGTCTATGTATTGGCCGTTGGCCCAGAAAGTACAGTTGGCGGACTCGCCGGTATGGATGTTGTACACCTGCAGCGAACGCTCGCCCTGCTCTGCGGCAGCCGTTTGGCTGACGAGGGAGGAGGTCAGACCGGCAGCGCTCAGCGCAGCAGCCTGTTTGAGAAATTGACGACGGTTATTCATGCCTGTTTAACCCGGAGTTTTTTCGTACGAATTCATTGTTAACGGCAGGATTATGCCAAAGGCAATCGGGTAAAAATGGGGAACCGTTCCGCAGACTACGTAACGCTACATTAGTCATACATAATTATGTAACACGCTCACATTGAGAGTGGAGTAATGCATGAAAGGAAGGAAAGTCAGAGGGTGACGGGGTTAACAGCTGGCCGGCCGGCGATCAGATCACGGTTGTACACATCATCACGTACCTGCAGCACGCCGTCTTCATCCACCCAGGTGGTCCAGTACATCAGATACACAGGAACATCATCCTGCAGTTTGACCCGGGTAGTCCGGTTCTGATCAATGGCGGAATCAATATTGTTGCGCGTCCAGCCCTGATAGCCTCGCAGCAGTTTCTCGGCCAGCAGACGGGGTTTTTCCACCCGCACACAGCCGGAGCTGAGGGCCCGTTTTTCCAGATTGAACAGTTGTGGCTGAGAAGTATCGTGCAGGTAAATATCCTTGTTGTTGGGGAACAGGAATTTGATGGTCCCCAGCGCATTATCGCTGCCGGCTTTCTGTACCAGCCGGTAAGGGAAGTGGCGCGCTGTTACTTTTGACCAGTCGACATCATGAGGGTTAACAAACTGATTGACGCCGTTGACCTGAGTAATCAGCTGATAGCCTTTACGTTGCAGGTAATCGGGATTGCGGCGGATTTTCGGCAGCAGGCTGTTGACCGCGATACGGCGGGGAACAGACCAGGTAGGCGCCAGCTCCAGAGTGCTGATCTTGTGGGCCATGACCGGTGTGCGGCGCTGCAGGTTGCCGATGATGACTTTCATATCCAGCTCTACCGACCCGCCGTTCATCAGCTGCAGACGATAATCGGCCATATTCACCATCACGTGGCGGTCACCAAGTTCTCTTGGCAGGTGGCGCCAGCGTTTCATATTCAGAGCGATTTTCTGTGCCATCTGATAAGGCGGAATATTGAGCCAGCCCAGCGTGGCTTTATCCAGCTCTCCGCTGTCTTTGAGTTTGTGACGCTGTTGAAAACTCTTCAGCGCTTCGGCCAGGGTGTCGTCAAACAGAAATTCCGGCCGGCTGAGGTCCACGGTTTCGTGATCCGCCGGCGCCAGCGTACGTTCTTCCGATTCCTTAAACAGCCAGGACAAAGCACCTTTACGCAGGTCGCCATACTGGCTCAGCATCCAGCGCAGATGAGGCACCATACGGTGGCGCTCACCGGCCTTCAGGGCCAGATCATCCGGCAGTGGATACCAGCGACCGGAATTGGAGATAGCCAGATAGCGGTTCAGCTGCTTGCGCAGTTCCAGATACCCGGGGTGAGAAGGCGTGAGTTTTTCAACCAGTGAATCGAGTTCATTGCGGCGGATGGATTCTGCCAGCAGGTTGACGATCTGTTCTTCGCTGATGCGGGTACCGGGATTGGCCATGGCGGATACTTTACGGATGGCGTGATCACCTTCTCCGGTATCGGGCAGCAGTTCGGCGTTCAATGCCTGGTCGGCATAGGTGATGAACGCGTCGGTCAGAAGGACTTCGACGGCGGTTGCCTGTTTCGGCAGGTTGGACAGCCGGCTGGTTTCACGTTCCAGGGTCGGTAATTCGTAACCATACTGGCGCCACTCATCGGCAGCTGTTTCACGCAATACCTGAAGCAGTTCTTTGGCGGCATCGGTCAGCTCGTAGCTGTCCATCCACACAGGCTGGTAATCGCGGCGCAGATAAAAAGGCTCAATAGCCTGGGCGTGTTTCAGGCGCACTTCACCCGCCACGCGACGCGCGGATTCAATTAACCATTCCTCCATATACTTCTGCGCCACTTTGGGCGGCATATAAGGCTTGGTATTGATGCTGGCGGCCAGAGCGGCAAACAGCAATGCAAGACACACCAGACCAATCAATCCGGTGAGTGCAATGACACGTTGCGGCTTCTGAGCAGTATTCGTGCTGTTCATGCAAAGAAGTATGGACCGCCGGATAAGGAAATGTGGTGTCTTTCAGGCTGCGGAATTATGAATTTTGTAAGACTATGAAAAATCTGTAAGCGACAGAAAATTGATCCCTTTAAAAACAATCAATTAGGCTGTTTTTTTGTAACTTTCAGGCAGATGACAATAAACGGGCAGAAAATAAAAAAGCTGACATTTTTGCATATCAGCGCCGGCTGACGGGAGGTCAGGTAAAGGTCAGGGTTTCCTGATGACAGGCGCTGATGCCGCCGCCGGCATCACGGCTGAGCTCACACAGCGTGAGGTGATGCCCGCGCCCCAGAATGGCGGTCGATGAGCGGGTGCCATAGTCGGGAGAGACGATCAGCTGGGCGGACAGCATCCGCTCCCAATCAAGGGGAATGCCGGTATCAGGTAACTCCTGATCAGCGCAGGTTGCGCGGCTGTTAATCAGATCAGCCAGTTGTCCGGGGTTCTGCTCCTGATGTTGCAGCCATTGCTGCAGCTGCTGCTGTGCCAGCTGAGACTTGGGCCATGGAGTGTCCAGGGCGGCGTTGCTCAGCGTATGGATGCCGGGCGCAATGATGCTTTGTTGCGGCTGCGGATAATTGGTTATCCACAGCATCTGTTGCGGGCTGCCCACGATCAGATTGAACGGAGCAAAGGCCTGACAGCGACTGAGCAGTTGTGCGGCAAAGTCCGCTGCCGGCTGCGGACGCTCCAGATACTCCCGGACCAGCAGCCCGCGCGACTCAGGTGTTGCCGGCCCTGCACCCGGGGCTCTCACATTGGTGAGGAAGGCGAACTGACCATGGCGGTTGGCACCCAGCCAGGTACCACCCTGTTGCAGGTCTTTGCCTGCCACGATCCGGGCGTCACCAGGCCAGCGGCTCAGCGGCTGCGTAGGGCGGTGTAAAAACTCGTCGCGGTTGGCGCTCACCGTCAGCCAGTCGTGCTCGCCGGGGGACCAGTTAAAAACAATCAGGCACATAAACGTGGGGCTGTATTATCGGGCCGGATACAGACGTTATTGCTGTAACCTGGCTGAGAGGAATTAAGGCAGTCCTGAATCTTGTTCCGGAAATCACCCCTAAGTCAATACAGTTATTATGGAATTATTATTGTTTTAAATTCGTTAATCCAGCAAGGGCCAGATCGTATGAATGGCGTCCAATAGCTACATGATGGGGTCTTAATGAGCCATCTGGGTTGTTCTACTGACATAAAATATCAGTAAAACAATAACTTCATGTCAATTGCCCGATTGGCTGGCCTGTTGCAGAAGCAGTCCTGTGGCGGCTGCAGACTGCTGCTGCAGGAGCTCGTGGGGTTTCCCGGCTCCGGGTCTTTCTTAATTTCTGGTTGATGTAACAGATTGTAATCTTCCTTTTGCGACATAGGTCTCAATTAGCATGATAGTACTGGTTGTCTGACCAATTTGGTTCTTTAGTGCCATTAAAGAGTGGAATAAGATTGGTTGGACAGGACACAATTGTTGCAATTCAGGCAATAGTTTTGGCGTGGTTTCTTTATTTTATACTTTTTGGCAACAGAGTGCCGGGGGCAAAGGCATGAGAGCAGGCAGCAGTACAATGAAACACAGCAGAAGCAAGGGCTTTACCCTGATTGAAGTTCTGGTAGTGGTCGCTATCGTTGCCATTCTTGCGGCAATAGCTGTGCCCTCTTATAAGCGTTACATCGACCGCTCGGTTATTAAAACTGCGCAATCCGATATCGTCGCGCTCAGTCTGAATTACGAAAATTATTATCAGAGAACCCTGACCTATCCGACTTCTGATTATACAGATACCGCAGGTCTGACCACCGCTTTCAGTGGCTGGTCCCCGGCTTCTGACAGCAGCGACTTTGTTTTTTACACCGACGGTGCCAGTGCCACTACCTATGCCCTGAAAGCTAAAGGTCAGCGTGGCGATCTGGCCGGCTGCATTATCACGCTGACCAATGACGGCACGCGCTCCGTGACGGGCTGCAGTTATGCGTCCGGAGACTGGCTGTGAATTCCCGCGGTTTTACACTGGTTGAGGCTATGGTCACGTTGGCGATTATGGCGCTTGTTATCGCGGTTACTGTTCCCCTCACCGGAGGCTGGGTTGCCAGTGCCAATCGTCTGGATGCTCAGGGGGCTTTGACGGAAGCCTTTGGACATGCACGCGGTGCGGCGATCAGAAATGCTATGGCTGCCTCCGCTGACAGCCCGGTGGCTAAAATCTGTCTGGAAAGTGGTGAACTGAAGGTTTTACAGGGCACAGCGGTGAGCGCAGCAGATTGTGCGTCTGGTGCGGGGAAACTGGTCTGGCAAAAAAACGTTAATGCAGATGTTGATATTACACAGGATGGCAGTCCGTATCAGTGCTCCTGTTTTAATAATCGTGGATTATTAACAACGGTCGATTGCAGTGGGTGTGGCACGGAATTTACCTTTACGATTGCAACCGGAACAGCTGACGATGAAAAAGAAACCATTGTTATTGATTAATGTCCCGCGCATCAGACAGCAAGGTAATTTTATGATTGAAGCCATGGTCAGCATGTTGCTCGCCTCCATGCTGATTATTGGCGCTATGTATATGTCGTCCCGCTCTCTGGTTGCACAGCGGGACATGCGTTTGCAGGAAATTGTGATTGATCAGTTACGTGCTGTTCTCGTCAGCAACCAATCGGGCGGCTCTGATATCTGTAGTGCCTCACCGCAGGTGACACTACCGGACGGCGAAACCCTGGCGGTGACTGTACTTGGCTGCGGCGTTGAAACCGTTGTCAATATTAATGGTATTAATGTTGCTGATGTACCTGCCCCGATTTCTCTGAGTGTTGAATCAGATAAACTGGGCGGCACCGTTCGTGTCGGCTCCACCTGGGCGACAATGTGATGAAACCTGTTTATTTCAGTCCGCAGCAAGGTATGTCGCTTATCAGCCTGATGGTTGGTCTGATGATTTCTATGCTGATTACTCTGACCTGTATGGTGGTTTATAAAAACCTGATTCAGGTCAGCACTGATAATAAAACATATTCAGGCTTTGACGGACGTATTTCGCTGGCGGAAATGGTACTTGAAAAAAGCGTGCAGTCGGCGGGGTTTGGTATCGCAGATGCCTCCGAAGAGGATATTAAAGTCCGTCACAATGGTACACAGCTGCAATTACTCTGGCGTTACTCGGATATCGCAGGTACTGCTTATACGTGTGAAGGTTTCGAAGAAATAACGACCCAGGACAGTGAGGGGAATGATTTCCGGGAAATCCGCATGATCCGGTCAGGCGGCTGTAATGAAACAGCAGACCTCACAGCACTCAGCTGGAATGTTGATAGTCTCCTCGCACGCTGGAAAATGACTGACGATGAAATAACCAAATATATTGATGATAACAGCAGCTTATTTTCGTTCAGCGTGACAGAAGGCGAATGCACCTCTTTCGGACGTTCATTGGCTGAAGAAAATTCAGAACATTATATTTTAACGGTTAAATCGCCGGATGCGGCTTACCTCTTTAATCCGTCTGTGCCTGTCAGTGACCTGAATATTTGCCTGTATAACTTTCATCCGGAAGCAATCTGAATACTTAAAGGGACAGGATTATGAAAATCGCCCGCTATTCTCGCCAGAAAGGTATTGCGACCATATTGGTGGTCCTGCTTCTCAGCCTGGCTGTTGGTGCTACAGCCTTCAGTATGATTAACAGTAACCGTAATACCCAGACAAAGCAGGTTGCAGTCCATGCGGCGACTCATGCTAATAACAGTGCCTGGGCTGCGGCGGATGCGTTGCGACTTTATCTGAAGAATGTTGAAGAGGATGATCTGCCGGCACTGGTTAACCGTAATCTTACGATGACAGTCGGTAATGATACGACCCGTTCGATGTCGGCGGTTGTCCGTTCAGTGGATGCTGATGCATCGGTTCCCGGGACTTATCTTATAGAAGCTGAAGTGACTGCTACGGATATTTCCGCTGATTCATCCGCATTGATGGATGTCGTATTCCGGCTGACGCCAGGTGAAATATCAGACAGTATCGACCTGACTGATTCTGTCATGTTATCAGGGAATCTGGATATGACCGGTGGCATAAAAATTACCGGTGTTGACGGCAATATGCAGGATCTCAGTGTGGACGGTGATATCCGGATTGATCAGATCAGTATTAATTCAATCCGCACGATTAAAGCGACCGGTGACGTCAAACTTGGCAGTGGTGCCGCTGCAGAAACCATTTATGCTAATGGCAGTGTGTCAATTAAAGACACTGTTGCGGTTAATACTATCTGGGCGATGGGCGATTTCGAGGCGCAGGGATCTGCCAGTGTCGATACCATGTGGATAAACGGTGATGTTACCATCGACTCGTCAGGTAGTTTTAATTTCGTTAATACACTTGGGGATATCTATGCCAATGCCTGGACCTCCTACGGTGATCTGAAGGCAGACGGTAATATTTATGCCGAAGCTTTTGATGATATTAATACAGCGGCCTCTGGTGGAAATACGCTGTTTGCCACTGGCGGGCATGTTGGTACGGCTAAGATTAAAGGAAATCTTACCGGGTGCGTTGGGTCATACTGGGATGACTTTACTGATATTCAGGTGGCCGGTACTGTCTCCGAAAGCTGCCCTCCTTCCATTGTCGGTGGTCAACAGGTCTCTTTCGTCCCGATGAATCCGGTGACGGAAGTTGAGCTGGATAAAGTCATCATTGATACCTGGGCACTTAAATCGGAAGCCAATTACGTGCTGGAATATGATGAAAATCTCAAAGCACCAGTGGCGCGCCTGTACAATGTTGCCGGCGTTCCGAACGGAAAGGTCTATTATCTGAATAAATATTTTGAAAAGAATTACAGCAAGCATTATGGCTATCTGTGTGAGGCAGACCTGCTTTCCTACAGCAGCGACGGACGCTGTCTTGAAATTTCTCCCGGGCCGGCCATTTGCCTTGGGTTTTCTGATCAGACTGACTGCCTGACGTATGATAAAGACAGCGATACCTGGACTTTTAATGGCGCTGCTCTGGCTCCCGGTGTGTTCTGGTTTAAAGGCGACCTGGCCATGGGATCAACGACCACAACGTCAACATTGCTGGCTACCGGGTCTATAACAACTTCCGGCGCCTATTATGGCGCGGCGGTAAACTGGTTCGGGTTTGATGATATCTGTCTGGCGAAAAATTCACTGATCCGGGACACTTATGGTGCCGGCAGTTCAACGGATAAAAAATATACCGACCGCTTTGAGGATTATTATCCCGCGGTTTCGCATAATAAGTGCA
>DCCG01000042.1:253913-277881 GCA_002314145.1 Thalassolituus sp. UBA1087 | reverse complement strand
AAAGCGAAAAGCTGGGGGCGGCCCTGCCGGCCAGGGCGGTCCGACGTATCGGATAAGTTCCCCTGGGAGGCATCAGTCACTGCGGATTTAAAAGTCGTTACTAGAAAGCAGAAAACTATCAAACTGTGGAACAGTAGTGGGCCTATGGCCGGCTTTTTCTTATCTGAGATGCGCCTGAGGTAGCGGCGCATCTCAGACGCATCTTCAGCTGCGCGGCGAGCGCATGGTGACGAATTCCTCTGCCGCTGTCGGATGAATACCAATGGTGCTGTCAAACACCGCCTTGGTTGCTCCGGCTTTCACCGCGACCGCCAGCCCCTGCATGATTTCACCGGCATCCTCACCGACCATGTGCGCCCCGACCACCAGATCGGTACTGGTCTGAACGATAAGCTTCATCAGGGAGCGCTCCGGCATGCCGCTGATGGTGTGTTTCATAGGCCGGAAACTGGATTCAAATACCGTGAGATCATCGCCATAACGCTCAACCGCTTCTTCTTCGGTCAGGCCGACGGTAGCGATATTGGGCTGACAGAAAACGGCGGTCGGAATGTTGTCATAACTCATCGGCTCCTGGTCTCCGGCGTACCAGTGTGCAACCAGCTTCATGGCCTGTGCCAGAGCGACTGGCGTCAGCTGCGGTGTTCCTATGACATCCCCCAGAGCATAAATGCTGGGCACTGAGGTGCGGAAAAAGTGATCAACGGAAATGGTACCGTCACTGCGCGTTTCCACGCCGACAGTGTCCAGATTGAGTCCGTCTGTCATCGGGGTGCGGCCGGTGGCAAACAGGACGCAATCCGCGTCCATCATATCGCCGTTGGTGAGCTGACAGCGCAGTGTGCCATCTTCCAGCTTATCGATACGTTTGACATCGGTATGAGTATGAATGGACACACCTTTGTTGATGATCTGTTCCGCGGCGAAATCCCGTACATCACCATCAAAGCCACGCAGAATCTGCTCTCCGCGGTATAACAGGTGGGTATCAGCCCCCAGACCATTGAAAATACCGGCGAATTCAACCGCAATATAGCCGCCACCAATGACCACTGCACGTTGTGGAAACTCTTCCAGGTAGAAAACTTCATTGGAGGTTATGCCATGCTCTGCCCCGGGAATATCCGGTTTGCTTGGCCAGCCACCGGTCGCGATCAGAATCTTCTCAGCGCGGTACTCGGTATCACCCACCCGGACAGTATGCGCATCAACCAGCGTGGCGCTGCCATGCAGCAGCGCCACGCCTGAATTTTCAAGCAGATTATTATAAATACCATTCAAGCGTTTGATTTCATTACTTTTGTTATCGCGAAGCTCGGGCCACTCGAAGGCATTCAGCTGGCCATGAACACCGAACCCGGCCGCCTCCTCGAATTTTTCACTGTACTCCGAGGCATACACAAACAGCTTCTTCGGTACACAGCCAACATTGACGCAGGTTCCGCCCAGATAACGGTTTTCCACTACCGCGGTCTTAACACCGCGTGCCGCCGCCATCCGGCTGGCGCGCACACCACCGGAACCCGCACCGATTACCAGCAGTTCAAAATCAAAGGCAGCCATAACTATTCTCCAGATCTCTTTAAGTTGCGGCAGTCACTGCCGGTGGCGCATGTCGCGGGATCACTGACCCAGGGTTGCGCGGATATCGACCACGCCCGGGCGGTCCGCTTTATCGATATTAATCTGACTGGCGATCACACCGGCGTTGGCCTGCAGGGATTCCAGCATGGTGATGGCATCATCAAAAGAAACATCCTCCAGCCAGACCCGCAGACTCTGGCCATCCTGCTCATAACGGCTGAGAGACAGACCCGAAGCTCTGGCCTGCCGGGTGACCAGAGACAAGAGCGAACCGGAGGCCGCCGGTGACGATACCGAACCGAATTTATGTGCATTCCCGGCCAGCTGGTTATACACCCCAAGATTCTTCTGCAATGCGGCTTCGGCATTTTTACGGGCTTTCAGCAAAGGGGCGTAAACAATGACAAAGACCAGCGCCACAACCAGGAGTGCACTGACCGCTTTCACGACCAGGCGGTCCCGGGCCGGCAATGCCTGATACCACTGTGAGCCCGCCTGCCAGGCCGGTGTTGCTTTGAGCTGCTCTGACAACTGCAGCTTTATTGCCTGAATACGGTTCATCATGCGGCACCTCCGATGCGGATACGTCCTTTAACACCGTCTTTATCATTGGTCGCCGACGCCACTTCGGCCGTTAACCCCTGATTTTCCAGCGCCTGGCGCAGAGTCTGCAGCTCATTCAGGCTTTTGGCCCGCACTTCAACAACCAGTTCACCCAGGCGGTCGCTGTAGCGTACCGAGGTCATTTCCACCGCATCCTGCAGGTTCTGACTGGCGTAGACGCGCGCCAGCATGTTGGTCGAGCCCAGGAACCCTGCCCCGGTGTCAGGAGTATCGCCGGAAATCTTTTCCCGGATCTGACGTTCCAGCAGACGGATGCGTTCGCCGGGAAACAGTTTTTTATACAGATTGACGGTTTCTGTACGCACCTGATCGGCCTGCGAGCGTGTTGTCTGCTGATCAATTACCAGCCACAGAGTGACCGCAACCAGCCATACGGCTGCCATGGCTGCCAAAGGACGCCACCAGACCGCCGGACGGTTTTCTTCCGCTTCTTTTACCTGAAACTGGCCGGTGAGAAAGCTGACCGGTTTACCGGCAAGGGCCTCATCAGCATCCTGCTGGCCAGTACCCGGATGGGTATTAATTTCACCGATCACTCCCGGATAGCTGGTCTCCAGTGTGGTCTTCAGTAAATTGGCCTGATCCAGCTGAGGCGCCACCACGGTCAGGGATTCCAGCAGGCGCTCTTCCTCTTCCGACTCAAACAGCGCATCCAGAATGGCCGGCATCCCGGCTTCCGGCACCCAGCCCTCGAACATGCCCGGCAGATTGAGTAACCAGCCAGCTTCACCGTTCTGGCGGCTGTGCAGTATCTGATTCCCCGGCGCCATAAGCTGTGTCTGAGGGATCAGCTCTCGCAGCACCAGATTGTGCAGTTCGCATTCTTCCAGCAGACGGGCAATAAGATCGCTGTTGATTACATAGGCGCGTACTTTTTTTCCCGACTGACCGGCATGCACAATCAGATAGTGGGCAATATCTTCAATCAGGGATTCTTCCAGCGCAAACGGCAGGGCTTTAGCGATCTGACGACCGGAAACCCCGGGCATACTGAGCCAGTGCGTGGCGTAGTTGACCGGCGATAAGACCATCCGCACCTGCGTCAGATCAGGCTGATCGTCAGCCCAGACAGCCAATGGCTGCCACTCAGCGGCACTGAGGTCAGAGACCATCCATTGCCCGCTCAGGGATTGCCATTGAATATTCACGGTTTCCATGATGTCGATTTCCGTTAAATGTCAGCGGTTCAAATTATTGCGTCACAGTATTACTGCTGGCTATTTCAGTTTCATGCCGGGCTTCGCGCCGGCTGTAATCACGGTACAGGGTTGTCATACTGCCATCACCGTTATTACGGTTAATCAGCACTTCAGCGGTTGCAATCCTGTCGCCCAGATCAACCCGGATAAAACTCTCAAAGTATTCGGATTTTACACTGAAGTCAGTTTTATCCCAGCTTGCCGACGATGGAGAATCTTTATCATCGTCATTGTTACGCTGATTTTTCGTATATTGTTCGATTTCACTCAGAGACCAGAAGGCATCAAGATCCGCAAAGCCTTCATCGCCGCGGGCGGCGACAATGGCATCCGCCGTTGACAGTGACAACCCATCATCCAGCGCTGCCAGTACCGCCGCGCTGGCGGTGTTAACATTCAGCTGAGCAGTAACCGGAAGACAGGCGATATAGCCTTCCAGCGCCCGGTAAGTCGCCAGATCAAAGCCTTCAATCAGCATCATTTCAGAGGTATGAGAACAGCCACGGTAAGCCGCCCGGTATGGCGGCATCATGGACTGATAGCGATCATCCTCCTGGCTTTCTTCGTCCATCCAGCGCACCACCAGGTCAGCCAGCATGACATCCAGCCCTAATTCATTGAGCAGCTTACTGAAACGCGTTTTCTGTACATCCCGGTTCGCGGCGCCTTTACTCAGGCTGTTAAGATTAAAACGCCCCTGGGCATCGCGGATCTCAATATAAGCGGTGCCGGGCGACAGCGGGAAGCTGCGTTCCTGACGCCACTCTTCATTGGCATGATCAATATCCGGATTATTATCCCAGTCCAGGTACAGGCCGGTTTTAACAGCTGATTCAGCCCCCAATACGTAAGCCCGTGCCTGCTGCAGAGCCAGCATTGTGCCGCTGCGCTGAATATCGGAAGACTGGCGATCGATCATGGCAACCGCCAGTACAGAGACGATGGCAAAAATCAGCAATACGGTAATCAGAGCCAGTCCGCTCTGACGCTGATAACTATGCCCTGCCCTGATGCGCATCAGAACTCTCCCCAGGGAATAAACCACTGCCGCTCTATACTGCCCAGTTCCGGCAGTTCAATGCGCCAGCGCATAACGATGGGGATTTCCGTGGCGCCGGAAGCCGCATTCAGCGCCGGCCAGTCGGTGTACCAGTGGCGCCCGGTTTCTTCGTAATCGCCCTGCGCGTTACTGTTTTCTTCGCGTACCAGCATTTCCACTTCGAGCATATCAATCTGCTCAAGTACCACTTGCGACTGGGGTTGTGAGTCGCTGGCCTGATCCAGTACCGGCCAGAAATAGCGCACCAGACACTCGCCCTGCGGCTCGATAACGCCCCAACTCTGAAGGCGCACATAAGCGACTTCACAGGCCTCGCTGTCGATTGGTTCGAGCCGGTAAGCTACGCGCTGCAGTTCGGACCGCGGATCGTCCGTCACCGGCGAATTACGCCAGCCTGCGCGGGTAAATTCGACCGGATAATCACCGTCGTTAATTCTTATTGCAGGCTGTTCGTCACCATAAATATCACGGATGGGACGATTAATAATCTGTTCAATATCGCGCGATACCGCCATATTAAAACGCTGCAATGAGGCCAGCTTTTCGGAGCGGATATCCACGCCCTGCTTGGCATTAATAATGGAATTAAGGAGCTGTGCTGCGCCGACACCAATCAAAGCGGTAATGGCGACGGCCAGCAATACTTCCAGCAGCGTAAAACCCCGGGCCATTACTGTTTCCCCATAATAGTGGTCAGGGAATAGTTATAGTTTTCTTTGTCGTCAATATCGCCGACTGATACGGTTACCCGCACGGTGTCCGGGAAACTGGTTTTTTCAACCTTTGTATGAACACGCCAGTCGCGCCCGGCAAGCTCGGCCTGATCTGTGTTTTCACCTTCATCCGGCAAGCCGGCCAGGCGGATGTCCACCAGGCGGTTTTCGGCAACAAATGATGCCAGCGTGGTGTTTTCCAGTGCCAGCTGAGTGCTGACGCTCTGGCTGGTGGTCTGAGAGATGGTGGTCGCCACGGCAACAAATACGGTGACGGCAATCATGACTTCAATCAGGGTAAACCCGGCCGCCCGGCGTAGATTAATCATCGAAACGCTCCAGCGACATTAACGGCGGGTTAAAGCCATCACCTTTAAGCACGATTTCAAAATTCTCATCCTGATCATGAGTGAGAATTAACCGGAACGGTGTGTATTCATCTGAGGAAAGAAACAACAAGGCGGGCAGCGGTCCTTCATCACCTTCCAGTAACTCTGAAAAATCCACTGGCTCGCCTTCAACTTCCAGCGCCATATACACATATTCCGGCGCCTCGATTTCAGCATTTAACGGCCCTGAATATGGCTGCCAGGGATTTTTAGCCAGTGCATCCAGTTCTTCCCGGCTTTTATTGGCGGTGAATTCCTGCGAATTAATATCCTGAAAAGTAAGCAACAGCAGCGAGTGACTGTCCATGGCCAGGCCGAGATCGAGATTCTGAAACACCGATTCCTGCCGGCAGGCGGAAAAAACAGCAGTCAGGCGCCGGGCAAACTGCTCTGTTTCATCCTGTGCATGACGGTCGCTGCTGGTCATGGTTACCATCGCCATAAGACCACCAATGATGGCGAGTACCACCATCACTTCCAGCAGCGTAAATGCCCGGCTGTGACGCATTACTGATCCAGTGAACTGATATCAGCGTTTTCGCCTTCGCCACCTTCCTGTCCATCAGCGCCTAATGAGACGATCTCATACTGGCCTTTATCCATAAAATAAAGAAACTCGCGGCCCCAGGCATCCGTCGGTACGTTGTTGCCTTTGAGGTAACCGCCGGTCTGATAGTTTTTCGGCTCAGGCGCACTGGTTGGTTTTTTAACCAGCGCTTCCAGCCCCTGCTCTGTGGTCGGATAGGTAAAGTTATTCAACTTATACATATCCAGCGCGCCTTCAATCAGTTTAATCTGACTGATGGTGGTTTTTACCCGTGCATCACCGGCTGAGCCCATCAGGTTAGTTGCCACCAGGGCCATAATGCCGCCGATAATGGCCAGCACAACCATCACTTCAAGCAGGGTAAAGCCCTGCTGCCGGGTTGCTTTACGCATTGATTTCATTCTGTTCTCCTACTGAACCATTTTTTGCAATTCAAGAATCGGCAACATAATTGCCACAACAATCAACGCCACAATGCCGCCCATGGCGAGCAGCATGACGGGCTCGAATATTTTCACCAATGCAGATACCGTACTCTCCAGTGCGGATTCCTGCTGCGCCGCGGTGCGCGCCAGCATACTGTCGAGCTCACCGCTGTTTTCACCACTGGCGATCATATGAATCATAATGGGGGAAAAATATCCGGTTTCCTGCAGCGCTTTATTCAGACTGCCCCCTTCACTCACCTTAACGGTCGCATCACCCAGTGCGTGTTTAATGGGAATACTGGCCACCACCTGACTGGAAATGCGCATGGCATCGACCAGAGGCACGCCACTGGTGGTCAGGATGGCGAGTGTGCTGCCAAAGCGGGCGGTATTGGCTTCTTTAATAAAGCCATTCAGCCCCGGAACGCGCAGTAAAAATTCATGGTAACGGCGGCGGAATGCGTCATTGCTCAGCGCCCGGTTAAAGACAATCACAGCCGCCACTGCGGCACCGCCAATCCACAAGCCCCAGGCGGTAATAAAATGGCTCATATCCAGCATAAACTGGGTCAGTCCGGGTAATTCCTGCCCGTTTTTGACGAACACATCGACAATATCCGGCACTACATTGGTCAACAGGTAGATCACGATACCCAGTGCCACAAAGGTCAGGATAATCGGATACATGGCCGCCAGTTTGATCTTCTGATTCGACTCCTGCTGGCGTTCAGAGTAATCCGCCAGCCGGTTAAGTACGCCATCGAGATGCCCGGCGTGCTCGCCCGCGGCTACCGTCGACCGATACAAATGAGGAAAGGCGCGGGGATACTCTGCCAGCGCTTTGGCCAGCGTGTAGCCTTCCAGCACTTTGGCACGGATGGCAAGAATCATCGCCTTGATGCGTTGTTTGCCAGTCTGTTCTGACAGTGCCCGCAGTGATTCATCAATGGGCAGACCGGCCGCAATCAGAGTGGCCAGTTGACGGGTAATCAGAGCCAGCTCCTGAACGGATAATTTCGGTGAGCGGTTAAACAGCGATAATCCGCCAGCGGACTTTTCTTTCTGACTGGTCTGCTCAACCGATAGCGGCATCCAGCCTTTTTCACGCAGCTGCTGGCGTACCTGACGCGCACTGTCCGCTTCCAGCACCCCTTTCTGCTGTTTTCCTTTCTGGTCCACCGCCTGATAGACAAAAGCACCCATAAATTACACCTGTCAGCCTTTGGCTACGCGCAGTAACTCTTCCACGGTGGTGCTGCCTCCCAGCACTTTCCGTATTCCGTCCTGATGAATACTCGGGCCCAGTGTGCGGGCATGCTGTTCCATTTCATGCTCACCGGAGCGGTCATGGATCAGTGTTTTGAATTTTTCATCAATTTCGATAATTTCGTAAATCCCCTGGCGGCCGCGGTAACCTAACTGGTTGCACTTCTCGCAGCCACGGGCGTGGTAGATCAGCGGTGGCGCAGCCGGGTCAGCGCCCAGTACTTCGCACTCAGATTCATCCGCCCGGACTTCTTCTTTGCAATCGTTACACAGTACCCGAACGAGACGCTGGGCAATCACGCCGATAAGGCTGGACGACAACAGGAAGGGTTCAACGCCCATGTCCTGCAACCGCGTCACGGCGCCGATGGCGGTATTGGTATGCAGAGTGGATAACACAAGGTGACCGGTTAACGATGCCTGAATGGCAATTTCGACGGTTTCCAGGTCACGGATCTCACCGATCATCACCACATCCGGGTCCTGACGCAGAATGGCGCGCAATCCCTTGGCGAAGGTCATGTCGACCTTGGTGTTTACCTGGGTCTGGCCGATGCCGGGCAGACTGTATTCAATCGGGTCTTCAACGGTGAGGATGTTACGGCTGGTGTCGTTCAGGTCGCTCAGAGCGCCATACAGCGTGGTGGTTTTACCCGAGCCGGTCGGCCCTGTCACCAGAATAATGCCGTGGGGTTTGCTTATGATGTTGCGCATGGTCCTGAGATCACGCTCCGCCATCCCCAGTTGAGACAGACTCAGACGTCCGGCCTGCTTATCCAGCAGACGCATTACCACCCGTTCCCCAAAGCTGGAGGGCATGGTGGACACCCGCACATCCACTTCCCGGCCACCGATGCGCAGCGCAATACGGCCATCCTGCGGCACCCGCTTTTCGGCGATATCGAGCTTGGCCATGACCTTAATCCGGGAAATCAGCAGTGCCGATAAAGCCCGTTTTGGCTGCACGACTTCGCGCAGCACACCGTCCACACGGAAGCGCACCACGAGGCGTTTTTCATAGGTTTCAACGTGAATATCGGAGGCGTTTTCTTTAACCGCTTCGGTCAGCAACGCATTGATCAGACGGATGATCGGGGCGTCGCCTTCCTGCTCCAGCAGATCCTCGGTTTCCGGTACCGAATCAGCCAGACTGGCAAGATCCATATCATCACCCAGGCCTTCCACCATCTCCATGGTTTCAGACGAGTCGCTCTGATATGCCAGCCCCAGACGGCGTTCGAATTCTTCGGCACTGACGGCTTCAAACCGGAACGGCCGGGCCAGATAGCGCTGAATCTCGAGCACGACCTGCGCCTGCAGGCCATCCTTGTGATAAACCGTAATCTGATCGTCTTTGCCTTCCACCAATACCCCGAAGCGCTTGGCAAAACCAAAAGGCAAACGGGTTGCAAGACTGGAAGTCTGCAGGGGCTGCTCGCCCCCGGCTACAAGGTCGATATCGGTTTCTGGCAGGTCTGTCACAGAGGTCATGCTTTATCCTAAATCGCGGCCGATACCTGAGTAATCAAACCCCTGAGCTTTCAGTGCCCGCGGATCGTACTGGTTGCGTCCATCAATAATCACAGGTTGCTTTAACAGCTTCTGGATAGCGTTAAAATCAGGCTGGCGGAATGGCTTCCATTCAGTCACCAGAACCATGGCATCGGCGTCTGCCAGTGCATCGTACTGATGATCACAGAGTGTGATACGTCCGTCTGTGAAAAGATCCGCAGGAAAATGCTTTCGTGCCTCATCCATGGCCACCGGATCATAAGCCCGCACACTGGCACCGGCAGCCACCAGAGCATTAATCAGCGGCACAGAGCTGGCTTCGCGCATATCGTCGGTGCCGGGTTTGAATGCCAGTCCCCAGACACCAATGGTGCGGCCGCTCATATCGTCACCAAAGCGCTGACAGAGCTTATCAAACAGGCGCTGTTTCTGGCTTTCGTTGCGGTCTTCAACGGCACGCAGTACCCGGGTATCAAATTCATACTGTTCGCCCATGCGCATCAGGGCTTTGACGTCTTTCGGGAAGCAGGAGCCGCCATAACCACAGCCCGGGTAAATAAAGGAGTAGCCGATACGGCGGTCAGAACCGATACCTTTACGCACATTCTCAATATCCACGCCCATGCGCTCAGCCAGGTTGGCAACTTCGTTCATGAAGGAAATTTTGGTGGCCAGCATGGCATTGGCCGCGTATTTGGTCAGTTCGGCGTCGCGCACGCCCATAAACATGAGCTTGTCGTGATTACGGGAGAATGTCTGATACAGCTCTGACATCACATGCCGTGCATGCTCGGACTCAACGCCCACCACAATCCGGTCGGGGCGCATAAAGTCTTCGATGGCGGCGCCTTCTTTAAGAAATTCCGGATTGGAAACCACATCAAAAGTGCAACTGACGCCACGTTTATCCAGTTCGGCCTGAATAACCCGTGTTACATCCGAGGCGGTGCCTACCGGCACGGTGGATTTATTAACAATGACCGCCGGCCCTTCACTGAGGTGACGGCCAATTTCTTCTGCCACCGACAAAACATGGGACAGATCGGCAGAGCCGTCTTCCCCCGGCGGAGTACCGACAGCGATAAAATAAAGAGAGGATTCCTGCATGGCTTCTGCCAGCGAGGTTGTGAATCTGAGCCGCCCTGCCTTGCTGTTTTCGCTGACAATGGCCTCCAGGCCGGGCTCATAAATCGGGATATTTCCTTCCCGCAGCGCAGCAATTTTGCTGCTGTCTACATCCACGCAGGTAACCACATTGCCCATTTCTGCAAAACAGGCGCCGGTTACGAGTCCTACGTAACCTGTCCCCACAACTGTAATATTCAATGAATCAACCCTTTTCGTAATGGTGAACCGAGAGGTACGTTACCTTATTACGAAAAAATGACAACTGCATGACATAAAAAAACCCGGCCGAAGCCGGGTTTTTCTAAGCTACTGATATTACAGAGCATTTTCCAGTTCTGGGACCGCATCGAAGAGGTCAGCAACCAGTCCGTAATCGGCAACCTGGAAGATAGGCGCTTCTTCGTCTTTGTTGATAGCAACAATGACTTTAGAGTCCTTCATACCTGCCAGATGCTGAATGGCGCCTGAAATACCAATCGCCATGTACAGTTCCGGCGCAACGATTTTACCGGTCTGACCGACCTGCATATCGTTAGGCACAAAGCCGGCATCAACGGCAGCACGGGATGCACCCACAGCCGCGCCCAGTTTGTCAGCGACCTTATACAGCATTTCGAAGTTGTCGCCGTTCTGCATGCCACGACCACCGGAGATAACAATCTTGGCGGCTGTCAGATCAGGACGGTCAGACTTGGCCAGCTCTTCGCTGACGAAAGAAGAAACGCTGGATTCCTTAACCACATCAACAGCTTCAACTGCAGCAGAACCACCTTCAGCCGCAGCGGCATCAAATGCAGTACCACGTACAGTCAGTACTTTAATGCTGTCAGATGATTTCACAGTCGCAATGGCGTTACCTGCGTAAATCGGACGGGAGAAGGTTTCAGCGTCTTCAACCTTGATGATTTCGGACAGCATATTCACGTCCAGCAAAGCGGCTGCGCGGGGCAGGAAATCTTTACCGGTTGTAGTAGCTGCTGCCAGGATGTGGCTGTAGCCTTTACCCAGCTCAGCAACCAGTTCACCCATGTTTTCTGCCAGCTGGTGCTCGTAAGCGGCATTATCTGCCAGCAGAACTTTACTGACGCCAGCCACTTTGGCTGCTTCGTCAGCCACCGCGGCACAACCACTGCCTGCGACCAGGACTTCCACATCACCACCAATCTGAGTAGCGGCCGTAATGGTGTTCAGCGTTGCGCCTTTCAGAGTTGCATTATCGTGCTCTGCGATTACTAAAATAGACATGACACTAACCTCTCTTAAAGCACTTTGGCATCGTTTTTCAGTTTATCGACCAGCTCGGCCACGTCGGCAACTTTGATGCCTGCGGAACGTTCTGCCGGCGGAGTGACTTTCACCAGTGACAGAGTGGATGTCATTTCAACACCCAGGTCAGCCGGAGAAGTGACGTCCAGAGGCTTACGCTTGGCTTTCATGATGTTAGGCAGAGAAGCATAACGGGGCTCATTCAGACGCAGGTCAGTGGTCACGATTGCCGGCAGTTTCAGACCGACGGTACGCAGACCGCCATCAATTTCACGGGTTACGTTTACGTTATCCCCGTCAACGACGACTTCTGAGGCAAATGTACCCTGTGCCATACCGGTCAGTGCGCCCAGCATCTGGCCAGTCTGGTTGTTATCGCTGTCGATGGTCTGTTTACCCATCAGTACCAGCTGAGGCTCTTCTTTTTCAACCACACCTTTCAGTAATTTAGCCACAGTCAGAGACTCCAGCTTCTCATCGGTTTCCACCAGGATACCGCGGTCAGCACCCAGAGCGAGGGCAGTACGGATCTGTTCCTGAGAGGCTTTAGGGCCGATAGAAACCACGACGACTTCTGACGCAACACCTTTTTCTTTGAGGCGAACCGCTTCTTCCACTGCAATTTCGCAGAACGGGTTCATAGCCATTTTTACGTTGGTCAGATCTACATCTGAATTATCTGACTTAACGCGAACTTTTACGTTGTAATCGATAACGCGTTTAACAGCGACAAGAACCTTCATAGATTCCTCGTTTTTAACTTAGTGGGTGAATAAAGGGCTGTAACTTACCACGCCGACAAGATGACACAGTCGTTGAGATGACCCTTTCCAGCGGGGCACATTATTGGTGCCTTTCGGTTGAGCGTCAATAGCATAGCCGTATCACCGGTACTTATAGCGGGTATAAGCTACGGTTTTTAAAGTGAATTTAAGTTGCCTATGTATTCTCTGGACGTATAATGCAAAGACAAATTCATACGGGCGTTTGAATTTTTCCTTAACCGGCACCGCCGGGCGCCCTGTGAGTCGGTATTAAAGATAACAGCTCCCACAATAAATGAGGAGATCAATATGCAACGTGATGTAATGGAATATGACGTAGTCATCGTAGGCGGCGGCCCTGCCGGCCTGTCGACGGCCTGTCGTATCAAACAATTAGCCGAAGAAGCCGGCACAGAGCTGTCCGTCTGTCTGGTTGAAAAAGGCTCGGAGGTCGGTGCACACATCCTCTCTGGCGCTGTTATTGAAGACCGGGCACTGACAGAACTCTTCCCGGACTGGAAGGAGATGGGCGCCCCGCTCAACACCAAAGTGACCGGCGATGAGGTCTATTTCCTCACAAGTAATGAAAAAGCAGTAAAAACGCCTCACTTCGCTATCCCCAAACCCATGCACAACGATGGCAACTACATTGTGTCGCTGGGCAATGTTTCCCGCTGGCTGGGCGAGCAGGCTGAGAACCTGGGTGTTGAGATTTATCCTGGTTTCACCGCCGCCGAATACATCGTTGAAGACGGCGTCATCAAAGGTATTGTCACCGGCGATATGGGTGTTGCTGCCGACGGCTCACACAAAGACAGCTATATGCCAGGCATGGAGCTGCGCGCCAAATACACGGTATTTGCTGAAGGCTGCCGCGGCCATCTGGGCAAGCAGCTGATTGCCGAATACAAGCTGGATGAGGGCAAAGATCCTCAACACTACGGCATCGGCATCAAAGAATTGTGGGATATCGATCCGGCCAGGCATGAAGAAGGTCTGGTATTGCACGGCGCCGGCTGGCCGCTGAGCGAATCTGATTCCTCCGGTGGTTTCTTCCTGTATCACGCGGAAGGCAATCAGGTTGTCGTGGGTCTGATCACGGATCTGTCCTACAGCAATCCACACGTCAGCCCGTTCGATGAATTCCAGCGTATGAAGCACCATCCGGTTATCAAACAATACCTGGAAGGCGGCAAGCGCGTATCTTATGGCGCCCGCGCCATTACTAAAGGCGGCCTGAACTGCCTGCCTAAGATGACCTTCCCGGGCGGTCTGGTCGTTGGCTGTGATGCCGGCACACTGAACTTCGCCAAAATCAAAGGCACCCATACCGCCATGAAGAGCGGCCTGATTGCCGCCGAAGAGCTGTTCAAAGCCATTCAGGATGGCCGTGCCAATGATGAAGTGACTGAGTTCACGACGGCATTTGAATCCTCCTGGGCCTGGAAAGAACTGCACCGCAGCCGTAATTTCGGCCCGGCCATGCACAAGTTCGGTACTTTCCTGGGCGGTGCATTCAACTACCTTGACCAGAATATCGTCCCTATGCCGTTCACGCTGCACGACACCCATCCGGATCATGCCATGCTGAAACCGGCGTCTGAGTGCAAAAAGATCAATTATCCGAAACCGGACGGCGTGCTCAGCTTCGCCAAACTGGATTCTGTCTTTATCGGTAATGTGAACCATGCGGAAGATCAGCCCTGCCATTTGAAGCTGGCCGATCCATCCATTCCACTGGAGGTGAACCTGCCGAAATGGGATGAGCCCGCTCAGCGCTACTGCCCTGCCGGGGTGTATGAAATCGTTGAAGAAGACGACGGCAGCGGTAAACGCTTCCAGATCAATGCACAGAACTGTGTTCACTGTAAAACCTGTGACATTAAAGACCCGTCACAGAATATTACCTGGGTAACACCAGAAGGGGCTGGTGGTCCGAACTACCCCAACATGTGATCCGGTAAAAATAAAAAAGGGAGCCTCAGGCTCCCTTTTTTATTTTCTGTTTTGCACTGGATTTGGGCTTATTTTAAGACCCGGCTTCGGGCGCCGTTTTTTCTCTTGCTCTGTCTGCGCCGCCATTTATTCTTCCGCTTTTTTTCAGTCTGCGTCACGGCTGATTAATAATGATAACTGCAGGCAGTATTATCCAATGACAAATACCTCGCCGCCGCTTTTAATACAGACCCCCTGCTCTGTTTCTTCCGCCATGGCAGACAGCTGGTAAAACGCATTACGGGAAAAACGCGCCCACAAATTATGTCGTACATGCACTTCGGGAACGCCCACTCCGTCCAGCTCAGACATCCGCAGCGGATGATCTTTTCCCAACACAAAGGCATCACCGCCGTTTGTCACCACCTGAATACCTTCAGCCTGATGATCAATCAGCTGTACCAGTAACGGCCGGTCCTCAACACGGATACGCCATTTCTCCACCGGCGTCACCAGAAAATAATCATCCCCTTCCTTTTTCAGAATACTGGCAAATAAACGCACCAGCTTTTCGCGCTTAATCGGGTCACCTTCATGCAGCCAGACACCATCTTTACGGATCAGCATATCCATATCGCCGGACAGTGGCGGATTCCATTGTTCAACCGGCGGCTTGCCTACCGGGCCGTCCAGACCTAACTGCTGCTCAATATCTGACAAGGACATAATGTTACGCTCCTGAAATACTTAGAGTCCGCGCTGCCATTCCTGACGCAATGCAATGCGACCTTCCAGCGCCATATCCAACTGAGACAACATCTGCGCCTTATCTTTCCCCAGCGTGCCGCGCAGAGGCAGATAATTTGATGCGTGGTCACTGCGGAATACCGTATCCGTCAATTCCAGGTGACTGATCAGGTTTTTTAATTCAAGAAACAGCTGCAACTGATCCGGAAGCTGGTAATCCCCGCCAAAGCCTTCAACCACACGCTCATCACCCATCGAGTAACTGACAACCAGAGTCGAGAGATACTCAGGCTGAGCTTCGTTCATCAGCAGCGCTGAATTCACGGCATGCTGATCACTGTATTTTACGCCACCCATGCCATTAAGGATCATAACCGACGATTTGATACCGGCCTGTTTTATTTTGAGCAGCGCATCCAGTGTCGATTGCCAGGTTTCGCCTTTATGGATAAATTCCAGTACCTCATCGTCGCCGCTTTCGGCGCCGACGTAAAGAATTCCAAGCCCAAGTGATGCCAGTTCCTGCATATCCTGAAGGGACTTTTTACGGATGTTACGCGGCAGACAATAGGCCCCCACCCGCTTCACCCAGGGCAGATGCTCACGGATTGCCTGCAGAATATTCACCAGTCGCCGTACCGGTAGCACCATGGCATCCCCATCCGCCAGAAAGACTTTTTCAAAACGCGGACCAAGGGCAGCTGCCTGCTTAATTTCAACAATAATTTCTTCTTCCGGGCGGGCACGGAATTTCTTCTGCGGCTGAGTGTACATATCGCAGAATGTACATTTATTCCAGGAGCAGCCGTTGGTCACCTGTAAAATCAGAGACCGGGCTTCGCTGGGAGGACGGAATATGGGTTCGATATATTGGAACATACTCTCTCATCATCTTTTTATAGGTGCGATTTATATAGGTACGGTTTTAATAGGTACGACTTATGGGCACGATTTTATAGATACGATGATACAGCAGCTGACGCTGTTATTCAGGAAGATAAGGCGAAGGAAGAGCGATTGTTGAATGGTGCCCCGGGCCGGAATCGAACCGGCACAGCCATAGGCCGAGGGATTTTAAATCCCTTGTGTCTACCAATTTCACCACCGGGGCATCTTGCCTCAGTTTCGGCGAATGTGGGTCACCGAATAAATGGAGGCGCGAGCCGGAGTCGAACCGGCCTACGTGGATTTGCAATCCAGTGCATAACCGCTTTGCTATCGCGCCTGAGCAGTAAAGCCAGAGACTGAACTTTACTGGAAAATATGGAGTCAGGACCTTTAGCGACTCCCTTGTCGGGAGCTGAGCCTCCGGTAACTCCGACTGACCAGGAGTGTCCTGAGCAGTGCTGAATACTTGGAGCGGGAAACGAGATTCGAACTCGCGACCCCAACCTTGGCAAGGTTGTGCTCTACCAACTGAGCTATTCCCGCTTGAAGTGCTGCGCATTCTAAACTGAGCAGCCAGAGAGTCAAGTGTTTTTTCTTACATTTTAAGCACTTAGCTCTTAAACCCGGGGACCGGCCGGCATCAGGCGCGCAGTTCTGGCCAGGCCGCTTTAAGGTATACAAGCATTGACCAGATCGTCAGCACAGCAGCCAAATACAGCGCGATAAAGCCCAGATCAATCACCCACGGGAAATGCTCCCCCCCCATAAGTACCGTAATTGAGCCCATCTGTGCGGCGGTTTTCACCTTACCAACGTAGCTGACGGCAATATTGGCACGCTTGCCAAGTTCAGCCATCCATTCACGCAGAGCAGAGATCACGATCTCGCGGCCGACGATGATGGCGGCCGGAATTGTCAGCCAGATGCTGGCAAAGTCTTCAACCAGCAACACCAGCGCTACCGCCACGATCAGTTTATCGGCGACCGGGTCCAGGAAAGCACCCAGCGGAGTCGTCTGATTCAGCTTGCGGGCCAGATAACCATCAAACCAGTCCGTCACGGCCGCCAGTGCAAACAAAACAGCAGCAACCATCTTGCCCTGCGCCCCCAGCCAGTAAAAACTGATCACCATCAGAGGGATCATCACGATCCGGCTCAGGGTCAGAATATTGGGCAAATTCATAAACTGCTTATCTCCGTTACTCGCCATGCAACTGTGTGAAGATCTGTTCGGCGAGCTTTTTACTGATTCCAGGAACCTTTTCCAGTTCCTCTTTCGGTGCACTGCGCATATTTTTCAGGCTGCCAAAGTGCAACAATAATTCTTTCCGGCGCTTGGGCCCGACGCCCGGCAGCGCTTCCAGGCCACTCTGACCACGGCTCTTCGCCCGCGCTTTACGGTGCCCGGTAATGGCAAAGCGGTGGGCTTCGTCACGCACCCACTGCAACAGGCGAAAGCCTTCATTATGAGCATCCGGCATTATAGGGGTTGTACTACCGGCTTCCCACAGAAATTCCCAGCCCGATTTGCGCGTCTCACCTTTTGAGATACCAAACAGAGCCACCGAATCAATAGCCATCTCCTGCAGTAAGGCGTGAATCCGGCTGATCTGCCCCTTACCACCATCAATCAACAGCAATCCCGGCAGATCATCCTGCATGCGGGTAAAGTGCCGGCGCACCGCCTGTTCCAGTGCGGCATAGTCGTCCCCGGCCTGCACATCACGGATAGAAAAGCGCCGGTAACGCTCTTTCAGCAGACCTTCTGCTCCGAAGACAACGCAGGATGCATAAGTCGCTTCCCCCTGGGAATGGCTGATATCGAAACACTCAATTCGTGCCGGCGCAGTTTGCAGCCCCAGCAATTCGGCCACCTGAGCCAGTTTCTGCTCATTATTCTGCCGCCCTGACAGGTAAGACTGAGCCCCCGTACGGGCATTTTCCTCAGCCATATGCAGCCATTTACGGTTATTGCCGCGACTGCCGGCACTGTGATTAACCTTGCGCCCGAGACTGATCCGGATAGCTTCCAGCAGCGGCTGCATCTGATCAGACGGCATAGCCACCACAATATCCTTGGGGATGCCTTCCTGAGCATGATCGGACAGATAAAACTGCGCCATAAACGCCAGCAGAAAATCCTCTTCGTTATCGCCGGTCTGATTCTGCGGGTAAAAGTTCTTACTGCCGACCAGTCGCCCCTGGCGAAAGGCCAGACGATGTATGCAGAGGATATTATTCCAGTCGATCATGGCCCAGACATCCGCATCGCCCTGTCCGGCATCAACAAACTGTTTTTCCTGAACCTGACGCATCAGATCGATCTGATCGCGGTATTCCGCCGCCTGTTCAAAATCCAGTTTCTCCGATGCTTCCACCATACGCTGCTGCAGCTCACGCAAGAGTTCAGCCCCCTTTCCTTCCAGAAACAGGCTGGCCTGACGCACACTGTCTGCGTAATCTTCCCGGGAGATATGCCCGACACAGGGCGCCGAGCAACGACGGATCTCATACTGCAGACAAGGCCGGCTGCGGTTACGGAAATAACTGTCTTCACAGTTGCGCAGCAGAAACAGACGCTGCAGATAATTCAGGGTTTCCCGCACTGCGGTTGAATTCGCATAGGGGCCAAAATAACGACCGCTCTTGCGCCGTTTGCCACGCCGGTAGGCCAGCAAGGGATACGGATGGTCGGAAAGGTGCAGATACGGATAGGATTTATCATCCTTGAGCAGAATATTGTATTGCGGCCGGTGCTGCTTAATCAGCGTCTGTTCCAGCAGCAAGGCTTCCGCCTCACTGGCCGTCACCGTCACTTCGATATGGTGAATGTGACTGACCAGAGCCACCGTTTTGCTGTTCAGTCCACGGGCACGAAAGTAGCTGGAAACGCGGTTTTTAAGGTTTTTTGCCTTGCCGACGTACAGCAGCTCGCCGTCAGCGGCGAACATACGGTATACACCGGCCCGCTGAGTCAGGGTTTTCAGGAAGGCTTTGATGTCAAAATCGGACATTAATTTGCAGCTGCCGGGTCTACCAGCCCATAACGTACGGCCATATGAGTAAGCTGTACATCACTGTCTATTCCCAGCTTTTCAAAAATACGGTAGCGATAACTGTTCACGGTTTTCGGGCTGAGAAAGAGTTTCTCGCTGATTTCCGGGACTTTCTGACAACCGACGATCATCAGTGCAATCTGCATTTCACGCTCGGATAATTCGTCAAACGGGGATGCCTGGTCCTGCTGAAAGGGTTTCAGCGCCATGCGCTGTGCAATTTCCGGACTGATATACTTTTGCCCGCTTTTCACCTTCATAATGGCGTTAACCATTTCTTCAGCGTCAGCCCCTTTGGTAATGTACCCGGAAGCCCCCGCCTGCAACAGTCGGGATGCGTAGGGATTGTCATCACAGGCGGTTACTGCAATCACCTGAATTTCTTCATTGTGACGCAGAATTTTGCGGGTCGCTTCCAGCCCGCCGATACCCGGCATACGGATATCCATCAGCACGATATCCGGCTCATGCTCTTTGGCAAACTGCACCGCTTCTTCGCCGCTTTCAGCCTGCCCTACCACTTCGATACCGCGGGTATCCGCCAGCAGGCGGGATATACCCGAGCGGACCAGTTCGTGATCATCAACAACCAGTACTTTAATCAAACATCCACCCCGTAACTTCCGGATTGCGACAGGCTGGCCGAGGCCTCACAGGCGCTCCCACAGGACTCACACAAGCACTACAGCCTGCGCAATCCGCTGCCATTGTTATTATTCTACGCGCGCAATGCCGTAAACGCATCACAGTTGCACCATTCGTTTTCTTTGCCAGGCGTATTTCATCGGATTAAGGTTCATCCCGACTTCCACGACACCTTCATCCAGGTTATGACGATGGCTGAATCCCAGCCGCTGCGCCAGTTTCAGCATCCCCGTATTATGGGGCAGCACAGAACCGTATATCTGCAGTACGCCACGGTCTTTCAGGTACTGGATAATATCCTGCATCAGCCTCAGGCCAAGGCCTTCACCGCGACAGTTGTCATCAATAATCACTGAGAATTCCGCCGCCACATCGTCCGCATCAATCCATACCCGGACCACGCCATAGAGCACGCCATCGTGCAATGCCACAAAAGCCATTTCGCGGTCATAATCTATCTGAGTGAAGCGCGCCAGCTCGCGGTGTTCAAACTGCCGCCGTGCTGAGAAGAAGCGCAGGCGCAGGGATTCTGCACTGAGGCGGTTATAAAAATCTTCCAGCAGCGGTTCATCCTCGCCGCGGATCGGCCGCACATCGTACTGATGTCCATTGCGGCTTTCGTAATGAGTTTCCAGTTCTTTGGGGTAAGGCAGAATCGCACTCTTCATCGAGTGCCCAACCTCGCCGGCCAGACCGATGATCATGTAATGACCCACCTGGCGACGGATCGCATTCACCTCCAGCCCGGCCAGCCATGGATGATTGAGTGCCATATGTGACAAGGCAACCAGCCAGCGCTCCAGCGTCACCAGCTCACGCTCCAGGTTATCCGAACGCTCTGTGAGCACTTCGTAAAAGTGACTGCGTTTAATCAGCTTTTCAGCCAGATTGGCATTCAGTGGCGGCAGCGCCACCTGGCGATCCACCAGAATATCTGCGGTTGACCCCCCGCCGCCGAAAAACAGATAAGGACCGATTTCTGAATCACGGCCGATGCCAAAGGAGAATTGCAGATTATCCAGCGCGCGATGCATGGTTTGCAGCGTATAACCCAGCACCGGACTGTTGGGGAAGGCATTATGAATCTGCTCTTCAAGTTCGGCCGAAGCTTCTTCTACCGCTTCCACCGACCGCAGGTCACGCGCCACGGAACGCAGCCGCTCACGCGGATTGTCGCCATAAGCAAAGGGGTACAGATAATCACGGTGATGCACCCGTAAAACCCACGGGCCGGGAACGGATTCAGACTCGGCTAACAGGTCGGCCAGACTGGTCCGGTACATGGCATCGGCACAGGAAAATCCGTAGGCCTTGAGCAGTTCCCAGGCGTGGGTCGGCAGCAGATAGTCGCCCGGCCGGTGTACCGCGAGAATATCTTTATCGACTTCATGGTAAGCGGATGAAATGGGGATTTCCAGACTTTCCGGTGTCTCGCGCAGCAGATCCTGAGTACGCTGGTGCTGCACCATATACATATAGGATTTAATCGCGTTATCCGGTGTATCGAAAGTCGGAATGCCGTTCTGATCAAAGCACTCACGGGCTTCCTCCACCGAGTATTCGCCCATCCAGCTGGTGAGGATAGTTTTATTACTGCTCTTGGCTACCTTTACCAGCGATTCGGCATTCGCCAGCGGATCAGACCCCAGACTGGGAATATAAATCATCAGAATGGCATCGACCTGTTTGTCCCGCAGAAGCGTCTGAGTCACTGCCGCCAGCTGCTGTGGATTCAGTTCCGGGTTCAGCAGAATGGGGTTATCCGTGCGCAGGTATTCCGGCAGCAGCCCGCGCAGATGAGTCCGGGTATCTTCAGATAGTTTTGCCAGTACGCCTCTGTCATGCAGCAGGCGGTCCATAGCCAGAATGGCCGGACCGCGTCCGTTAGCAACAATGGCCAGTCGCGGCCCAAAGGCTTCCCGGCGCTGACTGAGCGCATCAACACAGTCGAATAATTCATCTGTGGCTGACACCCTCAACACCCCCGCCCGGGCCAGGGTTTCATCCACAAGCGCATCCCGGGAACGCAGCCCTTTGGGGGTCGCGATACGGTTTAAGGGATTTTCCTGAAAGCGGTTGCTTTTCACCGCCAATACCAGTTTATGGCGTGACGCCGCCCGCAGCGCCCGGATCAGAGCTTTGCCTGAGCCGAATTCATCCAGCTGAATCAACAAGGTGCGCACCGGCGGTTCTTTAACGATGTAATCAATCAGATCCGGCAGAGTAACATCCTGACTCTTACCCAGCGTCAGCACATGCGAAAACCCGATGCGCCGGCTGAACGCCCAGTCCATAACACCGGAGGCCAGGGTTCCGGATTGTCCGACATAAGCGATATGCCCTTTGCGGACCGGCACATGAAGAAAGCTGGCATTAATTTTACGGCCCGGTATCACCATCCCCAGACAATCGGGCCCCATGATGCGCATCCGCGTCTGCTGCACTACCTGATTCAAACGCTCGGAGGACGGACGGAACTGCCAGGAGCGTGTACGGGCGATACCGCCCGTCAGCAACATGGCCGCCCCCACGCCTTTGGCATGCAGTTGCTTGATGATTTTCGGAACGGTTTCCGCCGGCGTACAGATAATGGCCAGATCCACCGGATCTTCAATCTGACCGATGCGGCTCAATGCCGGAATGCCATACACTTCTTTATAGCCACGACTGTTCACCGGAATAATCAGACCGGGAAATTCCCCGTTAAGCAGATTACGGACAATGGCTCCGCCCAGATTGCCGGGGCGCTCAGACGCACCAATAACGGCGATGGATTTCGGCTGAAAAAACAACTCTAGCGAGCGGGTGCCCATGGGTACATCCTTTATCAGGTCAGCAATGACGTCTGGTGTATGTGCCTGTTATATCAGCAGCACTGCGGTGCCTGAAGCCCCCGGCCACTGTCTACTTGTATTACTCCGCGGTCATACTCCATTAGTTGAAGGCAGGCCGCGAACTGGTTGGCGTTCAGCATCCACCCGGATACACTGGAAGCTTCCGCCGTTTATTCAGGTAAAAATAGTCGATATGACCACCGCCTACTACACCTTTCAGCATCATTTTGCGCACGATACCGGCGATGACCATCCCGAGCACGCTATGCGTATCGTCGCCATCGAGCATCAGCTGAAATCCCGCGGCATACTTGAACAACTTACCGTAGTTGATGGCCAGCCAGCGCACAAACCTGACATCCTGCGGGCCCACAGCCATGGTTACGTCGAGCAGCTGGAAATGATCCAGCCGAAACAGGGCCATATCTATGTGGATGAAGATACACCCATGTCGTCCGGCAGTTTTGACGCAGCTCTGTATTCCGTCGGAACCAGCACACTTGCCCTGGATGATGTCATAAAAGGCACCTACGATAACGCCTTTGTCTCGGTAAGGCCGCCGGGTCATCATGCCGAACACCGTAAAAGCATGGGATTCTGCTTTTTTAACAATGTCGCCATCACCGCTTTGCGTGCTGCTGAAGTGCACCATGCGCAGCGGATCGCTATTCTGGATTTTGATGCCCATCAAGGCAATGGCACAGTCGACATTTTGCAGAACGACCCAAGGTTTTTAATATTTTCTGCCTTTCAACACCCTTTTTACCCATACACTCACCACGAAGAAGCCAAATACAACAATTTAATCAATGTTTACCTGGATGCCGGAACCGGCAGCGAAACCTTTCGTGAAAAAGTGGAAGAAGGCTGGATGAAACGGCTGCGCGGCTTCGCCCCGGAGGTCATCATTGTGTCTGCCGGTTTCGATGGCCACAAAGACGACCCGATGGCTGAGCTTTGCCTGGAAGATGATGATTACCGCTGGCTTGGACAATGGATCACCGAATACAGTAAAAGTCGCAAAACTCCCGTCGTGGCCATCCTGGAAGGTGGCTATGATCTTAATGCCCTGGGGCGCTCGGTCAGCGCTTTCATCGGCGAGATGATCAAAAACTGATTACAATCCGACACACAGCCTCACATAAAAGCCACATCCCCGCGCCGGCTTCTGGACCATCATTATCCGTATAACTACTGACTTATACGGATCATTATGAACCTCAGGCCAATCCGGATTGCCTCTGCGTCACTGCGTCAGCTATTCACCCTGCTCATTGCAACCGAATGGCTTGCCATTATTGTTATGGCGTGCAGCAGCCTGACGCTGTTAACCCTGGCTCTGCAGGGCATCTGATTCCACCTGAATCCCTGAATCCCTGAATC
>DCCG01000042.1:253363-253590 GCA_002314145.1 Thalassolituus sp. UBA1087 | reverse complement strand
CCTGAATCCCTGAATCCCTGAATTATCGGTGCGATTTTCAGCCACTGCTATCAGCTATCAGTCACACCTCCAGCTTTCAGTTTCCCGCCGCGAATTTTCGATTAAAGGCCAGCTTTCAGGCAAAAAAAAGACCAGCACTTGCGTGCTGGTCTTTTGAATAATGGCGGAGGGATAGGGATTTGAACCCTAGATACGCTATTAACGTATGCCGGTTTTCAAGACCGGTG
>DCCG01000042.1:0-253046 GCA_002314145.1 Thalassolituus sp. UBA1087 | reverse complement strand
CCGGTTTTCAAGACCGGTGCTTTCAACCGCTCAGCCATCCCTCCGAACGCGACGTATCATACCCAACCACATTTCAACGTCAACACTTTTTTTTATAAATCAATACGATACGTCCTCTTCATCAGCAAGGATTGCATTCACACCGCGGGCGGATACCATAAGCGCATCGTGCGGAAATATACCTATGTCTGATTTCACTCTGCTGGTTAAATCCAGCCCATATACAACCAATAATCACCAGACGGCGCTGGATTTTGCCCATGCCCTGATCCGGGCCGGGCACCGTCTGTGCCGCGTATTTTTTTATCAGGATGCGGTATTCGTCGCACTGAACAGCCAACAACCCGTGCAGGGACAAGAGACTGTTTGCGGGCAATGGCAGTCTCTTGCACAACAGACAGGCACAGAGCTCCAGGTCTGTATTGCTAATGCACTCAGACGGGGGATTGCCGATACCCGGGAGCAACAACGCTACAATCTTCCGGCGGCAACGCTGGCCAGTGGTTTTGTATTAACCGGACTTGGTGAAATGGCAGACGCCTGCCATGACTCCCAACATATCGTCGAATTCTGAAGGTGAATCCACTATGAGTTCTGTCTGCGTTGTTATTTCCACCCCGCCATCACCGGACCCGGAAGTTATTGAGCTGGCGCTGGCGCTGGCGACATTTGATCATGATGTCAGTCTGATATTTACCGGCGCCGGTATTGGCTGGCTGATTAAAGAACAGGCGGCGCGAAAAATAACCGGCAAATCCCCGGCCAGTCTGATAAAAGCCCTGCCCGTGTACGATTGCGACAGAGTTCTGTATTGCACGGATGATAACGACCGTTTTCATTTCAATCCCGGTGATCTGCCTGCCTTCGCCCGCCCGGCATCGCATCAGGACGTAATGTCTGAACTGGCCGCCGCCGACCATTGCCTGAGTTTCTGAACATGACACTGCACCTTCTTTTAAGCTCAGACCCGGCCACCGCGCAACGCGCCATTCAATGGCTCGCCAGCGGTGATGCATTATTACTGGCATCAGACGGCGTGTATCTGGCTACCCATGCCATGATGGGCAGCCCTCTGCCGGCGAATTGCCAGTGTTTTATTCGTCAGCAGGATGCCGCTACGCGGGGAATTTCAGTGCCGGAACATATCCACGCCGTTGACGACGCGCGCTGGGTCGACCTGACGCTGCAGTCTCATAACACTCTGAGCTGGATATAATTATGTTGCCTGAACTGGATAAGGATGGCTTTCTCGCCAATCTGGATGACTGGTCACCGGACGTTGCCCACCTGCTGGCTGAGCAGGAAGCCATCACACTGACCGACGAACACTGGGAAATTATTCATGCCCTGCAGGATTTTTACCGCGAGTATGAAATATCACCGGCCATGCGGCCGCTGAGCAAGTACCTGAAACAGACCCTGGGGCCAGAGAAATCCGGCAGTATTTATCTGATGACGCTGTTCCCGGGCAGCCCGGCAAAACTCGCAGCCAAAATTGCCGGACTTCCCCGGCCGGAGAATTGTTTATGAGCCATTTACTGGCCGATTATGTACGCATCCTGGCGCGCGGTAAAAACGGCAGCCGTAATATGAACTTTGAAGAAGCCCGTTTTACCATGCAGAACATGCTCAGCGGTAATGCCTTGCCCGAGCAGACAGGTGCTATTTTTATGCTCCTGCGGGTGAAAGAAGAAAGCCCGGAAGAACTCGCTGGCTTCGCCGCTGCGATTAACGAGCTATGGCCATCAAACATTAACGCGGACCTGATCTGGCCATCTTATGCCGGTAAACGCCGCCAGCCTTTCTGGTGTTTTCTGGCCATGCTGTTACTCAATCAGATGGGCTACCGCATTCTGGCTCACGGCACCGAATCCCACACCGAAGGGCGTATTTATTTACACGAAGTTTTTGCCGCGTTTGGCTTTCCGATATCCAACAGCATGACAGACCTGAAGCATGCGCCTTCGCTGACCTACCTTCCCTGTGCTGTGCTTAACCCTGTGTTACAGCAATGGCTGGGGCTGAAATCAGTACTGGGCGTACGCTCACCCATTAATACCGTCATGAAAACCATCGCCCCGGCTGGCTGTGTCAGTGTACAGGGTGTGTTTCATCCTAATTATGCTCCGGTTCACACCCAAGCCGCCGCGCTGAATAATACATCCTGCATCGTAATCAAAGGCGAAGGCGGGGAATTTGAAGTGAATCCGGAGCGTACCTGTAAAGCCAGCACTCATCTGAACGATACTTTAAAGGATGAGAATGGTCTGATCAGCATCCCCGGTAAGGCACCTCATATCGAGGGCAAACTCAGCACGGCAGACATTGCCCCGTTAGCAGCCTTATGGAACGGCGACACTGATAACGAGTACGGTGAAGAAGCGGTATTAAGGACCGCAGCACTGGCTTTATGCGCTATCCGTCAGAGCCATGATTATGCTGCCGCAGCGGCCGAAGTAACCCGCCAATGGGAACAGCGCGGGCAGTTTAATCTTACCCTGAAAATAAATAAGTGACGGGCCGGCCGAAAACGCAGTCGCTGCCGGCCCGGGATTAAAACCTGACGTCAGAGCAGGCCTTCAGACCCTGAACTGACCGGCGACGCTTTGCAGGGTATTGCTGATATCGGACAGCGAGCGACTGGCCTGTTCAACCTTCTGCATACTGGTCATCGCTTCGGAGGATGTTTCTTTAATCCCCAGAACATTATGTTTAATACTGGACGCTGCCTGAGTCTGGCGCTCCGTTGCGTCGGCGATCTGGGTATTCATCAGCGTAATTGATTCGACCTTCGCGGTAATCGCCTGCAGACTTTCATCCGTTCTGGCAGCCTGTCCGACGCTTGCTGTGGCACGGGTTTTACTGGAATCCATAACTGCCACAGCGGATTGCGCAGCATTTTCCAGTTGTTCTATCACCGCCTGGATTTCCTGAGTGGAATCCTGAGTACGCGATGCCAGTGTGCGGACTTCATCCGCCACGACAGCAAAGCCGCGGCCCTGCTCTCCCGCCCGGGCCGCTTCAATGGCCGCATTGAGCGCCAGCAGATTGGTCTGTTCGGCAATACTTTTAATCACATCCAGAATACTGCCGACATTAGCGGTATCGGCTTCGAGTTTGCGGATTACCTCACTGGCGTGTTCCACTTCACCCGCCAGTTCATTAATACTCTGCACCGTGTCTTTAACAATTGAGCGCCCTTCTTTGGCTGCCTGATCGGCTTCTGTCGCTTCACGGGCAGCAGACCCGGCATGGCCGGAAACCTCCTGCACACTGGCAACCATTTCGTCCACCAGTAGTGATGTTTGTTCGGTAGCACGGTTTTGCTTGCCGGTTATGTCTGACGTTTCCGACGTCAGACTACCCAGGTTGGCCGACAATTCTGCCAGCGGATGAGTGGTACTGACGACTTCACCGATATTGCGGTGCAGCTTTTCTATAAAGAGGTTAAACCAGTGCACCACGTCGCCGATTTCATCCTGAGCCGATATTTCTATCCGCGATGTCAGATCCCCTTCACCACTGGCGATATCGCGCAGAGATCTGACCAGGCGTGACACTGATGCATTAATCCCGCGCGCCATAGACCAGGCCACCACACCGACTATTGCCAGTGTCACCAGCGTGATAATCACCCCCATAGACAGCGCATTTTTTGCCGCTTTGTTCGAGGTTTCGACGGTTTTGTTGAACGCTGAAACACCGCTGTCGGCGTATTCTTTGAGATTTATTTTTGCGGCTGCCAGTGCGTTATTCATTTTTTCGATGGTCGGTCCGATGGCCATCGGATCCAGCGAACCATCAATCATGCCGGCCGCTAACTGGCGGGCATCGCGAAAATATTCATTAAACAGACGCCGGCTGTTTTTAACGTCAGCGGCCTGCTCCGGCCACAGAGATTCCAGTGTCTGAAAACCGGATTCCATGGATTGACCGAGTTTTTCTGCCGTGACGACGAAATCCTGATCGCCCGTGGTTACTGCGGTGGAAAACAGTTCTTCAATTCTGGCCAGCCGTTCAATGTTCGCTTTGGAAGTTTCAACCACAGGGAAAAAAGTTTTCTGAATGCGTTCCAGCCGCTGGGAATTCGCGGTGTTCATATTCATATTGACGAAAAAACTGATCAAAAAACCAACAATCGCAACCCCGGCCAGGGTCAGTATTTTGGTTCGTATTCTGAGGGAATTAAGAATGTTCATGCTCCGGCCCGATAATCTCCATTATTGAGCCTAAGCTTAGAACAGGAAATCAGAATTGCTTTGGTCAGGGGCGCCATTTGAGGGTTTCATGCAGGCGCACCACATCCCCCACAATCGTCAGTGTCGGTGCGTGTATTTCCCGCCCCTCGATGTATTGCGGCATGCTGCTCAGCGTTCCTATATGGACTTTCTGTTCCGGCAGCGTGCCTTTTTCGACCAGAGCCACCGGAGTCTCCGGTGGCATACCAGCGGCTATAAGCTGACTGCAGATAACCGGCAAACCGTTCAGGCCCATATAAATCACCAGCGTCTGATCCGGGTGAATCAATTCATTCCAGGGCAGATTGCAGGTGCCGTTTTTAAGATGGCCGGTAACAAAACGAACGCTCTGAGCATAATCACGATGAGTCAGGGGTATACCGGCATAAGCGGCGCAACCACTGGCGGCAGTAATGCCCGGCACCACCTGAAAAGGAATACCGGTACCGGCCAGCTGCTGAATTTCTTCGCCGCCACGACCAAAAATAAAGGGATCGCCCCCCTTCAGTCGCAGCACTCTTTTTCCTTCCTGTGCGGCATGGATAAGCAATTGATTAATGTCATCCTGCGGCACTGAATGGTGGCTCATTTTTTTGCCGACATAATATTTTTCAGCAGCAGGATCGACCAGATCCATAATGCCATCACCGACCAGGCGGTCGTAAAACACCACATCCGCCGACTGAATCAGGCGCAGCGCCCGGAAGGTCAGCAGATCAGGATCACCGGGGCCGGCACCAACGAGGGCCACTTCGCCCTGCATCTGTTGCCCCTGCAGACAGGCTTCCGTTTCTGCCTCAGCCCGTTGTGGCTGACGCGCAAGAATCATTTCCGGTGCCCGGCTGTTGAGCCAGCGACGCCAGAATGCCGCCCGCTCCTGCTTTGGCAGCAGGGATTTAACCCGTTCACGCAGAGATTCGGCATAACCGGCAAGGCGGCCATAGTCCTGAGGAATGAAAGCCTCCAGCCGTTGCCGGATATGGCGCGTCAACGCCGGGGCGGAACCACGGGTGGAAACACTGACCATCAGGGGGGAACGGTCAATGACAGCCGGGAAAATAAAGTCGTTATCATCCGGCTGATCGGTACGACAGACAAAACAGTGCTGCGCTCTGGCCTGCTCAGCCAGTTGTTGATTGGTGTCGGCGTCATTGGTGGCCAGCACCACAAAAGAGCCAGCGCGGAATACTTCACCGGACTGCGCTTCGCGCAGCGCCAGTGTCAGAGCGCCATCATCCGCCAGCGACTGAATATCCGCCGTGACCTGAGGCGCAATCAGCAACACCTCAGCGCCGGCTTTTACCAGGGTATCCGCTTTACGGGCAGCAACAGGGCCACCACCAACGATGACGAAGGGACGTACATCCCCCCGCAGTACGAGGGGAAGTGTCATCATAGAGAAATTACCTCAAGACCACGCATATAAGGACGCAGTGCTTCAGGCACAATAATACTGCCGTCTTCCTGCTGGTAATTTTCCAGCACAGCAACCATGGTGCGCCCTACGGCCAGACCGGAACCATTCAGCGTATGCAGCAGTTCCGGTTTGCCGGTTTGTGGATTACGCCAGCGCGCCTGCATGCGTCGCGCCTGATAATCGGCGAAATTACTGCAGGAAGAAATTTCACGATATTTCTGTTGTCCCGGCAGCCAGACTTCAAGGTCGTAGGTTTTACGCGCCGAGAATCCCAGATCACCACCGCACAGAATAACCTTGCGGTAAGGCAGATTCAGTTTCTGCAGGATAGCTTCTGCATGACCGGTTAATTCTTCCAGTGTTGCTTCAGAATCTTCGGCTTTAACAAACTGTACCAGCTCCACTTTGTCGAACTGATGCTGGCGGATCATACCCCGGGTATCACGGCCATAACTGCCGGCTTCACTGCGGAAACAGGGGGTGTGCGCTACTTTTTTGATGGGCAGTTCGGCGTCTGTGACGGATTCACGCAATAAATTGGTGACCGGTACTTCTGCCGTCGGAATCAGGTAAAAATCTTTATCGCCCTGGGCGCCCGGAATTTTAAACAGGTCTTCTTCAAATTTTGGCAGCTGACCCGTGCCCTCCAGTGCCTGACTATTCACCAGATAAGGGACATACGTTTCAGTATATCCGTGCTCTTCGGCATGAGTATCCAGCATAAACTGGGCAATGGCGCGGTGCAGTCTGGCCATAGCACCACTCATCGCCACAAAGCGGGAACCCGCCACCACGGCACCATCATCAAAACTCAGCCCCAGGGGCTCACCCAGATCAACGTGATCTTTTGGCTCAAAGCTGAATTGTGTTGGCTCGCCCCACGTCAGCACTTCAATATTGTCGTCTTCATCCTGACCGAACGGCACAGACTCATCCGGTACGTTAGGGATGCTCATCAGCAGGGTATGCAATGCCTGTTCTGCTTCTCTGGCGGCCTGTTCAGCGTCTGAAATATCCGAATCGATGCTGCCCATCACCTGAGCTTTGGCATCTTCCGGCGACATGCCCTGACCAATCAGCTGGCCGATCTGCTTGGACGCTTTCTTCTTTTCTGCCTGTAACGACTGAGCCCGGGTCAGTGCCGATTTGCGCTGCTCATCCAGTTGACTGAACTCTTCAGCGTTGAAAACAAACCCCTTTTTGCCCAGAGCCGAGGTGACCTGCTCCAGGTTTTCGCGAATAAACTTAACGTCCAGCATTACTTTTTATACCAATAACAATTTAAACAAGAGATTTAGAAAGCCACATCCCGGCCACGGTTGCCAGCAGACACCCTGTCAGACTGAAGCCCGCATAACCGGCAAAAGCCAGCCAGCGTTCCTGCTGCAACATAGCAACACTTTCCAGCGAGAAGGTAGAAAAGGTCGTGAAAGCACCCAGGAAGCCAACCATCAGCAACTGCTTGTGATAGTCCCCGCCCCACTGGTGCTCAACCAGCCAGATATAGGCCACTCCCATGGCAAAGGAGCCTATCAGGTTCACACTTAAGGTGCCATAAGGAAAGGGTTTGTCCATCCATTTGAAGATGCCGGTAGCCACCACATAGCGGCTTATAGCCCCCAACGCCCCGCCCAGGCCAATCCAGAAAAAACTCATTCACCCTCCTCCGGGTAACGCTGCCGCGGCGATTGTTGATTCAGCTGACGCAGATACTCAAGCTTTTGCCCGATTTTCCCTTCCAGCCCCCGGTTTGACGGCTGGTACAGGCGTTCATGGCGCAGCACTTCGGGCAGATAATTTTCCCCGGCAGCAAAGGCTTCCGGCTCATCGTGAGCATAACGATACTCAGCGCCATAGTTGAGCTCTTTCATCAACTTTGTCGGCGCATTTCTGAGGTGCAGAGGCACTTCCAGACTTGGATTACCGGTGACCAGCTCCCGCGCCCGGGCAAGCCCGCGGTAGACAGCGTTGCTTTTCGGGGCACAGGCCAGATACACCAATGCATGCGCCAGATTAAGATCGCCTTCCGGCGAGCCCAGTCGCTCCAGTGCATCCCAGGCGTTAAGTGCTATGGTCAACCCCCGGGGATCCGCATTGCCGACGTCTTCGCTGGCGATGGCTACGGCCCGCCGGGCGATGTACAGAGGATCACAGCCGCCGTCGAGCATACGTACCATCCAGTAGAGGGCCGCATCCGGGTCCGATCCGCGTACGGATTTATGCAAAGCCGATATCTGGTCATAAAAGGCTTCGCCGCCCTTATCGAAGCGGCGTGCTTTATCGCCGAGAATTTCCCGTACACCGGTGACGTCAAGCACAGTGTCCTGACTCATCTGCTGGGCCATTTCCAGCATATTCAATGAACGCCGGCCATCCCCATCCGCCGCTGAAGCAATCAGCTGCAGTGCTTCTTCCGTAGCCTGAGTAGCGGTTTTATTCAGTGCCTGACGCAACAGATAAACCAGCTGTTTCTGACTGAGTGCGCGCAGTACATAGACCTGCGCACGGGAAAGCAGCGCGTTATTGAGTTCAAAGGAGGGGTTTTCTGTGGTGGCACCGATAAAAATAAAGGTACCGTCTTCCACGTACGGCAAAAAAGCATCCTGCTGGGATTTATTAAAGCGGTGAACCTCATCAATAAAGAGCACCGTTTTACGCCCGCGCATATGAAACTGCTGCGCGCGCTGAACTGCTTCGCGGATATCTTTGACCCCGGACATTACGGCTGACAAGGCAAGAAATTCGGCATCCACATAATGTGCAACCAGGCGCGCCAGGGTGGTTTTACCCACGCCCGGTGGCCCCCAGAAAATCAGCGAATGCAGCTGGCCGTTATCCAGCGCACGACGCAGCGGTGTACCCTGCCCGACCACATGCTCCTGGCCGACGTATTCGTCCAGCGATGTCGGCCGCATTTTCGACGCCAGCGGTTCGTAGGCGTTTTCCTGGGCGAATAAATCAGCGGCCATGACGCCCGTCGATTACGTCGACACCTTCCGGCACATTAAACACAAACGCCTGACTGTCGACCGCCTGATTAACGGTGACCTCTGAAAAATTGATTTCAGTAATCTGCCCGGCCGCGTCAAAGATCATCATGCGTACAATCTGATCGCCACGATAATGGAACTCCAGTGACTCAAATAACTGGCTGGAATCTTTCGGTACCAGCTGAAAAATTGTCTCACCAGCGGCGGATTCTTCTGCCACCACAAAACTTTTTTCGACGTTGCCAGCATCCCCGGTCAACAACAGCGCCGGCGTTTCCTGCACCCGCTGATCCATATCGCGGATGGTTACCTGCTCCAGATCCATATCGTAAACCCAAACCAGTTCTCCATCCGATACCACCAGTTGTTCAAACGGCGCATCGGTATGCCAGCGCAGTTTGCCAGGTTTGGCGACGGTCAGCTGGCCGCTCATGGATTGCAGAACCTGGCCGTGATTATCACGGGTTGACTGCGTAAAGCGGGCATCCAGTGTTTTCAGGTTTTTTATTCTGGCGAGAAAATCGGTCAGTGCGGCCTCTTCAGACGCCGACGCACTGGCAAGAGAGGTAACCGACAGAGTGAGTGAAATCAGCATCAGTACCGCTGAAGTCAGATGCTTCATAATACATTCCTTAAACGAGTGCTTGTGTATTCCTGACGATGACGCAGGCTGACAAGCCTGCTCACCGGCTTATAATATTCGGGACCGGGTCATTGCGGCGCACGGCCAGCCAATACCTCACGGGAACCGTTATGGGCCGGAGGAGAAACAACCCCGGAGGCTTCCATGGTTTCCACCAGTCTTGCAGCGCGATTATAGCCAATCCGCAGTTTACGCTGCACGGAGGAAATTGAGCATTTTCCGCTCTCAGTAACAAAAGCCACGGCCTGATCATACAGATCGTCTTTTTCATCGCCGCCTTCCAGTGTCAGGCCGCCACCTTCTTCGCTGTGACTGGTAATTTCTTCGATGTAATCCGGCTCGCCGCGTTTTTTCCATTCCGCCACCAGGCGATGTACTTCATCATCGTCAACGAATGCACCGTGCACACGCTCCGGCAGCGCGTTGCCCGGAGGCATAAACAGCATATCACCATGGCCCAGCAGCTGTTCCGCGCCGCCCTGATCCAGAATGGTACGGGAGTCGATTTTCGACGACACCTGAAAGGCGATCCGCGTTGGCACGTTAGCTTTGATCAGGCCGGTAATAACATCCACCGACGGACGTTGTGTCGCCAGAATCATATGAATACCCGCCGCCCGGGCTTTCTGGGCGATCCGGGCAATCAGTTCTTCCACTTTTTTGCCCACCATCATCATCATGTCGGCGAACTCGTCGATCACGATCACGATATAAGGCAGTGGTTCAAGTAATGGTGGCGTGGTATCAAAAGACTGATCAATCTGCCACAGTGGGTCCGGAATCGGCGTGCCTGCAGCAATGGCATCTTTTACCTTTTTGTTATACCCGGCAACATTCCGCACCCCGAGCGCCGCCATCAGCATATAACGGCGTTCCATTTCCGCCACCGACCAGCGCAGTCCGTTGGCTGCCTCTTTCATATCCGTGATCACCGGCGTCAGCAGATGAGGAATGCCTTCATATACGGATAATTCCAGCATTTTCGGGTCAACCAGAATCAGGCGCAGTTCTTCCGGGGTGGATTTAAACAACAGGCTCAGCAGCATGGCATTAACCCCGACGGATTTACCTGAGCCGGTTGTACCCGCGACCAGCAGATGCGGCATTTTTGCCAGGTCAGTAATCACCGGATTACCGCCGATATCGTGGCCCAGCGCCAGCGTCAGCGGTGATCTGGATTTATCGTACTTATCCGATGAAAGCACTTCATTCAGCGAAACCACCGCCCGGTCTTCGTTAGGAACTTCGATCCCCATCACGGATTTACCCGGGATCACTTCCACTACCCGCACCGCCACCATCGCCATGGAACGGGCCAGGTCACGGGCCAGGTTGGATATTTTACTGGCTTTCACCCCGGGAGCCGGCTGAATTTCAAAGCGGGTAATCACCGGCCCGGGGGCGACGGCGGTTACCTCTACTTTCACACCGAAGTCAGCCAGTTTCTGCACCAGCAGCTTGGATAATTCCTGCAGCCGCTCAGCGGAAAAACCATGGGGCTGATCTGTGCGCGGCGGGTCCAGCAGAGCAATAGACGGCAGCGGATCGTCGGAGGCAAATAATTTGCCCTGCAACTCCCGCTTGGCCCGCTCACTGGGCTGACTGTCTCTTTTTTCCAGCGGCTGGATCGGTATTTCTTTTTCTGCCTCTTGTTCAGCTGATGCAGCGACTGTGGCTTTTCTGGCCGCCGCACGGGATGAACCTTTACTTGCTGATGCCTCAGGCTGGCGGGAAGGAGTCTCTTCAGTATCATCATTGAGCCAGGGGACATCGATAAAATCGTCGTCCGGCGTATCAGAAGACTCACTGCGGTCAGCGGCAAACACGGGCTCGATCGCCTCTTTGCGCGGCGCTGTCTCTTTACCGGATGATTCTTCCGCGGTTTTACGCTTACGCCCCCAGAACTTCCGGCGCCCTGTCGTTGCTTCCGGCTGATCGGTGGTGTCCGGTTCGTCCTGCGGCAGCGGCGACACGGCCGCCGCCGTTATCTGTTCCGCTTTTTTAGCCAGCAATGCTGACTCTGCGCTGGCCCCGGCGCCGTTTTCATCTGCACTTTCAGCGCCCCCGGAACGGCGCTCCTTCAGGCGCCCGGCCAGTCTGATAACGGCAGCTCCCAGCCAGTCGAAAAAGCGCAGCCAGGAAAACTCCAGAAACAGCATTAATCCAAGCGCCAGCATGCCGGCGAGAAGAATCGCGGAACCGGTAAACGAAAACAGCGGCAGAAAGACGGATATCAGGGATTTTCCCAGAATCCCCCCGGCCCCGACCGGCAGTTGTTCGCCATGCCAGATACTCATTTCGGCCAGCGAACACAGGGCGGCCAGTGATAACAGAATGCCAACGCCACGTAACAGCCAGACCCGGCCGCTGGCGGCACGGGTTTTACGGAACAGCTGTCCCAGCTTCGCCATCACCAGCAGGGGAATGGCATAAGCCAGGTAACCGAAGGCATGGAACAGAATGTCGGCCACCAGAGCGCCGACTTTGCCCACCGCATTGCCCGGCGACCCGGAGCCCGCCGCCGACCAGGCCATATCCCGGCCACTGTAGGTCGCCAGCGCCAGCAGCAACAGGATGCTGGCCAGCGTCAGAACAACAAAAACGGCATCGTGACGACGGCTCCATAGCACCGGAATATCGTCCGGGTTCAGTTCATGGTCTGGCTGAAGATCACGATCAGTCGTATGCTTTGGCAAAATGTGTTTCCAATTCCCTGATGAAAAGGCGAAGTCTACCACGGGTTTATCATGATTGACTGGCTGGATGAAGCATCGTTCCCGCAATTTCCACCGCCGCATAAAGCACTGGACGACCCCAATGGCCTGCTGGCTGCCGGCGGCCGGGTTACCCCTGTGTGGCTGGACCAGGCATACAGGCGCGGTATATTCCCCTGGAATGATCCTGATGAAGTGCGCCTGTGGTGGTCCCCTGCTCCACGCGCCATTATAACGCCGGATTCCTTCCGCATTCCGCGCTCAGTTCGCAAAGCGATAAGACGGCAGAATTACCGGGTGACCACCAACCTGGCTTTCACCGACGTCATGACCGCCTGCGCTGCGCCGCGACAGCATGAAGCGGGCACCTGGATCAGTGATGATATGATCGACAGCTATACACGTCTGCATAAAGCCGGTCGCGCTCTGAGTGTGGAATACTGGCATGAAGGCAGACTCAGCGGCGGTTTTTACGGTCTGCTGACCGGCCAGGCCCTGTTTGGAGAATCTATGTTTTCTCAGGTGGATAACGCCTCAAAAATTGCATTCGCTATCGCGGCACCCGCACTGTTCCGTGCCGGCCTGCAGCTGATTGATTGCCAGATGAAGACCAGCCACCTGGCGCAGTTCGGCATCGAAGAAGCAACACGGGAGGATTTCAGTCGTCGCGTCAAAGCCGCGGTCACGGCGCCGCCGGTACAGATTGCCGGAGATCTGGCATGAATAAGATTCTGTTGTTTCAGCCGCCGGAAACCCACAGCTGCAGTTACCTCGAAGGTCAGCAATCACGCAGCCTGTACGTTGATCCCAGAGCCGAACTGGATGGCCATACGCTGACCCTGCTCAGCCTCAACGGTTTTCGCCGCAGCGGCCGCCTGATGTACCGGCCGGCCTGCCCGGACTGTCATGCCTGTCTGCCGGTGCGCATCCGGGTGAACGAATTTCTGCCTTCCAGAAGCCAGAAACGCACCCTTCGCCGCAACCGGGATCTGACGCTCGAGGTAACCCGCCCTGACAGCTCAGAAGAAACTTACCGCCTGTACGAACGCTACATCAGCGAACGCCATCAGGATGGTGATATGTATCCACCCAGTGAACAGCAGTATGACGACTTCCTCGCCAGCGATTTCGGCACCACCGCTTTTCTTAAAGCCAGGAAGAATGGTCGCCTGGTCGCCTGCATGGTTTTTGATCAGCTGGAAGATGGCCTGTCTTCGGTATACAGCTTTTATGATCCCGATGAGCAGGATCGCTCTCTGGGAACCTGGCTTATTTTACAGGCTAATTATCTCGCCCATGGCCTTGCCCTGCCCTACAACTATCTGGGCTATCTGGTGCATGAAAGTAAAAAAATGGCCTATAAGCGGAAGTTCGTACCGCTGGACGCGCTGATTGATGGCAAATGGACACTTTTGTCGCCCTGATTGCCGCCGTGCTTCATATTCCCACCGATGAAACAGGCATTTACTTTGCTTCTTTTGTGAATTTCAGGCAGAATGCGCCCGCGTTGTACAAGCTATATACAGGTGACGAATGGCAAAAGATGATGTTATTGAAATGGAAGGCGAAGTAGTTGATACCCTTCCGAACACAATGTTCCGTGTAAAACTGGAAAACGGCCACGTTGTGACCGCTCATATTTCAGGCAAGATGCGTAAAAACTACATCCGCATCCTGACCGGCGATAAAGTGAAAGTTGAACTGACGCCTTACGATCTGAGCAAAGGCCGGATTACTTACCGCGCCCGTTAATGTCATCTGGCAGGAAGTGCCGCCTTCAGGCCGGCACTTCTTCCCCTACAGACATTGACAACTCTCCATCCTCAGCAGAAATATCCACTTCCCCACCGCGGGAAAGCTCACCAAACAGAATTTTCTCTGCCAGTGGTTTTTTGATTTTCTCCTGCACCAGGCGAGCCATCGGCCGTGCCCCCATGCGCGCGTCATAGCCATGCTCGGCAAGCCAGGCACGGGCTTCATCGTCGACATTGAGTACCACACCTTTGTCGTCCAGCTGTGCCTGCAGTTCGGTGAGGAACTTATCAACCACATGCAGAATGGTATCGCGTTTCAGCGCTTCAAACTGAATGATGCTGTCGATACGGTTACGGAACTCTGGGGTGAAGGTTTTCTTCAGCGCCTCAGCACCATCGGTACTGTGATCCTGCAGCGTGAAGCCGATACTGGAACGGCTCATCTGCTCGGCGCCTGCGTTGGTTGTCATGATCAGAATGACATTACGGAAATCCGTTTTGCGCCCGTTATTATCCGTCAGTGTGCCATGGTCCATGACCTGCAGCAGAATGTTGAACACTTCCGGGTGCGCTTTTTCAATTTCATCCAGCAGCAGTACGCAATGCGGATTTTTATTGATGGCTTCCGTTAACAGGCCACCCTGATCGTAACCGACATAACCCGGAGGCGCACCAATCAGACGGGAAACCGTATGGCGCTCCATGTACTCCGACATATCAAAACGCACCAGTTCCATTCCCATGACGGACGCCAGTTGTTTTGATACTTCAGTTTTACCAACCCCGGTCGGACCGGCAAACAGGAAAGAACCAATCGGTTTCTGCGGCGACGTCAGCCCGGCACGGGACATCTTGATCGCGGTCGACAGCGAATCAATCGCCTCATCCTGACCAAATACCACCATGCGCAGTTTGTCTTCCAGCTTGAACAGCAGTTCTTTGTCCGATGCGGAAACGGTTTTTGGCGGAATGCGGGCAATGCCGGCAACCACATGCTCCACTTCAGCCACGTTGATGACTTTCTTACGCTTACTTGGCGGCATCAGATGCTGCAGCGCACCGACTTCGTCGATCACATCAATGGCTTTATCCGGCATATTGCGGTCGGTGATGTAACGGTCCGACAGCTCTGCCGCCGCGCGCAGGGCTTTATCGGTGTAACGGATGTTATGGTGCTCCTCAAAGCGCGTTTTAAGACCCTTGAGAATTTTATAGGTATCTTCCACGGATGGCTGAGCCACATCGATTTTCTGGAAGCGACGGGTCAGCGCACTGTCTTTCTCAAAAATGCCGCGGAACTCGGTAAAGGTGGTTGAACCAATGCAACGTACTTCACCGGAACTCAGCAGTGGCTTGAGCAGGTTGCTGGCATCCATCACGCCACCGGATGCTGCACCGGCACCAATAATGGTGTGAATTTCATCGATAAACAGAATGCCATGCGGCTGGCGTTTAAGTTCTGCCAGCAGAGCCTTAAAGCGTTTTTCAAAATCACCGCGGTATTTGGTGCCCGCCAGTAAGGCGCCCATATCCAGACTGTAAACCACAGCATCCTGGATGACGTCCGGTACTTCCTGATCAACGATACGCTTCGCCAGCCCCTCAACGATGGCTGTTTTGCCAACCCCGGAATCCCCTACCAGCAGCGGGTTATTCTTACGGCGACGGGCAAGCGTCTGCACCAGACGGTTAACTTCGTATTCACGGCCGATCAAGGGGTCAATTTTACCCTCTCTGGCCATCTTATTCAGATTGGTCGCATAGCCTTCGAGCGCGCTTTTATTACCGCTTTCGGCTTCCTCACCCATGTCTTCACCCAGCTGTTCGGATGATTCTTCTTCACCGGACACCTTGGAAATACCATGAGAGATGTAATTCACCACATCAATCCGGGCGATATTCTGCTGTTTCAGGAAATAGACCGCCTGGCTTTCCTGCTCGGAGAAAATAGCCACCAGAACATTAGCCCCGGTCACTTCCGATTTGCCGGACGACTGCACATGGAACACAGCCCGCTGCAGCACCCGCTGAAAGCCCAGTGTTGGCTGGGTTTCGCGCTCACCGTCGCTTTCCGGAATCAGTGGTGTCGTGGAATCGACAAACTCCTGCAGGTCTTTACGTAACTTGATAATTTCTGCGCCACAGGCTTCCAGCACTGACGCCGCCGCGTCGTTGTCCAGCAACGCGAGCAACAGATGTTCAACCGTCATGAACTCATGACGTTTGGTGCGGGCATCCTTGAATGCTTCATTCAGGGTCTGCTCCAGTTCGCGGTTCAGCATAGCGCCTCCTAAGCCTCAGTCTTCTGCGGGCGAGATTTCACACATCAACGGATGTTGCGAGTCTCTGGCATATTGATTCACCATAGCAGCTTTAGTTTCAGCAACATCCTTTGTGTAAATCGCGCACACCGCGCTGCCCTTGGTGTGTACGGTCAACATGATCTGAGTGGCCTCTTCAGGTGTTTTATTAAAGAATCTTTGTAAAACATCAACCACAAATTCCATGGGGGTATAGTCGTCATTCATCATAATGACGTAATACATATCGGGTTTTTTCAGTTTCGGCTTGGCTGTTTCCAGCGCAACACCACTGTCATCCCCGGGATTCTGCTCATCTGATTGTAAGTTTAGTTTAGATTTATGGATCTGATGCATAAGCTGACAAGTTCGACATATTTGCCCTGAATGATACCCTCCATAGCACTCTACCACTAGCGTTACTGCCCGACATCAGCCTGCCAATGATGCTGAATTTAAGCAGGACTTGACCAGCCCTGAAGCCCGGCGTAGTGTGAATGTTAACCAGTTCTGAACCCATTTCTATTATAAAACCGGTCAGCAGTGGAGGCAGTCATGAAGACAGGGAAAGTAAAGTGGTTTAATAATGCAAAAGGTTACGGTTTCATCCTTGCCGACGACAGTAATGAAGACCTGTTTGCGCATTATTCAATGATTGAGATGGACGGTTACCGCACCCTCAAAGCCGGGCAAACCGTGGTGTTTGATACCAAACCCAGCGAAAAAGGCACGCACGCCATCAATATCCGCACTATTGACCAGGAGACAGGTGAGCCTTCAGAAGCAAAGGAAGCATCCCCTGCAAGTAAAGGTGAGCCAGTGGCAGCACGCCAGACGGACAGCAAAACTGAAACCGCCTGAGCAGATTCTGGTACTAAAGAATCAGTCATCAGAAAAACTTTGCTGATGTTCGCTGATCAGTCTGTTTTTGTCCGGCCACCAATCCGGAAACAAAAAAAGCCGCACATTGTGCGGCTTTTCTGTTTTATAGCGGAAGATAACTCAGCAGGAGTGGTTATCAATGGCGTCGTTCAGTGTCGCACTCGGACGCATCACCTTAGTGACCAGCTCACCATTCGGGCGGTAGTAACCACCGATATCAACGGATTTGCCCTGCACGGCACCCAGCTCTTCAACGATTTTAGAGCGGTTTTCCGACAGCTTATTGTACAGCTTGGCGAAACAGACTTTCAGATCAGTATCTTTGTTCTGCTCTGCCAGTGCCTGCGCCCAGTAAAGGCCCAGATAGAAATGACTGCCGCGGTTATCAATCTCCCCTTTCTTACGGGAAGGTGACTTATTGTGGTCGAGAATTTTCCCGACGGCAGAATCCAGCGTATCGGCCAGAATCTGGGCGCGGTCATTATTGGTCGCCTGAGCCAGGTGCTCCAGCGAAGCTGACAGCGCCATAAACTCACCCAGGGAATCCCAGCGCAGGTGATTCTCTTCGATCAGCTGCTGCACATGCTTAGGCGCAGAGCCGCCGGCACCGGTTTCAAACAGGCCGCCACCGGCCATCAGAGGAACGATGGACAGCATCTTGGCACTGGTACCCAACTCCAGAATCGGGAACAGGTCAGTCAGGTAGTCACGCAGAACGTTACCGGTCACAGAAATGGTATCTTTACCTTCTTTCAGACGTTTCAGCGTCACACGGGTTGCTTCAACCGGCGGCAGAATGCTGATATCCAGACCATCGGTGTCGTGATCTTTAAGGTATTTTTCCACTTTGGCGATCAGCTGTGCATCGTGCGCACGGTTCTTATCCAGCCAGAAGATCGCCGGCGTCGCGGTCAGACGGGCACGGGTTACGGCCAGTTTCACCCAATCCTGGATCGGGGCGTCTTTGGCCTGACACATACGCCAGATGTCGCCTTTATCCACGTCATGCTCCAGCAGCGGCTGACCATTAGCATCCAGTACGCGGACTTTACCTTTACCCTTGATTTCAAAGGTTTTGTCATGCGAGCCGTATTCTTCAGCTTTCTGCGCCATCAGGCCCACATTCGGCACGGTGCCCATTGTGGTCGGATCGAACGCACCGTTTTCACGGCAGAAGTCGATGGTCTCCTGATACACGCCGGCGTAGCAGCGGTCCGGAATCATGGCTTTGGTATCGTGCTGAGCGCCGTCCGGGCCCCACATCTGACCGGAAGAACGGATCATGGCCGGCATGGAGGCATCGACAATCACATCGTTCGGCACATTCAGGTTGGTGATGCCTTTATCGGAATCCACCATTGCCAGCTCAGGACCATTGTCATAAGCCGCTTTGATATCCGCCTCAATGGCTTCACGCTCGGCGTCAGGCAGAGTTTTGATTTTAGCCAGAACATCGCCAAAACCATTGTTAACGTTGACACCCAGTTTTTCGAAAGTCTCAGCATACTTGGTGAACAGATCTTTGAAGAACACCTTCACTGCATGACCAAAAATAACAGGATCTGACACCTTCATCATGGTGGCTTTCAGATGCAGGGACAGCAGTACGCCCTCTTCTTTCGCGGCAGCAATTTCTTTGGCATAGAAAGCTTCCAGCGCGGAGCAGCTCATCACGGAGGCGTCGATGACTTCACCGGCACGCAGAGCTGTTTTTTCTTTCAGCACAGAAACCGTTCCGTCATCGGCGACAAATTCGATACGCACATCGGAATCTTCATTAACGGTCAGAGACTTTTCACTGCCGTAGAAGTCACCGGCTTCCATATGAGCCACGTGGGTTTTGGAATCTTTGCTCCACTCACCCATGCTGTGCGGGTTTTTGCGGGCGAATTCTTTCACCGAAGACGGCGCCCGGCGGTCAGAGTTACCTTCACGCAGCACAGGGTTAACCGCACTGCCTTTGATTTTGTCGTAACGGGTACGGATTTCTTTTTCTTTATCGTCTTTCGGTTCGTATGGATAATCCGGAACTGCGAAACCTTTTTCCTGCAACTCTTTGATGGCTTCGGCAAGCTGTGGAATGGAAGCACTGATGTTTGGCAGCTTGATAATATTGGCTTCCGGACGGTTAGCCAGCTGGCCCAGCTCGGCCAGATCGTCGGACTGACGCTGATCTTCGTTCAGATAGTCCGGGAAGGTAGCCAGGATACGGGCGGCGAGAGAAATATCGCGGGTTTCAACGGCAATACCAGCCGGTTGAGTAAACGCTCTGACGATCGGAAGCAGAGAGTATGTGGCCAGAGCCGGGGCTTCATCAGTCTCCGTATAAATAATCTTAGGGGTATCAGTCGACATGTTTACTCCTGTGAGGTACTGGTTGCTGTATCGCCTGAGGCGCAGCAGTACTGGCTTTTGGCCGGATAAACTGATTAGCTGCGCACTCGCTGTTCGGATTCCGTCTGGCGCTTAGCCAGGGGAAGATTGCCGTCATATGAGATAAATACGGGCCGGATGGTGTCCGGCGGCCAGTCAGGCCCGGGCGCTAATTTGTAGTTTTTCTACAAAAAATGCAAGCTAGACCAAAGAATAAGTAGTTTTCTTACAGAACCTTGTGAACATTCTGATGGCCACTCTCATCCTTCTGAACAAGCCTTTCAACGTCCTGTCCCAGTTTAGCGATTCTGCCGGACGATGCACGTTAAAGGCATTTATTGACCTGCCCGACGTCTATCCCGCAGGCCGCCTGGACTATGATTCTGAAGGGCTTCTGTTGCTCACCGATGACGGCCGCCTGCAGGCACAGATTGCTGACCCCAGACACAAAATGGAAAAGACCTACTGGGTGCAGACCGAAGGCGCACCATCGGAAGCGGACCTGAATGCGCTGCGACAAGGGGTCACACTGAACGATGGCCCCACCCGCCCGGCAAAAGTCCGTATTATTCCGGCTCCGGATATCTGGCCACGCAACCCACCGATCCGTCAGCGGGACAATGACGTCACTACCTGGCTGGAGATCCGCATCAGCGAGGGCCGTAACCGTCAGGTCCGGCGGATGACCGCACACATAGGCTTTCCGACTCTGCGACTCATCCGGGCAGCCATCGGCCCGTGGCAACTGGATAATCTGCAGCCCGGTGAATATCAGCGCCAGACCGTCAACCTGCCACAGCCGAAGAAAGACAGACATCCGGGCAGCAGGCCCTCAGCGGGCAAACGCCCGGTTGCCGGCAAACCTGGCAAACGACGAAAGTAAGCGCATGGTTTGAGCCTCCCCCGGCGTTTCAGGTAGAATCGGCCGCTTAATTTTACGGGATTTGTTATGAACGAGCGCTGGACACCCCATGCAACGGTCGCCACCATCGTTGAACAGGAAGGTAAATTCCTGATGGTCGAAGAGATTGCGCTCGGCGAGCAGGTTATTAACCAACCGGCCGGACATATGGAAGCGGGTGAAACCGTTGTCGAAGCCGCAGTGCGTGAGACGCTGGAAGAAACCGGCTGGCATGTAGAGCCGGAAGGCCTGGTCGGTCTGTATATTTACACCTCACCTGCCAATGGCGTCACTTATCACCGTTATTGCCTGTTTGGCCGGGCGCTGCGCTTTGACCCCGACGCCACGCTGGATGACGGCATTATTGGTCCGGTCTGGATGACCATCGATGAACTCCGTGCAAGCAATGCACTGCGCAGCGCCATGGTGCTGACCTGTGCAGAAGATTATCTCCAGGGCAAACGTTACCCTTTGTCTGTGATTACCGAGCATCCCTGATATGAAAACCCCGGCAGAAACCAAAGTCATCGTCGGCATGTCCGGCGGCGTCGACTCGTCTGTATCCGCCTACCTGTTAATGCAACAGGGGTATCAGGTGGAAGGCCTGTTTATGAAAAACTGGGACGAAGACGACGGTACGGAATATTGCACCGCCAAAGAAGATCTCGCCGACGCGCAACAGGTTTGCGACAAGCTCGGCATTCACCTGCACACGGCCAATTTTGCCGCTGAGTACTGGGATAACGTCTTCGAGTATTTTCTGGCTGAGTATCAGGCCGGACGTACGCCCAACCCGGATATTCTGTGCAACCGTGAAATTAAATTCAAAGCTTTCCTTGAATACGCCAAAGTGCTGGGTGCCGACCTGATTGCTACCGGCCATTATGTACGCCGCAGTGACGAAGACGGCCATACTTACCTGCTGAAAGGTCTGGACCCGAATAAGGATCAGAGCTACTTCCTGCACGCCGTCGGCGAAGCGGAAATTGCTCAGACGCTGTTCCCTGTGGGCGAACTGGAAAAACCGGAAGTCCGCCGCATCGCCGAAGAACAGGGGCTGGTGACTGCCACGAAAAAAGACTCCACCGGTATCTGCTTTATTGGCGAACGCCGTTTTAAAGATTTTCTCAAACAATATCTGCCCGCCCAGCCCGGCCGCATTGAAACCGATCAGGGCGACGATATCGGTGAGCATCAGGGGCTGATGTATCACACTCTGGGGCAGCGCCAAGGACTGGGCATTGGCGGACTGGCCGGATATCCGGATGAACCCTGGTTTGTCGCCGGTAAAGATCTCAGCCGCAATGTGCTGATTGCTGTGCAGGGTAAAAACCATCCGCTGCTGTTTAAAGACTGGCTGACCACCGAACAGGTATTCTGGATCAATGAAGAACCGGAACTGCCGCTGCGCTGCAAAGCCAAAGTCCGTTACCGCCAGGATGATCAGGACTGCGTTATTGAAAAACGCGGCGATGTTTATTACGTCAGTTTTGATCAACCCCAGCGCGCCATCACCCCGGGGCAGTCCGTGGTATTTTATTCAGGTGAACGCTGCCACGGCGGTGGCGTAATCGAACAGACCGGAAATCATGATTAATCCGAATCAACAGCAGGTTATTGCATTGGCAGCCGTGGTACAGGCCGCTTCACTGGTCGAGCAACTGGCACGTACCGGGGATATTTCCGGTGATGCCAGCGAGCCATTACTGAAAGCTTTGTTTGTGCAGTCACCGGACAATTTTGGTGACATCTATGGCAACGCGCGGATCAATTTAAGCGTGGGCCTGAACCACCTGCACAGTATTTTCGGACGCAACACCCGCGACATCAGCCCGGATGTTACCCGCTACACGCTCAGTCTGATATTACTGGAACGAAAATTATCAAAACGCAGCGATATGCTGGAGACACTGGGCAATGGCATTCAGTCTGCCTCACGCCAGGCCGGCCACTTTTCCATCAGCCATGAAAACACAATAGCCTCGCTGGCGGATCTTTACAAAAGCACGCTCAGCAACCTCAGTTTCCGCATCCATGTGACCGGTAATCCGACATATCTGCAAAACAGCCATACGGCAAATAAAGTCCGTGCTCTGTTGCTGGCCGGTATCCGTGCAGCCATTCTCTGGCGACAGGTAGGCGGTAAACGCTGGCACCTGCTGGTTGCCCGCAGCCGTTATCAGAAAGCCTGCGAAGAGCTGCTGGGCACGGATCCTGGCCATTAAAGTACGTCCACAACCTCCCGGGTGGCATCGATCAGACGAATCAGTTTGCCACCGATTCTGACAGTAATAAGGCCATTTTCATCGACCGGCACCACAACCTCATGATGATCATAAATATCCCGGTCAAGGCGCTGCCCCACATGAACCCGCTTTTGCCAGCCCGGAGGCAGAGAGCCTCCGTTGTGCACTTTTTTATGCAGCCCCGGCGGCAAACCGTCATGGCTTTTGTACTGATGCTTTTCTTTATCCGCCAGAGCCGGATGGGCAAAAATAATGCAACCCAACAACAGACTGACGATTTTGATTCCGTCAAACGGAAGAATTTTCATCAGGGTAGCTTCCTTCCTTAATCAATAATGGGCCGAGTCTATCAGCCTGCTATGCTTAACTCTGTTTTCCGGGCCACAAAATCGCTGAAAAGTAACGGGAACTTTCACGCTAATAACAATTAAAAAGCAGAGCCGCAGAAGCTCAGTCAAAACCCCCTTTGGCTTTGTTAACGCAGACATAAAAAAGCCCTGCATCGCAGGGCTGTTTCAGTATTTAGCTCCGTGCCAGATTATTCTTCCATCCGACAGAGATGAAAGAATAATCATGACAATACTTGACGTTTTAAACAGACACGCCAGACATATCCATGACATAGCGGTGAGCAATATCGCCTTTTTCCATGACCGCATAGGCATCATTCAGCTGCTCTGGCGTAATCATTTCACAGATCGGATAAATATCGTGCTCAGCGCAGAAATCCAGAACTTCCTGAGTTTCTTTGATGCCACCGATCAGCGAACCAGCCACCCGGCGACGCCCCATAATCAGTGCCGCCGACATGAACTCTTCCATTTTGCCCACCTGACCGACAATGGCCAGCGTGCCATCAATATCCAGCAGTGGTGAATAAACGTCGACGTTATGTTTCACCGGTACCGTATCGATAATGACATCAAACGAGGACGCAGCCGCTTTCATTGCCTCTTCATCCGTTGATGCAAGAATACCTTTCGCACCCAGTTCTTTGGCGTCGGCTTCTTTCTTTTTCGAACGGCTCAGAACCGTGACTTCTGCGCCCATCGCAACCGCCAGCTGAACCGCCATATGACCAAGTCCTCCCAGACCGATCACACCAACCCGGCTGCCTTCTTTAACACCGAACGTACGCAGCGGTGAGTAAGTCGTGATACCGGCACACAGAATCGGCGCTGCCCGGGACAGGTCCATACCATCCGGAACGCGCAAAACAAATTCCTCACGTACAACGATATGTTTGGAATAACCGCCCTGAGTAATCTCGCCAGTAACGCGATCAGGCGCGCCATAGGTTGGCGTCATACCGTTCCGGCAGAACTGCTCTTCGTGGTTATGGCACTGATCACATTCCTGACAACTGTCGACCATACAGCCAACACCAACCTGGTCACCGGCTTTATAAGCCGTCACATCGGCACCGACTTCAATCACCCGGCCAATAATTTCGTGGCCCGGGACCAACGGGTAAGGTTGTGGCCCCCAGTCTCCGTTCACAGTGTGCAGATCTGAGTGACAGACACCGCTGTAGAGAATTTCAATCGCAACATCATTCGGGCGCAGATCGCGACGTTCAAAATGATACGGCACCATATTCGCGTCTGATGAATGCGCCGCATAACCGATTGTCTTCATAGGAACTCCTTGCAGTACTGTGAAACTGAAATCCGGCATGACAATGAAGCACAGGCTTTATGTCATACGTTAATACAGTCAGCAGTATAATGCCGGCGTTCCCGCAACAGTCTGTCCAATACTGTTGATTGTTTGCCTGATCCTGCAATTCCTCATCAGCTGCGCCCGCACATTGAACGATCTGCCTCATAAGGCTGATAAGTCAGATCAATCAATGAACCGTGATGCACTACCAGCGCGTTCTGCCGGTAAGTTCAGCAGTTTGCCGCAGGTCGGTTATTTCAGGAACTTAATGGAATCAATAATGGCCGCAATATCGTCTCTGTTGCCGGTTGCTTCATCCTGGCGGGTACCGGCACCAATCATGAAAAAATAATCACCGCGGGGCACCACCCAGATTTCCGAGGTGGTGGGAAATTTTCGTCCATCCGGAATGGCAAGGCTGTAATTTATTCTGACATAACCCGCCTCAAGCCCGCCGACGGTGACACCGACCGGAGATTGCATAATGCGGAAATCATCAAAATATTTGCTCATTGGGCGAACCAGATACTCAGCAATGGTAACCGCCGATGCACCTTTAAACTGCCCGAGCGGTTTAACATTCAGCTTAAAGCTGGGATTGAGATCATCAAATGGCTCTTTATGACGAGCCATGGCAACCAGCGGGACAGATGAATACTTCACCATAGTCTGATGGAATTCTTTATCTTTCATATCCAGCTGCTTCAGGCTTTCCAGATTCTGGTCAGCTGTCATAAACACCCAGGCATCCGGTTTAACGAGCTGGATTCCCACGGTTTTATTGATGAAAACATTCGTATCATCCGCCAGCAGCGGAACGCTCAGTAACGACAACATCACCATCAACAGATATTTCATACAACCTCCCTGTACTTTGTCAGTTTTTTAGCAAGTGATATTTAAATCAATAAAAACAACACTGCCAGATAAGCAGTGCAATGAGAAGCAAAAGAGAGAAGCAAACGCTTGCTGTTTACCCGATAATCATGACCGCTGGGGTACATCACCAGCCAGAGGAGGCTCCTTGTCGTATCCTGGCAGGCACCAAACAGAAGGTCTGCCAGAAGATCTGCGTAGCCCAGCTGCAAACTCAGCCCGGTTTCCGCGTTACACAATTTAAAGGGGTAAGAAAGCCTTCTGGCTGGCACAGACCGGGGTTTTGCTGTACCTTGCGCCATCCTTCAGCCTGGTCAGCCTACCCTCCGGCCAGAGGTCTGACAGGTTATGAGTAACGGCTGATTTCATCACCACCGGTTTGTTGTTTTATGTCATCTGAATCCATCGCCCCCCCTTCCCATAAGTCACTTAAGCCCGGAGCACGGCGCTTCAGTACCGCCCCTATGATGGAATGGTCTGATCGCCATTGCCGGTATTTCTGGCGCCTGATGACCAGCAATGCCCTGCTGTACACTGAAATGGTGACCACAGGTGCTCTGATTCACGGCGACCGTGAGCGCTTTCTGCGTTATCACGAGGCAGAGCATCCACTCGCGCTGCAGCTGGGCGGCAGTGACCCGGCAGCGCTGGCACAGTGTGCGCGGCTGACAGAGGAATGGGGATACGATGAAGTAAATCTGAATGTCGGCTGCCCTTCCGACCGGGTGCAGAACAATATGATCGGGGCCTGTCTGATGGCCCACCCGGCGCTGGTTGCTGATTGCATTAAAGCCATGCAGGATGCGACGGCCATTGATGTCACCATCAAGCATCGCATCGGCATTGATGATATGGACAGCTATGAACAGCTGCGGGATTTCGTTGGCCAGGTGGCAGAAACCGGCTGCCGCACCTTCATTATTCATGCCCGCAAAGCCATTCTGCAGGGCCTGTCGCCTAAAGAAAACCGCGAGATTCCGCCGCTTCATTACGACACGGTTTACCGTATCAGACAGGAGTTCCCGCAACTGGAAGTGATAATCAACGGCGGTATAAAAACCCACACAGAATGCGCCGGACATCTGAATCATGTGGATGGCGTGATGTTAGGCCGCGAGGCTTACCATAACCCTGCGCTTTTGCTGGATGTGGATGCACTCTACTACGGAGGTGCCCCGTGCGCCCGCAGCAAAACGGATGTTGTCCGCAGCCTGTATCCGTACATTGAAGAGCAGCTGAAGGATAACCGCACCACCCTGCATCACATTACCCGCCATACACTGGGGCTGTTTAATGGTCAGTATGGCGCCCGTCTTTACCGCCGTCACCTGAGTGAAAAAGCGCCCCGTAAGGGCGCTGGTATTGAGGTGCTGGAAGAAGCGCTCGCCTTTCTGACAGCGCCGGACGACGGGTAGTTTACTGCCCGTACTTCAGCGCATCGTCCAGGCCACCGATGTTATCCACATCCGTGTACCCCAGAGATTCCAGTGTACTTTCGGCAACGCCGGCACGCCGGCCTGAGCGGCAGTAGACATTAATATCCGCATCTTTTTCCAGTTTCAGCTCACCGATACGCTGACTAATCTGGTCGAACGGGATATTCACTGCCCCGTCTTTATGGCCACTGTGAAATTCCTCCGGCGTACGCACGTCAATCCATACAGTTCCGGCCGCCATGGCTACCGTCGTGAACATCCATAATGCAATCGTGTATAGTGCTTTCATAACGCCTCGCAAGTCTTTGTTTTTGCTTTGCGTGCCACCGCCAATTTCCACGCATGAATTCGTGCGGGCGCAGGCAAAACTATGGATAACCAGTGGGTTATATTAAAGACTGACCGATAACATCACAATCCCCGGCAAACAGAAGTAAGCGCTGAACGTTTACTGGTACGACAGGGATTCATACACAGAAGATGACAGATCCGGATATTCTTATGAGTAAAATGGACGCACTGAAAAGCATGACGGTCGTGGTTGCTGACACCGGCGACATTGAAGCCATCCGTCAACACCAGCCCGAAGATGCCACTACCAACCCCTCTCTTATTCTGAAAGCCGCCGAGCTGCCGGCTTATTCATCCCTGATTGATAACGCGGTGCAGTGGGCAAAAGATAATGCCGCAGCCGAAGATCAGGTGGCCGCGGCCGTCGACAAAACAGCCGTTGCCATCGGTACTGAAATTCTGCAGCTGGTCCCGGGCCTGGTGTCCACCGAAGTCGACGCACGCCTGTCTTTTGATACCCGGGCTACCATTGATAAAGCCCACCGGCTGATTGATCTGTATGAACAGGCCGGTATCGGCAAAGAGCGTATTCTGATTAAAATTGCATCCACCTGGGAAGGCATCAAGGCGGCCGAGCAGCTGGAAAAAGAAGGGATTCACTGCAATCTGACACTGTTATTCAACTTCACCCAGGCCGTGGCCTGCGCAGAAGCCGGCGTAACATTGATCTCCCCCTTCGTCGGCCGCATTCTCGACTGGTACAAAGCCAGTCAGCCGGAGGCGGATTTCAGCGGTGATAATGACCCGGGTGTTCAGTCTGTCACTGAGATTTACAACCACTACAAGGCGCATGGTTACAGCACGGTTGTGATGGGCGCCAGTTTCCGTAATCTGGGAGAGATTGAGTGTCTCGCCGGGTGCGACAAGCTCACCATCAGCCCCAACCTGCTGGCCGAACTGTCCGCCTCTGATGCGGCACTGCCGCAGCGCTTGTCGGCCGGCTCCGCACAGGCGAACCATCCGAAATTCAGCGTGTCAGAGGCAGAGTTCCGCTGGGCGATGAACGAAGATGCCATGGCCACTGAAAAACTCGCCGATGGCATCCGCCGCTTTGCCGCGGATCAGGGCAAACTTGAAAGCCTGCTGCGCGGGCGACTGGAGAAGCTGACTTGATCGATCGTTTACTGTCATTGTTTAAAGAGCACGAGCCAGAGAAAGACGAACACGATATTTCTCTGGCCTGTGCAGCGCTGCTGGCGGAAGTCATGCATGCTGATCACACACTGGAAAAAGAAGAAGTTGCAGCACTGCGTCAGGCGCTGCAGGATCTTTTCCGTATAACCTCTGCAGAAACCGATGCCCTGCTCGCTCAGGCCGCGGACCAGGTGCAGAAATCCAATGATCTGTTCCAGTTCACCAAAGTCATTAACGATACCTTTTCCGGCGCTGAGAAAATCCGTCTGGTGCACGGTTTATGGAGCGTGGCTTACAGTGATTCAGAGCTGGATAAATATGAAGAACATATGATCCGCAAAGTCGCGGACCTGCTGTATGTTCCACATTCTGACTTTATCCGGGCCCGTAACGCCGCCCGCGATGGTGAACCACCACACGTATGATAACGGAGCTGACATCCGCCTTTGATGACATGATGACAGCCCTGCAGGCGCTGCGTTATGCCATTACTGAGCAACAGCCCGCCCACTGGCTGCCGCTGACGCCTCAGGAACAGGCCAGTGGCGCCCGCCCGCTGGCGGTGCTTACCGATCTTATCACCGATGTCTGGTACCGCGACGGCCAGGATGGACGCGAAACCCGCAGCCGTCATGGCTTAATCATGATGAACGACGAACTCCGGACGCTGGCACAGAGCGCCAATGCGCGTAAAGACGCCTTTCATCAGATCGTCCGCTCTGCTCAACAGGCGCTGGAAAAGCCCGGTCTGGACGAACTGATTGCCGGTCTTGGCAATCGCCACAGCGATCTGCGTGAATCCCTGCACTTTGCCGGTTTAAGCCGGGTACATCTGAAGCAATGCTATCGCCACTTACCCGTACTTGAACATTGCCCGTTGAAAGTCGGTTTCAGCTGGTACACCAACGGCCGCAGTATCCGCAAAATCTCCGTGACTGAAGCGCAGAATAAATTACTGGAACTGGGCGAAGAGAAAAGTCATATCCAGATTCAGCTGAGCAAACTGAATCACCTGCCACCCGGCCAGCAACTGGCACAGGTGCAGACTCTGGCACCGGTTGTGCGCGCCAATCTGGTTTATCCGGAAAGCGCGCCGCGTCCACGCCAGGCAATGAATGTTGCGCTGCCGCTGATGCTGCCCGGCGATATTCTGCCGGAGTTCAACCGGTTGGATACGCAACCACCTGAAGGCCGCACACGCCAACGCCGCGGTGACCAGAAAGTCTCGGATGAGCCCTGGCTGCCATCCATTCGTGTGCACCTGTACGACAACCGCTGACAGCAGATACGGACGTTTCCCCCAGGCATAAAAAAACGCGGCTTGTGGCCGCGTTTTTTTCAGTCGTTATCAGACCCGTTTACAGCGTCAGGTCGCGGTTACTGGCTCTGATAAATTCTTTCTTCAGATCTTCGTAGGTATGCACCGCCGGAAACTGCGGAAACTCATCAATCACATTCTGCGGCGCATGGAACAGAATACCGGCATCGGCTTCCGCCAGCATGGTGGTGTCATTGTATGAATCGCCTGCCGCAATGGTGCGGTAGTAGATGGTCTGCAGAGCCCGGATAGACTGACGCTTAGGGTCCGCCTGACGCAGTTTATAATCAACCACACGGCCTTCCTCATCCGTGATCAGACGGTGGCAAAAGAGTGTCGGAAAACCCAGCTGACGCATCAGAGGCTGAGAAAATTCATAAAAGGTGTCTGACAGAATAATGACCTGAAAACGCTCACGCAGCCAGTCTACGAACTCACGGGCCCCTTCCAGTGGCTTAAGGGTGGCAATGACTTCCTGAATATCCTGAATTTTCAGGTTGTGTTCATCCAGCAGACGCAGACGCTGCTTCATCAGTACATCGTAATCCGGAATATCCCGGGTAGTTGCCTTAAGCGCTTCAATACCGGTTTTATTGGCGAACTCAATCCAGATTTCCGGAACCAGTACACCTTCAAGGTCAAGACACGCAATTTCCATGGATACTCCATCTACAGTCAGTTCAGTACTGGGCGCGTACTCTATAGTTATGGCCTCAGGAAGACAACAGAACACCCAGGTTAAATGCGGGTTTAACCCAGCTAAAGATATATTAATATGACGTTTTATTATTATTTGAGCTAAGCACGGCGTGATAGTCTGTGTGCCTGATGGTAATAAGAGCGGTGGATTATACGCCACACGCCCATGCTGACCGCCAGGGTCAGCCCCTCAGCACGACAGCAAGCTGATAAGAGAGCAACCAAGAGAGTAACCGGACAGACACCATGACAGAGAGCCAGGATTTCGCCGCACTTAATGAAGAGTATGCGGATAAACGCCCTAAAGATCTGATTCGCCATGCCCTGGAACAGCACGATGCCATTGCGGTTTCCTTCAGTGGTGCCGAGGATGTGGTATTGATCGATATGGCGGTCAAAATCAGACCGGATGTCGATATTTTCACTCTCGACACCGGACGCCTGCATCCGGAAACCTATGAGTTTATCGAAGCGGTGCGCAAGCATTACGGTATTAAGATTGATATCCGCACACCGGAACAACAGGCCCTGCAGGCATTGGTGAACGAGAAAGGCCTGTTCAGTTTTTACGAGGATGGTCATCAGGAGTGCTGCGGTGTGCGCAAAATCGCGCCCCTGAAAGCCAAACTGGCAACGCTGGATGCCTGGATTACCGGCCAGCGCCATGATCAGAGCCAGACCCGCTCCGATGTGCCGTTAATTCAGGCGGACACAACCTTTGCCGGGGCGAATGGCAGCCTGACCAAATACAATCCGCTGGCCAACTGGACGTCGGCGCAGGTATGGGAATACATCAAGGTGTTTGATGTGCCTTACAACAAACTGCACCAACAGGGGTTTGTCAGCATCGGCTGTCAGCCCTGCACCCGCCCTGTTCTGCCGAACCAGCATGAGCGTGAAGGCCGCTGGTGGTGGGAAGGTTCCGGCCACAAAGAATGCGGCCTGCACGCAGGTAACCTGATCAGTAAAGGCTGACCGCGCCATACGCCGCTAACCGACCACAAAAAAGCCGCATCGAGTGCGGCTTTTTTGTGGCTGATCGTCAACGCTGCGGGCACTGAAGAAGTACCTCAGTGCTCCGGAATATCAACCCCTTCAAACAGCGCAGCCACCTCCTGTTTGTTATGGCACAGGGAGGCTTTTTCCACCAGGTCTTTGCTCAGATGTGGCGCGAAGGCTTCGATAAAATCGTACATATAACCGCGCAGGAAGGTTCCCTTGCGGAAACCAATTTTGGTAATGCTTGGTTCAAACAGACGGCTGGCATCCAGCGCCACCAGATCGGAATCCTGTACCGGATCAACGGCCATGCTGGCCACAATGCCAACACCTACTCCCAGCCGCACGTACGTCTTGATCACGTCAGCGTCCGCCGCGGTGAAAGCCACCCTGGGGGTCAGGCCTTTGCTTTTAAAGGCGTCATCGAGCTGTGAGCGCCCGGTAAAGCCAAAGACATAAGTAACCAGCGGATAGGCAGCCACCTGCTCAAGCGTGGGTGACGGCGTCTGCGCCAGCGGGTGATCTTTGGGCACCAGAATACTGCGGTTCCATTTGTAGCACGGCATCATGACCAGATCCCCGAACAACTCCATAGCCTCCGTGGCGATGGCGAAATCCGTGGTGCCATTGGCGGCCATTTCCACAATCTGCATGGGCGTGCCCTGATGCATGTGCAAAGACACATCCGGATACTGTCCCATAAATTTTTCAATGATACCCGGCAAGGCATAGCGCGCCTGCGTGTGGGTTGTGGCAATCGACAGACTGCCCTTATTTTCATCACTGAATTCCTGCGCGACCTGTTTAATCCCTTCGACTTTGCGCAGAATTTCTCCGGCCACTTCCAGAATTGCCTCACCGGCCGGGGTAATCCGCGTCAGGTGTTTGCCGCTGCGGGCAAATATCTCAACTCCCAGTTCATCCTCCAGCAGACGGATCTGCTTACTGATACCGGGCTGAGATGTATACAGTACCTGGGCAGTGGCAGACACATTGAGATCGTGATGGGCGACCTCCCAGATGTATCGCAATTGCTGCAGTTTCATAGATCCTCCGTGCCTTACCCACGCATTTTGTTATAAAAATATAAACAAATATTCTTTTCCAGAATAGATAGCAACCTCTAAATTAACATCCCTTAGAGCTACAAGTACTATTTTAGACCATATTTCATGGATATTTTGTTATATATAGCCGCCGGCGCCGCGGTTGGCCTGATCGTTGGCATCACAGGTATCGGCGGTGGTGCACTGATGACGCCCCTGCTGCTGCTGTTTGGTTTTCCGCCTCAGGTAGCCGTCGGTACGGATCTGATGTACGCCGGCCTGACCAAAGCCGGTGGCGCACTCAGCCATCACCGCCAGAGTCACGTGCGCTGGGCAGTGGTTAAACGCCTTGCTATCGGCAGTATTCCGGCAGCGCTGCTGACCGGCCTGAGCCTGCGTTATCTGTTTGAGCACCCGGAACATTACAGTGATCTGCTGCGCAGTGCACTGGGTATTATGCTGTTACTCACTGCCGTCGTGATTCTGTGCCGTGGGCGCATTATGCAGCTCACCAGCAAAGCGGATTCCACCCGCTGGCTGCCTTACCGTCCTGCGGCTACTATCGCGATGGGGGTTTTCCTGGGAGTGTTTGTCACTCTGTCATCGGTTGGCGCCGGTGCGATCGGTACCGCCATACTCATGCTGCTCTACCCGGCGTTTAAATCCACCAATGTGGTGGGCACGGATATCGCCCATGCGGTTCCCCTGACCCTGTGTGCCGGCCTGATTCATATGTATCTGGGCAACGTCGACTTTGCCCTGCTCGGAGCTCTGCTGATTGGTTCACTGCCAGCGATTCACCTGGGCAGCTGCCTCAGCCGCCATGTTCCGGAGCAGTTACTGAAAACCGGTCTGGCCAGTCTGCTGATGGCACTCGGGGCAAAATACGCGTTCTTCTGATAAAGCATCGCGACAGACAGTTAAGTCACTTATCCGTTTTTCCCGGATTGCCGCAGCGGACTATGCTGATGTTTCCAACAGAGGAGACTAAGTGTGAGCGCGACAGAAAAATTATCCCTGGATCAGGTGGCTGATATTCTTGCTATGAAACCGGTAACCATCAAACGCTATGTGCGTGAGGGTCTGCTGGATAGCAGTGAAGTTAACGGGGCACTGTTTTTTGACCCGGACAAAGTGAACCGCTTTAAAGAACTGCAGGAACGTCTGCGCTGAGCAGATCCAAGCTTTTAGTGAAGACGTCAGCCAAACAGGTCTGGCGTTTTTTCGTCCTTCTGCGCCTGCCCGGCTGCCGGCGCACTCTCTCCCGGCCAGGGTGGCAGCGTTATCCCCAACTCCGCCAGACACCAGCGTGCAAATTGCGGGGCATCCTGATTCGATGCCGTATGAATAAACAGCCACGGCTGTTTACCTTCCATAATCCATTGGCGCAGCTTGCCAGCCCATTGCTGTAAATAGCGCCGGTTCTGTTGCCAGTCAGAATGACCAATAAAGCGGATCACCGGATTGTCAGCGGTAGCCACCGGATGTACTGCAAAGCGCGGCTTCTTACGCTGCGCTTCCTGTACCGCAGGGTCAGTGCTTATGTCGGCAAACAAGCCCCGGGAATCAAACACCACCCGGTCGGCGTGATGATCGGCCAGCAGTCTCAGCAACGCCGGTTCATGCCGGGATTTATCAAAAAACCCGGGATGGCGTACTTCCACGGCCACGGGAACTCGGGTAATAGAGCGCAGGGCTTCTAACCCCGCTGCCAACTGCGGCAACTGGCGCGGGCCGAAATGACCGGGGAGCTGCAGCATCAGCAGCCCGGTGACCGGCTCCATCTGAGCCATAAAACGGTGAAAATCCGGGCTGGATTTCAGTGTTGCAGCTATATCGCCGGCCTGACTGATGGAGCGCGGGATTTTAAACGAAAAACGGAATCCCTCCGCCGCCATCTGACGCCAGGCCTCTGCCCGCTCCTGTGCTGGCAGCCCATACAGCGTGGTATTCCCCTCTATAGCATTGAACACACGACTGTACTGAGCCAGCGCATCCGCTGAACGGGTATCCGCGCTGAGCAGGTGCCCGCGCCATTGCTGCATAAACCACATGGGCAACCCCACCCTCAGATTGCGGCTATCGGCCACATCGGTGAGCAATATTGATTGAGACTGTGGATGTGCAAGAGGAGATTCATTTGTCATAATCGGGCATTATTCTATCAGATACTGATTCGCCTTATTTTCAGGACTTCTAATGACAGACAAGCGCGTAGAAAACCTCAATATTGAGTCAATTAACCCGCTGATCACCCCAGACCAGCTGAAAGAAGAAATGCCGGTTTCCGATGCCGCCCTGCACAGCATTCAACAGGGCCGCCAGGTTATCCGTGACATTCTGGACCGCAAAGATCCGCGTATTTTTATGGTGATTGGCCCCTGCTCTATTCACGATGTCGATGCCGCCAAAGAGTATGCGCAGCGGCTCAAGGTGCTGGCGGAAGAAGTCAGCGACACTATTTATCTGGTCATGCGGGTGTATTTTGAAAAACCGCGCACAACCGTGGGCTGGAAGGGGCTGATCAACGACCCTTATATGAACGATACCTTTAAGATTCAGGACGGTCTGCATATCGCCCGTCGTCTGTTGCTGGACCTGGCCGAAATGGGTCTGCCCCTTTCTACGGAGGCGCTGGACCCGATTTCGCCCCAGTATATTCAGGATCTCATTGCCTGGTCGGCCATTGGAGCCCGCACCACCGAGTCTCAGACTCACCGTGAAATGGCATCCGGCCTGTCATCGGCCGTTGGCTTTAAAAACGGCACGGACGGCAGCCTGACGGTCGCCACTAATGCCCTGATGTCTGTGGCCAACCCGCACCGGTTCCTTGGTATTGATTCCGCCGGCTCCGTTTCCATCGTGACCACCAAAGGCAACCCTTATGGTCATGTTGTGCTGCGTGGCGGTGGCGGCAAACCCAATTATGATTCCGTTAATGTATCGCTGGCAGAGGAAGCTCTGGCCAAAGCGGACCTGGCGAAAAACATCATGATCGACTGCAGTCATGAAAACTCCAGTAAAGATCCGGCGCTACAGCCGCTGGTACTGGATAACGTGACCAATCAAATTCTGGAAGGCAACCAGTCCATTATCGGCCTGATGGTGGAATCCAACCTGAAACATGGCCGTCAGAATATTCCGGCCAACCTGGATGATCTGGAATACGGCCTGTCCGTTACCGATGGATGCATCAGCTGGGAAGAAACGGAAAACGCCGTACGCAAAATGCGCGACAAGCTGAAAGATGTGCTGCCTGGCCGGGGTCAGTAATCCCGGACCGCACAGATAAAAAAGCCCGCATCATACGGGCTTTTTTATAGCTGGCGAAAGACAGACATCAGAAGTCACCGCCGTCGTCGTAATCATCATCAAACTCTTCCCAGTCGGCGCCCCAGTCATCGTCACCGAAGTCGTCCTGAGTTTCACCGTCATTCACCAGAAATTCCCGGCGCTGCTGATAGGCACTGCGCATAAAGGTGTATTTATCGCCACTCATCAGCCCCTCGGCATCCAGCAGACTGGCACGCAGGTTGACCCCCCAGAGCACATACAAAGCCGCATTACGGTGCGCATCATCCCCGACATCACTGATACCTACGCCATAGATATAATCCGTAGCAGTACCTGTGGTATCCCGCAGGTTACTGGGCCCGAGAAACGGCAACACCAGATAAGGGCCGGTACCTACGCCCCAATAGCCCAGCGTCTGGCCAATATCTTCGTTATGTTTTTTAAGGCCGATGTGGGTGGCAACATCAAACACGCCAAAAAACCCCACGGTAGTGTTGACCAGAAAACGGGCTGTATCCGACGCCGCCTGCCCCAGTTTCAGCTGGCCGATGTCATTGGCGATCACCATGACATCCCCCAGGTTGGAAAAGAAACTGGATACCGAATGCTCAACCGGGTCCGGCGTGATACTGCGATAGCCCTGAGCCACAGGTTTCAGGGCATATTTGTCCATCACTTCGTTAAAGGCGAAAACCTTGCGATTAAAGCCTTCCCACGGATCGGGGTCGGATACGTCTTCCGCCCGGAGACTGAAAGGCAGCAACAATAGTGTCAGAAACAGCGGTAAGCGCATAAAGTATCCGGATCGTTAATTATCAGCAGTCGCCATTAAATGAGAAAATCAGGCCGTTGCCAACTGTTGCCGGCGAACCAGTGTATTGGTCTTACCGCAACAGTCACAACAGGATACCGCATCAGATATCGCGGATTTCCAGCCAGCGTTTATTAAGACGCTTCAGCGACACCGGCTCCCGCGTCCCCAGAGGCTGAGCAAACAATGACACCCGCCACTCTTCCAGCAGCCAGCCAAATTCGCGGATATCCGGATGCTCATCCGGATTAATACGCTTCAGCAGGTCATTGTAGGGCTGCCAGAGAGAATCAAACTCTGCCATCGACTGACGATCGCGGGGCAGATTGCCCTGCAGCTTATCCAGCCGGTATTCCATTGCCTTCAGATAACGTGTATAGCATTGCAGCTGCTGCCACGGTTGTTCCACCATAAAGCCGTGCTGTAACAGACGCTCCAGATGGGCTTTAATATCACTGTAGGCCATGGCACGGTCCAGCGACACAGAACCACTGAGGCTTTTCAGTATGCGGTGACGCAACGTAAGCCAGCCAGCAAACTCCGTGATCAGTTTTTCAGCCTGCTCAACCAGATCACTGCGGCGTTGCAGGCGCTGGTTAAATTCGGCCTGAGTCATCGGCAGGGGTTCATCTTCCGGCACAAACACCAGCATAAAGGCGGCTTCGGTAATATCCTCAGTCAGCGCCTGCTGGGTACCCATACCTTTGGCCATCAGCCATTGATTTCCCAGTTGTTTCTGAATGCGGCCTTTAATTAACCGCTCCTGTTCACTTAAGGCATTGCGGAACAGACGGTTGAGACCACGGCGGTGTTCACGACGGGCAATGGTTTCATTGGCCTCGACCGTCAGATCAACCTGGCTGCCATGCAGCTTTAAGCAGGGAAATGCCTGTACCGGCAAACCATTGAGTTCACTCTGAATGCTTTCGGGTAGATCCCCGAAGTTCCATTCCCGGATATCTTCCAGCTGATAATCGCCATGGGTTAATGTCTGCACCTGCTGTTGCCCGGCATCTTTCCAGCGCTCTTTCAGTGCCGCCAGATCACGCCCCTGATCCAGCACCTTACCGTCCGACATAATGCGGATATTCATACGCAGATGTGCCGGCAGCTCGGTTTGCGTCAGTGTCTGTATTTCAATCGGCGGGCGCTGATTCTGATTAAGGAAATTCAGCAACTGAGAATACAGGCCACCATTTAACGGGCCACATTGCTGCAGAAAGGCTTCCGCTGTATTGGGTACCGGTACAAAATTTTTGCGTACTGCCTTTGGCAGTCCTTTGATAATGGCCACGACCTTATCGGCAATAAAACCCGGCACCAGCCACTCAACGCGCCCATCCGGCACCTGCTGCAGCATGGCCACCGGCACGCTGAGGGTAACACCATCATCATCCGCGCCGGGAGCAAAACTGTAGCTCAGCGGAAAAGCCATACCCTGCCACTCCAGCTCGGCCGGAAAATCCGTAACCCCGATACCGGAGGCTTCCGGGCTCAATAATTGTTCACGGGTAAAAAACAGTGCCTGTTGCTGTTCCTTTGTGGCTTTTTCATACCAGCGTTCAAGATGGCGTTGAGAAATAAATTCATCCGGCAGACGCTGTGAATAAAAATCAGCCTGCCAGGCATCATCAATAACCAAATCACGTCGCCGGGCTTTTTCTTCATATTCTGTCACCTCTTTCAGCAACTGAATATTGTGGCGGTAGAAATCCAGCCGGGTATTGAAATTCTGTTCGACCAGTGCTTCCTGAATAAAAACCTGGCGCGCTTCATTTGGATGCGTCAGTGCATAATTCACGCGTTTACGTGGGTTAACCACCAGGCCATACAGGGTACTCTGCTCAAACGCTGTGACCTGCCCGCGCTGTTTATTCCAGTGTGGTTCAAAATACTGGTATTTCAGCAGTGGCTTACCGATTTCTTCCAGCCACTGAGGTTCAATTTTTGCCACGGTACGGGCAAAGAGTTTGCTGGTTTCCACCAACTCCGCCGCCATCATCCACTTGGGCTTTTTCTTATATTGGCCAGAGGCCGGGAAAATAAACAGCTTACGGTTGCGCGCCCCCAGGTATTCCTGACCTTCGGATTTAAAGCCGATCTGAGACAACATGCCCGCCAAAAGGGATTTATGGATTTCCTCATAGGAGGCTGCTTCAGCGTTTTCTTTCAGCCCCAGCTCTTTGCCTAAAATATGCAACTGGCGGTGGGTATCACGCCATTCACGCAGACGCATAAAGGATAAAAAGTGTTTGCTGCACCATTTACGTAATTGATTCTGCGACAACGCCTGACGCTCTTCTTCATAGGCACGCCACAGATTCACCAAGGTCATAAAGTCGGATTCTTCATGCCGCCACAGGCGATGTTTTTCGTCCGCCTGCTGTTGTTTTTCCGGTGGCCGTTCACGCGGGTCCTGTACCGACAATGCAGCAGCAATAATCAGAACCTCGGTTAATGCGTGTCGTTTTTTCGCTTCAAGCAACATACGGGCGATACGCGGATCAACCGGCAGGCGTGCCATGCCAGCGCCGGTGTCACTCATATTGCCTTTCTGATCGACGGCTTCAAGCTCCTGCAACAGGGTGAAACCATCTTTAATAAAACGCTCATCCGGCGGGTCAATAAAGGGGAAATCCTGCAGTCGTCCGAGTTTCAGATGCAGCATCTGCAGGATTACCGATGCCAGATTGGTACGGCGGATTTCCGGATCGGTAAATTCATCGCGGCCCTGAAAATCACTTTCTTCAAATAAGCGGATGCAGACCCCGGGGGCAGTACGGCCACAGCGCCCTGCCCGCTGATTGGCACTGGCCCGGGATATGGCTTCCACCGGAAGGCGCTGTACTTTAGAGCGGTAGCTGTAACGGCTGATACGGGCCACGCCGGAATCCACCACATAACGGATGCCGGGCACAGTCAGAGAAGTTTCCGCCACGTTGGTGGCCAGCACCACCCGACGCCCGCCGTGAGGTTTAAAAATACGCTGCTGATCCGAACCGCTTAAGCGCGCATAAAGTGGCAGAATATCCGTGGCGGGAATCTGCTCACGGCGCAGAAAATCTGCACACTCACGTATCTCCCGCTCGCCTGGTAAAAACACCAGCACGTCACCATGCTGACCATTTTTTCTGTCTTCGTTGCGGAGTTCAGCCAGCGCTTCAGAAATGCCTTCAAACAGGGTACGGTCATCTTCTTCATCGGATTCCCGCACCAGCGGCCGGTAGCGTACTTCCACCGGAAATGTACGGCCGGAGACTTCGATAACCGGCGCCGGCTTACCATCGGCATCAGCAAAGTGTTGACTGAACCTTTCGACATCAATGGTGGCCGAGGTGATGATAATTTTGAGGTCCGGACGCTTGCTGGTGAGCTGTTTCAGATAGCCCAGCAGGAAATCAATATTCAGACTGCGTTCATGGGCTTCATCGATAATAATGGCATCGTATTCGTTGAGAAAACGATCGCGCTGGGTCTGTGCCAGCAGGATACCATCTGTCATCAGTTTGATACGGCTGTGATCCGCCGTCTGATCGGTAAACCTCACCTGATAGCCGACGGCATCGCCCAGCCCCGAGCCCAGTTCTTCGGCTATACGCTGTGCCACTGCTCTGGCCGCCAGACGCCGCGGCTGCGTGTGACCGATACGGCCTTTGATACCGAGACCCGCCTCAAGGCATATTTTCGGCAGCTGAGTGGTTTTACCGGAACCGGTTTCACCGGCGACCACGACCACCTGATGATTCTGAATAGCCTGCAGTATTTCGTCGCGTTTGCCACTGACGGGTAACGCTTCCGGATAACGGATGTTGGGTTCTGTGCGCCTGGACTGCAGGATCTGCTGGCTGTTCTGTACCCTGGCCAGCAGCTTTTCCAGATGCTGTTCGAAGGGCTTATTCTGCTCTGCCAGTTGCCGTATCTGCTTAATCTGACGGCGCAGAGGAAACTGATCCTTCAGCAGACACTGATCGACGGCCTGATGCAGCGCCTTCCATTCCGGTGCTTTGGTTTCAGTTTTCTGTGGTTCAGAACTCAAGTGTGTCTCCGGTCTTTTGATCTCTTAAAACAAAAACGCCCCGTATCCGGAAATACAGGGCGTTTCTGGTCAGGTCTGCGGATCAGCTCTGTTTGGCGAGCTCTTCATCGCGCAGTTCACGACGCAGGATTTTACCCACATTCGTTTTTGGTAATTCGTCACGGAATTCGATATGACGCGGCACTTTATACCCGGTCAGACGTTCCCGACAGAAGTCTTTGATTTCTGCGGCGGTCAGGTTTTCGTTTTTGGATACGACAAACACTTTAACCGCTTCTGAACTCTTGGCATCCGGCACACCGATGGCAGCCGCTTCCATAATATCCGGATGGGATACCACAACATCTTCAACTTCGTTGGGGTAGACGTTAAAGCCGGATACGATGATCATATCTTTCTTACGGTCGACAATTTTCATGTAACCGTCTTCAGAAATCACTGCCATATCACCGGTTTTCAGCCAGCCATCGACAGTAATGGTTTCTGCCGTGGCTTCCGGACGCTGCCAGTAGCCTTTCATTACCTGAGGCCCCTGAACACAAAGTTCACCGGGTTCACCGATTGGCTGTTCCGTCCCTTCTTCATCAATGACTTTACAGGCGGTGCTCGATACCGGCATACCAATGGTGCCCAGTTTGACATAACCCGGTGGGTTAAAGGATACCACGGGCGAGGTTTCGGTCATGCCGTAACCTTCAGCAATTTCACAACCGGTTACCTGTTTCCACTGATCGGCAGCATCTTTGGTCAGCGCCATACCACCGGAAATGGTCAGTTTCAGTTTACTGAAATCCAGAGCGCGGAAAGATTCATTACCGCACAGTGCCACAAACAACGTATTCAGCCCGACGAAGCCGCTGAATTCATTGGTTTGCAGGGTTTTGATAAAGCCCGGGATATCCCGTGGGTTAGGAATCAGAATTGAGTGGTTACCGGTCTGCAGCATCACCATGCAGTGCACAGTAAACGCATAAATATGGTACAGAGGCAGCGGCGCGATGACAGACTCTTTGCCTTCATCGAGAATCATATTGAACAGCCCGTGGCACTGCATCATATTGGAAATCAGGTTACGGTGCGTCAGCATCGCGCCTTTGGCCACACCGGTAGTCCCGCCGGTGTATTGCAGAACCGCGACATCGTTACGGTCAGCCGCCACCGGTGTGAAGGATTTACCCGCGCCCATGGAAAGAGCTTTGCGCAACGGCAGAGCACCAGGGATATTGACGGACGGTACTTCTTTCTTCACATATTTCAGTACGCTGTTAATCAATACCCGCTTAACCGTACCGTGCATATCGCCCACATTGGTTACGATAACGTGTTTAATGCCGGTATTAGGCAAGACGGATTCTGCTTTATCTGCCATATTGGCCAGCACAACCAGCGCTTTGGCGCCCGCGTCGTTGAACTGGTGCTCCATTTCGCGTTCGGTGTACAGCGGATTGGTGTTAACGACGACCATGCCGGCACGCATGGCACCAAAAACAACGATGGGATATTGCAGAATATTAGGCAGCTGCACGGCGATGCGGTCGCCGGCTTGCAGTGTTGTTTCGTTCTGCAGGTAGGCGGCAAATGCGGCGCTCTGCCTGTCCAGTTCTGCGTAAGTCAGAGTCTGGCCCAGACAGCTGAACGCTGGTCGATCGGCAAAACGCTTTACGAATCCGTTGAATATTTCCACTACAGATTCATATTTGTCCGGATCGATATTGGCCGGATAATTCTCCGGGTAACGTTCCTGGAAGAATTCTAAATTCATACCGCCTCCTGAATACCCTGGTTATCATTTTATACAGGGTGAGTGAATACGTCTGACCGAGGCTCCCCAACGTCGGTCAAAATTGCAGCCGGAGTTTACCCGTTTTCGCTCAAGGCAGCAAAAGTACGCATAACACCGTTTACAATTCGTCACATACAGCACACTCTGATGCAGACCCGCCGGCCACCGGTCAGTGCACACAGGAGCTGTTTAAATAATGAACAAAATAGCCATTAACGCGCTCGATGGCAGCCAGTTTGATGCCTGGCTCTTCCCCCATGAGCGCCCCAAAGCCACCGTACAGATCCTCCATGGCATGGCCGAACATTGCCTGCGCTACACCCGCTTCGCTGAATTCCTGCAGCATCAGGGATACCGTGTTATTACGCATAACCACCGTGGTCACGGCGGGCGCCTGCCAGCCGGTCATTATGCCGATCCCGGAACGGCCGGCGTGGGCGGCTGGGCACTGGTGATTGACGACGCCCTGCGCGTACAGGACGCCCTGTGTGAAACAGAGCCCAGAGTCTTACTGGGACATTCGATGGGCTCTTTTATCGCCCAGAGCTGGGCCATGCGTTATGGCGACCGGCTCAGCGGCCTGATTCTCTCTGGTTCAGCCCGGCAACAACCCGCAATGCTTGCGGCTGGACTGATGCTGGCCCGAGCGCTGAAGCCATTGCAGGGCCACCGGCATTTATCTGCGCTGATGAATAAACTGTCGTTTGGCGCATTCAACCGCCCTTTCCGCCCCAACCGCAGCGCTTTTGACTGGCTCAGCCGTGACCCGCAACAGGTCGATGCTTATATCCGTGATCCCCATTGCGGACACCTGTGCAGTCTGCAGCTTTGGTGTGACATGCTCAGCGGGCTCAGGGGAATCAGTCACGCGGAGGATTTACAGCGTATTCCGTCGTCCTTACCGGTCCTGATATTCGGCGGCGATCAGGACCCGGTCGGCGCCATGGGGAAAGGTCTGCCGGCACTGGCACAAGAGTATCAACGCAGCGGTCACAATGAAGTCACAGTGAAGCTGTATACTGGCGGCCGTCATGAAATGCTCAACGAAACAAATTATGGCGAGGTTCAGTCTGACCTGCTGTACTGGATAGATAACCTTTTTGTGAACAATACGAAGGATCTGTATGACAACCATCACCAACCGCACCTTTGATGAAATCAGCATTGGCGACAGCTGCGAGCGTCATCATACGGTTAAAGAACAGGATCTGCTCCTGTTTGCCGCCGTGTCCGGTGACCGCAATCCACTTCACCTGGATGCAGAATATGCCGCCACCACACAGTTTAAAGGGCAGATTGCCCATGGCATGTTCACCGGCGCGCTGGTATCCGCCGCGTTGGCTATGGAACTGCCGGGGCCCGGTACGATTTACCTTGGCCAGAATCTGTCATTCCGCAAACCCGTCATGCTCGGCGACCAGTTGATCGTGCGACTGGAAGTGACCAGTAAACACGACAGCAAGCCGGTGGTGACACTGGCCTGCACCGTCACCAATCAGGATGGCAAGAAAGTCGCCACGGGTGAAGCGACCGTCATGGCGCCGACAGAAAAAATGACCGTAGAAGCACCGGAACTACCGGCCATCAGCATCGCTTAAGGCTGTCTTTCGGACATAAAAAAACCGGCCATTGGCCGGTTTTTTTATGTCCAACAATATTACGGCATAAAGCGTATCGGAAATTCAACCGTGGTCACGGCAATACCACTGCGCGGCTTAAACGACATTTGCTTGCATTTCGACGTCAGGCGCCGCAGCAGGCGTTTATCATTCAGCTCAGTGTCCGGGATGGTACAGCTTGAAACACTGCCATCCGGCTGAATATCCAGCTTCAGTGTAACGGAACCCGCCAGCGTCGGGTCTTTACGTAAGGCGCCACGATATATGCGGTCGTACTGAATCTTGTACTGCTCAAACACCAGATTCAGCTCTTCCTGCGAACGGGTCGTTGCCGCTGCCGTTGCCTGCGCCTGCTCAGCCGTTACTTCCACTTCAGTAACCTGACGCTCACCGAGATTTTCACCCACGGTTTCATTGGTCAGTGTTGCCACATCCACGCCGCCGGATGTCCGGGACGCAGCCTCACGATCGACAACCGACCCCACCTGGGTTGCTGCACTGCCGGCATTGGACAGGCCTTTGCTTGACGTTTTAAGGTCAGCAATCGGTACCTGATCACGGATATTGCCCAGCGCATTCAGTGCCTCATCGCCAAAGGCTTTCTTAGCGGTCTCCTTCGCCTGTTCACGTTTTTCCTGTGTAGCCTCAACTTTTGGCTTCGGTTCAGGTTTCGGCTCCGGCTTTGGCGGCTCAGGTTTTGTGACAGGTTCCGGCTCGGGCTCAGGTTCGGGTTGAGGTTCCGGTTCCGGCTCGGGTTCCGGCTTCACTTCCGGCGCTGGTGGTTCGGGCTGTTCGAGCTTTTTACGCTCAATCACCCGCGCCAGTTGTGGCGGCAGTTCTTCCAGTTCCTGACGGTCACGTTCCGGCACATCAATCACCGGAATAATGATCCCCAAAACCAGAACCAACAACAGAAAACCTGCCAGTAAAGGAATAAATCGCTGGCGATCACCACCATCACTCCAGGGGAACTGAGGAGTATGAGAATGTTCAGTCATTACTCCCCTCCCGGCCCGGAGGGCTTTTGATTCACCGCCAGAGAAATATTATTAAATCCTGCTTTGGCACTGGTATTCATGACCTTTTTCAGCAGCGTATAGGGTGTGCCTTTGTCACCCATAATGGTCACCGGCCGGCCCTGTTTTTCGGCTTCCGGCGACAATGGCATACGGCTCGCCAGGTATTCCAGCTCCTGTTTAAGCCCGGCGATCTGTTCGCCTTCTTCCCGCGCAGCCTGCGCGGAGACAACAGAACGCCCCCGCACCAGGATCTCATCCTGGCTGATCATAATGGTGACATTTTCTGATGGTTTATTTTCTGCCAGCGATACCGGCAGCTCAATGGCATCATTACTCTGAACTTCCACTTCTGACTGATTCACCATCAGAAAGAAAACCAGAATGGTAAAGATATCCATCAGTGCCGTCAGGTTCAGACCACCGGCAGCCTTGTTACGCTTGTGATTGCGTTGCATACGCTTAGCGCGTCGGGACATTTTCATTCTGTCACCTCCCCGCCGCTCTGCGGTGCATCACCCATGGAAATATCCGGAAATAATGTGGCATCCACCAGACTGGCAGCCACCACGGCCGGATAAATACGCACGGTATCCATCACGTTAATTAATGTCTGATAGTCGATATCCGGCTCGGACAACAGGCTGATATCTTTTTTATCGGCAAAACCAGGATTCTTTTTTACATCCTGAAGCGCCCGGGATAAGCCATCGTAATCAAACACATCTTCTTTTTTCGGCAGCAGCGCGATGGTTTCCGTCTGTTCCTGATAGGTCCGGTTAAGTTCGAACCCGGATTCCCGGATAACCACTTCAAGCGAAACATCCTCTGGATTAACTTCACCGGTTTCTTTACCGGTCGGCAATTTCAGATCCAGAACCGCCAGTTGCGAGAACACCATGTTCATCAGCAATACCGGCACCAACACAATCATAAGATTCATGAAGGATGTTACGTTGAGCTCCGCCTCGTCCTTAAATCGTCTTTGGCGTCTCATGCTCAATACTCAGTTGCTGGATGTCTGACCTGGCTTACGTTCTGTAATAATATTGAGGAATTTCACCCCGGCCATTTCAATGCTGTCGATAATTTCATTGGTTTTAGTCTGCAGATAGCTGTGCAGCAGAATCAATGGAATGGCGGCCATCAGACCGAAGGCCGTTGTGTTCATGGCCACAGAAATACTTTGTGATAACAATGCGGCTTTTTCCGCCGGCGCGGCATTAGCCACAGCGGTAAAGGCTGCAATAAGACCCATAATGGTCCCCAGCAGTCCCATCAGGGTGGCGATATTCGCCAGAGTGGCGACGTACTGTGTGCGTTTTTCCAGCTGAGGAATGGCTTCCATGAGGCCTTCTTCCAGCGCGTATTCGATCTCTTCACGACGCTGACTGCCGGGAATACGGGTAATGGCGGCAGAGAAAATATTACCGATTTTGGTACCGGAAGAATTGGCATAATTCAGGGCATTACGCAGATCGCGTTTTTGCAGCATAGGCAACATATCGTCAAAAGCCCGGCGATTAGTGGACTTTTCTTTCATCAGAAAGATGAAACGCTCCACTGCGATGGCCAACCCGATAGCCATAACAATGGCAATCGGGTACATAAAGGCACCACCTTCCTGAAAAAAACGTACGATAGAATCCATAGCTACTTCCCCTGAATGTCAGTGTGCAACTGATTATCTGCGCTGCACTTATTGGTTATACGGTGCCGCTAAGCGGCTTGTTTCATCTGCCATAAGCTGGCGTAAACGTTCCTGATTTCTTTCCTTCGGTGCGTAACGTTCAGCGTAACGCAATTCCCGGTTAAAACGTGCCCTGTCAGTGGGCTCCAGCCATTGCTGACGGTAACTGTTAATCGGCTGATACAGGCGCCCCGTCCCCGGTGGCGCACGCCAGGGCATAATGTACATCACATTGGGTTCTTCACTGTTGCCCTGTATCGAAATACCTTCAAGACGGATAACCTGTTCACCCCATGCTCCTGAAGCGAGGAACAGCACTGACAAAAAAATGAGCGCTTTCATGATCCTTCTCCCGCAACCTGTTCTGCATTGCGCCTTTCCAGATCGGTAATCCACATCGCCAGCGTATCGTCTTTTTCCGGCATTAAGTCGGCCGCCCGCCGATAGTGCTCCAACGCTTTAGCCAGGTCATGCAGATAAAGATCGTACAGGATACCCAGGTTGTAATGCAGATTAATGTCATCCGGTGCACACTTCAGTGCCTGAAGATAACTTTCTTCCGATTGTATAAATTGACCCGTTTGCCGTTCAGCCAGGGCTTTCATTTTCAGCGCAGGACAGAATTGTGCATCAAGAGCCAACGCTGTCTGAAAACTTGTCTGGCTGTCCGGATAATTCTGCAGGTAATACTGGCTGATTCCGAGATTGGTCCAGCAACCCGGACAGTCAGCATAATCCGTCGTCAGTGTCTGCCAATGGAGCAGCGCCTGCTGATATTTTTCATCCTGCAGCAACACCAGCCCCTGCTGATATCCTTCTTTCAGGGCTTCAGGTAAAGGGGATTCACCGGCTGCGGTATCGGTCGCCTGTGGCGCCTGCGACAGCAGACTACAACCCGATAACACCGCGAGAAAACTCAACAATACTACAGGCCTTGTAATACAGCGCGCCATGTCAGCGTATCTGTTCAACATAACTCAGCGCCCTTTCATGTTTATCGTATTGTCCGGGCATCAGCAGCCCCATAGACTCATAACTTTTGCGGATCCATTGATCATAAAGACCATCATAGGTACGTGCGGTATTGGTCTGATGAACATCAATGGCGGATTCTTCCAGAGGAAATGCCTGGTCTTCCAGCAGGAATTCATACTCTTCCAGTTCTACCTCATCCAGCCCCGCCGGGCGTTCAGAATCCATCAGACCCGTTGCCAGCTGGCGATAAAGTTCGCCGATCCGGTAGGTGGACGACGTAGTGTATTCCAGCACACCCACTTTAACGGCCTGGGTATAACGTTTAAGTGCTTTCTGCATCACAGTATTTTTAGCAGTAATGCTTTTATTCAACGGTAAGGTCAGCGCAATGCTGTCGAATTTAACACGCTCAAACTCACCCAAATCATAGGCTGCCCGGGCTGCCAGATAACGTGACCTGTCAGTGGCGTCATCACCGGCCTTGCTGTTCAGGGTAATAATTTTATCAAGCCAGAAACGGCGTTTTTCTTCCAGTCCCTGTGCAGCATATATCTGATCCAGTTTAAAGTGCGCCTCGATCGCGGCATCAAACGGGCGCTTATAGGAATGTGCATAGCGTTTGTACATCACGATCGCATTATCAGTATCCCCGGCTTTTTCAAAATATTCGGCGGACTGATAACAGGCGATTCTCTGTTGTTCCGGATCGTCACCATTTTTCCATATACGCTGCAGTTCGAATGCGGCATTACGCCATTCACCGCGGTCTTCATACGCAACAATCAATTTGGAGGGGATATCTTTAGTCAGTTTATGATCAGGATATTGCTGACGGAACGCCAGCAACACATCAACAGCCTGCTCATAATCTTTATTCTGCATAAGTATCGTGGCTGCATCGTATTCAGCGATAATGCGCGTATCACTCTCAGGAATCACCTGGGCCAGACGACGCCAATGATATACTGCCTGATCAGGCTGCCCCTGTTGCTGCGCCACTTCACCCTGTTTATAAATACTGGCCGCCACTTTTTCGCGCAGCGCACGTCGCTGTCTGTCACTGATTGCGGCATAGCCCTGAGCCTCCATTAATGCATTCTCTGCCTCAGGGTAATGTCCGGCTTCAAACGCCGCATGGCCGCGAACCAGTGCTGCGCCATACTGATAACGCGGTGACAGTTCTTCTTTATATTCTACCGCCAGACGTGACGTAGTCAGAGCCTGGGCATAATAACCATCTTTCAGCAACATCTCGGAGGTGTTGACCAGAACCGTTCCGGCGCGGCTGTCACGGGGAAATTCTTTAACAAAACGCATGGCACTGGCCACCGTTCCCTGACGCCAGGCATGTTGTTCAGCAGACGCTGGCTGATATTTATTAAACGCAAGTATGGCCGCATAGCCCGCCTCAGCTGCATTCTCACTGTGCGGATACTGATAGGCGACGATTTCATAATGGTCTTTCGCCAGCGGATAATCCTGTAACTGAAAAGCCACTTCAGCCAATAAAAAATGGGCTTTAACGGCATCATCGGCAGCTGGAAAACTGCGGATATATTCGCGATACCAGTTTTCCGCCTGCAGCAGACGCTGGCGTTTTTCCGGACCGGGTTCAGCATCCTGTCCCCAGGCGTGCCAGAAACCGGCAAGATCCCAGATATAACCTGACAAGGATACGGTCAGCTGCTGGCGCATGGCATCTGTATGGGTATTCCAGTAAGGCGTTCCGACACCAAACATACCGACGTAAAGCTCTTTATGCTTACGCACCAGATTGGCATAACCCGCTTTTTTATAGCCATCGATCAGACGTTCATAATAAGCGGGCGCCAGTACATCATCAGGGTAGCGTAAGACAAAAGCACGCAGCGTTGAGGCACCACTTTTATAGTAATTTTTGCTGTAGTAGTAAGTCGCCAGACGGTCATACAACAGATACTCGTAATGTCGCTGACCATGTTGATCATAAAATGTCGCTATCTGCTCCCAGTCACCGAGTTCATCAAACATGACTGCCATAATACGCAGCACATCATTGAGCATATTCAGACGACTGCCACTGGCTTCTGTCAGGCTGTTCAGATCCGGATACTGTTCATCCAGTAACATGGTAAATGCCAGCAGGCTGTCCTGCAGGCGATCCTGCTTAAATATACTCCAGCCCTGCAGGTAACGGGCACTGACATAATAAGGGTTATCACTTTCGCCGCGGCTGATCAGGCGTTGATACGCTTCTTCGGCCGCCTGGTAATCCCCCACGGTGTAAAGCATCTGCCCGAGACGGAATTCACTTTCAAGGTAATAATCCGAGCGCGGGTAGGATTCAACCAGTTGTTCCAGTGTCACAATGGCAAGATACGGTTTGCCTGCCAGGGTGTAGGCTTTCGCCAGCTGGTAGAGGATCGCATCGTTATCAAGACGATCCGGGTATTTTTTTAACAAGGCTTCGTAGTCAGCAATAGACGCCATCGCCAGGTTCCTGTCACCGTCCGCCACGCCATCATCCGCCAGCCGATGTTCATCATCGTCCAGTGCGTATTCTTCTGCCTGTAACTTAAGGTTCGCCATGCGATGCGCAACACGGATACGCATTTCCGGTTCTTCAGCCACATCGAGATAGGCCTGATATTTTTTCAGCACCTGTTCATGACTGGTAGCCAGCGGTTCGTTCGACAGCAGGCGTACTTTAAGAGGAGGAATTCCTTCCAGGGTACTTTCAGTTGGCCGCTCATTTCCCAGCAGGCTACACCCCGTCAGCAACAGCGAAATCAGCAGGAGTACAGGTAAAGGCATCATAAAGCCTGTCCGTAGATGCATCTTATTCACCGGCCACCTCCGGTGTCGCCGGCTCAGCCACTGGCTGTCCGGTCGTTTGCTGATCCGGGCTCAGGTCGCGCGCGCTGTTTTCGTCGTCTGCGCTGTGATTGCCGTTACCCTGATCAGGAAGATCCTCTGCCTCGCTGACGAGTGTCTGCTGCAACGCATCATCATACAGACGCGCAATCGAGAGACGGGCCTGTGCCTGATAGTCGGTTATACGTTGCTCCAGAGCTGTCAGATAATCGCCTGTCAGTCCCTCAAGGTTGCGATATTCAGCATTAAACACGGCATCAGTCTGCACCATTAATTGCTGAATACGCTGTTGTGCATCCTCCACCTGACGCGGAAAACCCCGCCAGCTGCTGTCAGCCCAGTCGAGTGCTTCGCGGGTATTGTTTAACTGTTCCAGCAAGTCTCCGCTTTCTGTCTGCAACTGCCAGTATGCACGGTTAACATCCCAGCGGCGCTGGGGCTTATGTTCGTAGATACGCCACAGCTGCAACCCACGCACACGACGCCAGCGTTCTTTATATTGTTCCAGGTCCCGGGTCGGCGTGGCGTCACGCTGCAATAGCTGAATACGCGGCACAATATTCTCAAGGCGGCGGATATTGCTTTTATCCGCTACAGAAGCGAAGGCGAAAAGTTTTTTATCTTCCCCGGCCAATGTCTCTCCTAATGCCACCAGACGCTGAGTCAGAGCGGTCTGTCGTTGCCGCATACTCTGCAGATGCTGTTTCCCCTTCATTGAGGTCAACAGTCGCTGGCGACGTTTCAGTGTCCTTTCCCATAACGCCATATTGTCCTGCTGCAGGGTTAACGCATTGCGTATTGCGTTCAGTTCATGCAAACGGCTCACGGAATTCACAAACGCCTGAGAATCCAGTAATCCCTGCAGGGTTGCCGACAACCCGTCGTCCGGCATATCGGTGATCGCCGTGCGCTGCCAGCCCCACTGAGCATCCTGCTGCGCCAGCCAGGTGGTTAACCATTGCTGTATATTTTCTTTGCGGTGCTGTTCTTGCACACGGCTGAGCATGGTCTGCAGTTTCTGCTCAACCATTTCGTAGGTTTTTAAAGCCTGGGTGTTAGCATTGAGCAGCTCCAGGGCATGAGGTACCGCTAACACGGATTCCATCACAGCCGGATGAAATGGCTGATATTTTTCCTGTAGTACACGCCAGGGCTGCATCGCCTGCTGATAATTCCACTGTTCGGTTAACGCCCAGCCATACTGCAGTAGTCCGGGGGCGGTAAATGCCGAATCGAGACTGATCTTTTTGAGATAATCCGCTGCCTGTTTTTTCTTGCCGGCATTCAGTGCATTAATACCTGCCACCAGAAAAACCCGGTCTTTCAGGCTGTTACCTTCATAGGTATCAGGCAGGTAATAGGCAGCTTCATCAACCAGAGCCTGTATTTTATGACCCGGGGTGAACAGACGGATATGAGCAATAATTAAATTGTAGCGGGCATAACCAGCCCAGATTGATGTCTGAGGAATAGCGTTCAGTACGTCTTCGGCCTCCTGCACTTTATCCTGCGCAGCAAGACTTGCCGACAACATAAAATTCGCTTCTGCAACGTAATCACTTTTTAACCCCATAATGGAGTCGCGCGCCGTACCCAAACGACGCTTTACCGATAAGGCTTTACGACTGCTTGTTTCGCAGGCCTGCCAGTCGCCACTTTGCCACCAGGCGCGCGCCAGAAAAAACCAGGCATTAGCGGTAGCGTCCGTACTTTCTGAGCGACTGAAAACCTGCTCCGCATCATGGCTTAAACCGAGCGATAACAGAATGGCGGCATGCATTAACTGCAGTTCTTTATCTTTGCCGGCGTCCGGATTGATATCATTCAATGCAGCCAGCGCGTTCAGTGCATCCTGATATTCACTGTTATAGTAATGATAATAAAAAGCCCCCCGCTGCAGGCGCTCCTGGGCTGTCAGATAAGCTGCAGTATTCTGCGCAGCACTGACCCCTGCCAGAGGCAACAGACCCAATGCAATGATGATTCGTATCAGGGTTCGCAACAACTTAACTCCGCATTACCAGAAACGCAGCGATGCGCGCGCACTCTGCAGGCTGTCATCGTCGGCGACGACGATTTCCAGCAACAGGGGTTTATCCTGTTTTTCGACTTCCTGCTCAATCATCAGCTCACGGTTCTGCCCCATAGCATCCCGGCCACGCACAATGGCTTTTAACTGATGTTTACCCGGCCCCAGGTTTACTTCTGCCAGTGGCTGTACAGCGCCCATTTTCAGGGCATCGATCTGACGTTGTGTATAGATATGCTGGACCGGTTTCATGCCCTGAGCTGTCACCTCAACCGATAGCGGTTCAAAGTATTTGCCATTCGTCAGTGAAAAATACAGCTCAGCGCGCATCGTGGACGGGCTTAACAAAGACTCTTCCAGGGCATATAAATCTTTGTTCAATTCCAGCACTGAGCGTTTTACGTCAGCAATATCAGCGGCGACGGCGGCGTCCTCGGCAGCCATCACCAGGGAACTGAACAGGCAGGCTATAACTAACAGATATTTCATTTTACCTCTCACCCTTGCCCGGCTGCTGTGACAGCCAGACCGATAATAATTTTTCCGTCGCACGGTAATTGTCTGCGAGGCCGCCGGTCAGTAAATGATCGAGGCGGCCATCGCCATTAATCATCATAACCGCCGGTGTGGTTTCCAACTGCCAGCCTGTTTTCCAGTGCGGATCAGCCTCCAGAACCGGCAGTTTGATAACAGGTGGCTGTTTATTTTTCTGTGGCGTCCAGATCACCCAGGTGACCAGCCCCTGATGACGGTAACTCTGAGCCAGAAGCTGATAGCGCGCCAGCCGTTCTTCGCAGCGGTGGCAGTCATCTGTCCAGATAAGCATAACCGGATAGCCACGCTGTTCGGCTAAGCGCTGCCCCGGTTGCCCCTGAACCGCTGACGGCCAGCTGAAGTCGTCAACCATCTGACCCGGTGCCAGCAACGACGGTCCGGCCAATGCCCGGGTCGTGAACAGGGTCAGAAATAGGAGCCGATATATAACGCCCATTGCGCCCCCGAATTCATCCCCAGATCCGATAATCTCTGATCATTGCTTTGATACACCCGCCAGCTGGCACCGACCCAATAATTATCATCAATAACCTGCCAGGAAACCCCCAGCGCGGTATAGCGTCCATCGCTGTCGCCGGTGGACTGCTCCCCCAGGTAAAGTTCTGCCGCCAGTTGCCAGGGGTAAGACTCAAAACCATGAAAGCTGGCCAGCCCCTGCATAAAGGTGTAACCCACGCCATAGGCCAGTAAATGAGAATTCTCATCTTCATCCAGCACCACATCCGTGCCGTCGTTGACGGCATCATTATTTAAAGGCGCGTATTGATATTCTCCCAGCAGGTACCAGGATTCACCGGCGAACCAACGCCCGGTGAGATTGTATGTAATCCCGGATTCCAGATAATCGCGCGACTGGTAACCCAGCCCGAATCCCCAGGCGCCACGCCGCTGCTGAAAAGCATCAGAGCCTGTTACCCCCGCACGCTTAATTTCCGGCTGGTAAATATCGGTAGTGTCTGCGAGTGCACTGACCGTTAAAAATAATAATGCGACTGCAGGTAACAGAAGTTTCATAGGTTGTAATTCCAGATTAAAGCTGCCGACGGATGACCGGCATTATCAGCATCAAATGCCTGCTGATATTGCAGCCGCAAACGAATATCCAGCGCATGATTCGCCCGCCAGGCGATGTCCGTGGTCAGGGTTGCAAACGCCGCCTCGATTTTTTCATCCTCATCCTGCCAATAGGAGGATTTTGCATCCGCTGACCCGACGCCCACCCCGGCAAATCCAAACCAACGGATGCGATCAGCGGCATTGAGCTGTTTTTCTGCCCCCAGCGTCAGGTGGTGAAAAGAATCATCGCCATTATGTTTACGCTCAAAACGCACAGCAGCGCGCATATCCGCTGCCAACGGATAAGATGCGCCGACCTGCAGGGCACCATTACTGACGGTACCGGCTTCCAGCTGAAGTTTTCCCTTATGTGATGCCTGCGCCGCTGACCAGACCTGTGCGGCACTGCGCCCGGGCCCCGCGCTCAGCCTGGCCACAGGCAGCCAGCCATGACAACTGCCAGTACGGACCAGTACCCAGTCTGACTGAGTTGCCACTATGTGGAGTTCACTGCCGGAGGATATTTCAAAGACAACAGGAAACGCTGCGCCAGGACCTTTACGCAGGTACAGAAGATCCGTTTCAGCACAGATTGATACGGATAAACAGCTGATAATGACAGCAACGGTCAGCTGCTGCAGAAACTGAACAGCTTCTGCCCGCCACGACCGGCGCCAGGTATTCCCCAGGACCAACATGGGTCTCATGCCCTATATATGTTTTAGTTATCGGGCGTCCTTGCCATTTTATCAGTGCATTGTCCTACAGTTTGCACCGAAACATCAATTGGTACAAATGTACCACCTGCGCTTATTTACTCAGTTCACGCATGGCCGCTTCCAGCCCTTCCAGCGTCAGCGGGTACATGCGGTCTTCTACAATGCTGCGGATCATCCCCAATGATCCGCCCTGCCCCCAATAGGATTCCGGTGCAGGATTCAGCCATACGAGCTTGTCATAATGTTCTGCCATGCGCTGCATCCAGACACCGCCGGGCTCATCGTTCCAGTGTTCAACACTGCCACCGACATGACTTACCTCATACGGCGCCATCATAGCATCGCCCACGAAGATCACTTTGTAATCCGGGCCATATTTACGCAGGATGTCCCAGGTTTCTGTGCGCTCATTCATACGGCGGATATTATTTTTCCACACCGACTCGTAAAGGCAGTTGTGAAAATAAAAGGTTTCCATATGTTTGAACTCAGTGCGGGCGGCAGAAAATAATTCTTCACACACCCGCACGTGCGGATCCATAGAGCCGCCAATATCAAAAAACAGCAGTACCTTAACGGCGTTATGGCGCTCAGGTACCATTTTAATATCCAGAAAACCGGCATTACGGGCAGTTGAACTGATGGTGTCATCCATGTCCAGTTCTTCTGTCGCCCCCTGTCGCGCGAATTTACGCAGCCGTCGCAATGCAACTTTTACATTACGGATACCCAGCTCAATACTGTCATCAAGATCTTTGTAATTACGCTGATCCCAGACTTTAACGGCTTTTTTATGGCGCGATCGTCCCTGTTCGATGCGGATGCCTTCAGGATTATAACCATTGGCACCAAAGGCCGATGTGCCACCGGTACCAATCATTTTATTACCGCCCTGATGGCGTTTTTTCTGTTCTTCCAGGCGCTTTTTGAATTCATCCAGCACTTTATCGAGCCCGCCCATGGACTCGATTTTTGCCATATCTTCTTCGGACAACATGCGTTCAAATTCTTTACGCATCCAATCATCCGGAATATTGGTTTCCGTAAGAAAGTCCGGCACTTCATCCAATCCCCGGAAATAGGCACCAAAGGCTTTATCAAACTTATCGTAATGTTTCTCATCCTTGACCAGACAAAGCCGGGCAAGGGCGTAGAAATCATCAAGATCGGCAAACGCCAGATGCGCTTTTACCGCTGCCACCAGATCCAGATATTCGCGAATGGAACAGGGAACCCTCGCCTTACGGACCGTCTGGAAAAAATCAATCAGCATAGGATTAACCTTTGCGACGGCTCATAAAGGCGAGTTTTTCCAGCAGCTGAACGTCCTGCTCATTTTTCAGTAAAGCACCGTAAAGCGGTGGAATGGCTTTACTGGTATCGGTATTCCGCAGGGCCTCAGGTCCGATCTCATCCGCCATTAACAGTTTAAGCCAGTCAATCAGCTCAGAGGTGGATGGTTTTTTCTTAAGGCCCGGGACTTTACGGACATCAAAGAAAACGTCCAGCGCTTCGCGTACCAGATCTTTTTTAATATCCGGGTAATGAACATCGACGATATCCATCATGGTGTCACGGTCCGGGAAGTCGATGTAATGGAAGAAACAACGACGCAGGAATGCATCCGGCAATTCTTTTTCGTTGTTACTGGTAATCAGAATGATGGGACGATGTCTGGCAACGATCCGCTCCTGAGTTTCATAGACAAAAAACTCCATGCGGTCGATTTCCAGCAACAGGTCATTGGGGAATTCGATATCGGCTTTGTCGATTTCGTCAATCAGCAGCACCACCGGCTTATCGGCGGTAAATGCTTCCCAGAGTTTACCTTTGACGATGTAGTTGGATATATCGTGCACTTTATCAACGCCCAGCTGGGAATCCCGCAGGCGTGATACTGCATCGTATTCATACAAGCCCTGATGAGCCTTGGTGGTACTTTTGATGTGCCACTGTATCAGCTGAGTATCGAGCGAAGCCGCCAGCTGCTCGGCCAGCATGGTTTTACCGGTACCCGGTTCACCTTTCAGCAGCAAAGGCCGCTGCAGTGCAATGGCCGCATTAACCGCCATACGCAGTTCGGGCGTGGCTACGTATTCCTGAGTACCCTCAAACTTCATACTAACCTCAATGTGAATCTGTTCGACAAATCAGGCCAGCAGTATAAGGAGGGGGAATATTCACAGCAAGGGGACGACAGGCTGAATAAACTGCGCCGACAGGGATCAGCAACAGCCGGCGGCGATCCGACAGGTGGGTGGACGGCCGCCAGTGGCCGCCTTTCAAGGGATCAGAAATACCGGCTGAGGCGTTGCTCAGCCAGGTTTATTATCATCATCGGTATCGAATTCCCCCCAGTCTTCATCCGCTGCAGGGCTGGCAGAATCGGGGTCCAGGGCGAAATCGTCGTCCAGTGACACATCAATATCGGCATCGCCGCCCATACGGCCACCGGCCGCACCAGGTCCGTCACCGCCATCCTCTTCCGGCAGTGGAATTTCTTCCTCATCGCCACCGGCAAAGTCGTCAAAACTGCCTGAGAAATCATCGTCGGTCAGGGTGTCAGCCTCCAGTTCCGTATCCATCGCGGCCGCAGGCTCAGTAACCTCTGAGGACTTTTTGCGCCGCATAAACCACCAGGCTCCTGCACCGCCAAAGATCAGCAGATTACCTAACGCCAGCAACAGCCAGACCCACCAGGCAATGCCTTCGTCTTCCGGTACAGGCTCTGGCTCCATTGCAGCCTGTTCGGCAAAGCGCTGGGCGAGGTCCGGCTCAATAGCCTCTTCTTCCGGTACCGGTTCCGGTTCAGCTGCAGTCTGTTCAGCTTCGGGCGCTTCAGGCGTGGTGGCCTCAGGTTCTGCTGCCGGCTCTTCCGCTACTTCCGCGGGCTGTGGCGGGCTGTCAGGTACAACGGCGGCAGCCTCTTCGGGTACTGGTTCCGGCGCTGCAGCGACTGGTGCATCCGGATCAGTCAGCGGGAATTCACGCACAATATCTGCAGGTTTGCTGCGGAAGGTGGCGCCACCGACGGAAACCCCGCGTATGTTCAGAATGACGTCGTACTGGCCGGGACCTTTATCCGGCGTCAGTGACATCTCCCATGCGTTGTCCTGCGGGTTAAAGTTCAGGGTATGAATCAGTGAACTGCCATCCGGACTGCTGACTTTCGCCAATACCCGGCTGAGCCCGGTATCAATGTTGTCGCTTTCGGCCACGACCCGTATATGGGTTTCCTGCTCTTCATAAAAATCATCAATGTGAACACTCATAGGTTCCATTAATGTCGCCGTTAAAGTCTGACGGCGCTGAAAAGTGCGCCCGATGGCAGTGACTTCGAAGCGGTATTCACCCACCTGGGATAACCGCGTCATGGATTCCCGGTAAATACCATCAGCCGGCAGATTCTCCGGATCTGACAGCAGTTTACTGCCCGACCGCCCATCAGGTGCGGTGACTTTCAGAGTGACATCCGTCAGGCCCAGAATGGCGTCTTCTGCGACGACCTCACCGGCATTTTTCAGGGCCATTTCCAGCTCAATCGGGTTGCCGGAGAATATGCTGTTGGGCAGGCCTTCCACGCTGAGCGAAAGATCCGACAGAATCTGAACCCGGTTATCGGGATCAAGATCCGCATCAGCTTTCCAGTCCCCTGCTTCCGGCTCAGAAATGGTAATCAGGTCAAAATTGACATCCTGATGCCAGCGGACTTTGTCATTATTAACGGCCGATGCCGAAGTAATAATGTCTCCGGAAGGCGTAATCAGGCGGGTTTCTTTACCGCCGGATTGACGGAAAATCAGTGCGGTAAATTCAGTCACGCTGTCGTCGATTGCAAAAAGATTGTCGTCCATCGGCACCTGTTCTGCCGGGACCGCGCGATCGAACGCTTTCAGAAAGGCTTTCAACAGCTGATCAGCATCACTGGCCTGCAGATACATACCACCGGTTTCCAGTGCAATCTGCTGCAACAGAGCGGTATCAGCCGCATCCGATAACGCCAGTGTATGAATTTTTGCTCCGGCCTCTGCATAAGCCGGCAGAATATCGCTGAACAGGCGTGAACGTTCCTGCTCATTAATATTATCGCTCTGTGCCGGCGGCATATCGATTTTGCCATCGGTGAGCAATATCACGCTTTGCCGGTAAGGACTGTCTGCTTCGATTTGCCAGGCGGCTTTTTCAAGGGCACCGGTCAGGTTGGTATACAGGCCCACGGAATTAATCGACTGCGCCTGCTGTTTGGCGTTTTCCCGCCAGGCATCATCCACCGGGTCCAGCGGTACCAGCATGTTGACATAACGACCGAACGTCCAGACCCCGGACTGGGCATCATCCGGTAACAGCTCAACCAACAGATTAACCGCCGGAATACGCAGGTTTTCAGGGTCAGTCTCTTTCATACTGCCGGAAATATCGACAATAATGCGAACGTCTGAAGGACTCTGTTCGTCAGCAGCCTGAGCGGAGGAAGAAAAAAAGAATGGCAGGAGTGATAAAAAAATCACCCCCGACAGCCAGCGTTGAATCTGCATAGATGCTCCCGGGGGTCTGTTATTTAAAGGTTGGTTTCGAGTACGCGACGACCTTTCTCAGTAATGTGCCAACGTACACCATTTTTGCCGCTGACCTTACCAGCCAGACTGCGGTTTACCAAAACGTGCAATGTTTTCAGTACGGTGCTTTCTTCCTGATTCGCTTCGCGGCACACGCCTGCAAGTGAGCGGAAAATAAAGCGGCCACCGGACAGGATTTTCAATACCTGCGTCGAGGTAACATCCAGATCGTCACTGGCTTCCTGAGTTTCAGGATTCTCACCCGAGAGGTCCTGTTCAGTTTCAGTGTCAATCAGCGGCAGCAGTTCGCTCTGAATAATGCGCAGATTCTGCTGAGTCTCTTCTGAGCGTTGCTTGGCTGTTTTTGCTTCACTGAGAATCCGGTCAGACAGATTATCAATAAAGAAGCGGCTGAGCAGCGCAGAAATCAGACAGAAACCAGTGAAAATCAACAGTCGGCTCGGGTCCCCCTGGCTTTCCAGCACCAGTTCGCTGTTAACCATATCCAGCACCACAGGTACCAGAAAGGATGCACCGACACCCACGACAAGAAACCGCGGCAGACTTGCTGCATCCGGATCCTTATCACCGTAAAGATAGTAATTAACCAGCCCCCCAAAAATGCCGGCGAGCAGCATTACAGTTGCCAGAATGAAAATATGATTAGCCATGTTCCAACCTCTCATCCATCAGAGTACAGAATTCTGCCTCTAATCCGATTACTCCAGCGACGGATAACCCCCAAAGTTCAGTTTTGTGCTCTGCAATTCCGGTCAGCAAAGACGAAATACTGAACACTCCTGCATTAAAACTAGCAAAGTTTTTTCGGTTAGCCAGAAATGGAATAAAAAAAGTTGCCGGCTGTGGCAAATAAAAAAGGGCCGCGTGGCCCTTTCTTATATTTAACGAATGTTTTTTAAACCGTTTCAGCTGTCTGAAGCAGCGCCTGAACGGTTTTTCATCCAGCGGAAGAACTGCCGCACTGCAAGGATAAACAGGCCGACACAAAGCCCCCCCAGAAACCAGCTCACGGCGTACATTGCCTCGTCCATTCCGGAGGCCAGCGCAGTAAATGGCAACACCAGGAATGCCGGCGCGAAAAAGGATGAACCTTCACTGATGGGGGCCGGAGTAAAGAGAATAACGGCACCCAGCATATGCAGAAAGCGGCGTACGTCGTTATTGCGGTCGAGCCAGAAAAACAGCCGTTCCCAGCACCAGTATCCGGCCGCTGCAAATACGGCGTAAGCCAGCCAGAAAGGAGAAAAAGCAATCAGGCTTTCCATATAATGTAATCCTGCCAGTCGTCTTCGTTTATCTGATTGTCGGGAATGCCGGTATTCCTGATGGACATGCCGGCCTTATGCACTGAATCCGGATCGCCGGTGATCAGCGGATGCCATTGTGGCAGATCTTTGCCTTCTGCCAGCAGACGGTAGCTGCAGGTTGGCGGCAGCCAGAAAAACTCACTGGCCTGATCGGGCGTCAGCCAGACACATTCGGGTACTTTGCTGTTGCGTTCTTCATACACAGTACAGCGACAGGTACTGCGCTCCATATAGCGACAGTGCACCGCGGTGTAGAACACTTCGTCGGTGTCTTCGTCCTGCAGTTTATGCAGGCAACATTTGGCGCAGCCATCGCATAAGGATTCCCACTCAGCGGCCGTCATCTGCTGCAGCGTTTTTACCTGCCAGAAAGGTGCAGCACTCATTCTTTATCCAGCTTACAGAACAGGTCGAGCATGTAAGTTTCTCTGGCTGGCGGCATTTGCAGGTAAAAGCCGTTTTCATCTATCGATTGCAGCACTTTTTCGCCGTCCGTCCGGGCAAGCTTTTTATCCGCCGTCAGAATCAGCGTCATGGCCAGCTCCGGCTTACCGAAAAGTTCAAACAACTCTTCCGGTACTTTATCCAGACCATCTTTGCGGCTGACATAAAGGTAGGCTTCATCTTTTTTACGGCTCTTGTAAACATCACAGAGGAGTTTCGTCATGGGTCGTTTTTCGCAGCGAGATTACTCTCGTCTGATCCTGTAACAGTTGAACCAGGTAGTCACCTATTTCGGCCTTACGCCATCCGCGCAGGCTTTCCGGCAACCTGAAAGGTCCGTTGGGATATCCGGAACGAAGCAAGGCTTCCAGGGCTTTTTTACGCGCCAGTATTTCCGGTGGTATTTCCAGCATTTCTGCTTTTGAATTAACCGCTTCTTTCATCAGCTTAAGCCACTGCCCGGCCTGGGGAGACAACGGCCGGTCCAGCTGCCGTGGCAGCTTGTCTTTATCAATCGCCAAACCTTCAGCAACAATTTTCAGCAGGGTTTTGCCATCTTCCCGTACGGCCGGTGGCTTCATTCCGGCTTTAATCAGCTGATCGCGGTTACGCGCCTTGAAGCGGGCAATATTCCACAGGGTATTATCATCAATGACTTTATTGCGTGGCACATTGCGGCTGCGTGCTTCCTGCTCCCGCCACAGCACCAGCTGCTGCAGTATCAGGAGTTCCTGCGGGCGCAGTTTCCAGGCCAGTTTCACCCTGCGGTAGTAATTGGCAGCGTTATCGTTTTTTTCCGAACGCCGCAACAGACGTTCACATTCTTCCGCCAGCCAACTCTGTCGGTTGAGCTTTTTCAATAACGACATCAGCCTGGGATACAGACGGTAAAGGTAATGAACATCCGCCACGGCGTATTCAATCTGTTCTTCCCTGAGTGGTCGTTTCAGCCAGTCGGAGCGGGTTTCTTCTTTCGGCAGGTTGATATTCAGGATTTCTTTCACCAACCGCTGAAACCCCATAATACCGCCCAGCCCGGCCAGCGCTCCGCCGATCTGACTGTCTGCCACCGGTGTTGGTACTGTCCCGGTCAGCTGACGACAGACTTCCAGATCTTCAGCACAGGCGTGAAACACTTTCACAACGAGTGGGTTTTCGAACACTTCTTTCAGAGGCGTCCAGTCGGAAACCGTCAGCGGATCAATCAGCACCGGACCTTCACTGTCCGCCACCTGAATCAATCCGGCTTCAGGATAAAAGGTGGTGGTTCTGACGAATTCAGTATCCACCGCGATATAGGCCTGTTCCTGCCAGCGCCGGCACACCTCAACCAGTTCGCTGTTTTCACGCACCCATTGTGGCTCAGGTATTTTAAGCCGCCCCATGATCAGGCTCCTGTTGTTTTGCCTGTTGCTCCGGCTGTCGTTGCGTGTGTAGCTCTGAACGTTCAACCAGCACCGGTAAATCGGCCAACAGGTCCTGAATAAACTGCGTGGTTACATCGGCTTCCACGCCAGGGGGAAGCACCAGAGAAAGGCGCTGTATGCCTTCCGCGACAACCCGCTGACGTAACCGGGGCAGGTTCAGCTGCCCTGGTCCGATTCCGGCAACCGGTGACAGAAGCCCATGCAGCACAAATAACTGCTGATGCCCCTGCTCTTCTGCCAGCCGCTGCGTGCGGGTATCTTCAACCACAAGCAAGTGGTCAGCCGGCGGTGCGCCTTCACACTGCTGACAGGGGTCAGTCAAGGCGTAGCGGAAACAGTGCTGACACAGGGTCAGCTCGCGCTTTGCCGTGCTGATTGCCTGAGCCAGGCGTTCGCCCTCTTCCCCCGCCAGTACAAACTGCACCAGACGTTCCGCCGCCCGGGGACCGATTCCGGGCAGCGTATCGAAGGCCTGCAGTAATTGTTGGTAAGGCGCGGGAACTGCCATGTAATCAGAATGGCAGCTTCATGCCCGGCGGCAGTCCCATACCGGACGTCATTTTGCCCATTTCGTCTTTATTGCGCTCTTCAATCTTACGCACCGCGTCATTGACTGCCGCAGCAAGCAGATCTTCAAGCATTTCTTTGTCTTCTTCCATAATGGAGTCGTCGAGATCAACGCGCTTCACGTCATGACGGCCATTCATGGTAATTTTTACTAACCCGGCCCCGGATTCACCGGTCACTTCTGCTTCAGCCAGTTGCTCCTGCGCTTTCTGAAGCTGCTCCTGCATCTTCTGCGCCTGTTTCATCAGGTTACCCATACCGCCTTTCATCATTGTCTGCTCCTGTTCACATCTATGAACGCTGTTTAACTTACCGGGCGAATGGTCTCATCGACCACCACGCCTCCGAATTCATTCAGCACCCGCTGCACCAGCGGATCACCTTCAATCGCCTGTTTCGCGCCATAGCGCGCTTCTTCCTGCTGCCGCTGACGGCGCTGATCCGGAGTCTCCCCCCGTGGCGGCTGCAATGTCATGCTGACTGTCGCCTGCGGGAAGAGTTCACGCAGGGCCTGCTGTATTTTCTGCGCCTGGCCATCATTGAACAGGGCGCCCTGTACCGGATCAACATCAAACTCGTAATGATCACCTTCAACATGCACCAGCGCACTGTTACGCGCAATGGCCATGGTCAGGCCGGCCAGCTTGAGATGGGATACCCATTGCCACCAGGTATGGGGTTGCAGAGGATCCTGAGGCTGAGCGCTGGCCGCTGCACCGGCATTTTCGCCGGCTGCGGGATTCTGCGGCTGTTCAGGCCTGTTATCGGCAGCACTGACTGTTTCTGAGATGACTGAAGCGGCCGGATTGACCACAGAATCAGCGGCAATGTCTGCGACCGATGCCTCCATCGCTGGCTCATCCATCGAAGCATCCATCAGGGACGCGGCGTTCATGCCGTTGCTCCTGGCAGGTGCCGGGGCAGCGATACTTGCGGACGCTACCGGGTCTGCGGCGTCCTCTGCTGTCACGTCGGGGGCCTGGACTGCAGCCCTGCCGTACTGCGCTATCTCGTGTTCTTCCGATGACGACCCCGGCGTGACCGGACTTTGCTCTGCTGTGTCGTTATCAACGAGCGATTCAGTAACCGGCTTTGAGGCCGGAACGTCGGTTGCTTCCGGACCGGCTGAAGCAGCGGCTTCATCAGCATCCGCCAATTCAGCGCAGGTCGCGGAATCCTGCTCAGCCGCAGACGGTTGCTCAATCGGGGAATCGACGGAAGGATGCGGGGTTACCTCAGTGTCTGGAACTCTGCCCTCATCCGGCCCGGACGCCGCAGGTAAGGACGCTGGTTCAGCATCATAGTCTGCCGGCTCATAAGCATTATTGGTGTCAGTCAGACGCTTTTTTTTTTGCAGCGCGCTGTCCAGATCAAGCTCGAGCGGAGCATCCGGCGCCGGACGGAACGCCAGCATCCGCAACAGAATCATCTCAAACCCCTGTCTGGGGTCCGGCGCCAGGGCGAGATCGGAACGGCCACTGAGGCCTATCTGGTAATACAACTGCAGATCTTCCGGCTGCATTGCCATACCCAGTTGCAGAATCGCTTCCCGGTCGCCTTCGGCATTTTCAATGGCATCAGGAACAACCTGAGCGAGCGCCGCTTTATGCCAGATGGCCAGCAAACCCTGTAATACCTCATCATAGTCAGGGCCGTGTTCTGCCATGGCGGCGACTTCAGCCATAACCTGAGCGGGTTCGGCCTTTGCCATTACCTCAGCCAATTTGAATAACCGGCCACGGTCCATGGTTCCCAGCATGGCATTAACCTGAGCGCCGGCCACGTTGCCCTCACCATAGGCAATGGCCTGATCTGTAAGACTCAGCGCATCCCGCATACTGCCCTGGGCAGCACGGCCCAGCTGCCATAAAGCAGGTTCTTCGTAGCCAATATTTTCAGCTTCCAGCACTTTCTGCAGGTAACCGACAATACGCTCCGGCGTCATATTTTTAAGGCTGAACTGCAGGCAGCGTGACAACACAGTCACAGGTAATTTCTGCGGGTCTGTGGTGGCCAGCAGGAACTTCACATGATCCGGGGGTTCTTCCAGTGTTTTCAGCAGCGCGTTAAAGCTGTGCGTAGAGAGCATGTGCACCTCATCGATGAGATACACTTTAAATCGTCCGCGGGTCGGCGCGTACTGCACATTGTCGAGCAGTTCGCGGGTATCTTCCACTTTGGTTCGGGAAGCGGCATCCACTTCAATAAGGTCTACAAAGCGACCTTCTGAAATCTCGCGACAGGCGCTGCACTCACCACACGGCCGCGCACTGACGCCCTGTTCGCAGTTAAGACATTTGGCGAGAATCCGGGCAATCGTGGTCTTTCCCACTCCCCGGGTGCCGGTAAACAGATAGGCATGATGCAGACGCTCCTCGTTGAGCGCATTGATCAGCGCCCGGAGCACGTGCTCCTGCCCCACCATTTCATCGAAGAAACGTGGTCGCCATTTCCGGGCAAGTACCTGATAACTCATTGATTTTCCAGCACCAAATATTACGCAATGTTGCGCATGATACCGTTTAAGAAAGGGAAAGTCAGTGCAATTTGGAGATGACCTCCGCCAGCCACACCCCGGCACACAAGTCCACTGCTACCGTTGCTCCCTTCCGGGCCTGGCGGGGTTCGCAGCTTATCGTTGCGAGGGGACCAACAGAGGCCACCATAACGTCCTGAGCGATGTCAGGAGGCGGAACATTAGCGAAAAGTCCGCGTAATATCAAGCGCTTAGTCAGTATTTGCGGTGGGCAATCCGCCATTGGCAATGCCGCTGCTCATGTAATTTTCCTGCACGGCCTCCACAAAGCGCCCGATACTGCGCTGTGGACCGAACATTTTTGGCCGCGAGAAGTAATCGGCGGAGGTGCCGGAAATACGGTGTTCAACGGTTTCATTGGTAAAATAAACCCGTAACATGGCCCGCTCAACCGACGCCAGTGTGTTCAGCGTACGGATGTCAGTTTCAAACGGCTGACAGCCGGGCATGCCGCTAACAGCGCCGGCAGACCAGGGCAAAGAACGGTAATCACCATCAAGGTAAAGAATCAGAGGCCTTTGCGTATCGATAGCCCGGCCGCCTTCGTCGCATAACAACAGGAACGGAGACTTGCCTGCTGGCTGAACAGCGCCGATGGATAATTGATGGGAACCATACAGAGGGGCTGGCTGTAAAATCAGCCCCTGCTTCGTCTGCTCAACAAAACCAGCTGGCGTGGGCTCAGTCTCTGCGGCGGTATATTGCGTGTTCATGCAGCCAGGCAATAAAAGCAAGGCAACAAACACTGTAAAACCAGTCCACCACTGACGGGCAGAATCCATTCTTATCACGGTTACATCCTGTAGAATTTTTTTCGGTTCTTGCTGAAGTCTATCTGAGCATTACTGAAGTGCCTATCAGCAGAATGAATTAGTCAGGTATTTTTATCGGTTTTACCTGACCGGTTCACATTCTACAGGTGAAGCCACTGCTTCAGTGCGAGTTCCATGACTTCCGCCCGGGTCAGCCCGAGCTCTTCACAGACATCATCCATGCGATCAATAACACCCGCGTCCAGCTTCACTTCCAGACGGGCCAGGCCTCTGGCTTTATCCCGCTGGCGCTGCACACGCTTATTGATCCTGAGTTGTTGATTACGATCATACGGGTTACTGCGCGGTCGTCCACGTTTCGTCGCGGAAAACATATCAATTGTCGTTCTGTCTTCTGGCTGAATGGACATGAAACCCTCAAATTCCCGTTAGCGGCGCAATTATCCCAAGCAACGCCAGGATTGCAACGACTTGCCTTCACCGGCCTCACGCCATACTGTTAGCGGATAACGAATTACGATTCTTCGCGACAAAGCAGACTGATACGCCATTATGGTTAAAAATTCTACAGCAGTACCCGCCTCAGCCCTGACCCAGTCCGTCAACGCCGACATTCTGAACTTTTCTGATACCTCAGACCTGGAGTCCTTTCACGGCGTTCTTGGTCAGGATCGTGCCGTCAACGCCATTCAGTTTGGCGTTGCCATGCAACGCCCGGGTTATAACATTTTCGTCATGGGTGATACCGGTACCGGCCGTTCATCCTATGTGCGCGATTATTTAAAAAGCGAAGCCAAACGCCAGGAAACACCGAACATCTGGTGTTACGTGAATAACTTTGACAATCCGCGCGAACCCAATGCTGTTGAACTGGCTCCGGATGAAGCCGGTCAGTTCCGTGACCGTATCAGTGATCTGATTGATCAATTGTTAGCCACCTTCCCGGCGGTATTTGAACACCCGGCTTATCAGCAGAAGAAATCTGCCATCGATTATGTATTTAACCGCCGCTATGACAAAGCCATTGAGACGGTTGAGCGTGAAGCTCATAAGCGCGGCGTAGCAGTATACCGCGACTCTTCCGCCATCAGTTTTACCCCGATGCGCGAGGGCAAAGCCCTGGATGAAAGTGAATTCGCCCAGCTTTCTGAGCAGGAACGGGAAGAATTTCACGACACTATCGGCGAACTTGAGCAAATGCTGAGTGAGCATTTGTCCGAATTACCGCAATGGAAACGGGAAAGCAGCAATGAACTGCGCCGCCTTAATCAGGAGACCATACAGGAAGCCGTCACCCCGCTGATTGAGCCCATACGGGAAGCCTTTGGCCATCATCAGGCGCTGGTGGAATGGCTTGCCAAAATGGAAGAGCATCTGCCGCGCATGGTTCTGGAAGAACTGGTGGAAGAACGCATGCTCGAATTACGCGAAGAGTATATCAAGCGTTCAAGGCTGGAAGATTCCCTGCTGCCCGCGGTGGCTACCTTTCACAACGCCGACAGTGGCGCGCCGGTGGTTTATGAACCTCACCCGAGTTTTGCCAATCTGTTTGGCCGTATCGAATACAGCAGTGAACAGGGCGCGCTGGTTACCAGTTATCGTAAAATCAGTCCCGGCGCTTTGCACAAAGCCAACGGTGGGTATCTGATTCTTGATGCCGAAAAAGTGCTTGGAGAACCCATGGTGTGGGACGCCCTGAAGCGCGCTCTGCAGTCACGCGAACTGAAAATGGAGTCGCCCTATTCTGAACTGGGTCTGATTAATACCACCAGTCTGATGCCGGCGGTGATTCCCCTCAATTTCAAACTGGTACTGATCGGTTCCCGTCAGGTCTACTACCTGCTGCAGGAATACGATGAAGACTTTAAAGGCCTGTTCCGCTCTCTGGTCGACTTCGACAGCGATCTGTCATTATCCGATGAGCATCTGTATTCCTATGCCCGGCTACTGAAAAGCCGCATCGACGAACAGGGCTATGCCGATCTGGACTATTCGGCCGTTGAACGCATGGTGCGTTTCAGCGCCCGCCTGGCCGAACAACAGGACGTACTCAGTGCCCGCATCGGTGAACAGTTTGACCTGCTGGCTGAAGCAGACTTTATCCGCCGCCTGGCGGACGACAGCTTAATATCTGCATCCCATATCGACCGCGCCCTGAGAGCCAAAGAAGAGCGCACCAGCCGGGTTTACGATAAATTATTCGAGCAGATGCTGGACGGCACCGTGCTGCTGGAAACTGAAAACAGCGCCATCGGTAAAGTGAATGGACTCACGGTAATGTCATTGGGCGATACCAGTTTTGGTTCGCCGGCACGGATCACGGTAACCGTTTATCCCGGCAGCAAAGGCGTCGTGGATATTGAACGGGAAGTATCTCTTGGCCAGGCCATTCATTCCAAAGGCGTGATGATTATTACGGGATTCCTCGGCAACCGTTACGCGCAGCAGTTTCCACTGGCCATATCGGCTCATATCGCAATGGAGCAGTCGTACGGCTACATTGACGGCGACAGTGCTTCGCTGGGTGAATTATGCGCGCTGATATCGGCGCTGATTCAGACACCGGTGGATCAGAGCTACGCCATTACAGGGTCAGTCAATCAGTATGGTGAAGTTCAGGCTATTGGTGGCGTCAATGAAAAAATAGAAGGCTTTTTCCGCCTGTGTGCAGCACGCGGATTAACCGGCCGTCAGGGCGTTATTATTCCCGAATCCAACCGCCGCAACCTGATACTTAAACCAGAAGTTATTCAGGCAGTGGAACAGGGCCGGTTCAGTATTCACTGTGTCAGCCATGTCGATCAGGCAATTGAACTTCTGTTACAGCGTCCTGCCGGCGAGCAGGATGCTGAAGGAAACTTCCCGATCGGAACCGTGAATGGCGATATTATCGACCGCCTGAAACGCATCTCGGAAATGGCCGACGACAAGAAAAAAGATTAGCGCTGGCAGGAATACAGCCACTCAAGCAGCCGCTGACGATTCAGCGGCTTGGCGTGTACATCATCCATACCGGCATCAAGACAGGCCTGACGCTCGTGGCCACTCACCGCGGCCGTGAGCGCCAGCATAGGCCCGTTAAAACCGGCTTTACGCAGCTGACGGGCACACTGAGGGCCATCCATGACCGGCATATGGCAATCCAGCAGAATCGCATCACAGTGAAGGTAATCGCCCGCTTCCAGCAATGCCTGACCATGCTCAAAGCACTCCACTTCCGCCCCCAGTTTCTCCATTACCCGCACGATCACTTTCTGGCTTGTGGGATCGTCTTCCGCGATCAGAATTTTCCAGCCTGCCAGAGCAGTTGAATCTGCCACTATCGGGGATTTTTCAGAGCCAGCATCAACCTCCGGCAATTCAGTGGCCGGAGTCAGCGGCACAGACACGGAAAAGCAACTGCCCTGCCCGCTTTCACTGCGGACTCTGGCCTCACCTCCCATTAACTCTGCCAGGGTTCTGCATAAACTCAGCCCCAGCCCCGTGCCGCCATAGCGCAGAGCTGTGTCGGTTGCCTCCTGCTCGTACGGATCAAAAATATAAGGCAGACGTTCGGCTTTGATCCCGGGGCCATTATCGTCAACGTCAACATGGAACCAGGGAATACCTGACGAATCCGTTTCCAGTCGCGCACGCAGAGTTATCTGCCCTTTTTCCGGGGTAAATTTACAGGCATTACTGAGATAATTAATTAATATCTGCTGTATCCGCTGGGCGTCAGCCACAAAGGTGTCGTCTGTTAATGAGGCATAGTCCGGGGCAAAACGTATATTTTTACGCTGCATATCGGCAGCAAACAAAACAGCCACTTTATCCAGCAGGCCGCGTAACGAAAAACGCGTGTGGGCTAACTCCAGTTTACCCGCTTCAATTTTTGAAATATCCAGTACATCATTGACCAGCCCCAATAACACATCGGCTGATAATTTAAGGTCCTGTACCAATTCTTTCTGCTCAGCAGACAAAGGGGTTTCATCCAACAGCGATATTAATCCGATGACACCATTTAAGGGGGTGCGGATTTCGTGGCTCATATGGGCCAGAAACTGGGTTTTCTGCCGCGAAGCAAAATCAGCATTTTCGCGCGCCGCCTCTGATGTCTGAACCTGACTGGCAAGATTTTCAGCACGCAGAATATCCAGATAACTGCGTATTGCCGTTGTCAGTGCTACCACCATGCGAGATTGAGTGGCATCAGATTTCATCAGATAGTCGTTAATTTCATATTCCTGGACAACCTGCTTTTCCGGGGCATAGCCTGGCTGTCCGGTACGGATAATAATGCGGATACGGTGGTTGTTCTGACGCTGACGGATATGTTCAACCAGGGACAGGCCGGCGTGATCATTTTCCATCACAACATCAAGCAGGATAACGGCAATATCCGGGCGGTTCGCTAATATCCGGCGGGCCTCAGCAGCACTGTCCGCCTCCAGAATTTCCAGCGGGGTACCGCGATAGTGGTAACGTGACAACACCAGCCGGGTAACCTGCAGTACAGCACTGTCATCATCAACGACCAACACAGCAATGCTTTCTGGCTGCGGTCGCTTTCCTGTATCTGTATTGTGGTCAATCCCGTTCGTTTCCGTCATACGCTTTATCCGGAGTACAGCAGCTGCATCGACTGCTCAGGGCCGTGAATATCCGGATATTGCCATAAGACGGCAATATCCGGGGTATTTAATCAACTGCCATTACCAGGCTTTCAACGGTTAACCAGCGCTTTTCTGAGCGATTTCTGAATCGGGTTATCGGACAGCCAGATACCAAACAGGGCTTTCTTGAACGCCAGCCCCTGCACTGAAGATTCCACATCACCATCTTTATAAACCGTTACCCCGGCTTCCGGGGTATAAACCAGATCAAACACATCGCCCTCTTCGATATCATCTTTAAACGCTTTAATCAGTTCTTCGATTTTATCTTCAATCGGTGCGATGTTGCCGTCGGTTGAGCGTACAAACCCGTCGCGCGTGGAATTAGCCATACGCTCACTGGTGATCAGATCCGAAGTAATATAAAGCCGAATGGCCATGGGTTCATCAGCGTCAATAATAGCCTGAGCGTCATCGTGGCTGTTTTTCAGATACAGAGCTGCGACATAGACATCAAAAAAGAATTTTGAACGTGTTCCGGCGCCGTTCAATACCAGCTCCTGATTGCCGGCGGAGAGAACGTCATCAATATCGACATCATTTATTTCGGTTGCATGCAGGCTGGCCGAGAAGGCAACTGCCACAAGCAATGCCGTGAGAGTGCGGATCATGGGAGAATTCCTGTGTTGTTGTTATCGTTATGGCAATACCGCAGGCGTACCAAACCGGTATTGCCTTGTTTGATAATAACAGAATGGCAGCAGCTGCACAGCCATTTACACAGCAGGCCAGGTTCAACTCACGCACTCTGTACGCCGTTTGCCTTACCTGTGTTTAATCTGCATCCGGACTGAATTTACGCCATAAAAAAACCGGCCTCAGCCGGTTCTTATTAACGGAACTCTTTCAGATTGCGGGCGACGTACGACAGCGTCATTTCAACGAGGTTTTCACCCACGTCATAAAACCTGTCGTCCAGTTCAGCAATCTCGTCCGCATATTCACTTTCGATCTGATCAAAAAGCTCTATACGCTCATCTTCATCCGCCGGCACCTTGCGCTCATCGAAGAAGTTGATCAAACGGTCAAGTAATTCATGGGTATTTTTTGCCTTAATGCGCTCAAGGGCTTCCAGAGTATCTTCGGCCAGGGCACCCACTTCATGGTGGATAAACTGCACGAACCCCCCATTCTCCATTTCACGTAACAGACCATCTATGCAGAATACGGTTTTTTCTGCATCAGACAGGGCATCGTACCCATCGTCCGCTTCCTTACTGTAAATAACATCCGTAATCTGAAGAAATGAATCAGTTTCATCGGCAACATCCAGTGCTGCCTGAATCTCCATACTCATAGATCCTACTCGTTGCTCTCTTTATGCTGGCGGAAAGGAAAAGTCACAATAGCCTACCCGAATTTATTTGACAAAGGTTTTTACACCCTGTGGTCCGGCCCTGCTACTGTATCGGAAAAACGGCGCCAAACTTTACCGTAAGACCAATTTATTACCTTTAGTGTCCCGTTTCTGAAATCAACATCTGTGCCAGAACATCGGCAGTTTTGTCGGTTTGTTCCATCGGAAAGCAATGACTGCCCTCCACGCTCTGCCAGCGGATACAGGGATTGCGTGCGGCGGCTTTGCGCGCCGAACGGGCAATAAAAGGATAACTGTCGGAGGCTACCAGAATATCGGCGCGAACCTGAAGACGGTGCACGGCTTTCCACAACCCCCGGGGATAAGAGCCAAAAATAGCCGCTTCCCATTGTGGGTTACAGCACAAGGCGACGCCTTCCGGCACTGTTTTTGTGCCCCCCAGTACAAAATTATCCAGCGCTTCATCGCTCCAGCGACGGTAAAGCGTCTTATTTTTCAGGTCTTCTTTGAGGCTGTTTTCGTCCGGCCATACCCGGCGACGGGCAGAAACTGCTTTCACCAGACGGGAGCGTCGCCACAGACCGGATTTGCGTGCCAGGCGCTGATACAGAACCACCTCCGGTGAAAACAAGATCGGGTCAAGGAGAATAATCCGTTCAAACAAATGTGGCCGGCTGGCCGCCAATAAAAGCGTGATAACGCCGCCCATGGAATGACCGATACCAATAACCGGCTGGCCACCACGGTGGCTTTCGATGGCATCCCCGACCCTTTCAGCCATGGCTGCCCAATCCGGCATGCGGTGTGCTGTCTGCACTGAACCCCCATGACCCGGCAGGTCAGTAAGCATGATATCGACATCGCCGGGCAAGCGCCGGGCAAGCGGCCACAGTGTTCTGGCACAAAAGCCATTACCATGCAGGAAATGTATTGTTTTGCCGCCTTGCCCGCCCCGGGACCAGCCGCTCAGGTCACCGGCAGGGCCGTCCAGCCAGGGAAGTAATTCATCAGTCGCTACAGATGCTGTCATGACGCTTTGAGTGCTTCTTTTTGTTGTTGAAATAACAGACTTTGGCGCAAGTGAATAATTCGCGCCAGTTGCTTCACAATGAACTATATTTCAATCAAAGTGAACTTGAATAATAAGGCATTGCCCAAGCAGACGGCAATTCAGCAAACTGCCGGCAGAGCAGGTTCTGGATTGCATCCGGATGCAATTTTGTGACGTGTCCGGTCAGAAAGCCCGGACCGAAGAAGGATGAAAACATGACATCAGCCAAACAAACCCTCACCGCCCTGGAAGCTAACCGGCGCTATACCGACCTCAAAGATGCCGAAGGCCAGATGGCACAGGCGCGCCGCGACCTGGAAGCCGGAGTCATCAGCGAATCGGAGTATCATGATATCTGTGATGTCTGTGTGAAAATTATCCGTGCCAGTCAGGATGCCTGAACACGGATAAACGCTGGCAGCAGCACCGCCCGCTGCTGAGCGGGTGGCACAAACACAGTGTCATTGGCACATTACCGGAAGGCCATCAGGCGACAGCCGGCACACCACTGTGAAAACGGAAGGACTCATCCGGCGACTCGATGAGTTCCTGTTCCAGTGCACGGAATTCGGCTACCCGCGTATCGATAGGATAGCCGGCGTACTGGGCTGCCAGGCCCAGATAATCCTGATAATGGCGCCCTTCCGACTTCAGCAGCGAGCGATAGAACTTAGCCAGCTTTTCATCCAGAAACGGGGCCAGCCTGGCAAAACGTTCACAGGAGCGCGCTTCAATAAATGCCCCGACGATCAGTACGTCAACCAGTTCATCAATACCGCCTTTACGAACAGCATCACGCAGCCCTGCCGCATAGCGCGAAGAGGAGACATGGCGGTAACCAATACCCCGCTCTTTCATCAGGTTAATCACCTGTTCAAAATGCAGCAGCTCTTCACGTGCGAGCTGGCTCATTTTTTTTAACAGATCATCCCGGTCAATGTGTTTATAAAGCAGATTCATCGCAGTGGTGGCCGCTTTTTTTTCACAGTTTGCGTGATCAATCAGCAGTATTTCCTGATTATTCAGTGCGGCATCAATCCAGGCATCCGGGGTTTCACAGCCGAGAAAACGGTTGATCTCTGCCATTACAGCATCAACACTCATTGTCCTTCCTCAATCATATGTTCAAGAACATTGCGCAGTTCACCGGCGATCGGTACAGACTTCTGACTATCGCCGTCCATCAGACAAAAGGTCACCACCGCATCCGCTATCAGGTCAGCGGGTTCACCGTTAACCAGTAAGCGGACTTCCTGCACAGCCTGGGCGCTTTTATTACCGATTTTACTCATACGCGTAATGACACGGATCACTTCTCCGGCATAAGCCGGGCGCCGATAGCTGATATTGATATTGGCCACCACAAAGGCCAGATTTTTGGATTCGAACAGTTTGAAAAATTCGTAGCGCTCAAAATATTCCCAGCGCCCTTCCTCAAGAAATTCCAGATAACGTCCGTTGTTAACGTGATGATAAATATCGAGATGGTAGCCACGGACTTTGATATCGACTGACACGGATATACTCCCGGAAAAAGCCGCGCATTTTAAGCTATGCGCCGGGAGGCTGCCAGCGCAGATCATGGAGATTCAGCCCTAATGGCACATCTGTCCGCAATTTTGCCAGCGCCCGGGTCAGCAGTGCCTGGGGCCAGTGCTGTGCCAGCGCGTTATGTACGCGGGTTTCGCACGACGCATGGGCCGCCAGCAACAGATCGAGTGAACGATGCTGATCGAGCAGCTGCCCGGCGGTTTTCGGGCCAATACCCGGCACGCCGGGTAAATGATTGGTGCTGTCACCGGTCAGGGCCCAGAAATCTGCCAGCTGCTCAGGCAACAGACCAAACTTCTGCCCGACCGTCAGTTCATCCCAGGTATGCCGGTCAAAATGATTGCGCACCTTCAGGCGGGCATTCACCAGCTGGCAAAAGCCTTTATCGGTAGACAGCACAGTCACCTCAAGGCCGGCGAAGGCCGCCCTGGCAGCCAGCGTGGCCACCACGTCATCCCCTTCCCAGCCCGCCAGTTCAATGCAGCACAGGCCCGCCTGCTGAAATGAACGGCGGATATCATCCAGCCCCTGCTCCAGTTCCTGCGGCATCGGCGGGCGTCCAAGCTTGTAGTCCGGCCAGACCTCATGGCGCCAGGTAGTGCACTTCTGCTCGAACACCACGGCCACATGCGTCGCGTTGAGTTGTTCGGCATTTCGCCCAATCACACTCAGGCAATGACTGCGTGTGGCGTCCAGCGCCAGCTCCGATTCCTGGGCAGCAGCATAAATACGGCGGATCAGATTCATGGCGTCGATAATCAGTAACTGCATCAGTCCTCCTCCGCGTTGCTATGGTGTTGCTGCGCCGCCCACAGACGCGCATAGAGCCCCTGCCGGGCCAGCAGGCTGGCGTGTGTCCCCTGCTCAGCCAGTTGCCCCTGATCCAGTACCGCAATACTGTCCGCATCAACGACCGTGGACAGACGATGGGCAATGATCAGGGTGGTATGACCCGCTGAGACTTCACGAATGGCCTGCATAATGCCCCGCTCGGTGCGTGAATCCAGTGACGAGGTCGCTTCATCAAACACCATAATGGCCGGTTTTTTTAACAGCATACGCGCAATGGCAATGCGCTGTTTTTCACCACCGGACAGTTTCAGACCACGTTCTCCGACCAGGGTATCCAGCCCCTGAGGACACTGCTCAATCAGGGTTTGCAGATGCGCCATACGGATGACGGTTTCAATTTCCTCATCAGTCGCACTTTCGCGCGCATACAGCAGGTTGTTTTTCAGCGTATCGTTAAACAGCACAGCATCCTGCGGCACAATGCCTAAAGCCGCTCGCAGCGAAGACTGAGTCACATCGCAGATATTCTGCCCATCGATAAGAATCACGCCCTGTTGAGCATCATAAAAGCGAAACAGAAGCTTGGTCAGGGTAGACTTTCCGGCACCACTGCTTCCCACCACGGCCAGCGTTTTTCCCGCTTCCAGCGTCAGATCCAGCCCGCGGATAATGTCGCGCTCAGGCTGATATGAAAAATGAATATCACGCAGCTCGACCCGTCCCTGAGTCACCTGCAGAGTCTGTTTGCCGTCGTCATCAACCGCCGGTTTTTCATCCAGCAGGTCAAACATGCGTTCAATATTGGCCATCGATGCCTTGATTTCGCGATACACAAAACCAAGAAAATTCAGTGGCAAAAAAAGCTGAAACATAAAGGCGTTGACCAGCGTAAAATCACCAATGGTCATTTCTCCGCTCAGTACATAATAGGCAGCAAACATCAGCATCATGGCCATGGCCAGACTGATAATAAACGCCTGACCGGAATTCAGCCCGAACAGTGAAAAACGGTTTTTACGCCGCGCCTGTTCCCAACCGGCCAACGCCTCATCATAAGCAGACGCTTCGCGCTGTTCGGCATTAAAATATTTCACCGTCTCGTAATTCAGCAGACTGTCCAGTGCCCGTGCATGGGTCGTCGAATCCATCTGATTGGCCTGGCGGACATAGCGGGTGCGCCATTCGGTTAAACGCACCGAATACACCACATAGACAACGACCGCAACGGCAGTAATCAGGGCAAAAACCGGCGGGTAATTAACCAGCAACAGGCCGATGACAAAAAATAATTCGAGAAAGGTCGGTATGATATTAAAAATCAGAAAACGCATCAGAAAGCTGATGCCCTGAGTACCGCGTTCAATATCACGCTGCAGAGCACCTGTCTGGCGGTTGAGATGAAACGCCAGACTGAGTGCATGCAGATGATTAAAAACACGCAGCGACATACGTCGCATAGCGCGCTCGGTCACCCGGCCGAAAAACAGATCACGCAGCTCCCCGGCCAGCACATTAATAAAACGTACGGCGCCATAGGCCAGTAATAATCCCAGCGGAAACCATAACCACCAGTCCGCTGCAGCCCCTTGACTGTCAATGGCCGAATTGTCGGCCATACTCAGATGGTCCACCTGGTATTTGAGCAAAAACGGCATGGAGACGCTGGCCACTTTGGCCGCAACCAGACACAGTAAAGCCAGCGCCACCCGCCAGCGGTATTCCATGAGATAGGGCCAGAGGGTTTTTATCCAGTGCCAGCCCCGGTAGCGGGTGGGCATATCTTCCGGAGCTGGCAAAGAGAATTTCATCAAACTGTTACTCACCTGATGTGTAATAGGCTGAGCAGAATAAGGACCTGAATGCCGTGATTCAACGGACATACCCAATTAAAAAAGCACTGCCTGAACTGATTGAACTGGAAAACCTGTTGGAACAGGGGCAGCGGCATCTGCGTATTTCGGTGCCGTTACATATTCCCCAGGGCGATATCCAGCTGCCATTTTACGTACTCGAAATGGGATCAACAGCCCCCCAGGCGCCCACGCTGGCATTGATTGGTGGTGTTCACGGCATCGAACGCATCGGCACTCAGGTCATACTGTCTTTTCTTGGCACCCTGCTGCAACGGCTGGAATGGGACCCGGCCGCCAGCGACATGCTGAAGGAAATACGCCTGCTGATCGTACCCATCGTGAATCCCGGCGGCATGTGGCGCAACAGCCGGGCTAACCCCAATGGCGTGGATTTAATGCGTAACGCGCCGGTGGATGCTGAAGGCCGGCCGCCGCTGCTGGTGAGCGGCCAGAGAATCAGCCGCCACCTGCCCTGGTATCGTGGCCGCCGCAATGATCCGATGCAGCCCGAAAGCCAGGCATTAACCGATACCATGCTGACGGCTTTAAAAGGTCAGCGACACTGCATCAGTCTCGACTGCCATTCCGGTTTCGGCTACAAAGACCGTGTCTGGTTTCCATACGCCAAAAGCGTCAGCCCCTGGCCGGCTATTGCTGAAGCTCATGCCCTGACCGAGCTGTTTGAACGCACTTACCCCGCCCACGATGTCTATCTGTTTGAACCCCAGGCACACAGCTACACAACCCATGGCGACCTCTGGGACTACATCTATGACGCTTACATGGCGGATCAGCCGGACGGGCTCTACCTGCCGATGACGCTGGAAATGGGGTCCTGGTTATGGGTCAAGAAAAACCCGCGCCATCTGCTGCGCTACCACAGTCTGTTTAACCCCATTCTGCCCCACCGTCACCGGCGTATCCTGCGCCGCCACTTCACCCTGATTGAATTTCTGATGTCCGCGGTAAGGAGTATGTCAACCTGGGCCCCGGACAACAGCCAGGATAAATTCCGGCGCGAACAGGCCGCCCTGGAACGCTGGTATCGTTCAGAAAAATAAAACTTTTTTACGCCAGAGCAACCAAAGGTGCCACAGCCGGGCCGAAACATCGTATGATAACGCCCCGAAACCGAACAGTTATAACGGAAAGCAAGTATTTATCATGGTGTTAACCCCTCGTGCGCTGTCGCGCCTGTCTTCCTTTGCAGCCCTTTGCTTCACTCTGAATGCCCACGCCGACCTGAGTGCCAATCTCGGAATTACGTCAGAGTATGTCCGCGACGGTATCAGTGAAACCCGCGGTAAACCGGCATTACAGGGCGGGATCACCTATACCGATGACAGCGGCCTGTACGGCGGGCTTGCCAGTTCCGGGATGGACCGCGACGACGACCATGTCACCTATGAACATGCGCTGTTTGCCGGCTACTACCAACCGGTGGGTGACTACCTTGCCTTTGATGTTTTTGCCACCCGCTACCTGTTTGTCGGCGACCGGGAACAGGACGGTACAGCCTACAGCGAAGGGGGTCTGCGGCTTCTGCTGGATAATTCCCTGATGCTGGGCTGGCGTGAAACCGGCAATTATATGGGCAGCCAGTTCGGCTTCCGCAGCCTCGAACTGGGCTACACTGTGCAACTGGGTGAGTTTTCGCTGGAATTCTTCACCGCTCAACACCGCTGGCTGGAAGTCGACGACGAAGACTACAACTTTGAAGAAGACACCAGCCGCGATGATTACTGGCAGTTCCGGGTCGGTCTTGACCGGACCTATGGACCCTGGGATTACCGCCTGACCCTTAACCGCACCAATCTGGGCAGCGCCTATGACGCCGGTACCAGCATTCAGTTTGGCATCCAGCGTTACTTCAACCTCTGGTAAGGCGCAGCCATTGCTGAACAGGACAGTATGGAAACAACACCTGAACACTGGGTTCTGATCCGCGGCCTGATACGCAGCCGCTTCCACTGGGGCGAATTTCCCCGGCAACTGGAACACGCCGTACAGCAACACAACCCGGGAGCCCGGCTGCTGACACCGGAGTTAGCAGGCAATGGTGAACGCTGGCAGGAAACCACGCCGCGTGGTATCCGCGCCATGATGGAAGATATCCGCCAGCAGGTTTTACCGGCGACAAAAGGAAAAGCCGTAACCATTGCTGCGATCTCCATGGGCGCAATGATTGCCTCGGAATGGGCCCGCTGTTACCCCGGAGAAGTAAAAGCCCTGCATCTGATCAATACCAGCTTCAGTAATTATTCATTGCCCTGGCAACGCATGAAGCTACCGGCATTCCTTAGTCTGGTAGGGCATCTGATCAGTCGTCGTGGTATGGAGAAAGCCATTCTGCACTGGACCAGTAACCGACGGGACAGTCCGGAACTGGCACCGGTCTGGCAACAATACTCAGATACTCACCCGTTAAGCCTGCGCAACCTGCTGGTGCAGATTGCCTCCGCATCCCGTTATCGCGGGCCGCGAAAACCGCCAGTCAGACCGGTCTGGTGCTATGTGAGTATGGAAGACCGGCTGGTATCACCGGCCTGCACCAGGAAAATCGCCAATGCCTGGCAGGTGCCCCTTGAGCGCCATAACAGTACCGGGCATGACCTGCCGCTGGATGATCCGGATTGGCTGATCAATAAGATTATTGCGAACTGGCAGGCGTCCAGCTGACGCAGACCCGCTGTTCGCCTGATGTCTGACACAAAGGTTCAGCGCGGATATCAGTGATATTGAAAGGCTGACCGGACACCTGCAGACGACCATCCACACCGCGCGGAAACGACACATCACCGTTTGCAGCCATGCGCGCAGGAAAGCTGGGAACATGACGGTAATAGCCCAGCAAATGGCGGTTGTGGAATACCATTAAACTGAAAAACTGCTGGTAATTGTCACCCCGGACCCGCTCCAGTCCGATCAACGTGTAATCGCCGGCGCGCCCGAAATAGTAAAACGACACGACATGATCAGCGTCACTGCCCTGCAACAAAGGCGATTGACGGTCAGTCAGATACTGTTCTGTCCACTGCGGCGTGACCACAGCCGGCGCTTCAGCCCGCCCCGGCAATGGATACAGCAGCACGAGCATAAAGAAAACTGCGGTTCTGTTCAGGTATATGGAAGGTGTCATCGCTGCAACGCCTGCGCCTGAACCCTGACTCAGGGTTGAGTCAGCGGCAGTTTCATACCCAGGTATTTTTCCAGATCCGGCAGTACGAATGCATCATCTTCTGAAATAAAGCTGATGGATACGCCCTTAGCGCCGGCTCGACCGGTGCGGCCAATCCGGTGGACATAATCTTCCGGATCTTCCGGCAGAGTGTAATTAATCACGTGGCTGACACCATCCACGTGGATGCCCCGCCCTGCCACATCGGTGGCTACCATCACATTCACTTTACCTTCGCGGAAACGCTCAAGGGTTTTAATGCGCTTATCCTGGCTGACTTCACCGGATAACAGCACGGCCTTGTGTCCCTGTTTATTGAGCTTGTCACACAGGTTACGGGTCAGATCGCGGCGGTTAGCGAAAATAATACAGCGTTCAGGCTGCTCTTCATCCAGTACCCGCTTCAGCAGGCTGTATTTTTCATTATCCGCGATCAGGTAACAGCGTTGTTCAACCCGGTCCGTGGCAACCTGTTCCGGTTCAATCACCACCTGCAACGGATCATCTGTCCACTGGTCGATGAGAATACGGACGTCGTAGTTAAAGGTGGCTGAGAACAGGAGTGTCTGACGATCCCCTTTCGGTGGCGTCGCCCGCACAATGCGGCGCACATCCGGAATAAAGCCCATATCCAGCATACGGTCGGCTTCATCCAGGACCAGCACATCGACCTGATCCAGGAATACATCTTCGCTGCGCATGAAATCGATTAAGCGGCCGGGCGTAGCCACCAGAACATCCACCACGTGATTACGCAGCTGTTTTTTCTGCTTCTCATAGTCCATGCCACCCACAATAGTGACGATGTTCAGCCCGGTATAACGGGCCAGCCCCTCGGCATCTTTACCGATCTGCATGGCCAGCTCGCGGGTGGGTGCAACCACCAGGGCCCGCGGTTCCGAAGCATAGCGCTCTTCCGTGACATCAGTGAGCAGACGATTAAGGATAGTCAGCAGAAAGGCGGCAGATTTACCGGTACCTGTCTGTGCCTGACCAATGGTGTCGCGCCCGCGTAACGCTGCCGGCAGGGTTTCCGCCTGGATCGGCGTGCAATAGGAGAACCCCAGTTTGTGAATGCCGCGCATGACGGAATCCGGCAATCCAAGGTCATGAAAACGGGTTTTACCCGGCTCTTCCGCTACCGTGAAATCGCTGAGTGACCAGGCTGGCTCTGCGGCCTGCGGACGGGCCTTGTTGTCTTGGCGGGAATGACGCTTGTCCGACTTATCATGGGACAAATGCGGATTTTTATGGGTATCTTGCGCGGGTTGATTAGATTTTTTCGAACCTTTTGTCTGAGGTCCACTGTGTCTGGCCCCCGGTTTTTTCGCAGTGGCAGAACCACCCTTTGGCGCTGGCTGGGGACTTTTACCGCCAACGGCCTTAATTAACTTCTTAAGCAAACGAGACTCCGTTTAAATGTTTTCTGGCGCGAACTCATACGCGCTGAATTCTTTATGTCTGTGATAATAATCCAACAGCGCATTTTTTAATACTTCTGCCCGCTCAGGCAGGCCTTCTTTCAGATACTTTTCTGCCTGAACAGCCACATTCTCACGAAAACGGGCAAGGCCGGCTTCAACCTCGGAGCGTTCGCCGTTGAGATTATCGGTACTGACCCGGAAGCGGCGGCCGCAGGCCACCGACAGCAGCCATTCCACGGCCTGCGGACGGATTTCAACCTGCTCAAACGCACGCTGCTGTTCGGCACTGCGGCCATCCGGCTCATACCAGTAGCCAAAATCCACCAGACGCCGGCGTTGCTGGCCGGCGATACACCAGTGACTGATCTCATGCAGCGCCGATTCATAAAAACCGTGCGCAAAGATGAGCCGGTTAAAAGGGTATTCGTCATCCGCCGGCAGATAGATGGGTTCATCACCGCCGGCGATCAGACGGGTGTTTTCACTGGCGGTAAACAGCTGATTAAAGATGCCGATTATATCGTCGATACACAGCGTGGTGCGGTTTATTGCATGGTTCATAGCTTTGTTCTGATGCAGCTTTGCCGTCAATAGCGGCCGGCACATCTCTGCGGCCGGTCGTCATACTCCGGAATCATAGCCAGAAATATTGGCCCGGAAGATCGGAAACTAACAATTTAATACTGGCCTGACAGCCTCAGTGCAGGCACAATTCTGCGCCCTGTTAATAATACACCAGCGAACGGCATGTCTGCCCCGCCGCGGATCAGGCATGGACACTACTCTGATGAACTTCAAAGCTCAAGAAGCACGCGCTCTGCTGCGGCTGATTTTACCGATTCTGGCGACGCAGCTGGCTCAGGTGGGTATGGGGACGGTCGACACCCTGATGTCCGGCTATGTCAGCACCCGCGATCTCGCCGCCGTCGCCATCGGCACCAGCCTGTGGATGCCCGTGTGGCTGTTTCTTGCCGGTATTCTGGTGGCGCTGTCGCCGATGGCCGCCAAAATGAAGGCAGCGAGCAGCATACAGGACGAATTACCGGATTTACTGCGTGCCGCCCTGTGGATCGGGATAGTCGCGGGCACCCTGTCAGGGCTGGTGCTCTGGGGCATGTCTCAGGCACTGCCGGTCATTGTCGATGACGCCCGCACCGCCGATATCGCGGCCAAATATACCCTGGCGATTGCTGTCGGTATGCCGGGGGCAGGGATTTTCCTGGCTTACCGTTTCTACGCCGAAGCGCTGAATGAAGCTTCTCAGGTCACCCGCATCATGCTGACCGGCCTGGCCGCAAATATCCCGCTGAATGCCGTTTTCGTATACGGCTGGCTGGGGATGCCGGCATTGGGCGGTATTGGCTGTGGCATAGGCTCAACCCTGGTATTTGCCGGCATGGCCGCCGCCATGGCGATCAATACGCGCCGCCGGCGTATACCTTCAGGTTATTCTCTGTGGCGCCGCCTGCTTCAACCGGACTTTGCCCGCATCAGAAGTATTCTGTGGATCGGCGTGCCCATTGGTATTGCGATTTTTTTCGAAGTAACCCTGTTCACCGCCATTGCCCTGTTCCTGACCGATCTCGGTCCTGTGGTCGTGGCCGCTCATCAGGTAGCACTGAGCCTGACATCGGTTACCTTTATGATTCCGTTGAGTGTCGCCATGGCCCTGAGTGTACGCGTTGGTCACTGGCTGGGCAGTAACCGGACAGATCTCGCCCGCCGTACCGCCTGGCTGGGCATCGGGATTAACCTGATTTTTGCCGTGATCAGCGCCACCGTGATGGTTTTATTCTCATACCGGCTGACATCCCTGTATACACCCGACCCTGCCGTGATTGCGCTGGCCAGCACCCTGATGATGTATGCTGCGGTATTCCAGATTTCAGATGCCACCCAGGTCGCTGCGGCCGGCGCTTTACGCGGCTATCACGATACACTGGTTGTTATGCTGATTACCTTCGTCACCTACTGGCTAGTCGGACTGGGACTGGGCTATTGGCTCGCTTTCGGGCGCGGTAACGCCGGCGGTGCAGAGGATTTCTGGACCGGACTGGTGATCGGCCTGACCACCGCGGCGGTTCTGCTGAGCTGGCGCCTGTGGGTCGTCAGCCGTCAGACCGATGAATCTCAGCGCCCGCGGCAAGCAACCGGCCAGCTACTGTAACTCAGAAAGGGTGAATACTGAGCAGCACTTAACGCTGTCCGTTACCCCAGATTTTCGCCACAGCGCCATCTGAGCCCAGTGCTCCTACCACCAGTGACACCAGCCCCACGAAAAAGAAGATACCGATTGGCAACAGAGCGCCGATTTCACCGGTCGCCGACATGGTCCAGCCTGAAATCAGACTCAACACCATAAACAACGAACCGACTGCAATCAGGATGGTGCGATGGGATGGCTTATAATTTTCAGGGTTTGGATTTGATTCAAAGATGCTCAGAATTGGCCAGAAAATCTTGGTCATCAGGGCTTTCATAAGGCTCCGCCGTCACGAGTATGAGTGGCGTCATGATACCTGCCCGTGACATCAAGTCCAGCGGCCACTCCCCCGCTCAGGGGGAACAGCCAGGCAGTCCCGCTCAGGGACAGGGGTTGGAGTGCACCCGGTGAATCTCATCCAGCTGAGCCAGCACGTCAGCGGACAGACGCTGACCGGCCGTATCAATATTGGCCTGCAATTGCTCCAGACTGGTCGCACCTATGATATTTGACGTGACAAAAGACTGCTGGGTAACAAACATCAGAGCCATCGCCGCAGCCGATAACCCGTGAGCCTCTGCAACTTCAACATACTGACGCACGATATCCTCAACATGCGGCCGGGTATAACGGCTGAAACGCGGGAATAGTGTCACCCGGGCATTGGGCGGGCGCTGGCCGTTAAGGAATTTGCCGCTTAAAACCCCGAACGCCATCGGCGAATAGGCCAGCAGACCAACACCTTCACGATGTGATATTTCCGCCATTCCCACTTCATAACTGCGGTTAAGGAGATTATAAGGGTTCTGAATACTGACAGGCTTTGGCCAGTTATTCTGCTCGCATAGCTGCAGAATTTTCATCGTTCCCCAGGGCGTTTCATTGGACAGGCCGTAGTGACGGATTTTCCCTTGCTCAATCAGCTTCACGAGCGCGCCCAGAGTTTCCTCCAGAGGAACACCAGTATCGTCCTCGTGGCTGTATCCCAGCTGCCCGAAGTAATTGGTTTTCCGTGACGGCCAATGTAACTGGTAGAGATCAACGTAGTCGGTCTGTAAACGCTGCAGACTGCCTTCAAGCGCCTGATTGATATGCGCGGCAGACAGCTCCGGCCCTTCGCGCATATATTCCATGCCACGGTTCGGACCCGCCACTTTAGTGGCCAGCACGATTTCCTCACGACGACGGCTTTTGGCCAGCCAGCTGCCTATATATTGCTCAGTCAGCCCCTGGGTTTCCGCCCTTGGCGGTACCGGGTACATTTCTGCGGTGTCCACAAAATTGATACCACGCTCCAGCGCATAATCCAGCTGATCATGGGCTTCTGCTTCGCTGTTCTGCTCTCCCCAGGTCATGGTGCCCAGGCATATTTCGGTAACTTCCGGGCCATCAGGGCCAAGACGACGTGTTTGCATAACGGGTTTCCACACTGAATTCAGCCCTGATTATGCAAGACTCCATTGATTAGTGAAGGAAAGATAAAAGAACAGTGCGTATTACCGGAGAAAAACAAATAGATAACGGTATAAACTATTCATCAGAACCACACAACCGGCGCCGGTAGGTCTGCGCCAATGTGCGGTCTGCCATGGTATTGAGAAGCATCACCAGCAGAGTGCGGGCGCGGTGCTGGCCATCAGCGTCTGCGCCAGACTGTGCCCGGTGCAACAGGGAGTCCAGCGTCTCACGCAACGGCGCCAGGCGCTCACCGTCCACACTGTCGCCGGGGTCAAAGGGGTCCATAAGAGTGTGCAAATCCGGAAACAGCTCACCAAATTCAGCCTGCAACTGACGGATCAGTTGCAGGCGGGTCTGCCATTGTGCCAGCGCCGGTTCCCGAAGCACCTCTGCAGAACATTGTTGCAGCCGGTTGGCGGCCTCTTCCAGGTAACTGGCATCATTGTTTTCTGCCGCCAGCGCCGCCAGTGTCTGTGTGATCGCCAGAACAAACTCTGGCCGTTCAGGGGCTTTGTCATAAGCCGGTTTTAACAGGGTTAACGCCTGCTGCCATTGCCCCAGACGCTGTGCTTCAGTCACCGACGCCAATGTCTGCTGATAATCCGGTGGTAAACATGACTCCAGTGTTTGACGTATACGGCTTTCCGGCACGATGCCATGCCATTGCTGTACTTTTTTTCCACGCCGGAACAGCAGCACACCAGGCAATGATCTGACGGCATATTTCTGGCACAGTCCGGCTTCCTGATCTGCATCCACCGTCACCAGCAGTAATTGACCGGCATAATCCGCCGCGATGTTCTGCAGCACGGGTAAGAGTGCTTTACAGGGTGCACACCAGTCGGCCCGGAATTCGACCAGCACAAGGTCGCTGGCCAGTAACAGACGCTGAAAATTTTGGCTGCTGGCAGGCGTGATTAAGTTTGCGGCTGAATCCGTCATGGCTGTCCCGGAAAAACGTCGGAATATCGGGCTGTTCTGTGAGGCATTATTGTAGGCTGATTACAACAGTGACCGATAGCAGATAAAACACGAATATCAGGCAGCCTGCCCGTGTATCCGATATACTCGGCTACGCTGTCCAGGAGTGATATATGCCAGAAAATGAAAGTCCACAAGCGCGCCGCAAGTCTCAGAAAACATGGCTGTTATCAGCGCTGATTCTGGTGTGGCTGGTTGCCACACTGGCCGGGTTATGGTGGTTTCAACAACAGAATATCCGCCCTTTCGTTGCCCCCGGTGACGACAGCCGCTTCTGGCAGGCCAGCCAGGCTGCCCCCTTGCTGGAAGACCTCTACCGGAATTTACCCGACGCACCAGAGCGCGTCACCCTGATTCATTTCTGGAACCCGGACTGCCTGTGCAACCAAGTCAGCCAGCGTCATTTTGATGGGTTAATTCATGGTTTTTCCAAACAGGATTTGCGCATTATTGTTGTTGCCGCCCCCACGGTCACTGAGGCCGGCCTTGAACAATTTAAGGCGTTGAACGGTGACCGCCTGGAAGTCATGCGGGCTCCTGCCGGATTTTCTGTTCCTGCAAGTCCGGGGCTGGCTTTATTTTCCGCCGACGGAAAACTTGGCTATTTTGGTGCCTACGGTTTTGGCGCTTTGTGTACCGTCGCCAACGATGACTTTTTTCCTAACATTGTCCGGTCACTGGCCGGCGAAGGCTATGGTCCGTTCGTTAATGTTGCCGGCAGTGGTTGCTTTTGTCCCTGGCCCGCCAATAAATGACTTATTGCGTTTTCAGCTGACGCCGCAATTTACCCAATTCACGTAATACCGCGCGCCCGGGTTGTTGGTCGTCGCGGTAAAGGCTGACATTAATTTCTTTTATCAACCATTGTAAACGCGCCCGCCAGGCAGGCTGTTTATCCGCAATGAGCTGCAGAAGCTGGGTCGGGGGTTCCCCTTGTTCAACCTCATAGCCTGCAAGCCGGGCTTTGGCTTCGAATGCCATCCACTGACGCATAAAAGGGTCTCGTCTTGGTGGTCTGTTTTTCAACCACAGAATAAGAGTTGCCACTGTAAAAAATACAACCAGACTGGCGGCGAGTACTTTGAGCATTTGTTTATAATCGGCGATACCTAAGATTCCATTGAGAAAACCTTTCTGAGTATCCTGATCATATGAAAGCACCCAGCGTTGCCAGTAGTATTCAGCGCTGTCCAATTGCAGACGCAATTTATTCAGCCAGCTTATATCTTTATATTTCTGAACTGAAAAACCTGAATCTTCGAGAAAACTGCCTTCCTCGGCAACCGCCTGCTCAAGCCCGGACTCGATCCGTTCCGGAGCCACAACGGCCGTTGGATCAACCCGAACCCAGCCTTTTTTCTCTTCCCATACTTCTGCCCAGGCGTGTGCATCATACTGGCGCAAAGTCAGAAAACGATCCTCTTTATTCCATTCACCACCCTGGTAACCGGTAACTACCCGGGCTGGCACTCCGGCAGCCCGGGCAAGAAATACAAAGGCTCCGGCATAGTGCTCACAAAACCCTCTGCGCGTCTGAAGAAGAAACTGATCGATGTCGTTTTCTCCTAACGGAGGTGGCCGCAGAGTATAATGGAACGGTTGTTGTCGAAAGTAATCCAGAACGGCGGCAACAAACTTATCCGTCTCCGGATACCTCATCTTCAGTCTTTGCGCTAACAACCGGGCTTCAGGATTCGAATGGCGGGGTAACTGCAGGCTGACATTTTTTTCATAATTATCAAGGAAATATTGGTTCCAGGAGGTTTCCGGGTAGGATTCCATGCGGTAACGCATACGGCTATATACAGGTTCTCTGAATTCCACAACGCCGTTCACTGTAAGCCCCGCGCCCTTCTCAACCGGTATTGGATATTTCAATCCATATAACCAGCGCTTCTGGGTTGCTTCCTGAATAATTTCATAACTGACAGAATCTCCTTGCCGGAACTGCTGTAATCCCTGATCTCCAACCCAAAGATTGTCTGCGTGTCGCTGAGCCTCAGTCCAGCGTCGCCCATCATAAAGATTCAGAACCAATGCCCGCCAATACAGAGTATGGCGCGGAGGAGGTTCATCACTGCCGAAGCTGACTCTGAAGGCAACGTCAGCGGATTGCGACAGTTCAGAGAAATCGCCCGGTGCCATATTGTCTGACAGACCGGTCCTGGCTTCACCACTATGAAGTTTGAATGTCCATAACGGAGCCATTCGGGGAAAAAGCAGATAAAACACCAACATCAATGGCATTGATACAATAAGGATATTGGCAGCGTACTTGCCGGTTCGCCATGACCTATGAGCCAACACTGTCGACCCCAACGGATTCTGATGCAAGGCTATCCAGGCCGTCGTCAGTAACCAGGCTGACAAAATACCAGCCAGTGCCGTACGGATACCCTGATCAAAAAGAAAACCTACAGCCAGAACAAAGAAACCGAGCAACACGACAACATATGCATCTCTCTGATAACGCATTTCCAGCAATTTAAGTAAGCTCACAGCAATTAAAAAACTACTGGCTATTTCCAGGTTAAACTGGCGTCCAAAACTGGCATATAAAACAGCGATAACGCCAGCCACTGCCAGTGTTTTTAATAATTTCGACGGGTAAGCTGCGCGTCCATAATGTACCAAAGCCCGCCAGCCAAAAATCACAGCTGCAACGGCCCAGATACCATATGGTAAATATCCGATATGAATTATCAGTACGGCTGCTTGTGCAATTAACAACCACCACACAGCCTGACGGGGGATCTGTTTATCAGTCATCGACTTTCTCCCCCCCAGTTAAATTAAACAATGCTAAAGCCCGCAGGCACTGATCGCGGTGCACTTCTGTATTATCGGGTGCTATTTCAGTCCCCGGCAGCCGCAACCCATAACGCCAGTGCCGTTTCTCAGCCTCGATGACCCAGCCGGTCAGCCGGGCCAGGCGGGTTTCTGTGTGCGCCGGGGCCAGTGATTCCCAATCCAGCCAGCAACTGGCACCTTCATCGTGGTCAAATTCTTTAGTGACCATTCCTTTGCCCTGTGCAACCTGTTTCCAGGCTATGATTTTCATGGAGTCACCGGGCTGGTATGGCCTTAATCCATGAAAATCCTGCTGGCCGGATTCCCGCGACGGCATACCGGCAATCTGGTCACCGGCTTCCCCTGCCGCAAAGACAAAAGGCACATACTCAGGCTGCGGATAAACTAACCCCCTGAAATCCAGCTTAACCCAGGTCCACGCCCGGAACAGACCCAGCGGAAAGCAGCTTTCCAGACGCAGCCGTCCGGGATTAAGCCAGCCGCGCTGCCAGGTACGGTAACTCAGATTGACATTATTTTTCATCCCGGCGGCAGCGTCAGCCACCACACTGACATCGTCGGGATAACCAATCACCAGGGCTTCATGGAGTCTTTTTTTCTGCGCTGAAAGCCGTAACGGCAGTTCGGCGACATCGCCGGCAAATACAGGATTAACATGGCCTGCCTGAAGCACCAGGCCGGCAAGATTACGGAATGTAAAAATCATTGCCGCCAATCCCATACTGAACAGCCAGAAAGCCAATCCATATATCAGGCTGTTCTGATAGTTAATGGCGGTAATTAACAACAGGAGTAATAATCCGGCGAACAGCCAGCCGGTGCGCGTAGGTAAAATAAAAATGGATTTATGGCCAAGCGTTACCTCACTGGCGGGAGGAATGCGACGGTCCAGCCACTGACGCCAGCGCGTCTGTATTGCTTCTCTGAAAGCCATCAGACCAGAACCGGTACCGACGCCAGAATACTCTGAGAAACACTGTGCCCTCCCCCGTCGGCTGCGTCTGCCAGGCGATGATCGACAACCGCCGGCAACACCGCCTGAATGTCTTCCGGCAACAGATAGTTTCTCTTTCCTTCCCCTTCTACCAGCGCCCAGGCTCTCGCGGCACGCAACAATGCCTGCGCACCGCGCGGCGATAAACCATACTGATATCCGCCTTCATAACGGGTATAGGCCACGATACGCTGCAGATAATCCAATACGCTGGATGACGCCTTAATTTTGTTTACCAACCCCTGCAGCTGACGCAGTGCTTTTTCTGATACCAATGCTTTTAATGCATTGGCCAGCGCCCGCCGGTCACGGCCTTCGAGCAGTTCACGCTCAGCGCGCTCGTCCGGGTAACCAAGCTGAATACACATCAGAAAGCGGTCAAGCTGTGACTCCGGCAGTGGGAAGGTGCCTGACTGAGAAACCGGATTCTGAGTTGCAATGACGAAGAAAGGATCAGGCAGAGGACGGGTTTCCCCCTCAACCGTTACCTGCCCTTCCTCCATGGCTTCCAGTAACGCACTCTGAGCCTTGGGCGTAGCACGGTTAATTTCATCCGCCAACAGCACCTGGCTGAATACCGGCCCGGGATGAAAGCGGAATTGCCCGGTATCGGAGTCAGCCTGGCGTTCAAAAATACTCACCCCGAGAATATCCGCAGGCAGCAGATCCGAAGTAAACTGTATACGTTTATATTCCAGCCCCAGGGTGCCGGCGAGCGCATGCGAGAGCGTTGTTTTCCCCATGCCGGGTAAATCTTCAATTAACAGGTGTCCGCGGGCCAATAAGCAGGCAAGCGCCAGTTTTATTTGCAGTTCTTTACCAAGAATGACTTGATTAAGCTGGCCGACAATCGTCTCGATAGGCAGTGACATATTCCGATCCTGAAGTGTTTGAATAAGGATAATCAACTTCACCGCCAGTGCCAAAGGTTGATAAACCAGGTTTGCATAAGAGTCACAGTTTTGAACATATCTGCGATTCATTATTGGTCTGAAACGCACATAAACAGGGAGTAATACACTATGCAGATAGCGGAATTTTCACGCCGCACAGGGCTCAGTACCCACACTCTGAGATACTACGAAAAACTCGGTCTGCTGAATGACATACGCCGTGACCAGGCCGGCCGCAGGATGTATCAGTCGAAAGACATTGAGTGGGCATCCTTCATCAACCGGCTGAAAGAGACGGGCATGCCGTTAAAAAATATTATCCGCTATGCCGGCTTGCGGTCAGCCGGAGACAGCACCCTGCAACAGCGCCAGGCGCTCCTGACGGAACACAGAATTCAGCTGCAGCAACGCATTCGTGAGGAACAACAACACCTCAATGCACTGGATGCCAAGATCGAGTGGTACAGACAGCAGACATAGCACAACAGAATTCACGCTTGACTTAGAGGTTACTCTAACCATCAGGCTGCCTGAGTTATTTCACAGGAGCCATATTATGAGTAATCAACGCTATACCGAAGGACTGAACAGGCTGGAGCAGATTGACGGAGCACAGGGACAGAAGGTCATTGACAGTCTGAGCAAGGTTTGTCCGGATCTGGCGCGCTATATTATTGAATTTCCGTTCGGCGATATTTACGCCCGCCCGGGTCTGGACCTGCGCACCCGGGAACTGATTACCCTGGCTGCACTGACTGCCATGGGCAACTGCCAGCCACAACTGAAAGTACATGTACACGGCGCCCTCAACGTCGGCTGCAGTGCAACGGAAATCACCGAGACGATATTGCAAATGGCGGTATACGCCGGCTTTCCGGCCACCCTCAACGGCATGTTTCAGGCGGAAGAAGTGCTGATTGAACGGGGGCTGCTGAACGCCAACGGCGCTTAAATAAAAATCCCGCCCGTGGCGGTTACCGCGGGCGGGATAACAGGACCCAACCGATCCATTGCCGGACTGATGAATAAAAGACTACAGAGCGTCCAGACCGCGGGCCAGATCCCGCCGGATATCATCGATATTCTCCAGCCCCACCGCTACACGCAGCAACGCCAGAGAAATGCCGGCTTTTTTGCGTTCTTCCTCTGCCAGACGGCCGTGGGTCGTGGTTCCCGGATGAGTAATGGTGGTTTTGGTATCGCCAAGATTCGCGGTAATAGAAATCATGCGCGTCGCATCAACCACCTTCCAGGCTTCCTCCTGACCGCCAACCACTTCAAACGACAGTACACCGCCATACATAGACTGTTGTTCCGTCGCCAGTTTATGACCGGCATGCTGCGGCAAACCACAGTAATTAACCGTTTTAACCTTCGGATGCGCATCAAGCCATTGTGCCAGCGCCATGGCGTTATCACTGTGCGCTTTCATCCGCAGTTTGAGTGTTTCCAGCCCTTTCAGGAAAACCCAGGCATTGAACGGACTCATGGTTGGTCCGGCTGAACGCAGCACACCAACCACTTTCTCCACCTGTTCTTCCGGGCCCACCACGGCACCGCCCATGCAACGGCCCTGACCATCAATGTACTTAGTGGCGGAATGCACGACGAGATCAGCGCCCAGCGACAAGGGTTGCTGAATAGCCGGCGTACAGAAACAGTTATCGACGACCAGCAATGCGCCGGCCGCTTTTGCTATCTTACTGAGGGCGCGGATATCAGCCACTTCATTCAGAGGATTGGAGGGCGATTCCAGAAACAGCATTTTGGTGTTGTCTCTGATTTTACTTTTCCAGTCGTCCAGATCGACAAGGTCAACATACTCAATGTCGACACCAAACTTACGCAGGTAAGACTCAAATAATTTGATGGTGCTGCCGAATACACTGGCAGAACACAGCAGATGGTCCCCGCTTTTCAGCTGCGAAATAGCAACAGCGTAAATCGCCGCCATACCCGACGAGGTAGCCGCGCATGCTTCGCCGCCTTCAAGTGCCGCCAGACGGTCTTCAAAGGTACGTACCGTCGGATTGGTATAACGGGAGTAAACATTACCTTCGGATTCACCGGCAAAACGTGCAGCGGCTTCGGCGGCAGAATTAAAAACGTAACTGCTGGTCGCAAAAATAGGTTCGCCATGTTCGCATTCCGGCGTACGCACCTGGCCACCCCGTACGGCCAGGGTTTCAAAGGAGCAGCCGTCCAGATCAGACTGGTAACGGTCATTAAATTCAGAAAAATCTTTCATGCAGTCAGCCCGGCTCAGGATTCAGCTTCGTTGTGCAGATCAATGGCGACATTTTCCATCGCTGCCCGTTTGCCCTTGGAAGCGTCATTGCGCAGTTCATAAAGGCGGTTAAAGTAGGCATCATCGATGTCTCCGGTCACGTATTCACCGTTAAAGACGGAGCAGTCGAATTCACGCACTTTGGATTTACTGCCTTCGATACAGGCAGCAATAAGATCATCCAGATCCTGATAAATTAACCAGTCAGCACCGATTGCATCAGCAATTTCTTCGGTGCTGCGATCGTGCGCGATAAACTCTTCTTTGGCCGGCATATCGATGCCATACACATTCGGAAAACGCACCGCCGGTGCGGCAGACGCAAAATAAACCTTCCTGGCGCCCGCCTCACGGGCCATTTCGATGATCTGTTCACAGGTCGTTCCGCGAACAATGGAATCATCAACCAGTAATACATTTTTACCGCGGAATTCGAGATCCAGAGCGTTAAGTTTCTGCTTAACCGATTTTTTACGCTGTTGTTGCCCGGGCATAATAAAGGTACGCCCGATGTAGCGGTTTTTCATAAAGCCTTCGCGGTATTTAACCCCAAGGCGGTTTGCCAGTTCCAGCGCGGAAGAACGACTGGTATCGGGAATGGGGATAACCACATCGATATCGTGATCAGGGCGTTCGCGCAGAATTTTTTCCGCCAGTTTTTCACCCATACGCAGACGTGCTTTATAAACAGCAATACTGTCGATAATGGAATCAGCCCGGGCAAAATAAACATGCTCAAAAATACAGGGTGTATAACGGGTATTTTCCGCACATAGCCGGGTAAAGAGTTCGCCCTCTTCAGTGAGTACAATGGCTTCACCCGGCGCAATATCGCGCTCACGTTTATAGCCCAGCGCATCCAGTGCCACAGACTCAGACGCCACCATGTATTCCGGCCCCTGCTCTGTATCGCGTCTGCCGAACACCACCGGGCGGATCCCGTTAGGGTCACGGAAAGCGACAATCCCATAACCACTGATCATAGCGACAACGGCGTAACCGCCACGGGCACGTTTGTGTACCTTTTCAATGGCTTTAAAAATCATGTCCGGCGTTGGTTTGAGACTGCGTCCCTGTTGCTGCAATTCGTGCGCAAAAATATTCAGCAGAACTTCAGAGTCAGAGGTGGTGTTCACATGGCGCAGATCTTCGCGGTATATATCCTGCGCCAGATGTTCAGCATTGGTCAGGTTGCCATTGTGTGCCAGAACAATGCCATACGGCGAGTTAACATAAAAAGGCTGCGCCTCAGCCGAACTGGAACTGCCGGCCGTGGGGTAACGTACATGACCAATCCCCATGTTCCCGACCAGTCGCTGCATATGACGGGTGCGGAAAACATCACTCACCAGACCATTGTCTTTACGCAGACAGAATTTATTGCCATCACTGGTGACGATACCGGCGGCGTCCTGACCGCGGTGCTGTAATACTGTCAGGGCATCATAGATGGCCTGGTTTACATGGGATTTACCAACGATACCCACTATTCCGCACATGCGCGTTAAACCTCAAGCAAGCTGAATCTATTCTGTTAGGGAGATCACCTGCCCGGCAGCGCCCGGCAAGGTTTTCCTTGCCCAGTCGGCCATCGATGACAGATGGGGGATAAAAAGTGAATCGTTCCACCAGGCATCCTGGGGAACCATCGTAAACTGCAGTCCATAAACAATGGCGACCAATACCACCAGGCCACGGATCAGACCAAAAACCATACCAAAGACGCGGTCAGTGCCTGACAGGCCGGTCATACGCACCATCTCAACCACCAGATGGTTAATCATCGCACCAATGGTAATGGTGCCAGCGAACAGGATGACAAAGGCAATAATCCAGCGCAGGGAGTTGGTTTCTACCATGCCATCCAGCAAGGTGGCCAGGTTACCACTGAACAGACGGGCGATGACGAAAGCTGCCACCCAGCTGGCAAGTGACAATGCTTCTTTAACGAAGCCCCGTTTCAGACTGATCAGACAGGATACGGCCACCACTGCCAGTATCACCCAATCAATTACCGTCATTCTGGCCTACCTGTTGGAGAAAGCGCGCAGTATAACAAAAGCACCAGACCAGAACATCCGCATCAGGACTCGGCACGGTAACGGCGGAGATAAATGTCTTTCATACCCAGCGTTTTCTTAAGCTTATCCTGTAAGCGTTCAATTTCGCTGCGTTGTACTTCAGGCCCCACGTACACACGGGTGAGGTTATCGTCCGGAAACGCCTGAGTGTAGGCCTTATAGCCCTGCTTACGTAATTTGTCGCGCAGATCAAAAGCATTTTTCTCATCAGAAAATGCCCCTAACTGCAGCGTCCAGGCATACGGCAGATTATCACTGTCCAGTGTTGTCTGATCCCCCCGGGAACCCGGGTCCGCCTGTTCATTCTGTTCCGCCACCGGAACATCGGGAATACGCACCGCCTCCGCCGCTTCACCGCTTTCCAGCTGTTCAAGTTCGATGCGTACCTGCTGTTCATCTTCCACAAATGCCCATTCAGGAGATTCCGGCCGGGGTGGAATATCGCTGCTCAGACCAACATCACTGCGGGAGCCATCCAGCACAATGGGCAACGCAATAGCGAACGCCACCACGGTCAGCAGCGCACCGATAATGCGTTTCTTTAAATGCTGTTCCATTGTTCAGGCTCCTGTTTAATCACATCCATTGCGGCCTCGACGGTAAAAAAGGAACCGCACACCAGCCAGTGGCCTTCGGCCGGCAACTGCTGCATTGCCTCAGCAACATCCGTCGCCTGCTGTAATCTAGCGGCAACGGCAGGCAAACGCGCCGCCAGCTCTGCGGCAGTCAGTCCGCGGGGACAGTCCAGACCACAACAGATCAGCTGCTGGCGCTGTGGCAACACCGCTGCCACCGCTGCGGCGTCTTTATCGCCCAGCATGCCCAGAATGATGCCATCAACAGCGGGCAGACATCCGGCCAGATAGGCGGCTGCCTGTTCATTATGAGCAACATCCAGAGTCAGTTTCAGCCCGGTACTTTTGCGGTAGCTCTGTAACCGCCCGGGCACACGCAGATGGTGCAGCACCCGCTCTACTTTATCCTGTGGTGGCAGTCTGTCCATCAACGCCAGAGTCTGCAACGCGGTGGCGACATTATGATGGGGGATTCTGGCTTCTGGCAAATGCCATTCTCTGGCTGTTCCGTCATAAAGAAAACGCACCTGTAAGGTCCCGCCTTCATCGCGGCTGACATCAAAAGATTCGCCACGCCCTACCCAGCTGGCCGCCATTTCCTGCACCGCAATCCTGGCATTGGCCGGCGGCTCTGGCTGACCACAAACCAGCACTTTGCCCGGGCGCGCGATACCGACTTTCTCATAAGCAATCTGTTCCAGGGTATCCCCCAGCCAGGCCTGATGATCCAGCCCGATGCTGGTGACCACAGAAATATCGGGCTCGACAATATTAACCGCATCCAGCCGCCCGCCCAGGCCGATTTCCAGCACACAGGCATCCAGTTGCTGAGCACTGAACCAGCTCAGCGCCGCCAGGGTTCCGAATTCAAAATAAGTGAGTTGAGTATCACCGCGGCCGGCCTCCACCGCGCGGAAGCCGGCACAGAGTTCTTCGTCAGAGACTTCGTCGCCATTCACCATGACGCGCTCATTGTAGCGATGAATGTGCGGTGAACTGTAAACACCGACCTTCATGCCCTGTGACTGTAGCAAAGCCGCCAGCAAAGCGGACGTGGTTCCCTTGCCATTGGTTCCGCCAACAAGAATAACCAGCGGCGCCGGATGCAGGCAGTCCAGCCTTTCGGCCACCTCGCGTACACGCGCCAATCCCAGCTCAATTTCACTGGGATGCAGCGCTTCAATGCGCTCTAACCACTGTTCAAGCGTGGCGCTCCGGGCGTTAAAGCTCATATTGATCAGGCATCCAGCGCCGTTCGCATGCTGTTTACCAGCGCCGACACATCGGTTCTGGCAGCAGCGGCATCTTCAGCGTTAGCGGCGATCAGATTCACAATGGCCGAACCAACGATCACTCCGTCGCACACTTTGGACACGGCTGCGGCGGTTTCGCCATTACTGATACCGAACCCGACCCCCACCGGAATGGAAACGTGCCTGCGGATACGCTCGAGATTGCGGGCGACATCGTCCACATCCAGCGCTTTGGAACCGGTGACACCTTTCAGTGACACATAATACACATAGCCGCTGCCGGCATGGGCAATGGCTTCCATACGCTCGTCTTTGGTGGTCGGGGCAATCAGATAAATCATATCCAGATCACGTGACTTAAAGAAATCCGCGACATCAATCGCTTCTTCCGGTGGCAGATCCACCATCAGTACGCCATCAACACCAGACGCCACAGCACTGGTAGCAAATTCCTCATAGCCCATACGCTCGACCGGATTGAGATACCCCATCAGCACTACAGGTGTTTTATCGTTGGTTTTGCGGAATTCCGCCACCATTCCCAGCACATCATGCAACGAGGTGTTATGCGCCAGCGCCCGTTCACAGGCCAGCTGAATGGTCGGGCCATCCGCCATCGGGTCCGAGAACGGCACCCCAAGTTCGATAATATCGGCACCCGCGTCAACCAGCGCATGCATCATGGGCACAGTGGCCTCTTTTTGCGGGTCACCCGCGGTAATATATGGAATCAGCGCTTTTTTGCCCTGACCTTCCAGAGTCTCAAATGCTTGTTTGATACGAGACATAATCTGTTCCTGAAGTCTGTTTAACCCGCCGTTTAAGATCGGCAAGTAAATAATTTTTGCATACCAATTACGTACCGGGGCGTTGCGAGCGCCTGAAAAACAAGGCAAAAATCACTGAGGGAGCGCAGTTTACAGGTCATAAATGAGCATCCCGAAGTGATTTTTAACGCCGTATTTCCATGCGCAGCAGCTCCGAACAGCCGAGCGCAGCAGCCCCGAACAAAATTAAGCGGTTACGCCATCAAGGGCGGCGATTGTATGGATATCCTTGTCGCCACGACCGGACAGATTCACCACAATCGCCTGATCTTTATCCATGGTCGCTGCCAGTTTCATGGCATAAGCCACCGCATGGGAAGACTCCAGCGCCGGCATTATACCTTCCAGCTGCGTCAGCTTATGGAAAGCATCCAGTGCTTCGTCATCGGTGGCTGCAACATAGGTCGCACGCTCAACATCTTTCAACCAGCTGTGTTCAGGACCAACCCCCGGATAATCGAGACCGGCAGAGATAGAATGGGTGCCCATGATCTGACCGTTTTCATCTTCCATCAGATAAGTACGGTTGCCGTGCAGAACACCGGGAATGCCTTTACTTAATGGTGCCGCGTGCTGATCACCATCCAGTCCCAGGCCACCGGCTTCAACACCGTACATAGCCACGTCAGGATATTTGATATACGGATGAAACAGCCCAATGGCGTTGGAACCACCGCCAACACAGGCGACCAGTGCATCCGGCTGGCGACCGATCTGCTCTTCACTCTGGCGCTGCACTTCACGGCCGATGACGCTCTGGAAATCACGCACCAGCATCGGATAAGGATGTGGCCCTGCTGCGGTGCCGATGATGTAAAAAGTATCATCCACATTGGTTACCCAGTGACGCATGGCTTCATTCATGGCGTCTTTCAGGGTTTTGGTGCCGGATTCAACGGACTCAACTTCCGCGCCCAGCAGTTTCATGCGGTAAACATTCAGCTTCTGGCGCTCAACATCAGTTGACCCCATAAAGACTTTACACTCGAGACCAAAACGCGCTGCCACCGTGGCCGATGCCACCCCGTGCTGGCCGGCACCGGTTTCCGCAATGACTTTCTTTTTACCCATAAACTTGGCCAGCAGTGCCTGACCAATGGTGTTGTTCACTTTGTGCGCGCCTGTGTGGTTCAGGTCTTCACGCTTCAGCCAGATCTGCGCACCACCGCAGGCTTCTGTCAGGCGTTCCGCCAGATACAATGGCGACGGGCGCCCGACATAGTGGGCAAGGTCTTTATCAAAGGCTGCCTGAAAATCCGCATCGTTACGCAGTTTTTCATAAGTTTCTGTCAGCTCTTCGAGCGCCGCCGTCAGAGTTTCGGATACAAAACGACCGCCATGGATACCAAAGTGGCCGCGTGCATCCGGCAGGTCGATATCAAAAGGATTGTTGGTCGACACGATACACCTCATTTACAAATTCTGTGATTTTGCCGTGGTCCTTGATGCCTTTAGACGCCTCAACACCACCACTGACGTCCACCGCGTAAGGGCGTACTGTCTGTATTCCGGTTTCGAGGTTGTCTGCGGACAGGCCGCCGGCAAGGATAATAGGTTTTGGTAATTCTTCCGGCACCAGTGACCAGTCAAAGGTCTCACCAGTGCCACCGGGGACACCCGGTTTATAGCTGTCTAGGAGAATTGCCAGTGCGCCTGGGAAGCGCATGCACGACGCCACCACATCCGACGCTTGCCGGACACGGATGGCTTTGATGTAGGGATGTTGGAACTGACTACAGAAGTCATCGTCTTCATCACCATGGAATTGGAGTAAATCAATTCTAACGCTATCCAGAACCTTTTGCACCTCATCAGGTTCCGGGTTAACGAACAATGCTGTCACGCTGACAAACGGCGGTACGGCGGTAACAACAGCCCGTGCCGTATCAATATCCACCGCCCGTGGGCTTGGCGCATAAAACACCAGACCAACAGCATCAGCGCCAGCGTTTACTGCTGCTACAGCATCTTCAGGACGGGTAAGACCACAGATTTTGATCCGCGTTCGGCACGGTTTCAGTGACACAGATGTGACGGGCTCAGAGATAAGCGACATAGTAACGTCCGGTTAGCTGACTTGTAGCAAAGGGAGGCGCGAGTTTAGCAAGGCTGTGCTCCGCCTTCAGCTAATTCCTGACATCTCACGCCGCAGCCCGGCTCTGTTAACGCACTAACGCACAGGCAAAGAAGGTTACAGAGACTGTTGTAACACAGGCTCCAGCAGAACAGGTCCGTACGGCTGACAGGGAATCAGGCTGTATTCCTGCGGATAATCTACACCAACAAAATACAGCCCCTGCCCCGGCGCCGTAATGCCGGCCTGTTTACGATCACGGGTTGCCAGCACATCGGCCATCCAGCTGACCGGCTGGCTGCCCTCACCAATCGGCAGCAGAACGCCGACGATATTGCGTACCATATGGTAAAGAAATGCACTGGCTTCCAGCTCCAGCATAATGATATTACCCCAGCGCCTGACCTGAATATGGTGCATGGTTTTGACCGGGGTCTTCGCCTGACAGTCTTTGGCACGGAAGGCAGAAAAATCATGCTCGCCGACCAGCGCCTGAGCCGCTTGATGCATTTTCTCTGCATCCAGCGGATATCGCCACCAGGTTAACTGATCATGCTGCAACGCCTGTTTGGCCGGGGAATTATTGATCAGATAGCGGTAGCGGCGGGCACGGGCTTTATAACGGGCGTGAAATCCGCTATCCGTTTGCCCTACCCATTGCAGAGCGACGCCGTCCGGCAGATTGGTATTCACGCCCATCAGCCAGCCGTAATCACTGCGCACGGCATGAGTATCAAAAGAAATAACCTGGCGGGTTGCATGGACACCGGCATCTGTCCGGCCGGCACAGGCGACCTCCACCGTATGGTTGGCCACCTTTGACAAGGCCGCTTCAAGAGCGGCCTGTATGGTAGGTTCGTTATGGTGTTTCTGCTTTTGCCAGCCGTGGAAACAAGCACCGTTGTATTCCACGACCGCAGCATAACGCTGAACCTGAGGTGTATCGTCAGACATGAATCAGGACAGGCTGTCCATCATGCTGCGGGCGTCTGATTTCTGCTGATCAGAACCTTCCTGAACCACTTCCTGCAGCAGCTCTTTGGCGCCATCGAAGTCTTCCATATCGATGTAAGCACGGGCCAGATCCAGCTTGGTCGCACATTCATCGGTACCGGCAAGGAAATCAAACTCATCGTCTGCAGCCGCCAGTTCATCCAGATCAATCTCTCCGGAGCTCGACTCAGAAGCACTGTCTGTGCCTGCATCATCGCCGGCAACATCGTCCAGCTGAGGCACCTCACTGGTTTCCGCATCAGCATCTTCCAGGCCGGATAATTCTGAATCCAGGTCCGCCAGATCCGCAGAGAAGTCCATACCTTCATCGCTGTCCTGCTGGTCAGCAGGCTCAGATGCCAGAGAATCCAGCTCACTTTCCAGTGAAGCAAGATCGTCTTCACTGTCAGCGTCTGCAGATGAATCAAACGCCAGATCCGGCAGCTCATCACTGCCTTCAGAATCACTGTCGAGCAGACTTTCCAGATCGGACAGATCGTCTTTGTCATCAGCCGCTTCGTTCGTCGCGAGATCGAAATCCAGCGACGATACTGAGTCATCTGCTGCTTCGGCTACCGGTTCATCATCCTCTGAGTCGCCACTATCCAGACCACTGAGATCAAACTCAAGGCTGTTATCTTCTGATGATTCAGGTTCATCAAACGACAGCTCGCCTGCTGTTTCTTCGGCCGGCGTATCGTCAGCGGCCAGTTCACTCAGATCGAATTCAAGTCCGCTGTCATCATCCGCGACATCGGTAATTTCCGGTACTTCAGCCTGATCGTCCTCAGCGCTCTGATCATCGCTGAGATCAAATTCCAGTCCGTCGTCCAGATCCAGGGTCGGCACTTCTTCCAGGCCGGCACCGGTATCATCCAGATCCGTGTCCAGATCAAATTCATCACTGGCATTATCGTCTGCCAGAACCGGTTCACCCAGATCACCGGACAGGTCCAGCGCATCGCCGAAATCCAGACCGTCAGAAAAATCATCGCCGGCAGACTCGTCCAGAGAAGGAATATCACCATCCAGAGACAATGCATCGTCAGCCTGAGAGGCGGCTGCACCGAGTGCAATCGGCGCCGACAGACGGCTGCGCATCTGCTCTGCCTGAGCTGAAGCCTCACGATCACCCAGTTTACGCAACTCGGATTCAGCGTCAGCAAAGCCCGCCGCCTCGTCCATTTCCACATAGACTTCGAGGAGTTTCAGGCGCACGTCCGTGCGGCTTGGCTCATTCTCAATGGCGCCCTGAAGCAGCTCGATCGCCTGCTCAAATTTGCCATAAGCGATGTAGATATCGGATTCACTGATGACATCTTCAGTCTGAGCAACGGTCTCAAACTCTTCGTTGCTGTCATCCTGCGGCAATACCACCGTGGTATCCAGATCGTCATCTGCCAGGTCCGCAGACTCACCACCCATCGGGTCTTCTTCGAAGTGGAAATCATCCAGACTGTCAGCATCAATTTCCCCGTCGGAGAAACTCAGCATGTCATCTTCTGGAAGCTCAGACGCGTCATCTTCTGCCGGTTTTTTACGACCTTTAATCGCCCGGTAAATTAACAGGGCAATAAGCAGCAGAACCAGACCACCACCGGCAGGCACCAGCGGGTTAGCCAGCAGAGTCTCAAGGAAACTGGGTTGTGTCCGCTGAGCTTCCTGTTCTGCCATCAGTTTTGCGATACGTTCACGACGTGCTGCCGCTTCTTCTTCAGCCTTAGCTTTGGCTGCAGCAGCCTCTGCTTCTGCCTGGGCTGCAGCATCGGTGTCGCCTTGTGCCTGTGCACTATCTTCTTCATCACCGGCGTAATTAAAATCGACAGCGTCATCGCTTGCCGTGGCGGATTCTGCATCCGTATCAGCGCCTTCCATACCGGCATCGTCTGCGCTTTCATCCTGACCCGGTGCGACCGCGTCTTCAGCTGCAGTGCCTGATTCGTCTGCGGCCTGACCATCAACCTGCCCCGCCTGACCATCAACCTGCATAGTAGCCAGCTGGTCATCTTTAAGTGAGATCAGACGCTGCAGTGTGGAGATCTGTTCTTCCAGTGCTTCCAGACGCTCGCGCAGCTCCTGGTTTTCACGACGACTTTTGTCAACGTTTTCCAGAGCGATCGCGAGGTCGTTTTCCAGCGACTGCTGACGACCTTCACCGACAGCCGTACCGGCGTCACCGCTGGCACCGGCAGCATCGGAATCATCCGAAGAGGCACTCAGAAGACGGACTTCACCACCATCCTGCTCGCCGCTGCTGACCGCGGATGTACCGGCACGGCCGGTGGCATCCAGCTGTGCGCCAGAGGTAAGTTCTTTGTTCTGACGGTCGACTTCCGCCACCGCGTTTCTGAACGAAATATTGCGTACTTCTTCCGCATCCGGAATACGCAGCACTTCATGGGTTTTCAGGCGGTTAATATTGCCACCGATAAAGGCCTGCGGGTTTTTCTCCTGCAGGGCCACCATCATTTGCTGTGGTGTCACGGAGCGGTCCGGACGGGTCTGCAGCGCAATCTGCCATAAAGTGTCGTCACGCTGAACCTTGTAGGTTCCCGGCGCTGCCGGTTCGTTTTCCCAGCGATTGGCAGCCGATGATACTGCGGGTTGTGACTGTGGCTGCTGTACCGGTTGCTGTGGCTGTGCCGGTTGCGATGTTTGCGCCTGTGCCGCCGGCGTGTTCACCAGTGGCTGAATCGCGGCTTCCTGGAAGGTTGGCGGGTCCAGCAGCAGGGTGTATTCACGCAGAGCGCGGCCGGATGGCCAGTTCAGTTCCACCAGGAAATTCAGGAAGGGTTCATTGACCGGCTCACGGGTGCTGAGCAGAATCTTGCCGTCAGCAACCTCAAATTTGATTTTGGTCAGGAAGTAGACACGATCAACACCGGCGCGCTCGAAATCCGCAGCCGTTGCCAGTGTCGGTTTGATCTCATACTCGGTCAGACCTTCCGTATCAATCAGTTCTATCTCAGCCTGCAATGGCTGATTCAGGGCCGACTTGAGATCGAGTTCTCCCAGCCCCAGCGCCAACAATTGTGACGAGACTGTTAGACCACCGATCAGCATCAGGGTGTTTGCAAGTAGGCGCTTCATTGGTGCTTCCTTGTTATCTTACGGCGATCGCTCGCCTCTTCGTCTGTGACCGGCAAATCACCGGATTACTACCGATATAAGATGTCGTCGAGATATTCCTAACCCAGCTTACTTATAGATTCCATTCATAAGCAGGCGTAAGTATCAAGTATAACGCCAGTTAACGCAATCTTTTGCCCTATTCAGCACCAACAAATATGAAGGGAAATAAGGAGTTAGATCACATTTTGGAGAAATCATCTAAAAAAACGGGGCCAGGGCCCCGTTTTTTCGTACGCGATATTACTGATCCAGCAGGATTCTCAACATCCGCCGCAGAGGCTCAGCAGCCCCCCACAACAGCTGATCACCCACGGTAAACGCCGATATATATTCCGGCCCCATGGTCAGCTTACGGATACGGCCAACCGGCACATTCAGGGTGCCGGTTACTTTGGCCGGGGTAAGTTCATTCATCGACGCATCACGGTCATTCGGAATCACTTTAACCCAGTCATTGTGCTGTGCCAGGATAGCTTCAATCTCGCTTACCGGCAGATCTTTGTTCAGCTTCAGCGTAATCGCCTGACTGTGACAGCGCATGGCACCGACCCGCACACAGATACCGTCAATCGGGATCTGATTATCGCTGCGGCCCATGATTTTGTTGGCTTCAACCTGAGCCTTCCATTCTTCACGACTCTGGCCGGAATCCAGCTGTGAGTCGATATAAGGAATCAGACTGCCGGCCAGCGGCACACCGAACTGTTCCGTCGGCATGGCGTCACTGCGGATGAAATCCGCTACCTGACGGTCGATATCCAGAATGGCAGAGGCCGGATCATCCAGCTTATCTTTCACACTGCCGTGCACAGCGCCCATCTGGCTGATCAGCTCACGCATATGACGGGCACCGGAACCGGAAGCCGCCTGATACGTCTGCGGAGCAACCCACTCCACCAGACCTTTTTCGAACAGACCACCCAGCGCCATCAGCAGCAGACTGACGGTACAGTTACCACCGACGTAGGTTTTCACCCCACCGGCGATTCCGTCTTTGATGACATTTTTATTGACCGGGTCCAGCACGATAATGGAATCATCCGCCATGCGCAGAGACGACGCGGCGTCAATCCAGTAACCGTTCCAGCCCGCTTCGCGCAGCTTCGGATACACCTCTTTGGTGTAATCACCGCCCTGACAGGTAATGATAACGTCCTGCGCTTTGAGCGTATCAATATCAAATGCATCTTCCAGCAAACCACAGTCTTTACCGGCAAACTGTGGCGCTGCTTTACCTTTCTGCGAGGTGGTAAAAAATACCGGCTCGATCAGGTCAAAATCCCCTTCATCCTGCATGCGCTGCATGAGCACGGAACCTACCATGCCACGCCAGCCTACAAGACCTACTTTCTGCATTGCCATAATTAAACCTCTTACAGGGCAGCGACGACTGCCTCACCCATTGCTTCTGTCGTTACTTTTGTCATGCCTTCTGAAAAGATATCCCCGGTGCGCAGACCTTTGTCCAGCACTTTGCTGACCGCAGCTTCAATCGCATCGGCCGCATCACCGGCATCCAGAGAATACCTCAGCATCATCGCTGCGGACAGGATGGTGGCCAGCGGGTTCGCAATCCCCTGTCCGGCGATATCCGGCGCAGAACCATGGCACGGCTCATACATACCTTTGTTGTCTTTATCTAGCGACGCTGACGGCAGCATACCAATAGAGCCGGTCAACATGGCAGCCGCATCGGACAGAATGTCACCAAACATATTGCCGGTCACCATCACATCGAACTGCTTAGGTGCACGCACCAGCTGCATGGCAGCGTTATCGACGTACATGTGAGACAGCTCAACATCCGGATAATCTTTCGCCATATCGTTCATAATTTCACGCCACAATACCGTGACTTCCAGTACGTTGGCTTTATCCACGGAGCACAGTTTTTTGTTGCGTTTCTGCGCCGATTCAAACGCCACTTTGGCAATACGGCGAATTTCAGATTCATTGTAAACGTAGGTGTTGTAACCTTCACGCTCACCGTTTTCCAGCGTGCGGATACCGCGCGGCTTGCCGAAGTAAATGCCGCCGGTCAGCTCACGCACAATCAGAATATCCAGACCGGAAACCACTTCTGGCTTCAGTGACGACGCATCCGCCAGCTGCGGATACAGAATCGCCGGACGCAGATTACCGAACAGTTCCAGCCCGGAACGCAGACCCAGCAGACCTTTTTCCGGACGCAGCTCACGGTCTTCCAGCGTATCCCATTTCGGACCACCGACAGCACCCAGCAGAATGGCATCTGCGGCGCGGGCTTTGGTCATGGTTTCTTCCGGCAGCGGCGTGCCGTGAACGTCATAAGCTGAACCGCCCACCAGACCGTCCACCAGCTCCAGATCCAGCGAGAATTTGTCATTGACGGCTGTCAGCACTTTCACGGCTTCAGCGACGATTTCCGGGCCAATACCATCACCCGGAAGAATCAGAATATTTTTGCTCATTAATCCATCTCTGTTGTCAGAATATTGATGCAACAAAGCCGGGCATTACCCGGCCTGTTTAAAAGCAGCTTATATTACGCCGGAAACAACCAGGGCGCCTGTTGCTTTCTTTTCTCTTCGTAAGCGCGGATATCATCCGCATCCTGCAGCGTCAGACCAATATCATCCAGCCCATTGAGCAGGCAATGCTTACGGAACGGATCGACGTCAAACGGGATTTCACTGCCATCCGGTTTGCGGATCACCTGGGCTTCCAGATCAACGGTCAGCTGATAGCCTTCGTTAGCTTCCACCTCTTTAAACAATTCATCCACGGTTTTGTCGTCGAGTACGATCGGCAACAGACCATTTTTGAAACTGTTGTTAAAGAAAATATCGGCATAACTTGGCGCAATGATGGTACGGAAACCGAAATCTTCCAGCGCCCAGGGCGCGTGTTCCCGACTCGAACCACAACCAAAGTTTTCCCGCGCCAGCAGCACAGAAGCACCCTGATAGCGTGGTTTATTCAGTACAAAATCCGGATTCAGCGGACGTCCGGAATTATCCGCATCCGGCTTACCTTCATCCAGATAACGCAGCTCATCAAACAGATTCGGTCCAAAGCCTGAGCGTTTGATCGACTTCAGAAACTGTTTGGGAATAATCATATCGGTATCGACGTTGGCGCGATCCATCGGAGCGACGATACCTGTGTGTACGGTAAATGCTTTCATCTTCTGCTCCCCTTAAAACTCACGCACATCAACGAAATGACCGGCAATCGCCGCCGCCGCGGCCATGGCCGGACTGACCAGATGAGTACGGCCACCATAGCCCTGACGCCCTTCAAAGTTACGGTTTGACGTCGAGGCACAATGTTCACCACTGCCCAGTTTGTCAGCGTTCATCGCCAGGCACATAGAGCAGCCCGGTTCACGCCATTCAAATCCGGCTTCCAGGAAAATTTTATCCAGACCTTCGGCTTCGGCCTGCTCTTTTACCAGACCAGACCCTGGTACCACCAGCGCCTGTTTAACACTGCCGGCAACCTGACGGCCTTTGGCCACTTCCGCAGCTGCGCGCAGGTCTTCAATCCGGGAGTTAGTACAGGAGCCGATAAACACGCGATCCAGTTTAATATCAGTAATTTTCTGACCAGCGCTGAGCCCCATGTATTCGTACGCACGGGTAAAGGCTGAACGTTCCACATCGTCTTCGGCATCGTCCAGGGTCGGTACGGTACCGTCAATGGTGGTCACCATTTCCGGCGATGTGCCCCAGGTCACCTGAGGTTTGATGTCTTCCGCACGGATCTCAACCACTTTATCGAACTCTGCATCGTCATCGGATACCAGGTCTTTCCATGCGGCCAGTGCCATTTCCCAGTGTTCGCCTTTCGGCGCAAACGGACGGTCTTTCACATAGGCTGCGGTTTTTTCATCAAACGCCACCAGTCCCACACGGGCGCCGGCTTCAATCGCCATATTACACATGGTCATACGGGCTTCCATGCTCAGCGAGCGGATCGCAGAACCGCCGAACTCCATCGCCGTACCATTACCACCGGCGGTACCGATGACGCCGATAACATGCAGAACAACGTCTTTACCGGTCACGCCTTTACCCAGCTCACCTTCAACACGGATCAGCAGATTTTTCATTTTGCGCTGAATCAGGCACTGGGTTGCCAGCACGTGCTCAACCTCTGAGGTACCGATACCGTGTGCCAGCGCCGCAAAAGCGCCGTGTGTTGCGGTATGGGAATCGCCACAGACGACCGTCATGCCCGGCAGCGTTGCGCCCTGCTCCGGACCCACCACGTGCACAATACCCTGACGTTTGTCAGCCATTTTGAATTCAGTGATACCAAAGGCATCGCAGTTTTCATCCAGGGTTTTTACCTGAATACGGGAGACCGAGTCTTTAATCCCCTCAATACCGGCTTCACGCTCTGCCTTATCGGTCGACACATTGTGATCCGGTGTCGCCAGGTTGGCATCCAGACGCCAGGGCTGGCGACCCGCCAGACGCAGACCTTCAAACGCCTGGGGTGATGTCACCTCGTGCAATAACTGGCGATCGATATAAATTAACGCTGTGCCGTCTTCACGTTCTTTTACGACGTGCTGTTCCCAGAGTTTGTCGTACAGGGTTTTCCCGGCCATAGGGAGTTCCTCTCAGTGATCTGTCTTATCAAGTTGCTTAAGAATACGCTTTCTGCTAAACAACTTAAATTCATATTTCTACTCAATTGAATTCTTAACCGGAATACATCATGGATACACAGGGGCTTAAAGCCTTTCTGGCAGTGGCAGAACAGCATTCGTTTTCCGCCGCCGGCGAGCAACTGCATCTGACGCAATCGGCCGTCAGCAAACGCATCCAGCAGCTGGAACAGCAGCTCAACACCCTGCTGTTTGACCGCCATAACCGCACGGTCAGCCTCACAGAAGCAGGCTTTGCCCTGCTGCCGAAAGCCCGGCAGATCCTCGATCTGGTCGCCGATACGGAATTACGTCTGATGAATCTCGACGGCGAAGTGTCCGGACTCCTGTCCATGGCCACCAGCCATCACATCGGCCTGCACCGCCTGCCTCCGCTGCTGAGGGAGTTTACTGCACGCTATCCTGCCGCCCAGCTGAACCTGAGTTTTATGGGCTCAGAACGTGCCTACCATGCCGTCAGCCTGCGTCAGGTAGAACTGGCCCTGACCACACTGGAGGAAAATCACCACAGTGCGGACAGTATTGAATCCACGCCTCTATGGCAGGACGAGATGGTGTGTGTATGCGCACCGGACCATCCCCTGAGCCGCAAACAGGGTCTGACACTCAGCGATCTGGCAGAAGTGCCCGCCATCCTGCCGCAGCCGGATACCATTACCTTCCAGCTGATTGAGCAGGTATTCAGCCACAACGGCCTGAAACTTAACGCTCCTATGCCCACTAATTTTCTGGAAACGATTAAGATGATGGTGTCCGTCGGTATCGGCTGGAGCATGCTGCCCGCCAGTATGATGGATAAACAGCTGCATGCCCTGCCGTGGCCGGCGCAACCGGTCACGCGTAAACTCGGACTGATACACCTCAGGAAACGAACACTGAGTAACGCCGCTGCCGCTTTGATACGTCTGCTGAAACAGGAATAATCCCTTCTCTGTTTGACTCAGAACAAACTGTGTCTGCAGAATCAGGACTAATGTTACTGTAACGTCAGGTCAGCGAATCAGACGTCTGTCAAAACCATCACCCGCGCCGAGGACCTCAGCATGCTGGATATCAATCACATTCTTGTTGTACTGGACAAAGACCATCCGGAACAGATCGCTCTGGACCGTGCGGTCTGGCTGGCAGAATCACTCGATGCCGACCTCACCCTGCTGACCTCAGCCTATGAAGTCTACTGCGAGAAAAATTCGTCACTGGACGCCGACACCCGCCAGCGCATCAAAGATTCATTACTGGAAAAAGCCGACCAGTGGCTCAGCGGTTATCTGCCGGAGGCCGGTAAGGTCAAAGTCAGCAAAGAAGTTTACTGGCAGAAGCACCTGCACGATGCCGTCATGGAATCCATGCGTCATCAGGATTACGACCTGGTGATCAAAGGCACCCTCAAGCATGGCATTATGGACCGCATTTTCACCCACACAGACTGGAACCTGCTGCGCCACTGCCCGGCACCTGTGATGCTGGTGAAAAACCCGGCGCCGTGGAAAAACAACCGGGTGGTAGCTGCCATTGATGCTACTTCGGCAGATGAAGGCCACCAGGTCATCAATGACAATATTCTGTCCTACGCGGAACATCTGTCAGATCATTTCTCCACCGATCTGCATATGGCCAATTCTTATCCTATGGTATCGGTCGCATTCGCCATGGTGCCGGAAGTCACCGCGCCGGATAACATTCAGAAATACATCACTGAACAGCACGAAGAATCCTGTAAACAGTGGGCACACAAATACAATATTACGGAAGATCATATTCATATCGGCGAAGGCGATGCTGACGCTGTGGTTGCCGATATCTGTGACGAAATCGACGCCGACGTTCTGGTCATCGGCACCGTCGGCCGCGAAGGTATATCCGGCGTGCTGATCGGCAATACCGCAGAACTGGTGGTTGATAAAGTGGACTGTGATGTCATTGTGGTTAAACCATCTGACGGCGTATTACCCGACGCGGATTAATCCGCCCGGCGGAAGACTACTGATGATGTCACAGTGATTCAGGTACCCGGTTATGCCGGGTATTTTTTTAGTCTTTGTTAAGCTTTTTTAACCCTTATTGTGCTGTGTTTTTTATGATGAAGAATCTGCTTATTGTTTACCACGCCCCTTCCGGCAACACACAAAAACTGGTTGAGGCCTGCCAGCAGGGATTTGATGAAGCGCACTGTGAAAACACCCGCTTAAAGACCCTTCACTGCTTTGCTGCCGATGAGGAGGCAACCCGCAGCGCCGATGCCATTATTTTACTGACGCCGGAAAATCTGGGGTACATCAGCGGCGCCCTGAAAGATTATTTTGACCGTATTTACTATCCCTGCCTGGAAGACACCCAGGGCATGCCCTGCGCCGTGATTATCCGCGCCGGACACGACGGTACCGGCAGCCATCAGGCGCTGAAAACCATCACCACCGGGCTGCGCTGGCGCTGGGTACAGGACGCATTGATTTTACGCGGAAGCTGGCAGGACGATTTTCTGCAGCAGGTACGGGATCTGACCACCGGAATGGCGGCGGCGCTGGATGGCGGAATGATTTAACAACCGGTTTTATCCGGTCGCTTCGGCGCGGCGCGGATGATCGGCCACAAATTCCACAAAATCTTCACTGCTCAGCGGGCGGGAAAAATGATATCCCTGCAGCACATCGCATTTCTGCTGACGCAGTATCTGCCATTGCTCTTCGGTTTCCACACCTTCGGCAACAACCTCCAGATGCAGCCTGCGCCCCATGGCAATAATGGCACTGATCAGCGTGCGGTCATGCAGATCACTGTCGATTTTCTCCACAAATGAGCGGTCAATTTTAATTTCTGTGACCGGTAATTTGTGGATATAAGCCAATGAAGAATACCCGGTACCGAAATCATCCACAGACACACCGATGCCTAATGTCCGCAATGCTGACAACTGCTGCGCCGCCCGTTCAAAATCATTCAGCATGGCCGTTTCAGTTACCTCGAGCACCAGACGCGACGGGTCCAGGCCCACGTCAGACAACAGCTGAGTTATTTCAGGGATCAGTGACGGCTCCAGCAGATGATAGGCCGAGATATTAACGGAAATCTGTAACGGCTGATTGTGCATATCCGACATGACACGATTAAACAGACAGGCTTCACGCATCACATAACGGTCGATATCTCCCACCAGCCCGGAGGACTCCGCCAGCGGAATAAACTCATCCGGTGGCACCAGTCCAAACTCCGGACTGTTCCAGCGCACAAGGGCTTCTGCACCGCGTACTGAGCCGCGCACACAGTCCACCTGAGGCTGATAGACCACATAGATTTCACCCCGGTTCCAGGCCCCGTCCAGCGCCCGCATCATGCGTTTTTCACGCTGCTGCTGATGGGCGATATCGGCCGAATAATGCACCACCTGTGCCCGTCCCTCGGATTTGGCACGATGCAGAGCCGCATCGGCTTTGCCCAGCAGCTGGTCGGCTTCCGATGCATCGCCGGGATAGGCCGCAACACCCACACTGACCGATACCCGTACCAGACGGTGATCCACCCTGTAACCTTCATTCAGCGCTGCCATCAGCGCCATGATCAATACATCCTGCTCGGACGGGTTCTGCCCCGAACGCAGCAGCACCATAAATTCATCGCCGCTGGCGCGCCCCAGCCAATCATGGGCACTGATGAGACTGTTGATGCGACACGCCATATCGCACAGAACCCGGTCGCCGGCTGAATGTCCGTACTGATCATTCACGCGGTTAAAGTGATCAACATTAATCAGAATCAGCGTCAGCGGCTGGTTGGCCTGCTCTTCGATGTCTAGATTGATAAGCTGCAACATCCGCGAACGGTTAAGCAGGCCAGTCAAAGGGTCATGGTGTGCTTTGTACTCCAGCTCATGACGGTGCCGCATATGCTGCCGGATCACCATATGATTCAACACAATCACACAGAGTATCAGCCCACTGAACAGCAACAGAGCAAACTGAATGTTATTCCAGTAAGCCTGATAAAACACAGACACCGGGCGTATCACCAGACTGTATAAATCATCACCGAGATGGGCGTAATACACCCGGTAAAACTGAGTTCCGCCTTCGCCGTCGGGCCAGCCTGCGGTGATTGGTCCTTCGGTTTCTTTGCGTTTGCGCAGCTGACGGATCACGTTCTGCAGAAAAGCTTTGCCTTCCGGTGCGTGAAAACGATCAATACCAGGCACAGAATAACGCGGTAAGGCATCGGTACCGACCACGGCTATCTGCGTATCGACGGAAAGATGAGTGCGCCCCCACATCTCCATCCGATAGCCGAGGTCGTACATACTGATGAGATAGCCGGAGTAACCCGCATGCGGACGTTCAACCGGATAGATCAGGGGTAATAACCAACGCTGATGCGCGGCATCCCAGTAGGCCGGAGCGTCGACGACTTCATGCTCACGCTCAGATTCATCAAACGCCTGCATAAAATTGCTGTACACCTGGGTTTGCCTGGCTTCTGTCCGGCTGGCCTGAACCTGGAAATCCCCCTGCTTGCTGACATACGCCACTGAGACTACCCCAGTCATCAGCGCCATATAATTATTCAGAATTCCCTGAACTTCAGGAATAAAGCGGCTGTCAGGCACGGTATCCAACTGCGCAGCCACATTGATAATATTGCTGTGACGCATGGCCATATTGGCCCTGGACCCCTGCTGCACTACCGAACTGATATGACGCAGTTCACCGTCACTGGCGGCGCGGCTGATGTTCCAGTTGTGCAGCATAAACAAAGCCATCAGAATCACGAGCACGGTCAATGCCAGCGATAACACGCTGTAGCCCTGGGGTGTTGGCACCCGACTCCTGCCGTTCGTCTGTTGATCCATTGTTTTTGCTCTGAACTGAGATTCACTTCACAGACGTTAAGCTTAACAGGCAAATCGTGCCATCAGGACGTCAATTGCGTAACACTCAGCAACGAGTGTGAAAAGATGTTACAGCCTGTTAATAAAATAACGTAACAGTCTGATACAGGAAGGAAAATCAGGTCCGCGTAACGGACCTGATTTGTCAGAAATGACCGCTAATCGCCTCAGAGGCGCAGGCCTCTTGAGGACAATATGCCTTCAATCTCGCCCAGGCAGGCAGGATCATCAATGGTGGACGGTGTCTGATATTCTTCGCTGTTGGCAATATTGCGTAATACTTTGCGCAATATTTTACCGGAGCGGGTTTTCGGCAGACGCTTAACAATCACCGCATCACGGAAGCTGGCCACGGCACCAATCTGATCCCGTACGCGCTGAATCAGCTCAGCGCGCAGCTGATCTTCATCCACATCCACGCCGTCTTTCAACAGCACCAGTCCCAGTGGCTCTTCGCCTTTCAGGTCGCTGTGACGCCCGATCACTGCGCATTCCGCCACCGCTTCGTGGCCGGCCACCACTTCTTCCATTTCACCGGTGGACAAACGATGCCCGGCAACATTGATAATGTCGTCGGTACGGCCCATGACAAACAGATAGTTATCATCATCCAGCATGCCACCGTCACCACTGACGTAATAACCGTCAAAGGTACTCAGATAACCCGCCACAAAGCGGTCATGATTGCCCCAGATGGTCGGCAGGCATCCCGGCGGCAATGGCAGCTTAATGGCGATACTGCCCTGCTCATTGGCCCCCACCGGTTGACCGGACGGGTCAAGGATCTGCACATTGTAGCCAGGCGATGGCCGGGTGACTGAACCGGCTTTGACCCGCGCAGGCTCCAGCCCCATATGGTTACCCGCGATGGCCCAGCCGGTTTCTGTCTGCCACCAGTGGTCCACGACCGGGCGTTTTATTTTCTGTACCACCCAGTCATAGGTCGGCGGATCCAGACGTTCGCCGGCCATAAAGATGGTTTTCAGTTTGCTGAGATCATACTGTTCTGCCAGCTTGCATTCCGGGTCCTCTTTGCGGATCGCGCGGAACGCCGTCGGCGCGGCGAACAATCCTTTAACGCCGTATTCTTCGCAGACCCGCCAGAAAGCACCGGCATCCGGGGTGCGTACCGGTTTGCCTTCATAAAATACCGTAGTACAGCCCGCCAGCAGCGGTGCGTACACTATGTAGGAATGGCCCACCACCCAGCCAACATCCGACGCGGCCCAGAACACATCGCCGGGCTGCATATCGTAGACAACTTCCATGCTGTAATTCATGGCCACGGCGTGGCCGCCGTTATCCCGTACCACACCTTTGGGTTTACCCGTGGTGCCTGATGTGTACAGAACATACAGAGGGTCCAGTGCGTTAACCGGCGTACAATCTGCCGGCTGTGACCGGGCAATGGTTTCCTGCCAGTCCAGATCCCGGCCAGGAGTCAGTTCACAGCGGCGGGTTTCGCGCTGGTAAATCAGACAGCAGCCCACCTTATGAGAGGCCAGCTCAATGGCTTCGTCGAGAATGGGTTTGTATTCAATGACGCGGTCGATTTCGATACCGCAGGAAGCTGACATAATGACCTTAGGCTCGGCATCCTCAATACGGATAGCCAGCTCATGCGGCGCAAATCCGCCGAACACAACCGAGTGCACCGCCCCCAGACGGGCGCAGGCCAGCATGGCAATGGCAGCTTCCGGAATCATCGGCATATAAATAATAACCCGGTCGCCTTTCTCCACCCCCTGAGCCTTCAGCATACCGGCTGCCAGGGCAACCGATTCGGTCAGTTGTGCATAGGTGTAGGTACGCTTGTTGCCCGTCACGGGTGAATCATAGATAAGCGCAGGCTGGTCGCCGCGGCCATTCAGGACATGATAATCCAGAGCCAGATAGGCAGTATTCATTTCACCATCAACAAACCAGCGATCAATGCCATTTTCATCTTTCGCCAGAATTTTGCCGGGTTTCTTAAACCATTGAATACGTTGTGATTGTTTTTGCCAGAAGGCTTCAGGCTGTTCGATCGATGCCTGGTATTCCTGTTGGTAAGTCATACAAGCGTTCCCCGTTATTTAACGAATATACCTTAGGGGAAATACGGTTATAGAGACTATTCGACCAAGGGTGATACTCCACTAAGGTCTACCCTTGCCAGAGAACACCTGAGAACCCTGAGAACAATGTAAGGCGTAAGGCGGATCAGACCATCATCCGCCCTGCTTTTTATTGATTATCCTTTATTGATTGTCCGGCCACAGCGCCTGCGTTAGTTTTGCAGCATTGATTGCCTGACAGCCGCGCCGGTTCTGCCCCGACCAAAGGGAACTGAAATCTGTCCGCCCCTGTGCTTCCGCTGCCTGTTTCAGCGGCGTCACGGCCGCTGAGGCAAAAGGAAACGGCGCCACATCCGCACAAATATCACCCAACTCTGTCATCAGCCGGTTACGGATGCCACGCGCCGGGCGTCCGGAAAAAACATTGGTCAGTGCGGTGGTCGCATGCAGATCGGTTAATTGTTGACGGTGCAGCGCCGAGGTTTTCGCTTCATCACATAACAGATAGGTGGTTCCCAGCTGTACGGCCGCGGCTCCCATATTCAGCGCTGCTTTAATGTCTTCTTTACTGCCGATTCCACCGGCCGCAATCACCGGAATGCTCAGCTGTGATACCAGCAACGAGACCAGCGCCAGGGTGCCGCTCTGGGTTGCCAGGTCACGGGTCAGAAACATACCGCGGTGGCCGCCGGCTTCATACCCCTGAGCAATCACCATATCGGCGCCGTTGTGCTGCAGCCATAATCCTTCTTCCAGCGTAGTGGCGGTCGAAATAATCAGCGTGTTATTGCGTTTCAGCCCCTCCACCAGCGCTGCATCCGGCAGACCAAAATGAAAGCTGACGACGTCGGGTTTTAACGGCTCCACGACGGCAGCCATATCCGCATCATAAGGCATACGCAGAGCACCACCTTGCGATGGCTGTATACCGGCTTCGTCGTAATAACCGGCCAGACGGGTTTGCCAGCGCTCCATAATATCCGCTGACGGTGTCGGCATGGGGTGACAGAAAAAATTCAGATTCAGTGGTTTATCACAGGCCGCGCGATATGCACGCACTTCCGCTTCGACCTGAGCCGCACTTAACATCCCACAGGGAATGGAGCCCAGCGCACCGGCGGACGACACAGCCGCCGCCAGCTGCCAGTCCTGCACCCCCGCCATAGGGGCCTGAATCAAAGGAATTCGGGAAGGTAATGGATTTACCGGCGTATCAGACATGACGGCTACCTCGTATGGCCGTTGACGGAAGCGTCACTATAAACCGGAATAAAATTCAGTGGGCTGATAACTGTAATTCGGAAAATAAATAGCAAAAAAAACGCCGCATAACGCGGCGTCTTTTCCGTTGCTGAACCGACCCGCCTATTACAGACTGGCAGCCAGTTCGCTGGCCAGTTTAATCGCCCGTTTGGCATCCAACTCGCCGGCGTATTCTGCGCCACCCACCAGATGCAGACCGAAGCTTTTGCTTTCGTCGGCGTTCAGGGTTTCATAGAGTTCATTCACGGATACCTGACCGGTACAGAGCACAATGTTATCGGCTTCGATCACGCGTTGTGAGGACTCTTCCCCTTTGGTAATGGTGATGTGCAGGCCCTGCTCATCAATTTTGTCATACGACACACCACTGATCTGCTCGACGCCTTTCATTTTCATCATGGCACGATGCACCCAACCGGTGGTTTTATTCAGGCCTTTGCCCTGACGGGATTGCTTACGCTGCATCATCACCACTTTACGCGGTGAGCCGTGTATTTCCGGCTTCACCAGACCGCCGCGGGTTTCGTTACTGGGGTCAACACCCCATTCTTTCATCCAGGCATCTTTATTCAGTGTGGTTGATTCACCTTCATGGGTCAGGTATTCACTGATATCAAAACCGATACCACCGGCACCCATTACAGCCACGTTTTTACCCAGCTGCAGTTCTTTTTCCAGCACTTCCTGATAGGTCAGCACTTTATCGCTGTCCACGCCCGGAATGGATGGCACACGCGGTTCTACACCCGTGGCCACAACCACGTCATCGAAACCGGCCTGCTTCAGCTCATCCACGGTGACTTTGTGATTCAGCTTAAGATCAATACCGTGTTTTTTAATCATGGCATTAAAGTAACGGATGGTTTCTTTGAATTCTTCTTTGCCGGGAATTTTCGAGGCGTAATTAAACTGCCCGCCAATTTCGCCACGGCCTTCAAATAAAGTAACGTTATGACCGCGCTCAGCCGCCACAGTGGCACAGGCCAGACCTGCCGGACCGGCCCCGACCACAGCGACTTTTTTCGGCTGCGCCACACGACGGTATATCAGCTGGGTTTCATGACAGGCACGCGGATTCACCAGACAGGAAGCGCGTTTATTTTCAAAGGTATGATCCAGACAGGCCTGGTTACAGGCGATACAGGTATTAATCTCATCCGCCCGGTCTTCTTCCACCTTTTTCACCCAGAAAGGGTCAGCCAGCAGCGGACGAGCCATGGAAACCATATCGGCTTTACCGGACGCCAGAATATCTTCTGCTGTGTCCGGCATATTAATACGGTTAGAGGCCACCACAGGCACATTAACAGCGGCTTTAACTTTCGCGGTAACGTCAACGAACGCCGCACGCGGCACGGAGGTTACGATGGTCGGAACGCGCGCTTCGTGCCAGCCGATACCGGTGTTAATCAGAGTAACACCGGCGTTTTCCAGCTCTTTTGCCAGCGTCAGCACTTCTTCCATGTCTGAGGCTTCTTCCACCAGGTCCAGCATCGACAGACGGAACATAATGATAAATTCCTGGCCTACTTCAGCGCGCATTTTTCGGATTACTTCCAGAGGAAAACGGATGCGGTTTTCATAGGAACCGCCCCATTCATCGGTACGCTGGTTAGTGCGTTTGTTAATCATCTGAGTGATGAAATAGCCCTCAGAGCCCATCACCTCCACGCCATCATAGCCAGCCTTCTGCGCCAGCCTGGCAGCCCGCGCATACTGATCAACGGTTTTATAAATTTCTTTACTGGTCAGCTCTTTCGGTTTGAAGGGGTTAATCGGTGCCTTAATCGCAGACGGCGCCACATTCAAAGGCGTATAACCATACCGGCCGGCGTGCAGAATCTGCAGCAGGATTTTGGCGCCGTTTTCATGCACTGCGCTGGTAACCTTTTTATGGAAAGGTACCTGCCAGCTGCTCATCATTTTGGAACCAAACGGCAGCAGATCACCACGGCGGTTAGGTGCAAAACCACCGGTCACCAACAGACCAACACCACCGCGGGCGCGTTCTGCAAAGTATTCCGCCAGCTCCGTAAAATGCCACGGACGGTCTTCCAGACCGGTATGCATGGAGCCCATCATCACGCGGTTTTTCAGGGTGGTGAACCCGAGATCCAGCGGTTCCAGAATATGGGAATACTTGCTCATTATGTTGCCTCACGGTAATTGTTTCTTATCAAGCTATGGCGCTCGTTGGCGCGGGCCGGCGGTCAGAGACAGCAGCCACACCAGCGCCGTATTTGCCAGCCAGTTTACCCGCCTTTGTGCACAGGTAAATGACCAAAGCTAGCAAATCAGAAACCCATACTAACAGTAAAAGGCCATACCAGGGGACGATTTGTAACGGTTTGGTGACTGATACCTATGTACTAATCTCCAACGAGAAAACTCTGTAAGTCGCGGGTACTGACCTATGCTCACAGCATACAACCTATGCCGGGAGGCCACCGCATGTTCTTTGCGCGAAAATCGGACCAGTCAGCCAACAGCAAAAGCCAGCTTGAGGAAGATGCCAGCTCGGCGGCCATCTATCAGGCGATTAACCGCTCCCGGGCGCGGGTTGAATTTGATATGCAGGGTAATGTGTTGGCTGCCAATGACAACTTCCTTCAGCTTATGGGCTTCAGCAGTGAAGAGTTACCGGGCCTGAACCATAAACAACTCTGCCCTGCTGACGTCCTGAATTCACCTGACTATCAGACACTGTGGAATGAGCTGAAACAGGGGCGTTTTGTCAGCAACCAGTTTCGCCGGTTGCGTAAAGACGGGTCCTGCATCTGGCTGGAGGCAACCTACAACCCGATCATGAATGATGATGGTGAGGTCATCAAAGTCGTGAAGTTTGCCACGGATATCACCGCCAGAATGGAAGAAAGCGAACGTATGCGCAGCCGTATGGCGGCCATGGAACGTTCCAATGCGGTGATTGAATTTGATATTGAGGGCAACATCGTCCGGGCCAACGATAATTTTACCGGCACGGTCGGATATTCGCTGGATGAAATCCTTGGCAAACATCACAGCATCTTCTGCACACCCGAATTTGCAGCGTCGGATGAATACCGTGATTTCTGGCGCCAGCTGCGCCGTGGCGAATTTGTCAGCGGCCGTTTTCAGCGCCTTACCAAACAGGGCGATACCGTATGGCTGGAAGCCAGTTATAACCCCCTGTTTGACGCCAGCGGTGAACTGACGGGCTTTATTAAATTCGCCACGGATATTACCGCCTCGGTCGAACAGTCACAGCGTGAAGCAGCCAACGCGCTGCATGCGTATGAATTAACAAAACAGACTCAGAAAACCTCAGAGACCGGTACTAAGGTCATCCAGGCTGCGGCCGATGAAATGCACAAAGTGGCTGAAGCCGTTACCCAGGCTGGACACAATATCGGCGAGTTGGGTAAACAGTCGGAACAGATAACTTCCATCGTCAATACCATCCGCGGCATTGCCGAGCAAACCAATCTGTTAGCACTGAACGCGGCTATTGAAGCCGCCCGTGCCGGCGATCAGGGACGGGGCTTTGCGGTGGTTGCCGACGAAGTCCGTAAGCTGGCCGGCCGGACCAGCCAGTCAACCAGTGAAATTTCCGACATGATCGGCAAAATTCAGTCCGGCACTGAGGTCAGCATCAGCAGCATTACCCAATGTCAGGATCAGGCTCATCACAGTCTGGAACTGGCTTCTCAGGCGGGCGAAGTCATTGTACAGATACGTCAGAGCACAGAAGAAGCCGTCAAAGCGGTGAGCATATTCAATGAAGAACTGAACGCCTGAGCCGGCGTTCAGCCTGCGACGGATTACTCGTCGCTGATCTGGATCACAGGCGCGGCCGGCGCCTGCTGCGTCTGACGCTGCAGAGCCACTGCCATATTGCGCGCAGCATGGCGATACATCATAGAGACTTCTGAACAATCATCTGCGGCGACCACTGGTGTGCCGTCGTCAGACATCTCGCGGATGTATTTGGATAAAGGTAACGAGCCCAGCACACGGGTGTTATAGGTTTCCGCCAGACGTTCCGCGCCTTCTTCACCGAAAATATGTTCCGCATGACCGCACTGCGAACAGATATGCATACTCATATTTTCAATCATGCCCAGCACCGGAATATTCACTTTACGGAACATTTCCACGCCCTTTTTCGCATCCGCCAGAGCAATATCCTGCGGCGTTGTAACAATCACCGCCCCTGATACCGGAAACTTCTGACTCAGCGTCAGCTGAATATCGCCGGTGCCCGGTGGCATATCAATAATCAGGTAGTCCAGCTCACCCCAGCGGGTCTGCGTCATTATCTGCATCAGTGCGCCGGCGACCATAGGGCCGCGCCACACCATCGGCGTGCTTTCAGTCACCAGATACGCCATCGACATACTTTTGATGCCATGCGCTTCGATGGGCACAAACCATTTATCATCAATGGTTTCCGGACGCGTGCCGTCGGCAATGCCCAGCATCATGCCCTGACTCGGGCCATAGATATCCGCATCCAGTAACCCGACGCTGGCGCCGTCTTTAGCCAGGGCAAGCGCCAGATTGACCGAAGTTGTGGATTTACCCACCCCGCCTTTACCGGACGCTACCGCAATAATGTTTTTCACCGAGGCGATGGCTTCCGGTTCGGACTGCTGATTCGCCGCACTGACCTGCCAGTCAATGTTGACCTCTGCACGGCCGCAGCCATCAATGTTCTCCAGTGCTGTCTGCAGCATCTGTGCAACACCGTCTTTCAGATAACCGGATGGATAGCCCATATGGATGTCCACGCTGATACGGTCACCGTCAATACGGATGTCACGCACACAACCGGCAGATATCAGGTCAGATTCAAGATAAGGATCTGTATAGGCTGCCAGCGCAGCTTCAGCCTCGGCACGGGTAAGATCAGACACACAAGCTCCTTACAAAGCTAATCGGAGAATAAACAGATGGGCCCGGATTTTACGCCCTCTCTGTGGAATTACCACAGATAAGCTGCAGGGTTATCGCCCCGGATAAGCTGCCTTCAGGCGTTGACGCCGCCACTCAGTATTGCCTGTTCCTGCGCCAGCAAAGCCTGTTTGCGCTCAACACCCCAGCGATAACCGGCCAGCCCGCCACGGGCGTTCACAACCCGGTGACAGGGAATAATGACAGCCAGCTGATTGGCCGCACAGGCTGAGGCCACGGCTCTGGCACCGCGCGCGCAACCGATATGATCCGCCAGCTGTTTATAAGACCAGGTGTGCCCTGCCGGAATGTGGGTCAGTGCTTGCCAGACGCGTTGCTGAAAGTCACTGCCGGGCTGTTCGTAACTCAGGCGCTGAGCCGCCAGCACAGCCTGCGTTTGTGCCGGATTCTGTATACAGGATGCCAGCGCCCTGACCACCTTATGGTCCGCTGATGCGCGCTTAAACTGACTGTCAGGCCAGAGAGCAAAGGTGATGGCCGCAGCGCTTTCGGCGTCATCAATAAAGCTCACCCGCAGCAGCTGATCGGCACCGCTTTCAGGCAGGGTTTGCCAGCAGGCAAGAAGGTTTCCCAGGCGGGTTTCAGTGAGTGCGGCATAACGCTGAGCGGCTGATGTCTGCATGATTCTTCTCCTGCCCTGATGACACTGAAATGACACTGTCTGTGCCCGTGTCAGTGTGACACTTTCAGCGCCTGCTCGACATCAATTCCTACAAAAATGACGCCCTGCGTCTCAGACGTTGTAGTGTCATCAATCCGCAAGCCAACTTTCACCTGAAAGCGCTGGCTGGAAGCATCGTACTGAATAGGGCCGATATAACGTCCTTCCGGCTGTGACATAACGTCAGTAAACGGACGTTCATCCCCGTGATAGAAATCCGACGTCGGTGCACTGTGAGCCACACTGATCCCTGTTTTACCAGTCACAAACAATTCACTGACGATATGACCGGTACCCGCCTGAATCTGTGCCAGACGCGCCGATAAATCACGGCTGCTGACCTCTGCCAGGCGGCTGCCCGCTGCCGCTTCACCATTACGGATCAGCGCATAGTCCCGCACCCACTGCTGGTCGGCCTGGTCGCGTTCCGCCACCGACAGTGACTCATACTCTGCGTTATAGTGGCGCAGCGCACGGCGAATATCATCCATAGGTAAGCGCGGCAACAGGGATTCACTCAGCCAGCGTTTTACTTTTATCTGTTCTGCGTCATCCAGAGCCATAGGCTGTTTAAGGCAGGGACTGATTTCCTGATTAAAGGTATGCAGAAAACCCGTGTTACGGTTTAAAAAACGGTTAGAAAAGTAAACTCCCAGTGGCCGGTAAGCGGAAAAGTCAGCACGAAAGGTGGATGCATGCCAGTCGAGTTTTTGCAGCTTATTTTCAACGGTTTTTTTATCCGCCAGGAACAGGTCGATGCGATGATTTTTAAGCAGGTAAACCAATTGCTGCAATGTATTCACCTGCATACTGACCGGATACCCGTTGGCACGCAGCCATTGCAGTTCGTTGCTGCCACGGATACCGGCAATGCGTAAACGCTGTATATTGTTAAGGTCAGTATCGGCACGGTGAAACCAATACCATTTTTCCAGCGCCAGTGGGTCAGACAGTCTGGCAACTTTATCCAGCTCCGGCATAGCAATGGTGGTAAATACGCCATCGGATTCGCCCTGTTTAATAGCTTCCACAGCCCGGGCCCAGGGTAATAAATCAATCGTATAGTGCTGACGGCTGCGGGCAAAAACACAGGCCAGAATATCCACCGACAAACCACCCAGCCGCGTCCCCTGTAACATCTGATAAGGCGGATTAGGAGATGTTGACAGTGTCACTGGTGCAGCGCCTGAATTTGCTGATAAAAAAGGTATTACAATAATACACAGAATTCGTATCAACACGTTAATCACCCGAATTTAAGCCTACAGGAAGTTTAACAGCCGGCAGGGCTTTAACCACTACCGTCATGCCATTACCCGGTAAATTTTCTTTACCGGGTAATGTGTCATAAAGGTTATGTGGCTGTTAATCAGATTAAACGGATGGCATGCGTGGAACCGATTCCAGCAGTGTCCGGGTATATGTGTGCTGTGGCGCCTGCATCACCCCGGCGGTACTGCCCTGCTCCACCAGAACGCCATTTTTCATCACCGCAATGCGGTGAGCAATATGAGGAATAATGGAAAGATCATGAGTAATAAATAAATAAGACAGACCCATTTCCTGTTGCAGCTGATACAGAAGGTCCAGCACCTGGCCACGAATGGAAACATCCAGGGCACTGGTGGGTTCATCACAGATAATCAATTCAGGTTCCACCGCAATGGCTCTGGCGATCGCCAGACGCTGTCGTTGTCCACCAGAGAACTCGTGCGGAAAACGGTCCAGATGACTGATTTCCAGCCCTACTTTTTCCATCAGCCGGCACAATGTCTGTTCGCGCTCCGCAGCGTCGCCACCAACGCCCAGCGCCTGCATGCCCTCGGCCAGAATTTCGCGCACACTCATGCGCGGATTCATGGATGAAAACGGGTCCTGAAAAATAACCTGAATACGTTTGCGCAACGGCCTGAACGCGCTCTGCGATAACTGATCAATACGCTGACCATCAAAATAAATTTCACCGCCGGCCAGCGGTTCCATGGCCAGGATGGCTTTACCGGCGGTCGATTTTCCCGACCCGCTTTCACCCACCAGCGCCAGCGTTTCGCCTCTGGCAATCTGCAGGCTGACACCATCAACGGCTTTGGTGTAGCCGGCAATGCGCTGCAGTACGCCTTTGCGCCGGGCGAACCAGACCTTAATATCCTTCAGCTGCAATAACGGCTGTTCATGGCCGACACTCAGAAAATGCTCCCGGTCGGGCAGAGAGTGAATCAGCATGCGGCTGTATTCATGCTGCGGATCAGAAAAAAACCGCTGCGCGTCCGCCTGCTCAAGAATATTACCGTGCCGCATCACCACCACGGTATCCGCCATTTCGGCCACCACTCCCATATCATGGGTAATCAGCAGCACGCCCAGATCCCGGCTGCGGCGTAACTGATCCAACAGAGACAATATCTGTTTCTGAATGGTGACATCCAGTGCCGTCGTGGGTTCGTCGGCAATCAGCAGATCCGGCTCACAGGCTAACGCCATAGCGATCATCACCCGCTGCTTCTGGCCACCGGATAACTGATGGGGGTACCAGTGAATGCGTTGCTGCGGGTCGGGAATCCCGACTTCCTCAAGCAGACTGATGGTCTGTTGTTTCACCTCGGTGGGGGATAACTTTTTATGCAGGCTGAGCACTTCACCTATTTGCCGGCCCACCGTCTGCACCGCATTCAGAGCAGTCTGAGGTTCCTGAAAAACCATCGCCATTTTTTGTCCGCGCACCTGATTCATCGAGGCCTCGGTGAGCCCGAATAAATCCGTACCGGCGAGAGTGACCTGGCCGTCGCGGATCGCCAATGCGTCAGGTAACAGGCGCATCAGTGCCAGTGCCGTCAGGGATTTTCCGGAACCACTCTCACCGACCAGCGCCAGCACTTCACCGGCATGAATATCGAAAGCGACCTGTTGAACCAGGGGGGTATTATCTGGCTGATCCACCGTCGCCAGAAGATCCACGCACAGATTGCGGACGCTGAGCAACGTGGGGCCACTGGCTTTTTGCTGCTGCGTCTCCATGGGCGAATTGTTATCCATCATCAGTGAAACCTCGGATCAAAGGCATCGCGTACCCGGTCAGAAAACAGGTTGGCAGCCAGCACAAGAATAAACATCATCACAAATGCCGAGGTCACCGGCCACCAGACCACATCCCCCCGGGATAATTCTGCCCGCGCCTCATTAATCATATTGCCCCAGCTGTTCATACTGGGGTCCACGCCGACACCGATATAAGACAGCACCGCCTCAGCCAGCACGAAGCCGCTGAAATCCAGCACCAGAGAAATCAGCACAATGTGCATCACATTCGGCAGGATATGACGGAAAACCGTTCGGGCATGACTGACGCCGAACGTATGCGCGGCCTGAACATAATCCAGCTGCGATACTTTTAACGTTTCAGCCCGCAACAGCCGGCACAGGCCTGTCCAGCTGGTCATCCCCAAAATAAAACACAGCGCCAGAAATTTAAAATCAGCCCGTACTGCCACCAGATTAAAATCTTCCGGATGGGTTTCTATATACACATCAATTAACAGCACGGATGCGGCAATCAACAGAATGCCGGGAATAGAGTTCAGCGTGGTGTAAATATACTGCACCACATCATCAACCCAGCCTTTGAAATACCCGGCACTGATGCCCAGCACAATGGCCAGTGGCATCGTCAGCAAGGTTGCCAGCGTACCGATCAGCACACCGGTGCGGACGGCCTTGATGCTCTGATACATAGTATCGCCACCGACTTTATCCGTGCCGAATACGTGATAAACCTGGCCCAGCATTAATACCCAGCTGGAAAGCACAATCAACGCCGTCAGTGTGGCATAACCGGTCATCCAGGGAATAGCCTGACGGTGGCGACCGTACAGCCAGTAATGCGGGACAATCAGCAAAGCCGAAATCAGCAGCCCGGTCAGCACCGCCGCCAGAGTCCGTTGCAGCACATCCGCCGTTTTATGCTCTTCGGCTTCAATATGACTGCCCGCTTCTTTCAGACGCGGATAATCACGGTACACCTGGCCGTTATCATCCTGCATATTGATTTTCGAAAATGAGTAAAGCGACATGGGCTCGGAATAAGTGGTCTCATTATGCGCATTGAGATCCTTTAACAGCCAGTCCAGTACGCTGCGCACTTCCTGGTCATAATGCACCTGATCCGAATCCCCGACTTTTTCCAGCGCCTGGCGATAGTGCAGCGAATCCATCACCGCGATAGAAAGATAAAACAGAATCACAATAAAGGATGCGATACCCGTGTGTGTACGGAATACCGACAACCAGCGTTTGGCCGTTAAGGGCTGTTTACGCAGCGTCCAGAAAAAACCGGCCATGGCCAATACCAACAGAAATATCAGCACATCGCTCCACAGAACCACAGGTTTGATCATCATTTCACTCATGACAGTCTCACCCTCGGATCAACCAGCGTGTAAGAAATATCGGTCAGGATCAGACCAATGATATAAAGCACCGAGCCGAGAAAGACCATGCTGCGCACAATGGCGAAATCCTGTGCCTGAATAGCATTCAGGGTGTAACTGCCCAGTCCCGGAATACCAAAGAAAGATTCCATTAACAGGCTGCCCATAAAGAGCGATGGAATCACCACCACCACACTGGTCAGAATCGGTATCATGCCGTTGGGCAGAATATGGCGGAACAGCACCGCTGACTCCGACACCCCTTTTGCCCGTGCCGTACGGACATAATCTTTACTGGCTTCTTCCAGAAACAGCGTACGGTACAGGCGTGTGCCACCACCGATCCCACTGATCACCCCGATAATCACCGGCAGAATCAGGAAACGGATGGCATCGGCACCGCTGAGATAACCGGAAATCGGCACCAGGTGCCAGAGCTTGGCGAAGAAGTACTGACCAAAAAAGATATAGAACACACCTGACACTGACATCAGTGCCACACAGAACACCATGGCTGCCGTATCAAACACACTGGCACGGAACATCACGATAAAGAGTGCAAATACAATATTCACCGTAATACCGATAATAAACGTCGGCAACGCCAGCGCCAGACTGGGCCACATACGCTCACTGATGTCACTGCCAATCATGCGTCCTTCATCCGACTTTCCGAATTCGAACACAAACAGCCGCAGAGACTTATCAAAGAATATAGTGTCGGTCAGCAGCCCCTCGCTGTTATCTCTGGTGTTGATAAACAGCGGTTTGTTATAACCGCGCTGATCTTTCCATTCGTCGATGGCTTCCTGCGAAACGTGTTTATCCCCCAGCTGCACCCGCGCCATCTGATCCGGTGTATTCACCATAAAAAACAACGCAAAGGTCAGGAGGTTCACCCCGATCAGAATCGGAATAGCATAAATAAGACGACGGATAATATACGCCAGCATAATAACTCCTTATTCCTGTGCCTTGGTCATGGTATGAATCCGGCGTTGCTGGCGTTGTCGGTACGCCCTGACACCCGGCACTGAAAGCAGCAGAATAATCACTGCCACCAGGATAAGCGGCCACAGCACCGGCTGGTTCCAGTTGTGCTGCGCCTGCTGACGATCCTCAGGATCAACCGCAATGTATTTCAGCACGGCTTTACTGATGCCATGCGGCTTGGTGTTTCTGACCCAATGATTATTGAGCACATAAGAAAGCGGATGCCAGGCCGAAATCCACGGCGTGTCCCGCTGCACAATGGCCAACATCTGACGGATAATCGCCATGCGCTCGGGTGAATCTTCCATCAGCTGCATTTTTTCAAACAAGCGGTTGTATTCAGCATTATTGTAATTGGTGGAATTCACGCCACTGCCACCGCTGGCGACCTGGCCATTAGGGCCGTAAAGCAGAAACATAAAGTTTTCCGCATCCGGATAGTCTGCCAGCCAGCCCCACTGAAATAACTGCGCATTACCGGTTCCCATTTTTTCTTTAAAACGGTTGTAGTCCGTGCCACGCACATTCAGCTGAATATTCAGCTTTTTGAATTGTTTGATCATCCAGTTAAGTGCCGCACTGCTGCCCCCGCCAGTGGTGTCCAGATTCAGCACCAGGGGTTCACCGGTTTCGGCATCACGCCCCTGCGGGTAACCGGCTTCGGCCAGCAGACGCTTTGCTTCTTCAATCGGTTTACGCTGAGGCTCGCCATCCACCCAATTGAAGACGTAGGGGTTCATCCCTTCTTTGCCGCTCTGATAACCAAAAATACCCGGTGGGATTGGCCCCATCGCAACCTCACCCCGGCCATTGTAAAAAATAGAAATATTTTCCTGCGCATCGTAAGCAATGGCCAGCGCCTGGCGCAGCTTGCGTTTTTTCGCCCGCTCTTCGGCCGTACCGGTATTGCCAATCACGGGGTCGAGCATATTGACGCCAAAGTAATACGTTCCCAGCACCACGGCTTTTTCCAGCCGGATACCCTTCTCTGCCATTTCATCGGTCAGGTGAATCCCGTCACCACTGATTTTCACCGCCTGATCAAAACTGTCGCCGGATATCCCCGAGCGGTCGTAATACCCCTGCAGAAACTTGGTCCACAACGGGATGGCTTCTTTTTCCAGCCGGTACACGGCTTTATCCAGTAATGGCAACGGCTTGCCGGCATCGGCCAGCAGGCCGGCTTCTTTATCCCCGGCATCCCCTTCGGATGGATAAAAGTCCGGGTGATAATTCGGGTTACGTTCCAGAATAATCACTTCGTTGGGATTATTACGGGTCATCATAAAAGGGCCGGTACCGACCGGATACCAATCCAGCACGATGTTGCGCTCAGCCAGCCCGGGCTGATGATAGAACTGATCGGCCTCCCACGGCATGGGAGCAAAAAAGTGATACGCCAGCCAATATTTAAACTGCGGATATTTGCCTTTCAGGCGAATGGAAAAGTGGTGTTCGTCTGTCACCGTCAGACCGCGGAAATCCATCGGCCGCAGGTCCAGCCATTCCCCCGGCTCAAGCGTTTCGCGCGCGGCGGTCACCGCCTCACTGAATTCCGCCATGCCATCAATGTATTGGCTAAGCAACCCGCGCACCGGTGACAACAGGGCCGGATCGGCCAGACGCTTAACCTGGTAAACATAATCCGCGGCGGTTAACTCACGGCTGCCACTGGCAGTGAAGTCACTGAAGCGGGTGTAAGCGGCAGCATCATCCGCAGAGTTAAAGCGATAAATAAACTGGCCGTCTGCGTCTTTGGCAAACGCCGGATGGGGCTGATAGCGGATGCCCGGGCGGAGTTCAAAATGATAGGTACTGTAGGCCACGTCCGGTGAATCTTCAGCGACGGGCTGGCCCTCGCGGTTGCTGTATTCAATCACCGGCATCTGCGTCAGAGTCGATGGCACCAGTTCGTAAGGCCGCTTCAGATAGTGATACTCCAGCGGAGGCTCATAAATATTATCGATAAACCGGGCCTCGTCAGAGCTGTAAGAGCGCGCCGGATCAAGATGCTTGGGCCGCTCTGAAAACGCTGAGTAAATGATGTTCTGCCCGCTTTCCGAGGACGGATGCGGGTTATTCCAGGCCTGATCGCCACATCCTGACACCAATGCGGCTACCAGGGATGCGAACAGCAAAGCCGTCACCCGGCCCGGGGTTTTACGGCCTGCCCGCGCGGTCGCTGCACTGGCGCTAACATCCGGACGGCCGGTCCGGCTATGGGTTACTAACAACGCTGACGTTCCTTTGCATTCTGGATTGATCATTCAGCGACCAGACCATCACAACGGTCTGTGGGTCGTCGTCGGCAAACAGCAGAGTGTGCCAAGATTTTACAGACTGGCAAGACCAATATCGTCTCTTATGACATTTGTACGGCTTTGCAGACAATGCCCTTATGCATCGCCATCCCCGCCTCTGGGCGCAAAAGTCGCCGGCTGAGCAATGCTGTCAGGCTGTATAAGTAACCATTCAGTTATATTATTGATCTTTATCATCGCCCGCAGGCGCAGGCTGGCTATGCTTCAGTCCGGGCTCAGCCAGCCACAGACAAGGGCTGCAGAGCCGTAAAGCGGTAACCAACGCCGCATCATGACGCGCTGGCGTAACAATCACTAAGCTTATTCCAAATGACAATTAAAAACCCTTGCAAACCTTCTTGTATGAAATAACCATCCTTTGGGATAATGCGCGGCCAATTTTTTTGTTTACTGGGCAGACTGTGCCCTGGCCGCACCGCGGAGCCATTAATGACTGACTATCTGCTGATACTGGTAAGCACCATACTGGTCAACAACTTTGTCCTGGTACAGTTTCTCGGACTGTGTCCTTTTATGGGCGTGTCCAACAAACTGGAAACCGCCATCGGTATGGGCGCGGCCACCACCTTTGTGCTGACGCTGGCCTCGGTGTGCAGCTATCTGGTGTACAGCCTGATTCTGGAGCCGCTGGATCTCACCTACCTGAAAACTATCAGCTTTATTATGGTGATTGCCGTAGTGGTGGGCTTTACCGAGATGGCCATCCGCAAAACCAGCCCGGTGCTGTATCGCGTACTGGGTATCTTTCTGCCACTGATCACCACCAACTGCGCTGTGCTGGGCGTCGCCCTGCTGAACATCAAGCGCGACAATTCCTTTGTTGAATCCATTCTTTACGGATTCGGCGCCGCCGTCGGTTTTTCTCTGGTGATGGTGTTGTTCGCTGCCCTGCGTGAGCGCATCGCCGTCGCCGACGTCCCCAAACCCTTTCAGGGTTCCGCCATCGCCATGCTGACCGCCGGGCTGATGTCTCTTGCCTTCCTTGGCTTCACCGGCCTGGTCAGTATTTAGGAGACACTATGACAACTGCACTCTGGACTATTGCGATTGCCATTGGCGTACTGGCCCTGCTGTCCGTGATATTCGGCGCGCTGCTGGGCTTTGCCGCGGTGCGTTTTAAGGTTGAAGGCAACCCCATCGTTGACCAGATTAACAACCTGCTGCCGCAGACCCAGTGTGGCCAGTGTGGTTTCCCGGGCTGCAAGCCCTACGCCGAAGCCATTGCCGACGGTGAAAAAATTAACAAATGCCCGCCGGGCGGCGAAGGTACGATTCAGTCCCTCGCCGACCTGCTGGGCGTCGAACCGGAACCGCTGGACAGCGAACACGGTGAAGAAAAAGACGTCCCCCACGTTGCCCGTATCCGCGAAGACGAATGCATTGGCTGCACCAAGTGCATTCAGGCCTGCCCGGTGGACGCTATTCTCGGCGCTGCCAAACAGATGCATACCGTGATCGCCGATGAGTGCACCGGCTGTGATCTGTGTGTTGAGCCCTGCCCGGTCGACTGTATTGATATGGTGCCGGTGGAGATCACCACAGGTAACTGGTACTGGCAGGCACCGACCTCCGGGATTGAACTGATCGCCTCGGACCGCCGTCCGCTGACCGGAGATGCTGCATGACCAATCTGATTCGCCTGCATACCTTCCACGGCGGTATCCATCCGGCAGAGAACAAACAGCAATCCACCGGCCGCGCGATTCAGCCTGCGCCCTTACCGCCGCAACTGGTATTGCCACTGCACCAGCACATAGGCGCCCCCGCGGTGCCGCTGGTGCAAGCCGGAGACAAAGTTTTAAAGGGACAGCTGATCGCCGATGCGGACGGTTTTGTCAGCGTTCCTCTGCACGCCCCGACATCCGGCCATATCGCCGCTATTGAACCCCGGCCTGTGCCCCACGCCTCCGGGCTGGAAGAAACCTGCATCGTCATCGAACCGGATGGTAACGATGAGTGGACAGAACACACCGGCCTGCGGCAGGCACTGAGTGTTGATCATCTGGAAGATATTACGCCACAGCAGCTGACGGATCATATCCGCCGTTGTGGTATTGCCGGCATGGGCGGCGCGGGGTTCCCCAGTGCCGTGAAGCTGGCCGTCGGTAAAACACCGGTGCATACCCTGATTCTCAACGGCGCCGAGTGCGAGCCCTACATTACCGCCGATGACATGCTGATGCGCGAGCGCGCCGAAGAAGTCATACACGGCGCGCAGATACTGCTGCACATCATTGGCGCCCAACGCTGCCTGATCGGCGTCGAGGACAACAAACCGGAAGCCATTGAAGCGCTTAATTCTGCCCTTAAAAAACTCAACGAAGAACACCATATTGATGTGGTGACCATTCCCACCAAATACCCGTCCGGTGGTGAAAAACAACTGATTAAAATCCTCACCGGTGAAGAAGTACCGGCGGGCGGCATTCCCGCCTCACTGGGTATTGTGTGCCAGAACGTTGGCACGGCAGCGGCCATTTACCGTGCCGTAGAAATGGGTGAGCCACTGATTTCGCGCATCACCACTCTGACCGGCGACAGCGTATCCCAACCCGGCAACTTCGAAGTATTGATCGGCACCCCGGTCAGCCACTTATTATCGCTGGCGGGTTACCGGCCACAATCGCGCGAACGCGTTATTATGGGCGGGCCAATGATGGGCTTCGCCCTGCCGCACACGGATCTGCCGGTGATCAAAACCACCAACTGTCTGCTGGCGCCCACCGAAAAAGAGTTGCCCACCAATGAATTTGCCATGGCCTGCATCCGCTGTGGCATGTGTGCCGAAGCCTGCCCCGCAGAACTGCTGCCGCAGCAGCTTTATTGGTTCAGCAAAGGGCAGGAATTCAGCAAAGCCGAGCAGCATAATCTCTTTGACTGCATTGAATGTGGCGCCTGCTCATACGTCTGCCCAAGCCATATTCCGCTGGTGCAATATTACCGCTTTGCCAAAGGTGCCATCCGCGAAGAACGTGAAGCCCAGGCCAAATCAGAACGTGCACGCCAGCGTTATGAGGAACGCTTAGCCCGTAAAGAGCGCGAAGAGGCTGAAAAAGAAGCGCGCCGTAAAGCCCGGGCTGCTGCCGCAGAAGCGGCACAAAAAGAGAAAAAAGCCGCTGCTTCCGGCGACACGGCCGCCAGCCCACAGGCGGACCCGGACGAACTGGAAAAACTGCAGAAAAAACTCGACGCCGCCCAGACCGCCAAAACCAAAACCCAGGAAAAACTGGACGCGGCAAAAGCCGATGACAGCCTGGCGGATAAAATTCCGGCGTTTGAAGCTGCGCTGGCCAAAACCCAGGACAAAATCAAAGCGCTGGCAAAAGAGATTGCCGCCGCTAAAAAAGCCGCCAAAGCGGCACAGAATGCCGCACAGTCTGGTGAACCGGCGGCAACAGCCACCGACAAAGGTGACCCCAACAGTCCTGAGCGCCTGAAGCGTAAATGGGAAACCGCCCTCGCACGGCTGGAAACCGCACAGAAACGTCTTGAGCAGGCCAAAGCCGAAGGCTCTGACACCGTCCCTGCGCTGGAAGAAGGGATCGCCAAACAACAGGCCCGTGTCGATGAAGCCAAAGCGGCTTACGATGCCTCTTTAAATGGTGGTGAGGTTAACGGCGATGCGCCTGCTCCTGCTGAAAAAACCGCGGAAGAAAAAGCCGCCGAAACCGAAGCGCTGCAGAAAAAAATTCTCGCCCAGAAAGACCGGGTAGCCAAAATGCAGGAGCGTCACGACATGGCCAAAGCCGATGGTCTGGATACAGTTGACGCCCTCGCCGGTGGCGTGAAAAAACAACAGGACAAACTGCAACAACTGGAACAGGAACTGGCAGCGCTGAATGCCAGTGCTGCTGCCACCACTGAACACGAGGCCTCCTGATTATGGGTTTGCTGACGCTATCTTCACCCCACACTCACGGGCCTAACAGCACAGGTAAAGTCATGGCGACGGTGGCCCTCGCCTGCCTGCCGGGCATTGCTGTGATGACGGCATTTTTCGGCTGGGGAACGCTGATTAATCTGGCTCTGGCCATTGCTACCGCGCTGACCAGTGAAGCCCTGATCGTTAAAATCCGTCGCCGTCCGGTAAGCTTTTTTCTGAAAGATAACTCCGCGTTGGTCACCGGGTTATTGCTCGGTCTGGCGCTGCCGCCTTTCGCACCTTTCTGGGTCACCATGGTGGCGACATCATTTGCCGTTGTGTTCTCCAAACAGTTATACGGTGGCATGGGCAACAACCCGTTTAACCCTGCGATGGTGGGTTACGCGCTGGTACTGGTGTCATTCCCCGTGCAGCTGACCACCAGTTGGGCACTGTCGGGCCAGATGTCCGGCATGGACACAGCCAGCTTCAGCGATACCTTACAGATTATTTTTGCCGGCCAGAAAGAACTGGCCGATGCCTTTACCGGAGCCACCCCTCTGGATGCCTACAAGCATCTGATCGTGAAAGGCACCGCCACCGATGTACTGGCCGAAGATACCTTCAACGGCTGGCTGAACGGCGGCTGGGAATGGATGAACATCGCCTTTCTGGCCGGTGGTCTGGTACTGCTCTGGCGCCGCATTATTACCTGGCATATTCCGGTGGCGATGCTGGCCGCTCTGAGCCTGTGTTCTCTGGTGATCGGCTGGGATGAAGATATGTACACCCCGCTGTATCTGCACCTGCTCAGTGGTGCCACCATGCTGGGTGCTTTTTTTATTGCCACCGACCCGGTGACCGCTTCCACCACGCCGCTGGGTAAACTTATCTATGGTGCCGGTGTCGGCATTCTGATCTATATGATCCGTACCTGGGGTGCATATCCGGATGCCGTCGCTTTTGCGGTGCTGCTGATGAACTTTGCCGCGCCCTTTATCGACGCCTACACCCAGCCACGCAGTTACGGCCATGAAAAAGCGCGCCGTGGTCTGCCGGAAAAAGACTGAGGAAAGACGATGAACGAATTATTTGCCTCTATTCGTCGTAACGCTGTCGGCCTCGGACTGTTTGCCCTGGTCACCGCCGGCGCGATCGCCCTGGCTCAGGTCACCACCGCCGACCTGATTGAACATAATATCCGTCTGGCTCAGGCCAAAGCCCTGAATGAAATTGTCCCTGCCGGCAGTTACGACAATGATCTGCTGACCGATACCATTAATATCGACAAGCGTTTTAACCAGCAATTACTCGGCCCGCTGGCCGCGGACGATAAAATCTATCTGGCACGCAAAGATGGCCGTATTAATACCGTCATTATTCCTGCCATCGCCCCGGACGGTTACACCACGCAGATTAAAATACTGGTGGGTATCCATGCCGATGGCAGCATTGCCGGGGTGCGGGTGACCGAACACCGGGAAACCCCGGGGCTGGGCGATAAAATCGATCTTAAAAAATCCGACTGGGTACTGCAGTTTAACGATAAAAGCCTGGCCGACGTAGGCGAAGAAGACTGGGCTGTGAAAAAAGACGGCGGTATTTTTGATCAGTTTACCGGCGCCACCATTACCCCCAGGGCCGTGGTCAAAGCCGTTAAACTGGCGCAGAAATTTTTTGCTCATCATCAGGATGTGCTGCTTAATATTCCACCACCGGAATCATCAGCGTCCGCACCGGATCAGGCAGGAGAATAATCATGGCGACCAAATCTCTGCACGATATCAGTATTGATGGCCTGTGGAACAACAACCCGGCGCTGGTGCAGCTGCTGGGGCTTTGTCCTCTGCTGGCCGTTACCGGATCTGTGGTCAATGCCATGGGCCTGGGACTGGCCACCATGATGGTACTGGTAGGCTCTAACTTTTCCGTTTCTCTGATCCGTAATCACGTGCCGGATGCTGTGCGCCTGCCGGCCTTTGTTATGATTATTGCCTCCTTCGTGACCGTCGCTGAACTTATCATGCAGGCCTTCACCTACGAGCTGTACGAAGTGCTGGGCATTTTTATTCCGCTGATCGTGACAAACTGTGTGATTCTTGGCCGTGCCGATTCTTTTGCCTGTAAAAACCCGCTTATCCCCTCCGTACTGGATGGCTTTATGATGGCACTGGGTTTTGCTCTGGTGCTGATCGTACTGGGCGCCATGCGTGAGGTTCTCGGTCAGGGGGTGATCTTTTCCGATATGCAGCTGCTGTTTGGCCCGGCCGCGGCCAGCTGGAAAATCGAGCTGATCAAAGACTACCCGGATTTTCTCTTCGCCATTCTGCCCCCCGGTGCCTTTATGGCCATGGGCATTCTGATCGCCCTGAAAAACGTCATTGATGATCAGCTGAAACAACGCGCAGAGGCACAGCAGGCGCCAACAGAAAGCGGCAGTAAACGGGTACGGGTCACCGGTAAAATCAGCTGATCCTGCCACATACATCGCAGACGGAGCAGCACCACGGCTCCGTCTGAACACACTCTTCCGCAACACCCCTTTATTTCTGCGCCGGCTTCCGTTGTAATCCCTTCTATAACTGTATAACCAAGCTAATTGTAAGGAGCCTGCCATGTCAGGGCTGTTAACCAACGTCGATCCGGACGGACTGCTGGAATATTCCGTCGTATTCACCGACCGCTCTCTTAACCATATGTCTGCCCGCTTTCAGCAGGTGATGCGCGATATTTCCGCCACTCTGAAGGATGTTTATCAGGCTGATCATGTTGTCATCGTCCCCGGTGGCGGCACCTATGGGATGGAAGCAGTGGCCCGCCAGTTTGGTCATGACCAGCACTGCATGGTGATCCGTAACGGCTTTTTCAGCTATCGCTGGAGCCAGATTTTTGCCGCCGGTAAAATCCCTGCCAAAGAAACCGTCCTCAAAGCCCGCCGCACCAGTGACGACAGCCAGGCGCCCTGGGTACCGGCACCCATAGAGGAAGTGGTGAATACCATTCTGGCCGATAAGCCCGATATGGTGTTTGCGCCACATGTGGAAACAGCCTCCGGCATGCTTCTGCCTGATGATTACATAAAAGCCGTCACCGACGCGGTTCATCAGGTGGGCGGTCTGTTTGTCCTGGATTGCGTCGCCTCCGGCACTCTGTGGGCGGATATGAAAAAACTCGGCGTCGATATTCTGATCAGCGCGCCGCAAAAAGGCTGGAGTGCCTCCCCCTGTGCCGCGCTGGTGATGATGAATGACGCCGCGGAAGCACGCATGAATGAACGTGAAAGCAGCAGCTTCGCCTGCAACCTGAAAACCTGGCACGGCATTATGAAAGCCTACGAAAATGGCGGCCATGCCTACCACGCCACCATGCCAACCGATGCCCTGGCGGCGTTCCGCGACACCATGCTGGAAACCCGTGACTACGGTTTTGATAAAGTCTGTGAAGAACAGCTGGCGCTGGGTCGTTCCGTGCGTGCCCTGCTGGAATCGCGCGGTATTAAAAGCGTTGCCGCCGAAGGATTCCAGGCACCGGGCGTAGTGGTCAGCTACACCACCGACCCGGGTATTCAGAACGGCAGCAAATTTGTGCAGCACGGTATGCAGGCTGCCTCAGGGGTGCCGTTGATGTGTGATGAACCGGAAGACTACAAAAGCTTCCGTCTGGGTCTGTTTGGTCTGGATAAACTACATGATGCCGACGCCGCGACCCGTCGCCTGGCAGCGGTGCTGGATCAGCTGGATTAATACTGTGACCTGTGCAGCGGCATAAGCCGCTGCACAAAAGCGGCGCATAAAAAAACGGGCTTCAGGCCCGTTTTTTTATTTCCGTTTTATGTGTCAGCCTGCAGCAGCTGCTCACATCAGATCAACACCGCATTCCAGGTTTTCAAACCAGTTGAGGAATTCGTTGACCTTTTCTTTGCCCATAAACGGCCGGCCGTGCTGCGGAATCATGGCTTCAACATCCATACGGCGGACGCGGTCCACCCACACACGGCAGGCTTTATTGCTTACCATATAGCGCTTATGGAAACCTTCCATCAGGCGCACGTGTTCACGCATATCACCCACCGGAATATGATCCTGACCGGCTTCTGTGGCGGCCGCGCCGACATCACCAGAGAACAGGATTTTGCTGATCGGATCATAGAAATGGAAGTTACCGACTGAATGCAGGAAGTGCGCCGGTACCGCCACGATATTGCTGTCACCCAGCGGAATCTTGGCCCCTTTATCCGGCAGCTCAATCAGACGATCCGTCAGCGATTTTTTCATATTGCCGGAGACGAAGTTTGAAATCAGATGCGGCAGGAAGCGCACCCACAGCCTGGACGTTACTACACGACAATCAGAGTGCAGCAGCCAGCGTGGCAGTGAGGTAATAATGTCCGGGTCCTGATGCGATGCAAACACATATTTCAGCGACGAGTCACGCCCCAGGTGTTTGGAAATCTCAATCGACAGCGGCGTAAAAGTCAGCTCACCGCCCGGATCAAACAACGCGCCTTCCCCGTGATCAACAATAATCAGCTGATTACTGGGAATCCCCTCACCTTCCACCAGACCTGTAAAAAACAGCACTGAGTGGTTGCCGTCGTCATACAACTTGTTGACTTTCTGATTCATGCCTTTCCCCTCAATAAACAACCCGGCACAAACTGACCACAGACTGCCTGATCGCAGGACTGTGAGAACAGGCGGTGCCTGCTCTCCCCTCAGCATGTCACCGCGTCATTCCGTTGGCCGGTTAAACCGAAACTGACCGGCATTTTACTGACTTTTACTGACATGATTATCGCTGAAGTCAATAAATTGCGAAATAACCGACATTACAGAGAAAAATTCGCCCTGGTTCACAAAAATCATCCCTGACCTGTCGCGGGATGTCGTAAAAGTCAGTCGACCTGATAGATCTTCATGGTATTGGTTCCGCCCTGAGCATTCAGATACTCGCCCCGGGTGATGACCACAATATCACCGCTTTCCAGGCAGCCACGCTCCTTCAGCACTGAGATAGCACGGGGGTTAATGGCATCCGGCTCCATTTCATCCGCATGGAAGTCCACCGGCTGCACACCCCGGTATAAGGCCACCCGGTTCTGAGTATCTTCGCGGCGGGCAAATGCATAGATTGGCAAGTGCGAACGCAGACGTGACATGAGGCGTGGTGTCGCACCCGACTCGGTTAACGAGATAATAGCCTTACAGCCAATCAGGTGATTCGCGGCATACACCGCTGACAGCGCAATGGTTTCATCCATATCATGAAAATCCTGATGCAGACGATGGCGCGAGCGCTTGGACAACGGATTGCGTTCGGCACCGATAATAATCCGGCTCATGGCTTCCACGGTTTCCACCGGGTAATCCCCCGCTGCGGTTTCCGCTGACAGCATCACGGCATCGGTATAATCCAGCACCGCGTTGGCCACATCCGAGACTTCTGCGCGGGTAGGCATAGGTGAGGCAATCATGGATTCCATCATCTGCGTGGCGGTAATCACAGGTTTATTCAGCTGCCGGCTGCGCGAGATAATACGTTTCTGCACGCCCACCAGTTCGGCATCACCAATTTCAACCGCCAGATCCCCGCGGGCAACCATCACCGCATCGGAGGCCATAATAATATCGTCCAGCGTCTGATCATCCTGAACACATTCGGCGCGCTCAATTTTAGACACCAGGCCGGCACTGCCACCGGCAGCGGTCAGTAATTCCCGCGCTTCGTTCATATCATGGGCATCACGCGGAAAGGATACGGCCAGATAATCCACCTTCATGGAAGCCGCGAGTTTAATATCTTCTTTGTCTTTATCTGTCAGTGCACGTGCCGACAGTCCGCCACCCTGACGGTTAATGCCTTTGTTGTTCGACAGCCAGCCGCCGACCACGACCCGGGTAACCAGACGGTCGCTGTGTTTTTCAGTAACTTCCAGTTCAATACGGCCATCATCCAGCAACAGAATATCGCCCGGGCTGCCGTCATTAATCAGCTGCTGGTAATCAATACCGACCTGGTCTTTATCGCCATCGTCGGTGGCCAGCGACGCATTCAGCGTAAAGGTCTGACCAACATCCAGATGCACCTTCTGTTCTTTAAAACGCGCGATACGGATTTTCGGCCCCTGCAGGTCGCCGAGAATTGCTACAAAGCGGCCGTGTTTTTTGGCTGCGCGGCGAACACTCTCCGCCCGTGCGATATGGTCGGATGCTTCACCGTGTGAAAAATTAAGGCGGAACACATCAGCCCCGGCCAGAATCAGTTTTTCGATAACTTCATCACTGCTGCTGGATGGTCCGAGTGTGGCGACGATTTTAGTGCGTTTTTGCATGCATTTTCTCCGGCTTAATTCTGCGGATAAGAGTACACCACGGGCCGGCAGACCGATAGCACAAAGGGGCCTGTCCGCTGCGATTCAACAGTGTGTTTACCTGTCGACATCCCGTTTTAACATCCGCCTGTGACAACAGATCAGGCTGCGGGTTTAACAGACCGGTATGACGCAGCGATGACATTGTCTGATATAGCCACCTGAAGAAATAAATAGCGGGTTAAACAGACCATCCGGGCACAGAAAAATTTCAAAATGGGTGGATTTTTTCCCATTATTTTTTTATTTCAGCCGCTGGTCATTAGCCAAAGACGTAAGCCGGTTCAGGAAGCCGCTGACAGACAGGATTCAGTGAATAAAAAAGTATTCGCTCAGTTGTGCTGATCCTGCAGATCAATATAGGCCTCTTCATTAAATGCCGGCGTACAGAGTGCAAGAAATTCCAGTACGCCATCGCCGGTATTGGTTATACGCTGTGGCATTCCGGCGGGAATCAGTAACACATCGCCAGGGTTCAGAACGACTGCCGGCTCATCGCCAACCTCGGCGGTGCCCTCGCCGGCGACCATCAGATAACGCTCCGTAATGCCCTCCAGTTTATGCCAGCGGGTTGTTTCCCCGGCCCGGACTCTGGCCCGCGCCACCGACAACTGCCGGTCGTCATCAGTGTTCAGCAGCTCATTGATAAAACAGCCTTCGGTAAAGAAGTAATCGCGCTCTTCGGAGTAACGGACCACCCGGGGTGCCTGCAACATACTGGTCTCCTTACATTTCTCAGGGTTTTATCCGACTTTTTTACTCAGGTAAGCACTGTATAATCAGCGCCCTTCTGGCAACAAAAGCCAATAAACGAATGCACCGGATTTACGCTCCGGCCAGCAACGGGAACCATTATGACTGAATATTCCGCGTCACACCCGATCGTGGTGTGTGCCCTGTACAAATTTGTCACCCTGGATGATTTTGAAAACCTGCGTGACCCCCTTTATCAGACCATGAAGCGTCATGCCGTGCGCGGCACCCTGCTGCTCGCCCGCGAAGGCATCAATGGCACGGTCGCCGGCAGCCGCGAAGGCATAGATGCCCTGCTCGCGTTTCTGCAAAACGACCCGCGGCTGAGCAATGTCAGCTACAAAGAATCCTATGACGATACCAATCCTTTCTACCGCACCAAAGTAAAACTGAAGAAAGAAATCGTCACCATGGGCGTTGAGGGCATCGACCCCAAACGCGTGGTCGGCACCTACGTAAAACCCGCAGACTGGAACGCCCTGATCTCAGACCCGGACGTGGTTCTGGTGGATACCCGTAACGATTACGAAGTCGGTATCGGTACCTTTAAAGGCGCCCTCGACCCGAACACCAAAACCTTCCGCGAGTTTCCGCAGTACGTTAAAGAACACCTGAACCCGGAAAAAAACAAAAAAGTCGCCATGTTCTGTACCGGCGGTATCCGCTGCGAGAAGTCCACCGCCTATTTAAAGGAACAGGGATTCGAAGAGGTGTACCACCTGGAAGGCGGCATTCTGAAATACCTGGAAGACGTACCGCAGGAAGAATCCCTGTGGGAAGGCGAATGCTTCGTCTTCGACAACCGGGTGTCAGTCAATCACCAGCTGGAAAAAGGTGACTACGACCAGTGCCACGCCTGCCGCCGCCCCATCACTGCAGCCGATAAAGAGCATGCGCACTACGAGCCCGGCGTCAGCTGTCATCAGTGCTTTGATGAATACACTGACGAGCAGCGCCAGCGCTTCCGCTCCCGCGAACAGCAGATGGAGCTAGCCCGCAAGCGCGGCGAAGCGCACATAGGCACCGAAACCGAAGAGACCATCCGCAAACGCCGGGAAGAGAAGCTGGCGTTTAAAGAGGCGCAGCGCAGTCAGAAACCCTGACTGTCTGCTGCTGGTCGTTTGCAGCGGGTCGTCTGCTGATAGCCGTATCTGGTTGGCCGTCAGCAGACGACCAACACCTGAGCTGAAACCGCGTCCCTCTGTTCCCCGGCCCTGCGGATTGCGGGGCAGCTTTGATTCTGCCCTGACCTATTTCTGCCCCGCTCCCCGTACACCCAACGCCTTTTTGCTCCTTTTCTGTCATTCCGGCGTATCTGGCTATTGATAACAGTGATTTTTGTTGCGTATGCTTTACCTGAAGATCGTTTCAGCCTTTAACTGATCAATAATGCGAAAGTCAGTAACAGAAAATAGTTAACAAGCGCATGTTGTCGGACTGGTTTCCCCCTGCGCTTCAAACCAGCCGCAAATGCAGGCATTAAGCGTAAATGAGCTATTTGACGAAAATATGTATAGGCCTAGCGGCAGCGTCTCTAGTGATTTTCTATGCTGCTTTTTACTATTACATGAGTCTGCTAGGTCAAGAAACTGCATGGGCAGAGGCGCTGTCGATAATCGCCTCTATCGGTGGTGATGGCCCTGTGTATACTGAACCGACAATGGTTCCGGGCGACGGGGGATTTACTGAGGAGCGCGCTGTTTTTGCGGTATTCGTTTTGGCTGGGATTCTGTCGCTGGCTGCGGTGGTACTTGCTTCTTACAAGCGACTTAAAACTGGTCACTACAGGCTGTTCTTGCCTCTATTCTTCGGTGTTGGGGCGATTTTTATGGGCATTGTATATACAGGCTACGTCTATGGAATTCACGAATACGCTTAACAAACCGCTGAAATTCGTTACAGCCACAAAAACGTGGCTTTCACTAGGACTAGCTTCGCTCGCCTTCTAGCGGGGCGTTAGGGTTCGTATATGAATTTTGAGATCGGTAGAACCTATTATCATCTTAAGTTCGCAGACAAATATCTCTCCATGCCAGCACTTGAACCTATGGTTTTTGTAGGTAGAAACGTATTTGAAGGCGAGGCTGATACATACTCCTTCCAAGACACAGTTTCATATGTGAGATTTGGAGCCTTCGGTGAAGGAGAACCGGAAGCAGAAGACGTGTTGATAACTTCATTTGGTTCTGATCAGTTATCAGGCATCATCACTCTCGAGCAAGCGCATCAAGAGATCGCAAACGCTTTGCGGCGATATGCTGAAAATAACGAACCCAAGTTAAAGAAAATTAAGGGAAAGTGGGTAACACTAAACCCTTACAAATCAATGTAGTTCGTACGGCAAGCCGCACAGGACAAATTTAAAGCGCTTCGCACTAGCAATAAATTTTCCTCTAATTGAGGAGTTAAACTTCAAGCATGAATCCAGTAACTAAACAGGAAGTTGAAGCGATCTTTCTCAAGCAAACGGGGCTGAGGCCTGAAGAGCTGTTCCCGAGCTCCAGGCTCGAACAAGACTGCGGTATAACCGGGGATGACGCCTGGGAGCTACTGGAGGCGATTCAGGAAAAATTCGGTACTGATTTGTCCGACCTCGACTTTGAGCTGTACTTCCATGGAGAGGCCGAGGGCCTTTTGAGCCGTCTTCTCAATCGCTCCAGAGAAAAACACAGACTTGCCTTTCCGGTTACTGTTAACCATCTGTTCCAGGTGGTGGAGAAAGGGAAATGGTTTGCGCCTCCCAAAGTGCGAAAAATTTAACAATCCATTCCAGTTCGTTTCGGCCTTCAGGCTGCAGCTGCTCACAAAGGATTCAGTAACCGGAACGTCCATGAAAACAATCGAGTATATCAGCCTGCAGGATATCGACCGTCAGGCATTACTGACTATCTTAAACAAAGAGACCTTACGTAAGCACCTGGTGGCTCATAATGCGTTTGATGACGCCCTGCTTGACGAGTGGATTGCCGGTAAAGTCAGTGTGGATGCCACAGAGGGCTGCAGGGTCCGGGGCATTCTTATCGACGGCGCAGTGGCTGGCTGGTGTGGCATTCAGTTTGAGAATCAGGCTTATGAACTGGCTATCGTGCTGGATGAAGCCTGCTGGGGGGCCGGTGTTTCTGTCTTTAAAGATATGATGGCCTGGGCATCAGCACTGGGGCACTCTCACGTCGTTCTGCATTTATTTAATACCCGTCCTGAGTATAAATTTCTCAGAAAGATGGCTTCGCGGGTGTACGAAAGCACTCTGTTTGGAGAGCAATACACAAGTTATGAGCTGAGCGTACCAGATACAGCCCAGGCTCAGTGATTCTATCGCTATTACTCCCCTGCCCTGACTTTCTGCCCTGGCCTGTTTAAGCCTTCTGCCTGAAGGTTACGCATTATGATTGTTGTTTTGTGCGGCACGGTGCATTTCTGGCTTTCTGTGGAACCATGCCTGCCAGACTCTTGTATAAAGGTTATGGTTATTTCAGCGGTGTTAACACAGTTAGCCAATTGCTTCTGAATAAATGGTGTTCAGGCAATGATTCAAGCTGACCGCCCTGTTTTACGGCAGTTTTTTACAGCTGTTTTTTATAACAGAAAGGAGAATACGTTATGAGTCGTTTTGATGGTAAAACCGTTATTGTTACCGGTGCCGCGTCTGGCCTTGGCCTGGAGACGGTTAAACGTCTGGCCGCTGAGGGAGCCAATCTGGTGCTGGTCGATCTGAAGGAAGAGGCTTTGGAAAAAGCGAAAGCAGAACTGCCAGCCGGTACAGACTGCATTTGCGTAGCAGCCAATGTGGCCAACGCGGATGAGGTAAAACAGTACGTACAGGCCGCTCTCAACCAATACGGCCGGATTGATGGTTTCTTTAATAACGCCGGGATTGAGGGCACTCAGAACCTGACCGAAGACTTCGGCGAAGAGGAATTCAACAAGGTTGTCGCGGTGAATCTGAATGGTGTATTCCTCGGCATGGCCGAAGTGCTGAAAGTCATGCATAAGCAAGGCTCCGGGGCCATCGTGAACTCAGCCTCGGTTGGTGGTATCCGTGGTGTGGGGAATCAGTCAGGTTATGCGGCAAGTAAGCATGGCGTGGTCGGTCTGACCCGCAACAGCGCTATTGAGTACGGCCAATATGGTATCCAGATCAATGCCATTGCACCCGGTGCGATTATGACGCCCATGGTGGAAAATTCGTTACGCCAGATGGGTGGCGATGACTGGGAAGCCGTGGGCCAGCAGTTTGTTGAGCCAAACCCGATGAAACGTTTTGGTAAGCCGGAAGAAGTCGCCGCGCTGGCCGCGTTTCTGCTCTCTGGTGAGTCCGGATTTATCAATGGTGCAGTGATTACCATTGATGGTGGTCAGTCTTACAAATACTGAAATCCGTTACGGAAATGCACCAGGGCTAGCACGCAGAGCGTGGGAGCCAGGAATTGCTCGTTTCTATTCTCCCGCGTAACTCGTTCCCACGCTCCCGCGTGGGAATGTGTTCTGTTGCGAAAATTATATTAACGCCAAAAGGCTACCACGCAGGAGCGTGGGAGCCAGATGGTGTGGGAGCAAGAAGAAAAAGCTACTACGTGAGAAGCAGAAAGGCTACCACGCAGGAGCGTAGTAGCCAGATGAGAGCCTGGGAGCCAGGAGATCAGATCTCAGCCGGCCCTACCGGCACAATGCCATTCGGGTTCAGGTCTTTAATGGAGTAATACCCGGCTTTGATATGGTCAAGTTTTACTGTGTCTGCGACACCCGGCAACGCCAGAATACGCTTCATATAGGCGTGTAAATACGGCATTTCTTTCAGGGTGTTACGGTTGGTTTTAAACAGACCATGATAAGCCGCATCAAAACGTACCAGGGTAACGAAAGTACGGATATCGGTTTCAGTAAAGCCTTCGGCGAACAGGTAATCACGGCCATCTGACAAACGCCCTTCCAGCTCATCCAGCATAGAAAAAACATTATTGTAGGCTTCTTCGTAGGCTTTCTGCGAGCTGGCGAAACCGGCCTGGTACACGCCGTTATTCAGCTGGGTGTAAATGCGCGGGTTCAGTTCGTCAATCTGGCTGGCCAGTGCCTGCGGATACAAATCCAGTGTATTGCCGGTCAGGTGATCGAAAGCCGTATTCAGCATGCGCACGATATCCGCGGATTCATTACTGACCATCACGTCCTGCTGTTTATCCCACAGTACCGGGACGGTGGCGCGGCCATTCACATGGGGATCGGCCAGCGTGTACAGCTCGTGCATATAGGTTTTGCCGTGTAACTCGTCCGCGGTTGATCCCGGAAAACCGTCAAACTGCCAGCCCTGGGTGGTCAGTACCGGGTTCACCACACTGACACTGATGTAATCTTCCAGGCCTTTTAAGGTACGGGCCATCAGTGTGCGGGATGCCCATGGGCAGATGTAACCGACGTACAGGTGGTAACGGCCTTTTTCAGCTTTAAAACCAGCATCGCCGGTGGGCCCGGCACTGCCATCGGCGGTGATCCAGTGGCGGAAAGTGGATGTCTGACGGATAAAACGCCCGTCTTCATCTTTGCTCTGAACAGCTTTCCATTCCTGATCCCATTGTCCATCAACTAACATAACTGACTCCTGCGACTGTCTTAAGGCCTGTTAATACTCATCGGACAGGCCTGTTATCGGTTAAATATTACTCAGATAAGGCGCTGAGAGAGTGGCATAACGGGTTAAGCGAACGAACAGCAACGCAAAATAAGGGATTTTCAGCCATAACCCTTCGGGCTGAGGCCCGTTTTTCAGTTCTTCGTCGTTCAATTAATTAGCCCACTAGCAATCTGTCTGGAACAGATTGGCGCGTAGCCGTCAGGTCAGGGAGTGGGATGTTCCTGACACATATCACTTCTCTCACTCTGTTCTGAATAAAACGGGTTCTCAGCAGGCCAGATTCACTTAGTGTCAACAGGCCCTGATAATTTAACAGGCTCAGGCTGCATGGCCTGAACCTGTGCGAACGCTTTCTGTGTTATCCACGCAAACGGGCGTTAATCAGGTTATCCGCGGCAAAACGGCCGCCACCCTGAATGGCCAGTGCAACGGTGACAGCCAGCAGTGTCAGTGCGTATTCGTAACCATTGTTGGAAACAAACAGGCCGTTACCGATATGGGTACTGAAGATCGCCACCAGCATGGTAAACGCGGTCACCAGTGCCGCCGGACGGGTCAGCAGACCGAAGACCAGGGCCAGACCGCCGAAGAATTCCGCACTGCCTGCCAGCAGAGCCATCAGGAAGCCGGGTTCCAGGCCGATGCTGGCCATCCATTTTCCGGTGCCTTCCAGGCCGTAACCACCAAACCAGGCGAAGAGTTTTTGTGAGCCGTGGGCTGCCAGTGTTAAACCGACGGGTACGCGCAGTACCAGAGGTGCAAAGCCAGCGTTGGAAGCGGTGATGTTTTTGATCAGTTGTTTCATTGTCTTTCTCCAGTCATTGCTGTGTTAAGGGCTGCGAGGGCTTTCCCTCATTGCTTGCGAGGGTTTTCCCTCATTGCTTGATAGTTACTTTATCTATCCCCTTGAAAGAGAAAAACAGGCTTTTCATTGCATAATTAACAACATATTATTGATAATAAAACGAAAGGAGGGTCTATGGACCGAATTCAGGCGATGCAAGCCTTTATTACCGTGGCGACCGAGGGATCTTTCTCACGGGCTGCCGGGCGGCTGGACCTCTCCCCACAGCTGGTCAGCAAGTACGTTTCCTGGCTGGAGGAGCATCTGGGTACCCGGCTGCTGAACCGCACGACCCGTAAAGTCAGCCTGACCGAAGGCGGACAGACGTATCTGCAGCGCGCCCAGCAGGTGCTGACGGATATCGAAGACATGGAAAATGAGGTTAACAACCTGCAGGAAGCGGCCCGCGGCACGCTGCGGATTGCAGCGCCGGTGTCGTTTGCCATTCAGCATCTGGCGCCCCTGGTGGCTGATTTTCAGCAGACTTACCCCGAGGTGGCGGTGGATCTGCGGCTGAATGACCGCAAAGTGGATATTCTGGAAGAAGGTTTTGATATTGCTCTGCGCATCGGCCAGCTGAAGAGTTCATCCCTGATTGCCAAACGCCTCGCCCCTATCCGTCTGGTCACCTGTGCTTCACCGGATTACCTTGCGACCCATGGCACGCCTCAGCATCCGGATGAGCTGGTGAACCACCGCTACCTGAAATACAGCTATATGGACGACGATACGCCTTTCAGCACTGAATCAACGCCCTCGGCCCTGACCGTCAGCCGCTCATTAAACAGTGGTCTGGTGGCCAATAACGGCGATGTGCTGGTAAAAGCCGCGATGGCCGGCAGCGGTATTGTGATTCAGCCCACCTTTATTGCCGGCCCCGCCATCAAAGCCGGTCAGCTGGTACCGGTGCTGAGCGACTATGAACCGCAGCCGCTGGGCTTATACGCGGTGTATGCGCACCGCCGGTTATTATCCAGCAAGGTGCGCTGTTTTATCGATTTTATCGACGGTTACTTTGGTGAACCGCCCTATTGGGACCGGTTCTGATTCCGGTCCTTTCAGCCGCGTAGTGTATTATGGCGAGGCCGTTTATTGCGCCAGCGCCTTCTTATACACGGGAATAAAACGCTCAAAGGCTTCGATCTGAGGCGCGTGGCCCAGACCTTCCAGTTCGCTGACCTCAATAGCCGGGTTCAGCTGATGGATCTGATCGCCCAGGCGGTCATAACGGCCAAGCTCGTAATCCACACCGGATTTTTTCCAGTTACGGCCAGGGCCGGTACGGTCACGGGTACCCAGGATCAGCTGCGCCGGAACCCGCAGATAACGGAAATCTTCCACCACGGGCTGGGTAAAAATCATGTCATAAGTCAGGGCGCTGACATACGCCAGTTTGTCCCAGTCCGGGCCGTTTACCATGCCAGCCAGCGGCACTGTCAGTGCTTCGTAGTCCGGGTTCCAGGCACCGTCGTAGTAATTCTTTTTCTGGTAGGCAATGATTTTTTCCGGCGTCAGCTTCTGTTCATTCTGATAGAAGAACCCCACGTCTTTGTATTCCACATAACGCAGATAATTTTCCAGCCCAATGGGGTTCACCAGAATCAGTTTCTGCGTTGCCTGCGGATAATTCAGAGCAAAGCGTGTACCGACCATACCGCCCATAGAATGCGCGGTGATAATGGCCTGACCTATATCCAGTGACTGCATGAGTTCGCGGGTATTGTGAGCCAGCGCAGAAAAGCTGTATTGGTAATCTGTGGGTTTGGAGGATTTACCAAAGCCAATCTGATCCGGAATCAGTACGCCATAGCCCTGCTTCTGCAGCCAGTCGGCGGTGGTTTTCCAGTAGGCGCCGTTAAAGTTTTTACCGTGCATTAATACCACCACCGGTTTTTCTTCATCAACCGGCGGTAAATACATATACGCCATCTGCAGCGCTTTGCCCTGAGATTGGAAATCAAAAAAGCTGACCGGATAAGGATATTCATAGTCTGTCAGCCGTTCATCAAAGGCGACGGTATCGGGTGCCGGATGGCTGTCAGATGATTCACTGGCCTGCACTGCCACCGTGCTGACGGTCAGTGTCAGCACGGATATAAAATGTAAGATTTTATTCACGTTATTCCCTCTGTGCGCTGTCATTCAGATACATTGATTAATAATAAGAGTGACAGCAGCAGAGTCGTGGGGAAACCTTAAGTTCGATGTTTTTACAAAAATCGACAATATCACTGGGCGCAACGGAACAATTCAGCCCACAGTGCAGACCGTTGTGCAAAAATGACGGTTAACGTCTGAATAAATTAAATGACTGCATAACCACATAAAGATAAAACCGGCAATTAAACCAGCCTGTTTTACGGCCAGTTTATCTGCGCTAAGGATTGCCAGCACGGCCGGGCAAATAAATAGCCCTGAAAATATTCAATGCCTATGTTCTGCAGATGATGATATTCCTCCACCTGCTCTACCCCTTCGGCGATGACTTTAATACCCAACTCGTGGCAGACCTGAACAATGCCTTTGACAATGGCCTGACGTTTACGGTGCTGATGGATATCCCGGATCAGTGCCATATCCAGTTTAATCACATCCGCATCGAGTTCCGCCAGCATATTCAGCCCGGAATATCCGGCGCCAAAATCATCAATCGCGGTAATAAAACCCATATTTTTGTAACTGGTAATAATATTGTGCAGATGGTCAAAGTCATCGACTTCTTCGCCTTCGGTAACTTCGAACATAATTTTGTCTATGGGGAAGTTATGCTCTCGGGCAGCTGCCAGTGTGGTGCGGATACAGAGTTCGGGCTGATAAACAGCATTGGGCATAAAATTAATGCTTAACAGACTGTCAACACCGCACTGAGCTGCCTGGCGGATGGCTTCAATCCGGCAGGCCTGATCAAACTGATACATATTGGCGCTGTCGATCTGCGCAAAGACCCAGCCCGCCGGTTCACCGCCAGGCCCTCTGACCAGCGCTTCCTGCGCCCATACGGTTTGGCTGGCCGGATGCACAATGGGCTGCAGAGCCACGGTAATGTTAAAGGCCAGGGGTTTGCCATCACGGCAGGCGGCGCAGTTTTTTTGAGCGGATGCAGACACAGCGCTTTCCCGTAAAAAGAATCTGTCTTTTAAGGCTAGCCGTGAACACTGGATTATCAACGCCGGGGGCGGAGATCACTGTGACTGCATCCTGCCCGTCAGGCCGGGTACTGGCGGCTGAGCCAGACGTCCAGCCCCTGGGCGTTAAGGTTGGCATCGGTGGACAGCCAGCGACGACAGAAGTCTTCATCCAATGGCAGGTTGCGCGCCTGAATACGGGCGTATAACCAGTCACTGATGGCTGTGGCCATGCGCTCTGTGCGCCCCTGCGGATGATTCTTTTCGGCTTCAGCAATGGCTACAAAGGCATCCAGAGAATGCAGCAGCTGGCGCACGTTATCGTCACTGGGGGCGATACGGCCGTAATGCGTTAAATAAATATGTGCCGGCTGTAAGGCAACAATCCGCTCAATACTGGCGCGCATAGCCTGAGGATCGAAATGCACCGGGGTTGTGGTCACAAATAACAGCACAGAGCCGTCATCCCCATCGAACTGCCGGTACGACAGACCAAAGGTATCGCCACTGAAGACACCATTACTCAGGGAATCATGAATGCACACATGGTGCATGGCATGGCCCGGCGTATCATAAAAGGTCAAGGTGCGGCCGTGAAAATCAACGGTCATGCCGTCCGTGGCCGGCACGACCCGGCTTTCATCCACCGGTATCAGGCGACCGTACAGCTGTTCGTATTTTTCATCGCCATACACTGCCCGGGTACCGGCTTCTAATTTTGCCGGGTCCACCATATGACGCACCCCACGAGGATGGACCAGCAGCTTAGCGTTGGCGCAGTGCTGCATCAGAGCACCGGCACCCGCGGCGTGATCAAGATGAATATGGGTCAGAATAACCCAGTCGACATCGTCGGTGGTCAGCCCCTGCTGCTCAATGCCCTGCAGGATCTGGGCGACCGTCGCAGCGCTGCCGGTTTCAATAACGGCCAGGCGGTTATTCTGGCGCAACAGGTAAACCGAGGCTAACCCCGGGGCAATGTAATCGGCATCCAGCTGAAAAACGCCGGTGTCCGGGTCGTGATAAAGCGAGTCTTGCATAAGGTCTCCTGTGGGCCGCCCTTAATGATTAAGCGTCAGCAGAGTAACCATGGCGACGGCGGATTACCATACGACTTCCGTGGTTTAAAAGCGGGTAAAAGCGCCGGGCACGCCGGTGTCGTGTGTCTATACTGGGGTAAAGTACACCGATCCGGCACTATGATTAACTATCTGATTCTTGACGATGACCCTCTGGTGATCAAAATCATTCGTCACCTGATGCGCGCTGAAGAAGGAGAAACGCTGCTGACCGCAGGCAGCCGTGCGGAATTGCAGGCGATTCTGGCGCGCGATATTCCCATCACAGCGGCGCTGGCGGATCTGAATCTGCCCGACGCTGCACACGGTGAGGCTGCCGGAGATCTGCTGCAGGCCGGGGTGCCTACCCTGATACTGACCAGTGAGAGCGATGACGATATCCGCCACCAATGGCTCAGCAAAGGGGTGGTCGATTACATCAATAAAGATGGCCGTTACTGGTACCCTTACGCTGCCCGGATGCTCAGACGGCTGCACTTTAACCGCAACAAAAAAATACTGCTGGTCGAAGATTCTGTGGTGGAAATGGCGGCCATGACCAGTGTGCTGGAACTTAACCAGTATTCTGTTCTGCAGGCCGGTTCTGCTGAACAGGCGCTGGAGTGGCTGACCACAGATAAAGACATCAGCGTGATGACGGTGGACCATCAGCTGCCGGGGATGAACGGGCTGGAGCTGATACAGACGATCCGTTACAAATACCCGGAACGGCCGCTGTCAATTATCGGGGTGTCCGGGGTTCCGCTGAAACATACGCAGTTATCTCTGGATTTCATCCGCAGCGGCGCTGATGACTTTCTGCACAAGCCCTTTAATCTGCAGGAGTTTACCTACCGGGTGAATAACAATGCGCAGATGATTGAAACCCATCTGCAGCTGAAACGTCAGGCCGAAAATGATTTTCTTACCGGTTTGCATAACCGCCGTTATTTCCTCACCCACTCACAGGAAATGATTCAGCAGAATCCGGCTGAAAACCGTATTTCCATGGCCAGTCTGGATATCGATCACTTTAAAAAGGTGAACGATCATTTCGGCCATAAGGCCGGCGATATTGTCCTGCGACAGGTAGCAAAAGCGATGAAAAATCAGCTTTCTCCTCTGTTGCTGGCCAGAACCGGGGGCGAAGAATTTTCTGTATTGATTCCCGCCCATAGCCAGCAGGAAGTCAGTGCGCTGATGGAAGGTGTGCGACAGACGATTGAACAACTGACCATCGATGTCGAAGACGGCGACGTATTATCGGTGACGGTCAGTATTGGCATCTGTACCAGTCAGAGACAAAGCACTGATTTAAATACCCTGTTATCCACCGCGGATGAGGCCCTTTACACAGCCAAGCTCAGCGGCAGAAATCAGGTTGTCAGTCTGACGGTCTGAGTTCAGCGGTACTGACGCAGATAAAACCATTCAAAAAAACGTTTGGCGTAATGCATCAGGCGCAGCGGCGGCAACATCAGACTTTTGTTCACACTGCGTTTGATCATAACGCCGTGACTGAGCGTATCTATGATGCACACCAGTTCGTGGTCAAAGGTTTCGAAGGTTTGCGTTCCCTCCAGCCCGTTCAGATCACGTACCAGATTGCGTGCCGCAGCCACGGCCTGTAAATCCGCCATATGGGCCTGCTTAGCCTGCCACTCCGGGCCGGGAAAGCTGCCCGCATCGCCAGCCACATAGGTTTTTTCCAGCCCTGCCACCTGGCAGAATTCATTGGCCTTAATCAGACCGCCGGGGGATTTCTCAATCGCCGAATCCACCGACCAGGCCGGGCCGGTCATACCGGGCATAAACAGAATCAAATCCGCTGCCAGTTCCCCGCCTTCGGTGATGACTTTATTGGCCTCAAAGCCCAGCATTTTATGGCCCAGATGAGTGCGGATATTTTTCTTCGCCATCATATCCAGTACCGCATCCGGTACCTGATCGCCAAGACGTTTGGCGGGCTTTTCATTAGGATTAAAAAAGACCATATCGAACTGATCCCGCCGGCCCTGACGACGCAGCAGAGTATCGATACCAAACAGGAATTCGAACATTGGCCCGCCGCGCATGGCAGAGGGTTCTTTGGGGTTACCACCGAAACCAATGGCAATGGTACCGCCTTCCATCGCCTGCAGACGATCACGGATTTTCTCCGCCGCGGCGATCCCTTCACAGGGCGTTATCACATGCTCAATACCCGGCAGTTTTTTAATAAAGCGCCCGCCGGAGGCGATGATTAACCCATCGTTATGGATATCCCCCTGATCGGTTTTTACCGTGCGGCCGTTGTCGGTGATATCACTGACCCGGGCAGCGACGTGTCTGACTTTTTTGCGTTTAAAAAATGCCCGCAGATTGATGGTCAGGTCACGGCCATGACGCAGCCCCGCCGGTATCCAGATAATACCGGGCAGGTAGACAAACTCAGCAGCCGGAGAAATCACGGTAATGTCTGCTGCGGGTGCCGTTTTGCGCAGGGTTTTAATCGCCGTTAAGGCGGCAAAACCGGAACCAAGAATGGTAATATTCATCGACTGCTCCTCAGGCAACGCCTGTGCGGGTTACACCATCGTCTGTCTGAATGTAATAACATCCCGCAGAGCTGTCGAGCAGACAGAATGTCGCGCCTGAACCTGATCCCGGTCCGGCCTCGTTACCGTTTACAGTTACCGGTCACACGGCGGCGGTTCTGTGGCGCAATAATACTGAGGCGCTGGTGTGCTTCAGTCCTGGCCCAGCAGAGCTTCGATTTCCGCTTTGGCCTGTAACAGGCCGCTGCGCAGTGACTCCAGATCCCGTTCAAAGCGCAGATCCGGTACTGCCAGTGACATGGCGTACAATTCCGGCGTCCCGGTCTTCAGCACAGTGCCGATTGCGCAGACACCGGCGCCGTGTTCCTGCAGATCGACTGCAACACCATGCTGACGGATGGTCTTTAATTCCGCCAGCAGATCGGCCAGGTTGCCATGGGAGGCGTCTGTCCGTCGTGGCAGTACCCCGTCCGGGAAAAGGGATTCGGTTTCCTGGTCATCCATGGCCGCCAGCATAGCTTTACCGTGGGCGGTCATATGCACCGGAAAGGCTGTTCCCGGCGCGGATACCACGCGCAGTTCCTGATCACTGGCAAACTGATCGACCAATACCGCATGAGCTCCGCGGTAAACACACAGGTCCACGGTTTCACGGGTGCGCCGGCCAAGTTTTTCGAGCACCGGCCGTATTACCGACACAATATCCTGATGCGCACTGGCAGCCAGCTGTGCTAACCCGGGACCCAGCCGCCACAGGCCATTGTCCTGCCGTAAAAAACGCTCTTCCTGCAGGGCACTGCACAAACGATGCAGCGTGGAACGCGGCATGCCCGTCTCAGCCACCAGTTGATTCAGATTGAGCCCCTGCGGATGCTGCTCCAGGGTACGCATAACACGGGCTGATTTGGCAATGACCTGAGCGCCCGCAGTAGTTTCGGTTTTATCCGGACCAGTCTTGTCCTGCCTGTCCGGTACCTTGTTGTCATTGGTCAACCTGCTGCTCCTTGTGTCTGATCCCGCCATACCCGTTCAGGGCGTCATACTGCCATTTTCTGCCGCGAAACCCCAGATGCCGGCGCTTGTCGCCCGGAGCCTGGCGGATGAACAAAGCGTTCCCCGGCGGCTGGTCAATACCTGACTAAATCATGATAGTATTCACAATATCCCACTATTCAGACATAAATCCCACAATATGAGACACGCAAGATCCCAAACTCCCTCCCCGGCTTTGGCCATCACCCTGCTCTGCATCGCCTGCCTGACCATTATGGTGGGCTGCGTTATCGTGCCCGGGCTGCCGTTAATTGCGCCTCAGCTTGGGGTGAGCAACGCCGCCGGCTGGCTGGTGACAGTGCCCTCACTGGGCGTGGTGCTGTTCGGGCCGCTGGTCGCACGGGTCATTGACCGGCTGGGTCTTTACGCTTCTCTGATAACGGGCCTGCTGGCGTATGGATTACTGGGAGCCGCGGGCGCCTGGCTGCAGGGGCCCTGGCTGATTTTTGCTGACCGCCTGTTGCTGGGGGCTGCCACCGTGCTGGTGATGGCCTCAGGTACCGGTCTGATTTCAGTGTTTTATCAGGGGCGTGCACGGCTGAATATGATGGCGAAACAAGGCATGGCGATTGAAGCCGGTGGTGTCATCATGCTGGCCGCGGGCGGTTTTCTGGCCGGTATCAGCTGGTATCTGCCGTTTTCCCTGTATCTTATTGCCTGGTTTTTTATTCTGCCGGTCATTGCTTTTGTACCGCGCCCGCCTGCTGACATCCGGACGGCAGATGTGCACGCCGATAAAACCATTCCGCTGTCACTGAAGCTGGTGTATTTCGCCGCCATGATGTCACTGATTGTGTTTTTCAGTGCCGTTATTCTGCTGCCATTCAAACTGCAACAGCTGCACTTCAGCAGTGCTGAAACCGGGTATTTTCTGTCTTTCTTATCTTTTGTGGCTGTCATTGCCGCGGCACTGATGCCCAAAGCTTCCCGAACTCTGGGCGAATATCAGACGCTCATTCTGGCGTTTGGGCTTTACACCATTGGCCAGACGATCTTTAACTTTTCAGACAGCCTGTTCACTCTGATTGCCGGCGCCTGCTTTACCGGTTTCGGGTTTGGCTTTTCGGTTCCGCTGGTCAACCATATGACGGTTGAGCAAAGTCATCCTCAGCACCGGGGACGTATGTTGGCGTATCTGTCGATGGCGGTATTCTCCGGACAGTTTTTATCGTCTTTTATGGAGATGCTGCCCTGCGGACTCGGTCTGGTGGCTGCAGCTTACCTTGCCGCACTCAGTGGCGTGTTTATTTTTATGTCACACCGGGCGATCAGAAAATAGCCTGCCGGGGCCGGTCAAGCGCCGGCCTGTTTTTCCCTGAGCAAGCTTTCCCCGCGCTCGCCTTTCCTGAACCGGGCTTTTCCTGAACCGGGCTTTTCTGAATAAACGACCCCGGTGACCATTCAATAATGTCAGCAGTCGGTGAGCCTGATCTGCCAGATATCTTTCTACAATCTACAATGAACCGGCCACAGCGAACCGGCACCATGGTTCATAAAAACCGACAGCATCATCAGCGTGTCTTAGCCGATACACAGCAGATCGATAAAGAATGCCGAACTAATCGCAATTCTGCTCCTCCATCCAACATATTCATGCGATAAATGCTAATCTTTGTTGAACCGTGAACATCAATCCCCGCGGACTCGCCGCGTTCAGCCCGACGTTCAGATTGATATTGTTAACATCAGGATAAGTTGCGCAGAACTTATCCGCACTGGCTTGCGTGATGAAAACGGTTACAAGACACGCCTGAAATACTCTGAAGGATAAAATGACTGGTTTATTAATTAACCTATGTTTCAGTGCAGACAGCAGCCACAGCCGCCTGCCCTCTCCTCTTTTATCCGCCATACCAGACCAGCGACGGCCTCAGCTCGTCGCCCGGGCTTATATTTCTCAATATTTCATCAAAGGATGACAACAATGATTCAAAAAGTATTACTGTTGGTTTTAACGGCCTGCTGCATCACCGGCTATGCTCAGGCCGACCCTAAAAACAGTCCGTTCAACCGCAGTAATGTTAAAACTATCAAAGTGGTAGCACCGGAATGGGAAGGTTATACCAATCCGGATGGCAGCGGACTCTACTGGCAGGTACTGAAAAAGATTTATGAGCCGGCGGGCGTGCATGTTAAATATTCGAACGTCCCCTGGAACCGTGCCATGAAAATGGTCACCCGTTATTCACTGTACAATGCCATTGTGGGTGAATACCTGGATACAGAAGAGGAAGGATTAATCTTCCCGGATTACCCGATTGACGTTGAATACATGTCGGTTTTAACCACTAAAAGCCGTAACCTGCCATGGAATGGTACCGGGTCTCTGGCCGGAAAAAACGTCGGATGGATAAAAGACTATGACGTTATTCCACCGGAAGAGCGCAATTTTACCCTGCACGAATTCCGCACCACAGCTCAGGGCATTGAGATGCTGGAAGCCGGAGAAATCGATTACATGATCGACGAGTGGGATGAAATATCCCAGGCCGTTGTTGAAAGCGGACGCGACATGACTGCTTATGTTATGAACGAAATGCCGGAAGGCACGGATGTGTATGTTGCCTTTGCAGATTCCGATATCTCCCGCGTTCTGATCGACATTTACAATGAACGTATCCAGGCGTTATATCGTGATGGCACACTTAAGGCTATTTACGAAAGCTCGGACTCTGATATTCCCAAAACCGGCTTCAACGATATTCAATAAACCGGAACGCCGGATGTTGTCCGGCACCCTCAGCCCCGCCTGAGGGTGCCGGCATCGCTCTCAAACGTCTGAACAGCCTTTATAATTTTTTTCCTGCAGGCCTGCGCAGGCAACCTTCCTGTTCTGTTTTATTCGTTTCTCTCCATTCTTTCCCTTCCCCTCGCTGCCGGTTATCGCGCAATACTTCTGTAATCTGACGGGACTAACTAAAGGCCAACGCAGGTACTTTTACGGGTTTTTGCTTCTGTTGACGGAACGTATGATCCGCTTTCGTTACCAAAGCTTCAGGCTAAACCCAACGCGGTCTGAACCGCGAACAGAAACGGAGGCTCCCTTATGAAAGCCATTACTCTGAAACAGCCCGGCGGGCTTGATCACATCTGCGTCAGTGAATTGCCGGACCCGGGCCAGCCTGGCCGCGGGGAAATACGCGTGGCGATTAAAGCCAGCTCTCTGAATTTCCATGACCTGTTGGTGGCCAATGGTACTTCTCCGACCGCCGACGACCGCATACTGATGTCAGACGGCGCCGGAATTGTGGAAGCCGTGGGCGAAGGCGTCGATGAATTTGCTCCGGGCGATGCGGTTGTTTCTGTGTTCTTTCCGAACTGGCCGGCCGGTCAGCCCTTTGACGGGGTCAGCAATTTTTCTCAAACACCGGGAGACGGTCAGCAAGGCATGGCGGCAGAATACGTCGTACGTCCGGCCACAGCGTTTACCCATGCCCCCGCAGGCTGGAGCCATGAAGAAAGCGCGACCATTACCACCGCAGCATTAACCGCCTGGCGGGCACTGGTGGTCGACGGTCCTTTAAAAGCCGGTGACACCGTACTGACACTGGGCACCGGTGGGGTTTCGATCGCTGCAATTCAGCTGGCAAAAACCATGGGCGCCCGCGTGATCGCAACATCATCCTCCGATGATAAACTGCAGCGGGTCAAACAACTCGGTGCCGATGACGTGATTAATTACCGTACTCACCCGCAATGGTCAGCGGAAGTGATGAGGCTGACGCAGGGTCAGGGCGTGGATCATATCGTTGAGGTTGGTGGTCCGGGGACTCTGAGTGAATCCATGCTGTCGGTAAAAACCGGTGGCCATATCGCACTGATTGGCGTTCTGACCGGTGTTCAGGGTGAAGTACCCACGGCTGCATTTATGGCACGCCAGGCACGCCTGCAAGGTCTGATTGTCGCCAGCCGCCGCGATCAGCAGGCATTTGTCACTGCGCTGGAACAGACAGGTATCCGCCCGGTGATTGATACCACGTTTAAATTTGAGCAATTGGCCGATGCCTTTGCGCACCAGCAAAGTGGACAGCACTTCGGTAAAATTTGTCTGCAGTGGTAAATCAGCGCTGTCAGATATTGCCGTACATTCAAGTACGGCTGTAAAAACAGGCACCTGCGGGTGCCTGTTTTCATTCAGTTCAAATACTATCCGTGCTGAACCCTGCCAGCTTCGTAGTTAAAGTCTTTTCCTGTTCTTACTTTCTTTTATATTTTCTGTTTCTGTGCCCTGCCTATAGCGGCGTATGACCCGGTTTTTCAGGCCAAAGAAGGCTGGCCCCCATTCCCATTAAACCAAGGTTACGCACCGTACTGCCGATAATCTGAGTAATGTCCGGTACGTTAATCAATCCGAATACAAGGTTAGCGAGAATGCCGGCGATAAAACACAGCGATGTCCAGCGCGGAAACAGTCCCAGATAACAGGTGACGACGCCAAACAACAGGCCACCGGCAATCATCAGCATACCGTGAAAGGTATAAACCATCCCCAGATGCTGCCACAGAGTGTCATAGTCCGGTATTTGTTGTTCCAGCGCGTACAGCGCCGTGTGACTGAAATAAATAAAAGACCAGGCATACAAGAGCGCACCTACCAACCCCGCCATTCTGATTGCCGGACGCTGTACCGCATAAAGCCCAATAACAGTAAAAGGCAGCACAACAAAGGCTATATAATTGACAATAAGCAGCGGTACTGAATAGCCACCCGCCAGCACCTCCCAGATATCCGTTATGGTATGAGCCAGCGGTGCAGCGATCGCAGAGAGGCCGATGACTTTGTATAACTGCCGGGTAAATGCATCCATTCTTTATCGCCTCTGTATTGGTCTTATCTCTGTATTGCCCTGCTTCTGCATTACCCAGAGATATTCATTCAAAGATCATTGAGTGGAGTCAGTTTCCTTGAAATCAGCTGCTATATAGAGCTGCCCAACGATAGGAAAATTGATAATTGTCGGTAAAAAGGAAGAAGTGATCGAGTTCAAATTGGTTTTCTTCACGCAGGAAAAGTGACAAAAAATTCCGCTGTTCAGCGGGTCTCTTATAGTGATTGATAAGATGGTATTTCCCATAAAATCAAAATTCTCTATCGACATTCCTAGGTATCAGACCTTCTTCCCCTGATAGTTAAATCAATCACAATAATTTCAATAGCCGAAACATTCGGAAGTTGGAGGGATATGCTTTTCCAATAACTTGTCAATGCTTGCTGAAGCCCCTCCACTCCAACTCTTTGAGCATTTACCTCCCACTGGCGACCAGGTTGTGATCCCTGCCAGACCAGAAGAAATACACCACAACCAGCCGTTACTTCTCTAAGGTAATCGCCTGCTAATTGATTGCGGAGCCGTTCGCAAAGATCTGACCCTGACCAACTTTTATCTAGTAGCTTCAATTCAATAGGTACCGGCGACACAACGCTGGGATGCTGTAACCAAATATCCGGCCGTTGGTCATTAGCCAGTGGATTTTCCTGCGCACAAGTATAGCGCCCATGAGTATGACTATTAACCCAATGAGCAACAATTTTACGCATCTCCGTTTCGTCACAAGCTCTTTGATAGGTTTGATAAAGACTGTCATTTCCTTGCTCAAGCCAATCCTTGAAATCATTAAGATGAGACACTCCAAGATCAAAAAGCTGCCTGTGTGTCGTAGGTTCTCTCAGCATTAGCGTAGAAAATTCATATATCTGCTCACCAGTCCAAGGATGGTCATCTGCATCCCGTTCAGCACAGCGCCGTGCTTGTTTGATCATCCAATCACGTTGACGCTCTACCGGGTGATTGCGTGATAACTCAAGTAAAGCGTCATAAGTCTCCTTACCAGAGATATCGGCCATAATGTTGAATAACTGGTTACGTGCGTCTTGAGCATCGTCTCTTAAACCAGGGGAGTAAACTCCACCTCCTGAGCGATCAATATCTTCCTCTACACGGATATATCGATGCATCAAGACATAGAGTTTGGAAAGATAGTCCACAGACTTAAATTTCTGAGCATATGCCCAACCACCCCAGTGTCTCCTATCTCCCAGAAGTTGGATGACAAAGTGTTGTGCTGCTATTTTCGCGAGACTTTCATCTAAGCCGTCTAGCCAGGATTCAACGGAAGCGATACCAGTTTCAGGGGCTACATCAACCCACATTGCATACCATTTAGCAAACTCTTCTGGGCTACCACCAGCGACTATTCTTGATTGGGCATAAGAAGCAAACCACTCAAGGGGAACTTGCTCTGCATCTAATATTTGAAAGCAGTAACGCAACACCTCCCAATCTGCGTCAGAGTTATCATCAACCCATTGTTGGATATGAGGTGTCAGCAGACCATGAAGCCAAGGTGCTTGGTAAACAATATTCTGAAGAATATGATGCATTGGAGCACCAGCAATCGTATTGTTCAGCTCCCAAACAAGTTCCTTCCAAACTCTTTCGAAACCCTCTTCAGGATAAGATTTATACAAAATTTCAAACCAGCTTGGGAAACCATTAAGCTCCCATGTAATATACCGAAAGGCATGACATACCTCCGCTCTTGTCAAATTTTGAGGAAAACTTCCAACTTCTTTACTTTCGGTTTCCAAGCCCACTAACGCCAATGTCATTGGAGCATAAGGAAAAGATGAAATATCAGCTCCTTCAGACCCAAGCTCTGGTGTAAATTTTCGCCAAAGCTGCATCACTGCATCACGGAAAGCGAACGCCACTTCCTCGCCAAACTCATTAATTAGGGAGCTCCAATCCACACCCTTTCCACGAGAAGCTCCATCCCCTTTAATTTCTTTAAAAAGCAACCACTGACCATTAGTACAACGACCAGGTAAAACATCTGGTGGATTTCGCACTATATCTGGATTAGCACGTAGACTCTCAATCCATTGAGATCGTTCATGTTCTCGTTCACTCCTTTCCGTTTCCCATTTCTGTTCTTGTTCTAAATTCTCTTGCTCCCATTTAGCTTGACTCTCATTAATTGGCGGATTTAAAAGCTCATCCAACCTTTTTTCTAACAAGGTATTATCAGCTACTACATCCTCAAGCAGGCTTCGCCATTCATGAGGACGTTCTGCTTGTACATACATCCGAAATGCCAAAGAAAGTGCAACCAGTTGGTCATCTTCAAGCTGCTTGGTTCTGATAAAATTTAAAACATGCTCATAACTATTTTTTTCATATTTCCAATAGTGTCCGCGCCAAAGTACTTCCCAAACATCTGTAAGACGCTTGTTCTTTTCAGCAAGCCTAACTCTTGCATCTTCAACACTTTTCCAGAAATATGCGTCATTAAATGCACTCCATGAAGGTATTAACTCTTGGAGGTTATCCTTATACTCACTAATGTTATCTCCCGTCCAATCGCGCATAGCCGGTATTTTAAGAAGCAGATCAATCACATCGCTACCAAAGCATTCGTCTGATCGATCTTTAATTAGCAGATCTATTACTTGAATAGCTGACCCCATTAACCAACTAAATTCAGACGAAACACGGCACTTACGGCGTTCGTAATAAGGAGGTCGACTAAGGAGTTCATTGAAACCAGTACTCAACTTTGACAATAACCGACCACGTTCTACTGAGCTGAGCTTTGAAAATTTATCGATGAATGCATGAATTGCCCCATCCAGACCCGATGATTCGTATTGTTCATAAGGAGGTAGCTTATCGAGTGAGCTCAACAGTAAATTTACAGCTGTATCATCGGCTTTCGCTTCTTCCACTAACTCCACAATTAGTCTGCGGGGAATAACTTCTGGCTTTGCATTAACAGACTGCCACAGCAATATCAGCTGCTCACCTGAACCAACCGTCGCCACTGCACGCATACTGGCTATTCGTGCGTACATATCCCTTTTTGGGTCTAAAGCAATTGAAATTAATGGCTCTATGCAATTCTCCATATTGCCCTGCCAGACGAGTCTTCCAAGAAAGAAAATTACTTCATCATTGGCACTATGCTCTGTAATAAGACGCAGAGCATCTTCAGACAGATCTTTCTGGGCGATACGTGCGATTGCTCCGTTGTCACGAGCACTACGATCATCCTCATCAGCAGCAATTCTACTGACTATATCATTGAGAATTTTCTTTCTGTTAGACAATGAGAGATAAGCAGCATCCCCACCCTCGACCGCAATCTCCGGATGTATTGAAAGCGCTCGCTCACGGGTCGTATCATCAAAAAGGATTAACCATGGAAGAATTGGTCGGAATCTTGGAACAACGACCTGCTCCCCATATTGCTCCTTAAAAAGAAGTGATTCGATCCTTCGGCGAGAATTACCTTCCTGTAGAAGGTGGTTCAGCCATTCAGCTGCCAACAGCTCACGCGTATCCCGGTGCCGAAAACGCACGGCGCCATAAAGGATATCGTTGAAGATACCTCGTTCGAGCAAGTTTCGTACATCGTTTGGATTTTCCCAGTCAGCCAAGACTGTTTCAGCATCTATACCCGTTCTTTCATGAGTACTATCCGGCACTAAAATACCAGCCTCATTGGACAGTGTTACCGCAGCAGCCAATCGACCAGCACCTCCGCGCGCTCGTTGTTTATTGAGAGGTTGGCGTTGATTACGATCAGGATCAATCTCGCTTAGCCTAAGATTCACCATATGCTGTAACGATTGCAGACGGCCGCCAAGCTCCCCATCCGATTGCCATTTTGATAGCAGCCCCACAAGATCAAAGGGTCTTGAAGCCATTTCTACTAAATTAGAACGCTGAAGTTCAACGATTAGTTGCTCAATATTTGACGTAGCGTAGTGTCTGGCGAAAAAGCGGATGTCATCGACATCCAATGCTTTCAGCACGTAAATTTTTACAGGGCTTTCTTCTTTTTTATCATTTCTCGAAGAAAGATTTTCTGACTCCTGTTTCGGTGCTTTGAAAGGAAGGTGTTTTTCTACTAATGCTGTATCGCTTTTAAAACGCCATGCATATGGACGGCTGGTGATAACAATATGCGCACGATGCATCGCTGGTTTAATACGTTTGGCAAAGCATTTGATAGCCTTTTCAAAGGCCCTAGGGCTATCTAACCTGGCCTCATCTACGGAATCCAAGAAAAACCAGGCTTCATCAACGGAGGCAAGCCATTCTTCAAACTGTTCTGATGTACCAACTTCAAATGCTTCATCAAAATCTGCATCGATATCTTCAATACGGATGAAAAAACTGGATCGCCCTTCTTTATCACCCTTTTGGGCTCTACTTAAGGCTTCATAAGTTTTCCCAGCCCCAGCATCAGCCAGCAGAATTACTCGGTATTCAGCGTCTAAATCAGTCCAGGTTTTTGACTTTTTTAGCCCCCGGTATGCTTTAAGCCAGGTATCATCGTATTCGCCATTTTTATTGCGAGTAATCTGCGAAAATTTTCGTTCGACGGGTACGTTGATATCAACCATCATTAAACTCCCTTTTTTAGAACTGTTATCAGGTGCTAACAGCTCTCTTCTAAAGACATTCCTTATTACCTGGGTATCTGGCTGCGCCTCTCCCTAAAAAGAAAACCCATTGAAATCAATGGGTCAGATAATCTTTACTATTAGTTGAAGTCTATCAGTACCTGAATCAGATCATTCCCATTGACTCAGGTCGTCCATGCCCTGCAAGCCTGTGGCTAAACTGAAGTTTGCCGAAAACGCCTGTCCTGACGTTTTGTCGCCGAAAGGAATAAATCTATCTCAATACGACAAATTTATTCCCACTCAATCGTCGCTGGCGGCTTACTGGATACGTCGTACGTCACACGGGATACGTGTTCGATCTCGTTGATAATACGGTTGGAGACTTTTTCCAGCAGCTCGTATGGCAGGTGTGCCCAGCGTGCGGTCATAAAGTCGATGGTTTCGACGGCGCGCAGTGCAATGACCCATTCATACCGACGCTGATCCCCTACTACACCCACAGATTTCTGCGGTACAAAGACGGCAAAAGCCTGTGAGGTTTTGTGGTACCAGTCGAAATTGTGCAGTTCTTCGATAAAGATGGCGTCGGCTTCACGCAGAATATCGGCGTATTCTTTTTTCACTTCACCCAGAATACGGACACCTAAACCCGGGCCCGGGAATGGGTGACGGTAAACCATGTCGTATGGCAGGCCGAGTTCCAGACCGATTTTACGCACTTCGTCTTTAAAGAGTTCACGCAGTGGTTCAACCAGCTCCATTTTCATGTCTTCCGGCAGACCACCCACATTGTGGTGAGATTTAATCACATGCGCTTTACCGGTTTTGGACGCGGCGGATTCGATCACATCCGGGTAAATAGTGCCCTGAGCGAGGAAAGGAACGTCTTTTAACTTACCGGCTTCTTCGTCGAACACATCGATAAAGGTATTGCCGATGACTTTACGTTTGGCTTCCGGATCAGCAATACCTTGCAGTTTGCCCAGGAACAAGTCTTCGGAATCAGAACGGATGACTTTTACGCCCATGTTCTTAGCGAACATGTCCATCACCATATCGCCTTCGTTTTTACGCAGCAGGCCGTTATCAACGAATACACAGGTCAGCTGGTCACCAATGGCTTTATGCAGGAGCGCGGCCACCACAGAGGAATCCACACCGCCGGATAATCCCAGCAGAACTTTCTGTGAGCCCACCTGTTCGCGGACTTTTTCAATCTGGTCTTCAATAATTTTGGCGGGCGTCCACAGCGCATCACAGTTACAGATGCTCAGCACAAAATGCTCAAGAATGCGTTTGCCCTGCAGGGTGTGGGTTACTTCCGGGTGGAACTGTACGCCAAAGAAGTTTTTATCCGCATTGTACATACCGGCAATCGGGCAACTGGTGGTGGATGCCATCAGTTCAAAACCCGCTGGCATGGCGGATACTTTATCGCCATGGCTCATCCATACGTCCAGCAGATCTTTGCCGCTGTCGGTATCGACATGGTCTTTAATATCTTTGAATAACGCGCTATCGCCTTCTACCTGAATCTGGGCATAACCGAATTCGCGGATATCGGACCCCTGAACGCTGCCGCCCAGCTGTTCGGCCATGGTTTGCATGCCGTAACAGATACCCAGTACCGGCAGGCCCATTTCAAACACAATCTGTGGTGCGCGCGGTGAGTTGGCTTCGGTGACGGATTCCGGACCACCGGCGAGAATAATACCGCTGGGGTTGTAGTCACGGATCTCGGCCTCGTCCATATCCCAGGCGCGGATTTCTGAAAAAACGCCGATTTCACGTACACGGCGGGCAATCAGCTGAGTGTACTGAGAGCCAAAGTCCAGAATCAGAATACGTTGTGCATGAATGTCTTGAGACATATTGTTTTAATTCCTGAAAAAGTAAGCGGGGATGCAGTGCATCCCCAAACTTATGGCCTCCTCAGACAGAGGCCCTGATAGTCAACCGGCGCGGTCGTCCGGATCAGCCCAACCGGTAGTTGGGCGCTTCTTTGGTAATCTGCACGTCGTGTACGTGCGATTCTTTCATACCGGCATTGGTAATGCGCACAAACTCAGGTTTGGTACGCATCTCGTCAATGGTTGCGCAGCCTGTGTAGCCCATGGAGGCGCGTACACCGCCCATCAGCTGATGCACGATATTGGCCAGCGGACCTTTGACGGCGATACGGCCTTCGATGCCTTCCGGTACCAGCTTATCAACGCCGCCTTTTTTATCCTGGAAGTAACGGTCAGAGGAACCCTGATCCTGCCCCATGGCACCCAGTGAACCCATGCCACGGTAGGCTTTATACGCCCGCCCCTGGAAGAGTTCGACTTCACCCGGTGATTCATCGGTACCGGCCAGCATAGAGCCAACCATAATCACACTGGCACCGGCCACCAGAGCTTTGGAAATATCGCCGGAGAAACGCACACCACCGTCGGCGATTACCGGAATACCGTATTTGTCCATGGCTTCTGCCACGTTGGCGACCGCTGAAATCTGCGGCACACCCACACCGGCGACGATACGGGTTGTACAGATGGAACCCGGGCCAATGCCCACTTTCACACCGTCAGCGCCGGCTTCGGCCAGCGCGATGGCGGCGTCGGCGGTGGCGATATTACCACCAATCACCTGCACATCCGGGTAGTTCTGTTTTACCCAACGCACGCGGTCAATCACACCGGTACCGCCCGGGTTCGACGTATGACCGTGAGCAGTGTCCACGACAATGACATCGACGCCCGCTTTCACCAGCGCATCAACGCGCTCTTCCGTTCCGGCACCGGTACCCACGGCAGCACCGACCCGCAGACGACCCTGATCGTCTTTGGCGGCGTTCGGGTAGGTACGGGCTTTATCGATGTCCTGAACCGTCATCAGACCGGCCAGTTTGCCTTCGCTGTTCACCACCAGAATTTTTTCAATGCGGTGCGCCTGCAGCAGATCCTGTACGGTCTGCTTGTCGGTGCCTTCCGGCACAGTGACCAGCTTTTCTTTGGGCGTCATGACTTCCGCTACGGTGCGGTTCTGGTCTTTTTCGAAGCGGACGTCACGGTTGGTAACGATGCCCACCAGTGAATCGCCGTCGACCACCGGCATACCGGAAATATTGTGCTGTTCAGTGAGCGCCAGCAGTTCACAAATGGTGGTGGTGCTGGGAATGGTGAAGGGATCTTTCACCACACCGCTTTCAAATTTCTTAACCTTGCGAACCTGGGCGGCCTGCTCTTCGGTGGACAGGTTCTTATGAATAATCCCGAGACCGCCTTCCTGCGCCAGCGCAATGGCCAGACGCCCTTCGGTAACGGTATCCATCGCCGCTGAAATCAGCGGAATGTTCAGCTCGATACCACGGGTCAGACGGGTTTTCAGGGAGACCTGATTGGGGAGAACTTCGGAATAACCGGGAACCAGCAGCACGTCATCAAATGTGAGTGCTTCCTGAGCGATTCGCAACATAGAGAGCCTTCCAGAACGAGGAGGTGGAAAAGGCGGTGCATTATAGCGAAAGCTCAGGGCACGGTAAACGGCGGACAGCGTCCTGAAAGAATGAATTGCAGTGCTTTCTGGCGCAATGCCTCATCCGTAAAGGATGCGATATGCGGCCCATGACTTTCCACCCAACAGGCAGGCTCAGAACCTGACCGTTGGGTCAGAATTTCATAGAGTTTCTGACCATGTTGGTATGGCACAACGTCATCGTCAGGACTGCTCATAATCATCACCGGAATATGGATATCCCCGACGACGTTCTGCGGGTCCCAGCGGGAAGGTACCAGCACGGTAAACGGCCATACCAGCCAGCCCAGCAGATTGTCACTGAGCGCTGCCCGGGCGACGGCGGGAAAACCGAGAAACGGTGCCTCGGTAAAGAGTGCCGCAATGCGATAGCGGTCCTGGGCGGCGGCGGTAAAGTCAATGGCCAGCGCCGCGCCGATGCTCTGCCCTAACACCACCAGCCGCTTATCCGGATACTTCTGCCGGAGCCAGGCGGCAGCGGCTTCAATATCCTGTAACACCGAGGGCATTACCGCACTGCCTTCCGAGGCTCCGAAGCCGCGGTAATCCAGTGCCAGCAGGCTGACGCCATTGGCGGCCAGCCAGTAAACACTGCGACTGTGACTGCTGATGTTTTCGGCATTGCCATGCAGATACAGCACCATCGTATCGCTGTCAGGCACTTCCCCCTGAGCCGGAATCCACCAACTGTGCAGCGCAGTACCATCGTGGGCTTCCAGCATGACGTCCTGATATTGCAGGTGGAAATCCGCCGGTGTCGATATCCACACCGTCTGCGGATAAAAAAAGAAGGCAGTGGTACTGGTGCAGCCGCTCAGGGCCAGCACCATGATCATCACCAGACCCGATCTGTTGCTTATATGCCACACAGGCTCTGCCACCTCATCCTATCCACGTCAGAAATACCATTTGAATTCTGCGCTGAGCTGATTCACGGCGGCATCCGCATCGTCGAGGCTGAACAGCTGGCGTTCAGCATTAAAACGCAGCTGACGGTTAGCACTCAGGCTGTACCCCAGACTGGCACGTAATTCGGTACGTTCCGTGTCATCGCCCGAGTTAATGCCCTGCCAGCTGCCTTCCACCTGAGCCTGCCAGAATTCCGACTGCCACAACCAGCCCACCCTCGGGCCGGCACTGAGCTGATAACCGTCGCGGAACTGATTATCGGCAAGCGCCTGCACTTCTCCCATGGCGTAAAAACGGCCGGCGGTATTCAGCCAGGCTTTACCAAACGCCACTTTCAGGTAGGTATAGAGCTCTGCATCCTGATAGTTAAAACGCTCGAAACCAAAGCTGACGCCCCAGGCCAGCGGGCTCTGAAAATACGTCACATGACTGAGCGACAATACATCCACAATCAGCGCCTGCTGCAACTTAACGTCACCGTCATCCCAGCCTCGCAGATCAAACTGCCCCATCTGAATCTGAGCGCCGGGGACAAAGCCTTTCACCGGGTCGAGAATATCGTGGTAAGCCATGCGCAGCCGCAGTTCGGCAAACCCGGTCTGCTCTTCATTCTGACGGATCATGCCACCACGGACGGCCGCGCGCATGGTCAGGTGGCCTTCATCATCACGCCATTGCGGCACAGCAACGGGCTCAAAACCAGCGGATTGTTTACGCTTGGCGCGGGCAGAAAGAATCGCCAGCGTGCGTTTGCGCAATACCGGATTCGCCTGTTTTTTCTTCACGGACAGATAACGGGCATAAGCGTAAGCAAGATCCAGCGTACGCACCTGCTGCTGTGGACTCAGAGGTTGAATAGCGTCTTCAATGTCATCATCACCTTCGACCAGTGCCCGTGACAGCGCCAGTACCTGCGGCGATGACTGGGCACTTTTATTTTCCAGTTCGGTCGCCGCCGAGGGGCGGTATTCGGCTTTTTCTACCAGCTGACTCTGTTCCAGCGCCCGGATGGTATCCACCGGCACCGCTTTGTATTTAAAAGCATCGGCCAGTTCTATACGTTCAGAGCTGGCATCCAGTAAGGCAATGATCCGGTAAGAGCAGTTTTCATCGAAGAAAAAATAATCGTAATAGGTGTCCTGGTTTTCCCATATATGACGTACAAACTGGGCCACTTCGTCCGGCGTCATGTTAAGCCGGTACTCCCAGATATCACGATATTCCATGTGCTGGTATTCGTTGGTTTTGACGTAATACGGCATCACAGAAACCACGCCGGGATAACCGCCGGTCAGCCCTTTGTAACTAAATTTGAGTTCATTATCAGCAGGGTCTGCATTGGCGGCAAAATTCACTGCAAAGGACAACAGCTTACTGCTGTTTTCATCTTCCCGGTCAAGCCGCACCAGCGTATGGCCATACATAGAAGAAGGTGAATTAATATGCGACGCGGGAAATATAAGCGTCAGAGAATGAGCATCGAGTTCCTGATACCAATCGTCAAATTCAGGACATGGCTGATCAATAAAAGACAGCGCCGGCAGTTGTTTTTTTAACCAGTGATAACGGGCCGGGAAACGACACTGAGCAGATTTGTCCGGTTTTTGTCCACGCTGTAAAAAAGCGGAAAGATCGGCTTTCAGTTCCGCCAGCAGATTTTCTTTACCGTTATCGGCGAGAAAAAAATCGGGACTATCGTTCTGACTTATATAACGGAAAGTGAATGGATGTTCACGATAATGCAGCAGGTCGGCCCATTGTTTTTGCGAGGCCAGATTCTTTAATGTGTTTTCACTGACAATGTTTGCTGAATCACTGCCAACGTTTTCCTGTCGCCTGTCGTCTGCGTGTACCTGGCTCAGGCCGATATTTAAAAACAGCAGCCCCAGTATCCCTGACCAGCGCATTAATTATTACTCCCGGATTTATGGTTAACCAAAAAAAAGCGCGCTATAAAGCGCGCTTTTTACTGCTTCAGGCCGGATATTAACCCAGGTACTTCTGCAGGTCAGCATCAGAAGCCATAGCAGACTTCATAGCTTCATAAGCGCTTGCGGAAGTCGCTTCAGCGCTGAACATGCTGTCGAAGTTAGACTGCATAGTTGCATTGAATGCTGCAGAATCCTGAGCTTCGATACCGATAACTTCAGCCAGAGCTGCCAGGGTTTCACCTTGACCGCGTGCAGAGTCTGCAGCCAGCTGATCCATGTTGTCATCCATAAATTTCTGGGCGCTGGCCAGAGGGCCGTTAGCATCTTCACAGCCCAGAGTACCGGAAGTCATACCGAAAGTCTGGTTACCGGAAGTACCGTTGGTAGTCGCAGCCAGTACGTGCTCGTGCCACTCGTTTGCATCCGGGAACACAACAGCAGTACCCAGACCACAACCGGCCAGGTCGTTACCTGCGAAAGACAGTGCTGAAGAAGAAACCAGAATTGCACCTGCAATAAATTTTTTCATGGACTTTTCCTTTTCTAAGCCATATGTATTCGTTTTCAGCGTTCGCTGAAGCCAGTAACATTAGCGTCTCTGTCCGGCGCTGTCCATCATCCTTTTCTTCCGGATTAATATTTATCCGGGTGAGTGTGACGACACTCTCAACACTGATTACTTTTTTTCCGAAAAGTGAGTTAAATCAAAAACTTTGCGCCGGGTCAGAGCGTTATAAACTGGATTTTTCAGAGAACATCAACTACCCCTGAGAACCACATCCGGGGGCGCCCCAACACAATGGTAAGACCACTGTCACAACTGCCGGTATTCATCCGCTGAGCGGATGATGCTTCAACGGCTCTTCATTCAGACAGCGGCGGCTCGGCACGGCAGCGAGACTGGCCAACCGGGCCAGAGCGTGGCACCCTGTCGGCTTGTCTAATCCGATGTTCTTATCAGCGTGCAGAATTCCGATCTATTTACCGTCAGCCAGCTGAATCAGCGGGCCAAACAATTGCTGGAAATATCCTTTGCCAGCATCCGTGTGGAAGGCGAAATATCCAGCCTGTCGCGCCCCTCTTCCGGTCACTGGTACTTCACTCTGAAAGATGACCGTGCACAGGTTCGCTGTGCCATGTTCCGCTCCCGGGCCGCCATGCTCAAATTTCAGCCCAAAGAAGGCGATAAAATTGAACTGCGCGGTAAGGTCAGCCTGTACGAAAACCGCGGTGACTATCAGCTGATTGTGGATACCATGAAACCGGCTGGCGAAGGCGCGCTGCTGCTGGCCTTCCAGCAACTGAAAGAACGTCTGGCAGCGGCCGGCTGGTTTAATGAAGAATACAAAAAGCCGCTGCCGGCGGTTAACCGGGTGGGCGTCATCACCTCCCCCACCGGCGCTGCAGTGCACGATATTATCACTGTGTTCAGACGCCGCAGCCCGGCCATAGAGATTGATCTCTACCCCACCGCAGTGCAGGGCAAAGAAGCCACTGCCCAGATTGTCGCCGCCATCGAACGGGCAAACCGTGATAACCGGGTCGATGTTCTGATTGTTGGCCGCGGCGGTGGTTCGCTGGAAGATCTGTGGTGCTTTAACGAAGAAGCCGTCGCCAGCGCTATCTTCGCCTCCCGTATTCCTGTAGTCAGCGCGGTGGGTCACGAAGTGGACTTTACCATTGCCGATTTCGTCGCCGATGTGCGCGCCCCGACCCCGTCGGCCGCCGCCGAATTACTCAGTCCGGATCAGGGCCAGCAACTGCAGCACCTCACGCAGCTGCGTCAGCGTCTGCTGCAGGGTTTTTACCGCGCGCACCAGCAGCGCCGGCAATCACTGAACCATCTTAGCCAGCGTCTGCGGGCCCCGGAACGTGGACTGCAACAGTTGGCGCAGCAGACAGATCAACTTGAGATGCGTCTGCAACGTGCCTGGCAGGGCCAGCAGAAGAGACGCGCAGAGCGGCTGCAGAATCTGCAGAAAAATCTCGCCAATCAACATCCGGAACGACGTTTAAAAGAACAGCGCCAGCTGCTGCAGTTAATGGAAAAACAACTGACCACTAATATTCGCCGGCAACTGGACCAGGCCAGACATCAGCTCGCATCACAGACTAAACTGTTAGACAGCCTGAGTCCGTTGAATGTATTAAGCCGCGGATATTCTATTACTACGCTCAGTGATGGCTCAGTGGTGAATCAACACCAGATGGTCGCAACCGGCGATACACTGAAACATCGCCTGCAGCAGGGCTGGATAGAATCCGTCGTCACTGCCAGTGGTGACGACCCACAAAATTGAGTGCAGGAAGTAACAGACCAATGAGGGCTCGCATGCAGAGCGTTATCACATTTTTAGTATCACTCCTGATCGCCACTTCACTGCACGCTGCAGTCACCGGCAGCGTGTCTGAACTGCCGCTCCCCCATACGGTACCCGGTGGTGTGGCACTGATTGACGCCGGCTACTCAGACCAGCGCCCTGCCGTCACCTTTGCCGGTCAGCCGGTGATGGTGATCCGCGCGGACAAACAGCAACCCTGGCTGGCGGTGGTCGGTATTCCGTTAAAACAGAAACCCGGCAAAGCCAGCGTGCAGATTGGCGACCGCAGTGTCTCCTTCACTGTGCATGACAAAGCTTACCCGGAGCAGCACCTGACGGTTAAAAGAAAGCATGTTAATCCGGATCAGAAACAGCTGGACCGTATCTACGGTGAATTTGCTGAAATGGGCAAAGTCTATAAAAGCTTTACGCCGGCCCGCCCCTGGCATCCTATGGCCTGGCCGGTTCAGGGACCGCTGTCCAGTGCTTTCGGACTGAAACGCTTCTTTAATGGAGAGCAACGTAATCCACACAGTGGTCTCGACATCGCAGCCCCGCGGGGCACGCCGATTCTGGCGCCGGCAGATGGCACTGTGGTGTTGACCGGTGATTTCTTTTTTAACGGTAACAGCGTCTTTATCGACCACGGTCAGGGACTGATCAGCATGTTCTGCCACATGGATGCGATCGAGGTTACCCAGGGCGAAACCATCAGCGCCGGTGATCGTCTGGGCATTGTCGGCGCCACCGGCCGGGCAACCGGGCCTCATCTGCACTGGACCGTAAGCCTCAATAACGCCCGCATTAATCCCATGCTGATGATGTCGCCATTACAGTTGCCGCAGGTATCACTGCCAGTGGCAACACATAGGAACCGGGACGATGGCTGATCATCCGGGCCGGACACGGGGTGGCTCGGGTACCTTACCCGTTACCGGCAGCAGCTGTGGTATCCGCCCGGACCCGGATGCCTTAAGCGATGATGTTGGCTTTGATTTTTCTGCCGCCGCCGGATTATTAGCCGCAGAGTCAGCAGAAGAATCATTACCAGACGGGCAAAACAGCAGCGCTTCTGACACCACCGGGACTGACGACGCAGAGGCTTCGGACGCTGCAGAACAAGGCGGTGATACAGACGATGCAAGCGTTACAACGGAAGACGAAAGACACACCCGCAGGTTCTGCCTCATAAGTAAGCTTTTAAAAACATGACAGAGCCGCCGTTACCCGGCAGAAAGTACCATTCCCGACAGGACGTCTATACTTAACGGCTAAGGACGCCCACAGGAACTGTTGCCTTTCCATGATCAAAAAGATTTCGGTTAACCAGCTGCGCCCTGGTATGTATGTCTCCGACCTTAACTGCGACTGGATTCCGCACCACCAGTACAACCGGGAAGGACGTATTCCCGACGACAACACCATTGCCGAAATCCGCCGCCGGGGAATCACTGAGGTCTACATTGATACTGAGCGCGGTGACGGCGCTCAGACGGAAGGACTGACAGCACAGGAAGTTGATCATCATAACCAGCAGGCACTGGACAAAGCCGCTGAAATGCCGGCCGATAACAGTGCCCGCGTCAGTGTCGAAGAGGAACTGCAGCGCGCGCATACAGTGCACACCGAAGCGCAGAATATGGTGAATAATGTTCTGCACAACGTAAAACTGGGCAGAGCCATTGATATCGAACCCTTCGACCAGATCGCCGATGGCATGGTGGACTCAGTACTGAGAAATCATAACGCCCTTGCCTGTCTGGGACGTATCCGCGACAAAGATAATTACCTGCTGGAACACTCCATCAATCTGGCGGTGCTGATGGGTATTTTTGCCAAAAGCCTGAATATAGACCGCACCACCATGCAGGATGCGATCGTCGGCGCCATGCTGCATGACATTGGCAAAGTGATGATTCCGGATGCCATTCTGCATAAACCCGGTAAGCTCACTGACGATGAATTCGCCGTGATTAAAAACCATGTGGTATTCAGCCGCGACCTGCTGAAAAAATCCCCCGGCATCAGCCAGCTGACCATCAATGTTGCTGCCCAGCACCATGAACGGATTGACGGTTCCGGCTATCCGGATGGCCTGCACGATTGTGATATATGCCGCGAAGGCAAGATGTGCGCTATCGCCGATGTCTACGACGCTATTACCGCGGACCGTGTTTATCACAAAGGGATACCGCCCACGGCCGCGCTGAAGAAGTTGCTTGAATGGAGCGGCACGCATCTGGATAAAGCCCTGGTGCACAGGTTTATCCGCTCGATGGGTATTTTTCCGGTAGGATCACTGGTGGAGCTGAAAAGTCAGCGTCTTGGTATTGTCATGGACGGCGCCGAAAAAGATCAGCGTATGCCCATTATTAAAGTCATTTACAGCAACCGTCTGAAGCAATATGTCCCGATTGAAACCATCGATCTGTCGCGCCCGGGCGTACAGGATGAAGTGGTCAAGGCGGTTGATCCGCTGCGCTTTGGTATCCGCATAAAAGATTTTATTCTTTAACGGCCTGTTAAGAGCGGCCTGTTAAACAGGCAATGCTATGACAGCAAACGGTTTTGTGCCGCTTCTTTTTTCGCGCTCAGTAACGCTATTTTAGCCACCACTTCCTGTGGTGCCTGCGGCGATTCAAGCTCACCGGCCTGTTCATTATGCCAGCGTGCCACGGCCTGCATCATATTTCCCAGAGACTGCAGCCTGCCCTTTTTTAACACAGCTATGCGCGCCAGGCAGCTGGCATGCAGCTCACCCTGCACCAGAAATCTGTGCTCCATATAAAAATATTTTTTATCCCAGTGCAGCACCCGGCTCTCGATATCCACCTGCGCCAGAGGTTTAATTTCACGGATAAAGGTCAGCGTCTGGCTGGCCAGTACAGACCGCCAGCCTGCTTTAATAAACAACGGCATGGTACCGGTGCGCAGAAAAAAATCCGTGCGCGCGAGATCCAGCCAGGCCGGATAACGGGTATTGGTCAGGTGCAGATTGAGATCGCAGTCCCAGGGCATGACCCGCAGACGATAATAAAAAGGTGACAACACCGGCCGGCGGTGGCGCCAGGGCCGCCGGGCGAGTAAACCAAGATTACGCAGTAACTGAACCACAGAAAACATTTCTCTCTTTTATTGTTATATCCGCTGACCGCCACTGGCGTCAGGATTTTTTACGTATCAGCCCTTCCTGAGCCACAGACGCCACTAACTCACCCTGCCCGTTATAAATTTTCCCGCGGCACAGTCCGCGGCCGCCCGACGCATTGGGACTGTCGATGGCGTACAACAGCCATTCATCCATACGGAACGGACGGTGAAACCAGATGGCATGATCAAGACTGGCAACCTGCATATCCTTTTGTCCGACGGATACTGCGTGGGGATGCAGCGCCGTGGTGATCAGATTAAAATCCGTGGCATACGCCAGCATAGTGGCATGCTGTTCCGGGTTATCCGGCATGGCAGCATCGGCTTTCATCCAGGCGTATTTCACCGGCTCGGCTTTCTGCGGAGCAAAGATATTCACCGGATCAAGCACGCGCATTTCAATGGGTTTGTCGGCGGTATAAATATCGCGTACCCGCTCCGGAAAGTAATCACGGAATTTACGTGCCAGCGCCAGCTGTGACGGAATGCCTTCCGGCCCTTTAACATCCGGCATCGGGTCCATATGCTCGAAGCCGTCTTCCGGGTGCTGAAACGAGCACATCATCATCAGTATGGCTTTGCCCTTCTGACTGGCCGTAACCCGGCGGGTACAGAAGGAGCGGCCGTCACGGACGATGTCGACTTCAAACTCAACACTGTCCTGCACTGTCCCCGGCCGCAGAAAATAAGCGTGCAAAGAGTGCGGCGCCCATTCACCGCTGGTCAGGGTCTGCAGCGCTGCTGACAGACTCTGTCCCAGCACCTGACCGCCAAACAGATTACGGAAACCCAGATCCTGGCTCTGGCCGCGGAAACGGTTAACACCGATCGGTTCCAGTGCCAGCAGATCCAGTAATTCTTCCAGTACATCACTCATGGTTTGGTTCCATTGTTGTTAACTCTTAAGCAGCCCGGTTACAGAACCGTGACTGCTTGCAGAAACTGCTGAAAACGTGCCCAGGATTTCAGATCCGCTTCTTTGTGGTAGCGGCCACCGCCAAAGACGGTAAAGGCATGCTGCGCCCCGCCGTAGGTAATCATTTCGTGCGCCACGCCGGCCTTTTCCAGACGGCTGGCCAGATCAGCAAAATCCGCCATGGTAATGGCGGTATCCGCCGTGCCGTGCATAATCAGTAACGGCGCGCTGACCTGACTGTAATCCTGTCCTGCCGGTGTCTGTAAACCGCCGTGGAAGGTGACAAAGCCCTGCGCCGGCATACCGGCACGGGCGGCTTCCAGTACAGCCGCACCGCCAAAACAGTAGCCCATCACCACCACTGAGGCAGGATCGGCTCCGTTAGCGATGGCCTGTTCCAGCCCACCCTGCATTAACGCGCGCAGCTTTTCCCGGTCTTTATACAGGGCGCCGGTGTGCTGGCGCTTGTCTTCAACCTTTTCAGGCCGGATGCCCTGGCCAAACAGATCCACCGCAAAAACGTTGTAGCCGAGTTTATTAAGCATCAGAGCGCGCTGAATTTCATAGTCTGTCAGGCCATCCCAGTCGTGCGCCAGCAGCACCGTAGGCCGCCCGGGCGCCACCTGATACCAGGCACCTTCGTAAGTTTCGCCATTGACTGTGTACACCACAGATTCCTGGGTGGGGAGTGCTGAAGCTGCCAGAGTGAATACCATCAGGGCGGCTGCCAGTAACGATTTCATACGCGTCTCCTTCGATTCCATGTCATGTCAGTGCTCTATGGTACCCAAAACCAGGCCCTGTGACCCCATGAAGTCCGTAAGGGATTAGCCTGTATTTCTGTACTTATCAGCGTGCATCCGCCCGGTCAATCCGTATAATGGCCGCCCTTCTGCAACACTCAGCACAGGTGCCTGAATGCCGCACACGCCAGATTCTGACGCCAGCCCGGCGCCATCACCAACCCCCGCTCCGACATCTTCCCGCACCGGCTCTGCCGACGACAGCGGAAACGCCGCGCCGGCGGTTTACCAGCATCAGGTGGACCCTGCCAGCTATGACGGGTTGCTGCAGCAGAAAGCAGAGTATCTCAGCCAGCGTTTTGCACAGTTCAGCCCGCCTGAACTGCAGGTCCATGCCAGCCAGCCGCAACATTTCCGCCTGCGTGCAGAATTCCGCCTCTGGCATCAGGGCGACCGCTGTTTTTACGCCATGTTCGCCCCGGGTGATAAAAAAACCGTGTACGAAGTACGCGACTTTCCTATCGCGTCAAAACTTATCAACCAACTGATGCAGCAGCTGCTGGACCTGATTCAGGATAATGAGCTGTTGCGCCGTAAGCTGTTTCAGGTTGAGTTTCTCACCACGCTCAGTGGCGACGCGCTGATTACGCTGATTTATCACAAACGTCTGGACGAGGCCTGGCAGGCAGAAGCCGAAGCCCTGCAGAAAACACTGGGCTACCCGCTGATCGGACGTTCGCGCAAACAAAAAATCGTACTCCAGCGGGACTGGGTTAATGAGACCCTGCAGGTCGATGGCCGGGCCTTCCATTACCGTCAGACAGAGGGCGGATTCACTCAGCCCAATGGCGATATGAATCAGCAGATGCTGAGCTGGGCGCGGGCGGCCGCAGATGATATTGCCGCCACACAGGGCAAAGCAGACCTGCTGGAACTTTACTGCGGTAACGGCAATTTTTCAGTCGCCCTGGCAGACCGCTTTGAGCACGTACTGGCCACTGAGATTTCCAAAACCTCGGTCAATGCGGCCCAGATTAATATTAAAGACAACGCACTGGATAACCTGATTATTGCCCGCTTATCCAGTGAAGAATTTGTGCAGGCACTGCGCGGCGAGCGTCAGTTTACACGCCTGCAGAACGTCGACCTGAGCAGCTATAATTTCCGTACCGTGCTGGTTGATCCGCCACGGGCCGGACTGGATGAAGAGTCGGTCAAACAGGTGCAGGACTACGACAATATTATTTATGTGTCCTGTAACCCGGACACCCTGCACGATAATCTGCTCACTCTGTGTCAGACTCACACCATCAGGCGCTTTGCCCTGTTCGATCAATTTCCTTATACGGATCACATCGAAACCGGTGTGATGCTGGTGCGCAAACATGACTGATTCCGGATTTTCTGCTGTCAAAGGCATTCACCCGGCACAATTGAAAAACCTGCAGGATATGGGTTTTACCCGCATGACTCAGGTACAGCAGCAGGCATTACCGGCTGCGATGGACGGGAAAGATCTACTGGCCCAGGCCAGAACCGGCAGCGGTAAAACCGCCGCCTTTGGAATTCCCCTGCTGCAGAATCTCAACCCGAGATTTTTTGGTGTTCAGGGTCTGGTACTGTGTCCGACGCGGGAGCTGGCGACCCAGGTGGCGACAGAACTGAGAAAACTGGCACGCTTTCAGGCCAATATAAAAATTGTGGTGCTGTCAGGCGGTGTATCCATTGGTCCTCAGATTGGTTCTCTTGAACACGGCGCCCATGTGGTGGTGGGTACCCCGGGCCGCATTAAAGATCATCTGCGTAAAAAAACACTGGATATCAGCCAGCTGAAAACCCTGGTCCTGGACGAAGCCGACCGCATGCTGGATATGGGCTTCAGTGAGGATATTCACCATATTGCCGATCACACACCGCAGCAGCGCCAGACTCTGCTGTTCTCTGCCACCTACCCCGATAATATTGCGCAGCTCAGTGGCCGGTTGCAGCATAACCCGGCCGAAATCCGGGTGGAGAGCCTGCATTCCGGAACCAGTATTGAGCAACACTGGATTCTCTGCCAGCGGGCAGAAAAAGAACAGGCCTTACTGAAAGCCATCAGTCAGTTCGGCATTCAGCAGGGCGTCATTTTCTGTAACACCAAACAATCCGTGAATGAAGTGACACAGCAACTGCGTGATGCCGGATACGTCGCCCGGGGTCTGCACGGCGACCTCGAACAACGCGACCGTGACCAGGTGTATATTCAGTTCCGCCAGGGCAGTTCCAGTTTTCTGGTCGCCACGGATGTTGCCGCCCGCGGTCTGGATGTTGATGACCTGCCGGCGGTCATTAATTATGACCTGCCGCGCGATCCGGAAGTTTACGTTCACCGTATTGGCCGTACCGGTCGTGCCGGCAAACAGGGACTGGCCGTCAGCCTGACTACCGAAAAAGAACAATATAAGCAGGATGCCATCCGCGGCCAGCAGAATATGACCGCTGAAATAACCGCCTATGCCGAGCTGACGCCCGCCATTGCCGAGGTCAGCAAACCAGAGTTTGTCAGCCTGTGCATCGCCGGTGGCCGTAAAAATAAACTGCGTCCGGGCGATATTCTCGGAGCGTTAACCTCCAATGGCGGTATTCAGGGGCAGGATGTCGGCAAAATTGATGTGCTGGATTTTGTCGCCTATGTCGCCGTCCGGCGTCCGGTTGCGCGTCAGGCGCTGGCGCATATGCAGAAAAGTAAAATCAAAGGACGGGCACTTAAAATACGGCGGGTTTAAAGCACAAAAAAGCGGCGTCAGTCATCCGCCCGGATGCGTACCGGAATTCGGATGCAGAACCCCAGCCCGCGTCCGGATTCTGTCGGTTCAATCCGGATACTGCCCTGCAGCATCCGGCTGACCCACTGCTGTACCAGATGCAGACCGAGCCCGGTTGATCCGGACCCCCGTCCGGTGGTTACAAAAGGATCAAACAGGGTTGTACGCATCGATTCCGGTATGCCCTTGCCATCGTCGGAGTAATGAATAACAAGCGTTGTGCCATCATGGCATTCGGCATAAAAACGTATTTCCCCGCCTTTTTCATCAAACGCATGGTTTACGGAGTTCATCATCAGATTCTGAACAACCTGAGAAATAACACCCGGGTAACTGTACATTTCAAAGCCGGCTTCACAGTTCAGGGAGACATCAACACTGACTCTGGCTTCTTTCAGTATCGGGCGCATGGATGTCATCAGATCATCAATCACCTGCCTTAGGGTGAAGGACACGGCCTCTTCACTGAACCGATCAATAGCCAGCCGTTTAAAGCTCACGATCCGTGACTTCGCCTGCTGCAGATTGGTGGTGAGCAGTTCCAGGCCATCATCGGTTCGCTGCAGATATTGCTCCAGCGCTGAGCGGGTCAACCCGCTTTGCACAGACTGCTTCAGCTCAGCACAGGCATCCGTCAGCCCGGAGGTCATCATTAAAGCGCCTCCCAGCGGCGTATTCAGTTCATGGGCAACCCCCGCGACCATCATTCCCAGAGCGGACAGCTTACGGGTTTCGACTAACTCATCCTGCATCACCTGCTGTTCTTTCATGCTGGTTTCCAGACGCGTACAGGCGTCTTCAAGCTCATTTTTCTCATGCAGCAGACTGTCCATCAGCTGATAACGGATTTTCTGGTTACGCAGTTCATAAATCACCAGATAAAAGCCGGCCACCGACAGCAATAGAAATAACATGCCCACCGGCCAGAATACTTGCAGAAAAATAGCGGTCACAGTGCTCTGCGGTGCGAATGCCAGAACTGTCAGCACTTTGTGACTGCTGGCATTATCTTTATTCAGAACGACATGGTGAGCGCTGAGCAGCTGGCCATCCAGATACATGCCGCGTATGGTGTCCTGTTGCAGCTGCCGCCAAAGCTTTGGCCTTTCACTGGCTACATTAAGCGCAAGCTGACCCTGATCTCTGCCCCACTCTTTGCTTTTATCCGGATTCAGCAACCAATAGGAATACTGATCAATAACCTGCAGGTCTGCGTATTCTGCGGACATAGCGGACAGCTTTTTAAATAACGGTGACAGATCATAATTAATAATCAACAACCCCGGATGCAGGCCATCACCCTGCCCGGTGCGCAAACTTGCCCGTATCGTAGGCTGTATCGGCTTAACGATTTCGCCATATTCGACATTAAGATCAATATCTGACAGGTAAACTTCGCCTTCTGATACCGCCATCCCTTCCTGAAAATAGTAGCGGTCGGATTTATCCTGAAGCTTATCAGCCGGTACCTGTACAGCCTGATGTTTTTTCTTATGATAATCGACCCGGACGATTTCCAGGCCAGACTGGTCCAGCCAGCGTATCTGCATAACATTGCCCAGACCCAGACTGAAATCTTTAAAGCGGTTGTTCAGCAACGACTGTTTAATGTCATCATCAACGGATAACGCCTGATTAAAATAATCATCCTGAGCAATGAGACGAACCGCGCGGGCAATATCACCCAACTCCCGGTTAATATGATCGGCACTGTTAAAAATAACGGTTTCCTGCTGCGCAGTCACATGCTGTAACTCCCGGCTGACCAGGATGTAATACAGTGCAAAACAAATAAGCAGAGTAACAGCCAGGATCAGGGATGACAGAAACAGTGCCCGTTTGCGTATCAGCCGGTTACTGTCAAATAACAGAAAAATGTCAGCTTTCACCAGCGCCATCATTGTTTCTCAGCCAATCAATAATACTGTCAAGCGGCATAGGTCTGGCAAAGAGATACCCCTGGGCGATATAACAGCCGGCTTCTGTCAGGATTCTTCTCTGGGCTTCCGTTTCCACCCCTTCGGCAACAATTTTATAGCCGAAGCGTTCGCCAATCCGACAGATCATTTCCACCACATGATGATCGCTGGCGGAATGCTCCAGCCCCTGTACAAAAGACTTATCAATTTTCAGGGTAGTGGCAGAAAGACCGGTAATCCGTGATAACGAGGAGTACCCGGTACCAAAATCATCAATGCTGACGCCCATACCAAGTTCTACAAACTGTTTAAGCAATACATCAAACTTGTCATAATCAGCGATCATTTCCGATTCAGTGATCTCAATATCCAGCAATTCAGGAGACACCAGTTTATTGGCAATGACTGAAAATATTGCTTTGGAATAATTGCGGTTATAAAGGTCCACCGCGGAGGCGTTGAAAGATACCGGCAGCTGATAACCGAATGACTTCAGTGTCTGAATCGCTTCCAGCGTCATCCCCAGAACCTGCTGATCAATCAGAGTAATCAGCCCTGAGGCTTCTGCCAGGGGAATAAATTCCAGTGGCGCAATCATATTACCATCGTCATCGTGCAGCCGGACCAGAGCTTCAAACCCCACAGCCCGCCCGCTTTTCATATCCACTTTGGGTTGCAGCAGCAGGGAAAGTCCACGGTTCAGTATTGCTTTCTGAACCTTTTGCAGCAGCAGGGTACGCCCGGTGATCTGGTCTTTATAGACACTTTTGTATTCACAGTAGGCCTGCTTGTTTTCATCAGCGTGCAGCAGCGTCGCTTCAGCCAGCTCAATGACTTCAGACGCTGGCAGGCGGGACATCAGCGCCAGATCCGTGCGGCAAAAACTCAGCAACAGATGGTGTTCGATACCGGAGAGAGATAAGGTACGCTCGGAGGCCATTTCCAGCACTCCGGCATCCGGCACTTTCGACGCTTCAATAACGATCCCGAACACACCGGTGTTGACCATGGCCAGCGAGGTGGGTTCAGGCAGCATCTCGGTGATATCCTCCATAAAACTCAGCAGCAGACTACGGCAATAGCTTTCTCCGAATGCAATCATCATATCTGAGTAACGGCGGATGGCGACCAGCAGCAGAACAGAATGGTTACGCTCCTGTTCACTCATGGAGCCGATTTCCCGCAACAGACCGCTGCGGTTATAGATATTAAGCGTATCATCAAAATAGGCCACCTTCGTGACCCGGTTGATCAATGCCACATTGGCAAAACCAGTGCGGATATTTTCACTGAAAACCTGCAACAGATAAATCTGCTGTTCCGTGGGTTTTACCGGGCTGTCAATAATGACCAGATACTGGTAGCCATCAATATTAGAAGTCTCAAAAAACAGGACAGAAAAGTCATGACGGAACTGATGCTCATGACTGTTTTTTGCCAAAGCCAGCGTTGAACTGTATTTGTCCAGCTGTTCTGTCGTCAGGGGAAGACCATTCAGGCTCTGATAGTCGCCATTGGCCGCGATTACGGTGAAGTCTGAATCTGTTCTGACCGTATTCATGCAGCTACAGACAATTCCGCCGCCATCATTATCAATAATGCGGTTAATATCATCCAGAACCGACTGAGAAAACGCCTGTAAATCATGCTTGCTGTACAGGTTGCGGGAGGCATCAATAATAACCTGCAGGCCTTTCTTGGCCTGGTTCAGTTTCTCCATATACTGCCAGGTACGCAGGTTACTGCGCAGCACGGCGTGCAGTTTTTCCCGCGTAAGGTCGGATTTATTCCAGTATTCATCGATATCGTAACGCAGCATCACATCTTTTCTGGGAGCCATCCCGGGTTGCCCGGTTAGCAGAATGACGCGGATGCTGTCGTTGCCCAGTACTTCACGGATCGTCCTCACCAGCGTCAGACCGGCATCGTCTTCCTCCATTACGACGTCCACCAGTGCCAGGGCAATATCCGTATGTTCAGCGAGGATACCACCGGCCATGGCGGCCGACGAAGCACACAGTACTTCAACCGGATTGTCTTCTATCACTAAGCCACGGAGATTATGCAGAAGAGACGCCTGATAGGTCGCATCATCTTCAACCGTCAGTACTTTCCAGCAACCCGCTTCTGCCGGTAAGGCACTGCTTTTTTCTTCGGCAAAATGAAAGGCTTCGTCTGACATGCGTATCCCTCACCAATCAGCCCGGAGTGTCCGCGCAGGTGCATACATAAATTTGCCTGTATGCCCACACACTGCCTGATTCATCAGCCTAGACCAGATGGGGAGAGACGTTGGCAGATTTACCGCTAACTAATAAACTGGCATGAGATGTTCATGGATAGATCAATAACCGCACACTGATGGCCACACAAACGGCAATGGTCATCACCCGGATCAGCCCAACGCCATGGCGAATGGCCGATGCTGCTCCCAGCCGGGCACCGATGACCTGACCACAGGCCATACAAAGGCCGATTGACCACACTATTTTTCCGGAAAAGACAAACACCATCAGGGAAACAATATTGGTGGTGAAGTTCATCAATTTTGCATGCGCGGTGGCATCCAGCATATTCATGCCCCTCAGCTGGCAATAGCCAAGTGTGAAGAAAGTGCCGGTACCGGGACCAAAAAAGCCATCATAAAAGCTGACCGATGGCAGCAGTGAGGCATTAAACTGTGGCCTGCTCAGCCGCGGACGACTGGCTTTTTTGCCGACATTTTTGGCTAACAGCAGATACAGCGCGATGGCGATCAGAGCGAATGGAATGACCTTCACCAACAGATCCGCATCGAACCATTGAATGGCCAGCGCACCCACGGCAGCTGACACCAGCGCCACCATGACAGGCACCATTTCGCGGCGCGGCTTTACCATGCCGCGTCTGACGAAAAAGCGCATCGCGGTAAAACTGCCAAAACTCCCCTGCAGTTTATTGGTGGCCACCGTCTGAACCGGTGGTACCCCCGCCGCTAACATCGCCGGAATGGTCAACAGACCACCGCCACCGGCGACGGCATCCACAAACCCGGCAACAACAGAAGCGGCGAACAGCAGGGTCAGTATTTCCAGCGTAATTTCTGGCATCAGTGTCCACCTGACAGGGTAAAAACGACTTGAATATAACGGCAGGATTGACGATATTGCAGTCTGAGGATGGCGGCAATAAGGCCCTTATGAAACAGTCTTATCTGCGGCTCAGTTTACCACCGGCCGGTCATAACAGGCAGCCCTATGACGTCTGATGTTCATCACGATCACAACGGACGTCTGCTGAGTCGCTCAGAAAGTGAAAAACGCCGGCTGGAACACGAAGCGGCGCGGTTATTTATGCGCGCCTGTGAGCAGCAATATCACCTGCCCATGAGGCACATCTGGCATAACGACCCGGCCAAGCCTGATATATCCTGTTACCTGCAGGGCAAAAAGCTGGATCTTGAAATTGCCCATTTATACGCCAGCGAACAGGAAGCCAGAATCGCATCATCCGATATTGCCGGACGTAAAGATCATCAGCATTATCATGGTGAAGAACATCTCTGGGCGTACCTGTACGCACTGTCAAAACGCGAATGGCAGAATACGCTGAAACAATCGCTGAGCCGGATTCTGGCCAGTAAAGCGCGCAAGCATTACAACTCAAAACGTTGCTGGCTGGTTATCCGCAATGCCAGCCCTTTATGGCAGTTCAAAGATTTTCATCAGCTCATGCCCCACATTGTGGTGCCCCCCACCCCCTTCGAACAGATATGGATAGTGCCGGACTTTCCCGGACAACAGCCCCTGGTCAGACTCTACCCCAGACGTCCTGGGTTGGCGCAGGGCTGAACGTCTGCTGAAGAAAAGGACATAAAACTTGCAGGACAGCAGTGCCACTAACGTTCTTTTTTATGATTGGCAGTTCAGACCAACGCGGTCATAAAGAAAGGACTTGCCTTTAGCGATACAGCACAGCTTAACCTTAGTCTTATAGCGCGACTAAGGTATTAAGGGTTTTTCACAATGGTTTTTTTACGGGTAAATTTTTGCGATAGCAAAGCGGGAATTTCCTGCCGTTTTGTTTCACCGGCAGGAAAAATCATTCAGCCTACCAATCCATAACCGGATAAACGGATTCGGCATAAATTTGCAGATCCTGAATCCACTGCAGTTTGATCGGATCATCCATCACTTGCCCGGCTGCAAGCTCTAATTCCTGAGCGAAGCGTTCAAAATTCAGGCCTTTAAACGAGGCATCAGGATTCATCAGCCGGGCGATTCGGTGTTGCTCCCAGCGCTCCCGCTCTTTTTCATCCAGCGTATCGGGAAAATTGCGTGCCCGGTAACGGAACAGCATTTCTTCGCCGCGACTGTCTTTAAAAGGAGATGGCCAGTCGGCCAGATCCCAGGGCGATAATTCATGCACTGTCTGCATAGCATGTTTATCAGCTGACGGGAAAAACGCATCGTAAAGCTGAGCGTCCACGTCTCTGACGGTTTCAAACTCACGGCCTGAAAAAACCTCATGCATTTTGGCAGTTAAATTTTCACCGTTTTTAATCATGCCCAGGTGTTTACGCAGCGTATCGCCACTTAAATTCCAGCGCTCAGCCTGATCCGGTGTCAGGGTTTTTGCCGGTGCCAGCACTGGTGCTTTATTGATGTGAATTTCTTTTAAGGGCAGACGCTCCACGCCGTCAGGAAGATCTGCGGCTTTGGTAAATACCCGTTGCTGAATGTCCTGTGCACTTAATTCAAATAACGGCGTCGGGTCCTGATGCAGATCGTATGCAATAAAGGCGTTTTTATTGGTCGGGTGCCAGCACAGCGGCACAATCACCGCCATACAGCCCTGCTCGACCGGAAACATCCCGGAAATATGCACCAACGGCTTATGGTTGCTGACATCCACCAGGGCGCCGACACTCTGTTTACTGCGCAAACCATATAGATAACGGTATAATTTCGGTTGTTTATCACGGATCAGGCGCGCCAGTGCAATGGTGGCCCGCACATCGGATACCGCATCGTGCGCTTTGCCATGGTCCAGCCCGTTGGCCGCGGTCAGGTGTTCCAGCTTAAAGCTGATGCGGCCATCTTCGTGTTTTGGCCACTCAATACCTTCCGGACGCAGCGCATAAGCGCAACGGGCAATGTCCAGCAGATCCCAGCGCGAATTACCGCCCTGCCATTCACGGGCGTATGGGTCATAGAAATTACGGTACAGACCGTAACGGGTAAATTCATCATCAAAACGTATGCTGTTGTAGCCGGCACTGCAGGTTCCGGGCACGCTGAACATATCATTGATGCGGCCCATAAATTCAGTTTCCGGCAGGCCTTTGCTCTGACAGTCCTGCGGCGTGATGCCGGTAATCAGCACCGCCTGCGGGTGTGGCAGATAGTCATCCGACTGGCGGCAGAATAATTCCACCGGCTCCTCAATTTCATTCAGATCTTCATCGGTGCGGATGGCGGCAAACTGCGCTGGCCGGTCCCACGCCGGAATAGCGCCAAAGGTTTCGTAGTCGTACCAGACAATACTGTTCAAAAGAATTTCGTCCTCTGTCACTGACAGCTCCGAAACCTTTAACGCTCAGACCTGTTCAGTTACCCATTGCTGTTGCAGACGGCAGTGTAAAGACTTTTCCCGTCTGCAGGAAATTACGTGCATCACGGGAGGATTGTACCGGCAGTTCTTCCATCGGAATATGGCCAACCCCTTCGTAGGTGATGACACTGGCCCGGGGCAGGTCATCACGGAACTGCTGTAACACCGTCAGCGGCACCCATTCATCCTGTTCGCCCCACATCAGCAACACAGGCACACTGAGCTCCGCGACCTGATCCGCCAGATGCGGATTACGGCTCTGCGCTTTCATGGTACGGAAAATATTCACCAGCCCCATGCGGTTACCGGGACGCAGGGTCAGATCATGGTAGCGCCGGACCAGAGCATCGCTCACTTTGTCTTCATCGCCATAAGCCGAACGCAGATTCATACCGATCAGAAAACGCGGCATCATGAGTGTGCTCATTTCACCGATCACCGGCCAGGAGGCAAAGTCCATAATAAAGGGCATCTCCTGCGGATAACCGGCGGAATCAATCAGAATCAGCTTGTCGACGCGCTGCGGCCGCTGCAGGGCGTAATTCCAGCTGATAAAGCCGCCCAGCGAATTACCGGCCAGACTCAGCCGCTCTATCCCCAGTTTATCCAGAAAGCGGTCCAGTTTTTCCACCATATACTGCGTATCGTAGCGTTCCACGCCGGGGTCTGGCCCGGTCAGACCGTGGGCCGGCAGATCAAGGCGGATAATGCGGTACTGATCTTTCATTTCCGCTACCCAGCCATCCCAGGTGTGCAGTGATGAGGCCACACCATGCAGCAACACCAGCACCGGCCCTGAGCCTTCATCACGGTAATGGATGCGCAGGCCGTCAACGGCGATGAAACGCGACTCGTCAGTGGTGTAGTGGTTGGTCAGTTCCGACAGTGGGCGGGAGGCCATTCCCATAGAAGCGCAGCCGGTCAGAAGCACCAGCAGAGCCAGTGTCATAAGACGGAAGTAAATCATGATGATCCCCGGTGAGAATTGTTATTTTAGTATCAGGGTGCGGCCATCTGTGCCGCCGCGGCGCTATTTTAACACAGACCACTGACACGAATCCTCCTGCTATTAAGCCCGTAATGCCCCTTCCCTATTCACTCCGGGCGGGTACAATGGTCGCGCATTTTTAACCCGCCATGCGTTATATCTTTACATGACAGCGCGCATGGCTAATTCCCGGCAAAGACGGACGGCAAGCGGATGGTATTATTCGAGAAGTTATTTAAATCCAGATCCCGGACTCAGAAATGGCAGGACGCGGAACCCGACGTGCGTGAACAGGCGCTGCAGGGATTCAGCTCGGATGAGGAACGTCTGGCTTTTATCGCCAATGAACCCCTGCCGCGCCTGAGAAGCCAGGCTGTCGCGCTGCTCACCGGCAGTGACGCACTGGAAAGCCTGCTGCACAGCAAGCAGGATGAAGTCCGGCAGCAGGCCCGGGAGCGCCTGCTGGAGCGTCTGTTGCCTGCCGGTGGTGATCTGAGTGCGGTTTCCGATCCCCATACCCTGGTGCGAATTGCCGGCCTGACCTCCGACAACGAGCTGCGTATCCGCGCGATTTCCGGCATCACCGATGAGCAACAGCGGTTGAATATTGCGATGGAACATCCGGTTGCCCGGGTGCGCCTGACTGCCGCCGAAGGCATCCATGACGGCGGCCATCTGCAGACCCTGCTGGATCATGCACAGGGCAAAGACAAAGCACTGTACCGGCTGGCCAAAGAACGGCTGGCGCAATACAAAGCCGCACAGCAGGCTGACACGGCCCGCCGTGAAGCCGTGGACCAGTTACTGGCGCAGGCCCGTTATCTGAATAAAGTCGGCTATCACCCCGAATTTAACGGCAAATATCAGCTGCTGAGCAAGCAATGGCCTGACATGCAGGCCGATGCCGATGCGGACACTGCGGCTGCCATTAATGCCGAATTGCAGGCTGCCGGCGCCATCCTCCAGGCCCATGCTGAAGAAGAAGCGCGCATCGCCGAACAGCAAGCCGAAGCGGCGGCCGCCGCCGAACGCCAGAGCGCCCTGCTGGATGAACTGCAGCAACTCAGCGACCAGAGCACAGACCAGTCTTCCGGGCACCTGCAGGAACAGCTGAAACAACTGGAAGCACGCTGGGATGAGGCCTTCCGCCAACACAATCCCGGCGCAGAGCAGGCGCGGCAGTTCGAAAACCAGCTGCAGGGATTATTCGCCCTGCAGTCCGCGTTACAGAAAAGTGGCGAACTGCAGGACAAGGTTCAGCAAACACTGGCGCAGCCTCTGGCCGATGATCTGAAACAGCTCAACAAAGCCCGCAAGCAGGCCGACCAGTGGCTCAAAGCCATCAACTGGCCCACAGCGCACAGTGCCCCGGCATGGCTGAACCAGTTAAAACAGCGCCAACAGGATGCCGCTGATGCCATCGCGGCGCTGCAACAGCAGCAGCACAGTCGCCTGGCGGTGGTCGAAGAACAACTCACGGCGCTGGAAACCGCGCTCAACGACGGCCACCTGAAAGACGCCAGCCGCCTGAACAGCAAAATCCAGCACGGCCTGCGCCAGCTGGATGACAAAACAGCCATGCAGCCGCAGCGCAGACTGCGGGCCCTGCAGGCCAGGTTGCAGGAAATGCGTGACTGGGCAGGATTTGCCACAGCGCCAAAGAAAGAGCAGCTGGTTGAATCCATGGAAGCCCTGATCAACGCCAGCATCGCACCGGATCTTCTGGCGGAAAAAATTCATGACCTGCAGGAAGAATGGAAATCACTGGGCACCGCTGCCGGCGATAACGCGCTGTGGGAGCGGTTTCAGGCGGCCGGTGATCAGGCGTTTGAACCCTGCCGGGCGTATTTCGCCGAAGTGGCTCAGCAGCGTGAAAAAAATATCGCCCTGCGCGATGAATTGATTGCTGAACTGAGCACTTATGAAGCCTCCATGAACTGGGAGGAGGCAGACTGGAAAACCGTGCAGAAAACGCTGGATGCGGCGCGGGAAACCTTCCGTCATTATTCACCGGTAGAACGTAACGAACATAAACGCACACAGGATGAATTCCGTGCCGTGTGCGACCGCATTTATGCGCACCTGAAAGACGAATACGACCGTAACGTAGCCCGCAAGCAGGCCCTGGTTGATGAAGCCGAAGCCGTCTCACAGGCTGAAGATCTCAGCGGTGCGGTGGATCAGGTGAAAGCCCTGCAGGCACGCTGGAAAGAAGTCGGCGTAATGCCACGCAGTGCCGACCAGAAACTATGGAAAGCTTTCCGCAAACACTGTGATCATGTGTTTGAACGCCTGAATGAAAACCGTGAAGCGCGCAAAGCAGAACTCAATGAAACCGTTGGCGAAGCTGAAGCCCTCACAGAAAAAGCCCGCGCCCTGCTGCAGAGCGACGCCACACTGGCAGATATCCGCCAGCAACTGGCCGATATCCGCAGTGAATTTTCTGCGATCCAGCTGCCGCGTAATGCACATCAGCGCCTGCAGAAAGCACTGAATCAGATCGATGATGATCTGAAAGCGCGTGCCGAAGAAGATAAAAAGCGTGAAGAACAGGCACGCTGGCAAGGCCTGCTGAGCCGTATCGACAACCTCAGCGCTGACGACGCTGCCTGGGAAGCGGCCTGCACACAGGCGCTGCCACAGGGTTATGACGAAGCGGAATTCACCCGCCATCGCAGCGGTGAACGTTCAGCAGAAGACAATGCCACCGATATCTGCATTCAGATGGAAACCCTGGCCGATGTGGAATCCCCCGCTGCCGACAAAAGCCGCCGTATGGAACTGCAGGTACAGCGTCTGGCTGAAGGACTGGGCAAAGGCATGACCCCGCAACAGGAACGCCGTCAGCTCGTCAGCCGCTGGCTGACGGTGGATGCGGATGACACCCTGAAAGCACGCTTTGTGAATGCGTTAAAAGCCAGCCTTTGATGGGTTTTTACGAAGCTTAAGACCGATGGTCTGAGCTCATCAATCTAAGCCCCTTTCTCAGGGGCTTTTTTATGCCTTGTTTATACCTGACCTGTCTCTGCTGATGAGTCATCAAGTGATTCGTGCGGCTTTTATGCTGCCGCCGCGGTAAGTCGACTTGTTTGTCGCATATAGCCAGTGTCAAAATTGTTATATCTGAGATGTACTGACCGCCGGTGCTTATCGGCTCTGTTTGTAGCCGGTTTAAAAAAATGATAAAAGTATTATCAATAGTCGACACCTGCTGGCAACACTTGTTCTCATAAACTGTGGAAAAATGTTTCACAACAGTATTTCAGGAAGCCAGGAAGTGTCTACTGAACGGGTTGCGATTCAGTTCTAATAATAGCCTTCCCGACAACATAGAATAACCATTGTCAGCCAACATTAATGGAATTAATAGCCCAACGATAACAAGGAAAAAAATTTTGATACATAAAGTCTTCAATACAACTTCATTGTTGATTGTATTACTTATTAAAAGCAATGCAGCCTTCGCCAGTGACGAAGGGCCTACAGTAAATTCACCATCATTTGATTGCCAGAAAGCCGCCACCGAAGTCGAACACAAAATTTGTTCCAGCAATTTACTTTCCGGACTAGATGTCTGGATGGCCTATGTTTATCAACTATCGATTACCAAAGGTGATAAAAAAAAGATTAAAACAGAGCAGATAGCATGGCTAAAAACACGAAAAAGCTGCCTTAACAAGCCCAGAGATAGTCTTTTTGGATCATCACAACTTGAATCTTGTTATGTAGACAGAATAATAGAATTAATAAAGGAAAATAATATAAAACGCGACAGAGAATTTTATATTAAACTTGCCCAAAGGATGGCAATAGATATCCCTGAAAATTTCACTAACAAAGCAACTGAGTTTGTTTTCTTTAAAAATCTTAATGAATCCCTTGATGGATTTTTTAATGGCCACTGCAGATACAACGCGACACAGGTAATGTATTACAAGCCACCAATATTAATAACAAAAGTCAATGGATCTAATGTCTGCGGTGGTATTTCGCGCATTATAACAGATAAAACGGAATACTGTGAAAAAGACAAAAGTTTCCATCAAGGATCCATATGGACTTGTAAACCAGAAAACCTTACTGACAAAGACTTTTTACTTGGATACATAGCAGTAAACTCGTTTGAAAACTTTATTAATGAACATTCCAACCAGGGTAACAACCTATTTATTGATTACCTTTATTCATTCCCTATCCACTCACTGGCAGAGACATCAGCTTCACACGGACGCTACAGCAGAGTATTCTCCGATCAATTTATTAAACTACTCGAGGATAACTTTCAAACACTTCTTCCCATTGCAGAACAGCATCAAGCAGAATTTAAAGAAGTATTATCAGGAATGAGTTGCACTTTAAAGCACATAAAACGCAATCAAAACTGGAAAGAAATATTCAAATCCAGCCCTTCACCAGAGTCGCTTGGCAGGTATTGGCATGGAAGACAATTCACAGGCTGTAACACTTACGATAAACGTATTGCAGGACAGTTCTATACCTATAAAGAGTTATATATTCAGTTATGGCGACATCTATACCTGGCTGGAGGAATGGAAAGAGCTATCAAGTTGTTGGATCAAATAAACAGCGCTGATATATAGCAGAACTATATTCCCTGCCGGTGCAAGGATGGACACCTCATCAAATAACAGGTGTCCGCCCTCCCCCTTTAATCCTCCGCGTTTTTACGGATCAAAAACCGGTATTCACCCTCCAGCTCTTCGCTGGCCAACATTTCATGGCCAAGAAAGGTGCAGAACTTGAGAAAATCCCGCTGAGTGGAAGGATCTGTCGCCAGAATCTCGACCACCCGCCCGACAGCGATGTCTTCGATGGTGTTGTGCAGCATCATCACAGGTTCAGGACAAAATAATCCCCGGGCATCCAGGGTCGTTTGAATATCAGGTTCACTCATTCGTTTTACTCTTTTACTCTTACTTCAGTCAGTTTGCTGTACCCGGTAGCGCTGGCCCGGGTCTCTAGAGTTCACGGTTCAGCATAAAAGCGCGGTGTTTAATCAGCCACCACACCAGGGCGACGGGCATCAGGGCCAGTATGGCTGACAGCATAAAATGGCCATCGTAACCCAGCGCGCTGGCGCTGAATCCGGAGACAGCACCAGCGATCATTCCGGATATTATAATCACGCAACTCTGCAGCGCATAATCGGCGGCCTCGCAGTGGCTGCGGCAGCGGTCCATCATCACGGTAAAGAGCGCGGCAGTGCCCATGCCGCCCGCCAGGTGCTCAACAATCACCGCGAGGTAAATGTGCAGCCAGTCTTTTTGCGGTGCCAGCCCCATGCCATCAATGCCCAGATAACTGAGCAATGCCAGCGCCTCCAGCAACAGAAATCCCAGCAGCGTAATCTGCCGGCCCAGCACGGTCACCAGCCAACCACCTAGCAAGGCACCGAACAGCCCGGCTAAAAAACCCACCGTCCCCAGCAGGAGTCCCAGCTGCTCCAGACTGATGCCGGCATCGGATAACAATGGCCGGATCATCGGCGTCCCGAAGGCGTCGCCCAGCTTATACACCAGTAACAGCAACAGCCAGGCACCGGCGTTGCGCAGACGGAAAAATCCCAGCCATAACGGCCACAGAGGCTGATGTTCTGCGGTGTGAGGACGGGGTTTAAAAAACCACAGCGGCAGCGTGCCGGCAACCATAATGCCGGCCAGCAGCCACAGGGCCCATTGCCAGCCGATCACACCATATAACGAAATCAGGCCACCACCGGCGAGAATCATCCCGGTCCGGTAGCCCGCCACCTGAATGCCGTTGGCGATGCCCCGGCGTGCAGGCTCGATGTTCTCCACTGCCATGGCATCGGTCGCGATATCCTGAGTCGCGATCAAGGTATTGAGTATCAGCAACAGCAGCAATGGCAGAAAGACCGCTGATTCGGTCCACACGCTGAGCGGCTGAGCGGCCAGCAGCAGCAATACAATCACGGCACTGTAATTCATCGCCAGAATCCAGCTGCGGCGGTGTTCACCGGTCTTCAGCGTGAAGCGGTCAAGCCAGGGCGCCCAGATAAATTTCAGCGCCCAGGGAGCAGAGACAATGGACAACAGGCCGATAAGCGTCAGATCCAGTCCCTGTTCCCGCAGCAGGACAGGCATCGCCTGACCAAAGAAGCCGTGGGGCAGTCCCTGAACCAGATACAGTCCTGACAGAGCAAACCACTTATTCATGTACTAACCTAAGTTGACTAAGACATCTGACTGATACCCATCGGCTGAGCATCTGCGACAATAACCGCTTGTCAGACATGGATATCAGACAACTGAGGGCCCCTTATGACCATCCATCACCTGAGATTAAGCCGGGGGACGGTGAGTCTCACCGAACGTATGCTGCGTAATGATCACACCTCACTGGCACTGCATCTGCGCAATGCCATGCTGACCGGCGATGAGACTATTGATCTTTTGTTAAGCACGCAACAACTGGACGATCTGCGAAATACGTTGATCAGTCAACAAAGCATGGCCAATGCTGGCCAGCAGTCATTGCTGAATAACCTGCTGGAGCGCTGGCCCGACGAAGTCCGCACCGGCTGATTCCGGGCCCGGAATCCAAAAAGCCCGCCAATGGCGGGCTTTTTTGGGCTTTTTTATTGGTACGGATAATCAGGACAATCAGCGTTCCAGAATCGCCACCACGCCCTGCCCGCCGGCCGCACAGATGGATATCAGCCCGCGGCCTGAGCCTTTTTCTTCCAGCATTTTCGCCAGACTGGCGACAATGCGCCCGCCGGTGGCAGCAAAGGGGTGTCCGGTAGCAATGGACGAACCGTTCACATTGAGTTTGCTGCGATCAATGCTGCCCAGTGCTTTATCCAGACCCAATTTTTCTTTGCAGAAGGTGTCGTCTTCCCAGGCTTTTAAGGTGGACGCCACCACCCCGGCGAAGGCTTCGTGAATTTCGTAAAAATCAAAATCCTGCAGACTCAGGCCAGCCCGTTGCAGCATACGCGGAACGGCATACGCCGGAGCCAGCAGCAGACCTTCTTTATCTTTATTGCCGTCTTTACCAAAGAAATCCACGGCGGCGGTTTCATGAAACGACAGATACGCTTTCACCGGCAGGTTATGCGCTTCAGCCCACGCTTCCGAGGCCAGCAGCACCACGGAGGCACCGTCCGTCAGCGCCGACGAGTTGCCCGCGGTCAGCGTCCCCTGGCCGGACTGACGGTCAAAGGCCGGCTTCAGCGAGGCGAGCTTTTGCATATCCGGTTTACGTGCCAGATTGTCTTTATCAAGACCATTAAAAGGGGTCACCAGATCATCAAAAAAACCACGCTCATAAGCGGCCAACAGATTTTCATGGCTGTTAAAGGCAATCTGATCCTGCTCTTCACGGCTGATTCCCCAGGCTTTAACAGTATCTTCTGTGTGTTCTCCCATTGACATGCCGGTACGGGGTTCGCCATTGCGCGGAATCAGCGGTGCCAGATGTTTCGGGCGCAGTTTAGTCAGCAGTTTCAGACGTTCAGCGGTGGTTTTGGCGCGGTTAATATCCAGCAGAATTTTACGCAGACCTTCATTGACCCCGATCGGCGCATCCGATGTGGTATCGGACCCTCCGGCAATGGCACTGTCGATCTGTCCCAGGGCAATTTTGTTGGCTGCCATAATGATGGCCTGCAGCCCGGTGCCACAGGCCTGCTGGATATCCGTGGCCGGAGAATGCGGATCAAGACTGGTGCTGAGCAGGCTTTCTCTGGCCAGATTAAAATCGCGGCTGTGTTTGATAACAGCCCCGGCAATCAACTCACCGATCCGTTCGCCCTGCAGATTGAAACGGTTCACCAGACCATTCAGCGCTGCGGTCAGCATCTCCTGATTGGAGGCATAGGAATAGGCACTGTTGGAACGGGCAAAAGGAATCCGGTTGCCTCCGATAACAGCAACACGGCGGATGGCTGGCGCGGCTTTATTAGTCATAGAAAGTCCTGAATCTGGTTTAGCATAAGGTTTTTTATAATCTTGCTGAAACGTCACAGCAGGCACATCAACACTGCCGGAGCCTGAGCAGTCTAGCCCGTCTACCGTACCAGACATTGGCTCAAGTGACGCAATCACCATGGTACCGGGTCAATTTAAGGCCTTATGGATACTGGTGTAATTTGCTAATGTTCAGCGTCTTTGTAATGAGCTGGCAGTCAAACACCCAGGACTGACATAACAATTCTTATAAATTTTTACAGCGGAAATAAAACATGAGTAATATTCTTGAATCCATGCTCGACAGCAGCATGGGCCGCAGCATGCTGAAGCAGGTGTTACCCAAATCAGCCCCCCTTAAGCGCTACAATCCGGCACAGAATACTTTTTTTGAAGGCAAAGTATTGCTGGGAGCCAGCGATAATGCCGTGCTGATCAATGATATCGTGCGTAACCTGAAAGCTTCCGCCGGCGAACTCTTTTATCCGGCGGCAGCCAAAGGAGCGGCAGCCATCGTCAGTGCCGCAGACGCACACGGGGTAAAAGCCACCGGCATTGAATGTCACGCCGATATGAGCGAAAAATTTGATGCGGTTATTTTCGATGCCAGCGGCTTCGCCGATACCTCTGACCTCGCTCAGCTGTATTACTTTTTTAATCCGGTCATGCGCAAAATCAGCGTCAGCGGCCGCGTTATCGTGCTTGGCCGTCCGCATATGCAGGCCAGCAGCGGTGAACAGGCCGCAGCGATGCGGGCACTGGAAGGCTTCAGCCGCTCCGTCGCCAAAGAAAGCGGCAAAAAAGGCGTTACCTGTCAGGCAATTTTTGTCGCCGGCGGTGCGGAGAAAAACCTCGACGCCCCATTGCGTTTTGTTATGTCGGCCAAATCCGCTTATGTCGACGGCCAGGTCATAACCGTGCGTGCGGCGGATGCCGTTGACTACCCGGACTGGCACAAACCCCTGGCCGGCAAAGTGGCTCTGGTCACCGGTGCTTCCCGTGGTATTGGTGAGTCCATCGCCCGTACACTGGCGCGTGACGGTGCCAAAGTACTGGGGCTGGATATTCCACCTGCAGAAGCAGAGCTTGCCAGAGTAATGGGCGACATCGACGGTGAAGTCCTGCTGGCCGATATTTCCTCTGATGAAGCGCCACAGTTAATTTCCGACAAACTGAAAGCCATGGGCGGCGGCGACATCATCGTGCATAACGCCGGTATCACCCGCGATAAAACCCTGGCCAATATGCCGGAACACTGGTGGAACATGACCATCGACATCAACCTGACGGCGGAAGAACGCATTAACGAGGCCCTGCTTGCCCAGCAGACCCTGAATAAAGGCGGCCGGATCATCTGCGTTTCCTCTATGAACGGCATTGCCGGTCAGACCGGACAAACCAATTACGCGGCGTCCAAAGCCGGTGTGATCGGTTACGTGCAATACATGGCGGATGAGCTGCACGACAAAGGTATTACCATCAATGCTGTGGCACCGGGGTTTATCGAAACCGCCATGACAGATGCCATTCCGGTGATTACCCGGGAGATTGGCCGCCGGCTGAATTCCCTGTCACAGGGCGGGCAGCCTGTGGATGTGGCGGAAACCATTGCCTTCTTTGCTAACCCAGCCGCCGGCGGTGTGAATGGTAATATCGTCCGCGTCTGTGGTCAGTCGCTGATCGGCGCCTGAACCTGCAGGTCAACAGTGCCGGGGGTTTCCGGTACTGTTCCGGCACTGTTTCCTGCACAGCGCCCACTCCCTTGCCTGCTCTGCCATTGCACCATCATCTGCAAAACACCTGCCCAATACCTGCAATTTCCCCTGTCCCGGAGCCGGAAAATTGCAAAAATGACAGCAATAACAATAACTTGAGCTAAGCCACCATTTCGGTACTTTATCATTATCGCCGGTTCCAAATTCTCAGGAGGTCGCTACACTTATTGCTAAACACCAGATGATCCAGTCGTATGCCGCACCGTTCCGGAAGACATTCACCACCAGGCCAGAGTCAGCAACTGACCATCAGCCGCTACAACCTGCTGCTGGAAAAGCTTCTGATCGGTGAATCCGTGGATAACCTGCTGCAGGAACTGGTGGCACTCATCCAGGAAAAACAACCGGACTGTGTCGCCGCTGTCACCCTTAACAGTGACGATGGCAAATCCATGCATTTTGCCGCCGGACCGGATCTTCCTGCCCCGTTACGCCAACAACTGAACTACGTGGACCTCAGTTCTGACCAGACGCCTTTCGGGCGCGCCGCCGCCGCACGCCAGATGATTATTGGCAGTGACTTCTCTGTCGCCGACGATGCTTTCGGTCAGACGGCCGCCGCTAACGGCCTCAGCAGCTGCTGGGCACAGCCGGTTATCAGCACCAAAGGAGACCTGCTGGGTGCCTTTGCGTTATTTCCCCGCAGTAAACCTCAGCCGACCGGCCACGACCTGCTGCTGATCCATGAGTCGGCACGTCTGGCACAACTCATCATGGAATTCCGGGCGGCCGAAAAACACCGTGCCCTGACCGAAGCGATAACCCAGCACCTGCCGGTCGGGGTGCTGGTGACTGACCCGGATTTTAATCTGCTGGATGTGAATCCGGCCTTTACCCAGATCACGGGATACACACGGCAGGAAATTGTTGGCCAACGGCCATCATTCTTTCTCAGTAAAGACCGCACACAGCTGCAGCGTTACGTCGAAATAGTACGCAATATGCCAGCGGGCAAAAGCTGGTCCGGGGAAGCCATTGCCTCACGCCGCAATGGTGAACATTTCACCGCCGAAATGAGCTTTACCGTTGTGCGCAACGAAGCAGACGAAATAGAACGCTGCATCGTACTGTTCAGTGATATCAGTGAACGTAAACGTTCAGAAGAGATGATTCAGTATCAGGCCAGTTATGATCTGTTAACCAGTCTGCCAAACCGCAACCTGTTTTACGAAAAACTGAACTGGATGCTGGAACAATGCCGTCACCGCCAGCGCAGCTTTGCCGTCATGCTGATGGACCTGGATTATTTTAAAGAAATCAATGACACCCTTGGCCATGATGCCGGCGATGAATTATTGGTAAAAATCGCCAGCCGCCTGCGCCGTGCGTTACCGGAAAAAATTGTCATCGCCCGTCTTGGTGGTGACGAGTTCGGGTTTATTATCGCCTCTGACGCCTCCGCAGAAGCGCTGGAAAAACTGGCGCGCAAACTGCTGGATACGGTATCCCACAGTGTGACCATCCGTCAGGTGCGGGACCTTAAAATTTCGGCCAGCATCGGTATCAGCCGTTTTCCACAGGACGGCGCCACGCTGGAGCAATTACTCAAGGCCACCGAACAGGCAGCCTACTCGGCAAAACACCGCGGACGTAACCTGCATACCTTCTTTACGCCGGTAATGCAGGAAGAAGCCAAAAACTACGCCATTATTCACCAGGATCTGCGCCACGCCGTCAAAGACAAACAACTGATTCTGAACTATCAGCCGATTAAAGAACTGTCCAGCGGCAGAATTACCCAACTGGAAGCGCTGGTGCGCTGGCAACATCCACAGCGTGGCCTGGTACCGCCTGATACCTTTATTCCGGTGGCAGAAAAAACCGGCATGATCCGTGAGATCGGCGAATGGGTGCGCGCGGAAGCTCTGCGTTTCGCCTGTGAACTACAGAAACAGAACCTGCTGCTACCCATTGCCGTCAACGTCTCCACCGCTGAATTTTACGACCATTTATTAGCGGAACATATTATTGAACAGGAACAGGCCGCCGGTTTACCACGGGGTAATCTGATGGTTGAAATCACCGAGAGTCTGTTAATCCGTAACCAGCAGGAAACCATTCAGTTCCTCGATAAACTGCGCGAGGCAGGTATCCGTATATCCCTGGATGATTTTGGTACCGGTTATTCTTCGCTGTCATATCTGGCGGCTTTCCCGGCAGACAAACTGAAAATCGACCGTTCGTTTATCCAGCAGATGACGCGTGACAAACGCAGCATGGCATTAGTGGAAACCATTATTAATATGGGGCACAGCCTGGATATGCGTATTATTGCTGAAGGGGTGGAAACCAGTGAAGACGAACAGATTTTAACCGAAAAAGGCTGCGATCTTATTCAGGGCTACTGGCTGGCCAAACCTCTGGCCGAAGCTGAAATCATTGAGTTACTGAAAAAAAACCCTTCGTAAACCGCGCTGCTGCAGCCAGCGCAGCGCATTAATGACGTTTCTTTTTTGCCCGCTTTTTCTTCAGGTAATCTTTTACCGGCGTTTTTTTATCCGGCAGTGCACTTTCAAAACGCTGACGCATCGCTTCCACTTTGGCTTCTTTTTCTTCATGGTCGCGGGCATGGCGGTGCTTACCACTGGCCACAGCAAAATCGATGACTTTTTTATCTGACATATCAACCTCCTGCGGTTAACAGACAAATGGTACCATAAGGAACCTTTTGACCGCACAGAACACTGAAATTTCCCTATGCCGGCAAAGCCTGAACTTTCTTTACCCATTGACAGCCTGCTGGACGATATCCGCGACAGACTGGCCGCCTCCCCTAACCTGCTGCTGACCGCTGCGCCCGGTGCCGGTAAAACCACGCGCGTACCACTGGCGTTGCTGAATGAAGACTGGCTGGCCGGGCAACGCATTATTATGCTGGAACCACGGCGTCTGGCAGCGCGCAACGCCGCGCACTTTATGGCGGCGCAACTGGGCGAAAAAGCCGGTGAAACGATAGGCTACCGTATCCGCCTTGATAACCGGGTGTCTGAGCACACCCGTATTGAAGTGGTAACCGAGGGTATTCTGACCCGCATGCTGCAGGATGATGCGGAACTCAGCGGTGTCGGGCTGGTGATCTTTGATGAATTCCATGAGCGTCATCTGAATTCCGATCTCGCGCTGGCTCTGGTCCATCAGTGCCAGCAGCTGTTACGGCCGGATCTGCGTTTACTGGTGATGTCCGCCACACTCGACACTGACAGTCTGGCTACTGCGCTGCAGGCAGAACGGCTGCACAGCGAAGGCCGCAGCTTCGCGGTAGAACAGCATTATCGTCCGCTGCCGGACGCCAACACCCGCCTGCCGGTTCACGTGGCGCGGGTCATCCGTGAAGCCTGTCAGCATGACGGCGACATTCTGGTGTTTCTGCCCGGCGTTGGTGATATCAACCGCGTCAGTGAACAGCTGCAGGAAAGCCCACCCGCGGACAGTCTGATCCTGCCCCTGCATGGCCAGCTGAACGATAAACAACAGAAAGCCGCCCTCAGTCCGGCTGCGGAGGGTCAGCGTAAAATTCTGTTCGCCACCAATATTGCCGAAAGCTCGCTGACCATTGATGGCGTGCGCATCGTGGTGGATTCAGGCCTCGAGCGGCGCATGAGCTTCTCGCCGCAAAACGGTATCAGTGAACTGAAAACCCGTCATATTTCCCAGGCATCCTCGGTGCAGCGTGCCGGTCGTGCCGGGCGTCAGGCACCCGGAATCTGTTATCGCTTATGGCCGCAAAGCGAACAGGCACGTCGCGATGCCCATATCCGCGCAGAAATACTGGATGCGGATCTTGCGCCCCTGCTGATGGAACTGTGCCAATGGGGAGCAGAAGCTGACGAGCTACTGTGGCTTGATGCGCCGCCGCCGGCAGCGCTTGCACAAGCGAAAGCGCTGCTGGTAAATCTCGGTATCCTTCATGGCAACAACAATGACAACAACACGCTGACAGACCATGGCAAAGCCTGCGCCGCCACCGGGGTGGAGCCACGCTGGGCCCATGCGCTGATCAGTGCCGCTGAACTGGATATGGCGGAAGCGGCCGCAGACACCATTGCCCTGCTGCAGGAATGGCCGCACAAGCTGCGCCGCAGCGACGACCTGAAACGCCTGTTACAGCAGGCGCGCAATAACCCGTTGTGGGGGCAACGCATCCAGCCACTGAAACAGCGCTTGCTGCGGTCAATGTCCACCAGCACGAATCAGTCAGCCCATCCGGATTATGGCCTGATTCTGGCCCTGGCCTGGCCTGACCGTATCGCCCGCCGCCGCTCTGCCAACAGCGACAGTTTTCTGCTCGCCAATGGCAGTGGTGCCGATATTACCGCCGACAGTGACTGGCACCAGACTGAGTGGCTGGCGATTGCCGATATCAGTGGCGGCCGCCCGTCACGCATCCGCTGCGCCGCAGAAATAACCGACGCCACGCTGGCGCAATTACAGGCAACTGCTCCTCAGCTGTTCCGCACTACAGCGGATGTACGCTGGCTGGACAACGGCCAGCTGCAGGCGGAAGAGCAGCTGAAACTGGGGCAGATTATCGTGAGCCGCAAATCCTTACCGTCAATGTCAGCGGAACAGTGGCTGCAGGTATGGGATGAGTTCTTCCCGACGCATGGTCTGAACATGCTGAACTGGGATGATGAAGCAACGACACTGCGTCAGCGACTGGCGTTAGCGCATCAGCACCAGCCGGATCAATGGCCGGATATGAGTGACGATCGCCTGCTGCGCCTGCGCGCTGACTGGTTACTGCCTTTCTGCCACGACGCCCGCCACCAGCGTGACCTGAAAAAGATTCCGCTCACTGCGGCACTGAAATCCCTGCTCAGCTGGGAACAGCAACAACAGTTGGATCAGCTGCTGCCGACCCACTGGACGGTTGCCAGCGGCTCCCGGGTGAGACTGGATTACTCACAGACGCCGCCGGTGCTGGCGGTAAAACTGCAGGAAATGTTTGGCTGCGAAGATCAGCCAGCAGTGATGCAGGGTCGCCAGCCATTATTGATTCACCTGTTATCGCCTGCCCGCAGGCCATTGCAGGTAACCTCTGACCTGCCCCATTTCTGGCGCAATACCTACGCCGAAGTGCGCAAAGATATGCGTGGCCGTTACCCCAAACACCCCTGGCCGGACGATCCGCTCAGCGCTGAAGCAACCCGCCTGACCAAAAACGCACAGCGCCGGCAGTCGGGTCAATCCTGAGCATTGAGCAAACGCTCAGTGACACAGGCGGTTACGCTTATTCACACGCTTTAGCCAAAGTGCCGTGGTGAACGCCCGGTTACTGTCTAGCATTAAGATAAATGCCCGGAATGTATCTTATGCAGACAAAAATTTTCATTCTTGTCACCGCCTCGCTGGTATCAGCCGCTGCCCTGTTGAGCGGCCGCCAGGAAGCCCTGGTTCAGGTGGCAGAATCACACAGCGACACACAGCAGACCGCGACATCAGCGCAATCAGCGGCCGCTGTTGCGTCCCGGCCCAATGCCGCTGCTATACAGCCCTCCGCGCAACCAGCCACACCGCCGGTGCGCCGGCCAGCGCTGTCACTGCACAATGCCGGTGGCAACCTCAGTACGCATCAGCACGACCCTAATGAGCCGGACAACGACCTGCCGGAACTGCTGACCCGCGACATAGAGCAACGTCGTCTGCCGGTCAGCCAGCTGGTGCTGAAACCCGTCCCCGGTGGTTACGCGATGCCCGCCCGCGGTCAGCACCATACCGTAGTGATGGCCTATATCGGTGAGGACGGCAAACTGCATCACGCAGAACGCAAAGTCGAACCCATTCCCGACACCCTAATTAGCGTACCAGCCCCGCCACCTGCCCAGCAGCCGTAATCCGAGGACTCTCAACCATGACACCGTCTGTAAAATCCCTTCTGCTTTCACTGGCAGCCGTTGTCCTGAGCGCGTTTATACCAGCGCATGCAACAATAACCATTGTCAATGCTGACGGCGCTGGCGAAGGTCTGAATGACACCACGGTAGTCAGCCCGGTAGGCGGCAATACAGCGACCACCATTGGCGACCAGCGACTTAATGTTTTTAACCGCGCCGCCGCAATTCTGAATGCTACGTTCGATATCACTCAGCCTGTGCGGGTATCGGCCAATTTCGACCCGCTCGCCTGTAACAGTTCTTCTGCCACCTTAGGGAGTGCAGGCCCCGCGCAGTATCATTTTCTCTACGATTCCGGAACGTCCAGCTACACCGTTTATCCGGATGCCCTGGGAAATCAGCTGAGCAATACAGATCTTGATGCCGGCACCGTCGACATCAACGCGAATTTTAACAGCGAGCTGGGCAAAACCGGTTGCCTGGATGGCTATGGCTGGTACCTGGGCTATGACGCGCCTACCGGCACACTGAATTCGCTGCTGTCCGTTGTGCTGCACGAAATAATGCATGGCATGGGCTTTCTGTCGCTGCTGCAGAGCAATGGTGTCACCGGAGCAACTTATAATAGCGATCCGGTTTACGATCCCTACACCCAGCTGCTCTATGACGGCACACAGGGCGCATTACTGACGGCGTTGAACGATACTCAACGCGCAGCCGCCATTCTGAATGATGGCAACCTGCTGTGGGATGGTGCACAGACCAATGCCCAGCTAAGTGGGTTTTCGGCCGGTGTCAGCGGCGGCCGTATGCAGATGTATGCCCCGGCATCCTATGAAAACGGATCATCAGTCAGTCACTTTGATACCGATGCCACGCCCAACGAACTGATGGAGCCACAATACACCGAGTTCCTGAATACCGCCGGGCTGGCACAGTACGTACTGGCTGATATTGGCTGGACACTGAACACCAGTAACTCAGCACCCGTGATGACCGCCATATCCGACCAGAGTCTGAACGAAGACGGTACGCTGGACGTCACTCTGTCCGCCAGTGATGCCGACGGTGATGCACTGACCTATGCCATCACCTCGGCTGCCACAGAGTTTGGCGCCAGCATTTCCGGCAGCACGCTCAGTTTCTCGCCGGATGCCAACTACAACGGCAGCGGTACGGTGACGGTACAGGTCTCCGATGGCGTAGCCACGGATTCCGCCAGTTTCACCTTAACCATTAATGCAGTAAACGATGCGCCGGTCATAACAGCGATCAGCGATCAGAATGTGGATGAAGACGGCACATTGTCTGTGACCTTAGCGGCCAGCGATGTTGATGGCGACAGCCTGAGCTATTCTGTTACCTCCGCTGCCAGTGAGTTTGGCGCCAGTATTACCGGCAACACGCTCAGCTTCTCGCCGGATGCCAATTACAGCGGCAGCGGCACAGTGACGGTGGAAGTCACTGATGGTACAGCCACGGATTCCGCCAGCTTTACACTGACAGTCAATGCCGTGAATGACGCACCGGTCATAGCAGTAATCAGCAACCAGAACCTGGATGAAGACGGCACGCTGGATGTCACGCTGTCTGCCACGGATACAGAAAATGATACCCTGATATTTTCCATCGTTTCTGCTGCAGCTGATTTCGGCGCCAGTATCTCCGGCACCACATTGAGCTTTGCCCCAGCGGCAGACTATAACGGTAGCGGTACGGTCACCGTGCAGGTGTCCGATGGTGCAGCCGCGGATTCCACCAGTTTTACACTGACAGTCAATGCCGTGAATGACGCGCCGGTCATGGCCACATCAACCGACCATTCAGTTACCGAAGGTGGCACGCCACTGGCGATTACACTCACAGCAACGGACAGCGACGGCGACAGCCTGACGTTCAGTCTCGACAGCTATGATGCCGCCCTTATCAGTGCCAGTCTCAGTGGTACCACGCTGACGATTAATCCCGATCAGAACGCATCCGGTGCGACGACGGTGGATGTGTCTGTCAGTGACGGTAACCTGACGGCCAACGCGACTCTGAATATCAATGTACTGGCAGCCGATAATGAAGCGCCGGTGTGGGATGATCCTGCGGCTGTCACCTTAATGGCGGGCGGGACGGACACCATTACCCTGTCGGCCAGTGATCCGGACGCCAACCCCCTGACCTACAGCCTGACGTCGGTACCGGCAGCATTAACCGCCGTGATCACAGACGATACCCTGGCGCTCAGCGCAGACGTTTCCGCCAGTGGAAGCTATAACCTGGGGCTCAGTGTGACTGACGGCGCTCTGACCGATACCAGCACTCTGAGTGTTACCGTTCTGCCCGCCTTCTCGCTGACGACCAGGTCCGCCAGTTATCAGGATGGCGACACACTGAGTGCCGGTCTCAGTGACTTAAACTTTGCACTGAGCGGTGGCGATGATGAGCTGACGGCGACACTCTTTTACAATGGCGCCGATGCCAGTGATCTGTTGTCGGTCAGCAGTGGCAATTATGTTCTGGCTATGCCGCTGTCGGGCGCGTTTGCCGGTGACTATACGCTGTCGGTCAGTGATAACAGTGGTCACAGCGCAACCTTCTATCTTGAGCGCCCCCTTAGACTCAACAAGCCCGTCCTGCCGCTGTTAATTGTCGATGGCAGCAGCCAGACACTTATGATCGAAGGCGCAGTCGCTGCCAGTGGCATCGGCCTGGCCAGCAGCAATCCGGCGCTGACGTTTGCTGATGCCAGTGGTAATACCATTTCAACCGTGAGCGCTGCCGACGACGCAGACAACTTTAATGCCACCACGGTCACCCTGATGACCGCTGCCACTGCCGACTTTTCCAGCGATGTGACGCTCAGCGCCACCAACGTACCGGATACGGCGGAAACGCTGACTTTCAGTTTGCCCAAAGAAGTGCAGTTCAGCGTGACGGACATTTCCTTAATGCCGCTTCAGGATGCGACGGTTTCAGTCAGTGACGACCGCTTCAGCGTGTGGAATCTCAGCAGCTCAGCCACAACAGCCAGTGATGGCACAGCCACCCTGCAAATGCCGGCAGAAACCCTGAGTGTTCTCGCCAGCGCTGATGGCTATCAAAGCAAAACCGTCAGTGTCGGTGGTGCGGAAACCAACATGAACATTCAGTTGAGTGAGTCTGCCAGTGCCTTTACCGTCAGCGGCATTGTTCAGGCCAGCGGTTTTGATTTCCTCAGTGAAATGCCCGTGCTTATTATCTATTTTACGGATGGCAGCCGTGAAATACTGGAGGTGACCAGTATTAACAGCACATCGGTGCGTTATCGCTGGGAAGGTGATTTATCCGTAAAAGTACCGTCATACTTAAGTGTAAATCACAGCGCAAGCATGACCGTGGACAGCATTATTAATACTGAGGCATCAGAGCAATCCCTGAATGTCACATTAATCAACCTGAATTCTGCTGCGGAAACGACCACCGTTGTCGTTACAACGACGTCTTCCTCGTCGTCATCCGGTGGCGCCTTCAGCTGGTTGCTGCTTGTGTTATTATCCGTTGTAACGTCTCGGCGGCGGCGCCAGATGCGCTGACACACGCGTTCCGGATATTCAGGAAAGCCTCAATTGTCAGGCATCAGAATTCACTCAGGGATTGTGTTTGATAATGGATATCCGGATAAAAAACAGGGTTAAAAAAACCAGCCAGTCAATCATCGCCTGTTTTTTTCTGGCTTTTTCTGCTGCTCTCTGGGCACAGGATGCAGACAGCGCCAATACCCTTTATCTGGAACGCAGCAGCCAGCATATCAGTACCGCCAGTGCACTTTATTATATTGAAGACCCGTTAAATCAGTGGTCATTATCCTACCTGTTAAATCACGATATCCGCTTATCACCCTACCCTAAAGCTGTATTTAATGAAGGGTTTACCGCTTCCGCTTACTGGCTGAAATTCAGCGTCGATGGTTCGCAGTCGCGTAAGCGCGAATGGTTAATGGAAATCAATTATCCGCTGCTGGACGTGGTGGACATCTATATTCTTGATGGTGATCAGAACCTGATACGGCATAAAAAAATGGGCGACCTGCTGCCCTTTGAACAACGTGATTTCAGCCACCGTAATTTTATTCTGCCGCTGGATTTTCATGAACATTCATTTCAGACCATTTATATCAATGTTCACAGTGCCAGCTCAATGCAGGTACCCATTAACCTGTGGGAGGTAAACCACTTCACCGAAGAGCGCAGCAACGAACAATATGGGCTGGGCCTGTACTACGGCATGATGCTGGTTATGTTCCTCTACAATTTATTTTTATGGACCAGCATACGGGATAATAATTACCTCCATTATATTACCTACATCGCTGCGTTCGCCGGAATCCAGCTGGCGACAAGCGGTCTGGGTTACCAGTTTATCTGGACGGCTTCTCCCTGGTTTCAGCAGATTGCGGTACCTCTCACCATTGGTCTGGTGGGCATTTTCGGCACCACCTTTACGCGCGGCTTTCTGCAAACCCGTTTACATCATCGTCCGGCGGATATTGCTCTGCGGCTTTGCCTGATGTTGTCAGCGGCTATCTGCATCAGCTCCTTTCTGTTTCCCATTTCCACAGTCATGAGTATCGGTAAATTCGTCGTCGTTATTTTTCTGACGACAGTATTTTATGCGTCCTTTGTTATGCTGATCAAAGGCCAGCGTCTGGCGCGTTATTTTCTTGCGGCCTGGGTTGCACTCATCATCGGTGGCATGATTACCATCGGCATGATGCTGGGGCTGCTCCCCAATAATATGTGGACGATCCATGCCAGCAAAATTGGCAGCGGCCTGGAAATTGTACTGCTGTCGTTTGCGCTGGCCGACCGCATCAAACTGCTGCAGAAAGCCAAGCTGGATGCAGAAGCGCGGGTTAAAAAAGAACTGGAATACCGGGCTGAACGCCTGGCGGAGTCTAACCGCCTTAAAAATGATTTTCTGGCAACGATCAGCCACGAATTCCGTACTCCACTGAACGGAATCATTGGCTCGCTGGAACTGGCCGACGATGAGAAGGGCCACACTCTGATGGCAAATCTGCAGGATGCCAGAGACAGCGCCCGTGACATGCTGGACCTGGTGGATAATGTTCTGACTTACACCGAGCTGCAGGCCGGCAACCGTATTCTTGCGCCGGAAACCATGGACCTGAATACGCTCATACAAACCACATCAGATTACAGCCGACAGCTGTGTCAGGAAAAAAACCTGACTTTCGACCTGCATCTCGATGCTGCTCTGCCTGACTGTATCCGGGCTGACGTCAAATGTATCCGCCATGCCTTCAAGGCCCTGTTAGAAAATGCGGTAAAATTCACTGACCATGGCGGGATTCATGTATCGGTCAGTATGGATGTTGTGAATCAAATGCCCTGTCTGAAAATCATTATTAAGGATACCGGTGTCGGTATGACCCATAATGAGTTAGTCCGTATTCAGAATTCTTTTGGTCAGGCGGACTCCTCCATGCAGCGTCAGTATCAGGGGCTGGGGATTGGCCTGTCACTGGTAAGAGCAGTCTGTCATGTTATGCAGGGCGACATCAGCATCGACAGCAGCAAACATCAGGGCACCAGAGTCACGCTGCGTATTCCGGTTCAGCCACTGGGGCGCAGTGAATTAACTGACGTCAGCAATATGTCCCGACAGCAGTCCATGACGCCCATTGAAAATATCCGCGGCCGGGCATTGATAGTGGAAGATAATACGGTGAATCAGCGGGTCCTGAGTTCCATGCTTAACCGTCTGCATATTGAAACGGATGTGGCTGATAACGGCGAAAAAGCGCTGGCACTGCTGTTGGATGACAACCGCCAATATCATTACGATCTGATATTTATGGATTGCCAGATGCCGGTTATGGACGGCTTTGAGGCCACCGATAAAATCCGCAGCGGCAGCTTTGCGGAAAGTGATTGCCCGATCATCGCCGTTACCGCCAATGCGATGTCCGGCGATGAACAGCGCTGCCTGAACGCAGGCATGAATGACTACCTCAGTAAGCCGGTGTCGATGGCTGGTATCAAGACGGTGGTCTACCGCTGGCTGCACACCACGGATGTCAGAGAAGAGCACCCGCCAGCAGTTTCAGACCCACAATCAATGTCACCAGCTCATAAACCCTCTTAATGGTCCGGTTGCCGGAACGCACCGAAGTATTGGCGCCCAGATAACCACCCAGTAACGAGCCGGCGATAAGCGCAGGAATCCAGTGCCATTGCACTTCCGCTGCCAGGCTCATGGTCAGGGCCCCGGTGGCATTCCAGCCCAGTCCGACGGCCACCAGAGTCTGAGCAACCGCCGTTTTATAATCCAGTCCGAACCAGTACACCAGCCACAGGGTCACAAACAGGCCGCTGCCGGCAGACAGTGCCCCATTGGCAAAACCTATTAGCAATAGGACTATGCCACCAAGGATAATATCAAAGGATGAACGGTGACGTGGTTCTGATGACAGACCCAGTGTGGGGCTGAACCAGGAATACAGAGCGAGCGCCAGTGTCAGCAGCCCCAGCGCTGTTTCAGCAGCGCGGCTGTCGACACCCAGGATAAACACGGCTCCTGCCCATACACCGGGCACACCGCTGATCAGGATCAGCAGCAGAAGCCAGGCGGAGAGCGTTCCGGCCCGCAGATGACGCAGGGTCGCACCGGCACCAAGCGCAACGGTGGCAACTTTATGGGTGGCCAGTGCCAGAGGAAATGGCAGCCCCATAAAGATAAGAATGGGCAGTTGAATCAGCCCGGCGCCACCACCGGCCAGCGCGGAAAACCAGTTCGCGGCGACCGAGATAAAAAAGAGTAATACCAGTTCCATGTAATCCATACTGAATCTGTCAGGGGAAAAGTTATGAAATACGCGCTGTACTACTATGATGCCTGCCCTTTCTGCCAGCGGGTGCTGCAGTCCTTACCGGGCATTAATGCAGAAGTAGAAAAACGCAATGTGATGCAGAGCCGCGAGTTCCGCGCACAACAGCAGCAGGCAACCGGCCGTACCACAGTGCCCTGTCTGTTGATTGAAAACGATCAGGGCGAACAGCAGTGGATGTTTGAATCCGCTGATATTATCCGTTATCTGCAGAGCCTCTGATCATCTGCAGCCACTGTGCACCGGACTCAGGATCGGACAGCAGACGTTTCACTGTCTCAACCACCGCCTGAGTCTGGGCATCCACTTCCAGATTGATCGCATCACCGGCTGCCACTTCACCAAAGGTGGTGACATCACGGGTTTCCGGAATCAGATGTACCGAAAAAGCGTCGTCCTTCAGCTCTGCAATGGTCAGGCTACAGCCGTTCAGCGCAACAAAGCCTTTATTCAGCAGATAAGGCGCAAGATGCGCGGGGCGCTCCATCCAGACAACACAGTTATTGGCCGACTCTTCCACCGACAGCACCTTCACCGTCTCCATCACATGGCCGGACAGCACATGGCCACCGATTTCATCCCCATAGCGCGCTGAGCGCTCGATATTGGCCAGGCTGCCTGGTTCCAGCGCCCCCAGGTTGGTGACGTTCAGTGTCTGGGCAATTGCATCAAAGCTCACCCGGGCCCCGGATGCATGGGGGCTGATGCTGCGTACCGTCAGGCAGGTGCCATTCACCGCCACGGATGCGCCAATCTGCAGTCCCTCACTCAGTGCTGCGGGAAAATCAAAGGTGAAGGTCGACATATCCTGCTGCGCTGTCATATCAGCAACAGGTAAGCGGGTCTGCACAATTCCGGTAAACATATCAGAGTCTCCTGTCTTAAGCGCAGGCATTATGCACTATACTAAGGCTGATAGCAGTGATCTGAGCAGCGCAGAGGTTTCTATTGGATGTCAAAAAAACCGGGCTGATTTTATCAGGTGGCGGCGCCCGGGCCGCTTATCAGGTCGGCGTACTCAAAGCGATCCATAAAATTTTACCCAAGGGTCATTACAACCCTTTCGATATCATCTCCGGTACCTCAGCCGGTGCCATCAACGGCGTCGCTCTCGCCAGCTATGCCGAAAATTACCGTATGGGCATCCGCCATCTCGAACGCATCTGGATGCATTTCAGCTGTGACCAGATTTACCGCACCGACTTCTGGGGCGTCAGCCGGCCGCTGGGCAGACTGATGAAAAGTCTGGTGCTGGGAAAGCGCTACCGCAACGATACCGTTTCTCTGCTCGACAACACACCGCTGCGCGAACTGCTGGCGGAGGTGATTAAATTCGACCAGATTCAGCCCGCCATCGATAACGGTGCGCTGCACGCCATCGCCGTCAACTGCTCGGGGCTGGAAAACGGTAAATCCATCAGTTTTTTCCAGGGCCATTACAGTATTAACAACTGGGAAAGACTGCGCCGTATCGGCAGCCGCAGCCGGGTCACACTGGATCATCTGATGGCATCGTCAGCCATTCCGATGATTTTTCCGGCGGTTAAAATTCATAATGATTATTTTGCCGACGGTGCTGTGCGTCAGCTGGCACCACTGAGCCCGGCACTGCATCTGGGGGCAGAGAAAATTATGGTGATTGGTGTTGGCGCCCCCACCACTCAGCTGAAAGAACACAAACCGGTATTTTACCCTTCGCCGGCAAAAATGATGGGCCATATGCTGAATGCCGCCTTTCTTGACAGTATGGAAACCGACATTGAGCGCCTGACCCGTATCAACCGCACACTGGATAAAATTCCGGAATCAGTCAAAAAGAAAGAGCCGATGGAATTAAAATCGGTGGAATTACTGGCGATTAATCCCAGCCGCTCGATTGATGAAATTGCCGGGCTGCATGCCGATGAGTTACCCAGAGCATTAAAAATAGCTCTCGGAGGCAGTGGTAATACCAGTCATAGTGGTTCCGGTATTCTCAGTTATCTTTTATTTTCTCATGGTTTCTGCAAAGATCTGATTGAGCTTGGATTTAAAGATGCCATACAACGCAGTGACGAAATCCGCAATTTTTTCTCAGATCATTTCACAGGTGATGCATGAGTACACAATTCCGTCGTATTGTCGTTCTGACCGGTGCCGGTATTTCCGCAGAGTCCGGGCTGAAAACCTTCCGCGATGGTGATGGTTTATGGGAAAACCACAGCGTCGAGGATGTTGCCACACCGGAAGCCTTTGAACGTAACCCTGCGCTGGTGCAAAACTTTTATAACGAACGCCGCCGGCAACTGGCCGATGTTCATCCCAACCCGGCACACCAGGCGTTAGCGGATTTTGAACAGTCTTTTGATGGCAGCTTCCTGCTGGTTACCCAGAATGTTGATGACCTGCACGAACGTGCGGGCAGCGAGAATCTCCTGCATATGCACGGTGAACTGCTGAAGGCCCGCTGTATCAACTCCGGCGCCGTCATATCATTTTCTCAGGACATTACCGCCGACACGCCCTGCCCCTGTTGCCAGCAATTATCTCTGCGTCCACATATTGTCTGGTTCGGTGAAATGCCACTGTATATGGATGATATTTATGCGGCTCTGGAGCAATGCGATCTGTTTGTCAGTATCGGCACGTCCGGCCATGTGTACCCGGCCGCCGGTTTCGTACAGATTGCACGTCAGGCCGGTGCCCATACCGTGGAACTCAATATGGAACCCTCCAATGTGGAGGATCTGTTTGCAGAGCACAGGTACGGCCCGGCCGGCACAGAAGTACCTGGCTATTTTCAGTCTCTGCTGGCGCTGACGTAAGCTCAGGCAGAAAACTCCATCTGCATCAGAGTCACCGGAATTCCGTGATTATCCGTCTCTTCGTAAACCGTCCAGCCCAGCTTACGGTAAAGTGCTGACTGATCCTCAGTAAACAGATAACAGCGGGAGACACCGGCCTGGCGGGCTTTATCCATGACCGCCCGGACCAGCTGACTGCCGAGGCCCCGGCCGCGGTGTTGCGGATGAATAAACACGTTGGCCAGCCAGGGCGTCAGTTCCTGACGGCTATCCATATCGTCTTCGATCAGGCTGCAGCTGCCCAGTAACTGATCACCCTCAACCATTATCCAGGTAGAGGGAATATCACGGTCACCCAGTGACTTTTTCAGATCCTGCAGAAAGCTCTCAGCGCTGTCCTGCGGGTAAAGCGCATGCCATTCCTGATAATGCCAGTGCGCCAGTTGCTGACAGACATCCGGCCGCTCTTTCAGATTAATAATATCCAAAACGATTTCCACTGATTAAATAAATGCGCTGGCGGTTGGATTCACCGACAGCGATGCTATATCAGTATGCCTCAGATAACACCAGAGCACGCATACTTTCGCGCAGAGCAAAGGCGCCATGGGCATACAGCCCTCCCAGCCACCAGGGAACATGGAATATCTCTGCTTCACGGTAAGCGACCATCGCCAGTGAGCCCAGCAGTCCTTCCGCCAGCATTCCGCTTAATCCAAGCATGGTGGCCAGTATCAGCATAAAACAGCGCTCATAACTGAACACCAGGCGGATCAATAAAGTGCCATAGAAAACCCAGTTAAGAAACACCGGGCTTTCATTACCAAAACCACTCAACAGATAGCAAAAGGCAAATAATGTAATGGCTTCCACCATAGCACTGGCACTGCCGGCAGAGCGACTGAGCTTTAATGCTAAGGGCCCGCGCAGATAATGTAGTAATACCAGATATGCCAGAGCCATGGCGGCAAACGCCAGCAGAAATAAAGGAAAGACCCAGGCCGCCTGTCCGAACCAGACAGGGTCCGGATAACGCAGCGTGCCGGTATACACATGCACAGCATCACAGAAGGTTGCAACACAGGCGGCTAACAGAGCGAGTTTAAATACAGCGAACAGCACAGAGACGTTAATGGCAGGCATAAAAGAGACTCTTTTTTTACGCCACTCTAACGATATGACCCGGGACACATAAGGTCCGCTGACGTCGGCCTGATGCGGCAGCAAGGTAATCGCAGGCACAAAAAAACCCGCCGCAGCGGGTTTTTTTAAGAAGCTTAAACGACTGGCTTACCAGCCGGTAACTTCTTTCAGTGCTTCACCGATCTGCGCCAGAGAGCGCACGGTTTTAACACCAGCGTCTTCCAGTGCTGCGAATTTCTCATCCGCAGTACCTTTACCACCGGAGATGATCGCACCGGCGTGCCCCATACGCTTACCTTTCGGTGCAGTAACACCGGCAATGTAAGACACAACAGGTTTGGTCACGTTGGCTTTGATGTAGGCTGCTGCTTCATCTTCTGCCGTACCGCCGATTTCACCAATCATAACGATGGCTTCGGTTTTCGGATCGTTCTGGAACATTTCCAGAATATCGATGAAGTTAGAGCCCGGAATCGGGTCACCACCGATACCAACACAGGTAGACTGACCAAAACCATGATCTGTCGTCTGTTTAACCGCTTCATAAGTCAGCGTACCGGAACGGGATACGATACCCACTTTACCCGGCAGGTGAATGTGACCCGGCATAATACCGATTTTACATTCTCCCGGTGTGATAACGCCCGGACAGTTAGGTCCGATCAGACGTACGCCCAGTTCATCACACTTCACTTTACACTGCAGCATATCCATAACCGGAATGTGCTCAGTGATACAGACGATCAGTTTGATACCTGCGTTTGCTGCTTCCAGGATAGAATCCTTACAGAAAGGTGCTGGTACATAAATAACCGATGCATCCGCACCTGTAGCGTCAACCGCTTCTTTTACGGTGTTGAAAACCGGCAGACCCAGGTGTTCAGTACCACCTTTGCCTGGTGTTACACCACCCACCATCTGGGTACCGTAAGCGATTGCCTGTTCAGAGTGGAAAGTACCCTGACCACCAGTAAAACCCTGGCAGATAACTTTGGTGTCTTTATTAATCAGAATAGACATGTCTTAGTTCCCCGCTGCCTTAACTGCCTGTACTGCAGCGTCTGTTAAACTTTCAGCCGCGATGATGTCGAGGCCGGACTCATCCAGAACCTTCTTGCCCAGATCGGCGTTGGTACCTTCCAGACGTACAACCACAGGAACGTTCACACCCACTTCTTTCACAGCACCGATAATACCTTCTGCAATCATGTCGCAGCGTACGATACCGCCAAAGATGTTCACCAGTACGGCTTTCACTTTGTCGTCAGAAAGAATCAGTTTAAAGGCATGCGCAACACGCTCTTTGGTCGCACCGCCACCCACGTCAAGGAAGTTAGCCGGGAAGCCACCGTGCAGCGCTACCATGTCCATGGTACCCATAGCCAGGCCAGCGCCGTTAACCATACAACCAATGCTGCCGTCGAGTGCAACATAGTTAAGATCCCATTCTGCTGCTTCCGCTTCACGGGCATCTTCCTGTGAAGGATCGTTCATTTCCTGCAGATCTTTATGGCGGTATACAGAGTTACCGTCCACACCGATTTTGGCATCCAGACAGTGCAGATCACCGTCTTCTTTGATGACCAGCGGGTTGATTTCGATCAGCGCCAGATCTTTTTCTTCGAACAGTTTAGCCAGACCCAGGAAGATCTTGGTGAACTGTTTGATCTGATCGCCTTCCAGACCCAGTTTGAACGCCATTTCACGGCCCTGATACGGCTGAGCACCGGTCAGCGGATCAATGGTTGCCTTGAGAATTTTTTCCGGCGTTTCTTCGGCCACTTTTTCAATTTCCACACCGCCTTCTGTAGACGCCATGAAAACAACGCGACGGCTGGAACGGTCTACTACCGCACCCAGATACAGCTCGTTAGCGATATCGGTGCAGGTTTCCACCAGAATACGGCTTACTGGCTGGCCATTTTCGTCAGTCTGGTAAGTTACCAGATTTTTACCCAGCCACTGTTCAGCAAAGGCTTTGATTTCGTCTTTGGAAGAAACCAGCTTCACACCGCCCGCTTTACCGCGGCCACCGGCGTGCACCTGTGCTTTTACTACCCAACGGTCACCACCAATGGTGTCCGCTGCAGCTACAGCTTCGTCTGCAGTTTTGGCTGCCACACCCTCGGATACTGGCAGTCCATACTGAGCAAAAAGCTGTTTACCCTGATATTCGTGAAGGTTCATCGCTTTCGTCCTGTCTTTGTTTTATGCCGGGGTTGACCCGGCCGCCTCAGTTAACCGTATAACCGATTGTGTCGGTGGCACCAGGAAGTACCAGAATACGGCCATAAACAATGGCCCGGAAACCCGGGCCAGTTTAACCAGAGCCTGTGCTGAATATACCACCGCTGTAAATATAACCGCGGTACAGTCAGCAGACCCCAAACTTATTTTTTCTTCGGCTTACGGTTCACTTTGTGAATCGCGGCATTGTTCACCGCCAGCGCAGCTTCATGCACAGCTTCGGATACGGTTGGGTGCGAGAACACCATCATGCCCACATCTTCTGCCGTGGAACCAAACTCCATGGCGATCACAATCTGCTGACACAGATCACCGGCTGCAGGCCCGATCACGGTGGCCCCCAGAATACGGTCGTTATCAGCATCGGCCAGAATTTTTACAAAACCATCGGTTTCACCGGATGCCATGGCACGGCCAATAGCAGCAAACGGGAACATACCGGCATTGTATGACGCACCTTCTGATTTCAGCTCTTCTTCGGTTTTGCCCACGGACGCAATTTCCGGATGGGTGTAAATAACCGATGGAATCACGTCATAGTTCACCTGTGCTTTGTGGCCGGCAATACGCTCAGCAACCATTACACCTTCTTCAGATGCTTTGTGTGCCAGCATAGGTCCGCGAACCACATCGCCGATGGCCCAGATGCCGGGAGCATCGGTGCGGCAGGTGTCGTCTACGTGAATAAAGCCACGCTCATCCATTTCCACGCCGCTGTCACCGGACAGCAGACCTTCGGTGTACGGACGACGGCCAACAGCCACAATCAGCTTATCGAACACTTCGGTTTTCTCACCGTCAGCATCCTGATAAGTCACAGTCACCTGCTTGCCTTTGACTTCAGTACCGGTCACTCGGGCGTTCAGACGGATATCCATGCCCTGCTTAGTGAACAGTTTCTGTGCTTCTTTGGCCGCTGCCTGATCCACGGTGTGCAGGAATTTATCCTGAGCTTCCAGAACCACAACTTCAGAGCCCAGACGTCCCCAGACACTGCCCAGTTCCAGACCGATAACACCGGCACCGATAACGCCCAGACGTTTCGGCACTTCGGAGAATTCCAGTGCGCCGGTAGAGTCAACGATCACGTCGTCAGTCAGCGGCGCCGGCGGAATGTTAAATGGCACAGAACCGGTAGCGATAATAATGTTTTCCGCTTCCAGTGTTTCTGTTTTACCGGAGTGATTGGTGAACTCAATCTGTTTGCCGGCCAGTACTTTACCGGTACCCTCAAAGGTAGTAACCCCGTTGGCTTTCAGCAGCGTAGCTACCCCACCGGTCAGGTTTTTAACGATCTGATCTTTACGCTTCAGCATCGCACCGATATCGATGGATACATCACCGGTAGTGATGCCGTGCACGTCGAATTTTTCTTTGGCTTCCTCGTAGCGGTGCGAAGTATCCAGCAGCGCTTTGGATGGAATACAGCCAACATTCAGACAGGTACCACCGAATACGGCTTTACCGTCTTTGTTAATCCATTTTTCAACACAGGCTGTTTTCAGACCCAGTTGTGCACTACGGATAGCGGCTACATAACCACCAGGACCGCCGCCAATGACGACGACATCAAACTTATTACTCATCTCTTTTCCTTTTTACTATCCGGTTTAAATATCCAGCAGCATACGGGCCGGATCTTCCAGCAGCTCTTTGATAGTTACGAGGAACTGCACAGCTTCTTTACCATCGATCATACGGTGGTCATATGACAGTGCGAGGTACATCATTGGCAGAATCACCACTTCACCATTCACTGCCATCGGACGTTCCTGAATTTTGTGCATCCCCATAATGGCGGTCTGCGGTGGGTTCAGGATCGGAGTGGACATCAGGGAACCAAAGATACCACCGTTGGTAATGGTGAAGGTACCGCCCTGCATGTCTTCAATACCCAGTTTGCCGTCACGGCCACGTTTGGCGTAATCACCAATGGTGCTTTCGATTTCTGCCAGACCCATGCTGTCAGTATCACGCAGGATAGGTACAACCAGACCACGTTCTGTAGACACGGCAACACCGACGTCCTGATAACCGTGGTACACCATATCATTGCCATCCAGTGACGCATTCACCGCCGGGAAACGTTTCAGCGCTTCGGTGGCTGCTTTCACAAAGAAAGACATAAAGCCCAGTTTCACACCGTGGGCTTTTTCAAACTGGTCTTTGTACTGCTTACGCAGATCCATAACCGGCTTCATGTTGACTTCATTGTAGGTTGTCAGCATGGCAGCGTTCTGCTGTGCATCCACCAGGCGCTTGGCGATGGTGGCACGCAGACGGGTCATAGGTACGCGTTTTTCAATGCGTTCACCTGCTGGCATTGGTGCCGCGGCCGGTGCCGGTGCTGCAGAAGACGATGCGGCCGGTGCAGACGAGGAAGACGACTTAACATGGTTCTGTACGTCTTCTTTGGTGACACGACCACCTTTACCGGTGCCTTTAACATCGGCCAGGTTAATGCCTTTTTCGTCCGCCAGTTTACGCGCAGCCGGACCGGCTACGGCATCACTGTCATCCGCAGAAGAGCTTTCTTCCGCTGCCGGCTCAGCCGGTTTCTCTTCTTCTTTGGCCGGAGACGCAGACACTTCACCTTCTTCAAATACGGCGAGGACTTCGTCACTTAAAACCACTTCACCCTCATCTTTGAGGATGTTTTTAATACTGCCATTAGCAGGGGCCACAACTTCCAGCACGACCTTATCGGTTTCGATATCAACGATAAGCTCATCACGTTCGACAGGCTCACCTGGCTTTTTGTGCCAGGTCGCCACTGTGCCGTCGGCTACAGATTCAGGAAAAGTGGGTGCCTTAATTTCGATGCTCATTACATATTTTCCTTAGATATTCCTGCGGTTACCTAGCCCTGCAAACCCAGAGCGTCTCGTATCAGTTGTTCTTGCTGTTGTAAGTGCAGCGCCATATAGCCTGCCGCCGGTGAAGCCGATGCATCACGTCCGGCGTATTCCAGGTGCAGTTCAGGATTAATTTCCTGCAGTGCACGACGCATATGGTGCTGACTGCTGTACCAGGCGCCCATATTCATAGGCTCTTCCTGGACCCAATAAACCTCTTTAAGGTTCGTGAATTTCTTCAGAACGTCGGTCAGGTCATCGGCCGGGAACGGATACAGCTGTTCAATACGTACGATAGCAATATCGTCGATTTCTTCTGCGCGGCGACGTTCCAGCAGATCGTAATAAACCTTACCGGCACACATAAGTACGCGACGTACTTTTTCCGGATTCAGTTCATCCATCTCATCAATAACGGTCTGGAAGCTGCCATCCGCCAGTTCTTCCAGCGTGCTGGTCGCCAGCTTGTGACGCAGCAGACTCTTCGGAGACATCACCACCAGTGGCTTACGCAGTGGACGGATCACCTGACGGCGCAGCATGTGATACACCTGCGCAGGCGTCGATGGCACACAGATCTGAACATTGTGCTCAGCACACAGTTGCAGATAACGCTCCAGACGCGCTGAGGAGTGTTCCGGCCCCTGGCCTTCGTAGCCGTGTGGCAGCAGCATCGTCAGACCGCACAGACGGCCCCACTTGTGCTCACCGGAAGAAATAAACTGGTCAAACACCACCTGTGCACCGTTGGCGAAGTCACCGAACTGGGCTTCCCAGATCACCAGCGCGCCAGGGGTCGTTGTGGCATAACCATATTCAAATGCCAGCACAGCTTCTTCAGACAGCAGCGAGTCGTAAATATCGAACTCCGGCTGATCTTCACGGACGTGCTGCAGCGGAATATAACGGGAACCGTCTTTCTGATTGTGCAGCACCGCATGGCGGTGAGAGAAGGTCCCGCGCCCAACGTCCTGCCCGGTCAGACGAACCTGATACCCCTGATCCAGCAGCGTGGCATAGGCCATGGTTTCAGCGAAGCCCCAGTTGATCGGGTTGGCTCCGGCGGCCATACGGCTGCGGTCCTGCAGGATTTTGCCGGTCTGACGCTGTACCGAGAAACCTTCAGGAACTTCCTGCATCTGGGCAGCCAGTTCCTGCAGACGTTTCAGATCAAATGAGGTATCGGACTTGGCTGTCCACTCATGGCCCAGATAAGGCGTCCAGTCGACGAACAGCTCTTTATTGGGCTCTTTCACCAGACTCTTGGCAACATGGTTACCGTTGTCCAGATCCTGACGGTAGTCTTCTTCCAGCTGCTTGGCAGCGTCTGCGTCGAGAATGCCTTCTTCGATCAGACGGGCAGCGTAAAGCTCGCGGGTGGTTTTCTGCTTTTTGATCGCTGCGTACATCAGCGGTTGTGTACCGGATGGCTCGTCGGCCTCGTTATGGCCGCGACGGCGGTAACACACCAGATCGATCACCACGTCTTTCTTGAACTCGTTGCGATAATCCACGGCCAGCTGAGTAACAAACAGTACCGCTTCCGGATCATCACCGTTCACGTGCAGAATCGGTGCTTCGATCATCTTGGCGACGTCAGTGCAGTATTCCGTGGAACGGGTATCGTCACGTTTGGAGGTGGTGAAACCTACCTGGTTATTGATCACGATGTGAACCGTACCACCGGTTTTGTAGGCCCGGGTCTGTGACATCTGGAAGGTTTCCATAACCACACCCTGACCGGCAAACGCTGAGTCACCGTGAATGCTCACAGGCACCACTTTTTCACCCGAGCTGTCATCGCGGCGGTCCTGACGGGCCCGCACGGAACCTTCCACCACAGGGGATACAATTTCCAGGTGAGACGGGTTAAATGCCAGCGCCAGGTGCACTTCGCCACCGGAGGTCATCACGTTGGATGAGAAACCCTGGTGGTATTTCACGTCACCGTGAGACACGTATTTGGCTTTACCGTCGAATTCGTCAAACAGATCGGAGGTCTTTTTACCCAGCGTGTTGATCAGGGTATTCAGACGACCACGGTGCGCCATACCGATAACAATTTCTTTGGCACCGTAAGTACCGCTGCGCTGGATCAGCTCATCCATCAGCGGGATCAGACTTTCGCCCCCTTCCAGACCGAAACGCTTCACACCCGGATAACGGGAACCGAGGTATTTTTCCAGGCCTTCCGCAGCAGTCAGACGCTCGAGCAGGTGCATCTTCACTTCGGAGCCAAATTTCGGGTGGGCACGGACACTTTCCAGACGTTGCTGGAACCAGCGCTGCTCAGCACTGTTTACGATGTGCATGTACTCAGCACCAACGGAACCACAATACGTGGTTTCCAGTGCGTCCATAATCTCTTTCAGTGTTGCCTGTTCCTGGCCAATAAACAGGGAACCGGTCTGAAACTGGGTATCCAGATCAGCACGGGAAAGGCCATGAAAGGCAAGATCAAGATCCGGCACGCTTTCGCGTTCCATCAGCCCCAGCGGGTCCAGCTTCGCATGCTGGTGCCCACGGCCACGGAAGGCGTGAATCAGCAACAGAACCTGTATCTGCTTGCGCTCGTGATCTGAGCTCACTGCCCCCTGAGAAACCGGGCGGGATCGGTGTTGATTTTTGGAAAGAAGAAGAAACTGTTCCCGAATGGGCTTATGAGGGGTATCAGTCGATATATTCTCATCGACGCGCGGTAACTTATCAAAATAGTTCCGCCACTCTTCCGGTACCTCATTAGGATCTCTAAGGTAGGTTTCGAAGAGTTCTTCGATATAAGCAACATTACCCCCGTCGAGCTGGGAGGTGCTCCATAGTTGCTCCATTGTCTGCTCGTGCATGTACGACCACCCTGTTTTGGTAGAAAACGAGGGAAATCACCCACAGAGTAGTTGCACCGACTCTAGCGCTACGCGAGTTAGAGGGCCGACCGGATAGATCGCAAGGCCTCTGAGGTGAACCGGGAATTCCCCGTACCCTCAACTAAAAATCTAGCTTAGTTAAAAATAAAGCTTTTTGAGCTCTATTTTTGAAAAATTGTTAACGTAAGTGGGCTGTATGTCCAGCCCACTTACGTCTAATACCGTCGGTGGACAGTATGTTCCGCTGTTATACCTGCTGATTCAGCAGCATATTACGGATGTGACCAATCGCACGCGTCGGATTTAATCCTTTCGGGCACACATTGACACAATTCATGATCCCACGGCAACGAAAGACGCTGAATGGATCGCTCAATTCCGCCAATCGTTCCTGTGTCTGGGTATCACGGCTGTCTGCCAGGAAACGGTAAGCCTGCAGCAGACCGGACGGTCCGACAAACTTATCCGGGTTCCACCAGAACGACGGACAGGCAGTTGAACAGCATGCACAGAGAATACACTCATACAGGCCATCCAGTTTCGCCCGGTCTTCCGGCGTCTGCAGACGTTCGATCGCCGGCGCCGGCGTATCGTTCACCAGGTAAGGCTTAATTTTCTCATACTGCTTATAGAACAGCGACATGTCGATAACGAGGTCGCGGATCACTGGCAGACCAGGCAGAGGACGCAGCACCAGCTTGTCCATTTTGCCCTTAGTTGCCTCAGAAATAGGTGTGATGCAAGCCAGGCCATTTTTGCCGTTGATGCTCATACCATCTGAACCACACACCCCTTCACGGCAGGAGCGGCGGAAAGCCAGAGTCGGATCCTGTTCTTTCACCAGAGCCAGCACGTCGAGAACCATTACGTCCTTATTACCAGGAATCGTAATGTCGTAGTCCTTCATATAAGGCGCTTCGTCTGTCTCAGGGTTATAGCGATATATACTCACCAGCATTGTAATACTCCCCTGTTAGTATGTACGGATTTTCGGCGGGAATGCTTCCATGGTTTTTGGAGCAAAGTTAACCGCGCGTTTTCCGATGGTTTTGGTTTCCGGGAAGTACAATGAGTGGCACAGCCAGTTCTCATCGTCTCGTTCGGTAAAGTCGTTACGGGCGTGTGCACCGCGGGACTCTTTACGCTCAATCGCAGCCACAGCGGTTGCATAAGCTGTTTCAAACAGGTTATCCAGCTCCAGCGCTTCGATACGTGCCGTATTGAATGGACCGCTTTTGTCATCGAGAACGGTGTTTTTCACACGCTCACCAATTTCTTTCAGCAGTTCCAGACCTTTCTCCATGCTCGGCCCTTCGCGGAATACACCAAAGTACAGCTGCATCGTTTTCTGCAGTTCTGCACGTACCTCGGCCACCTTCTCACCGCTTGTGGCGTTGTTCAGGCGATTCAGACGACCCATGGCGCGTTCAATGTCAGCGTCCGTTGGTGAGACAAAGTCAAAACCTTCACGGAAGCTCTGTTCAACCTGCAGACCCACTGCACGGCCGAATACCACCAGGTCGAGCAGTGAGTTACCGCCCAGACGGTTAGCACCATGCACAGACACACAGGCGATTTCGCCGGCTGCATACAGGCCTTCAACCACAACGTCGTTGCCGTTTTCATCCTGCGTCAGCGCCTGACCACCGATGTTGGTCGGAATACCACCCATCATGTAGTGACAGGTCGGAACAACCGGAATCGGCTCTTTAACCGGATCAGCGTGTGCGAAGGTACGGGACAGATCCAGAATACCCGGCAGCTTGGCGTTCAGGGTTTCTTCACCCAGGTGATCCAGCTTCAGGAATACGTGGTCAGCGTCTTCACCACAGCCACGGCCTTCGAGGATTTCCAGCACCATAGAACGGGCCACCACGTCACGACCGGCAAGGTCTTTGGCGTTAGGCGCATAGCGTTCCATGAAACGTTCACCGTCTTTGTTGATCAGGTAACCACCTTCACCACGACAGCCTTCTGTTACCAGAACGCCCGCGCCGGCAATACCGGTTGGGTGGAACTGCCACATTTCCATATCCTGCATCGGCACGCCGGCACGGATCGCCATACCAACACCGTCACCAGTGTTAATCAGAGCGTTGGTTGTGGACTGATAAATCCGGCCGGCACCGCCGGTTGCCAGAACAGTTGCTTTGGCTTTGATGTATACAGTCTCGCCGGACTCGATATCGATAGCGATAACACCAGCCACCTGGCCCTGTTCGTTTTTCACCAGATCAACGGCGTACCATTCATTCAGGAAGGTAGTACCGCCTTTCAGGTTACCCTGATACAGGGCATGCAGCAGTGCGTGACCGGTACGGTCCGCCGCAGCACAGGTACGTGCCGCCTGAGTCGGATTATCCGGGCCTTTTGACTGGCCACCAAACGGACGCTGATAGATACGGCCTTCTTCCGTACGGGAGAACGGCAGACCCATATGATCCAGTTCAAATACCGCCTGTGGACCCACTGAACACATATATTCAATGGCGTCCTGGTCACCGATGTAGTCGGAACCTTTTACAGTGTCATACATGTGCCAGCGCCAATCATCATTGGGATCCGCAGAGGCAATTGCACAGGTAATACCGCCCTGGGCTGATACGGTGTGTGAACGGGTTGGAAACACCTTGGTCACACATGCTGTTTTGATACCGGATTCGGTCAGTTGCAGTGCAGCACGCATACCTGCGCCACCGCCACCAATCACGATCGCATCAAATGACATGGTTCTGATTTTAGACATGACTTACACACTCCAGAGGATGTCGATACCCCAGACCAGGTATACAAACAGGAAACCTGCGCTTACCAGCTGGAAGCCGAAACGGACGGCTGCCTTTTTGAGGTAGTCAGTTGATATGGTCCACATACCTACCCAGGCATGGGCGCAGATTGCAATCAGAGCAACCAGGCTGAACACTTTCATCCAGGTCTGGGCAAACAGGCCCTGCCACTGACTGTACTGCATATCCGGAGAGGCAATCACAAAGCCCAACAGGAACAGAGTGTAAAGCGCCAGGATCACTGCGCTCAGTCGCTGGATTACCCAGTCATACAGGCCACTGCGGCCTAAATTGGTGACACTTGCTACCATACCCAAACTCCTGCCAGAACGATTACGATCACACCCAGCACCAGAGTAATGATGGCTCCGGTACGACCGCCTTCTTTGGTTTCACCAATTCCCATATCCATCAACAGGTGTTTGATACCCGCTACAAAGTGGTAGCCCAGTGCAGACAGAATGCCCCAGGTGATGAATTTAACCAGGCCGTTATCAAACGCCGCTTGCAGATCGGCAAAAGACTGTTCTGATTCCAGAGACGCTGCCAGCGCGCACAGCATGAAGGCCACGGCGAAAAACAGAATGAAACCGGAAATACGGTGAATGATGGAGGCTTTGGCGGGAAGTGGGAGCTCAATAGTAGTCAGATCTAAATTTGTAGGTCTATTGCTATTCACGGCTCTTACACTCTCTTATGGGCTTATATCCCTAACGTTTTTGCTTTTGGCTGTTAAGGACTAAGCGCAGGCTCAAGAAGATTCCCTTGCTTGTACAACTTTTGCACAAGTTTCAGGTCGCGACAAATTATAGTCGTGGGCCAAACGATTTACAAACGCTTAAACCATACTATTGATAGGTTTTGCTTATCACTTGACCCGGTTCAGCTTTACAGCCCGGCCACTATACTGGACCATTGACATCTTGGCTGCTCGACTGCCGGGTAATTGACAAACGAAGTTCAGTACCTATAGTTGTGCCCTTTATTTTGAGGTCCCGCCTTATTTTTAAGGCTTAATAATTGAACAGCAGGAGGCCGATCCATGGCTGACAAAAAAGCAACTCTTAAAGTTGATGGCGTTGAAGAATCTCTCGAATTGCCTGTGTATGAAGGCACACTTGGTCCCGATGTAGTCGACGTCCGCAGCCTCACAGGCAAAGGCCTGTTCACCTACGATCCCGGCTTTATGGCCACCGCAGCAACCGAATCCAAAATCACTTATATCGATGGCGCAGCCGGTGTACTTCTGCACCGTGGTTACCCGATTGATCAGCTGGCAGAGAAATCCGATTATCTGGAAACCTGCTACCTGCTGCTGCACGGTGAACTGCCGAGCAAGGAAGAAAAAGAAGAATTTGTCAGCACAATTAAAAATCACACCATGGTTCACGAGCAGCTGAGCCACTTCTTCAACGGTTTCCGCCGTGATGCTCACCCGATGGCCATCATGTGCGGCGTGGTCGGTGCCCTGTCCGCTTTCTATCATGATTCCCTGGATATCCATGATGAGCACCACCGTGTGGTCTCCGCACACCGTCTGATCGCTAAAATGCCAACTTTGGCAGCTATGGTGTACAAATACTCAATAGGCCAGCCGTTTATGTTCCCGCGCAACGAACTGGGCTATGGCGAAAACTTCCTGCACATGATGTTCAACACCCCATGCGAAGAGAAGAAAATCAGCCCGGTTCTGGCCAAAGCCATGGACCGTATCTTCCTGCTGCATGCCGATCATGAGCAGAACGCATCCACCTCAACCGTACGTCTGGCCGGCTCTACCGGCGCTAACCCGTTTGCCTGTATCGCCTCTGGTATTGCCGCGCTGTGGGGGCCTGCACACGGCGGTGCCAACGAAGCCGTGCTGAACATGCTGAGCGAAATCGGTGACGAATCCAACATCGATAAATTCATCGCCAAAGCCAAAGACAAAGACGATCCGTTCCGTCTGATGGGCTTCGGTCACCGTGTTTATAAAAACTTCGACCCACGTGCGAAAGTGATGAAACAAACCTGTGACGAAGTATTGGCAGAGCTGGGCATGGAAGATGATCCGCTGCTGAAAATCGCCATGAAACTGGAAAAAATCGCGACAGAAGATGAATACTTCGTGAAGCGTGGCCTGTATCCGAATGTCGATTTCTACTCAGGCATTATTCTGAAAGCCATCGGTATTCCGACTGAAATGTTCACCGTTATTTTTGCTACCGGCCGTACACCAGGCTGGATTGCACACTGGAACGAAATGATCGCCAGTGATTACCGTATCGGTCGTCCACGTCAGCTGTATACCGGCCATCAGAAACGTGATTATCCGGGCTGATTGACCGGAGAAAACTAAAAAGCCGCTGCAAAGCGGCTTTTTTTATGGGAAACAGATTTCCGCAAAAGGCGTTAACGGAGACGGCAATTATGAGCAATATTTTATTTATTGGCCTTGGCACCATGGGTTACCCAATGGCTGGCCATCTGGCAAAGGCGGGACATAATGTCGCAGTTTATAACCGTACACAGAGTGTTGCAGAAAAATGGATTCAGGAATACAGCGGCAGCATCGTCAGCGATTTAACCGCCCTTCCTGATCATATTCAGTATGTCATGCTGTGCGTCGGGCGTGATGATGACGTGCGCAACATTCTTACCGGCGAACACCCGCTGCTGGATCAGCTGGATCAGGGCACGGTGGTTATCGACCACACCACAACATCCGCCTTATTAAGTGAAGAAATTAATGATGCCTGTTCCCGGCGCGGTCAGTTATTTTCCGACGCCCCCGTATCCGGCGGCCAACAGGGCGCTATCAATGGTCAGCTCAGCCTGATGACAGGTGCTGACAGCAACACATTGTTCGACGACGTAAAAGCCATTACCGCGCCTTATACCAAAGCGATCCAGCATATGGGGCCTGCCGGTGCCGGGCAAAAAACCAAAATGGTGAATCAGATCTGTATCGGCGGGCTGATACAGGCACTGTCGGAGGGCCTGTATTTTGCTGAAAATGCCGGGCTGGACCTGAAGCAGGTGATCTCCGCGATCTCCCAGGGAGCCGCCGGCAGCTGGCAGATGGATAACCGCCATCAGACCATGATTGACGGTGACTATAACCATGGTTTTGCCGTGAACTGGATGCATAAAGACCTGCAGATCTGCCTGCAGGAAGCCGCCAATATGGGGATCTCCCTGCCGGTCACCCATCAGGTGGATGAATACTATACGCAACTGCAGGCTATGGGCGCCGGCGACTTCGATACATCGGCACTGTATTACCGCCTGCAACAGGAAGGTAAAAAGCGCTAACACTGACGTAAATATCTTCTATGCTTAGCGAAAGCACACAGGCAGGAAGACTATGACTCAACAGCGCCATACTCTCGGGGCTCAGCCGCGGCCGGGAGACGATGTGAACTGGAGCCAGGTCAGCGAAACACTCAGTATGCTGGCCCTGGCCGTTGCCCAGATTGACACCTCGCTGCAGGAAGGCAGTCAGTCGGTCAACCAGTTGACCACCAATTTCACCGCCATGGCCGATAACGCTCAAAGATTACTCGGCATCGCCTCAGACTCCGGCGACAGCATACCGCTGGAGATAGGTACCATTGCCCGTGAGCTGCAGAATGAAATCCAGCAGGCCATCATTGCCTTCCAGTTTTATGACCGCCTGACACAGCGCCTGGATCATGTGGGAGAAAGTCTGGAAAAAATGGGCCATCTGATTGCTGATCCGGCTCAGCGCTACCAGCCCCGCCCCTGGGACGGCCTGCAACAGGAAATCAAAAGCAACTACACCATGGAAGCCGAGCGCATTATGTTCGAGCACATTATGGCCGGCCATTCAGTCGCCGAAGCACTGGAAATTTATCATCACCATTTCAGCCAGCAGGATGCCGATGACTTCGGCACCAACGACGATATAGAACTATTCTGAAACCGGCGTCAGCAGCTCACCTATGGTCAGCTGACTGACTTTACGCGCCAGCGCGTTCTGGCCGAAGATGATTTTCCCGTCGATCAGGCAATGCTGCTTCATAACCGCCAGCATATCCCCTTCCCGTTGCTGAGTGGCGATATCCCGCGTCGGAATAACGCAGCGCTCACAGGGCTTAGTGATTTTAATCAGCCCGCCGTTTTCACTGTTTAATGCCTGCCACGTCTGCTCAGCGAAGGCCGGTGCACCGGCAAGCACAATATTCGGCCGGAAGCGCAGCATATCCAGTGGCCTGCCAACGGCCTGACTCAGCACATCCAGGCTTTCCTCCGTTGTCACCAACAAAGGATAACCATCAGCAAAACCGACCCATTCACCGGCCTCAGCATATTTGCGGTTAACCTGGCGCTGCGTGTTATCTGAGAGCTGTACCAGACGACACGCACGGCCCAGCAGCGCTTCAAACCAGGCCGCCGCTTCATCACCGCAGTCCTGTGCCGGAAGACTGTCTTTCCAGACACTGACATCAAGCTGACGGCCACCGTCAGCTGCACGTTGCCCGGTTACCCGCAGAGTAGGCTGCCCTTCAGCGTCAACGATCAGCACATTCTCTTCAATACGGGGATAAATATGCGCCATGGCGGGCAGCGTACGCTGCGTAAGAAAACGGCCATTGTTATCAACCAGCATATAACGCCGGTCACCCACAGGGCCGTTCTGATCAAATGTGAGCTGTTCCACTTCAACAGCCGCACAGGATTTAATCGGGTAAATAAACAAGCGGGTAATTTTCATAACTGAACTCCGTTAAGGCCGTTACCTTAACGGATAAGCAATACGATGGCATTAAAAAACCGCCCGCAGGCGGTTTCCGCAATATACACGGTGGTCAGGAAGGTTCGGCCAAACCCAGTTTTTTACGCATCAGTTTCTGCACTTCTTTCGCCATTTCTTTTGGTGCGAACTTGGACAGGAAACCATCACAGCCAACTTTTTCAACCATGGCTTTGTTGAAGTTACCCGACAGAGAGGTATGCAGAATAATGGTGGTATTTTTTAACTCCGGATCGCGGCGGATTTCCGTGGTCAGCATATAGCCATCCATTTCCGGCATCTCCGCATCGGTAATAATCATCATCAGATTATTCTCAATATCGCGCCCTTCTTCCTTCCAGTGCATCAGCAGCTGGTAGGCTTCAAGGCCGTTATTTGCTTCGATAATATTCAGGCCCAGCGGCCCGAGCACAGAGCGCATCTGTTCAATCGCCACATGAGAATCATCGACAATCAGAATATCTTTGCCACGAATGGCTTCCATCAGCTCCTGATCGTATGCATCCTCGGACAGATTGCTGTGGTATGGCGCAATTTCCGCCAGCACTTTTTCCACATCGATAATTTCCACGATCTTGTCATCAATACGGGTAATCGCAGTCAGATAATGCTGCCGCCCGGAGCCACCCGGCGGGGGGAGAATTTCGTTCCAGTTCATATTCACAATGCGATCGACACCGCCCACCAGAAACGCCTGCACCGTCATATTGTATTCAGTAACAATAATGGTGGCGTCGTCTTCGTCCAGCTTCAGCGGCCCCATCTGAATCGCATGCCGCAGATCCACCACCGGCACAGTCTGACCGCGCAGGTGAGTCACGCCACGCACCACAGGATGACGGTCCGGAATCCGGGTCAGGCGGGGCATCTGCATCACTTCCTGAACCTTGAATACGTTGATTGCAAAATGCTGTGAACCGCCCAGGTGGAACAACAACAACTCCAGACGATTCTGTCCCACCAGTTTGGTACGGGCATCAACGCTACTGAGAACCCCGCTCATAACTCACTCCAGCCAAAGTACTTTTATTCAGTGTAGACAAGCATGCCAAAAACGCATGCAAATAAGGTCTACACTGACAGGAGTCTTAGCAGGAGAATCTATGAACACTCACGAACTGCTCCTCGCCCGTCAGCCCATACTGGACGCCCGGCTCAGTATTGTGGGTTACGAGCTGCTGTGCCGGCCGGTGCCTGAAGATACACAGGAGTGGCAGCTGAGCCATGGTGACCGTGCCACCAGCGAAGTGCTGATCAGTGCTTTTAATGATCTGGGCATTGAAGACGTTACCGAAGGTAAGCCGGCGTTTATTAACTTTACGACTCACTGGCTGCATCAGCCGCCGATTATTCCTTCCCTTAACATGGTGGCTGAGCTGCTGGAGCATATCGAGATCACCCCTGAGAACCTGCAGGCACTGGAAGAACTCCGGACGCATGGTTATCAGGTAGCGCTGGACGACTACACCGGCAACCCGCAACAGGAAGCTCTGTTCCCTCTGGTAGACATTATTAAGGTGGATATCCGTCAGCTGCCGACACTGGATCTGCTGGACACTATGATCCGTCAATATGAAAAATACGGACTGACCTGGCTGGCGGAAAAAGTCGAAACCCGGGAAGAATATGAACGCTGCAAAGCCGCTGGCTGCACCTTGTTTCAGGGCTATTTTTTCAGTCGCCCGGCCAATGTTTACGGCAGGCGCCTGCCTGATAATGCCGTGGCCGTGCTCAACCTGATGCAGACATTAAACAAGCCGGACGCCGATATCAGTGATATTGCAGAGGTCATTCAGTCTGACCCTCAGCTCAGCTACAAACTGCTGAAAATCATTAACTCTGCCGCCATAGGCTATGCCCGGGAAGTGACCTCCATCGCCCAGGGCATTATGATCGCCGGCCTGAACCGGCTGAAAGCCTGGGCTAATCTGATTGCCCTCGGCAGACTGCAGAACAAACCTGTCGCGTTGCGCGAACAGGCGGTGGTACGTGCTCATCTGGCGAAATCACTGGCGTTGCAAATGCCGGAACTGGATGCCGATACCGCCTTTACTCTGGGATTGTTTTCCCTGCTTGATGCCTTTCTCGACCAGCCGATGGAAACCATCTGTGACAAGCTGCACCTGCCGGAAACCCTGAGAAGAGCCTTGCTGGAACGATATGGGGATTACGGTTTTATCTTAAATACCACCATCAGCATGGAACAGGCTGACTGGGACAGCATCGACTGGGAAGTATTAAAAGGCATCAGCCTGGTGCCCGCGGACGTCGAAATGCAATACCTGCAGGCATTGCAGACTTCACGGCAGATTCTCGCCACTACCGCCGCATAGACGCCGTTACACAGCCTGAGAGTCAGTGCCATCAGACACGGGCGGCAGACTGTAATACGAATGCCAGATGTTGAGATAACGGCTCTTTTCCTGTTGCCAGCGGCCGTCATCCCAGCCCAGTTGGGCACGGCATATGGCGGATATTTTCTGTTCAGTGTCCGCGTCCGCGAGTCCGCCCCCGGCTGCCAGCAGACCAATCCGGGTACGGCGCAGCAACAGATCGTCCAGATGCACCACGGCTTCGTTGGCCGCTGCCCAGCACAGCTCTGACCACAAGGTCAGAGTTCCGCTGATCGCGCTATTCAGCGTCGCATCATCGGTACTGAGAAGCTTTTCGGCATCAGGACCGTAAAAACCGTGCAGGCGCCGCATCAATGTGTCAGTCAGGCCATAGCGCTGTGCGTCCGGCACTGCGCCGGACCGGAAAATGGTTTCTTCAAAATGTACATCCGGGTAATCGTCGATATAGGCCCGGGCGGCCTGCAATGCGTCCAGGGCAATCAGCCGGAATGTCGTTAACTTACCACCACTGACACTGATCAGCCCCTGATCATCCCAGATGCTGTGATCACGCTTTTCTTTCGAGGGATTACGTGCCCCGGAAGAAACCAGCGGCCGCACCCCGGCCCAGCTGGAAATAATATCGGCGCGCTGCACTGCCGCGCCGGGAAACTGATAATTAACCACGGTCAGCAGATAATTCAGTTCTTTTTCTGTTATTCCCACCTCGGCATCTGAAATTCCGCCGTTATCCAGATCCGTGGTACCGATAACAGTGCGGCTTTCCCATGGATAAATAAAAATCGGCCGGTCGTCATCCGGGTGCAATACTGTGAACGAATGCTTCAGTGGTAATTGTTCTGCTGCAATCACAATATGACTGCCACGGGCAGGACGAATTTTGCTTTCACCGCCCAGCTGCCCGCGTAATTCATCAGCCCAGGCACCGGTTGCATTGATGACCACGGATGCACGCACAGACAGGGTTTTGCCACTCAGGGTATCCTCAAGCTCAGCGCCCACCACCCGGCCTTCCTGTCTGATCAGCGACCGGGCGGCGCAATAATTAATGCAGTGTGCACCGTCTTCCATGGCTTCGTGCAACACCCGCATCACCAGACGCGCATCATCCGTAACAGCATCTGAAAACTGCGTGCCGCCCATAAGTTTTTCACTGCGGATACCCGGCGCCACGGCTTCCAGCTGCCGGCGGGTCATAAACCGGCGGTATTTTTGCCGGGCAAACATATCGTATACAAACAGCAGCAGATTAAACGCCAGCGGGCCAGGAAAACGTCCGCGGTAATGAGCCATCATATAATCCATGCGATCCACCAGCCCCGGCGCTTCGGCCATCAGTCGTTCACGCTCGTGCACCGAATGCAGTGTGGTTTTGATGTCTCCGGACGCCATATAACGCAGACCACCGTGTACCATTTTGGAGGAGCGGCTTGACGTGCCCCAGGCAAAATCCCGGCGTTCAACCAGCAGGGTCGTCAGGCCACGCTTTGCCGCTTCGCGGGCAATACCGGCACCGGTAATGCCCCCGCCAATCACCAGCACATCAGGTTTGATATCCTGCTGTTCCAGCTGGCTGAACAGGGCTTCGCGTCCCCCCTGCTTCCATTCCTGACTCACCGTCATGCACAACCTCTGTGTCTGTTTACTCTGCGTCTGCACCCGCACTGTTACTGTCAAGCTAACACACTCACATCTGCAGCCAAGTCCGGGCTGGTTTAAATTAACCGCCGGTTGTTTATCCGGGTTTGCAAAGCGGCCGATCTGCCCCCCTGATACTGATACCTGGTCGCTAAAAAAGTATTGAACACTGTTCACAACCCGGCTATATTGAACACCGTTCAAAAAGGAGTCCTTATGCCCCGCCGACAGGACCATACCCCGCAGGAACTCACTGAGCTGGCCATTGCCAGCGTTCAGAGACACCTGCAACAAACAGCGGCCAGCCAACTCAGTCTGCGGAAAATTGCCCGTGATATCGGCTATTCACCCGGTACACTGATCAATCTGTTCGGCAGCTACAGTCTGTTATTGCTGGCGGTCAATGCGCGCACACTGGATGATGTTCATCAGCAGCTGCAACAGGCCATCAGACAGAGCGAACAGCAACATGGGTCCCCTGTGCAGCAGCTGGAAGCCGCAGCCAATCGCTATTGTCAGTACGCCAGTCAGCATCCGCACCTCTGGCGTCTGTTATTTGAACACCGGCTGGCCGACGATGAGCCCCTGCCCACCTGGCAGGCGCAGCGTATCGACACCCTGTTCAGTCTGATCGAAAGCCGTTTAAGTGCACTGCATCCGGCGGCATCTGCTGATCAGTGCCGTACCGCCGCACGGGTTATCTGGTCCGGTGTTCATGGTATCTGCAGCCTGGTGCTGGATAATAAAATTTTCCTTAACGCCGGCAGAGACAATGATCATCTGATCCATTCTCTGCTCAGCCATTATCTGACAGACTGGTGCAGAACATGAATATGCGTACGCCAGCTCTGTTTTCCACACGCTTTTTACCGTTAACGACAAGGAGTGCTTTGTCATGAGCCAGCACAGTCAGTTCGGACTGCTGAAACAGCGACGTTTCCTGCCGTATTTTATTACCCAGGCATTGGGCGCATTTAATGACAACCTGTATAAAAATGCCCTGCTGCTGTTTATCGCCTTCAGTGGCATTGTCGCTGAGGAAGACTCGGCTCTGTACACCAATCTGGCGGCGGGATTATTTATTCTGCCCTTTTTCCTGTTCTCTCCCATCTCCGGGCAGATTGCCGATAAAATGGAAAAATCGCGGCTTATCCGCGCAGTCAAACTGCTGGAAGTCGTCATTATGGCGATTGCCGCCAGCGGTATTATTACCGGCCATATTCTTCTGATGATGGTACTGTTGTTTCTGATGGGCCTGCAGTCCTCACTGTTTGGTCCGGTTAAATTTGCGCTGCTGCCACAGCAACTGCATAAAGACGAACTGGTCGGCGGCAATGCGCTGGTCGAAATGGGGACATTCCTCGCCATACTGACGGGTACTATTTGTGCCGGTATTCTGTTTGACCAGAGTAATGCCCGCTACTGGATTGCGGCCGGTATCGTCTTTTTTGCCGTCAGCGGTTACATCAGCAGCCGTTTTATCCCGCAGGCAAAAGCCAATGCGCCACAGCTGAAAATCAACTGGAATCCCTTCTCAGAGCTGGTCAATACCTTGCAGAATGCACGCAAAAACCGCGCAGTATTTCTGTCGATTATGGCCATCAGCTGGTTCTGGTTTCTGGGGGCCGGCTATCTGACACAGTTCCCTAATCTGGTGCGTGATAACCTGGGCGGCAATCCTCAGGTAGTTACTTTGCTGCTGACACTGTTTTCAGTGGGCGTGGCCGCCGGCTCGCTGCTGTGTGAACGTTTATCCGGCCATAAAGTGGAGCTCGGCATTGTGCCCATAGGTTCACTGGGCATGAGTATCTTTGGCATTGACCTGTATTTTGCACTTGCCGGTATTCAGGCCACGGCCGATATCACTGCGCTGGAATTTATCCGCCAGCCGGAACACTGGCGTTTTATGATTGATCTGGCGCTGATCAGCGTGTCCGGCGGGTTATTTGTGGTGCCTCTGCAATCACTCATTCAGGAACGCAGTGATAAAAAAATGCGTGCCCAGACCATTGCTGCCAATAATGTGATGAATGCACTCTTTATGGTAGCCAGTGCCGGTACCGGTATTCTGTTTCTGGCGGTGATGGAATTATCCATCGCCGAATATTTCCTCATTATCGGGTTGATGAATATTGTCGTCGCTGCCTACGTCTTTACCCGCGTACCGGAATTTGCGCTGCGTTTCTTTATCTGGATGCTGACCCATACCATGTATCGTGTCACCCATGACGAAACGGATAAAATTCCGGATGAAGGTCCGATGGTACTGGTGTGCAATCACGTCAGCTATGTGGACGCTCTGCTGATTGCCAGCGCCTGCCGCCGTCCGGTACGTTTTGTTATGGACCGCTCGATTGCAGAAATGCCGGTACTCAAATATTTTTTCCGCTTTGCCCGGACGATTCCGATCTGTTCGCCGAAAAAAGACAATGAAGTCTACGAAACCGCCTTCCGGCGCATTCGCGAAGAGCTTGCCGACGGTCAGGTAGTGTGCATATTTCCCGAAGGTAAACTGACCAAAGACGGTGAAGTTGATACCTTCAAACGCGGCATCGAGCGCATTATTGAAGAAACTCCGGTACCGGTTAAGCCTATGGCGCTGAATGGTTTATGGGGCAGCTTTTTCAGCCATAAAGATGGACTGGCGTTAACCAAAACACCACGCCGTTTCTGGTCAAAAGTTACGATCCGTCTGGGTAAGACACTGCCACCAGAGGAGGTCAATGCGCCTCTGTTACAGGAAAAAGTTCTGGAGTTGATGTAACAGACCACAGCCAGTCCTATCAACGGGCTGGCTGTGTTTTTTTAATCCATAACGTTGAGCAGTTTATACTCGTCGTAGGCAAACTGGTCTGTCATGCCGCTGATATAATCGAGTATTAAGCGACAGCGAAAGTAAAATTCCCAGATATCATCCGAGGCCCGCGCCAGCGCTTTTGAATCCAGCGATGCACGCAGCGCATCGAGTTTTTCCAGGCTATCTGTGTACGCTGCCAGATGTTTCTCCGGCAGTTTTTTAAACAGCCGGGTTTCATACAGCGGGGTTTTCTTTTCACCCGCCAGCAAGCACCGGAAGCCTGTGCGGTCCAGTTCAAGCAGCGGCCGGTAAGTTTCCAGCAAGCCGGTAATAATACGGTAACCCTGGAGTTCCCGGGCTTCCACTTCCGGGTGGCAGAATACATGACGGTAAGCAACCTGCTTGAGGCTTTCGAGCAATGCATGATAACCACTGCCATCTTCCATCAGCGCCTGATCGAAACTGCCATTAAATACCGCATCAATATTGTCGATAAAACGCAGGCTCGCATGGGGAACGGACTTGCGGTTAATTTCCACCCGCATACGGATAAAGAAATTGCCGACCGGTTGCGCGCTTTGCAGGGCTTCTTGCGCAGCCTGAGTGACATCCTGCATAAACCCGGCCTGCTCAACCGGCACATCAAATTCATCGCTCTGCATCAGTGCGTCAAACTGATCATTTAATAACCCGGGTAATTCAGTGATACGCAGGATACCTTTTTCCACCGCGTCTTCGATATCGGCAATGCAATAAGAAATATCATCAGCGGCTTCCATTACATAAGCAAAGGGGGAGCGCCGTTGCGGCTGCATATTCAGCGCTTTCCGCAGGTCATTCATTAATCCGGCTTCACTCAGATAAAAACCGGCTTTCTTTTGCAGCATCCCATGGCCGGTATATTCCTGATCCCCCCGGCGCGTATATTTCAACAGCCCGGACAGTTGACTGTAGGTCAGATTCAGTGACTGCAGGGTATGAACAATACGCAACCCCTGCGCGTTGCCCTCGAAGGTACACAGGTCACGTTTGATGGCGTCCTGTGCGGCATTTTTCCCGGCCGCCGGCCGGCGTGAAAACAAGGCCTTCAGGCGGCTCTCATCAGTGGCCGAATGAAAATCGTGGTGTGTAAATAAATCATCAATATGTTGTCTGAACCACTGGTTAATGGCCGACTCGCCGAAATGGCCAAACGGCGGATTACCGATATCATGCATTAAGCAGGACATATCCACGATACTTTCGAACTGCCGCTCCAGCCCGTTTAAGCCGTATGCCGCCAGCAGTTGCTGATCCGCAAGCTGTTTTACGATGGTCTGACAGATATGGCGGCCAACCTGCTGAACTTCCATAGAATGTGTCAGCCGGCTGCGCACCGCGGCATTACGCTCAAGAGGAAAAACCTGGGTTTTCTGCTGCAGGCGACGCACGGCAGCAGAGTTAATAATGCGCCCGCGATCGCTCTCGAAGGTCGCCAGTGCGGCGCTGTTATCGCCTGACTGACGTTTTCCTGTAATACGTTGTGTGAAGTCCACCGACATGCCCGGCTCCTGGCCATACAAGACGGCTACAAGATGCCAGCAGTTGATCATATCGGCAAGTCACGGGACCTGAGCCACGATGGAATCAGATACGCTGCAGCAGAGAATCAAATACCCGCTGCGGAGAAATCTCGCGATAGCACGGAGGCTGGATATCACCCGGTTCGTTTTTCAGGCAGGTTTTCGACAGACAAGGGGCACAATCAGAATAGTGACTGCGCATCACCTCCACCTGAGGCCCCAGCACACCGGTTAAAGTGGCATCGGTGGCACCATAGATAGCAACCGAGGGGACTTCCAGCGCCGCAACAACATGAGACAGCCCGGTATCAACGCCGGCAACCGCCTGTGCATGCGCCAGATAGGCATTAAGCTCGTTAAGGCCCATTTTCGGCAGAACGTCCACCCCGGTAAGCCCGTCAGCGATCCGTCCGGCGCGCTGAAACTCTTCTTCATTTCCCCAGGGTAACAACACCTGACGGCCAGACTGCGCTGCCAGAGCGGCCAGTTCACGCCAATAGGCTTCCGGCCAGAGTTTGGTAATCCAGGTGGTGCCGTGCAGGAAGATCCAGTAATCACCGTCGATCCCGGGGCGTTGCCAGCGTGTGCGATCCACGCCGTAACTCAGCCCCTGTGGGATATCATACCCCAGCACCGCTGCAAACAGCTGACGTACACGGGGGATGGCGTGCTGCCCTTTGGCCACCGCCTGAGGAAACTGATACGCCCTGGCTGCCCAGGGTTCACGGCAGCTGTTTTTATCCAGACCATAGCGCGGCCCGTGCGCCATACGGGTAATGATGGCGCTTTTGATCAGGCCCTGAGCATCCAGCACAACATCGTATTCGTTGCTGCGCAGCTGCTGACGGAAAGCGCTCATTTCCGCCCGTGTGGTTTTATTGAGCAGGCTTTTACGCCAGCGTCGCCAGGCCACCGGAATCACCTGATTCACCGCCGGGTGCCATTGGGGTATCGCAGCAAAGGCTTCTTCCACAACCCAGTCGACCTGCAGCCCGTCAATTGCCCGGTACGCATCTTCCAGCGCAGGCAGAGTATGGAATACATCGCCCAGAGACGAGGTTTTGATCAGCAGGACTTTCACAGCAGCTCCAGCGTAGTCGTTCACTAAGATCATTCTTTATGGCAAAGGTCGGGGCAAAGCTTACAGCAGCCAACCGCCCGGCACCGGCCGGAATGAAGAGCGGAACTTTACCTGAAGCCCCGGGCAAAGCAAATGACCCCGCCGGCTTGACTTTCCCTGCGCCCGGCGCAACCATGCCGCCCATTAAAAGGCGTGAGAGATACAGTGCTGACATCGTGGAAATTCTGGGCAGGAATGTTGCTGCTGCCGGCTTTGATCTGGCTGGTCGAAGATGCCTATGGCTGGCAGGCCGTACTGGCCAGCTGGCAAAGTATTCCCCCCGCGTCACTGGCCATTGCTACCGCGCTGATGGCGGTCAGTTATCTGCTGCGCGCCCTGCGTTTCTATGATTTTTTTCACGCCGCCTGTCACGGGCAGTTCACCCGCCTGCTGCGCATTACCGTACTGCACAATTTTTTTAACAATATGCTGCCCATGCGCAGTGGCGAAACAGCATTTCCTCTGTTGATGAAGCAGCACTTTGGTCTGCCCTACCGCCACAGTGCACCGGCTCTCCTGTGGCTGCGGCTGCTGGATCTGTATGCGTTGCTGGCACTGGCCGTATTTTCTCTGCAGGAAAAGCTGCCAGTACCACAGCCATGGTTTTATCCACTGGCGGTATTGCTGTTAATTGCCCCTTTACTGGTACTGCCATTACAGAACGGCCTTAACCGTTTTCTGAGCAATCATGAGCGTGGCTGGGCCAACAAAGCGGCAGAGCTGATGCACGCACTGCCCGACTCTCCCTGGCCATTTACCCGGGCCCTGCTGTGGACATTATTTAACTGGGCACTCAAGCTGGCTGTGTATGCCTGGCTGCTGGGCCAGTTCCTGCCGGCCATTGATTACAGCCAGAGCTGGGTCGGCGCCACCACCGGGGAACTGAGCAGTGTTCTGCCGGTCCATGGGGTAGCCGGTGCAGGCAGTTACGAAGCCGGGGTACTGGCAGGTCTGATTCCCTGGGGAATCCCCCCTGAGCAGGCGCTGGCAGCGGCGGTCAACCTGCATCTGTTTGTACTGGGAACAACGCTCCTGCTGACCGGACTGATCACTCTGCTGACCTATCCAGTCGCAGGCCCGCCAGAGGCACGCCCGGCCCCGGCAACAGACGAATAACCTGGCGACCGGGATCACCGGAACCCGTGCTGTTATTTTCCTGTCACGGGCTTTTGGGTATCATCGCGTTTCTTTTGCTTGCGGCGTTCATGACATGGGCCGCACTTTATCTTTACAGAATTCAGAGTGGTAGCTGACTTGACTGAGGCAACAAACACCGAAAACGGCAAACCTTCACTGTCCATCGTCATCCCGATGTACAACGAAATTGAAAACGTGGTACCCATGGTGGCGCGTGTTCATGAGGGCCTTGCCAGTTACGAAGGCGACTGGGAGCTGCTGGTTGTTGATGACGGCAGTACCGACGGTACGCCTCAGGCACTGTATGACGAATCCGCCAAATACGGTTCCCACGTACGGGTTATCGAACTGCGCCGTAATTTTGGTCAGACAGCCGCCATGCAGGCCGGGATTGATGAAGCCCGCGGTTACCTGATTGCCACCCTGGACGGCGACCTGCAGAACGACCCGGCCGACATACCGCGTATGGTCGATCACCTGCTGGAAAATAAACTGGACCTGCTGACCGGCTGGCGCAAAAACCGCAAAGATGATCTGATTCTGCGTAAAATTCCTTCCCGCATCGCCAACCGTTTAATCGGTAAGATTACCGGCGTGCGCATCAACGACTACGGCTGCTCGCTGAAAATCTATAAAGCTTCAGTTATCAAACAGGTGCGCCTGTACGGTGAAATGCACCGCTTTATTCCCGCCTGGGTCGCAGCGGTTGTACCGCCCAGCCGTATCGGTGAAGTGGTGGTTACCCATAATCCGCGTGTTGCCGGAGAATCCAAATACGGGATTTCCCGCACCTTCCGGGTGATTCTGGACCTGTTATCGGTTTACTTCTTTATGCGCTACCGCGCGCGTCCGGGCCACTTTTTTGGTTCTATTGGTCTGGGGCTTGGCTCCATCGGCAGCCTGCTGCTGATCTATCTGGGGTTTGTGAAATTTGCATTGGGCGAAGATATCGGCGGCCGGCCTCTGTTTCTGATCGCCGTGGTTATGGTGATTGCTGCGCTGCAGTTTCTTACCACCGGGGTCCTGTCGGAGCTGATCTCGCGCACTTACTTTGAGTCATCACAACGCCAGCAGTATGTGATTTATCACCCCTCAGCCAACAAAGACAAAGAGCCGGTGGAACCAGGCTGGTCCAAAGGATCTGCCGACGCCGCGCCATCCGGAGACGAGCCAGACAATCACGATGCCGGTTAACCTTCCCTCACTGCTGAGTAAACGCCTGACGGGCATTCAGATTCCCGTCTGGCTGCTGGCCGTTATTACGGTCTTCTTTTTTCTGAACCTGGGTGGATTCCTGCTGTTTGACCATGATGAAGGCGCTTTCAGTGAAGCGACCCGCGGCATGTTTGAGCGCAATGATTTTATTACCACCTGGCTGAATGACCGTATCCGCTTTGATAAGCCCATTCTGATTTACTGGCTGCAGGCTGCCTCTATCAGCCTCTTCGGCACCGAAGTGTGGGCGTTCCGTCTGCCTTCGGCACTGGCCGGACTGGGCTGGACGCTGGGGATTTTCTGGTTCTGCCGGCGTTACCTGAATGATGCAACCGCCACCGTGGCCGCGCTGATCGCAGCCTCTAGCCTGGGCATCAATATGATTGCCCATGTAGCCACCGCCGATGCACTGCTCAATGCGCTGCTGGCCTCCACCCTGTTGCTGATGTACGTCTACAGCCGGGAACCACAGAAACCATTGCTGTATGCCATCTACATTCTGATGGCGCTCGGCGTGCTCACTAAAGGACCGGTGGCAGTCGCTATCCCGCTGATGGTGGCGACCCCGTTTTATCTGCTTCACGGGTTAAAAACCGAGCTGCTGCGGGCACTCTTTTTTATTCCGGGCTGGATCGTCTTTCTGCTGATCGCCGCCCCCTGGTACATACTGGAGTATCTGGCCCACGGCCAGGACTTTATCGACGGCTTTATCCTGAAGCACAACGTCAACCGCTTTAATAACGCGATGGAAGGCCATGACGGCGGCTTTCTGTTCTACCCCGTGGTTCTGCCGTTTATTCTGGCACCGTTCGGCGCCCTGCTGCTGCGTATGCTGCCTTCGATCAAAAACCTGAAACCCGGCAAAGACAGCCTGGATGCCTATCTGTGGATCTGGTTTCTGGTGGTGCTGATTCTGTTCAGTCTGGCCAGCACCAAACTGCCCCACTACATCCTGTACGGCTGCACCCCGCTGGTGATCCTGATGGCCCGCTATCGCCACTGGCTGCACAGTCGTCTGCTGTCGGCGCTGTTTCCGGCGATTCTGATGGGGGTTTTCGTCGCGTTTCCGCTGCTGTTGCCACTGGCGCAGGAGCGTCTGACCAACCCGATTGAAATAGCCACCGCAGAACGTGCCGCCCACTACTTTAACCGCGACTTCACTATGCTGGCTGCGCTGACGCTGATCGTCAGCCTGGTGCTGATCTTCTGGCGCCGCTTCAGTCCCTGGTTTGCGCTGCTGCTGGTCGGCGGCGTGCAGGCTCTGTTTATCTGGTTTGTTTTTGTACCGGCCATGAGCGAATCCCAGCAGCGCCCGGTCTGGGAGGCGGCACAGTTTGCCAGGACTCTGGATGAACCTGTGTATACCCAGTCCATTGATATGCCGAGTTTCAATGTCTATTACGATCAGGTCACTGAACGCCGGGGTCTGGAAATAGGCGAAGTCGGGTTTGGCCGCGAAGACCGGCTGGCAAAAGACACCCGCCGTGAAGGCATTCATTATGATGTGCTGTTCCAGTCCGGCCCGATTATGATCGTACGCCGCATACCTGCGCCTGAGCGCACAGAGCCCCACGACACAAAACCCCAGAACACAGACGCAGACCTGCCGGCGGACGACGAATCAGCGCCACACAACACCAGCGGAGCAGACACATGAAGCAACGCCGGCCTGCCCTGTTGTGGCTGATTGCTGCGCTGTCGCTGCTCGCCGTTATCGTCTGGCTGAGCGACAGCAATGAAGCTCTGTTCTACCGTATCAACCTGGCGGGTCATGCCCTGCCGGATGCCGTATGGGCAAATCTGACGCTGGTCGCCGATACCTTGTTTGCGGTGGCCATTCTTCTGATTGTCGGATGCTATTACCCGAAAGTGCTTAATCAGTCGCTGGTATTACTGATTCTTGGCACCCTGGTAGTACACGGCTTTAAACAGGGTCTCGACATCGCCCGTCCGGCGGCGGTGCTGGACAGAGACTCTTTTTACATTATTGGCCAGGTGCTGAAGAACCACAGCTTCCCGTCCGGCCATTCGTTCACCGCCATGAGCTGTGCCGGGCTGATCTGGCTGAATATCCGTCATAGCGGCGCTGGGGTGGCCATTCTGGTGCTGGGCTTTCTGGCGGCACTGAGCCGTGCCATGGTCGGTGCCCACTGGCCGCTGGATATTCTGGTAGGGTCGGCAGCCGGATTACTGGTTGCCTGGCTGAGTGTGGCTCTGGTTGAGCACTGGGGCTGGCTGCAGGGCAATGGCCAGAAACTCTTTACCGCCGCCCTGCTGACTCTGGCCGCCGCCTATCTGAGTATTCATCAGGACGGCTATCCTTATACGGATCCACTGGCCATCCTCACCAGTGTGGTGGCTGTTGTGGTGGCTGTGGTACGCGTCTGGGCACCCCTGCCTGTGCATGTGCGGCGGGCATTCCGCCGCAGCTGAGAGCACAGCCCGCTGTGTGAGCGGGTTGCGCACGGCCATCAGGCACCGAACAGATCAAAGGTAATGCCGCCATCCTGTGACTGATCAAGCCAACCCCGGGGCTTGGAAAAGGTCTGCTCCATCTGCTCAGCCAGCGCATCCGGGATCTTCTTCGATGGGTTTTCCCCCAACATAGCCCCCATACGCCCTTCGTCCTGCCCCAGGCAGGCGGCCATTGTCGGTACATCCAGGGCGTTTTCCCGCATCAGCTCCTGCGCTTTTTGCCATCGAACATCTTGCTTTGACATCATTAATACAACTCTTTCTTCGTGGATTGAAGACTATTACTCAATAATATTTTTCTTTTTTCCCGAACGGCGGCTGCTATATAGTGGTGGCCACCGAACAGTATGAAATATTACCTCAATATTTCTGTCATAGGCTGGTTATTCATTTTTAACAGGACTCTGAGTAGAGATTATGCGTCGAGTAGTGGTTACAGGTCTGGGGATCGTCAGTTGTCTGGGCAACAACAAAGAAGAAGTGCTGCAAGCACTCAAGGCTCAGAAGTCCGGCATTCGTTTTATGCCGGAGTATGCTGAGCTTGGACTTCGCAGCCAGGTTGCCGGTAAGCCACAGATTGATCTGGCAGAAGCCATTGACCGCAAACTGAAGCGTTTCATGGGCGATTCTGCCGCTTATGCTTACCTTTCAATGCGCGAAGCCATCGAAGACGCTGGTCTGAGTGCTGATATGGTCAGCAATCCGCGCACCGGCCTGATTGCCGGTTCCGGCGGTGCTTCCTCTTCCGATATTGCCGAGTCCGTCGATATTCTGCGTGACAAAGGCATCCGCAAAGTTGGCCCGTATCGCGTTACCCGCACCATGGGCAGCACGGTTTCTGCCAACCTCGCCACCCCGTTTTCCATCAAAGGGGTGAACTACTCCATCACCTCCGCCTGTGCCACCAGTGCACACTGCATTGGTAATGCCATGGAAATGATCCAGTGGGGCAAACAGGACGTGATATTCGCCGGTGGCGGCGAAGAAGAACATTGGACACTGTCCATGCAGTTCGATGCCATGGGCGCGCTGTCGAGCAAATACAACGACACCCCGGAAAGTGCCTCCCGCCCTTATGACGCAACCCGTGATGGCTTTGTCATCGCCGGTGGTGGCGGCATGATTGTGCTGGAAGAGTACGAACACGCGGTCGCCCGTGGCGCCAGAATCTATGCCGAACTGATCGGTTACAGCGCCACCTCCGACGGCGCCGATATGGTTGCCCCTTCCGGTGAAGGTGCTATCCGCTGCATGAAAGATGCACTGGAGATGGCCGGCAACCCTGCTATCGATTATCTCAACACCCACGGTACCAGTACGCCTGCCGGCGATATCACGGAACTGAAAGCCGTGGGAGAAGCATTCGGCGCTGATATTCCGCCGATCAGCTCAACCAAATCCCTCACCGGCCACTCCCTGGGAGCAGCCGGTGTACAGGAAGCCATTTACTGTCTGCTGATGCAGCAGAATGGTTTTATTACCGGCAGCGCAAATGTCTCAGAAGCGGACGAAGGAACAAACGGCTATCCGATTGTTACCACTAACCGTGAGGCACAGCTGAAAACAGTGATGTCCAACAGTTTTGGCTTTGGCGGAACCAATGCGACCCTCATTTTTCAGTCTGTCTGAAAAATGACATACTGAGTCGCATTTATGAAACTGAAGCACGAATTTTGGGGCTGAGTGCTGCCCACTGAAATCCGTGGCAGGTAAACTGTTACCTGCCATTGATCGCTCGGAAACCCAGGCTGGTTACGCAACATCCGACACAGGCCAGCCTACCGGTAATCGCACATTACGGAATAAAAAGACAATGACAGAACAAGTACCTACTGCTCAGTCCGATGTACAACGTCCGGTCGATGAGCTGTTCCTTAAAGCGGAACAGCTGTCAGCGGATTTTTCCCTGTTCCCGGAGTATGAAGATAACGCTGTTGACCATAAAGTCAGGGGCCTTATCTCTCCGAAACTCTGCGCCAGTGAACTGGAGCGCCTGCGTGGCCTGACCATCGATGATTACATCGAACAGGTGGTTGCGCCCAGTGAAAACAACAGCCGCCCGGGCGCCAAAGCCGTGGTTCAGCACCTGGTGCTGCGTACCATCACCGAAGTTGAAAACGGCCCGCTGTATTGCTGCGAAGCCGATATGGACTTTGGCGGAACTCTGCGCCGGGTTGGTTTTATCTGCCAGAACCGCGAACACGCCAATGGTGTCTGGGGACCAGACCACCATAATAAAGCCGCCAAAGTGGCGCGTGATTATGCCCGCCGTTCTATTCCGATTGTCACCTTTATTGATACCCCCGGAGCCGATGCCGGTGAAGCGGCCAACGCCAACAATCAGGCACACAGCATTTCCCATCTGATCACCGAAATGGCCAATAACGATGTGCCGACACTCGGGGTTATCTGGGGTGCCGGCTATTCCGGTGGTGCCATTCCGCTGGCCACTACCAACATTCTGCTGAGCGTACGTGACGGTATTTTTAATACGATTCAGCCTCAGGGTCTGGCCAGTATTGCCCGTAAATACAATCTGTCATGGCAGGAATGTGCCAAGTACGTGGGGGTATCCGGCTACGAATTACGTGAGTCCGGTATTATCGATGGCATCATCGATTATGCGCCCACTGATGCTGACGAAAAACGTTACAACCTGCATCAGGCCATCGTTACCGGGATTCAGTCCATCGAAGACAGTGCTGCCGAGTTTGCCCGTGCCAATCCGTACATGATGGAGCACTATCAGCGCAGCGTTGAACGTTTCCTGACGCCAACGGAAAAGCTGCAGAATCTGCAGAAAGATTCCAACTTCTTCCTGGCCAACTCCCCTACCGAACATGCCAACCTGTTCGGTCTGATTTACCGTTATACCCGTTATCTGGCCACCCGCCGCCGCATCCACTCCACCACACTGGCTAACTACGGCCGTCTGGCAGAGAAGGAAGTACCGGAAGGTCAGTTGCAGGAACGTCTGCAGCGGGAATCGACGCGTAAATTCCAGCAATGGCTGCAGGCGCCGGAAAAAATCGTTTATGACGATGCCCTGCATAAGAGCTGGAAAAATTTCTGGGCCAAACACGAAGACCGTGATGAAAGCCGCTCCACCATTGCCCGGCTGTTTTTCGGTGAACCCAAGAACAATTATTTAAAAGCCAAGCAGGAGCTGTGCTTTAACCTTGGTCTGTATCTGTTCAACCGCTGGAAATCCGATGCCAGCATCAACTTCCAGGGCCTGCTGAATTACCTGGAAGATTACAAACAGAGCCGTTTCCTGCTGCGCGCCAACGATATTCTGGATGCCGTGTCGGTTGCTGAATTTATCGAGAAAAATCCGCACCCGCTGGCGGTTTATATCCGTACTCAGCTGCCCCACGAACCGCGTCAGGAACTGACCGAAGGTCTGGCAAAAGAACAGTCTAAAGGGGCTCTGAAACAATCCCTGGCCACGGCGCTGAATGTGATTCTGAAAGATTCTTTAATTCCGGATGACATCCGTGCGGAACTGAAACTTTCCACCCGCACAGAAGCACTGGCCAACAGCGTTGCCTCCGGAAAAGTCGAAGCCAACCGCCGCATTCTGGAAGAAGCACTGGCGCCTTATATTCAGTTCCGTCAGGAAAATATCCAGAATCCGGCACACCCGGATATCACCATTCTGGATGCCATTCTGCACGACGAACTGCGCTACGAATTCACTCAGGTATGTCAGAACATGCTGGTGTTCGGCCAGCTGTACGACAACTTCATCAACAACCTGGTGAACGTAGCCAAAGAAGCCAATGAAAACCGCGCCCTGTCGCGCGATTCACTGAAGACCCTGCTGGAAAAATCTCTGTCCGAAGCCACTGAAGGCGACAGCTATACACCACAGGAGCGTGAATCCTTCGACCACTGGCTGAGCTATTTTATCAAGAGCAATCAGCGCGGTGACTTCCTCAAATCCGTGGAAGAATGGAAGAAACTCGCCTTCCCGCGTCTGTCCGATACCCTGTTCGTGGTGATCACCTTCATCTTCGAAAAACTGCTGCCTGAGTATCACGGCGCAGAACAGGACGGCAAGTCCTATAACGGCCGCATCAGCCCGGTATCCATCGGTCGCCGTAAAGACTTCTGGAACCGTCTGACCATGGCTTACCACGATCTGCTGATTCAGCAGGTTCTGGACGATACCAAACGTCAGAAGAAAACCTCGGCTAACGCTCTGATTGAACGTTTCTTCTCCGACTTTAAAGAAACCAATGCCAGCCTGATGTCGGCCGATCCGGTGTCTTTCCCGGGCTTCCGCAGCTCCATCGAAAGTGCGCTGAAAAAAGACATCAAGCCCTGTGGTGTAGTCACAGGTATCGGTACCATTAAAATCGGAGAGCGCGAGCAACGCGTGGGCGCACTGGTATCCAATCTGGATTTCCAGGCCGGTGCTTTCGATATGGCCAGTGCCGAGAAATTCTGTAAGCTGATGGCGAAATGTGCCCAGCTCAATCTGCCGATCGTGTGTTTCGTTTCGTCCGGCGGTATGCAGACCAAAGAAGGGGCTGCTGCCCTCTTCTCCATGGCGGTGGTTAACGACCGTATCACCCGTTTTGTACGTGATAATGACCTGCCGATCGTGATTTTTGGTTACGGTGACTGTACCGGTGGTGCCCAGGCATCCTTCGTCACTCACCCACTGGCGCAGACCTATTATTTCTCCGGTACCAATATGCCGTTTGCCGGCCAGATTGTGGTACCCAGTTATCTGCCAAGCACCTGTACTCTGTCTAACTATCTGTCGGTATCACCGCAGTCCATGGACGGCCTTGTCAGTCATCCTTTCTTTGATGATCTGGATGACCGTCTGCGTGCCATTGACCCGGCCATGCCGGTCGCGCGCCATACCGTCGATGACGTACTTGACCGGGTATTGCAGGGTTACGTTACGGCTGAACGTCTGGCACCGGATACCGGTGATTCCGCCAACGCGGATAAGAAATTCGGTAAAATTGAAAAAGTTCTGGTGCATGCCCGTGGCTGTACTGCCGTCAAACTGATCCGCAAAGCTCAGGACAACGATATTAAAGTGGTGCTGATCGCTTCAGATCCGGATATGGAATCCGTACCTGTGGATATGCTGGGGCCGGAAGACCGGGTCATCTGTATCGGTGGTAATACGCCGGACGAAAGTTATCTGAACGCCAAATCAGTACTGCGCATTGCGCATCATGAGCAGGTGGACGCCCTGCACCCGGGGATCGGCTTCCTGTCAGAAAGCAGCCAATTTGCTGCCCTTTGTGGAAACCACGATATCAACTTCGTCGGACCACCTGTGTCATCCATGGAAACCATGGGTAACAAATCCAATGCGATCAACACGGCTATGCGCGTGGAAGTACCGGTTGTTCCCGGTTCCCACGGCATTCTGACCAGTTCTGCCAACGCTGCGGCGGTGGCCGATGAAATCGGTTATCCGGTACTGCTGAAAGCCGTGCACGGCGGTGGTGGTAAAGGTATTCAGGTGGTTGAGTCTGCAGACAAGATTCACGCCCTGTTCCACCAGATTTCCACCGAAGCCAAAGCCGCTTTCGGTAACGGCGACGTATATCTGGAAAAATACGTGACCTCACTGCGTCACATCGAAGTACAGGTACTGCGTGACAGTCACGGCAACACCAAAATTCTGGGACTGCGGGACTGCTCTGTGCAGCGTAATAACCAGAAAATATTCGAAGAATCCGGTTCCACCATGCTGCCGCGTGAACTGGAACAGGCGGCTTATGATTATGCTGCCAAGCTGGCTGATGCCGTGGAATACGTGGGTGCCGGTACCGTCGAATTTATTTTCGACCTGGATGCCAACACCATCTATTTCATGGAAATGAATACCCGTCTGCAGGTAGAACACCCGGTAACCGAACGCGTATCCGGTGTCGATATCGTCAGTACACAGTTCGATATTGCCGAAGGCGGCAGCATTGCCAAAATGAAACCTGTCTCCAAAGGCTACGCCATTGAAGTCCGGGTTAACGCAGAAAAAGCCGTGCGTAAAGGCGACAACGTTGAATTTGTACCAACGCCTGGCCTGATCCGCGACTGTGTATTACCGCAAGAGAAGCATATCGAACTGATTGCTATGGCCGCACCGGGCAAACAGGTATCGCCTTTCTACGACAGCATGGTGGTGCAGATTATCTGCTACGGCAAAGACCGTAATGACACTATTAAGAAGCTGCGTGAATATCTCGACCGGGTACGCATTACCGGTGTGTGCACCAATATTCCGCTGCTGAAACGCGTGCTGGATGATAAAGTCTTTGTGGATGGCGTGTACGACACCACTTATCTGCCGCAATTCCTTGATCGCATCGACGTTGATGCGCTGATCAAAGATATTGAAGAAGCGGCGGATATGAGCGCCAATGCTGTGGATGCCAGCGCACTGAAAATCGAAGGCTCTGATGAACTGAAAGTTCTGTCACCGTCCACCAGCATTTTCTATGGCTCCTCGTCACCGAGCGAACCACCGTTCGTCAAAGAAGGTGATATTATCGGTGTCGAACAGACCTTATGTCTGATGGAAGCCATGAAGATGTTTACCCCACTGACGCTGAAGCAATTCAACCGCAGTGGTACGGAACTCTACCCGGCAGACCAGAAGTTCAAAGTCACACGGATTATGAACAGTGACGGTCAGCAGGTTAACCAGGGTGATCTGTTGTTTGTGGTAAAACCTGTGAACAGCGCTGAAAATGCAGCCTGATCCGTGGTGATGCCATAAATAAAAAAGCGCCTGCGGGCCACTGGTGTCCCACAGTTTGATA
>DCCG01000041.1 GCA_002314145.1 Thalassolituus sp. UBA1087 | reverse complement strand
CACTTATTATGCGAAACCGCGAGCTGTTATATGGATGAAGTATGGAAAATCAATTAACCCGCGGTGAAGGTAAGCGAGTAATGTATGTCGAGAACAAAGAAGGCAGTATTGATGAATTCGCTGCGCACATTGGCTGGGTTACCTTCTCCAAAACTGGTAAAACTGTTTACTACAAAAATAAAGTGTTAAATCGAATAAAAGGTGGCGGCATATCTGGGAACCACATGGACGAAGCTACTGGAGAGGAATATTGGGTTTCTGGTATTAAGAAGCGTGGCTCAAACACTCACTGGGCGGAATCTACCGCCGTAAAAATCGACGATGATGCTAGAGAAGAATATGATCGCATCATCAAAAGTTGATTCATATAACAAGCGCATGTTGATCTGTCGCTTCGCGACATGGGACCTCCTTCCAGTCGGCCCCAAATGCGGGCGTTAGTGGTATATAAAAATGAAGATTATTATCGTAACAATTCTTCTGACATATAGTGGATTCAGCTTTTCTTTCGAGCCTGAAGTTGTACAGGGAAGCTGGGCTGTTTATCACGAAAATCTGACATCAGGTGATTATTACTACTTTCTCCAGATCAATAAAGACTGGTCTGGGGAGCTAACCCGTTCTCTCGGTCATGCCCCTATTACGAGATCATTTCAGAAAAAGAATGTTATCTTTCGGGATGGATACATTGAGATCCAGGCTTCTGAGTCTGAGAAGATGGTCTTATCTGCGTGGGTCTTGCCTTCGGGATCCGGAAGGCTGACAGGCCAACTTTTCATGTATAAAGAAAATGGTGACCTCTTTAATATGTTGTATTACCCATTATCCCTGGTTAACCAGGACAGTGAATTACTTGAGTATGACGAAATCTCAAAGCTCTACAATAAACACCATTAAGAAACTGATAAGTTATTGATTTTTAATGATTATTGAAGCGGGTATCCATGCAGTTTGCCTGCGACATTCCATTTCACCAGATAGAAACTGAACATCCATACAGCATATTTCAGATTTATGGGCAATTATGGCGCACTTTTCACTCGTACTTACTCGTTTTGCCCGAGGGTAGTAATGTAAACATTAAATGAATCAATAACTTGCCCGCAGAGATACAGAGGGTTTACAAGTTTATGTGCGCAGCAGGCCGGAGTTAACAGGCGTGCGCGTTTTTCCGCAAGGGATTTTTGAGTTATGGAAGATTTCTCAGATTGGTCAATAAGTTACGCCGGGATTCTCGAAAGATTCTCATGGAATAAATGCGCACGCACACTAATAAGCTGTTAGCTATACATAGGGACTCTAAACTTGTACCAAATAAGATACTGGAATCTGCTGAAAGAGTTAAAAGCGCAAGTTGCGTATCTCCATGCATATGCGGCAAGTGATGAATTTCTTGATAAGTCAGTGAATATATTTCTCGCGGTTACATCATCAGCAAGTATCGCTGGCTGGGCTTTGTGGAATGAATATCAGCTAGTTTGGGCGTGTATAATTGCGGCATCCCAAGTAGTAACAGCCATCAAACCTTTTCTTCCTTTTAGAAAACGAATGAAAGCAGTCTCAGACCTAAATACACAAATACAATCAATTTTTTTGGATGCAGAAACAGGTTGGTACAGAGTTTCTGAAGGCTGTCTTACTGAAGAAGAAATTCATCAAGAAACGGTTAGGCTTAAAGGACGGGTCTTAAGTGCAGAAGGAAGTACTTTAAATGGGCTGGTCCTTCCGAGGAAGAGAACATTGAAAGAACTTGCAGAGAAATCGGCAGACGAATATTTTACAGTCAACTACTTAGGAGAAGGATGATGGGCGGTAAACAGAAGCAGGATAGTAATCGTGGGAGAATCACTCCAAATAGTGGCCGAAACTTGCCTAATATGACGGTAAAAACGCCTATGCCACCCGTTAAACCACCAAAGCCTTCAGGTTCTGGAAGTAGCGGTAGTGGTAATAGCTAACAAGCCGCTGAAATTCGTTACGGCCACAAAAAGTGTGGCCTTCCACTTGGACTCGCTTCGCTCGCCGTCTAGCGGGGAGTTAGCTGAATACTTTTGCGTTCCAGCGAAGTATTAATCTAGCGTGAGTATCGTCGTCGGTATGTCAGCTAGCAAATCGCTATATGAATATTTAATTAAGAATAATTATGTTATTAAAAAAAATAATAGTATCGGGCTATAAGAGTATTTCCTCTGTTCATCCTCAAACTATCGAATTTGACCCTGATCTAACAGCTTTTATTGGTCATAACGGAACTGGAAAAAGTGCTGCGTTAGAAGCACTAAACAAACTGTTTGCAATCGACCATTCTTTACGTGGCATAGTGCCTTCAGATTTTCATATGCCAGATAACGATGAGCCAGGCACGCCTAGAAACTTAACAATAGAAGCTTGGTTTACTCTAATCAATGAGAATGGAGACCCTTCCATTCCTTCTTTAATTAATGGATTAACAACTTCTAGTTCTACAGGCGAAATCATATTTAGGGTTAGATTAGAAGCCAGCCTCAGCTTTGATTACAACCCTTTAGGTGATGTAGACGAAAATATTTGGGTCATTGATGGTGACATGGAGGAGCCTGAAGAAGAAAACAAGCATCGCTTATCCGCACCACAAAGAAACGCTATTCAAGTTAACTATGTACCGGCCAATAGAGATCCGTTAGTTCAATTAAAATATTCTTCAAAAGCTATACTAGGACGTTTGCTTAAGGCAATAAAATGGTCTGAAGACGAGCAAAAGTCTTTTGAAGAGAAAGCCCAAGAACTTAATCAATTAGCATCAGACAATCCTGCCCTAGCACAGATTGCTGAAGCGATCAATGAAAATTGGCAGGAGATATATAATGGGCGCCATTTAAATGAAGCTGGACTTAATTTTCCTGTAGGTGATGTAGATGAAATACTAAGGCTAATACAACTCCAATTTATGCCCGATGCAACTGGAAATAAAGTTGATACTAGCCGTTTAAGTGATGGACAGAAATCTCTTGTTTATTTTTCTCTTACCAAAGCACTTCTTGATATCGATGAAGCAACACGCCAAGCGATCATTGATAGTAAGGAATTAAACTTTGATATTGACAAAATGAAACTGCCCATTTTTAGCTTGATTGTGCTTGAGGAGCCTGAAAACCACTTGTCGCCACACTATTTAGGGCGAATCATAAAATTAGTAAAAGATTACGGCTCTAGTAAACTATGTCAGTCAGTTGTTTCTACGCACTCCGCTTCATTAGTTGGGCGAATTAAACCCTCACAAATTCGCCACTTCCGATTAGACAATGACAACGTGTGTACACACATCCAATCACTTGAACTACCAAGAGACGGTGATGAACAAGCTAAATTCATTAGCGAAGCTGTAAAAGCTTACCCCGAAATTTACTTCGCAAAGCTTGTGATACTGGGGGAAGGTGATAGCGAACAAGTAATTATTCCTAGGTTATTAGAGCATTTCGGGAAAGATATTGATGCACGTTCGATTTCTGTCATCCCTCTTGGTGGTAGACATGTTAATCATTTTTGGCGTTTGCTTAACTCTCTTAAAATACCCTTTGTAACATTGCTGGATTTCGACATAGATCGAAATGGCGGTGGCTTCGGTCGAATAAAATATGCAATTGAACAGATCAATAGCTTCAACCCATATATTTTTTATTTGCACTCGGGAATTATTAAATATATACCCAATTGGAAAGACAGTAGAGACCCGAACACATTTTCCATAGACTATAAAGGAGGTAAAACAATCAAAATTGTTGATGAACTTGAACAAAACAATGTGTTCTTTTCCAGTCCTTTAGACATCGACTATTCAATGATTTGTGCATTTCCAGAGATCTTCTGTGAGAAAGACGAAAGTTATGGTGAAAGAGGCCCAGTGGAAGGTAAAGAAGATGAAGAGGATAGAGATACTACTTTAAGAGTGGAAGCACTTGTTAAATCTGTACTTAAAAAAGGAAATGCAGGTATACGATATGACTTCGGTGAAAATTGGGAGCGCTATTTTTTGTGGTATCGATATCGTTTCTTGTCAAACAAAAGTAAACCTGCTTCGCATGTTCGCATGTTTACCAAGCTCGAAGAAAAATATACTTCTGAAGAAATAAAAGATAGGTTACCTCCAGAATTACAGCGTCTGATGGAGCGTGTAATAGAGTTGTCAGAAAGGGTTGTTGAATAATGTCAATATGGACGCCATCAGAAGATATAGAAGCTACAAGCGAGTTAATGGATATCATCACTTGTGAAGACTCCGTTGCCGTGCTCGCGAGTGCAGGTTCAGGTAAAACCGAATTATTGGCTCAAAAAGCTAACTATCTACTCTTTACTGACACGTGTGCTTGGCCTAGAAGAATACTATCGCTCACATTCAAAACCGAAGCGCAAATAAACATTAAAGAGAGAGTAAACAAACGCTGTGGAAATAAAGCATATCGTTTTGACTCTTTTACCTTTCACGCATTTTGTAAGAGTATTGTTGATAGATTCAAAAATACTCTTCCAGAGGCTGACCGCCCTATTGAAAATTACGACATTGTTTTTCAGCAACGTGAAGCAAATGGTACAAACAAAATTTCAATGAATGACTTGCTAGCACTGGCGTTACGTATTTTAAATACTAGAGATGATATACGAAAGATATTCTCTAGTTCTTATGCATATGTTTTTGTCGATGAGTTTCAAGATACAACAAATCAACAATATGAATTACTACAACTGTTGTTCCAGTATACAGATACGAGAGTTTTAGCTGTTGGAGATATCAATCAAAGTATCATGTTGTGGGCTGGATCGCGACGAACAGTATTTACTGATTTTGTAAGTGACTTTTCAGCACAAAATAAATTTCTTTTGCGGAACTACAGGGCGTCCAGGGAAATACAGGATGTGCTAGAGGTGATATTACAATTCGTGCAAAATCCCAGTGCTTCAATCGCACAAATTTCAACAACCCCGAACAACTGCTCTCTGCACGCCTTTGCTAATGAGCACCAAGAAGCATTGTTTATTGCTCATAGTATTAATGAATCAATCAATAGTGACACCAAGCCAAGTGATATTTGTGTTTTAACCAAGCAACAGTCATCACAGTACACCGAAATACTGAGAGCAGAGTTAACAAGAGCTGGCATAAATAACCTCGACATGACCGACTTGCAGGATGCTCTTAAAGAGCCTCTTGGACAATTATTTTCGCTTTATTTAAAAGCACTAGTGTGCCCCGAACCAAAAATCATGACCGAACTGTTCAAGATTAATTTAGTATTGAATAAGGTCGAAGCAAGTGATGATAAGGAAGAAGCGCTAACGACCTCTCTTGCAACCTTTATATCACAAAGACAGGCGCTAGTAACAACTACGACAACATTGAATGAACTTCTATCGCACATACAAAGCTTTATTCATGAACTTGGCATACAAAAAATAAAGGGCAGGTGGAAACAATATAAGTCACCTGATTATTACAACCTTGTATGGCAAACGCTTGTACTACATTTGAGAAGTGTGCGTGATCGGGCAAGTTCATTAGAAGATGCAGCAAAGCTTTTTAGTGCTGAAAACGCTGTGCATTTAATGAATGTTCACAAATGTAAAGGTCTTGAATACGACTCTGTATACTTCATGGGGCTGGAAGATCAGGCATTTTGGAACTATGCCAACCAGCCTTTCGAAGACAACTGCGTGATTTATGTTGCCTTGTCACGAGCTAAAAAACGTTTATGCATTACCTTTAGTCAGTATAGAGAGCATAGGATCAATGGACTACATGACAACAGGCGTTCGACGATTAGCGCTGTGAAACCTGTTATAAATCTATTGCGTAATAAATGTAAATTTTCGACTACAAATCATGCACAATAGCTGTTTGATTTCATATAAAAATTCAGCTAAAGAAGCGTTGCACCGAACAAGTGATATTCCCCGCTTTAACGGACACCAAAGTCAAACTGACGAGGTATCCAATGCCCAAATAAGCTCGACATTCATCTCTTTACGCTGTCAAGACGGAGTAAAGAGTTAATTACACGCAGGATACATTACCCAGCGTTTCACGCCTTCCCCTGTATCTCCAGCGCTTTCTGGTAAAGCGCTTTTTTATTTTCCCCGGTCAGATCGGCGATCACAGCGGCGGCTTTTTTCGGCGGCAGTTCCACCAACAGCAGGCGGAAGAGTTTTTCCATATCCACTTCGCTGGCGGTGGCCGGTTCCGGGTTGCCGGCTATCATGACCACGAATTCGCCTTTCTGCTGGTCCTGATCCGCACTGATCTGTTCGATAATCTCTGGCAGCGTGCCGGGGTAAAAGGTCTCGAAGGTTTTGGTCAGCTCGCGCGCGACGCAGGCCGGGCGTTCTGGCCCGAATACGTCCGCCATTAACTGCAGGGTTTCGAGAATGCGGTGTTTGGCTTCGTAATACACCAGCGTGCGGGCTTCCTGGGCCTGAGCTTCCAGCTTTTCGCGTTTACTCCCGGTTTTGTGCGGCAGGAACCCTTCGAAGGTGAAGCGGTCTGTAGGCAGGCCTGCAGCACTGAGTGCGGTAATGATGGCGCTGACGCCCGGCACCGGGCTGACGGTCAGGCCTGCGGCGCGCAGTGCCTGCACCAGCGGAAAGCCCGGATCAGAGATCAGCGGCGTGCCGGCATCGGAGACCAGCGCCATGGTCTGGCCCTGGCGCAGATGGTGGATCACCTGTTCTGTGCGCTCTCTCTCATTGTGCTCATGAACCGACAACAGAGGCTTCCGGATACCCAGGTGCTGAAGTAATTTCTGGGTATGTCTGGTATCCTCGCAGGCAATCACATCAACGCTGGCCAGCACCTGTTTTGCACGTTCGGTGAGGTCAGACAAATTACCAATGGGTGTCGCCACGATATACAGCGTGCCGGCCTGTAGTCTGGAAGCAGAAGTCATGCGGGGAAAATTACCTGAACCCTGGTTAAGAGGAAAACTGCGCGGAATCTGTCTGTTGCTGGGCGCCGCAGCCATCGGCCTGAGCGGCTGCTCCACCACGCCCCAAACAGGGCAGAGCGGTTTCAGCGAAACGTCAGTGTCGCAGGGAAATGCGCAGCTGTTCCAACAGATTCACGACGCGTTGGATGCCGGCGAGTTTGGCAATGCCGGCCTGCAATTGCAACTCCTGCGTGAACAGCCATTAGAAGGAGCCGACCGGGTGGAGTATCTGCTGCTGTCGGCCCGTCTGCATATTCTGCAACACCAGCCGGAGCTGGCCGCGGCGTATTTTACCCAGCTGAACGATGGTATGTCCGCTGCCACTGCGGAACAGGAACTGCGCATCAGCCTGCTGCGTGCGGCCTGGTATGAAAGCAAAGGCGAGTATCTGTCGGCTGCCCGCGAGCGGGACTTTCTCTCCGGTGCACTGGAAGGCGAACGATACGATCAGAACCATGCCCGCATCTGGCAGGATCTGATGAGCATGAATGAACTCGAGCTGCTGAAATGGGCCGAGAAAATACCCGATACCCAGTTCGGCAGCTGGCTCGAGCTGGCCGCTATCTCGCGCAACCCGCGCCTGACGCTGGATGAACATCTGGCGGCCGTCAGAACCTGGCAGCAACACAATCCATCGCATCCGGCGGCAAAGAAACTGCCTGGCGGTCTGGCGCTGCTGGAAGACCTGGCTGAACACCGCCCTACCAATGTGGCACTGCTGCTGCCACTCACCGGCCCGCTGGAAAAAACCGGGGCGGCTATCCGTGATGGCTTTATGGCCGCTTATTACGAATCCGTGGCGAAAGGCTACGAAACCCCGGACGTCAACATATACGACAGCCAGCTCTACTCTGACCCCCAGATTGCCTATGTTCAGGCCCAACTGGATGGCGCCCAGTGGATGGTTGGCCCGGTGAATAAAATGCAGGTACAGGGGCTGCAGGCACAGGAGTCACTGCCTATGCCGACGCTGGCGCTGAATTATGGCGACCGCTCGGAAACCGAAGGCACACCGGATAACCTGTATCAGTTTGGTCTGGCCGCTGAAGACGAAGCCGAGCAGATTGCTGAGCAGGCCTGGACCGATGGTCATCGCCGCGCACTGGTGATGGTACCGCGCGGCGGCTGGGGCGAACGTATCTTTGAAGCCTTCCGTGAGCGCTGGACAGCACTGGGGGGCGAAATCGGCGAAGCCCGTTTTTATCCCAATGTGAGCGATTACAACCCGGAAATTAAAGCCCTGCTCAATGTTGATGACAGCCAGGCGCGTTATAAAACCATGCGCCGTCTGCTGCGTGAGAGCACCGAATTTGAGCCACGCCGGCGCGAAGACGCCGACTGGGTCTTTATGGTATCTCTGCCGCAACAGGGCCGTATGATCAAACCGGCACTGGCATTTAACTTTGCGTCGGATTTACCTGTGTACGCCACCTCTCACGTCTTTTCCGGGGTGGTCAATCGCCAGAAAGACCGTGATCTGAACGGCATCCGTTTCTGCGACGTGCCCTGGTTGCTGGAAACCAGCGATCTGCACGACAGCGTCGAACGCGCAGTGCCGAACGGTATGGGTGGCTATGCCCGCCTGTACGCCATGGGGGTGGATGCGTTCCGCCTGCTGGCCCGCATCCGTCAGCTGGAAGTCTTCCCTTATGCCCAGATGTTTGGCAGCACCGGCGCGCTGACGCTGGATGATCAGCGCCGCATTCACCGCCGCACTGAGTGCACGATATTCCGCAGCGGACAGCCGGCACAGGTCGCCGACTCCGACTGAGTTAATTAACCGATTCAACAGACTGGCAGGGACGCCATGACACTGAAACAAAGCGTTAAAAAGCTTTTTCAGCCGGCAAGAGAAACCGGCGATGCCCCTCACAGCAGTGGCGACAAAAGCACCCGCAAACGCGGCCAGCATATCGAACAGCTGGCCGAATCCTTCCTGAAAAAACAGGGTTTAAAACCCGTTACCCGCAACTACACCATCCGCGGCGGCGAAATCGATCTGATTATGCGCGACGGCAAGGTACTGGTGTTTGTGGAGGTGCGTTATCGCAAAGATGAAGGCCACGGCAGTGGTGCGGAAAGTATCACTCACCGCAAGCAGCAAAGACTGTTAAAAACCGCCGAGTATTATCTGCAGAAAGAATACGGCAGCCAGTTACCCGACTGCCGCTTTGATGTGATTTCAGCCAGTGGCGAACCGGTGATGTTCGACTGGCTGAAAAATGTTTTCGGCTGATTTTTACCTGTTAATCAGAATTTATAACCGGCCGAGAAACGCAGTGTACGTGGTTCCATCACGTGATAGTGAACATCTTCTGCCGGAGAAGACTCAGATGCCAGCTGCGACTCATAGTAATAGTCAATGTCATGATCATCACTATCCAGCAGGTTCAGAACATCCGCACTGAATACCCATTTCTGAGTTTCATAAGCAGCTTTCACATTCACTACAGTAGTCGGATCTGATTTTACCGAACCGTCTTCGATCAGAGGACGCTCGCCGAAGTAACGCACGCGTACGCTACCATACCAGCCATTGCCCAATTGCGCGCTCAACCCTGCCTGAGCTACGTTTTCAATGGCACCCGGAATATCATCGCCATCAGCAGAATAATCTTTGAACTCAGCATCGGTCCAGGCGTATTCCAGATCCAGGGTCAGTTGGTCCGTAATGCGGTAATAAGCGGTCAGCTCAGCCCCCTGACGACGGGAAGCACGACTGGCCTCAGTATTACCGGCATCGCCAACAAACAACAGTTCACTGTCCAGATCCAGCTGCCACAAAGCCAGGGAGGTGTTCAGGCGCTCGTTCCAGAAACCACGCAGACCAATCTCATAGCCCATGGAGTCCACCAGTGGATCCACTTGATCAACGGCACTGCCATCGCCCGGATCAACCTGAATCGTGGTTCCACGCGCATCATTGGAATGCAGGCCCTGACCAGCAGACACGTAGGTTTCCCATTCACTGTTGAGGGCATAAATCAGGCTGCCTTTGAGGGCAATATTGTCATCGCTTTCAGTGCCACTGTTGGGCGTCAGATCGACACCATTAACGTTGGTGTCGGTGCGGGTATCGACGTCAAAGTCGTAGTAATCGTAACGGACACCAAGCACAGTGCGCAGCCGGTCCGTCCAGTAGAGCGTGTTTTCGGCAAACAGGCCGGTGCTCAGCTCACCCACCTCGTCGCTGCGGATGGTGCCCAGACGATCACGGTCGCGGGTATGATAAAGCCCGACTTCACCGATATCGTCGTAGCGCACATCAGCGCCCACACGGTTGGTCATCGCCAGACCGCCCGCCTCGCTGTGCCAGACATAACTGGCCTGACCGCCGTATATCCAGCGCTCATCGACCTGTTCAAACTGATCACCATTGCTGGTGTCATCCAGATAATAGGTAAAGTTGGACCACAGGTTCATATCGTAGCGGATGGCATAGGCAGACACCTGCACACCATCCCTGCGCCACGAAGTGCTCAGACTGTAGCGGCTGCTTTCGCCCCCCACGCTGTCATCCAGCGAGCCAAGCTCATCGATCAGGCCACTTTTGACGGCACGCTCAGGAATCTGATCGGCGCTGTTCCAGCTGTTGTCATAGCCCATAAAAGTAACCGACCAGTCACCACCGGCAAGTTGGCGGCTGTGTTTTAACAACAGGCTGGTTTTATCCAGATCTTCATCGATATCGCGCCACGGACCGTCGTAAGTATTGCGCTCGACCGCATACAGCCATTCGCCACCCGCGGCTTCAACACTGTCCATGGCCAGCGCACGGTAATAGTTATCCTGACCCGCGGTCAGTTGCAGCAGCCCGTGATCCAGATGACTGGCAGTATTCAGACTGGCGCTGCCGGCGCCGGAAAAATCGCCCACGTCGGCGTAATAACTGCCCTTCTGATACGAGATGGAGCCCAGTGTTTCCGGGATAACAAAGTTGAGGTCGGTGTAGCCCTGGCCATGACCATGGGTGCGCATATTCACCGGCATGCCGTCCACAAAGGTGGCGAAATCCGTGCCGTGGTCGAGGTTAAAACCACGCAGAAAATACTGGTTGGCTTTGCCGGTACCACTGTGCTGGGTAACCACCATACCGGGCACCATCTCCAGTACTTCACCGGTTCTCAGCAACGGCCGCAGGGCAATCTCCTGCTGGCTGACATAACCTTCTGAGGCGGAACTGGCTTCACCAATCAGCTGACCACGGCCATTCACCACCTGGGGCGTCAGCGTCGTGTTGTCGTTATCACTCTGCGGCGCCGATTCTGCCAGCACAGGCAATGCCGGCAGAATGCATAACACACCGGCAAATATCTGTTTCATACCTTGCTCCGTTCAATTTAATGATAATATTCACACCATTTTAAGAACCGCAGGGAAAACCGATAAGCCCTCGGTGTTCATATGAATCAGGCAACCCGGATGAAAAAAAACGCTGACCTCAGACGCTGGCTGGGAATAGGTAAAAAACGCAACCGCACACCGGAGCTGGGGCAGCGGGAACTGGCATTGATGGAAATTCTGTGGCGCGAGGGTCCGCGTTCTGCCCGTCAGGTTCAGGCACAGCTGACTGAAGACATCAGCCTGAGCACGGTCCAGAGCACACTGGAACGGCTGCACCGCAAAGCACTGCTGCAGCGTGATAAATCCGGGCGGGCCTTTATCTATACCGCTGCCATCAGCAAAAGCCACATTATCAGCAACCTGCTGCACGATATTGCCGACGATCTGGGCGGTGGTGATATGAATGTGATGGTATCCGGGTTTATTGATTATCTGGCCGAGGCCGGACCCGCAGCCCGTAAGACACACACCTCCGGCAACAACGAATCACCGGATGAGTGAATACAGCGACATCATCATCGCCGGTGCCGCGGTTGTTCTTTTATCCTCCTGGCTTTGCAGTCTGTGCCTGCCCCTGCTGCTGAAAACCGGACCCTGGAACGCGGTGCGCACGACCCGTCTGCTGACTCTGTGGGCCCTGATGCCCTGGATCACCGCACTGTGGGTCTGCATTCTGCTGACCCATCCGCAAATGGCCGGCGCTTTTTTTCACGCCCATTGCCATGATGATGTGTGTGGTCCCCATATTCCGGATATCGGCCATGCCTCGGTGAGCGGCGCCCTGCTGGCGGCGGCCATCACCTTCGTCCTGGCACTGTTATTATTTTCCGGCGCACGGCGACTGCAGAAAAATCATCAACGCCTGCAGACTATAAAGATGCTGAGTGCAAAAGACCGCCACAACAGCTACCGGCTGATTGAATCGCCGCTGCTGCTGGCATGGTGCAGCGGACTGTGGAAGCCGCGTATTATTCTGTCGCGGGGGCTGACCCAAGCCCTCAGCGACGAGGAACTGCAGATCGTACTGCTGCACGAATTCAACCATGCCCTGCAACGCGATAATCTGATGAAACTGATTCTCGCCAAAGCCAGTCTGTTATGGTTTCCGCCACAGCGGCGGCGTTTACTGGCGCACTTTGCGGCAGCCTGCGAACAGCGCTGCGATGAAGCAGCCATGGCGCAGGGGTTTACCCGCCAACAGGTGGCGGATGTACTGCAGAAGCTGCAGTCCGCCTGTGACGGCAGCCCCGGCAGCCAGCGTCACAGCACTGAATCCGGTATCCGCCCCGCCACCGACGGACTGTTTTTCAGCCTGATTCTGCTGGTCGTACAGATCGCCGTTTTCAGTTACACCGCCCATCCGCTGCTGGATATGGTATTTCTGTGAGAATAAATGCGGTTTGGCATTGTCTCACAGCTTGATTATGATGCTGCCTGCAATTGAAGGAGCCTTGTTGTGCAAAACAGAATCATCGGCCATTTTGGCGCCAGCATTGAGACCAAGACACTGGCCGCAGAGCAGCTGCCACCCTACATTGAACGCGGTGGACAGGTGATGGTGAATGCCCTGCTGAGTGGCGGCAAGATCCTCAGCTGTGGTAACGGCGGCTCCGCCGGTGATGCCCAGCATTTCTCGTCAGAGCTGCTTAACCGCTTTGAACGCGAACGCCCCAGCCTGCCTGCCGTTGCGCTGACCACAGATGCATCAACCATCACGTCTATCGCCAACGACTACAGCTACAACGAAGTGTTCTCCAAGCAGATTCTGGCGCTGGGCAACCCGGGCGATGTGTTACTGGCCATTTCTACCAGTGGTAACTCTGCCAACGTCATTCAGGCGATTCAGGCAGCTCACGAACGCGATATGACGGTGGTTGCCCTGTCCGGCAAAGACGGCGGCCATATGGGTTCGCTGCTGACCGCTGACGATGTGGAGATCCGCGTCCCCAGCAATGTGACGGCGCGCATTCAGGAAGTGCACCTGCTGGCGATTCATTGCCTGTGCGATATGATCGACTGCTCGCTGTTCGGTGAGGAATAAATACCACCGCGCTGATTACAGATACAAAAAAACCGGCAAGTGCCGGTTTTTTTGTATCCGGGGTTTACCCGCCATCACTGATTTTCGTGATTTTTTAACCGGTTAATACCCAGCGCTTTCAGCGTGTACTTCTCATAAATCGGTTCACTGGAACCGGTTTTCATCTTACGCATAAAGTATTTTTCAAAGGCGATTTTGGCCAGATGGACCCATTTGCCTTTCTTGAACCAGGTGACATTACGGGGCGGAATCTGTGGAATGGCGACGAAGGCTGCGCCTGTGTTCCCCATATCGGCCAGACAGATGGCACTCCAGGTACCACGGTGATTGGCTTCGCCTTTGCCATCCAGATCAGAGGCCAGGTTGTGCGCAATAGCGGTCATCATGGATTCGATCATATAACCGGTTTTTGGGGTGCCCAGCGGTACCGGCGTTTCTTCGATCGGCGGAATGGCAACACATACCCCGGCGGAGAAGATGTTTTTGTAGGTCGGGTTACGCTGATATTCATCGATGATCACAAACCCTTTCGGGTTAACCAGATCTTCCACCCCGGCAACCGGATCAACCCCGGCGAAAGGCGGCAGCATCATGGAATGCTTAAACGGCAGTTCATGCTGTTTTTTCAGGCTGCCATCGTCGTTCACTTCGTCGACGTACATCATGCCATCTTCGATTCTGGTCACTTTGGCGTTGGTGATCCATTTGATATGACGGTTACGCAGCTCGCTTTCCATCATGGACTTGGAATCACCCACACCACCTAATCCCAGGTGGCCAATATAAGGCTCACTGGTGACGTAGGTCATGGGCACACGGTCGCGGACTTTTTTCTTACACAGCTCGCGGTCGAGAATAAAAGCGTATTCATAGGCAGGACCAAAGCAGGAAGCACCGGGCAGCGCACCGACAATGGCGTGGCCGGGATCATCAATCAGGGCTTTCACGTTGTCGTAGCAGCTTTCAGAGTGATCCAGAGTACAGACTGACTGAGTGAAGCCACCATGAGGACCGGCCCCTTCAACCGCAGCAAAGTTCAGTTTCGGACCGGTACAGATGACCAGATAATCGTATTCTTCGACATCGCCGTTGGCTAAGGCAATTTTATTGGCTTTGGCATCAATACTGACGGCCGCCGAGGCGATGAATTCAATGCCTTTCTTTTCCAGATACGGACGGATAGGAAAACTGACTTCCGGGCGGTCACGCCAGCCAACGGCAATCCATGGATTAGAGGGAACAAATTGGAAGTCTTCCCTGTCATTAATAACGGTTACCTGGTGCTCTTTATTCAGGATTTCACGGATTTCGTAAGCGCCTGCCATACCACCGGTACCGGCACCAAGAACGATCACTCTGGCCATAACTGCCCCTTATGTTGTGCAATGTTGTTTTAGGTGTAGTGATTCATTCAGCAAAGGCGATGCCAGACATAACCGTATAGGCATAAAGTAGTATTATTTAATTTAAGTGACTGATTTCACAGTATTTTTGTTGGCTTCTGTAGTGGTCAAAACGAGCCAGCGAAGGAATGTATTGCGGGGTATGACAGATTGAGTGTCAGATGGGTGACAAAAATGTCAGTCACATTTTGCGCCACACGCCGGACATTGGGGACGTTTCTGAATCCCCCAGCGCCGCCATTCACAGGCACCGGCATCCAGGGTTAACAGAGTCTGACGCAGGGGCTCGCCGATCTCTGCAAGAAATTTGACCGCCTCCAGCGCCTGCAGGCTGCCCATCACGCCGACCAGCGGCGACAATACCCCACTGGTGGCGCAACTGAGCTGCTCATCCGACAGATCCGGATATAAACAGGCATAACAGGGGGAATCATCTGCGGATGGGTTAAACAGGGTAATCTGTCCGGATAATCCCACCGCCGCAGCGGAGACCCAGGGCGTTGCGGTTTGCAGGCAAACCCGGTTCAGCGCATAACGCACGGCGGCGTTATCCGTACAATCCAGCACCAGATCCACATCACTCAGATGACTGGCAAACCAGCTCTCATCGGCACGGACCTGAGCAATATCCACTTTCACGTCCGGATTCAGCTCCGCCACGGCTGCTGCCGCCGACAGCGCCTTGCCGCTGCCGATATCGTCCGTGCGGTACAAAGGCTGACGCTGCAGGTTGGAGAGTTCCACCTGGTCGTGATCTACCAGCGTCAGGCGCCCGACGCCACTGGCGGCCAGATATTGCACCACCGGACTGCCCAGCCCGCCAAGCCCGACCACCATCACATGGGCGGCGAGCAGCTTCTCCTGCCCTTCCACATCCATCTGAGGCAGCAGAATATGGCGGCTGTAGCGCAGCAGCTGATCATCATTCATCGACAGATCCTCTCAGGCCAGACGTCGGGCAGGCCAGCGCCCGCCACTGATTCTCGGATTAGCGCCCAGATCACGGCGGTTTTCAACATCGCAGAAACCGCGCTGACGGAGCATATCGCACACAGCATCCGCCTGTTGCCAGCCATGCTCAAGCAATAACCAGCCGTCATCTTTCAGAAAATCCGGTGCCTGTTCAATAATGTGGCGCAGGTCAGCCAGGCCGTGAGCCTCAGCCACCAGTGCCGAGCGCGGCTCGAAACGCACATCGCCCTGATCCAGATGCGGATCAGCGCCATCAATATAAGGCGGGTTACTGACGATCAGATCAAAGCGGCCCTGCACCGCAGACAACCAGTCAGATTGCTGGAACGCTACCCGTGGCAGGTTATTTTTCAGCGCATTCTTCTGGGCCAGCGCCACGGCGCCGGCCTGAAAGTCCACGCCCAACAGTTGCCAGGATGGCTGTTCGCTGGCTAGTGCCAGTGCGATAGCACCTGTGCCGGTGCCGAGGTCCAGTACACTGGCCGTCGCCGGCAAAGGCAATTCAAGCGCCCATTCAATCAGGGTTTCGGTATCTGCCCGGGGAATAAGGGTTGAGGGGTTAACGTCCAGCAACAGCGACCAGAAGCCCTGCTCGCCACACAGATAAGCAACGGGTTCGCCGCCAGCGCGGCGTTGCAGTAAGGCATCAGCCCGGGCCTGCTGTTCCCCCGTCAGCGTGCGGTCGCTCCAGGTGTGCAGCCAGGTACGGCTCTGTTGCAGCACAAAGGCAAGCAGGTATTCGGCGTCGGCGCGGGCCGAATCAGAGGAAGCCGCCAGCGTCTCAGCGGCCTGACGCAGCCAGTGGCTGATGCACAGCGGCTGCGTCACGCGCTTTCAGCCATCTCGGCCAACAGGTTCGCCTGATGCTCACGGATCAGAGGTTCCAGCACCGGATTCAGATCGCCCTGCACAATTTCTTCCAGCTTATACAGCGTGAGGTTGATGCGGTGATCGGTAACCCGGCCCTGAGGATAATTGTACGTGCGGATACGCTCGGAGCGGTCGCCGGAACCCACCAGGCTTTTACGTGCCGCGGCCTGTTCCGCCTGTGCCACCTGTAACTGGGCGTCACGCAGCCGCGTGGCCAGCATGGCCATGGCTTTGGCGCGGTTCTTATGCTGTGAACGTTCGTCCTGACATTCCACCACCAGCCCGGTAGGCAGATGGGTAATGCGAATGGCGGAATCGGTTTTGTTGACGTGCTGACCACCGGCACCGGAGGCACGGAAGGTGTCCACCCGCAGATCGTTTTTGTTGATGTCGATTTCTTCTTCTTCGCCCACTTCCGGCATCACCGCCACGGTACAGGCGGAGGTATGAATACGGCCCTGGCTCTCGGTTTCCGGTACCCGCTGTACACGGTGGGCGCCGGATTCAAATTTCAGCTGAGAATACACATCAGTGCCGGAAATCCGGGTAATCACTTCTTTATAACCGCCGTGCTCACCTTCACTGGCGCTGAGCATCTCGGTGCGCCAGCCACGGCTTTCCGCGTAGCGGGTATACATGCGGTACAGATCACCGGCAAATATCGCCGCCTCATCGCCCCCGGTACCGGCACGGATTTCCAGAATCACGTTGCGGCCGTCGTCCGGGTCTTTCGGCAACAGCAGAATTTCAATTTCCTGTTCCAGCGCCTGTTGCCGCTCTTTGGCATTTTCCAGTTCTTCTTCGCCCATGGCGCGCATATCCGGATCGTCATCCCCGGCCAGCAACTGAGCTTCTTCCAGATCGGCCAGCACCTGTTCATAAGCACTGTAGGTATGGGCAATGGTTTCCAGCTCAGCATATTCTTTCGACAGATTGCGGAAGCGGTCCTGATCACTGGCCGCATCGGGCTCGGATAACAGGTGGCCGACTTCTTCGTAACGATCGCGCAGATATTCGATTTTGCTGAGAATTGAGCTTTTCATGAATTATTCAGAGTCTTTGGCGGGCGTTTTCACGACCGCTGGTTGTTCCTGCATGGCAGAATCAGTATTGAGATTAAACAGCTCCCGGGTCCAGTCCAGTACTTCCAGACGCCCTTCGGAACCGGCTTTGCGCAACATGGATGTCGGCGCGTGCAGGACTTTATTGCTGAAGGTGTGGGCGAACTGACGCAGCACTTTTTCAGCATCGGCGCCATTCTGCAGTTGTTTCAGTGCTTTTGCCAACTGCTCTTCGCGCAGCACATCGACGCTGGCGCGCAGATCGGTGAGCGTCTGTACCGCGTTCAGCGCCTTCAGCTCACGCATAAAGTGATCCACACCGGCGAGAATCAGTTCCTCTGCCTGCTTGGCGGCGTCTTCCCGTGAGCGCACGTTTTCTTCAATGATGCTGCGCAGATCGTCGACGGTATAAAGGTACACGTCTGACAGCGAGCCGACTTCTTCTTCAATATCCCGCGGCACGGCAATATCCACCATAAATACCGGTTTATGGCGTCGTTTTTTCTGTGCTTTCTCTACCGCCCCTTTCCCCAGAATCGGCAGAGGACTGGCGGTGGAAGAAATCACAATATCGGCCCGTGGCAGCACGGTGGGAATATCTTCCAGCAACACCGCCTCAGCGTGGAACTCCTGCGCCAGCGCCTGCGCCCGGGCCAGGGTCCGGTTGGCCAGGGTGATCTGCTTAACACCGGCCTGATGCAGGTGGCGGGCAACCAGTTCGATGGTTTCACCGGCGCCGATCAGCAGCGCGGTGGAGGCGCTCATATCGGCAAAAATATGTTGTGCCATACGCACCGCGGCAAAGGCCACCGATACCGGGTTTTCACCGATGGCGGTATCCGTGCGTACGCGCTTGGCAATGGAGAAGGTCTGACGGAACAGACGGCCGAGTTCAGAACCGACGGTGCCCGCCTCCTGAGCCACGGCAAACGCCGACTTCATTTGCCCGAGAATCTGTGGCTCGCCCAGCACCAGCGAATCCAGCCCGCTGGCCACCCGCATAGTGTGCTGCACGGCTTTATCATCATTCAGGCAATACAGGGCGCTGCTGAGATCGGACGGATCGATGCCATGATGCTCAGACAACCAGCCGGCAATCAGCTCTTCATTCAGCTGCTCTGCCGAACAGTAAATTTCGGTGCGGTTACAGGTTGAGAGAATCACCACCTCAGACACCGGGTCCAGCGACTGCACCTCGGTGAGAACGCCAGCCATTGTTGCCGGATCAAATGAAACCCGTTCACGCACGGCTACGGGTGCCGTTTTGTGGTTGATTCCTAGTGTCCAGATAGCCATGCTGCTGAAAACTGCTCCGCTGAAGACTGCTGATACCAAACCGGACCGGTCTGGCAAAAGGCGGGATTATAAACGTCTGATTCAACCTTTGCTGCTGAAATCTTTGACTTAAATCCCCATCTAACCCTAAATAACACTATTCGGATTCTTTTTGTTCTTATCTATGCCTTTGTTTTCTTTGCTTACGCCCGCCCCCATCCGCGCCAGAAAACGTCTTCTGCCGGCCGCTCTGATCGCCTTAACGGGGCTCAGCGGCTGTTCTGCCCTGCGCCCTGCGGCGGACGATCAGCCCACCGCAACGACAGCACAGGCAAGTCATACGGAAAATAGTGTCTCAGCTGAACAACCGGAAACGCAATCCCGGCCGGCGGTTGAGACGGAAGACTCCGCCACTGACGAAGCCCGGACCAGCCGCTACCGGCCGATGCCGGCCGCCACCCTGTATTCACTGCTGGTCGCTGAAATGGCCGGGCAGCGTCAGCGCTTTGATATCTCGCTGTACAATTACATGGATCAGGCCCGTAAAACCCGTGATCCGGATATTGCCGCCCGCGCCACCCGCATCGCGCAGTACGTCGGCAGCAGCAGTCTGTCGATGGAAGCGCTGGGCATCTGGCTCGACAGCGACCCGCACAACCCGGCGGCGCACCAGGCTGCAGCCCAGCTATATATGGAACAGGGCCGTTTCTCGGCGGCACTGGAACATCTGGCCACCCTGCAGGAACTGGCCGGTATCAGCCAGTTTGATTACCTGGCGGCCAATTCCGGTCATCTTCCGCAGGATAAACAGCGCCAGCTGGCACAGGAGCTGGCAGACCTGCAGCAGCGTTACCCGGAAGATGCCTCACTCTGGTATGCCCGCGCCATCATGGCCCAGCAGCTGAATCAGCTACCCGACGCCGTCAGCCTCATCGACCGGGCACTGGATATTAACCCGGATTACCTCAGCGCCGGACTGCAGAAAGCCCGCATACTGGCACTGATGGAAGACTATGATGCCGCCCTTGACTGGCTGGCCGAACTGCATGAAGCGCATCCGGAGCATAAAGGCGTACAGGTACTGAGTGCCCGCATCTGGCTGGACAAACAGGATATGAAGCGCGCCCTCAGCGAATTCACCCGCCTGCATGAGAACTACCCGGAAGACTCCGCCATTCTGCTTTCCCTGGCCCTGCTGGAGCATGAACTTGGTGAGACCCTGCTGGCCAGCGGCCACTTTGATCAGCTGCTGGCGCGCCAGTCGCACACTAATGAAGCGCATTTTTATCTGGGCCAGATTGCGGAAACCGACGGTCATATGCAGACCGCCATTGAGCATTACGCGCAGGTCGGTGCCGGCCGCGAATTCCTGCCGGCTCAGCTGCGTGCAGCCTGGCTGGTGAATGACCTGCAGGGCGTGGATGCCGCGCGCGAATATCTGGATAGCCGCCGTGCGGAAAACCCGGACATGTCGACAGAACTGGTCCGTATTGAAGCGGAAATTCTGTCCACCGCCGGTCTTAAAGACGATGCCCTGCAGCTACTTTCCACCGCCCTTAGCGTGTCACCGGATAACGTTGATCTGCTGTATACCCGCGCCATGCTGGCAGAACAGGTCGATAATCTGGCCATGCTGGAACAGGATCTGCGCACCATCATACGGCTGCAGCCGGATCACGCCGAAGCGCTGAACGCACTGGGCTATACCCTGGCCGACCGCACTGAGCGCTGGTCAGAAGCCCTGCCCCTGATCCGCCGGGCGATGGAACTCAGCCCGGACAACCCCGCCGTCATTGACAGCCTGGGCTGGATTTACTTCCGCATGGGAGATTTCGCCCAGGCCGGGCCTTTACTGGCAAAAGCTTTCAGCCTGATGCCGGATCACGAAATAGCCGCTCATTACGGCGAACTGCTGTGGCTGACCGGTGAACAGGACAAAGCGCTGGGAATCTGGGCCGCCGGACTGGAACAAACACCCGGAAGCCGCATCATATTGCGCACACTTGAACGGCTGAAAATTTCCACCGATCAGCTGCCCGCATCCGACCAGTAAGGAAAAACAATGAAGTCGTTACCGGCTTTGGCTGTACTCTTGATTCCCCTGATAATCACAGGCTGTGCCAGCCTGATGCCACAGGGCGGCGCCCACACCCTGCAAAGCCAGCTGGATGAAATCCACAGCTGGCAGGTCCGCGGTAAGCTGTCCGTGGTGTCACCACAGGATTCGGTCACCGGTTACCTGACCTGGACCCAGCAGCACAGCGAATACGATCTGTTCATTGCCGGCCCGTTTGGCAGTGGCGCTTCACGCCTGAGCGGCGACGACCAGCAGGCCTCCCTGACCCTGCCGGGCTGGGATAACCCTCAGACGGCCCCGTCAGCGGAACGGCTGATGCTGCAATACATGGGCTGGAATTTTCCGGTTTCGGATATCCGTTACTGGGTGAAAGGCCAGCTCAGCCCTGGCCTGAAAAATAACCAGAATGCGGTCGAATACGGTGATGACGGATTGCTGAAGACCCTGCACCAGCATGGCTGGCAGGTAAGCTATTCACGCTATACCAATGAAGGTGGCTATTGGCTGCCCGGATTGATTAAAATCCGCGGCCACGATTTCCGCTTCACCTTTGCAATCAAACAATGGACCGTGAATGGCTGATTCACCCGCATCCGGGGACTGGCTGACCCTGCCGGCCCCGGCCAAGCTCAACCTGATGCTGCACATCACCGGGCGGCGCCCCGATGGCTATCATAATCTGCAGACCCTGTTTCAGTTTCTCGATTACGGCGACGAACTCAGTTTCCGTGTACGCGACGATCATCAACTGACACTGTCACCGGAAGTAGAAGGCGTCGCTTTCGAAGATAATCTGATTATCCGCGCTGCCCGTATGCTGCAGAAAAAATCCGCACGCCCCTGCGGTGCGGATATCCGCTTAAATAAAATATTGCCGATGGGCGGTGGTCTGGGGGGTGGCAGTTCCGATGCCGCGACCACTCTGCTGGCTCTCAATCACCTGTGGCAACTGAACCTGGATGTGGATGAACTGGCTGCGGCCGGCCTCTCCCTCGGTGCCGATGTGCCGGTATTTGTAAGAGGTCAGGCAGCCTTTGCAGAGGGTGTTGGCGAGCAGCTGACCCCGGTGCCACAGCTGGCAGAACCCTGGTATCTGGTGGTGGTGCCGCAAGTGCATGTTAATACTGCAAAAATATTTTCACATGAAGGTTTGACAAGGGATACGGCCGCCATTAATATTCGCACCGCGTTAGAGCAAGGGGGCAGAAATGACTGCCAGGCAATTGTCTCAGCGCTTTACCCGGAAGTCGGTAAAGCATTGAATTTGCTAAATAAATTTTCCTTTGCTAAGATGACGGGCACTGGAGCTTGCATATTTTCAAGCTTCGGTTCTGAAGCAGAAGCCATCAGTGTTTCTGAGCAGTTACCGGCTGAATATGTAGCCTTTGTGGCTAAGGGAGTTAACCTCTCGCCAACGCATAAGGTATTATTCAGACCGTCTTAAGATGTTGGGGTGTCGCCAAGTGGTAAGGCAACGGGTTTTGATCCCGTCACTCGCAGGTTCGAGTCCTGCCACCCCAGCCAATTCTTCTATCCTTCATCATTGATAAAACTGCATCTAGAGGACAACTACCGTGTCTAAGCTGATGGTATTCACTGGCAATGCTAACCCTGAGCTGGCCAAACTCGTCGTTGAACGTCTTGATATTCCCATGGGTGACGCTGTCGTCGGTAAATTCAGTGATGGAGAAAGCACCATCGAGCTGAACGAAAACGTTCGTGGTAAAGACGTTTTTATTATTCAGCCTACCTGTGCTCCGACCAATGACAATCTGATGGAGCTGTTGCTGATGTCCGATTGTCTGCGCCGCGCTTCCGCTGCCCGCATCACTGCCGTTGTGCCTTATTTCGGCTATGCCCGTCAGGATCGTCGCCCACGTTCAGCCCGTGTGCCTATCAGTGCCCGCGCCGTGGCCGATATGATGTCCACCGCCGGTGTTGACCGCCTGCTGACCGTTGACCTGCACGCTGACCAGATTCAGGGCTTCTTCGATATCCCGGTAGATAACGTGTATGGCTCCCCTGTGCTGCTGGATGATCTGGAACGCCAGAATTACGAAGATCTGATTGTGGTATCACCGGATATCGGTGGTGTGGTGCGCGCCCGGGCGATCGCCAAACAGATGGACGTGGATCTCGCCATCATTGATAAACGCCGCCCCAAAGCGAACGTATCCGAAGTTATGAATATCATCGGTGATGTCAAAGACCGTACCTGCGTACTGGTTGATGACATGGTCGATACCGCCGGTACTCTGTGCCACGCAGCCAAAGCTCTGAAAGAGTTTGGTGCGAAAAAGGTTGTCGCCTACTGTACACATCCTGTACTATCCGGGCCCGCTGTTGAGCGTCTGGCCAATGCGGATCTGGATGAGCTGGTTGTCACCGACACCATCCCCCTGTCCGAAGCCGCCAAAACCATTGGCTGCATTCGTCAGCTGACCATTGCCGGCCTGCTGGCTGAAGCGGTTCGTCGTGTTAATAACGAAGAATCCATCAGCGCCATGTTCCGCTAACCATCCCATAGAACGGGACAGCGGAAAGCCGGACACAGGTCAGAACAGCAACGATTTTTATAGGGCCGCCTGAGTTGGTCGCAAACTCAGGCGGTTTTTACGTCAAAACCAAGAGGAAAAACCCATGTCAGAATTCACTCTGTCAGCAGAGCTTCGCGAAGAAGCGGGGAAAGGTGCGAGCCGCCGCCTGCGTCGCGAAAGATTAGTCCCTGCTATTGTATACGGCGGTAAAGCCGGCGGTAACGACCGCAAACCACAGCCGATCTCTGTACTGGCGAACGAGCTGTACAAACTGCTGGAAGACGAAGCTTTCTACAGCAGCATCATCACTCTGGATATTGCAGGTAAATCTGAACAGGTCATCCTGAAAGATCTGCAGCGTCACCCGGCCAAACCACTGGTATGGCACGCTGACTTCCTGCGTGTGAACAAGTCCACCAAGATCAAGGCAACCGTACCACTGCACTTCCTGAACGAAGAAACCTGCGTGGGCGTGAAACTGGGCGGTGGTAAGATTACTCACCAGATGACTGCTCTGGACATCAACTGCTCTGCCGGTGACCTGCCAGAATACGTTGAAGTGGATATGGCTGCTGTTGAAGTCGGTACAGTGATTCACCTGTCTGACCTGAAACTGCCAAAAGGTGTTGAATCTGTTGCCCTATCCCACGGACCTGAGCACGACACCGCCGTTGTGACTGTTGCCGCCATCAAAGGCAGCTCAGATGACGACGAAGGCGAAGGTGAAGCTGCAGAAGAATCCGCTGAATAAGCGCTGTCTTCTGAGTAAAAAGCGGGGCTGGTCCCCGCTTTTTTATTGGTTATTCAAACAGTGTAGCAACGCTTATGAGTGACAGAATCCGTTTGATCGCAGGCCTCGGGAACCCGGGTGCCGAATACGAACACACCCGCCACAATGCCGGTGCCTGGCTGGTTGAAGAACTGGCCCGCAGTGAAGGCATCCGCCTGAGCCCGGACAAAAAATTCCATGGCTTCAGCGGTAAAGGCATGATTGGTGGCCAGGAATGCTGGTTACTGATTCCCACAACCTTTATGAACCTCAGCGGACAGGCAGTACAGGCCCTGGCCAGTTTTTATAAACTGAAGCCGGAAGAAATTCTGGTAGTACATGACGAACTGGATCTGCCCGCGGGCCAGGCACGGTTTAAAACCGGCGGTGGCCACGGGGGTCAGAATGGCCTGCGCGATATCATTGCCAAATTAGGCAATAACAGGAATTTCCACCGTCTGCGCATCGGCATCGGCCATCCCGGTGACAAAAACAAAGTCACAGGTCACGTACTGGGACGTCCCGGCAAAAACGAAAAAAGTGCGATGGAAGCCGCCATTGATGAAGCATTACGGGTTGTGCCGGATGCCGTCGCTGGCGATATGGCCAAAGCCATGAACCGCCTGCACTCGTTTAAAGGCTGATTTCGGGTAAAATACCCGCCAAAATTTACCGCAAACAATTTACAGGACACATCCATGGGCTTTAAATGCGGCATCGTTGGTCTGCCCAACGTCGGCAAATCCACACTGTTTAATGCACTGACCAAAAACGGCATCGCGGCAGAAAACTTCCCTTTCTGCACCATTGAGCCCAATTCCGGCACAGTGCCGATGCCGGACAGCCGTCTGGATGCACTGGCAGAAATCGTCAATCCTGAGCGTGTGGTTCCCACCACCATGGAATTTGTCGATATCGCAGGTCTGGTTGCCGGTGCCTCCAAAGGTGAAGGACTGGGTAACCAGTTTCTCGCCAACATCCGTGAAACCGACGCCATTGCCCACGTGGTGCGCTGCTTTGAAGACGACAATGTGATTCACGTCGCCAACCGCGTACATCCCGCCGAAGACATCGACATTATCAACACTGAGCTGGTGCTGGCGGATCTGGAATCCTGTGAGAAGCAACTGCAGCGCGTGGTACGTGTGGCAAAAGGCGGCGATAAAGACGCCATTGCCCAGAAAGCGCTGCTGGAAAAGCTGATCCCCCACTTCGAAGAAGGCAAAACAGCCCGCATGCTGGATATGGACGACGATGAAAAACGCATCGCCCGTCAGTTCCACCTGCTGACCACCAAGCCGACCATGTATATCGCCAACGTCTCGGAAGAAGGCTTTGAGGACAACCCGCATCTGGACAAAGTGCGCGAGATTGCCGACTCCGAAGGTGCCTCCGTGGTGGCGGTCTGCAATAAAATCGAAGCCGAGATCTCGGAACTGGAAGACGAAGAGAAAATGGAGTTTCTGGAGATGATGGGCATGGAAGAGCCTGGTCTGGACCGGGTGATCCGCGCCGGTTACGAGTTACTGGGGCTGCAGACTTATTTCACCGCCGGTGTGAAAGAAGTCCGCGCCTGGACCACCAAAGTGGGCGCCACTGCTCCGCGCGCAGCCGCCGCTATCCATACGGACTTTGAGCGTGGTTTTATCCGCGCTGAAGTGGTCAGCTATGATGACTTTATCCACTACAAAGGCGAAAACGGCGCCAAAGAAGCCGGCAAATGGCGCCTCGAAGGCAAGGAATATATCGTCAAAGACGGCGATGTTATTCACTTCCGCTTTAACGTCTGATCGCCCCGCGGATGACAGCACCAGACGGCGCTGTCATCCCATCGTCCCTTCCTCAGCAACAATCCGTTCCACCTGATTATCAGACACAATATTGATCTGATCCATGATTAAGAGCAGAATGAACATTCAGTCCGATTCTTGAGTTCTATGGATAAGCGTCAACAAATTCTGGAAGCCACCGCTGAGCTGATTGCCGAACATGGTCTGCAGGCCAGTCCTATGTCGATGGTCGCCAAACACGCTGGTTGTGGGGCCGGTACGATATACCGCTACTTTGAAACCAAAGAAGAGCTGGTTCGTGAGCTGTTTGCCGATGTGGCACTGAAAGTGACCGAAGCCTGCCTGCAGGGGTACGACCGCCACGCCGGAATTAAACAACGGTTTTTCGTCTACTGGGGTAACTTCTACCACTGGATGAGAGACCACCCACAGACCCGTGCACTGATGGAGCAACTCGGCTCCTCGCCGGCAATCTGTGAGAATCACCGGCAGGCGTCCATGCAATGCCTGCAGGAACCGGTTACAGAGTTGCTGGAGGATGGTAAAAACCAGCAACTGATTAAAAATCTGCCAGATGAAGTACTGGCAACCATGACATTTGGTGCCCTGATGACCATGTGCCGGAAACAGCACCTGACGCCATCCACTTTTACCACCGAAGTCAACGCAGATGATCTGATTACCCTGTGCTGGGACGCAATCAAAGCCTGAGCACGGAAAAGAAATAAAACTCAGCCAGAAACACTGAATGAACATTCACTCATAAATGAGGCGGGAACCATGGCAACAGCAACACAACTCAAAGCACCAGCCAGCAGCCAACCAGAGCACGCCCGGATTCGCAGTGCAGCGTTACACGGTAATGGCCGTAAGTCTTCAACCGCGTTCTATGATGTACTGACGCATCTGACCCGCAAACGCAAAAGCAGTCACCGCCACGCCTGAGTGGCGGCACTGCCACTGCCGCCTGCAAAGGATCAGTGGAAGACAGCATCCTCCCCAAGGTCGGAATCTGCAAACGAGGCCGGTAATACACAGTGGCGGTTAATCACCAGCAGACTGTGATCCGGCACCTGCAGTTCATCCCCCGACATCAGAGAATCCATCAGCACACAGGTCGCATCGATGGAATCCAGACCGACAATCACTGCCAGTGCGAAGCCAAAACGGGTATTCAGCGCAACCAGATCACCTATTTCCAGTTCTTCACGCTCGGTAATGAAGTCATCCCCCGTCAGTTCGTCAGTGGGCCAGGGGGTTTTAAAGCGCGCCAGCGCCACCAGCTGAACAATGCCCTGTATCACGCTGTCACTTAAATCAACTTCAATATCCTCGCCGTCCTCAGCATCCATGAGGCGATCGAGCAGGTTCATAAACAGATCGGAATCTTCTTCAGACCAGCGAAGGTCCACCGGGTGGGTTGTACTGCGATTGGAGCGGAAACAGACCTCGGTGGGAAACTCCGCCGGGTCTTCTCCGGCCATACCGGCCGGCATCAACAGACTGACTGCTTCAAAGCCGCTTTTATCCTGATCGCTGATACGCCAGAACAAGGGTTGCATCTCTGCATTCATGAGATTTCTCCGTATTGACCAAACAGGGTGGTACATGCGTGACGACGACGGTCTGAGAATCCTCCTCTGTACTGCGCTTTTAACGATATATAGCAGGGCAATATGAACGACACAAGCGTCATTGATCAACAGACACAGCGCAGAGCGGACAAACTGAAATTTCCCCGCCCCGCCGCTACCGGTCACACACAACGCGCCATATCATTCATTCGTGTCTTTTTTTGATGTTAATATCCCGCCCTGTTCACATCCAATGACACACAGACACAGGGGAAGTCCATGACTCCGTCGCTGAAAAAAAGCCTGCTTGCAGGCCTGGGACTGCTGGCTTTGAGCGGCTGCGCCAGCAAGGTTGTAAATTACGATGCCATTGCCCAGGAAGCAAAGCGCGATGCCGCGATGGCGGATGAGTCAGCGTCCCGCACCATTCAGCATGCCCAGTCCAAACTGGAACTCGGGCGCAGTGAAAATCTCGCCTACTATGCCCCGCGCCATCTGGCCGAAGCAGAAAAGAGTCTGCTTAAAGCCCAGGATATGCTGACCAGCGGCGAGGCCGACGGCGTGGTTAAAACCCAGGCCATGACCTCACTGAAAACGCTGGAGGCCGGCCTGCAGGTTAAACAGGCGATACAGCGCCAGCTGAAACCGGCCTTTGACCACCGCAAAGTGCTGCAGAACATCAAAGCCGATGAGTACTTCCCCGGTGATTATGCCGGGCTGGAAGAATCCCTGGTTGAGATCATGAGCCTGATGGAAGATCAGCAGACGCTGGAAGCCGAAGCGGAGCAGAAAAAACTGCTCGCCCGCATGCATCAGGTGGAGGTCAATACCATCGAGTATATCCAGCTGAAGCCGGTCAAAGACCTTCTGCAGCGGGTTGAGAACAAAGGCGGGGCTGACGTTGCCCCGATCAGCTGGCAGACGGCGCAGAAATCGCTGCTGGAAGCCCAGGCACTGATCAGCAAGACCCCGCGGGCCAAAGGTGCTATCGCCCGGGTGACGGTGGCGGCGACCAAAGCGGCGCAACACGCTGAAGTTATCACCGACCTGACCAATCAGATTCTCAACAGCAGCAAAGACGACGGCGAAGCCATTGCGCTGAAGATGGAACGCTGGCTGTACAAAATCAGCACCGCCCTGAAGCACGATGACATCCGTCATCTGCCGCTTAATCAGCAGGCCAGTGAGTACGCCAAAGCCATTGAAGAGCTGATGCGCAGCCAATAATCCCGGCCGCTGCGGATCTCAGTGCCGGTTTTGCCGGCACTGGGCGTCATTCATCGTCGTTATTGCGCGGCGGCAGGAAGGAACGCGGAAAGTGACTGACGTTGGATTTCAGCTCCGGGTCCGGCAGATCAGACACTTTCGGAGTGCCCACGGATTCCACCTCATCAATGCGTATCACCGCGTGCATGGGGATAAAAGTACGCTTAACCCCGGTAAAAGTGGCCTTCAGTTTTTCTTCCCCGGGATCGACCACCAGACCGGACTTCTCGCCGAATATCAGCTCTTCCAGCTCAACAAAGCCGTACAGATCGCTCTGGTAGAGATAGCGGGCGTATATCTCGCAAACCTCTGCCTGTTGCTGATACACAATACGATAAATCGGTTCCTGCTTGTCTTTGTTGCTCATACGTCGGGGATCACAGTCAGATGCGGTAAAAGGAGGCGGATTATAGCATGATCCGGGCGTCTGAAACGGGCAGAATACTGGCGATAAAGTAAGCAGAAGCAGTATAATGCCGCCCCTTTTGAATCCGGCGGACAGTAAGCCCTTTATGACTGAACAGGTAAAAAAACTCTACATCAAAACCCACGGCTGTCAGATGAACGAGTACGACTCATCGCGCATGGCGGATATGCTGGGCGAGAGTCATAAAATGGAAATCACGGATAACCCGGAAGAAGCCGACGTTATCCTGCTGAACACCTGCTCCATCCGTGAAAAAGCGCAGGAGAAGGTATTCCATGAACTGGGCCGCTGGAAACCGCTGAAGTCAAAGAACCCGGATCTGAAGATCGGTGTCGGCGGCTGTGTCGCCTCCCAGGAAGGCGATGCCATCATCAAGCGGGCCCCTTTTGTGGACATGGTGTTCGGCCCGCAGACCCTGCACCGTCTGCCGGACATGGTGAACAAATCCGCCAACGCCATTCAGGTAGTGGATGTCACCTTCCCGGAAATCGAGAAGTTTGATCATCTGCCGGCGCCCAAAGTCGAAGGCTGCAGTGCCTTTGTTTCCATTATGGAAGGCTGCTCGAAATACTGTACCTTCTGCGTGGTGCCTTATACCCGTGGTGAAGAAGTCAGCCGTCCGCTGGCGGATGTCCTGAAAGAAGTGCAGACGCTGGCCGCCCAGGGCGTACGCGAAGTGAATCTGCTGGGCCAGAACGTCAACGCCTACCGTGGTGCGACCATGGATGATGATATCGCCGACCTGGCCGAGCTGATCACCGAAGTCGCTGATATCGACGGTATCGACCGTATCCGCTTCACCACCTCGCATCCGCTGGAGTTCAGTGACAGCCTGATCGACGTTTACGCACAGGTACCGGAACTGGTCAGCCACCTGCATCTGCCGGTGCAGAGCGGCTCCAACCGCATTCTGGCAGCGATGAAGCGTGGCCACGAAATCGATATGTATATCGATAAAATTGAGCGCATCCGTAAACTGCGCCCGGATATTTCCATATCTTCCGACTTCATCGTCGGCTTCCCGGGTGAAACTGACGAAGATTTCGAAGACACCATGAACCTGATCAACCGGATCGGTTTCGATGTGTCCTTCAGCTTTATCTACAGCCCGCGTCCGGGCACACCGGCGTCCGCGCTGGAAGACGACACGCCGGATGAGGTGAAAAAGCAGCGCCTGCAGATTCTGCAGGCGCGCATTGTGCAACAGGCACAACAGATCAGCCGTCGTATGGTCGGCCGTGAAGAAACCATCCTGGTGACCGGCGTCTCACGTAAGGACCCGGGTGAACTGCAGGGCCGTACCGAAAACAACCGCGTGGTGAATTTCAAAGCCGATGACCACAGTCTGATCGGTAAATTCGTCAAAGTACGCATCGAAGATGCTTATCCCAACAGTCTCAGAGGCCTGCTGCTGAACCCGGAGCTGGCTTATTAAAACGGGCTATCTGCCCAATGGAGTGTCTTTTTGACAGACCAACAATCGACAGAAAACACCGCTGCTGCTCACAGCAGCTCATTCACACTGGAGCCGGATGACGCGCAGCGCCTGGCTAACCTGTGTGGTCACTTCGACAGTCATATCGAACAGATTGCCGACCACTACGGCCTGACCATCTTCAACCGTGGCAGCAAGTTCACCGTGGAAGGCAACCTCAAACTGGGTCAGCGTGCGGCTAACCTGATTCAGCGCCTGTACCGGGAAACCGGCAACGGCACTCTGATCACTCCCGACCTGATTCATCTGTTTCTGCAGGAAGAAGGCTCAGAGGACGCCGCTGGCGGGCAAAAGCCCAACTATGACGCCCGTTCCATCAAAACCCCGGGCGGCACCTTTAAGCCCCGTGGCCCACACCAGCTGGAATACCTGCAGCGGGTGCGCGAATTTGATATCAACTTCGGGGTCGGCCCGGCCGGTACCGGTAAAACCTTTCTGGCAGTGGCTGCGGCAGTAGAAGCCCTGCAGCGCGATGAAATCAAACGCATTCTGCTGGTACGTCCGGCGGTAGAAGCCGGCGAAAAGCTGGGCTTCCTGCCCGGCGACCTGGCACAGAAAATCGACCCCTATCTGCGCCCGCTGTACGACGCTCTGTATGAAATGCTGGGCTTTGAGCAGGTAGGTAAATTAATCGAGCGCAATGTCATCGAAATTGCGCCGCTGGCTTATATGCGTGGCCGTACCCTGAGCCATTCCTTCGTCATTCTGGACGAATCGCAGAACACCACCAAAGAACAGATGAAAATGTTCCTGACCCGGGTTGGCTTTGGTTCCAAAGCGGTTATTACCGGTGACGTGACGCAGGTTGACCTGCCACGCGGTGTCTACTCCGGCCTGAAACACGGCCTCGAAGTCCTGGATGGTGTTCCCGGCATCGGCATTACCCGTTTCAATAACGCCGACGTCGTACGCCACCCGCTGGTGCAGCGTATCGTAGATGCCTATGACAAATTTGACGTTAAGGAACAACAGCAACAGGAAGCCCGCAAGGCCGCTATGATGGCCGCCCGCGAGCGTGATGCTGACGATGAGGACGCCACATCATGAAGCTGTTGCTGGATGTCCAGCAGGCGGAGGCGCTTGATGACTTCAGTGATTTTCTGCCGACAGAAGACCAGCTGCAGCAATGGGCAGACGTGGCGCTTACTGAGCGCACTGAGTTTGAAGAGCCGGAACTGACGATCCGCCTGGTGGCCGAGGAAGAAAGCCGGCAACTGAACAGTGAATACCGGGGCAAGGATAACCCCACCAATGTGCTGTCTTTTCCCTTTGATGCGCCACCTGAGGTGCCACTGGAACTGTTGGGCGATCTGATCATCTGTGCCCAGGTGGTGCGCCAGGAAGCCATCGAACAGGGAAAAAGCGCCGACGCCCATTGGGCACACATGGTTGTGCATGGCTGCTTGCATTTGCTTGGGTACGACCATATAAAGGACGACGAAGCCGAAGAAATGGAAAATCTGGAGCGGCAGATTCTGGCCACTCTGGGGTACCCGGATCCATACCTGGATGAGGAAAAATGAGCGAAGACCGATCGGGCCAGCAGAAAAGCTGGCTGGAAAGATTGACTGACCTGTTCTCCGACGACCCACAAAGCCGTCAGGACATCAAAATAATACTCAGGGAAGCCGCCGAACGCGCGGTGGTTGACAGTGACACACTGAACATCCTGGAAGGCGCCCTGCAGGTATCTGAAATGCAGGTACGGGATATTATGATCCCGCGCTCACAAATGACATCGATTCATATCGATGAGCCCCTGAAAGATTACCTCCCCAAAATCATTGATTCTGCTCACTCCCGCTTCCCTGTGCTTGGTGAAGGCCAGGATGAAGTGATTGGCATTATGCTGGCAAAAGATCTGCTGCCATTAATTCTTAATGAAGATCGTGAACAATTTGCCCTGAAAGAAATTCTGCGCCCCACCACCTTTGTGCCGGAAAGCAAACGCCTCAACGTGCTGCTGCGCGAATTCCGTGCGACCCGCAACCATATGGCGATAGTGGTGGATGAGTTTGGCGGCGTTGCTGGTCTGGTGACCATTGAAGACGTCCTCGAGCAGATTGTCGGTGAAATCGAAGACGAACACGATTACGACGAAGAAGACAGCATGATCAAGGAAGTCGAAGACGGCATCATTATGGTGAAAGCGCTGACGCCGATTGAAGACTTCAATGAACATTTTGACGCCGGATTCCCCAGCGATGAATTCGATACCATTGGCGGTATTGTGATTCACCATTTCGGCCGGGTACCTGAATGCAATGAGAGTATCCATATCGATAACTGGCAATTTAAAGTCGTTAACGGCACCAGTCGTCAGATTAATCTGCTGGAAGTCACCGCCACTGAAGAGTAATCCATCCCATGACACAGGGTGAGTACAGAACAAGCGCCGTCGGCCAGTCCTCACTCTGCTGTTTGCCTGACGGAATCTGACATGAAACTCTGGATGCCCATCCTGATGATTATCGCCGGTGCTGTGTTTCCCCTGGCACTGGCGCCCTTCTTTTTATGGCCGCTGGGCATCCTCAGCCTGCTGGTGTTCGTACATGGACAGTTCACCGCCACATCAGCGCGCAGTGCTTTCTGGCGTGCCTGGCTGTACAGCACGGCGCAATTTGCTGCCGGTGTGTCATGGATTTATGTCAGCATGCACGATCATGGTGGAACACCGGCCTGGCTGGCCGTTCCTATGGTGGGTATTTTCGCCGCCTTTCTGGCCACCTTTCCGGCGTTCTGGTTCAGCCTGCGCTTTATCTTTTTCCGTCAGTTTTACGCCTGGCTGACCATCCCCGTTTTCTGGTTTTTGCATGAATGGTTCCGCAGCTGGTTCCTGACCGGCTTTCCCTGGTTATTTGCCGGCGATGCCCATTTGTTTACCTGGCTGTCAGGCTGGGCGCCGGTGATTGGCAGTTACGGTATATCCGTCATTCTGCTGCTGACCGTCACAGGGCTGTGGATGCTGGTTAAAACCCGCCGACCGCATTGGTTACTGCCTCTGCTGCTGTGGCCGCTGGGACTGGCACTGCAATCCTTCGACTGGACAGAAAAAACCGGCGAACTGAAAGTCGCCGCTGTGCAGGGCAATATCCCCCAGGACGATAAATGGAAACGGGAGATGGTAAGCCCGACCATTAATGCTTATTACCAACAGACCAGTGATCACTGGGACGCGGATCTGATTCTCTGGCCGGAAACGGCCATGACCCTTCTGTACGATCAGTTTCAGCCGTATCAGGAAGAACTGTCAGCCGAAGCGCTGGGAACCCATACCACCATAGTGACCGGCATCCCTTACCGTTACCCGCGCGGTACTGAGCTGGCCGGAGAGTTCCATAACAGCGTCATTGCCTTCGGTTACGGAGAAGGTATCTACCATAAACAGCACCTGGTGCCCTTCGGTGAATACGTGCCGCTGGAAGATCAGATCCGCGGATTGATTCCATTTTTTGATCTGGAAATGTCGAGCTTTCTCGCCGGCCAGAAAGATCAGCCGTTATTAAAGGTGGGCAGGTTTTCGCAACAGGGAGAACAGCTATACCTGATTGCTCCCTACATCTGTTATGAAATTGCTTACCCACAACTGGTTACCCGCATGGCGGAAAACGCTGACCTGCTGATTACGGTAAGCAATGATGCCTGGTTTGGTGATTCATTGGGACCGAAGCAGCATATGGCACTGGCACAGATGCGTGCGCTGGAAACCGGCCGTTATCTGCTGCGCGCCACCAATACAGGCATTACGGCACTGGTGGATAACAAAGGCCATATCATTACCCGCCTGCCTTACGAACAGCGGGCGACACTGACCGGCACAGCAGAGATGCGCAGCGGCAGTACGCCTTACATGTTATGGAACCTGTGGCCACTGTATGGGCTGGTATTGCTGACCTTTATCCTCGCCGGTGTCAAAAAATATCGTTCACGGAATCTTCTTAATGGCTAAATTACTCTTTCGTCTTAATCAGGTTGAAGAAGATGAAGCCGATGAGGTGCGGGCACTGCTGACCGATGCCGGTATTGAATTTTATGAAACGGATGCCGGTCGCTGGCGGGTCTCGGTGGCAGCCATCTGGCTGCGCCATAATGATGATTTTGATCAGGCCCGCGCCCTGCTGGATGACTACCAGCAACAGCGCAGAGAACGCATCCAGCAAGAATATCGCCAGCGCGAAGAAGCCGGTGAATCGGAAACCTTTTTGCAGCGTGCACAGGAACGGCCGGCAGATCTGATTCTGGCACTGATGGCGGTAGCCATTATTATTGCATTAATGGTCTGGCCGTTTATTCATTTTGGTTCCGACTGAATTGGCCCAGGCTGACTTGGCTCAGGCTGAAACTTCATTTCGGCGCCAGCGCGGCACTTGTCAGGTTTTAAATTTACCGATTAATTCCAGCATCGCGGCGCTTTCACCCAGCTGTGTATCCGCCGCCTGATTCGCCTGAACAGATGCTTCCGAGCTTTCCAGTGCCAGGTCATTAATCTGCTGAATCGATTGATTGATCTGGTTGGCAACCGCACTCTGTTCTTCTACAGCACTGGCTATCTGTAAATTCATATCGGCAATGGCCGAGACCTGATTGGCAATTTCGCCAACCCCTTTACCTGCATCTTCACTGTTCTGAATGGTCAGCCCAATGCGTTCGTTACCCTGGGTAATAGCATCCGTGGCACGTTGCGAACCGCTCTGTAAGCGCGAAATCATTTCGTGTATTTCTTCAATGGAGGCCTGCGTGCGCTGCGCCAGGGAACGGACTTCATCCGCCACCACCGCAAACCCGCGCCCCTGCTCGCCGGCCCGGGCTGCTTCAATGGCAGCGTTAAGGGCCAGCAGATTCGTCTGTTCAGCTATCGCACGGATAACGTCGAGAATACCGCCGATATTCTGGCTGTCAGCGTTCAGTTCATTAATGACCTGACCGGTTGCTTCCAGCTCCCGGCCTAACTGTTGAATACCATCCACCATGCTGTTGATGTTGGCCACCACCTGTTGTGATTCATCATGAGCATGCTGTACTGCATTGGCAGCGGACGACGCATTACTGGCGACTTCCTGAATTGCCGTATCCATTTCGTTAAAGGCCGTCGCCACTTCTCCGGTTTCTTCCTGCTGGCGCTGCATTTTACGCTGGGCGGCATTCGCATGTTCTGCTGATTGCCGGGCGTTGTCAGCAATGCGGGCACCGGACTCTGAGACACCAGCAAAAATAGTCTGCAGGGTTTCCAGAAACTGATTGATATTTCTGGCCAGCTCTCCGATTTCGTCGTGACGCTGCATATTGACCCTGAATGTCAGATCGCCGCCGGAATCCGCCAGCCGCCGGATATGACCACCCAGTGTATTCAACGGATTAACCACGGAACGCCCGGTTAATACAGAAAATACTCCGGTGATCAGAGAAAGCACCGCAATGATGGCGACAATATTCAGCAGACTGGAGGCCAGTGAGCTGAAAACACTGCTAACACTGGCATTCTGATGTTCTTTCAGTGCCGTCAGGATCGACGCTAACTGATCTTCTATATCCTGTTGTGCCTGCTCAATAGACTGGTGATTATCAGCAAATCCCCGGGCCAGATCCTGAATGGCCAGGTTATTATTTTTTCCTGCCAGCCCCATCTGCTCATAAGGCGTTCCACTCAGGCGCTGTATATCTTTTTCGACATTGGTTAACAGCACTCCCAGATAATCATTAAGCTTTGCACTGACCGCAGGATCGCGTTCCATTTCCTGGAACAGCAGTAACAGCTGATAATTACTGGTGGTGTTGATCAGCGCACCGGCAATGACCATGCGTTCCAGCGTACTCACCGTTGCACGAAGATCGTCGTCGGCCAGCTTGCGGCTCATTTCATTAATAAAGGAATCAGACTGAGAGATGGAGCCGCGGGCCAGTTCGCGGATTTTGTCACCTGCTTTTTCATTGGCCGCGAATAACTCACTGATATTTCTCAGCCCGGCACTGACCCTGTCCATAGATGCATGAACAGTATCCAGCTGACGGCTTTCCAGTGTTTTTACCGACGTCTGTATACGTTCAATATCGTTCAGGGGATTTTCTTTTTTCCCCCGGCTTTCAACGTAACGGTGAATGTCGTCGGATAACTGATAAATATCAGCTAACAATTGGCTGTTATGTGAAATTTCCTTTTCCGATTCACCAATTAATCCTTCATTACGGATATAAATAAGCAAAATCACCAGCAATAAAACTACCTGCAGGACAACAGGCAGCAGCAGTTTTTGCCGCACTTTCATCGACGAGATAAGGCTGAACATAGAAGACCCTGAGTTATAACTGTTTTCTTATATAGATATCAGTATAGACGGTGGGTAGAGTTATCCAGTCCCAAAGTAGTAAATCTCAGCCAATATTGGCCTGATGGAATAATAAGACGATCGCCATGCATGAGGTTTCAGAGAAGGCGCCTGCGGCAGAGCCGTCACGACAGGGCACAAAAACCTGTCAGGATAATGCGGCTGTCACAGCCTCAAGAATTGGCTGATTAGCGGCGGGGAATTCAAATTCAGCCAGGCGGGTAAAGGGGACCCAACGCACTTCCTGGCCTTCAGCACCGTGCGCCAGCAGCGCATCATTCATATTTGCCTGTACCCAGCAGACGTCCAGCAGCACGCTTTTATCCGGGTAGTGAAAAGGAATTTCCATCAGCGCAGTGATCTGATCTTCGGTTACTTTTAACGCAACCTCTTCATCCAACTCGCGCACCAACGCAGCCGGGACAGACTCACCCGCTTCGACTTTACCACCGGGAAATTCCCATTTACCGCCCTGATGTTTATCGTCCGGGCGGCGGGCAATCAGAATGTCGCTGTCATTCACCACAATGACAGCGACCGCAACGTGCACAACCTTCATAAAGCAGATATCACTCAGGAACGGTAGTCAGCGTTGATACTGACGTATTCATGGGACAGGTCTGTCGTCCACAGCTGCTCACTCACCCGCCCACGCCCGAGCAGAATGCGGATGGTAAATTCACTCTGACGGAAAACAGCCGCGCCGGACTCTTCGGTATAGCTGTCACAACGCCCGCCATCTTCGACGATCTGTACGTCATCCAGATAGATCTGAACTTTGTCGAGATCGAAATTTTCCACACCACTGCGGCCAACGGCCGCCAGAATACGTCCCCAGTTGGCATCTGAGGCAAACATCGCGGTTTTTACCAGAGGAGAGTGCGCCACTGTATAGGCAACATCCAGCGCTTCTTTCTGCGCTGCCGCATCTTCAACCCGTACGGTAACGAATTTGGTTGCCCCTTCACCATCGCGCACAATGGCCTGGGCCAGCACCTGAAAGGCTTCTTTTAACAATGCAAAAACCTGCCGGGCTTCTGCACTGGCTGCATCATCGATCTGCACACCGGACTGACCGGTAGCCATCAGCATGCAGGAATCATTAGTGGAGGTATCACCGTCAATGGTGATGCGGTTGAAAGAACAGTCCGCCAGTTCCCTGCACCAGGTTTGCAGAATGTCCGGCGATACCCCGGCATCCGTGGCAATAAAACCCAGCATGGTCGCCATATTCGGCATGATCATGCCGGCACCTTTGGATATCCCGGTAACGGTCACAGTTTTGCCGCCGACACTGGCCTGCTGGCTGAAACCTTTGGGCAGGGTATCGGTGGTCATAATACCTTTGGCAGCGCGGGCCCAGTTGTCGGCGTTGAGATCATCCAGCGCCGCCGGAATGCCACGTTCAAAGGCCGGCATATTCAATGGTTCACCAATAACACCCGTCGAAAACGGTAATACTTCGGCCGCCGTGCACTGGCCTGCTGCGGCCATCAGCTCACAGCTTTTTACCGCATTGGCATAGCCGGATTTTCCCGTGCCGGCATTGGCATTACCGGTATTAATCAACAGATAACGGGGCGCTTTGATTCCCAGGTGATGTTTGCAGATCTGTACTGGCGCGGCACAAAAAGCATTGGTGGTAAACACACCCGCGACTTCAGTGCCCTCTGCCAGCTCAATCACCACCATATCGTCGCGGTCGGCGTAACGTACATGGGATTTAGCCACCCCAAGCCGGACACCGGACACCGCTTTAAAATCTTCGAAAACAGTAAAGTTAACGGCCATTGATTTCTATAACCTCAGGAAAGCTTGCCGTGGCAATGCTTATATTTTTTCCCGGAACCACAAGGGCAGGGCTCATTACGTCCGACTTTGCGTTCATCGCGTACAAAGGGCTCCGCCTGTTGATCATCTGCCTCCCGGACCTGACTTTCATCAGTTGGCGACGCCATCGCCGCTGCCTGCTCATGCTGATACTGAGCGCGCTGGGCCTGAGCTTCGGCCGCGGCACGGCGCTGCTCTTCCATCTCACGCACTTCGTCTTCCTGACGCACTTTCACATGGGACAGAACGCGGATTGTCTCGCGTTTGATATTGTCCAGTAAGGCTTCAAACAGGCCAAAGGACTCACGTTTATACTCCTGTTTCGGGTTCTTCTGGCCATAGCCACGCAGGTGAATCCCCTGACGCAGGTGATCCATCGTGGCCAGGTGTTCTTTCCACAGATTATCAAGCACCTGCAGCATAATCTGCTTCTCGAACATACGCAGCGCTTTGGCGCCTGCGGCTTCTTCCTTCTCTTTGTAAGCCTGCTCGATTTTCTCAAGAATGCGTTCACGCAGGGTCTCTTCGTACAGCTTATCTTCGTTATCCAGCCATTCCTGAACCGGCAGATCGATATCGAATTCGGCTTTCAGGTGTTTTTCCAGCCCATCGATGTCCCACTGCTCCGCCAGACTCTGTGGTGGCACATAGCTGTCGATAGCCTGATCAACCACGTCCTTACGGATAACACTGATGGTGTCGGAAATATCATCTTTGGCCATCAGCTCATTACGCTGACCATACACTGCACGGCGCTGATCGTTGGCAACATCATCGTATTCAAGCAGCTGTTTACGGATATCGAAGTTGCGCCCTTCTACTTTACGCTGGGCCTTTTCGACAGCATTGGTCACCATGCGGTGCTCAATGGATTCACCGTCTTTCATGCCCATCGCCTGCATCATGCCGCGCATACGCTCAGACATGAAAATACGCATCAGGTTGTCTTCCAGAGACAGGAAGAAACGGGTGGAACCCGGGTCACCCTGACGACCGGCACGACCACGCAGCTGGTTGTCAATACGGCGTGATTCATGACGTTCTGTACCGATAATATGCAGACCACCGGCTTCAAGTACCAGTTCGTGACGTTTCTGCCAGTCTGCTTTTACCGCCTCAATCTGTTCTTCCGACGGATTATCCATGGCCGCCACTTCGGCTTCCCAGTTACCGCCCAGCATAATATCGGTACCCCGGCCGGCCATATTGGTGGCAATCGTCACGGCTCCGGGACGACCGGCATCAGCAATAATCTGTGCTTCACGGTCGTTTTCTTTGGCGTTCAGAACATTATGCGCAATCTTTGATTTGGTCAGATGCTGAGACAGGTATTCCGACGCTTCAATTGACGCAGTACCCACCAGAACCGGTCGCTGCTGCGCAGTCACTTCACGGATTTCTTCAACCACGGCATCGTATTTTTCCCGCTGCGTGGCATAGATTACGTCGTTGTAGTCAATACGGCGGACCTGTTTATTAGGCGGGATAACCACCACGTCCAGCCCGTAAATCTGATGGAATTCAAATGCTTCGGTATCCGCCGTACCCGTCATACCGGCCAGTTTTTCATACAGACGGAAGTAGTTCTGGAAAGTGGTGGATGCCAGCGTCTGACTTTCGGCCTGAATCTGTACCCCTTCTTTGGCTTCCACCGCCTGGTGCAACCCTTCACTCCAGCGCCGTCCCGGCATGGTACGCCCGGTATGCTCATCAACGATCACGATCTGACCATTCTGAACGATGTAGTCGACGTTCTTCTGATACACCGCATGGGCCTTCAGCGCCGCATGCACGTGATGCAGCAGGCTCAGGTTGGTCGGTGCATAAAGGCTTTCACCTTCTTTGAGAATACCGGCGCGGGTCAGCAGATCTTCCACAAACTCGTGACCTTCTTCGGTCAGTTCAATGGAGCGCTGTTTTTCATCAACGATAAAGTGACCGGTTGTGCCGCCCTGCCCTTCATCAATGGACTCGCCCTGCTCCAGCTGGGGCACCAGCTGGTTAATGGCACGGTACATTTCAGAACTGTCTTCGGCCGGGCCGGAGATAATCAGCGGGGTCCGGGCCTCATCAATCAGAATGGAGTCCACCTCATCGACAATGGCAAAGTACAGCCCACGCTGCACCTTATCGTCGATTGAGAAGGCCATATTGTCACGCAGATAGTCGAAACCAAATTCGTTGTTGGTTCCGTATACGATATCTGCCTGATATTCCTCACGTTTTTCAACGTTATTCATTCCCGGGACGACGATCCCCACCTTCATACCCAGGAATTCATACAGCGGCCGCATCCAGTTGGCATCACGGCGGGCAAGGTAATCGTTGACGGTCACGACATGCACGCTCTGGCCGGTCAGCGCATTCAGATAGGTCGGCAATGTGCCCACCAGGGTTTTACCTTCACCGGTGCGCATCTCAGAAATCCGCCCTTCATGAAGGGTGATACCACCAATCAGCTGCACATCGAAATGCCGCATGCCCATCACCCTGACACTGGCCTCCCGGCATACCGCAAAGGCTTCCGGAAGAATGGCATCCAGTGTCTCACCGCCTTCGATTCGCTGGCGGAATTCATCACTTTTGCCTTTCAGCTCTTCATCACTGAGTGCTTTGATGGATTCTTCGAGGTCGTTGATACGGGCAACAATTTTGCCCATGCGTTTGAGTTCGCGGCTGTTTTTACTGCCAAAAATCTTACGAAAGAGGTTACCAATCATGGTTTTATCATTATCCGGGTACAAATAGGTGGCTCTGGGCCAAAGTGCTAAAGGCTACTTATAACCCAGAATGATGACAAGCGTGTTGAATAGAAAGATTATCGCGGCTTGCGATGAATGTACGCGGCGGGGTCGACCGTACGGCCGTTTTTGTAGACTTCGAAGTGCACATGCGGACCGGTAGAACGGCCACTGCTGCCCATAAGAGCGACGACGTCCCCTTTGCGGACCACATCACCGACGGCGACATTCAGCTCTTTGCAGTGTGCATAACGTGTTTTGTAGCCGTTACCATGGTTGATCTCGACCAGGCGGCCGTAGCCGTAGCGCGGGCCGGCCCAGGTGACAACACCCGAGGCCACGGCGACAATATCTGCGCCCATCTTACCGGCAAAGTCGACACCTGCGTGCCAGGCCAGACGGCCAGTGAAAGGGTCTGTACGCTTACCGTAACGGGATGACATCCAGCCTTTCTTGATCGGACGGCCGGCGACGAAGGTGTCAGCATTCAGCTTATTGGCCAGCATCAGGTCATCAAGGACTTCCAGCTGCTGCTCGCGGCTGTCGATGCGTTCGGCCAGTTCATTCAGAACCTCTTTGATCTCCGGTGCCTGATAAGCTTCTCCGAGCGTACCGGCAGGCCCGCCCACGGCAGGTTCTACACTGAAATCAAATTCTTCGGTGTTCAGCGCGGAGACATCGACCAGGCGTTCGCCCAGAGCATCCAGACGCAGCAGTTTTGCCTGCAGATCCGCAAGGCGGAGGGTGAGCGCTTCCAGCTCCTGGTCGGTCTGTTTGCGGATCTGCTGAAGCTCCTGCTTCTGCATACTCAGATCACGTTCCCAGGCTTTGGCAGCATTCGGGTCAAGGATACCCTCATCAGCCAGGCGTTCCGCCAGCCAGAAGCCTGACGCACCCATAGCAAAAGGCAGGACCAGCAGAAAACCAAACATCATGGTGCGCGCTGATGCGCCCAAGGTGTAGGTTCTGGATTCCCCGTGTCGTCTGCCAACAATGATGATATTCATAATCTATACACTTCCCGGTGGGCTTCCGCCTCTCCGTACTCAACCAGCAGTTATACCCTGACAGCCAGTAAAAACAAAGGCCATAAGTCAATTATGGCCTTTGTTGGAGGATACACAAACGCAATCGTGTATCAATAGGTTAACCGGCAGCGGCCGGACGTATATAGGAGATAGGAGCAGCTTCTTCCGGAAACTCTACAAATTCCCAGGCATCCTGTTGAGCTGCCAGCTCACGCAGGAGCTTGTTGTTCAGGCCATGGCCGGATTTGTAGCCGATGTACTCACCGATCAGACTGTGACCGAGGAGATACAGATCGCCGACAGCATCCAGAATTTTGTGCTTCACGAATTCGTCGTCATAACGCAGACCGTCTTCGTTCAGAACACGGTATTCATCGACGACGATGGCGTTTTTCACGCTGCCGCCCAGAGCCAGGTTCTTGGAACGCATATATTCCAGGTCTTTGGTGAAGCCGAAGGTACGGGCGCGGCTGACTTCTTTAACATAAGACGTGGAAGAAAAGTCCAGGCTGGCTTTCTGAACGCTCTGTTTAAGCACCGGGTGGTCAAAATCAATTTCAAAACTGACTTTGAAGCCTTCATAAGGAAGGAAAGAAGCGACTTTATCACCTTCTTTGACTTCCACTTTGCGTTTGATGCGGATAAAGCGTTTGGGCGCTTCCTGTTCAGCAATACCGGCAGACTGCAGCAGGAATACAAAAGGTCCTGAACTGCCATCCATAATAGGTACTTCCTGAGCACTCAGCTCAACAACCGCGTTATCAATGCCCAGACCCGCCATAGCGGATAACAGGTGCTCGACGGTATCCACGCGCGCATGGTCTTTAACCAGAGTGGTGGACAGCGTGGTTTCACCCACACTGCCGGCGTGCGCAGGGATATCCACAACCGGATCAAGATCCGTACGGCGGAATACAATACCGGTGTTCACTGGTGCAGGCTTCAGCGTGAGATAGACCTTCTCACCTGAATGGAGGCCAACCCCGGTAGCCCGGATAGTATTTTTAAGCGTACGTTGTGGAATCATTTAAGCAAACCTGACAATTCTGTGCATTTTTCATACAATTTTACCCGGCGGCATTATAGCAACATTTAAGCAATGCGCCATAGCGCACTGCTTAATCTGCCTGACGACGAAGGAAAGCAGGGATATCCAGGTAGTCCATATCCGGACGGTCTGCGACATCCACTTTCTTGGCGGCGTTGCCTGACTGACGCGTAACCGTTGGCCGATCCAGTTGACTGTAATCGGTTGTGCCATCGGCTTTACGGGCTGTGTTATCGACCACTTTGGTTGGCTTAGGTTCCTCAGCGTCCTCTGCACGTCCCAGACCGGTAGCAACCACAGTTACTCTCAGTTCATCGGACAGCTCCGGATCAATCACGGTACCAACCACAACCGTGGCGTTTTCAGAGGCAAACTCTTCAACCACACTGCCCACTTCACTGAATTCACCCAGTGACAGATCAAAGCCGGCGGTTACGTTCACAAGGATACCCCGGGCACCACGGAAATCGACATCTTCCAGCAGAGGACTGCCAATCGCCCGTTCGGCCGCTTCACGGGCACGGTTATCGCCACTGGCGGCACCGGTTCCCATCATGGCCTGCCCCATTTCCGACATAACGGTACGCACATCGGCGAAATCCACGTTAATCATGCCCGGACGGGTAATCAGATCAGCAATACCCTGTACTGCGCCCTGCAGTACATTGTTTGCTTCTTTAAAAGCGTCCAATAATGACGTGTTCTTACCCAGTACCGACAGTAATTTTTCGTTCGGAATTGTAATCAGTGAGTCAACGTGCTCACCCAGCTGTTTCAGACCGGTGTCTGCCGCTGCCATACGTTTTTTACCTTCAAACGGAAATGGCTTGGTCACAACCGCCACCGTCAGAATGCCGAGCTCTTTGGCAACTTCTGCCACGACCGGTGCCGCACCTGTTCCGGTACCACCACCCATGCCAGCGGTAATAAATACCATATCGGCACCTTTCAGCGATTCTGCAATGCGCTCACGATCTTCCAGTGCAGCCTGACGGCCGACTTCCGGATTAGCACCTGCACCTAATCCTTTGGTCAGACCAGTACCCAGCTGCAGAATAGAACGTGACGTTACATTTCTGAGTGCCTGTGAATCGGTATTGGCACAGATAAAATCAACACCTTCGATGTTGTTATCAACCATGTGCTGAACGGCATTGCCGCCACCACCACCGACACCTACAACTTTAATGATTGCTGATTGCTGCAGATCATCTGCCAACTCAAACATATCCCCTTCTCTCTGCTGAGACATAGCGTATCTCCTTAGCCGCGCGCTAGTAATATTTAATATTAAAAATTGCCTTTAATCCAATCTTTTATTCGCGAATAAATCCCTTCATCGCGCTCTTCGACCGGACCATTTTTTGAATTATTCAAATGCTGTTTTGCTGCATACAACAACAGTCCAACAGAAGTTGAATAAATCGGGTTATTTATTACATCTGTCAGGCCCGAAACCCCATGAGGTTTTGCCAGCCGGACCGGCATGTGAAAAATTTCTTCTGCCAGTTCCACGACACCTTCCATTTTTGCAGTACCACCGGTCAATACGATCCCGGCAGCCACGATATCTTCAAAACCACTACGACGTAATTCTGACTGAATAAGCGTAAAAAGTTCGTCGTATCTCGGTTCTACCACTTCTGCCAATGCCTGACGGGATAAATCCCGCGGAGCACGGTCACCAACACTCGGGACTTTAATCGTCTCATCGGCTTTCGCCATCTGCGTCAGTGCACAGGCGTATTTAATTTTGATCTTTTCGGCATGTTGTGTCGGTGTACGCAAAGCCATGGCGATATCATTGGTCACCTGATCGCCGGCAATGGGAATCACCGCGGTATGACGGATTGCCCCTTCGGTAAAAATAGCAATATCCGTAGTGCCACCACCAATATCCACCAGGCAAACACCGAGCTCCCGCTCATCATCCGTCAGCACAGAATAACTGGATGCCAGCTGCTCCAGGATAATGGCATCAGTCTGTAATCCGCAGCGCTGAACACAGCGCTCGATGTTCTGTGCGGCGTTCACCGCGCCGGTGACGAGATGCACTTTGGCTTCCAGACGCACACCGGACATCCCGACCGGTTCTTTAATGCCTTCCTGATTATCGACCACATATTCCTGCGGCAGGACATGCAGAATGCGCTGATCCTGAGGAATCGCGACGGCCTGTGCTGCATCAATAACGCGGTCAATATCCATCTGGGTAACTTCGCGGTCCCGCACGGCAACAATGCCGTGGGAATTCATAGAATGAATATGACTGCCGGCAATACCTGCATACACAGAGTGAATGGTGCAGCCGGCCATCAGTTCAGCCTCTTCCACTGCGCGTTTGATTGATTGCACTGTGGATTCAATATTCACCACGACACCCTTTTTAAGACCACGGCTCGGGTGTGAACCCAGGCCTACAATCTCAATATTGCCGTCACCGTCGACTTCACCCACGATGGCTACAATTTTGGATGTACCGATATCCAGGCCTACCAACATATTTTTTTGTGGCACCTGACTCATTACCCCATCTCCTGCGTTGAACGCCAGCGCACTGCTGCGCCTTTTCCGTAACGTAAATCCAGACTTTCTACTTTGCTCTGTGGCAGTTTTGTCAGCAGACTGCCCAGCCGCTGAATCCGCTCTTCAAAATATTGACGCCCCAGATTCACCTGCCATCCGTTGGATAGGCTGAGACTCACGGATCCGACTTTATTCACTGTCAGCATGTTAATTTTCAGTTCCTTCTGTTTAAGGCTTTGCTGTACCCGGCGGAAATAACGCACGGCCGTAGCAACCTGACTTTCATCACCATTAATTCTGGCCAGGCCTGATGTGTCATAGCCATCGGGCACGTCACTGATTTCTCCACCGATACTCAGTAACCTGTGATCATTCATTAAGGCCATGGGCAGATCTTCAGCAATTTTTATCTGCAGAGTTCCTGGCCATTGCTTTCTTACCATTACCTGTTTAACCAGCGGCAGTGCATCCAGCTGACTGTATACTTTCTGTGGGTCCAGTGAGAAAAAACTCTCGTTTTTTACCCAGCTGAGCCGTTGCGCAATGTCTTCCGCCTGCCATACAGATAAACGGCCATTGACCTGAATCTCTTCAATAGGCCAGCTCTGATAAGCCCAGCGCCCACCGGCCACCACCGCAGACACCATGACCAGAATACCCAGCAGGTGCCAGGGAATCGGCGGCAGTGAAATATTCCACTCACGCTTTTCCTTTATCTGTAATGGTGTCGCCCCACGGGGCGTCTCTGCTTTTTTAGCCACGCTGACGCCTTTTTGCTTCAATTAACAGTTTTTCCACCAGCTGTGGAAAAGCCAGACCGGTAGCGTTAGCCGCCATCGGAACCAGGCTGTGATCCGTCATACCCGGGGCAGTATTGGCTTCCAGCAGCCAGAACTTACCCGCGGCATCCTGCATCACATCAATGCGTCCCCAGCCCTGACATCCCAATACATCAAACGCCATTAATGCCAGTGCCTGTAATTCCGCTTCTTTTTCGGCACTGAGACCACAGGGCAACAGGTACTGCGTATCACTGGCTTTGTATTTGGCATCGTAATCGTAAAATTCATGGGTGGTCTTCAGCTGAATAGCAGGCAGCGTTTCACCGTCCACAATCGCAACCGTAAATTCACCACCGGATATCCAGCGCTCCGCCAACACCAGCCCATCAAAACCGGATGCAAATTCAAAGCTTTCCTGCAGTTCAGCGGCAGTATGTACTTTGCGCATACCGATACTGGAACCCTCGCGTGCAGGTTTGACGATGGCGTCATTGCCTAACTCGCTGATCAGGCGATCCCATTGGCTGTCCTGCTGCAGCAGAAATGCTGTCGGTGTCGGTAACCCCGCCGCCTGCCATATCAGTTTTGTCCGCCATTTATCCATAGCCAGTGCGGATGCCATGACACCACTGCCGGTATAGGGTTTATCCAGCCATTCAAGCACTCCCTGAATGGTACCGTCTTCTCCACCCCGGCCGTGTAAGGCAATAAATGCCACATCAAAGTTTTCTGCTGTCAGCTGTGCAACGGCATCCTGCTGAATATCGATTTTCTTTACATCCGCATTCAACTCACACAGTGCGTCATAAACTGCTGTCCCACTGCGCAGAGAAACTTCCCGCTCTGCCGAGGTGCCGCCCATCAATACCAATACTTTGCCCAGCTCTGCTGCCGTCATATTTCCACCTCGCTGAGCCACTGTGGCAATTCCCGCGCCAGATGAAGAGCGAGATTCCCGATATCACCAGCTCCCTGGGTTAATAAAATATCACCGGGCTGCAGAATGCCCTGTAATGGCTGCTGTAATGATTCATCCCGCTCCACAAATACCGGGTCCAGCGTACTGCGCTGACGGATACTGCCACACAGTGAACGGCCATCGGCGCCGGCAATGGGTTTTTCCCCGGCGGGATAAACTTCCATTAATAACAGAGCGTCGGCCCGTGACAGCACTTTCACAAAGTCTTCGTAAAGATCATGGGTACGGGTATACCGGTGAGGCTGAAACAGCATCACCAGACGTCGCTCCGGAAAACCGCTGCGAATGGCATCAATCGTGACTTCCAGTTCACGGGGATGATGGCCATAGTCATCAACCATCATGACGTCACCATCCCCCAGCGCGAACTCACCACACACGGTAAAGCGCCGGCCGACACCGGCAAATTTTTCCAGCGCACTGGTAATGGCACTGTCTTTAACGCCTTCATCATCAGCCACCGCAATGGTGGCCAGTGCGTTAAGTACATTATGTTTACCTGGCATACGCAGACGGATATTCAGATCATCGCGCCCACCGGGCCGGTGCACCGTGAAGCTTGTGTATATGCCGTTCTGCGACAGATTATCCGCACGATAATCGGCATCGTCCGAAAAGCCATAAGTAACAACCTGACGACTGATCCGCGGCAGCAGTTCACGCACCGTAGCATCATCAATACACATCACGGCCAGGCCATAAAATGGCAGGTTATGGAGAAAATCAACGAAGGTATTTTTTAACACCTCAAAATCACCGCCATAAGTACTCATATGGTCGGCATCGATATTGGTGACGATTGACACCATAGGCTGCAGATGAAGAAAGGATGCATCGCTTTCATCGGCTTCAGCTACCAGGTAACGACTTGCACCCAGACGGGCGTTGGTACCGGCACTGTTTAATTTACCACCGATCACAAACGTCGGATCAAATCCGCCCTCAGCCAATACCGATGTCACCATGCTGGTTGTGGTGGTTTTGCCATGAGTGCCCGCTACGGCAATACCGTGACGGAAGCGCATCAGTTCAGCCAGCATTTCAGCACGCCGTACGACCGGAATACGGCGTTCCAGTGCGTACTGAATTTCCGGGTTATTCTGATCAATGGCTGTTGAAACCACGATAACATCCGCGGCTTTTACGTTGTCTTCCTGATGACCGATATAAACATCAACACCCAGTGTGCGCAGGCGTTCTGTGACTGTCGATTCTCTCAGGTCAGAACCTGAAATCCGGTAGCCCTGATTCAGCAGTACTTCGGCAATACCACACATGCCGGCACCACCTATCCCTACAAAGTGTATGCAGCGGATACGGCGCATTTCCGGAATCAGATAGCGCATATTTTCTCTGCTTTGTTCAGTCACGGACAAACCTCTTAACCTGTTCGGCAACTTTCTCTGCCGCATCTGTCATTGCCAGCTCACGGGCTTTGACAGCGATATCTGTCAGCTCTTCACGTTCTTCTGCGAAGCTGACCCATTGCTCGGCTAACCACTCAGGGGTCAGCTCTTTCTGCGGACACAACAGCGCCGCTTTATTGTCAGATAAGTAGCGGGCATTCGCTGTCTGATGGTCATCGACCGCCGAAGGCAGCGGGATAAAAATCGCCGCACATCCTGCTGCAGCGACTTCCGATACAGTCAGTGCCCCCGCCCGGCAGACGAGCATGTCTGCCCAGGCATAAGCTGCTGCCATATCATCAATAAATGGCAGTATTTCTGCTTCAATCCCGGCGTCTCTGTAATCAGCCGATACTTTTTCGTAATTATTTTTGCCTGCCTGCTGGCGCAGCCGCGGACGTTCATGGCCAGGTAACATATCCATGGCATCGAACACGGCATTGTTAACCGCCACGGCTCCCTGGCTACCGCCAATAATTAAAACGTTAAGCACTTTATTGTCTCTGCGTTCGCCATAGCGGGACACAGGGTCCGGCAACTCAACCACATCACGGCGTACCGGATTTCCCGTTGTTATAGCGCCGTCGATTGCTCCCGGGAAAGCCTGCATCACACAATCAGCCAGGCGGCTCAGCAGCTTGTTGGTCATACCGGCTCTGGCATTCTGCTCGTGCACCAACAGCGGTATTCCCAGCATTTTTGCCGCAACACCACCCGGGCCAGTGACATAACCGCCGAAGCCAAGCACAACATCCGGGTTAATCTGCTTAATAATCTTCTTCGCCTGCCATACCGCACGCGCTACTTTAAAGGGTGCCAGCAATAAACCGGCAAAGCCTTTACCACGCAGTCCTTTGATGGCGATGGTATGCAGCGGAATCTGGTTGGCCGGTACCAGGTCTTTTTCTATACCTGCGGCGGTGCCAAGCCATTCAACCTGCCAGCCATCTTTCTGCAGCTCAGCCGCAACAGCCAGCGCCGGAAACACATGCCCGCCGGTACCGCCGGCCATCATCAGTGCTTTTTTAACCGTCATTCCCTGTCGCCTCCTGTTCAGAGGTTTCATGGGCGATTCTCATAACCACACCGACCATGACACAACACACCAATAAACTTGAACCACCATAACTGAAGAAAGGTAATGTCAGCCCTTTGGTCGGCAATAACCCAATGTTAACGCCCAGATTAATCACCGCCTGCAAGCCCAGCAGCGCCGCAATACCAATCGCAACGTAGGCGGCATATAAATGACCTGCTTTCTGCGCCCGCCAGGCGATTCTCCAGATCAGTGAGATAACAAACATCAACAATCCTAAGGCCAGCACACCACCGGCAAGCCCGGTTTCTTCAGCCCAGATGGCGAATACAAAATCGGTATGAGCTTCCGGCAAATAAAACAGTTTCTGCACACTTTCACCCAGGCCGACACCAAACCAGTCACCACGGCCAAATGCAATCAGTGACTGTGTCAACTGATAACCTGTGCCATACACGTGTTCCGGCGCCCAGGGGTCCAGGTAAGCCATCAGACGCTCCACCCGGTAACTTTCGGATGTCAGAACAAAACCACTTAATATCAGAGTGGCGATCAGCAACAAAAAGAACTGTCCGGCTTTAACACCGCCCAGAAATAACTGAATAAGGACAGCCCCCATCAACACCACGACGGCGCCGAAATCCGGTTCCAGCAACAACAGAAATACGATAAATGCCAGAATCGCCAGTGGCTTGATAAAGCCAGACCAGCTTTGCTGCACTTCATGCTGGCGCCGCACCAGATAACCGGCAATATAAAAAACCGCTGCAAATTTCGCGATTTCAGAAGCCTGTATTTTAATCACCCCGAGATTCAGCCAGCGCTGACTGCCATTCACTTCATGTCCGATTCCCGGAACAAATACGAGCACCAGACCTATAATGGCCACCACCAGCATCAGTACATCAATTTTTGCCCAGGATGCCAGCGACACCTGACTGGCGGCATAAGTGGTGATAATTCCGAGCAGCACATATACCGCGTGCCGGATAGAGAAATAAGCGGCATTACCGGTATAAAACTCAGCAATTTCTGTGGAAGCTGAGGTCACCATAATCCAGCCAAGGCACATTAAACCGAGCCACGGCAAAAAAACGGATTCATGCATTTGCCAACCCAGGTGATGGCGCAGCATCGTATTCATAATACTGCCTCCACTAACCTGCAGAAGTGCTGACCACGCTCTGCGTAATTTTTAAACTGATCAAAACTGGCACATGCCGGTGACAATAAAACCGCGTCACCTGGCTTCGCTGAATCACAGGCAGCCCGGAACGCTTCATCCATATTGGCATAAAGGGATACTTCACACTGCCCGGCTACAGCATCGGCAATCTGTTGTTTATCCTCGCCATAAGCAAATAAGGCTCCGGCATACTGTCCGCAGGAAGAAGCCAGCGGTGAAAAATCCTGCCCTTTACCGACACCGCCGGCCAACAGCAGAATATTACCTTCCGTCGCAGCACCAAGACCGTCAATGGCGGCCAGCGTCGACGCGACATTGGTGCCCTTGGAATCATTGTAAAACGCCACACCATCGCGCTCGCCCAGCCATTGGCAGCGATGCTCCAGGCCGGTAAATGATTTCAGGCAAGGAATAACGTCGGCAGAATTAACACCAGCCAGTTCAACCAGCGCCAATGCTGCCATCACGTTAGCAAGGTTATGCAGACCTTTAACTTTTAATTCTGATGATTTCACCAGCACAGCATCGCCACGACAGATACAGTATTCGCCATCGATGACAGACAATCCGAATTCCGCCGCATCAGTAGGAGCAGACAAGCCAAAACTCAGATCGGCTTTGCCGCCAGGAGCCATCGTCGCCGCGTCATCACGATTAACCACCGTGTGCTGTGCTGCCTGGAAAATACGCTGCTTAGCAGTGAGGTAATCATTCATACCCTGATAACGATCCATATGATCTTCACTCAGGTTCAGAATAACCGCGGCCTGTGCGCCCAGCGCGCGGGTTGTCTCAAGCTGGAAGCTGGATAATTCCAGCACATAAATATCGGCCTGCGGCAGATCCAGCGCGGGAACGCCAATATTACCGCCGACCGCCACCGACTTGCCTGCCGCCTGTAATAGTTCGCCCACCAGAGTCGTGACAGTGCTTTTACCGTTAGAACCTGTGATGGCTATTAAGGGTTTGTCACACTGTTGACGGAACAGATCAATGTCTCCGGTCACTGATGCTCCCTGCGACACCGCCTGCTGAATCGACGGCAATGTCAGCGGCACACCAGGGCTGACAATTAACTGATCGTAAGAGGCAAGAAGCTCACCGCTGACCTGGTCACCGAGAAAGATCCGGGCATCCGGAAATTCGCTGGCTATCTGTTCAATATTTACCAGTGCCGGGCGGGTATCGCACAGGTCAAACGCATAACCGCGCCGCTGACACCAGCGCGCAGCCGACAGCCCGGTCATTCCCAGACCGACTACCATGCGTGTATTTATTGACCCTGCTTCGTTCATCATTTTGCCTTAACGGATTTTTAATGTAGCCAGACCAATCAGAACCAGAATAATGGTAATGATCCAGAAACGGACAATCACTCTGGGTTCCGGCCAGCCTTTAAGTTCATAGTGATGGTGCAGCGGCGCCATGCGGAAAATACGTTTGCCGGTCATTTTGAATGAAGCAACCTGCAGAATAACCGACAGCGTTTCGGCAACGAAAATACCGCCCATAATAAAAAGTACGATTTCCTGACGCACAACCACAGCAACCACACCCAGTGCGGCACCCAGTGCCAGTGAACCTACATCCCCCATAAAAACCTGGGCCGGATAGGTGTTAAACCACAGAAAGCCAATACCGGCGCCGACGATCGCAGCACAGAAAACCACCAATTCACCGGCACCGGCGATGTAAGGAATATGCAGATAATTGGCAAAATTAATATTGCCGGCCAGATAAGCACATACCCCCAGTGCCGCACCCACCATGACGGTAGGCATAATTGCCAGACCGTCGAGTCCATCGGTCAGATTGACGGCATTACTGGAACCGACAATCACAAAATACGTCAGCAACACAAAGAAAACGCCCAGCTGTGGCATTACGTCTTTAACAAAAGGGACCACCAGCTGTGTCTCCTGGGGGCTTTGTGCGGTATAAAAAAGATACGCCCCGACGATCACCGCAAAGACGGATTGCCAGAAATATTTCCAGCGACCCGGCAACCCCCGGGAATTTTTCTCAACCACCTTACGGTAATCATCCACCCAGCCAATAGCGCCAAACGCCAGCGTGACCAGCAGTACCACCCAGACAAAGCGGTTTTCAAGATCACCCCATAACAGAGTACTGATAGCAATAGAAACCAGAATCAACACGCCACCCATTGTAGGAGTACCGGCTTTGCTTAAATGCGATTTTGGCCCTACTTCACGGATGGCCTGGCCAATCTGGTATTCACGCAGTTTACGGATCACAACAGGACCCATAATCAGGCCAACGACCAGCGCCGTTATTACAGACAGGATCGCCCGCAGCGTCAGATAGTTAACCACCCCAAAGCCTGAATAAAATTGTGCCAACCAGTCTCCCAGCCAAAGCAGCATAATCAGTTTTCCTCTGTAATCTCTTGCAGACCGTGAACAACTTCTTCCATTCCGGCACTGCGTGATCCTTTAACCAGAATGACATCCTGCTTTCCGGTGTGTTGTTTTAAATACTCAGTCAGCGACGCTTTATCATTAAACCAGCGCGCACCTTCTCCGAAAGCATCCAGGGTATTGCGGCTTAATTCGCCGGTAACCAGAAGATGTTTTATTCCCTGCTGTTTGGCATAGCGTCCACAACGGGCGTGAATGCCGGCGGCATCCTCTCCCAGTTCAGCCATATCTCCGAGCACCAGCCAGCTGTTGTCGGCCTGCTTCAATACATCAACCGCCGCTTCAACCGACGCCGGATTTGCGTTGTAGGCATCATTCAGAATCTGCTGGCCGTTACTGCCATCAATCCACTGCAGACGTCCTTCCACTGCCTGTGCGCTGTTTAAGCCAGCAACAATATTTTCTGCCGGCATATTAAGAGCGAAAGCGGCCGCAGCAACGGCCAGCGCATTGCGGATATTGTGCGTGCCCGGCAGCGGCAGGCTGACGGCAAACTGCTGTCCGTTATACAGCAGATCAAACTGGCTTCCCTGCAGTGCCGGGCGGATATTTTCTGCCCGGATATCAGCGTCCGCGCTGAGACCGAAACTCAGTTGATTAATTCCATCCGCCCGCGCTTTCCAGTGAGAATAAAATTCGTCATCTGCATTCAGTACGGCGGTACCGCCGGGCTGAATATAATCAAGTAACTCACCTTTGGTCTGCACCACACCTGCCAGACTGCCAAAGCCCTCGATATGGGCTTCTGCGGCATTAGTAATAATGCCTACCCGGGGTTTGACCCATTGAGCGGTGTAAGCAATTTCCCCGGCGCCGCTGGCACCCAACTCGATCACTGCGGCTTCATGCTGCGCAGTGAGAGACAATAATGTCAGCGGTACACCAATATGATTATTCAGGTTGCCTTTCGTCATCCAGGTATTAAAAGTCTGACCTAATACGCTGGCCATTAACTGTTTAACGCTGGTTTTGCCGGCACTGCCGGTTACCGCTACCACAGGGCCGGTAAACTGCTGGCGATTAAAACCGGCCAGCACGCCCAGCGCCTGCAAACAGTCCGGGACATTAATCAGCGCAATGGGAGCGTTTTCCTGCACCTGATCTGCCAAAGCAGCAACGGCACCTTTAGCGGCAGCATCAACAATAAAATCGTGACCATTAAAATGTTCACCACTTAATGGCACATACAGATCACCGGGTTTTATCGTGCGCGTATCCGTACTGATCCCCGTCACGCTGTTATCTTCTTCGGCCTTTGCCGCGGCCGGCGTGTCAACGGTTGTCTGTAACTGTCCCTGCAGAAGTTCCGCCAGCTGACTCAGTGACCATGTTCCGATCATAGCGACGCCTCCTGCCTGTCGGCAGCCAGCTGATAACCTAACGTGGTTAACACAGCGGCATCACTGTATGAATGTTTAACACCCATAACATCCTGGTAATTTTCGTGGCCTTTACCCGCGATCAGAACAATACCTTCTGCGGCTGTCTGTTCGAGGGCGGTACGGATGGCGGTTTCGCGGTCATGTTGCTGATGAATATTCTCAGCGCCAGCCAGCGCATCGGCAAAGATCTGCTGTGGATCTTCTGTCCGCGGATTATCGTCGGTCAGCCATACCTGATCAGCATGCTGCAGTGCGGCTTTGGCCATTAACGGGCGCTTACTGCGGTCGCGATCACCACCGCAACCAAATACACAGGTAATGTCCCGCTGCCAGGGTGCCAATGCCTGTAAAACATTACTCAGTGCATCCGGTGTGTGGGCAAAATCCACCACCGCCAGCGGCGCATTATCTTTGCGGTAAAGTTCCATCCGGCCGGCCACCGGGCGCAGGTTTTCTGCCGCCGCAGTGAGTTTTTCAAAACCGGCTCCGCGTACTGCCAATGCAGTGATTGCAGTCACTGCATTAGCAAGATTAAATTCGCCGATTAATGGCAGAGTAAATTCTGCACTGCCCCAGGGAGAATCAATGCTTGCTTTGATGCCGCCGGCATTCATTGCCAGCGCCTGATATCGCACATCGGCATCCGCGCTTTTACCAACTGTCATTATTTCAGCCGTAATATCTTCATCGGCAGCCAACTGGCGTCCGTAATCATCGTCGATATTGATAATGGCCTGCTTTGCACCGTACGCCGTAAACAGCGCCCGTTTTGCGGCAAAATAGTCGTCCATGGTGCCGTGGTAATCGAGATGATCCTGACTGATGTTGGTCAGCACCACCACATCAAACGTCAGCCCGGCGACACGCTGCTGAGCCAGCCCGTGAGAAGATACTTCCAGCGCTGCCAGAGATACATTCTGCTGCTGCAGCGAATTCAGATGTTTTAAAATGACCGACAGATCCGGCGTTGTATTACGCGTTGGCTGCAGGTCCGGCCAGCGGCCGTTCCCTAATGTTCCCAGTACGCCGCACGCTTCACCACTGACACTGGCCAGCTGAGCAATGTACTGACTGACAGAGCTTTTACCATTGGTACCGGTCACGCCGATCAGCTGCATACCCGCACACGGATAACGGCGGTGCATCCATTGTGCCGTTTGGCCGGCGACTTCGGGCTGGATAAAAACAGGAACACTGTCGCCATCTGCGGTCCATTCACAACGGAAACCCTGCTCACCTTCCGCCAACACAGCCACCGCACCACGGGCAACAGCGTCTTTTATATGCTGCTCACCGTGAGCGTTGTGTCCGCGCCGGGCAATAAACAGGTCACCGGGCTGAATATCACGGCTATCAACCACCACATCATTAAATGCGCGGTCCCATTCCGGCGGCATAAAGAAATCACCGGCGATCAACTGACTGATATTCATTGATCACCTCCTGCCATTTGCAGGACGGGCATTTTGCCGTCGTCCGGAGCAACCTGACGCAGACGCAGCGATTGCTCCATAATGCGGGAGAAAACAGGCGCCGCGACTTCACCACCGTAATATTCTTTGCCCTGTGGCGAATCAATCACGACCACCAGAACCAGATCCGGATCAGAAATCGGCGCGACGCCAGCAAAAACTGCTGTGTATTCGTCGTCTTCATAACCCTGCTGGCCGACTTTATGCGCCGTACCGGTTTTTCCGCCCACCCGGTAACCATCAACCCGGGCGCGCCGGCCGGTACCGATATCAGAGGTGACCGTTTCCAGCATATTCAGCACCTGACGGGCAACTTTGGCTGACATTACCCGCTCGCAATCCGCAGAAGCTTCCTGATTCAGCAACAGACGCATAGGCTTGATACAGCCACCCTGAGTAAATGCGGTATAGGCATGGGCCAGCTGCAGTGGCGAAACCGATAAACCGTAGCCGTAAGAAACCGTGGCCAGACGCAGCGCATCCATCTGTTCGGGATAAGGCAGACTGCCGACCGCTTCCCCCGGAAAGCCCAGCGCGGTGGCCTGACCGATACCAGCTCTGGTCAGAAATTCCCAGATGGTTTCAGCGCCCATCTGCGCCGATAAAAAGGTCACACCGACGTTACTGGATTTAGTGATAATCCCGGTCACATCGAGTACGCCGTAATTGCGGTGATCACGGATGGTTTTGTTTTTAACCCGGACATAACCTGGTGCGGTATCCACTTCGGTATCCGGAAAATAACGACCGGATTCCAGCGCCGCCGCCACCGTAAAGGGTTTCATCGTAGAACCCGGTTCGATTAAATCGGCAATGGCACGGTTGCGCATGTATTCTGCTTTCAGACCGGCGCGGTTATTTGGGTTATAGGAAGGCTGACCCACCAGCGCCAGCACTTCTCCGCTATGCGCATCCAGTAAAACCGCCGCTCCGGATTTGGCGTGGTGCTGACTGACGGCGGCTTTTAATTCCCGGTACGCCAGATACTGCAAGCGCAGATCCAGCGTCAGCGCCATATCGTGTCCGGGCTTGGCTACCGAATTAACTTTAAGCTGCTTCACCACATTGCCGTACAGGTCTTTTACGACCTGACGGGAGCCTTCATGCCCCTGCAAAAACTGATCATAAGCCAGCTCCAGCCCTTCCTGTCCGCAGCCATCAATATTTACGATCCCGACGGTGTGGGCCGTCACTTCAGCGGCCGGATAAAAACGACGGAAATCGTCTTCTCCGTAAACACCGGCAATACGCCGCCCAAGCAACACATTGGCCACTTCAGGTTCGACCTGTCGTTTCAGATATACAAAAGAGCGACCCTGGCTGGCCGCTCGTTCGATTTTCTTCGCTAACCGTACTGACGATAACCCCAGATCTCTGGCCACCAGCGGTATCTGCTGCAGATTGACCTGCTGGGGATTAACCCACAGATTCATCACCGGGGTACTGACGGCCAGCGGCTTATCGTAGCGGTCAGTAATCATGCCACGCATGGCTGGCTGAACTTCTTCGCGCACGGTGCGTTTTTCACCCTGCTCAAATAAGAAAGGCTGCTCAATGGTATGCAATACCACCAGACGCACCAGTACCGCCGCAATCAGACAGGCAAACACCGCCATCACCAGCGTAAAACGCCAGCGGGCAATGCCTTTCACTTCTTCTGTCTGATTCGGCTGCGCGTTCATTGTGAAAGCACCTGTACCTTATCCGGTTCTGTCATGTTCAGTTTTTTCCGTGCCTGCTGATCAATCCGTCCGTGTGCCGTCAGCGTGCCTCTTTCCAGCAACAAACGGCTGTATTCCTGTTGCAGCTGAGCGCGGTGCGCATCCTCAGCGGCCCACGCCTGCATAAGACTGCGCTGCCAGTGCACGGTGCCGACCTGAATCAGAGCCGACAGCACGACCATCAGCCACAGCAGGATGGACACACTGCGCAGACTCATGCGTCGAGACGCTCAGCGATCCGCAACACCGCGCTGCGGGCACGGGCGTTGCGGTCTGTTTCTTCTTTATCCGGCATAATGGCTTTGCCGACTTTTTTCATCGTGCGGCCCAGCATGTCATCGGTCACCGGCACGCCAGGCGGCAGGTCGCGGCCTTTTTCCTGTGCGCGGATAAACCGCTTCACCATGCGGTCTTCCAGCGAATGAAAGCTGATCACCGCCAGCCGTCCCGCCGGTTTCAGCAGATCAACGCTGTCAGCCAGCACTTTTTCCAGATCACCCAATTCGTTATTCACCGCAATGCGGATCGCCTGAAACGCCCGCGTCGCCGGATGTTTATGCCGCTCCCATGCAGGGTTCGCTGCCTTAATAAGCTCCGCCAGCTGCTTTGTGCGGGTGATTTCTTCTTCACTGCGTTTGTTGACGATGGCGCGTGCCATGCGTTTGGCAAAACGCTCTTCCCCATATTCTTTCAGCACCCGGATAATTTCGGCTTCGGGTGTGGTCATGCACCACTCGGCGGCACTGATACCTTCATCCGGATTCATGCGCATATCGAGCGGACCATCTTTCATAAAGCTGAAACCGCGCTCAGCATCATCCAGCTGCGGCGACGACACGCCAAGATCCAGCAGGATGCCATTGACCTGCCCGATACCCATGTCAGCCAGCAGCTCTTTCATGTCCGCAAAACTACCCTGCAGGATGCGGAAACGCTGATCTTCCTGCTCCAGCTGCTGACCACTGGCAATGGCCAGTGGGTCTTTATCAATCCCGATCAGGCGGCCCTGTTCACCCAGCTGGCTCAATAACAGGCGACTGTGCCCGCCGCGGCCAAAGGTGCCATCCACATAAATGCCCTGCGGATCATTAATACAACCGGCCACGGTTTCCCGGAGCAGGACCGTGGTGTGGAGGAAATCATCGATATTCATAAAGAGAGACTCTGCAGCTCGTCCGGCAATTCATCCGGGTCGCCTGCCATATCCAGATAGTCATCACGGCGCCCCTCCCAGGTTTCCTTACTCCACAATTCCAGTTTTTTCCCTTGCCCCATGAGTACAGATTCTTTGTCCAGCCCGGCGTATTCGCGCAGCGGCTGCGGTAACAGAATGCGGCCACTGCCATCCAGCTCGAGATCGGTTGCATGACCAATCAACAGGCGCTGGATGCGCCGGGCCGCTTTATTGAAGCTGGGTAGCGCTTCAATCTTGGCTTCAATCACTTCCCACTCATTAGCGGGGTAGATCAGAAGGCAGCGTTCTTCGGTGTCAATTGTGACAACCAGACGGGCACCACAAAGCTCCGCCAGCGGCTCCCGGTATTTGGTCGGGATCGCCAGACGGCCTTTGGCATCAAGATTGATGTTGTGCAGCCCCCGGAACATGCTTCCTTCCTGTCATCAGGTGGGATGCGGGTGGGTGTTTACTAACTTCACCAAAACCCACAATTACCCACTATTTTCCACTAAACAACACTATAGGAAGCGTCAAGCCCGTTTGCAAGCACCGGAGGCGTGTGGATATCTCGATTTTTGCTTTATTTCACAATGACTTAGCCGGGTGGGTAAAAACAGTGGGGAAAAGTGGCGAACAAATATCACTCAGTAAGCGTGAGCTGCGGCAGAAAGTTAAAGTAATTTATTAAGTTAGTATTCACTCACATCCGCTATATAAAATTTTGCTATATGAAGTGACCACTAACCAACTTATTATCCAAAGTGACGCGAAAGCCGTAACCGCGGGCGATTCTGACCGGAATGTGGCCCCGGATAATGCATGTTGCTTGGCGAACTCTCAAGGCTGTGACAGACTCCCGCCATCGTTTTTCATGACTGACCAACCCCCGTATGAATATTGAACGTCTGCAGGCCAGATCCCAGGCCATCCGCGACAACCGCGCCTTCGAACTTTTTGTTGTCAGCATTATCATCATTTCAGCTCTGCTGATCGGTGCCAAAACCTATCAGGTCTCAGACACCTGGATGCTGGTCCTGAACATTCTCGATACCGGCATCACTGTCATCTTTCTGGTTGAAATACTGATCCGCTTTATGGCCACCGCCGATAAGCGACGCTTCTTCCACAATGGCTGGAATGTCTTCGACACCCTGGTGGTCGTGATCTCACTGATTCCTGTGGAACACAGTGAAACCGCCATGATCGGCCGTCTGGTGAGAATATTCCGCGTACTGCGGATGGTCTCCATCATCCCCGAACTCAGAATGCTGCTGAATTCCCTGCTGCGTGCCCTGCCTCAGCTCGGTTATGTCATTCTTCTGATGTTTATCATCTACTACATCTATGCCGCCATTGGCACCACGCTGTTCAGCCACATCAATCCGGTGTTATGGGGCGACATATCCATCTCCATGCTGACCCTGTTCCGGGTTATGACCTTTGAAGACTGGACGGATGTGATGTACGAAACCATGGACGTCTATCCGTTGTCCTGGATGTACTACCTGTCGTTTATATTCCTGACGACCTTCGCTTTCCTCAACATGGTCATTGGCATCGTCGTCAATGTATTGGAAGACGAGCACGCCCGGGAAAAAGCCGAGCAGGATGCTGCCGACGGTGTCGCCACCATTGATGATCTGGCAAACGAGATACGTGAACTGAAAGCCATGCTGAAAAAGCAGAGCACTGACTGAGGCCCCTGAATTTATGAAACGCCTGTTCCTGCAACCCCTGATCAAAGGCTCGATGGTGGTCATCCCCCTGCTGGTGACCGTCTGGTTAATCTGGTCGGCCCTGCTTTGGTTTAACAACCTGGGCAGCCGGGCACTGATGTATATGAGTATCCCTGAGCTGTTCCCGGGCATGGGGCTGGTTCTGATGCTGGTGACCCTGCTGGTCGTTGGCCTGCTGTTCCAGTTCAACCCGGTCAGCTGGCTGTATCAGTATGTAGAAGATGCCCTGCTGCGTTTTCCGCTGGTCAAAACTCTGTACGGCGCCATCAAAGATTTTGCCGCCATGTTTGATCAGGAAAAACGCCAGCACAGCCAACAGACCGTACTGGTCGACATTCCCGGCCAGGGCAGACTGGTGGGATTTATTACTTCCACCAGAACACCACAGGCCGTCATTGATGCCAGCGATGGTGAAGAGCTGGTCGCCGTTTATCTGCCCATGAGTTACATGGTCGGCGGCTACACCCTGTTTCTGCCGCGCGCGCAGGTGACGGAAGTGGACTGGTCATTTGAAGATGCCATGCGCTTTACCCTCACCGCCGGCGTCTCCCAGAGTCAGGCGCGTCCGCGCTCTTCTTCTGACAAACCCACATTATGAGTCAGCGCCAGAAAGCCACCCAGCGCCAATAACAGAAAGGCACAGCCAGCAATGATCGCCACCGGATAATACAGATTACCGGCAAGATCCAGCTGGCTGTATTTAATAATCATAATCAGCGCTTCCAGCACCAGTGCAATGCACACCGTACTGACAAAGCGGGCGATGGTGCGGCGGATATTCTGAATAATATTATCCCCTTCTTCCGCTCCCCGGTATTCTTTGCCAACCCCCATGCCCAGTTCATACATGGCCAGTGCGATCACCAGAGAATTAATGGAATGAATCGCCACGGTAATCAGAGAGTCCTGCGGATGCATTAAACCGCTGATAAAGGTCCCCGCCGACATAACCACCAATACCAGTGCCAGCAAATGAAAAAGGCCGGAAAAAACCGTCGCCAGAAGCGTACGGTAATGCTTACCGATTTCCTGACCTGGCTGGCGGAGTGTTGCCATCAAAGCATTCATAAAAAGTGTCCTTATCGGTACTCTGTCATCGTATTCTGCCAATAAAGAGTGGCAGACCGGCGCAAGGTTCCTGGCAGGAACACTGAGCGGCCAGGGCAGGCTCCGGTGGCCTGTTTTGAATTCAGTACTATCATTCTGTTTGATATAGTGTGTAATACTCAGAATCAGACGTTTCCAATCAGGCTCTCGACAACATGGAAGACAGCACCCAGTCCGGACCGCTTGCTGAGCAGATTCAGCGCTTTATCCCATTCGACGAGCTTTCTCCTGAAGCGCTCGCAGAAATCAGCACGCATTTCCGTACTTATGAGATTGCCGCGCGTAAAATACTGTTTAAACGCGGCAAAGAAGACGATGAATGCCACTTTCTGCTGGCTGGCGAGATAGACCTGACGGATGATCAGTTCCGGGTCACCAGCATTGCCGGCGACGACGACGAGAACTTCCTCGCGCTGGACAGCAGCCATCCGATTCACCGTTCCACGGCGATTTCCAAAACCCCCTGCCAGCTGTTTGCCATTAAACGTCAGCTGCTGGAACTGATTACCACCTGGTCGGAACTGCGCCAGTCGTATGAAATGGACGAAAGCGAATCCGACTGGCTGGAAGCACTGCTCACCTCAGAACTGTTTAACCGCATCCCGCCCGGCAATATTCAGAAGTTACTGAGCCGCTTTAATGAACGCCTGGTCTCTCTGGGCGATGAAATCATCCGTCAGGACGAAGAAGGCAACGAGTGCTTCGTTATTAAAACAGGCAAAGCACTGGTCACCCGCAAAGACAACAACAAAACAGAAACCCTCGCCGCGCTGGGGAAAGGCGCCCTGTTTGGCGAAGATGCCCTGATCAGCAATATGCCGCGCAATGCGACCGTGACCATGAGCAGCGACGGTGTGCTGATGAGTCTGACGAAAGAGGATTTCGACACCCTGTTAAAAGCGCCGATACTGGAGTTTGTCAGTCAATCCGACCTGGACGACATTATTAATGAAGGCGATACCGGTACTGTGTTGCTGGATGTCCGTCAGGCGCGTGAAGCCAGCCTGAACCCGATTCCCCGGGCCAAATGCATACCCCTCGGTATTCTGCGCAGTCGTCTGCATCAGCTGTCTCGCTCTTTCCAGTACGTGATCTGCGGCGCCGGACGGGCAGAGGCCGCCGCTTATATCCTCACCGAAGCCGGCTATCAGGCAAAAGTGTTGATCCAGGAAACCGAGACCTGATCCGCCCGGATTCACCATGAAGGGCTCCCCTCAGACACCCGTGCATAACCGGGAACACGCGCCAGCGGAACATCACAAACAGGCACATCACAAACAGGAACAGCGCGACCAGCAGCCACACCAACAACCCCCGCAGCGGAGAAAGCATCACAGGCTGCTGCTGGCCCTGTTATTGTCAGCAGGCCTGCATCTGTTACTGCTGTGGCCACAGGCCCGTTCTCCCGGGCCGCAACCGCCGGTCATTAATGCCAGACTGCAGCTGCCGGAGCCTGTTATTCCCCAACTGACGGCCCGGCCCGCCAGCCAACCGCTACCCCAACCAGCGGAACAACTGCCCTCCACCAAACCTGCGGCAACACAGGATTCAACAAGGGGCGTGTCAGCTGCAGCCAACCAGCACAAATCCGCCGGTGCACAGCCGGGGTCCGGAACCGCGGCTGAAGAGACAACAACACCCGCCTCCGACAACCGGGCGGAATCCGCTGACCGCCAGCCTTCGCCCGGCAAAACAGAAGCAATGGAACAGGCTCTCGCCGCCGACCCACAGGAGCGCCATTACCAGCAGCAGATTCTGGCCCACCTGCGTGAGCAGCTGATCGCCCCGGCACAGTTCCGTGGTGAGCTGCAGTTGCAGCTGACCCTGCGCTACCGCCGGATTGCCACCGACGTGCAGGTTGTTATCAGCAGTGGCAATGCGCAGCTTGACGCCTGGGCGGTGAAAGCCGCCATCGCAGCCAATCCATATCCTGCCGTTCCTGACTCCCTGCCTTCGCCTTACCGCTTCCGCCCGATTCTGCGCATCAGCGAATAAAAAAAACGAAAGTACCAATTAATCAGAGAAAATCGCCCCAAAAGTCTGAATTTAAGGCATTTCCCGCCATAACCGTTGAAGTAATGCCAGTCATTGGGTGAATTAACGCCACAACAGGAGCCAGTTTTGCCAGATAGCACATTGTCTCAAAGGCGTATTGACGTAGAGTCAAAGGCCTCACCACATAACAACGAAAATAATCATGGATGCCTTACACTGTACCGCAGAATCACTGCATATCCTTTTACGCCTGATGGCCAGCAAAGGTCTGAAAACCCAGCAACTCCCGAAACTGGATCTGCCGGCGGATGCCCTGTTTAATCGCCGCGCGCGGGTGCCGCTGCTGACGCTACTGGACCTGACCCACTGGGCCGAACGTCAGCTGGGCGATGAATCCCTGTCGCTCGACTTTGGCATGACACTGGCCATCGCCGAGCAGGAGCAACCCTTTCCGCTGCAGGCCTGGTGCGAGGGACAGCAGGATATTCCGGCGCCGCTGCAACCCTTCCAGCTGACGCTGCGCGCCTGTGATGAGCACAATATGATGCTCGAACTGAACTGGCGCGCCCTGCCGGACGAACTCCGATCAAGCGCCACCAATATCGCGCTGGCCTGGCTGCATCAGCGCTGGCTGCCGGTGATTGCCGCACGCCACGAACAGCTGTCGGTATTCCTGACCGCTGCGCCCTACACCGACGATCTGCCCGCCTGGCTGCCGGTCAGCCTGCAGTATCCCACGGCCCGCACCGCACTGCGTTTTCCGCGCCAGTGGCTGAGCGAGGAATACACGATGCGCCGCATGCCCCGGATCGGACGGGAAGTTTCCTCCGGTCAGAGTCAGCTGATTACCCACAAAGCCGCTAATCTGCTGCGCAATGAGCTGAGCAATACTCCGCCACTGGAGCAGCTTGCCGGGCGCCTGGGTCTGAGCGAGCGCACCTGCAAACGCCGCCTGCAGGATTGCGGCACCCATTATCAGAAACTCATCGGCGAGCTGCGCCTGATACAGGCCAGCTACTGGCTGCAGACGCGCCGCTTTAATGTCACGGCGGTAGCCGCAGAACTGGGATACTCCAGTGTGGCTAACTTCTCCAAAGCGTTTAAAAAATGGTGTGGCTATTCGCCCAGCCAGGTGCGTCACGGAGTACCGGCGATCCGTCAGCAGGAGAACAGTCAGCGTTTGTTCGCCGCTCAGGCCTGAACAGATGACGGCTGCCCTGCCGGGTGAACTCAGGTATGATTCAGCCATCTGATTCTCACCCGGCAGATACAGGCGTGGTCCATGAGCCAAACGGCAGAATCCTGCTCACAACATAACAACTCTTACCACCACGGCAACCTGCGTCAGGCTTTGCTGGATGCCGCGGTGGAAGCGATCCGCGAAAGCGGGCCGGAGAACCTCAGCCTGCGCGCCATTGCCCGCCGGGTGGGTGTGTCACAGACAGCCCCCTACCGCCACTTCGCCGATAAAAACGACCTGCTGGCCGAGCTCGCCCGCCAGGGGTTTGACGACATTACCGCGTTTCTCAGCCAGCAGACCGAATCCCGCGCCGGACCGGCAGAGCGACTGCAACAGGCCGCCACAGCCTATCTCAGATACGCCATCCACAACCCGGAAAAATACCGCCTTATTTTTGGCAACCACGTTGCCCGGCGCACCGACTACAAAGACCTGGTGGCCAGCGGCCGCCGCTGTTCTGCCCTGTTTCAGGATCTGATCAGCAGTGGCGTGCGTTCCGGCGATTTTATTAACAGCGATCCGGTTATTCTTTTTAACCACTGCCTGTCATCCATTCATGGATTCGCCTTTCTGTGCATCGACGGCACCCTGGACCGGCTGGAGCAGGCACGGGATGAGTCCACCAGTGATCACTCATCCCATGGGATGTCGCAACAGGACATGATTGCCGCCCATGTAGAGATGATGGTGCGCAGCATCAGCCGCCCCGGTGCGCCTGACTGAAGCGGCCACAATGGAATAACAAAATCCCCGGCGGCCATCCAATAATGGTACCATGGTACATATTATTATAATGACAAGGATGCCGATCCGCGTTTTAGACGCTATACTGCCGCCCCTTTTGGGGATGAACCGGGTACACTGATCCGGCTCAGACAGTTTCAACAGTAACAGGAAGAAACATGGCCAAGCGAACCCCTTTGTATGAGAAACATCTGCAAGCCAACGGCAAAATGGTCGATTTTGGCGGCTGGGATATGCCGGTGAACTATGGCTCACAGATACAGGAACACCAGGCAGTGCGTCAGCACGCCGGTATGTTTGATGTCTCCCATATGACCATTGTGGATGTTCGCGGCGTCGACGCTACCGCCTATCTGCAGAAACTGCTGGCCAACGATGTGGCCAAACTGAAAGAAACCGGCAAAGCCCTTTACACCGGCATGCTGAACACCAATGGTGGTGTTATTGATGATCTCATCGTGTATCGCATGGATGGCTGGTACCGCACCGTGGTGAACTGCGCCACCCGCGAAAAAGACCTGGAATGGATGTCAGCCCAGAGCAAAGGCTTTGATGTCAGCCTGACCGAACGCCCGGAACTGGCGATGGTTGCCGTTCAGGGACCCAGGGCCATTGAACTGGTTAAACAGGTAAAACCGGAAGCGGCCGGCCTGATCAGTGGCCTGAACGTCTTTCAGGGGTTGCCGAAATCAGACTGGTTTTACGCCCGCACCGGCTACACAGGTGAAGACGGACTGGAAATCATGGTTCCCGAGACCGAGGTCGCGGATTTCTGGCAGGCACTGCTGGATGCCGGCGTTGCACCGGCCGGTCTGGGAGCACGGGACACCCTGCGCCTGGAAGCCGGGATGAATCTCTACGGCAACGACATGGACGAAAATATTTCTCCCCTGCAGGCCGGCATGGGCTGGACCATTGCCTGGGAACCGGCGGAGCGCAACTTCAACGGCCGCGCCGCACTGGAAGAGGAAAAGGCCAGCCGCAGCGCCAATATAGACGCCGCCATGAAGCAGGCAGGCCTGGTACTGGAAGGCCGCGGCGTTATGCGCTCGCACCAGAAAGTCATTGTTGACGGTCTGCCGGAAGGTGCCAACGAAGGGGAAGTGACATCCGGTACCTTTTCACCGACACTGGAAAAATCCATCGCCATCGCCCGCGTACCTGTGTCGGCTACGGACACCTGCATGGTCGAAATGCGTGGTAAATTAGTCCCGGCGCGCATCATTAAGCTGCCGTTTGTGCGCAATGGCGAAAAGCAGTTCTGAGTTATACCTTTCTGAATGGAGAATAATTATGAGCAATATCCCGGCTGATCTGAAATACGTTGCCTCTCACGAATGGATCCGCATTGACGAAGATGGCCTGGTCACCATTGGTATTACAGATTTTGCCCAGTCCCAACTGGGTGACGTTGTGTTCGTCGAGCTGCCGGAAGCTGATACTGAAGTTGAAGCCGAGCAGGACATTGCCGTGGTTGAGTCAGTTAAAGCAGCTTCAGACATTTATGCACCTCTGGCAGGTACCATCGTGGCGGTCAACGAAGACCTGGTGGACGCTCCGGAAAAAGTCAACGAAGACCCATACGGCGATGCCTGGTTCTTTAAAATGAAACTGGCAGACGGCTCTCAGCTCGACACTCTGCTGGATGCTGACGCATACGCAAAACTCTGCGAATAACTGAATAACAGCGACAGCACTGCTTAAACCTGTATCCGCCCGGTGTTCTGCCGGGCGGTACTGATTCCGATTGGTTTACCCACAGGTCCCCCACCCATGACCACACAGTCCCTTAAATCACTGGAACAAGGTGATAACTTTATTGGCCGTCATATCGCCTCCAATGGTGCCGGCCCGGATAACAATGAAGAAGCTGCCCTGCTGGCAGCCATTAATGCCGACTCACTGGAAGCCCTGACCGCTGAAATCGTGCCGGCGGATATTCTGCGCGAGCCGTTTCTGGATATTGCCGACGGTCAGAGCGAAGCCGGCGCGCTGAGCTATCTGAAATCCCTGGCCGCGCAGAATAAAGTATTCAAAAGCTACATCGGCATGGGTTACCACGACACCATTATTCCGCCGGTGATTCTGCGCAACGTGCTGGAAAACCCGGGCTGGTACACCGCCTATACCCCTTACCAGCCAGAAATTGCCCAGGGACGACTGGAAGCCCTGCTGAACTTCCAGCAGATGGTGATCGATTTTACCGGCATGGAACTGGCCAACGCCTCCCTGCTGGATGAAGGCACCGCCGCCGCCGAAGCCATGGCCATGGCCAAACGCTCGGTGCGCAAAAACAAATCCAATACCTTCTACGTGGATGAAAACTGCCTGCCGCAGACCATCGACGTGGTGAAAACCCGGGCCGAAGCTTTTGGCTGGGATGTGATGGTCGGCCCGGCAGACAAAGCCGCCGACGAAGACGTATTTGGCGCTCTGTTCCAGTATCCGGGCAAAAACGGCAACATCACTGACTTCACCGATGTGATTACCGCCCTGCACGCGAAAAATGCACTGGCCGCCGTCGCCACCGATCTGATGTCTCTGGTTATGCTGAAAGCACCGGGCGAAATGGGCGCTGATATCGTACTGGGTAATGCCCAGCACTTTGGTGTGCCGATGGGCTTTGGTGGCCCGCACGCCGCCTTCTTTGCCACCCGTGACGCCTTCAAGCGTTCGATTCCGGGCCGCATTATCGGTGTCTCCATTGATGCCCAGGGCAAACAGGCGCTGCGTATGGCGCTGCAGACCCGTGAACAGCATATCCGCCGTGAGAAAGCCAACTCCAACATCTGTACCGCTCAGGTGCTGCTGGCCAATCTGAGTTCTTTTTATGCCGTGTATCACGGCCCTGAAGGGCTGAAGACCATCGCTGCACGCATTCACCGCCTGACTGATATTCTGGCCGCCGGCCTGCAGGCAAAAGGCGTGAGCATCGCCAACAACAGCTGGTTCGACACCCTGACGCTGCAGGTCAGCGACCGTGCTTCAGTGCTCGCCCGTGCCGAAGCCGCCGGGGTTAACCTGCGTGATGATCAGGCGCTCGGCCTGAACGCCGATACGCTGGGTATTTCCCTCAGTGAGAAAACCACCGCTGCGGATATAGAAGAACTTTTCACCGTGATTCTGGGCGAAGGTCATGGTCTGGATGTGTACGCACTGGATGCAGAGATTGTTGCCAACGGCTCCAACAGCATTGACGCCGGTATTGCCCGTAATACCGGCTTCCTCTCGCATCCGACCTTTAACCGCTACCACACCGAGCATGAAATGCTGCGTTATATGAAAGGTCTGGAAGCGAAAGATCTGGCCATGAACCACAGCATGATTACGCTGGGTTCCTGCACCATGAAACTCAACGCCACCACCGAGATGATTCCCATCACCTGGCCTGAGTTCGCCAACGTTCACCCCTTTGCGCCGCGCTCACAGACCGCCGGTTACGAAAAAATGATCGCTGAGCTGGAAGATTATCTGCAAGCCATCACCGGCTTCCCGGCTGTGTGCATGCAGCCCAACTCGGGCGCGCAGGGGGAATACGCCGGCCTGCTGGCGATTAAGAAATACCATGAAAGCCGTGGCGAAGGGCACCGTAATGTGTGTCTGATTCCGCGCTCCGCCCATGGTACCAACCCGGCGTCGGCCATGATGGCATCCATGCGCGTGGTCGTGACCGACTGCGACGACGACGGCAACGTCGATTTCGCAGATCTGAAGAAAAAAGCTGAAGAACTGGGCGATCAGTTGTCCTGCCTGATGCTGACCTACCCTTCGACCCACGGTATCTATGAACAGGGCGTGCGTGAAATCTGCGACCTGATCCACCAGCATGGCGGCCAGGTCTATATGGATGGCGCCAACCTGAATGCGCAGGTCGGGATCACACAGCCGGGCCATATTGGCGCCGATGTCTCCCATATGAACCTGCACAAAACCTTCGCCATTCCCCACGGCGGCGGTGGTCCGGGTATGGGCCCGATTGGTGTTGCCGCGCATTTGGCACCCTTTGTCGCCAACCACAGCGTACGCCCGATCGATAACGAATCCAGAGGCAACAGCGCTGTGTCTGCCGCTCAGTATGGCTCTGCCAGCATTCTGCCGATCAGCTGGATGTACATTACCCTGATGGGCGGCAACGGCCTGCGCCGTGCAACCCAGAACGCCCTGCTGAAAGCCAACTATCTGGCCAAACGTTTGTCGGCCCACTACCCGATTCTGTACTCAGGCCAGAACGGCCGCGTAGCGCACGAATGCATCGTCGATCTGCGCCCGATCAAAGCCGAAAGCGGCATCACCGAAGTGGATATTGCCAAACGCTTAATGGACTACGGCTTCCACGCGCCGACCATGTCGTTCCCCGTGCCGGGGACCTTTATGATCGAGCCAACGGAATCCGAATCCAAAGCGGAAATCGACCGCTTCGCCGACGCCATGATCGCCATAAAAGGCGAAATCGACGCGGTACAGCGCGGCGAACTGGACGCGGAAAACAACCCGCTGAAAAACGCCCCGCACACCGCTGAAGTAATCGCCGCGGAATGGGATCGCCCGTACAGCCGTGAACAGGCTGTGTATCCGGTGAAAGATCTTGGCGCACATAAATTCTGGCCATCCGTTGGCCGCATTGATGATGTGTACGGTGACCGGAATCTGATCTGCTCGTGTCCGGCGATTGAGAATTACGAGGACTGATAGTTCGAGTAATTTAAGCCAAATAAAAAGCCCGCAATTGCGGGCTTTGTTTTTTCTCGTTCCCACGCTCCGCGTGGGAACGCAAACTCCCGAAAGCAACATTACTGGGGCAACAAGGCTAGCACGGAGAGCGTGGGAGCCAGATGCATGAGAGCCAGTTAGCGGAAACAGCTATCAGGAGCACCAGCTCTTATCCACCGGCAGCAGACTTTCACTGCCCGCATAATCTCTGGCGCTGGAATAACGCCAATATTCATCCCGATCAACGTAACCGCGCTTAACCGGATTCTGATGAATGTATTCGATCTTTTGCTTCATCATCTCAGAACTGCTGATCCATTCAGGATGAACACCTTCTTGCCAGAACTGCGATTGGCGGTCAGTTTTATGAGCCAATTTCAGCTGCTGAAGTTGGTTCAGCAAGGCTGTGGCTTTTTTCTGCTCTAAGTAACCCAGAAGCTGACGGGCTGTGAAGGATTTGAAGCGGGCGATGTCTTTATCAAGCTGCTGACTTTGCCCTATCAAGTGCAAATGGTTTTCAAGAATGACCCAGGCGTGGATTCGCAGACTTTCATTCATCAAAAAGCGAAAAGATTGCAGCAGAATTTCAACAGACTCAGGTCGGGTAAAGACAGGCAACCACCCCTGCACCGTCAGAGTCATAAAATGCGGTTGATCGATGTGAATAAACTGGTAACGACTACGTCCCACGAAACACTCCCTGTTTCCGATTCGTTCGAAGCTAAAGGCTACCACGCGGAGCGTGGGAGCCAGATCTCAGAACACCCATCCTAAGTGTTAAGCATGAAACCTATGCTTACCTCTTTAATTTCCCGTGAAACAGTCAGGCTCTCCCGCCCGATACTCAGCCGCCCCGGCATCAGTATCCAGCACCGGGCCTATATTTGCTTTTGATTGCTTCCAGCTCAGAAACAGCCTCATCACGTTCACGCTGGATGCGGACATGCTTTACATGAGTAATAAAGATAATAAAAAGAAGTGTGAAAACAATCAGAGCAGCGACAAGCAGTGCCAACGCTGTATGGTTCTGATCCATTGAACGTCCCTGTTATCAGATTTGTATGTGGTACGTCCGTGGTGATTACATAAAAATGGCGCCGAATGCAGTGCTATTGATCAATACGTTTTAATTGGCCTCTATTGCATGTTTTTGCACATTTTGCGCCACCAACCTCTTAAAGACAGATTAACGCTTCTGCGTATAGTCAGATTTGTATAGAAGTGTCACCGGTGCCAACTGCAACACTCTAATAACCCTGTGCCCCGGCTATTCTTACGTCCGACTTATCTTTGCCTCAGGTTCTATAACTTACTGATTTAAGGCCAGTTTACATCCTTCCCGGCACAAATCAGCCACGGCTTTACAGGCTGAAACTGTCCCTGCAGAAAAACTCTCTGTTTTCCTGTATGTATATTTGGTAATACCAATATTTTCTCTTTTATAATCAATTGGTTACAAAACAAAAGTAATACATTTATCACTAGATATTCGGTCTTTTCCCGCCATAAAAGCATATTTCGAACCAGTTCCAGACAAAGCTCCGCCAGCATGTCCTAATAAGACTATCGTACTCGCATGGCCCTCCCGCAGGCCTCTGCAGAAAAACCATAAGGAGCGACTTATGAAACTGGTTCAGAAAGCATTATTACCGCTGGCAATGGTCGTTCCGACACTTGCCTGCGCTCAGAGCGTCTCAGACGCTGAAGCCGAATACCTGTCCGGCAGCCTGTGTACGCTGTCGCAGCGCATGGCCAAGGACTACCTGGCGGTAGGGGCGGATATCCGTCCGGATAAAGCGATGAAAGATCTGGATGAAAGCGTCGCGCTGTTTGAGCAGAGATTCCAGCTGCTGATGGATTATGCCGAAACCCATCATCTGAACCGTGAATTCAGCACCATGGCGGATGCCTGGGCGACCTATCGCACGGATGTTATCGCCAAGCCCGAACGTCAGGCAGCCAAAACCGTGATTACAGAGAGTGATCAGCTGCTCAGTGCCTGCTATCAGACAGTGCACGCCCTGACCCGTCAGACCGGATCTGTCGATGCGCCACTGGTTGAACTGTCTGAGGAAGAAGCCACGCTGACGCAGAAGATTGCCCGCGATTACTTTGCTCTGTACTGGCATATCGACGACAGTCACCTGCAGCAGGATTTCCGTGAATCGGTCGCTTCGTTTGATAAAAACCTGCACACCCTGGCCGGTGAACGTGATAACACCGCAGAAATTCAGACACTGCTCGGCAAAGTAGAAGCCCAGTGGAAGTTTTCCAACTCCGGCTTTCAGCTGGATGAGAGCGGCCATTATGTCCCGACCGTGATCTCCGTAACCACGGATTCCATCTACGGAAAGATGGAAGACATTGCCCTCAAATACGATGACCTGATGACCCATCAATAAGCGATTGAATACGGGTGCCTGCGCAGGCGCCCGCCCGAATAACTTTAACCAGAAGAATCTGCAGCAGCAGATCCGGCAGGAAAACCATGAACGTACTGAAAAAAACGCTGTTATCAGCTTCCCTGATGTTGCCGCTGATGACCAACGCAGAAACCATTTCCGACGCTGAAGCAGAATACCTGTCCGGCAGTCTCTGTACTCTGTCGCAACGCATGGCGAAAGACTACATTGCTATCGGCGCTGACATCCGTCCTGATAAAGCGCAGAAAGACCTCGATGAAACCATCGCTCTGTTTGAGCAACGTTTCCAGATGCTGATGGAGTATGCGGAAACACACCGCATGAAAAAAGAATTCCAGATCATGGCTGACAGCTGGCTCAAATACCGCACCGATGTACTGGGCAAACCGGAAAGAGAAGCCGCAAAAATTCTGATTAAAGACAGCGAAGCATTACTGGATGCCTGTAATAAAGTGGTGGCGGCCATCACCAGCCAGAGCGGCTCTGCCATTGCGCCGCTGATTGAATTATCCGAACAGGAAACCACTCTGGCACAGAAAATTGCCCGCGATTACTTCGCTCTGTACTGGCATGTCGATGATGACAACCTGAAACAGGATTTTGAACAATCCGTGCAGGACTTCGATCAGAACCTGCAGAAACTGATCAAAGCCAATCAGAATACCGCTGAGATAAAAACACTGCTGAGTAAAGTCGAATCCCAGTGGAAGTTTTCCAACTCAGGTTTCCAGCTGGATGAAAGCGGACGTTATGTACCTACAGTGATCTCCGTGACTACGGACTCTATCTATAAAAAGATGGAAGACATCGCGATCCAATACGAGAACCTGATGGCTGCCAGCCGCTGATTGATTCAGCTTTTATTCCGGGGCTTATAAAGCCCCGGGGTTTCCCGTTCTGCCTCTCCCTTCTTACTTTCTGCCTTTCTGCGCTTTTTCCGTCTTCCGCCTCTCTGCTTGCCCGGCTTTTTGCTTTTATCTTCCCGCCTTTCTGGCGCCGTATCAGCGTCAGCGCCCCGGGAAAATACCTCAGGCCTGCCAGCGCTCCGCCGATGCTCTTTTGCAGTGCATTTTAATGTCTTTTCTGTCACGCCCTTTACCGGCGTGTCACCACCCCTTTACACATGCCTCAGTGCTCATGTCCATAAGCCAGACTAACTATCTGATTTGTGGCTGGTTTTTGTGTGCTGCAGGATATTTTCAGGGCCGAAAGAAAAACTGGAACAGGACTTGCCAGTAAAATTTTTAATGACATCTGATGGCATTGATTCAGCCAATTGCGGAACAAAAATGTTTCGTAGCTGACGCACATTAGTGCGACTATGATGAATAAACCGGATAACACCGGCCCGTGAACACCAGGCAGGAGACGTTTATGTCGAACGACTGGAAGGACACAATGGCATTCGCTGAGGCCTTTCGCCGCCAGCTGCATGCCAACCCGGAGCTGAGCTGGCAGGAACACAATACTGCCACCGCCATCCGCGCCCAACTGGATGAACTGCGCATCCCATGGCGGGAGTGTGCCGGTACGGGAACCCTGGCCACCATCAATCCGGACGGTACAACCCCGGCCATCGCCCTGCGCGGCGATATTGATGCCCTCCCTATTAATGAGCAGACCGGTAAAGAATGGCAGTCGACCCGCTCAGGCTGTATGCATGCCTGTGGCCATGACGGTCACACCGCCACTCTGCTGGCTGCCGCGCGCTGGCTCAAACTGCACGAGCAGGATCTGGAACGTAAAATCGTGCTGTTGTTTCAGCCCGCAGAAGAAGGCGGTCATGGCGCCCGTGAAATGATTGCCGATGGCGCCCTCGATGACGTCAGCGAAATCTACGGCTGGCATAACTGGCCGGCGCTGCCCTACGGCACCATGGCCTGCCCGGACGATCTGGTGATGTGCGGTAACGGCACATTTAAAATCACCCTCACCGGACGCGGTGGCCACGCCAGTCAGCCGGAAGCCTGTGCCGACCCGCTGCTTGCGGCTAGCGCCGTGAATATTGCCATTCAACAGATCGCCAGTCGCCGGCTGGCGCCACAGAAAGCCGCGGTCATCAGTGTCACCAGCATCCATGGTGGTGATGCACTGACCGTTATTCCGCAAACAGCGGAACTGGGGGGCAGCATCCGCGTGCCGGATGAAGAAACACGCGCCACCATTAAAGAATTAATTACCGATATCTCTATCCAGACCGCCGGAGCTTACGGCGTGAAGTGTGAGGTGGAACATTTCCCGCGCTACAGTGCAACCATCAATCACCCGGCACAGGCCACACATGCCCGTGCCGTCTGGCAGGAACTCTATGGCTCTGAAGCCCTGTTGCACGGCCAGAACCTTCCTATTATGGCGTCGGAAGATTTCAGTTATTACCTGAAAGAAAAACCCGGTGCCTTTGCCTTAATTGGCAGCAACGACGGCCATGGGCACGGTCATGATGTGCCCTGCCACAGTCCTGAATACGATTTTAACGATCGTTTAATTGAGGATGTATGTCGCTGGTTCTGCCGCCTCAGCGGAATGAAAACGCCGCCATAAGTTATCTGCTCAACCTGAAAAACAGACATCTATTTATTTCAGTTAGAAAGGATAATCCTATGACTATTTTCGAACAGCGCGAATCTGAGATCCGCGGTTACAGCCGTGTTTACCCTGTTGTTTTCAAAACAGCCAAAAATGCCCGTCAGACTGATGAAGACGGCAAAGAATATATCGACTTTTTCGCCGGTGCCGGCGTACTGAATTTTGGCCACAACAATACCCGCATGACCGAGGCCATGATTGACTACATGCAGAACGACGGTGTCCTGCACAGCCTGGATATGCAGACCACGGCCAAAGCGGAATTTATGCAGGCTTTTACCGAGACCATTCTTAAGCCCCGCAATATGCCGCATAAAATGCAGTTTATGGGCCCGACCGGTACCAACGCCGTTGAAGCCGCGATGAAACTGGCCCGCCGTGCGACAGGCCGCAAAAACATCGTTGCCTTCAGCCATGGTTTCCACGGTATGACGCTGGGCGCACTGGCTGCCACCGCTAACGAATATTTCCGCGGTGCATCCGGTGTGCCACTGGATCATGTCAGTCACGAAGCCTTTGACGGCGAAAACGATAAGGTTGACAGCCTGGCGCTGCTGGACGCGCTGCGTGAACGCTACCTGGACCCATCCTCCGGGCTGGAGAAACCTGCGGCCTTTCTGCTGGAAACCGTTCAGGCAGAAGGCGGGGTTAATGTCGCCAGCAAAGAGTGGATGCAGGCCGTAGCAGCCCTGGCGGAAGAGTTAGGCTCAGTACTGATCGTGGATGATATTCAGGTTGGCTGTGGCCGTACCGGCTCTTACTTCAGCTTTGATGATCTGGATATTGAGCCCGGCATCGTTTGCCTGGCCAAAGGGGTTGGCGGTATCGGCACGCCGATGGCCGTTAATCTGGTACATCCGGAGCTGGATGAACACTGGAAACCGGGTGAGCACACAGGCACATTCCGCGGCCAGAACCTGTCGTTTATTGCCGGCAAAGTGGCGCTGGATTATTTCAAAGACTCCGCCCTGATGGATGAAGTGAAAGCCAAAACCGAGTTTATGCGCGAGTCACTGCAGACTCTGCTGCAGTCCGACAGCAGCCTGGAACTGCGCGGTAAAGGCATGATTATGGGTCTCGACGTGGGTGATGGTCCGCGCGCCGCCGCCATTGTTAAACAGTGCTTCGCTGACGGCCTGATCGTAGCTGGTTGCGGCACCGGTGGCCGGGTAATCAAACTGATTCCGCCACTGACAATTCCACAGGAAGATCTGACTGCGGGTCTGAATATTCTGATCAACGCCGCCCGCCGCGTACTGGAGAAAGCCGCATGATTAAACGTGATGATATGACCTTCCCACCGGAAGAGTACGAGCGCCGCATCGCGGAATTGCGTGAGCGCATTGCCCAGCGGCATCTGGATGCGGTGGTGATTTCTGATCCGGAAAATATTATGTATTTAACGGATTATCAGACCACCGGGTATTCCTTTTTTCAGGCCTTAGTGGTTCCGCTGGAAAAAGAACCTTTTATGATTACCCGGGCGCTGGAAGAATCCAACGTCATCGCCCGTACCTGGGTCGATTTAACCCGGCCTTATCCGGACACCGGCGATGCTATGCAGATGCTGGTTGATGCCCTGCGTGAGTTTGGCCTGGCCAACAAGCGCATCGGTTACGAGCGTAACAGCTATTTCTTTCCTGCGTATCATCAGGACGTTATTCACACCACGCTGAAAGACGGCAAACTGCTGGACTGCTTCGGCATTGTGGAAGAAGGCCGTATCTGCAAATCGGATGTGGAAATTGAGCTGATGAAAAAAGCAGCCATGGCCACAGAGGCCGGTATGCAGGCAGGCATTGAAGCCTGCCGCGCCGGAGTAACCGAAAATGAAATCGGCGCTGCGGTCAGTGCCGGTATGTTCCGCGCCGGGGGTGAGCCGCCGGCAGTGATGCCGTATGTCACCTCTGGTCCGCGCACCATGATCGGCCACGCCACCTGGGAAGGCCGGGTGGTTCAGCCAGGTGAGCATGTCTTCCTGGAAGTGGGCGGCTGCTACCGCCGTTACCATACCGCCATGATGCGTACGGTGCAGCTGGGTGAATTAAGTGATTCCATGTACAAAGCACAGGAAATCATGAAACACGCGCTGAGTGCAGTGCATAAAATCGTGCAGCCGGGCATGACGGTTTCGGATGTCGATAACCTGGTCCGTAATATTATTACGGAAAATGATATCGGTGCCCGTCTGATTACCCGTTCCGGTTATTCCATTGGTATCGCCTTCCCGCCGAGCTGGGATGAAGGTTATATCGTCAGTCTGAAACAGGGCGAATCTGCGGTTCTGAAAAAAGGCATGACGTTCCATTTAATTCCCTGGATGTGGGGCATTGATGGCGATAAAACCTGTGGTATTTCCGATACGATTTATATCACCGATGACGGCTGTGAATCCTTCTTCAGCATGGACCGTGATTTCACCGTCAAGCCTGAAGAAGGCCAGGCAGCTAAAGGGGATTTTGTCGAGCTGGACAGCGCCCGCAAAAAACCTAAAAAATCCGCCGACAGTAAAGCCAACACTGACAGCCAAGAAACAGTGGGAGGTAAATAATGTTAGCACCTGTTAATCCAACCACCGGCCAAAAGCTGGCAGAGGTAGCCTCATTATCTGCCGCTGAAGCCAATAACGTTATTGATAAAGCCGTGGCCGCCTTTCCGGCCTGGCGTGACCTCAGCATCGCCCGTCGTGCTGAATATCTGAAAGCTGTCGCGGCTGCTATGCGTGAGCGCAAAGACAGACTGGCAGAATTAATGGCCGAAGAGATGGGCAAACCCTATCGTGAAGGTCTGGGCGAAGTCGAAAAAGGTGCGACATGCGCAGAATACTACGCGGATCATGCGGAAGAATTTCTGTCGTCCGAAGTGCTTGCCTCCGATGCCAGCAACAGTTATGTCTGCTATCAGCCACTGGGGACGGTGCTCGGTATTCTGCCGTGGAACGCCCCGGTCTGGCTGGGGCTGCGTTTTCTGGCGCCGGCTCTGATGGCAGGCAATACCTGTGTAATGAAAGCAGACCCGAATGTTCCCGGCACCGCCGCCGAACTGACGGAAGCTTTTCACGCAGCGGGGTTACCGGCCGACGTGATGGCTAATCTGCCACTGGAAACTGATCTCGTCGGCGATGCCATTGATCACCCTGGCATTAAAGCAGTGTCTTTTACCGGCTCCAGTAATGCCGGTAAAAAAGTTGCCGCCCGGGCTGCAGCCGGTCTCAAACCTGCTGTGCTGGAACTGGGCGGATCGGACCCCTGCATCGTGCTGGCCGACGCTGACCTGGAGAAAGCCTGCGATGTCATCACCCTGTCGCGCATGATTAATGCCGGGCAATCCTGCATTGCCGTGAAACGCTTAATTGTCGAAGCTCCGGTGTACGATCAGGTGTGCGATAAGCTGTATCAGCGTTTCAGTCAGCTGGAAACCGGCGACCCGCTGGAAAAAGACTCCCAGGCACTGGGCCCTATTGCGCGCAAAGATCTGCAACTGGGTCTGCACGATCAGGTTACCCGCACGATCCAGGCCGGCGCACGCTGCCTGACGGGCGGTGATCTGCCAAATGGCGAAGGCTTTTTCTATCCCCCGACTCTGTTAGTGGATGTGAAGCCCGGCATGGCGGCGTTCACCGAAGAAACCTTCGGCCCGGTGCTGTCGGTGATTAAAGTGGCCGACTTTGAGGAAGCGCTGCAGGTTGCCAATGACACCGAGTATGGCCTTGGCTCCAGCATCTGGACCGCTGATGACCGCAAAGGGGAAACCGCTACTCAGGTTCTGCAGGCCGGCCAGGTCGCCGTCAACGGCATCGTTAAAACCGATCCGCGTCTGCCTTCCGGTGGCATTGGCTTATCCGGTTACGGTCGCGAGCTGGGTCCGCACGGTATCCGTGAATTCGTCAATACCAAGCAGGTGTGGATCGCCTGACCCACGACTATTGGCCATCAGTTCCCGTCCGGCGTCTGCGGATCAGGCCCTTGCGCCCTGTCCGCAGCCGCCAGGCGGGAATGTCACAAGCTGATACTTCTGACAATTGATGATCAAATTGATAGTAATTCCTATTAGCAATATAATCTCCGGGTAATGTACTCCACACGGGATGTCCCGGAGGTTGTTGATGGACGCTCTTTCCTCTTTTCTGGCTGCGATTGGCGGACCTGTGGTCGCCGTACTGCTGTTGTTTTCTCTGGCAGCCAGCAGCCTGATTCTGCTTAAAATCTGGCAGTTCTGGAGCCAGCGCCCGGCGGCCAATGTCAAAGCCGGTGACCTTCTGCACCACTATGAGCAGGGCGAATACGCGCAACTGAAGCTGCTCGCCAAAGGCCAGCGCAATGGCCGTATCCGCATGATCAGCGATGCTGAAACGCTGCTGCAGCAACCTCTGCCTGCTGACGATCTGCGAATGGAACTGTTCCGCCGGGCACGGCTGGTGCTGGCACCGCTGGAAAGCTATCTGCGGCCTCTGGAAGTCATTGCTACGCTGGCACCATTGCTGGGTCTGTTCGGCACGGTACTGGGCATGATTGAAGCGTTCAAAGCAATGGAAGCTGCCGGTAATCAGGTGGACCCGGCTGTTCTGTCCGGCGGCATCTGGCAGGCATTGCTGACGACGGCGGTGGGTCTGGCGGTGGCTATTCCGGTGTCTATGATTCACAGCGCTTTCGAACGCAAAACAGAAACACAGGCCGCTGCCCTGCAGAATGACCTGGAATTTATGCTGGGTGTTCACGCCCGGCGCGCCTGTTCAGAACAGCAGCCCCGTCAGGACAAAGCCGGAAATATCCGGCGCGCCTGATGAGCAGTCTGATTTCTCTCAATGCAGGCCCTGGCAGTACCGACACCCGCCTCACAGGCGCAAGACGTAAACGCCCGATCGGCCTTACGGCTCTGATCGACGTCGTGTTTATTCTGCTGATGTTCTTTATGCTGACCTCCAGCTTTATTCACCAGAAAGCCATCACTGTCGACAGCGCCGCGGCCGGCCAATCCGGCGCCGATACGCCCCCACCTGCGATCCTGTTACTGCGCACTGACCTGTCGGTGATCTGGTCTGCCGATGAACAGACAGCGCCCGCTTTTTATGAATCACTGCAGGCGGCGACAGCGGACATTGCTCAGACTGAAGAGACCATCGTATTGATGCCGGAAGCCGGGCTGCCATTACAGAATGTGCTCAATGCCTGGCAAGGTTTACAGGATGCCGGCATTAACGCTGTGTTGGCAGAATCTGTCAGCAAAGAGGTGGCGGATTCATGGAACTGATAAGAAGCAAAAAGCCGAACAGTAACAGTGACGATAATTTAATTCCGCTGATTAACATCGTCTTTCTGTTGCTGATTTTTTTTATGGTTGCCGGCCAGATGCAAAAACCACTGGCCACCGACATCACCCTGCCCGTCAGCCAGGCAAAAGAAAGTGCCAGTGCCGAACTGCCGCTTGAAATCAGTGTTAACGGTGATATGTATCTTCATGGCGAAAAGATATCAGCCGCTGATCTGCAGACCATCATTACCCGTACAGCAACCACCGGGCCGTCTCAGCTTCAGGTATTGATCAAAGCCGATAAAGACATGACGGCCGAAAAACTGGACCCGCTGTTACGGGCTCTCAACAATGCATCGGTTACCCGGATACAGTTCCTGACCGAAGAGAGCATTCGCTGATGTCTGTTGTTTCGCTCGCCCATCATGCATATTCCGGCCAGGACCCTGTACTGCCCTCGCGGCGGCATTGGTTGCTGGTGATTGTCCTGGCCGTGCTGGTGCATATCAGCCTGGCCGGTATTTTTTTATACCAGCCGGAAAATACTCCCCAAGGCGTTGCGCAACATCAGGGGATCGGAGGTGTTGAAATTGGTCTGGGGAAAGCTGTGCCGGCTACCCAGGTCATGCAACGCCTGCAGAAACCGCAACCTCCGCAACCGAAAAAGCCCGAATCTCCGGCTGAGAGAACGCCTGAACCAAAGACCGCGCCAGTGGAGAAGACACCAGCCACACCAACCCAGCTGGCCGAAAAACAGGTAACTGTCACCCGCACCGAAACAACAAAAACACAGCGCCCGGAATTAAACCGGCATAAAACAGAAACAGCGGCCATCCCTCTGACACCAAAGCCGGGCGCCTCACAATCACTTGCGGAACAACCTGCTGAGAATAAAAACTCCGACGCGGCACAAAAAAATGTGCAGCAACCGGAACAACAGGCAAAACCGATACAGAACACGCCGGATTCATCTGCGACCAGTGACAACCGTGAGAATACCCGCGAGACAATGCAGCCAGCGCGCAAAGCCACAGAAAAGCAGCAGGCGATTCAGGGCGGGCAGTCCACCGGCTCGGCCAACCAGACCAACGGCGGGCAACAGGGCGCGGTCAACAGCTACATGGCCGATATACTGCAGTGGCTTAACCGTTTTAAGCGTTACCCAAACAAAGCCAGAAGAAAAAGAGAAGAAGGGATCGCCTACATACTGTTCGAAATGCAGCGTGATGGTGAAGTCACCCTGACTCAACTGCATCGCAGTTCAGGTTCTGCAACCCTGGACAGAGCAGCAGAGAAATTGCTGCTTCAGGCCTCACCGCTGCCACCGGTACCGGATGATATTTTTCCCGGGCGGTCAGTTATCCGTCAGGTATTGCCTATTAATTATTCGTTTACTCAGTCACGCTGAAGACCAATTAAATAAGACATGGAAAAAAGCCGCAGATTCCTGCAGTCACTAAAATTTCATCAATATTATATGTTCCGCCAGACAGAAGAATAATTCATACAACTGACATCAGTCTGACACAACCCTCTTTTCTGAATCATTGCCGATCAATAACCGTTTCTTTATATGATTGATTTTACTGATCTTTTAACCTTCACTGCATAACAATATAGCAGTGCTCTTATATTGCTGTGTGGGGCCACTTCTATTATTCAGCGCTCAGCCAGTCACTGCTGTGATCAGCAATATAAATGTAAGCTAACTGTCATTCCCCTCGGGTCCAATATCGCGGCTTTTTAAACACACCTGAATATTGGGGAATGAGAATGAAATCCTTAACATCCACTACGCGGTTATTGCTGATTATATCGGCGGTATTTGGCCTGACAGCCTGCGGTAGTGACAGCGACTCTTCTGATAACAATAACGCAGCGGATACGGACATCCCTCAGACAGAAACGCCTGACAACAACTCTGACAAAGATACAGATACGACGCCCGGCACAGAAGAACCGGCATTCGAAAAACTGATTGTGGGTCTCCTGCCGGACACCCAGGGCGGATCAGACGCCAGCGGCCAGGATCATGTTGCCATGATCCCGATGGAAAAAGTGCTGGATCATCAACTGGCCGCCGGCGTAGATATCGTTATTCCGGTAGGCGACCTGACGGATGCAGGTTCTGAACTCGAGTGGCAGGAATGGACGTCGGTTGCAGAAAAATACCGCGATCAGGGCATCGAGTTTTTACCTGTTATGGGCAACCATGAGCAAAGCTACGCTTACACTCATAACTGGATTGAAGCCATGCGGCCTTTTATTCCGGAAGACGCTGTCCATATGGCAGGTTATGAATGGGTTAACTATTATGTCATCCGTGAAAACGTACTGATTTTTGGTCTGGCTTATTACAACCTGCCCATCGCAATTCACTGGATTGAAAATGCAGTAGAAGAAAACAAAGGCAAATTTGATCATATTGTTGTGGCCAGCCACGACGGACTGATCGGTGCGAAATACGGCCTGACCATTGAGCATATTGTCGAAGGTGCCAAAGATGATGACTGGGTTTACAGTGTCGCCGATGAAATCCGCGAGTATTTCTCGGAACATGATGTGATTTATGTTCAGGGGCATGAGCATCAATATCAGCGTTCATTGATTGCCCGCGACACTATGCTGAACACCTATCCTTCAGGCTCAACCCCCAGCGGTGGCAATTACCGCATGAATGTTTATACCCAGATCATGTCAGGTAATGCGTCATACAAAGGCTATGAATTCCGTTTCGGTGAGCGTGAGCTGGTGCAGGCAATTGTGTCGCAAAAAAATGCGACCAGCGGTCATGGATCTGATCATTATGACGTTAATTCCAGCCTGCTGACCTTTGATAATGACCGTGTGGATTATGCATCTTACTTTGCTGAACACACAGCACAGAGCAATAATGCGGATCAGGACTTTACACCGGAATGGCATCTGATGGATAAATTCAGCCGTACTAAAAACCGCTGCGAAACCCTGGTTTATCCGTCATCAGTTCCGGATGGCACCCGTTCCGTCATGGTTCTTCAGACCAGCTATGACACGGACATCTGCCTGGCCGATGATGGTTCTTACGCACAGCTGGCCAGTGGCAGCAACGATACGTTTAACCGCACGGATTCCCGTACCCGTGACCTCGAATTCACACCGGGCTTCAGCCGTGCAGAAACCATGAACGACATGATCCGCCTGGCGTATCAGTGGCTGTTTCAGGTTCATGAAAGCTGGTCCCCTAACCTGAACTCTGAAGTCCGGGTAATGCCGAATGCCGATGAAGATAACGTGATGGATGTTCCGGAAGTCACCGTTGACCTGAAAGAGCATGTCACTCTCAGCTGGACAAAAGCCACCGCCAACACTGCATCCGATATTCTGATCATCAGTGGTACTCAGAATCAGACCGGTATTTATCAGGGCGATTATGGTGAAGCCAAAGATATCGAAGCGGATACCGGCGTCACGACACTGAACGAAGATAACGATTCGGTCGCCAAGCCAGCCGTTGTATTACCGGCAAGCGCCACTCAGAGCTGGGATATTTCAGATGCGGTAGCCGATGCTTACGGGGTTAAATTCTTTGCACCGGCCGGCCTCAGTGCAGACAATGCTATCCTGGCCCATAGAACAGCCGCTGGCTGGGAAGCGCTGGGCTCTGCACAGTGTGTGGTGAACGGGCTGTGGAATGACAGCTACACCGCCACTGCACCGGTACGCGATGCAGCCTGTGATAGCGAAACCATTGTCGGTTATGACAGCGACGCTAATCAGTGGTGGGCTGTTCTCACTGCGGATGAAGAACTGGCACTGATCAGTCTCTGATATAAATCTGAAACAAAAAAAATCCCCGCTCATGCGGGGATTTTTTTATGATCAGCCACCGCCTTATTTAATTTCGGATGACGGGTTTTTCAGTATTGATATATCGGCCGGAGCCGTTCTGGGTTCGGCAGAAACCGCTTCAAGAAAAGCCGCCACGGCCAGTATTTCCTGATTACTCATACCCAATGGCTGAATCAGATCATCCACGACCGGGAAAAACGGATCATATTTATGCCGGTATTGCGGATAGTTGGCATTACGGCCTTTCGTCATCCCCGCGTTGTACATAGGAATAACCCCACCAACATTTCCGTTGGCGCCTTCGCGCGCCAGCACCGGAAAAACACCATTGTGCATATAAGGGGCTGAATAGGTGATATCACGCAATGATGGCACCCGGAAAGCGCCCATATCCCCGGGATGATAGGTCTGATTAAACCGCGCTTCGTCCTCAAGCTTACGGCCATAGTACGTCAGGCCAGTGTTACGGAAGCTATAGTCCGTCAGGGCCGGGCCACTGTGGCAATTCATACAGCGCGCCTTGGTGCGGTATAAATGCATACCCCAGATCTGCTTATCCGTCATGGCCTGTTTATCACCAGCCAGGAAGCGATCGAGTGCCGCCGGCTGACTGATTAACGTACGCTCAAATGTCGCCACGGCTTTTTTGTAACGCTCCAGCGTAATGTCATCATCGCCGAAGGCCGCTTTAAATAAATCCGGATAGACAGGATTTTCTTTAATGCGCTGTACTAACTCATCCAGGGTCAGCGCCATTTCCAGACGGTCCATCACCGGATGTACTGACTGTTCTTCCAGCGTAACCACCCGCCCATCCCAGAACAATGAGGTGTTGTAGCCAGTGTTGGTAACCGGCATAGCATTACGCTTACCGTCCGTATCGTGTGTTCCCACAGAGACCCGGCGCTGATCACTCCACATCTGATCAACAATATGACAGCTGGCACAGGCGATATTGCGCTCGGCAGACAGGCCGGTATCAAAAAACAGTGCCTGCCCAAGTGTCACTTTTTCTTCGCTGTAAGGGTTATCGGCGGGAAATGGCATTGGGTCCAGGGTACCCAGCTCACGCCATTTGACCCCGGCATCCACCTGTGGGGCCGGCCACTCTTCCGGCGGGCGGGAATAAACAGCCCGCAGTTCCGCCAGATCCACATCCGTGGTTGCGCGTTTTTTAACCGGTGGTGGCGCATCTGCCGTAAATGAAATCGGCAGCAACTGGGCTTCTGTTCGGGTACTGGTTGCACGCGTTGAAGGATTAAAAGCAACCGTATTGCCATCAGCATCCATGGCCCAGAAATAACCATTATGATTAAACGGCAGTGTCAGCGGAAAATCCCATTCGCCACTGGCGGGGTCCGTCAGTGTGAGTAATTCCAGTTTACTGGGCAGGCGCCAGTCACTGTAACCACAGTATTCTCCGCTGTTCAGCTGTTTAATAATCTCTGGCGCATCCGCTTTTGCCGTTTCGCCATTATCCGATACCTGCCAGATACGCACGCCCAGTTCCCAGCGGCCAGACATTTCGCTCATCCAGCGCACACCTTTCTCAAAATAGTCTGCGCAGGTCCAGGGCGTGTTTTCATAAGGCTGAAACTGCCAGCGCAGCGGCTTGCCGTTGTCGTCCAGACGCAGCATATACTGCATCTCAGGATTCAGAGGCTCGTCGGGCTTTGCCTGCGGAATGCTCAGGTTGCCCAGCCCGGCTTCGGTTCTGGCCAGCAGATCATGGTGTTTAACCTGAAAAGCCGTGCGGTGCACCGGGTCCTGAGCAACTGCCCGGGCCAGCTGCCAGCTATCCGGATAACGATCAAGCAAGCCTGCATCCGCATCACCGGCATGAATAAAGACCGTCTGCAGTATGTTACGCACTTCAGCCAGATCCTGGCTGTCAGGATACTGATAGCCTCTGACTTCCGCTTCAGAAAGCACATCATCGCCATCTGTATCCGCCAGCGCAAAACGTGCGGTGGTTTCCGGCGTTAATAAGGTACCGCCAGACTGAACCAGCCCGCGCAGCTGATAACGCCCCTTCACCGCCTGTACGGTGGCCCCGGAGGAATAATCGCCTTTGAGCAGAACACGGCCATCAGAGCCCAGCTGACTCTCTGTCCTGCTACCCGAGACAAAAACCTGATAATGCCCTGCATCCTGCACAGCCCAGTCATGGTCTGCAGGTGTATTTCCGGTACAGGCTGTCATTACTGACAGAAGCAGACCGCCCGCACACAGGCCAGATGTCCTCATTGCTTTATCTCTCTCTAAAAACACAAACAACAATAGCTAATCGTATTGATAATAATTATCATAAGTAGGTAAACTATTGTACAAAATCACGCCATAGATAAGAACAGGGAATGGGGAAAGACTGACGAAGATCAGCTCCCTGACAGGCACAGGATACGCCGGTGATCCGTGATCGAACTGTTTCAATAAAGGGGTAACATCATGAATAACGCACTGAAGCGGACCTTCAGTACGGGGCTGACGCTTGCGCTTGCCGCCGGACTGAGTGCATGCGGCGGCTCTTCCTCCTCCGGATCATCCGCACCGCAAACCGAAACCATCTCCGGGATCGTGACCGATCCTGCCATCAGCGGTGCTCAGGTGCGCCTCGATAACGCACAAGGCACTGCTCTCGCTCAGATTGTGGTTACCGATGACAATGGCCGCTTCAGTTTCAGCAACGTACCAGCAGCACAGCTGGATGGCGCTGTACTGACAGCGTCGGGTGGTACCGATGAAGCCACCGGTATCGATTTTACCGGGGTTTCGCTGCAGGCTGTTATACAGGATTCCGATAGCCAGATCGTCAGCCCGCTGACCAGTCTCATCGTGGAAGACATGGAAGCCAATGGCAGCAGCTATGATGCAGCATTAGCCAACATTGCGCAGCTGACCGGTATCGACAGCAGTCTGTTAAGCGCAGACCCCACCACAGATGCAGCTCTGCAGAAAATCAGCCTGCAATTAAGCCTGATGGCAGAAGCGGTCAAAACCCTGGACGATTTCGGCACGGTTTACACACTGCTGTCCGACAATGGCACCGATTGGGCGGATATCAGCAATGACGTTCAGATAATGGATGTTGCCGATTCCATTAAAGCGCGCTTTGCTGACCTGCAATCGGAACTGGCCAATATCGATGCTATTTCGTCTGAACTCTCTGCAGCTGAAACACTGAACGAAGCTAACCGCTTATCTATGATCGCCGGAGTAGAAAAATTCCTTTCTGAGCAACTGGCTTATACAGCCGCCACCGAAACCGCTGAAACTAATGTGGTTACCCTGGCCGAAGCTCTGTGGAACGCCAACGGTCAGAAAGGCCTGAGCACTGACAGTGCTAAATTCGCCAACCTGGTACGTTATGTTTTTAATGTTGCCGGCATCACCACTGCTGACCTTGACGACGCAGGTTTTGCTTTATCTGACGACGTAACAACCAACATTGCCTCTATTGCAGAGCTGGATGTTATCGACCACAGAATTCCGCTGGCGGATGGTGAATTCCTCAGTACCTCCGATGAAAAACGCGCATATTTTTATAATTCTGATCTGGCGCCGACGTATAAAGTGCAACAACTGTATTCTAGCGTTCAGGACAGCAACGCAATTGATGTTTCCTTCAGTCGTATTGTCCGCAGTTACGTCGTTGCCGGCATGAAAGATGAAGCCGATGTTATCCTCAACAGCCAGATCTCATCGCCATTTTATCTTGCAATGGCGTACCAACAGGCTGGTCGTGGTTTCTATGAAATTGGCGACGATGCCAATGGTCTGGCATACCTGGATATTGCCGCGTCTAATCTGACCAGTCATATGGAGAACAAAGGCTGGGCCTATATGGACGGAGAAGATGCTGATCAATTTTTGACACTGTCTACGGCTTACCGCAACCAGGGGGAAGATATTAAAGCAGATAACCTGTTAGCTCCGGTAGAAGATTTTATAGATGCTAACTCTGGTACCTATTCCACCGCCTATGGCCGAATCGGCACAGCGATTTCAAAGCAGGCCGAAGCTCTTATTGAAACCGCTGAAGCCGCAGATCTCAGTGCGGCCACAGTCGCGGAAGCTTTAGTAGCAACAGACTTTTACGCAGCCTTAGTTGATGGTTATGGACTGCAGGCTGCTACTTCCCGCTGTGGTGACCACTACATGCTTAAGGCATTTTCCCTGACCAGCGTCATAGAGTATTACGCCCGTCTGGAGCAGCCGGCTAAAACCCGCGAGGCGATCAATAAATTCGTTGATCTGCGCGCCGGCCACGCCTGCACGTCACAAAGAACCGACTCCTATGTGCGTTATCTGGCGCCAGCATACGGATATCTGGATGATATCGACGGCTTCCTGTCGATGGCGGAATCCACTATCCAAAGCTCCAGTTATCTGACCCGTGCCCAGAACGCTGCCGCTCTTTACATTGCTTTAAATCAGGCGAAAGCAGGCAATGTTGAAGACGCCATTGCCACCATTACAGCTCAGTACCCTGATGACACCGACGCCGGAGACCTTGAAGATCGCCTGGAGCTGCTGACCAACGGTGGTATTCAGGAAAAAGGGATCAACGCTTTCCTCGCCGTTAAACTTTTTAATGAGGGTTACACCGCGGCTGGCGCAGAGGTGCTGACAGCTGCCTGGAACATCGCTACCTCAGAGACCTATATAAACGGCCAAACCGATGACGGTTCCCAGCTCATGTATTACGGGTGTTCCAAAATTGCCCGCATGACCTATCAGAATGTTGACCAGGCAGCAGGCCAGACCCGTATGCAAACCTGTGCGAACATTGCAGAAGACTTTGAAAGCACAGGCGCCACCATGGCTGTCAGTGCGGCTTACACTTACTTATCAAAAGACGCCTTACTGTCTGGCTTGGATAGCCTGGGGGTAGATGCCTTCCATTCAGCCTTAAGTTATGCAGGCCTCCTTTCGGGAGAAGATGCAGCAGAAGCGACCAGGAATGCTATCAGTTTTCCAGTCGACGCAGGTGTTGTAGCAGCTGGTGCTGAGATCAGCGACCTGACAGGTGCATTAAACGACCTTAAAACACTGTTTACGTCCGCCCTTTCTGCCGCAGCTACAGAAGAGGAAGAAAAAGATGCGGGCTACCTGTTACTGAGCACAATTGGTGCTCACGCCGATGTGATTAATGGCTTACGCAAGCATGCCGAACAGAATGGGCCGATGGCTGATCAAAGCCAGGTAATTAACAACCTGCAAACATCTGCCAGCGCCTTGCTGCCGCAGCTGTTTGATGTCGCCACCGGACTCAGCGATGTGGATGACACCAGCGATCTTGTCGAAAAGGTTTACGATCTTGGCAACGACTACGGCATTCGCTTTGCCGGACTCTTCACCGAAATGGCCTCACTGATTGACGATATGGCTGAATATCTTTCTGGCTCAGAACTCAACAGCTATCGCGCGGCATTAACCAAACATATTCTGAATGCGGATGCTTTCGAATCAGTAGCAGCGTCGGTCGATACCGATAACGACGGCTTACCGGATTTCTATGACGCCACTGCAACGGCAGCAGATATTGCCGCCTCAGCATTAACCGAAGACACGGATGTGGACGGTGACGGAACGAATGACAGCATGGATGCGACGCCATTTTACGCTGAAATTTAGGTGATTAATCCGTGTTAAAAAATGCCCTGAATTTTAATGGGACGCACAGCAGAGCTTTGGCTCTGCTGTTTGCGTTTTACTTACCAGCCCATCATGCCCTTGCAGAAGATTCTGCTGTGCTTACTGCAGACTCTTCTGCGCAAGCTAAAGACTCTTCTGCGTCAGTTAAAAATTCTTCTGCATCAGCTGAACCAGAAGCAGACGAGGCATTGTTAATGCCGTCACTGGAGGTGGTAACCACAGATTCCGGCTCGCAAAAAACCGACAACACCAGCGCTGAAGGCAGCTATTCGTTCGGCCGTAGCGCTATTGAACAATACGGCTCCAGTAATGGCAATCTGACAGAAATTCTCGATACGGTACCCAACATACAGTTCAGTGACGATGCAGCCGATGCTGATTCACTGTCATCACTCAAGCCTGCATCGGTTTCTATTTCTGGCGGCCGTTATTACGATAATAATTTTTCCATTAACGGTATTTCCAATAACAGCCTGATTGATCCCGCTGGCGCCGATACGCCAGACAACGCAATCAATGACGTCCCCGGCCATGAGCAGGCCATTTTTTTTGATCTCGATCAGCTGGAATCCATCACGGTTTACGACAGTAATGTACCGGCCGAATACGGTGGTTTTACCGGCGGCGTCGTTGATGCAAAAATCCGCCGGCCCGGCTACGATAGCAAGACCCGTATGGGTTATCACACCACGCGTTCTGACTGGGTGAACTACAAAGTCATCGTTAATAATGTCGATGAGGAAGACCCTTTAGCTGAACCCCCACAGAAACCGGAATTCTCGCGCCAGCGTTTTTCGCTGTCACATGAACGTGCTCTGAATGATGAGCACACCATGCGTATCAGCCTGACCGGTAGTCAATCCACTACGCCAGAGCTTAATTACAACGAAACAAAGGATGTGAAAGCACAGAATATCAACCTGACGTTCACTCATGGCTATGAAGGTGACGAGTTAACCGCTACCAGTTTCATCAGTTATTCCCCGTTTGAAAAAGATACCTTTATTGAAGATGTTAAAGACAGCGACTACACACTCAGCGGCGGTGGTATTCTGGCCAGCAGCGATATCCGCTTTTATTCCGGCAGCAGCGAGCACGAACTGACACTGGCAGCGTCATACAGCGAAAACTCGCGCCAGGCAGAAAAAAACTTTTATAACTGGGCAAACAGCAACAGCCGTAATTGGGGCCTGAAAGCAGGTTATACCAGCAGCCGCGAGGGGGGCTATGGGGACCTGGATAAATTTCAGGGCAGCCTGTCTGCCAACTGGAAAGTATCCACACCGTTGCGCCACACAATGTTCAATAACCTGCGTTACGGTATGACACTGTCACAAAGTTATGCTGGTTTTGAACGGCCACAGGATACCTATATTTATAAAGAGGCACACAATGAAAACACACTGATTCAGTGCGTCAACCAGACAGATGACTGTGTGCAGAACGAACAGTATTTCCGCAACCGTCAGGTGTACCCTGAAGACTCAGCAACTGTCAGCTTGACGGAAGCTGCGCTATTCAGTGAAATATCGTTAACATGGCAGAAAATAAAGGCGACAGCTGGCTTGCGACTGGACTACGATAATTTTTTAAAGAACTTCAATATCAGCTGGCGCACACGGGCAACTTACGATGTATTTAACGATGAAACCGTAATTATTAATGCAGGTGCTAACCGTTACTACAGTAGTCCGTTATTAACCTATAAATTAAATCAGGCCGCAGAGCCCTATTACGAAGAAGAGCGCACTGATATATCGAATGTCGTTACTAATTGGGAATATGGTACCGGAACCGGTAGCTACAAATATAATTTTCAGGATGTGCGCACACCCTACAGCGATGAACTGGTCTTAGGCGTTAAAGCATTAATGTTTGGCGGTACCGGAGAAATAAAAGCACTGGACCGCAATAACGAAGATGAGTTTGCCCGCACAACAACCGGCGTGCAATCTGATGGTTACCGCCATTATCTGATGAATAATGACGGTTACAGCAGTTACCAGAGTCTCTCGCTCAGCTGGGACAAAAGTAACGACGTCATCAGCTACGGCTTCCACATAACCTACTCTGAAACTAAGAGCAGTAACGACACTTACAGTGATAATGTGGATGCTGCCACCAGTGATGAAATTGTCTGGTACAAAGGGGAAGCGCGGACACTCAGTGATATTAACCAGTTGCGTCAGAATTATGCCCGCCCAATTATTGCCTCAGCCTATACGCATGTTCCATTAAGTGATCAGATTCATGTCACTTTCAAGGCACGTTACAAAAGCAGCTATAAAACCGTAGTCCGGGGCAGCGGTTCAACCAACCAGGGTACAACAATCATTGATGGTGTCCGGACCAGTGTTGATCTGGATAATTACAAAGACAGCACCCGCCCTGCCAGCCTGCTGTTTGATTCGAAACTGAGCTGGCAACCCGTACAGCAATACGATGTCACTCTGATAGCCGAAATCAAAAATCTGTTTGATGGCCGTACGCATACCGTGCGTGAAGACGATGACGATGGCATCGAAATAGGCCGTCAGTTGTGGCTGGGGTTAGAAGCAGAGTTTTGATGCAGAGTTTTAAAGCGGAATTGTGATCAGAACGCCACTGGCCACCCTGCTGTACATGGGCGCCAGTGGCTGTCGGCTTCCATACAATGCCTGCCGCTTTCTCTGTATTCCGGTGCCTTCCCCACACAGGCACACTGCCCATAAAAACGTAACCCACTGATTTTGCAAAACTTTCTGAAGCCACATAACTGGTTCATCCTTTGCTCATACCGCATAAAGCCCACACATTATGTATGAGTTAAAAATGAAGCAGTTCCTCGACTGGTCAGCCTATAAAGACGCCGGCATGGGTGATGCCTATGCCGATATCCCACCCCACGGCGGTAACTACGCCAAAGCCATTGCTGCCTGTATTAACAGCCGTCAGTGTGAAGCTGACGGCAAGCAGGTAATGTGCCCCAGTTACCGGGTGAGTAAAAATCCGGATTTATCCACCGGTGGCCGGGTGCGTTTATTAAAAGCGGCGTTATCTGAAGATCAGGAGAGCCACCCTCTGCTGTCGGCACCGTTAGCAGAGGCAATGGAACTGTGTGTCAGTTGTAAAGGCTGTAAACGTGAATGTGAAGCTAATGTGGATATGCCGTTAATTAAGGCCGAATATCTGGCGCAGAAATATCAGCTGGAAAAACGCTCTCTGCGTTCACGTTTATTTGCGGCGACTCCAGAGTGGTTATTTCATTATGGTTTTCTGCGTAATGTTATCGCCCTGCGTAACCGCTCGCCTTTCATTGCCAAAGTGTCGGCTGCGCTGTTTGGTATCGATGAAAAATCACCTCTACCCGTACCGGTTAAAACACCCTTTTCTGAGCCGCAAACACTTAATTCAGGTTCAGAACTGCCCGGGGTGGTTTTATTTACTGATACTTTTACCCGCTACTTTGATCCGCAGATTGCTGAAGCCGCGATAAAGGTGTTAACCCACGCCGGCTATCCGTTATTTTTTGCCACTCCCGTGTCGGAAACAGACAAGCGTCCTCTGTGTTGTGGCAGAACATACCTGGCCCAGGGCATGATTGACCGGGCCCGGGCAGAAGCTGAACGCTTGCGTGATGCGTTATTACCCCATGTGGAAGCAGGCCGCATAATCGTCGGTATGGAAGCCTCCTGCGTACTGGGACTGCGGGACGACGCCCTGGCTTTAGGTTTGGGTGAGGACATGGAAAAAATCAGCAAACAGGTCATGCTGTTTGAAGAGTTTCTGGCGAAGGAAATCAAAGCGAAACGTCTGAACATTGAGCTATCGGAAGCCACCGGAAAAAGTCTGGTACACGGGCATTGCCATCAGAAAGCTACCGGTGCGATGAAATCCATGCGCCGGGTATTAAAGCAGGTGGCCGTTGATCAGTTTGAGATGATTGATTCCGGCTGCTGTGGCATGGCAGGTACTTTTGGACTGGAGCGGGAGCACGCCGCTGACAGCAGGGCCATGATCCATGATGGTTTATTGCAGACGTTACAGAGTCAGCCGCACACTCAGGTTATTGCCAACGGCTTTTCCTGTCGCCAACAGATTAAGCATTACGATGGCCGCCAGCCATGGCACCTGGCGGAATATATAAAAAGCCGGATGCAGAAGTAATCGGCACCCGGCTTTTTACCTTACTTCTGTGCCTGTTTAATAATCAGGCAATTTTTACTACGCTGTCATCCGGCTCCGGCTCGTAGGTCTCATTCACTGATTCCAGGAAGCATTTACCCCAGAATGCGATGTCGTAGTGACGCACGATATCGTAAGCCTCACGCAGGCGGTTACGGGCTTCATCTTCATGCAGTGTTAATGCATGGTGACAACTGGTCATGAGTTCGAACGGATCATGTGGATTACACAATACCGCACCTTTCAGTTCCGCCGCGGCGCCGGCAAATTCTGATAACACCAGAACACCCCGGCCTTCTGTCATACCCTGAGTCGCGATGTATTCTTTGGCAACCAGGTTCAGACCATCGCGCAGCGGCGTAATCCACATGACATCAGCCATTGCATAGTAAGCCACCAGCCGTTCAAACGGCACAGCACGGAAGAAGAACTGAATCGGTGTCCAGCCGATGCGGGCGAATTTACCGTTAATCCGGCCGACCGCCTGTTCAATCTGGTTCTGCAACTTGTTGTAAATGGTCATTTCTTTCGCCGCCGGAACACACACCGTCACCAGGGTGACTTTATCCTGCATCTCCGGATATTCTTCCAGCAGGCGTTCGAAGGCTTCTAATTTTTCCAGAATACCTTTGGTGTAATCCAGTCGTTCTACCGACAGAATCAGACGCTTACCGGCCAGCTCCTGACGCAGCTGCGCCATCAGCTGCTGGATATCATTGTCTTCCAGCGCACTGGAAACACGGTTGATATCCAGCCCCACCGGATGCGCTCCCAACCGGATATGGCGCCCGTGCACTTCGATATCCGTGGTCATTTCATCCAGTCCGACTGCACAGCCATAGCTTAAGAAACGCGGTGCACAATTTTCCTTTTTCAGCACAGTCATTGGGGCAACACCACGCGCCACATCGACAAAGTTTTCTGACTGACGTGGAATATGGAAGCCAATGTAATCGCACTGCAGCAGGCTGCCGACAATATCACGGCGCCATGGCAGTACGTTAAAGACGTCAGCCGATGGGAAGTAGGTATGATGGAAGAAGGCAATCTTCACATCCGGGCGGATTTCGCGCAGATAAGCCGGCACCATCCACAGGTTATAATCGTGAATCCAGATGGTCGCACCTTCCGCTGCTTCCTCAGCTGCACGTTCAGCAAACTTGCGGTTAACTTCAAGAAAAACCTGCCAGTGGTCTTCACGGAAACTGGCACGTTCCCAGAAGGTATGCAGGGTTGGCCAGAACGCTTCTTTGGAAAAGCGTTTATAAAAAATATCGACTTCTTTTTTACTCAGCCCGACACGAGCTGCTACCAGATTGGGATATTTTTCTTTATCCACGGTGGTGTGGGTTTCAAACGCGCCCAGCTTGGGATCATGGATGGACCAGGCAACCCAGGAGCCTTTTTTACCGTCAGCAAAAAAGCTCATTAATGTGGGAATAATACCATTGGGCGACGTTGGGTTACGGCGTTTCTGTTTGCCGTTTTCCACGTACTCTTCATACGGCAGACGGTGATACACGATCACCAGATCGGATTTACCGGGTTCCACCGGCTCTCCGATTTCCGCTTCGATACCGGCTTCGCCTAAGAAACCAAAATGACTGAAGGATTCCAGAATACCACCACAACCCGGTTCTTCGGCGTGGTACACCATGGCCTGACCTTCGGTGGCTTCGAGCAGCCCGGGTTCAGAACGGCCGACACATACGCCTTTAAAACCATACTGGAACATCGATAGATCGTTCAGTGTGTCGCCGGCCACCAGCACATCTTTGTCGTCGACTTTCAGGTATTCAGTCAGTGCTCTGAGAGTGGACCCTTTGTTAACGTCCTTTGGCAGAAAGTCCAGATACCAGCTGGCGGAATACAGGACATCACAGTTCAGCCGTTCACCGATTTCATAAATTTCATCAGTCATATCTTCGGGTTTGCAGAAGTAGGAGCAGCGGCGCTCCTGCGGAACATCCTGACGGGTCAGCCCGGGAATGTGCTCCAGCGCTTCAACAATGGCGTATTCGCCGGGCCATTTGTCTTCCACTTTCTGCTGCACTTCATACACTGGCTGCAGTGTTTCTCCGTCGGCGATGGTACAGCCGACGTCACTGATGATGTATTCCGGTTTGGGGATGGCCGGGTCGGCCAGCAGCGGCATAACGGATTCAAGACCCCGTCCGGTGACAAACACCAGGCGGATCTCGGGGTGGGAAGCAATCAGTTGATACAGCTGATGGCGCTGTTCGGTGTCTCCATCCAGAAACGTGCCATCAAGATCTGTTGCCAACAACATAACAGTCTCTCCTTACGGGTTAGACGCAGAGCAGGCATCGCCTTCGCTCTGGCTGATTCACGTATCGGGAGACTGACCGCTGGGGGCAACGTCTGCGCTGAAAGAGGTTTATGAGTAACTGTGATACTGTGTACAGCGACAGAGCTATCCATAAACATCTGAGCAGAACGCTTGGACAGTCCAATGGCGGCAGATGCTAACCATTGCTTTCCCGATACTGCTCGTCACCGGTTTCTTCCACAGACGAGTCGAACTCATCTTCTTCCGGCAGCATTTCGAGGACCGTAGGTGTTGTACGCACCATAGGAACGAATGGTGCCGGGCTTTCCGGCGATTCTGTACGTTCTTTATGCAAATAGTGCACCGCGATGAGCGCCAATACCCCTAATGACGCCGCAAAGTACGCTGGCAGGGCCTGTGGACCGGTTACCGTCATCAGCCAACCTGAGGCCGCCGGACCTATCGCCGCACCAATACCGTGCACTAATAACAGGGCACTGCCCCCGGCCAGTATATCCTTATGTTCCAGATGGTCCACCAGATGGGCAACCGCCAGCGGATACACTGCGAAGGCCAGCCCGCCATATATGGCAATGGCCAGTAATACCCAGTTACCCATGGACGATAACAACGCCAGCAGCCCGGAGGCAACCACAGCAACACCAGATGCGACCGCCAGCACACGGCGGCGGTCATGATGGTCAGAATAGCGCCCAAGTGGGTACTGCAGCATTACACCGCCAAGGATGCCGCAGCTCATAAACATCGCCACCCCACCGGTATCCAGACCGATACGACCGGCATAAACCGCACTCATGCCCCAAAAGGCTCCCATGGCCAGCCCGGATAACAGGGCGCCATAAAGCGCGACCGGGGCGATGCGGAACAGGGTTTTCAGTTTCAGGCGCTGCACATCCTGAACTTCCGGCTGTGACACCCGGGTCCAGGTCACCGGCAGTAAACTCAGGCTGACCAGAATTGACGCCACGGCAAAAAAGCCAAAGCCACCGATCTCACCGAACTGCAGAAACTGCTGCGCCAGCGCCAGCGCGCCAAGGTTAACCACCATATAAACCGCAAAGACGCGGCCGCGCTGTTCGGTGGGTGTCTGGGCATTCAGCCAGCTTTCAATGATGGTATAAAGAATGACCAGCGCGGTGCCGGTCAGTATCCGCCCCAGGCCCCAGGCCCAGGGATTCACAAACAACACATGCAGTAATACTGAGCAGGCGACCAGTGCGGCACAGAAGGCAAATGCCCGTATATGGCCCATGCGGGATATGAGCGGCAGGGCCAGAAAGGTACCGATGAAAAACCCTACAAAATAACCGGACATTATCAGGCCCATATTGCCGTCGGAGAATCCTTCCTGCGCACCCCGCAACGCCAGCAGAGTATTCAGCAGTCCGGTTCCCAGCAGCAACAGGGCAGCCCCGCACAGCAGTGCTGTAACAGGGATAATCAGTGGCAACATAAGTTGGCTCCCGCGGTCCGCAGACCACACTTAATTAATACCCGAGATGACAAGTAAACTATGAAAACCTTAAAAGCCGTGACGGTTTACCGCAAACCTGCAGGCGGGTTTCATCCAACTGCCCACATTGCGCAATTTGAGCCAGGCGATCAGGGAACTTTGATTGCTGATATCTCACTAAATTGTCGCACTGAACCGATAACAGTGTTCTAAGCCATTGAAATACCGCCTGAATTCGCCGTACATCAGGTACCATGGTTTGACCAGCTGCGGCTTTTCGGGTATTTTGCGCGGCATAAACTCAAGCCGTGGGCATCCCTCTCCGCTACACTGCCAAACACAGGCATGCGCTGTACCCTTTCACCGTGTCAGCGGGCGCAGTCGCATACAGACAGAGGGAAACACTGCGGCATCCCGGCGTCAGTCCCCGTCCCTCCCCAGGCTTTCTTCCGGATAGCCGGCCAGGACTGAGCACAGAAGAATTGTGGTTTCAAACCTGTAGCGAACAGCGGTAAAGTCTGTTCCGGACTTGTGTGTCCGACCATATAGGTCTGAAATATACATTAGTAGTAACCGCTCCATGATCAGTTGTCTGGTTGTTGTCAGCTGTGTATAAAGCGGTCGTCGTCCGCTGTAGCAGGACTATATCCTGGTACTGCAAAAACTCTGGGCCACAAGCCCTCTGCCAGCGGAACCTGCACCTGCAGATTTTGATTTTCTGACTTAAAGGCGAAATCCCGATGACTATACAAAAGGTCGATGTGCTCCTTGTCGGAGGCGGGGTCATGAGTGCCACACTCGGCACACTGCTTACCAAGCTGGACCCTTCACTCAACATCACTCTGGTCGAGCGTCTCGATCACGTTGCTCACGAAAGTACCGATGGCTGGAATAATGCCGGTACAGGTCACGCAGGTTACTGCGAACTCAATTACACCCCGGAAGACGACAAAGGCAACGTCACCATAGACCGCGCCCTGACCATCAACGCCAATTTTGAAGTATCACTTCAGCTGTGGAGCCACATGGTCGAGAAAGGCGCTTTGCCCGATCCGGCCAGATTCATCAACTCCACGCCTCACATGAGTTTTGTCTGGGGTGACGCCAACGTCGAATTTCTGCGCCAGCGCCACCAGAAAATGAGTGCTCATCACCTGTTCCGCGAAATGGAATTCAGTGATGACCCGGAAGTCCTGAAAGAATGGATGCCGCTGGTCATGGCAGGCCGTGACCCGAAAGAAAAAGTGGCAGCTACCCGGGTGCTGCATGGTGCCGACGTGGATTTTGGTTCCCTGACCCGTCATCTCGTCTCCCGCATGCAGGAAAAAGACAACTTCGAACTCCTGCTGGAGCATCAGGTAGAAGACTTTAAACACGAAAAAGACGGCAGCTGGACGGTCACCATTGAAGACCGCAAAACCGGCAAAAACAAAACGTTTAACGCCGGATTTGTCTTCCTCGGCGCCGGTGGCGGTGCCCTGCCACTGCTGCAGGCCTCCGATATTGATGAAGCCAAAGGCTATGGTGGTTTCCCGGTTTCCGGTCAGTGGCTGGTCTGTAAAGATCCGGACATTGTTAAACAACATCACGCCAAAGTGTACGGTAAGGCTGCTATCGGTGCGCCGCCGATGTCGGTTCCGCATCTGGATACCCGGATTATTAACGGTGAGCCGGCCCTGTTATTCGGCCCTTACGCAGGCTTTACCACCAAGTTCCTGAAAGCCGGTTCCAAATTCGATCTGCTGAAATCCGTCAGCTCTACCAATCTGATCCCGATGATGTCAGTGGGCATTCACAATATGGATCTCACCAAGTACCTGATCGGTGAAGTGATGCAATCCCATTCAGATCGTGTGGAAACTCTGCGTGGGTATTTCCCTAACTGCAAAGACAGCGACTGGACACTGGCCGAAGCCGGTCAGCGCGTACAGGTAATCAAGAAAGACGAAAAAGGCAAAGGCAAGCTGGAATTCGGTACCGAACTGGTCGCCGCCAAAGATGGTACTCTGGCCGCTCTGTTGGGCGCCTCCCCCGGTGCATCCGTAGCTGCCAAAGCCATGCTGGAAGTACTTGAACGCTGCTTCCCGGAAAGCATGAAAAATGGTTGGGCAGAAACCCTGAAGGAAATTATCCCTTCTTATGGCGAAGACCTGACCACCAATGAAGCGTTGCTGTTAAGCATCCGTGAACGCACCCTGTCGACGTTAAAGTTGAAATAAAAAGAAGCTGAAATAATTTTTTATTTGAGTGAAGCCCGCGCCAGAATCATCTGCCGCGGGTTTTTATTTTTGTGGCCATTTAACCGGCTTTGGTTACTTCGCAGCAGAGTTAGTTCCTGAAACACTTTATCCCCACCCTCTGCTGACCCTTCCCCCCTAACAAACGGAACACTCAGCGCTGTTCTTATTCGTATTCTCCGTACTCAACAGAAAACGGAGACAGACATGAAAGCACTGACAACAAAACCGATTGCCGCCATCGTCCTGACCTCGAGTATTTTTTCCGCCGATCTGAGGGCAGAAGAATTTAATGACGCCGATGTATTTGTTGGTGGCAGTATGTCGTACAGTAAACTCGATAACCTGAGCATCAGCAGCAACGATGTCAGCGTGCCGGAAGATATCAACGAATTTGACGACGACCGCCACAGCTGGAAAGCCTTTGCCGGCGTCTGGTTTAATTCCTGGCTGGGGGTTGAAGGCCAGTATCTGGATTTAGGTGAGTTTGAAAGTGCCGGCACCAAAGTGGACCCGACCGGTAAAACCCTGTCCCTTCTGGTTGGCCTGCCACTGACCGAACAGACCCGTCTTTATGCCAAAGGGGGTCGTATGTGGTGGGAAACAGACGTTAACGGCCCACTGGGATTTGATACCAGCCGCGAAGGTGACACTATGTTTTATGGTGTGGGGTTAAGTGCGGGCATTCTGCCTAACGTTAATCTGAGAGCGGAATACGAGCGGGCAAAATTTGACGATGATAATTTTGAAGCCGATCTTGATTTTGCCTCACTGGGGGCAGAATTTATTTTCTGATGCAGCAGCAACTCAGAGCAATCAGCCAACTGAATAAACAGGGCTGATTGCTCTGGCCGCCATAACACTTACAGAGCGATGGCGGCTAACAGCAGGGCTTCCTGGACTTCAATCGCCGCACCTAAGGTATCACCGGTACAACCGCCCAGACGTTTCATCATCACCTGACGCGCCAGCGCCATCAGAGTAAACCACAGCGCCAGAATAAACAGCACCTGCTGTTGCAGAAACAGCACACTGAAAACAGCAATCAGCGCGGCAATAATAAAACACCGCAATGGCGTGACCCCGGCGACTAAAGCGGAACCCAGCCCTTCTTTGCGGACATAAGGTGTGGTCCATAAAATGCCCATAACACTGCTGCGCGCCATGACCGGAACCAGCAGAAAACCACCGCATAACAGCCACAGATTCCAGTGCTGCAGCTGAGCAGGATTTCCCTGTAAGGCTTTATCCAATAAAGCAAACACTGCGGCAAATTTGATTAGCAGAACAACCAGCAACACGGTTATTCCCATGGGTCCGGATTGCGGATCTTTCATAATGGCCAGTGTTTTCTCTTTATTACCCAGCCCTCCGACCCAGGCATCGGCACTGTCAGCCAGGCCATCCAGATGCAGAGCGCCGGAAAAAAATACCCACAATCCCAGCAACAAGGCTGACAGTAACAGCAAAGAAACACCGGGGTTATAAAGGATGCAGGCAGCACTGAAAAGCAACAGGCTGCTACCCAGTAACAGACCAACGAGCGGGTAAAAAATTAACGAGGTCGCGGCTACGGCGGCATCCGTACGTTTTAAATACGGCACCGGCAAACGGGTAAGAAACGCCATCGCATACCAGAACGCCCACCAATAACGCATCATATCGGTTCCTGATCCGTTGGTTTTAACACTGAACCATCCATCATCTCCAGGGTGACCCAGGGTTGGTACTCGTCATTATATTCGAGCTGGTCAACTTTAAAGCGCAGCATTGCGGCATAAGGAACAGACAAACGACTCATAGCGTCCGGACTTAACCCCATCAGATGCTGTGCCAGTCCGCGGATCACGCCACCGTGACACACCAGCAGCACATGCTGGCCGCTGTACTGATCTAAGAGGTTATTCCAGGCACTGATAAGACGTTGCTGAAAATCTGCAAAAGGTTCACCACCGGGAGCACAGAAGGCAAAGGGGTCAGCCCATAGCTGCGTTACCTGGAGTTCATTTTCTGCCAGCACGTCTTTAACCAGCCGGCCTTCCCAATCGCCAAAATGAATTTCAATCCATTCCTGATCAAGGGTCAGTGGCAACGCCAGCTCCGCTGCCAGTTGATCCGCCGCTTCTGCACAACGGATTAACGGCGAGCTGATGATGCGATCCCAGGCACAGGCATGGCGGCGCACGCGCTCACGGAATTGCCAGCGACCCAGATCGGTCAGCGGTGGATTCACGCGGCCGCGGAAAACATCACCACCGCTGGGTTCCCCGTGGCGGATCAGATCAATACGGGTTGTCTGCTGCTCAGCCATAAACCCTTATTCCGCGCCGGACACGTCGGCTTCCGCAAAGGTCGCCATGCTGTTATGCAACGCCAGCGCCTGGCGGATAATGCCAACGGCCACCGCCGCTCCGGAACCTTCGCCCAGACGCATACCCAGCTGCACCAGGGGTTTGCCGGCCAGCACTTCCAGCAGCACACGATGACCCGGTTCCGCCGAACTGTGGCCAAACAGCATCCAGTCACGCACCTGAGGGTTCAGGCGCGTAGCCAGCAAGGCTGCAGAGGTGGCAATAAAGCCATCCACCAGCACGGGAATACCCAGTTGCGCAGCGCGCAGATAAGCGCCGGTCATGGCAGCCACTTCCAGTCCGCCACACTGTTGCAATGCGTCCAGCGGCGATTTCACCAACGGCCGGGCACGCTCAACACTGGCCGCCAGTACCTGCTGTTTATGGCTCAGAGCTTCGCCCTGAACCCCGGTGCCCGGTCCGACCAGCGCATTCACATCCTGTTCCAGCAACAGCGCACTGAGGCAGCTGGCAGCGGAGGTATTACCGATCCCCATTTCACCGGCGATAAATAAATCACAGCCATCCTGCGCCAGACGCTCCAGTTGCTCTGCGCCAATCTGTAAAGCCGCTCTGGCCTGCGCTTCCGTCATGGCCGGCTGCTGAGAAAAGTCGGCCGTTCCGGGCATCACCGGACGCTGAATAACGCCCTCAAGATTGTCACAGGGCAATGCCGTCCCACAGTTCACCACGGCTAACGGCATCTGATGCCAGGCAGCCAGTACGGCCACTGCTGCGCCACCGGCGACAAAGTTCTTAAGCATTTCAACCGTGACCGCCTGTGGAAAAGCAGAAACCCCCTGAGCGACCACCCCATGATCAGCGGCAAAGACAACGGCTGCCGGCTGCTTCAGCTGTGGTTTTACCTGCCCCTGAAAAGCAGCAAAACGGATGGCGATGTTTTCCAGTTCGCCCAGTGAGCCTGGCGGTTTGGTTAACTGGTTCTGATGGTCGGACGCCTGCCGGCGGCTGTCTTCATGCAAGGATTTTGGGGCGGCAAGCCACCAGTTCTGATCTGACATACGTCTTAATTCCTGTCGTTTCAAAGGTGTATTCCGGGGATTCCCGGCGGCGGTTATTTCACCGCCACCGGAATACCTGCAACCACTAACGTGACCCGGTCGGCAAGGCGGGCAATATCCTGATGCAGCCAGCCACTTTCATCCACAAAGCGGCGGCTCAGGTCGCCCATGGGCACAACCCCGTGACCCACTTCGTTGCTGACCAGCAACAGTGACTGTCTGCGCTCTGCCAGCAGCGTAAGCAACCGTTCGCGCTCCCGTGGCCAGCACTGCGGATCGTCAGCCAGCAGGCAATTAGTCACCCACAGCGTAAGGCAATCCACCAGCACCAGATGATCAGCGGGAGCCCCGGCAATGGCGCCGGCCAGCTGCCACGGCTCTTCCAGCGTCTGCCAGCTGTCAGGACGGCGTTGGCGGTGATGCTCAATTCGTTGATCCATCTCTCCGTCCAGAGCCTGTGCCGTGGCAATATACGTCACGGCCTGACCGCTGTCGCTGGCCTGTTGCTCGGCGTAACGGCTTTTGCCGGATCTGGCACCGCCGAGAATCAGCTGAATTCCTGTCATGGTTTTCCTGTATTCTGGGTCTAAACTAGCAAAGGTTAATGATTTCACAGGGACATGCTTATGAGCTCTCAGACAACGGATAACGCGCCGGAACAGCGTATGCACCCCAGGGCTGTGCTGAAAAGCAGTGTGAGTGTATTTGATGATACCAGTAAGGAATACCTCGGGTTACTGGTGGACTGCTCAGATCAGGGCATTATGCTTTCTACCTACGATGCCATCGCCCCGGGTACCAGCCTGACACTCTCCATGGTGGATATCCCGCCCAACATCAATGGACGCCGCACCGGCACCTGCAGTGCCGAAGTGGTCTGGTGCGACAAGATCACCCCCAGCCTCTATGGTACCGGCTGCCGCATCGCCGAGCGCGACGACATGCTCAACACCATGCTGAAAAGCTACCAGCAGCTCTGATCCGCCGTTCCGGGCAGATGCCAGATCGCCCGGATTCCCTTACACTGCTCCAAATTCTCTGAATAACGGCGCACCATGCTGCAGTTTGGAATCGATCTGGGTGGCACAAAAACCGAAATTATCGTTCTTGATGCCGGAGGTAATACTCTGTTGCGCCGGCGTACACCAACACCCGCCCCCAGTTATACTGACATAGTTAACAATATCATTCAGATGGTGAAAGACGCTGCTGCTGAAACCGCCGCCAGCGACTTCACCCTTGGCATTGGCATTCCCGGTGCCATGAGTCCGGCCAGCGGTCTGGTAAAAAACGCCAACACCACCTGTCTGATTGGCAAAGACCTGAAAGGTGATCTGGAGCGCGGAACCGGTAAACCCGTCACCATCGCCAACGATGCCGACTGCTTTGCTCTGTCGGAAGCCACCGATGGTGCCGGTGCAGGCTACGGCAATGTCTTCGCCGTGATTATCGGTACCGGCTGTGGTGGTGGCTGGGTGGTTAACGGTGGCTTAGTCAGCGGCCCCAACGCCATTGCCGGTGAATGGGGCCACAACCCGCTGCAATGGCGCAGCGAAAACGACAGCCAGATTGACTGCTACTGCGGCCAGCAAGGCTGCTTAGAGACTCTGCTGTCCGGGCCGGGCCTGCGCCAGCAGGCGGAGAAAGAAACCGATATAGACCTGAAAGCGCAGCAATGGCAGCAGCGTGCCGAAGGTGGCGATGCTCAGGCTCTGGAGGTGCTCAATAACTACTATCTGCGCCTGGCCAAGGCACTGGCCGGTGTTATCAACCTGATGGACCCCCACGTGATTGTATTAGGCGGCGGAGTATCCAATATGCCGGGTATTTATGACGCCGTGCCGCAACTCTGGACGGATTATGTATTCTCCGACACTGTAGTGACACCGTTGAGAAAAGCCATGCACGGCGATTCCAGCGGCGTGCGCGGCGCCGCCTGGCTGGGAGCGAAAGACAGCGCCTGACCTGTTGCCAAAGGCAGCGCCACACCGGGACTAAAGGAATAAGTACAAAAGAAGAAACGCGAAAGGATAGCCAGAGCAAGATAAGAGGCCGGTTTTACCCGGCGATTTTCTCTTTAACCGCCTGCTCGTCGGCCGCCGCAGGCCGTAATCGGTCGTGACGCATCAGCACTATTACCAACACAATCGCCGGTATCCCCAGAACGGCAGCCACTGTGAAGAACTCCGCATAGCCCAAGCCATCCACCACCCAGCCGGAGAAGCCACTGATAAATTTCCCCGGCAGGGTCATCAGCGAACTGAACAGCGCATACTGAGTGGCGGTGTAATGGCGGTTGGCCATGCTCGACAGATAAGCCACAAACGCGGTACTGGCAATACCGCCGGACAGGTTATCGGCACTGATTACCAGCGCCAGCCAGGTCAGTGAAGGTTTACCGTCACTCAGCGCCATCAGCGCAAACAGCAGATTCGTTGCCGCCACCATGACCGCGCCCAGCAACAGCGGCCGCATAATGCCAAAACGCACCACCAGCACACCGCACAGCGCCGAGCCGAAGATGGTCATAAAAAATCCGAAGAATTTAGCAATACTGGCAATTTCCGATTTGCTGTATCCCAGATCCAGATAAAACGGATTGGCCATCACTCCCATGGTGATATCACTGATACGGAACAGGGCAATAAAAGCGAGGATAATCAGCGCAAAACGGCCGTTACGCTGAAAGAACTCCAGAAACGGACAAACGACAGCACTGGTGAGCCCGCGCGGCCAGTGTAGCCAGCGACTGAAAGGGCCCAACAGATAGCGGTTGAGAAAGCAGATCAGAAAGCGTTGCCATGTCGGGCGCTGATTAAACCATTCAACGGCCTTATCCAGAATCTCCGACTCCTCGCTGACGAATTCCTGCCGGTTTTTATGCTCAGGTTCATCCGCCCAGAGCAGCGCCAGCATCGCCAGCCCCATAATGCCTGCCATGGCCATATAAGCCATGGACCAATTGCTCCAGTCAGCAATAAACAGAGCACCGGCACCCGCGACCAGCAACGCAACCCGGTAACCGAAGATATAAGCCGCTGACATAGCGCCCTGCAGCGCATCGTCCACGGATTCAATACGGAAGGCATCCAGTGCGACATCCTGAGTGGAAGACGAAAAAGCCACCAGCAAAGCTGCCACGGCAATCCCCCACAGCGATTCCAGCGGATTCAGCTGGCTCATTAGTAACAGGCCAGCGGCAATGCCCAGCTGGCCGAGCAAAATCCAGCTGCGGCGCTGGCCCAGCAGGGCGCCAAACAGAGGCAGACGCAGCCGGTCCACCACAGGTGACCAGAACACTTTAATGGAATAGGTAATGCCGACCCAGGCAAAGAAACCGATAGCGGTGCGCTCAACACCAACGTCACGCAGCCAGGCGGTTAAGGTAGAAAATACCAGCAGAAATGGCAGTCCGGCGCCAAAGCCCAGCAGACTGATCACCACCACAGGTTTACGGGTGTAAATCTGCAGCGCTTCCCGTAGCCAGGGCAATCGCTCCAGTAACGTCCGCCAGCTGATCAACAACACACCACCGCCTTAATTTTCAGTCTTTAAAATTTTTGAACGCCAGCGGCATATCGATGCTTTCGTCCTGCCGGAACAGCGCCATGACCTGCTGCAGATCATCACGCTTTTTGCCGGTCACACGGATAGTTTCACCCTGAATGGACGCCTGGACTTTGAGCTTGGAGTCTTTCACCAGCTTCACCATTTTTTTGCCCAGTTCTTTATCAATGCCCTGACGCATGGTCGCTGTCATCTTCACCTGCTTGCCGGCGCCTTTCAGTTCGCCGTATTCCAGACAGCTGACCTTGATATCGCGCTTGATCATCGCACCTTCCAGCATCGGCTTCATCTGCTCGATCTGAAATTCTTCATTAGCGGTCAGTGTCACAACAAACTCTTTCAGCTCAAAGCTGGCCCCGACGCCTTTAAAATCAAACCGGCGTTCGAGCTCTTTATTGGCGTTGTCCACCGCATTCTGGGCTTCATGCTTCTCGACTTCTGATACTACATCAAAGGATGGCATAACTTTCTCCTGAGAAATTCCTGCTGCCGGCCGCTTATCGCCTCAGCGCACAAAGCCGCTATTGTAACCTGCCGTATCCCGGCTGGCACTTACAGAAAAACAAGCTAAATTTATTGCTATGCAAACCAAAATGACGCTGCACGGGGCCGGGGTATACTACTTCTCGGTGTACGGTGCCAAAGACCAGCCGATCTTTCAGTCTGTATTCGAATTCGAATACGGCCGCCAACTCCTGTCCGCCATTCCGGACACCCGCCTGATGGCCTATGTGTTGGAGGAAAAGCGCCTGCAGTTCGTCATGCGCTGCAGCCGTGACTGGACCGGGGTCATGGATGATATACAGACGGCGTTCGACAATATGCACGAACGCTGCTGGCACAAACGTCGTCAGATCTTATCGGATCAGGGCGTTGTCCTGATGGTGGACGAACAGACTCACCTGACCGATCTGATTCTGCAGCTGCATGACTGGCCAAGACGCAGCGGCCTGGTGGCCAGTGCGGATCTGTGGCCCTGGAGTTCTGATCACCAGTACCGCATGGATCATCCACCCGCCTGGATTGATACCGAATCCATGCTCAACCTGCTGTCTCACAGTCGCCGCAACCGGGCTCAGCATTATATTGATGTGATGCATAAGCCCATTACCAGCCAGCTGGATCTGGAACACGGTAATCACCCCCTGTATCAGGCGCTGGCGCGCGATCACTGGGTCGATCAGCATATGAAAAAAGAGGCGCTGACCCAATCGGCGTATCGCGAAGAAGACATACTGCGCCTGTTCAGCGATGCCTGCGAGCTGGTTGCCCGCCAGTTTGATATCACCATTGATGAGTTGAAAGACAAGCTTCACCGCCGCCGCTATCACCATCTGATGCCTCTGGTCGTCTGGTTACTGCGCGAACGCGGCATCACCCTGGAAGCCATTGCTCCCCTGCTGGATGAAGAAGAAGACCGTCTGCAATTGTGGTTACGCAACGTGGTGGCCGATCACACCGATAACGTCCGCCACAAGCTGCATAACCTGTGGGCACCGGACAACAGCGGACTGGGCAGCGGCAATGCCCTGATGGCCAGACACACAGACAGTCCGGCGCCAACAACCACACAGACGCCATCCGCGGACGAGGCACAGACACCGGGCGGCGACAGCGCAGAGTCCGATGCAGTAAAGGCCGAAACCCCGGAGACCACAGACCCCCAGGCCAGTGGTCAGGTGGTTAACCTGCATTCCTGAAACAACGCCCGTACGCGGGCGATCATACTGAATCTGCCTGCCGCTTGGTTACAGCAGCCTCAGTGACTGCCATAATCCCCCCATGACAAACACAAATAAGCCGCTCAGTATTGGCCTGCTTGGCACCGGCGCCATTGGCTCGGTCATGGCTTTACACTGGGCCAGCCAGCACCTTTTCGGGCTGCCCAGACAGCGTGGCCAGAAGACCTGTGTGCGGATTAAAACCCTGGCGGGTGACCGCCAGGTACTGAACATTCCCCCCTGGCAGGGCCAGACGCTGGACTGGTTAGTGGTCACCACCAAAGCGGCCGATACGCTGAGCGCACTGCAGAGCTGGCAGGATTACCTGCCAGCGGTGAAACGCATCATGCTGCTGCAGAACGGTATGGGCCAGCAACAGAACTGTGCTGACTGGCTGGCGACTGCCGGACTGCCGTGCGAACTCTGGGCCGCGGTTTCCACACACGGGGCCTATCGTACCGAAGAAGACCATACACCACTGGTAGTGCACGCCGGCAACGGCTCCACCAAGGCCGGACTCTGGCCCGGGGACAGCCCGCCGGCGGACCAGACCGGGAGCGCGGAAATCCCACCTGAACTCCCTCCGGGCATCACCGGCCTGACGGATATCCTGCGCCCCATGCGCATAAAACTGGCCATCAATGCGGTCATCAACCCTCTGACGGCGGTATTGCAGTGCCCTAACGGTGAGCTGGTATCGGACCCGCGGTATTTGCCGCAGCTGCAGGCACTGGCGCAGGAAATCGATCATTTTTACCATCAGCTGAACTGGTACCTGCCGGAACCGCTGGCACAGACGGCGGCAATGGTCGCGCAGACCACGGCCGCTAACCGGTCATCAACCTATCAGGACATTCTGGCCGGGCGCCCTACTGAGCTGCCCTGGATCAGCGGCTATCTGCTGCATCAGGCACGACAGCAAGGCACAGAACTGCCGCTGACCGCTGACCTGTACCACCAGACCGGCGAAAGTGGAGCCGCACATACCCCCTGAATCAATACGGAGCCTGAGGATATGCTGCTGATCAGACAGAAAATCATGCTCACTACTGTTGCGGTGTGTGCTCTGATCATTCTGATCACTACGCTGGCTTATATTCTGGCGGCGGAACGGGTCGGACGTGAACATCTGGTACCTGTGCTGAACGACACGGTCGCCGGGCTGATTCAGACGCAGCTGAAAGCCTCCCCTTCTGATCCGGATGCCATACAAACCAGCCTGGATCAGGTGATTCACCATTATCAGATACGCGAAGCGGCCCTCTACAATGGCGAGGGTCAGCGCCTGCTGCACAGTTATCGCGGGGCACCACGTCTGCAGGCGCAACTGGCTGCCAAACCCGCAGAGACAGACCAGGCACAGGATGACCGTTACCGCTATGCGTTATCTTCGCCCCGGGGCCCGATGCAACTGGTACTGGTCAACGATGTTTCTCTGTCCGGCTTTTTTCTGCACGACACCCTCACCACCAGTCTGTTTGTGGTCTGCATTTCCGCCCTGCTGATTTTTATTCTGTACGCCGCCACACGCCGTTGGCAGAGACGCCCCTACCGGCAGCTGGTGCAGAGCGTTGAACAGGCTTCAGGCAGTGCCAGTCAGGGGCAACATCACTATATCGCCAATGCCGACCCGGATTACCAGCCCCTGATCCGCGCCATCAATGATTTGCTCTGGCAGCATCAGCAGCGCACTCAGAAACTGACTCAGGCCCATGAACAGGCCGAAAGCGCGCGTCAGCGGGCAATTCGTCTGTCAACGGAAACCCGCCAGAGCAATGAACACCTGGCACAGGAAATTGCCGTACGCCGTGGCATTGAAACCCAGCTCACCAATACTCAGTTCCTGCTCGACGATGTGATTAACGCCATGCCGTCCGCCCTGTTTGTTCTTGATGAAAGCCTGCATATTATTCAGTGCAATGAGCTGGCCGGCGACTGGCTGGAACAGCCGCATCAACAGCTTAACGGTAAGCTGCTGTTTCATTTTATCCCTGAGCTTGAAACCTTACGCGATGAATTACTGGACACCAGCGCCGGCATCCGCACCCGGGAGCGTTTCGCTATTGGCAGCTTTCATTCCGGCACCGTGTTTGACCTGATTCTCTACCCCCTGACAGGCCAGCAACAGGCCCGTCAGGTGCTGCGCATCGACGATGAAACCCAGCGCCAGCAGCTGGAAGAAAAAATGGTCCAGAGTGAAAAAATGGCCACTGTTGCGGGTCTGGCGGCCGGGGTTGCGCACGAAATCAACAATCCGCTGGGCGCCATCCTGCAAAACCTGCAGAACATACGCCGGCGTCTGCAGCCAGGTTTGAAAGCCAATGAAGAGGCAGCGGCTAAACACCACCTGCCGCTGGAGAATCTCAGCCACTATCTGCAGGACAGAAGCATCAACCAGTTTATGGATAACATTCAGCAGGCCGGTGAGCGTGCCGCCGATATTGTGACCAATATGCTGAGGTTCTCCCGTACCGGTCAGAATCAGAAACAAGCCTGCGACCTGAATTCTCTGATCGCCGACTCTCTCACCATTGCACTGGGCGAGCAGAGCCTGCGCAATGTTCATGTGGATTTTCAGCCGACCGCACATCCGGTGATCGCTGAAATCCTGACCGGAGAAATGGAGCAGGTATTGCTGAACCTGATTGTTAATGCCGGCCAGGCTCTGCAAAGTCATCAGGCCGGGCAACAGGTGTTACAACCACAATGGAAAGCGCAGATAAAAATCAGCGCTATATATCAGGGAGACCAGGCTGTACTCAGCGTCGAAGACAACGGCCCCGGGATACCGCCAGGCACTGTCTCGCACATTTTTGAACCTTTTTACACGACCAAAGAAGTGGGTACCGGAACCGGGCTGGGGCTGTTTATTTCCTGGCTTATCATCACCAGCCATCATCAGGGCAAAATCCGTTATTTCACCTCCTCCTCAGGAGGCGCAGGCTTTGAAATACGCTTACCACGCAAAGCCGACAGTGAAGCTTTGCAACATGACATACGCGATATTTAAGCAGCCCAATCTTGACCACCTCTCCACAAGTCTATAGTCTCGCCAGCGATCAGGTGCTCTGATGCTTTCTGCTGATGAGTTAAACGGGAAGACTGGTGCGTTACTGTTCTCATCCACAGAACAACGGCAAACCCAGCGCTGCCCCCGCAACGGTGATCGACCACACTGCTGACCAGATGCCACTGCGCGATTTTAAAAGTGCGGGAAGGCGTCAGCAGAGACTCTGATGAGTCGGGTCGTCAGCCCGGATACCGGCCTGAATAAAGTTAACTGACGTTGCGGTGGGCGACGAAGACATACACGCTGCATGCTGCCTGAGCACCCTGCCCGGATTGTGTCTTCCTCCTGCTGCCGTAATCATTAATACGCGGCTGAATGAAAATCCTGACTCAAGCGAACATACTGCCATTTGCTCTGCTGTTCCCGGCGCTGTTATTTCCGCGCCTGTCATTCGCTGATGCACCAGAGCCTGCCAGCAGCACAGAGACAACCCGGCTGGCACCCGTTGAAACGCTTGGCCAACGCTCCCCGGAAGTGTCACCAGTGGATCTGCCCGGTTCACATAGCCGTGTTGATCTCAGCGCTGATAATGCCGGAGATCATCAACTGGAAGATATTCTGCAGCAGCAGGCCGGTATTCAGGTGCGCCAGCTTGGTGGCCGTGGTCAGTTTTCTTACCCAAGTATACGTGGCGCCAGCGGTAAGCAATTACAGATTGTCTGGGATGGTATTCCATTAACGTCGCTGAATAATTCCGAAGGTGAATTGCCCAGTGTCGGGCTTTCTGCATTAGGCAGCATTGATATTTACCGTGGTGTCGCACCGGCAGAACTGGCACCGACGGCCATTGGTGGCACCATACATCTTCGTTCAAAAGATCATTTCGACACCCCTGCATCCGGCCACGCTTATACCAGCATCGGCAGTTATGGTTATTATTCCGCCGGAGTGTGGCAGCAGTATCAGAATAACGCCTGGCGATTTTTCGCCGCGGCGGACTGGATGGAAGCGGAAAATGACTTTGATACCAAAACCGATATCAACGCGTTTAATAATCCCAATGAGAGCAGCACTGAAAAACGCCTGAATAATGCTGCCGATCACAGAATGGCACTGTTACGTGCCGACTACACCGGCAATACCAGGATTAAACCGTCAGTGGTTTATCAGTATCAGAAAAAACGGCGTGAATTACCCGGCCTGCGTAATATCCCACAAAACGACGCTTATTTTGCCAGCGAAGATAACCGCCTGTCGCTGCGCCTGAATATTCCCTATTCACAACAACAGCAGACCGACATCATTACCAGCGTTTATACGCTGAACGAAACCTACGATGATCAGGGTGACAATATTGGTCTTGGCCGGCAGAAGAATTATTACCGCACCAAAGGCACGGTTCTGCGTATTAATCATCACTCAGACGCAGGCAATATCAGTAACCTGCTGACGTTATCTGTACGCTCAGAAACCACCGAATCCGACTTCGCTCTGATCAGTGATGCGACTGTCGAACTTAATTGTCTGACCGGTTCCGGTTGCCCTTATGACTATCAGCGCCGACAGTATCAACTGGGGGATCGTGTCAGCGGGCATATTAACGATGCAATTATGCTCAATGGCCAGTTGAGCGTGGTGAAGTTCAGTGATACCCAACAGAATCATTACGGGATTTCTGATCAACGTGCAAACGAGCGGTTTACCACTGGCGATGCCGGCGTAAACTTCCGCCTGAACGACAATAACCAGCTCGATGTATTAATCAGCCGTCAGGTGCGCCCGGTTTCGACTCAGGAATTATTCGGCGACCGGGGATTAACTGAAGGCAATCCGGACCTGAAATCCGAAACCTCCAAAGGCATAGATGCCGTATGGCGTATAACCAGTGCTTATGGTGAATACAGTCTGTCTGCGTATCAGCGTGTACGTGATGATGCCATCGTCGCCAGTGCTGACAGCCGTGGCGTGATCAAATATCAGAACCTGGCGCAGACCAACCATCGTGGTGTTGAACTCAATATGAGTATCGACTTAACCCATAACCTGACCCTCAACGGCAACAGTGGCTGGCACCGGCACACAATTGCAGAACACAGCCGGGACTTTTTTGTTGGCAAACGTGTACCGAATCAGCGTACCTGGGATAACTATTACAGCCTGACTTACCAACACGGCAAGATAAGTACATCGCTGGCGTGGCTACTGCAGAGTGGCGGATTTTATGAATCCAGCAATCGCCTTCCGATCGGCGAGAAAAATCAGATCGACTGGAATATTTTCTATCAGCTGCAGAACTTCAGACTGCAGTTTAATGCCTTTAACCTGACCGACAACCAGCTCTCAGATTTCTACAACTACCCGGTTCCGGGTCGGAACTATTCCGTAAAAATTGACTACTCATGGTGATATTAATGAACAGAATTTATCCATTGTCACTTGCTGTTGCAGCAGCCATTCTGACCGGTTGTGGTGGCTCATCAAGCAGCTCTCCGGATTCTATCGACATTACCGATTATACCGCTGTGATCACGGAAGCGGTTTATGGATCCGGATCAGAAGTTGCTCTGGCCGATGCTGCAGATCTGAGCAATATTACTCAGGGTTATTACGCTGACGTTGCCACCGATTACTTTACTGCCAGTCATAATGGCTATTACTGGTATATTGGTCGTGACGGTATCGATAACATCAGTAAATATGAACCTGCTCAACCCAACGCCAACTACTACGGAAGCAATGGTTACTCCCTGTTAGACGACGATCAGGTGTCCAGCTCCAACGTACACGCCATGGCATTTATCTCTGACCAGCGCGCCCTTCTGACCCGTTACGGTCAGACATCTGCCTGGATCGTCAACCCGGAAGCGGATAATGCTGCCGGTTTTAAAGTCGGTGAAATTGATCTCAGTGCTTACCACAGCAGTGATGATACCGTAACGCCGTATCCCGAAATGGACGATGTCGCTCTGTACGACGACAAAGCTTTTATCACCCTGCAGCGCCTGGGCAACGAGAACGATGGTTATGCCTACGAACGCGCTCCCTATGTTGCCGTGTTCAATACGGAAACCTATCAGGAAGTGGATACTGACGTTGATAATGCCGGTCTGAATGGTATCGAACTGGATATTACCAACCCGATTAACATCGCCACTGCAGATAACGCCCTTTATATTCAGGGGATCACCTACGATGGTTCTTATAGCGGTGGGCTGGTCAGAATCGATATGAACAACTATGCACAAGAAACTGTATACAACCCGGCTGTTACCTCTACCAGTATCAGTGATGTCGCCGTAGCTGGCGGTAAAGTTTTCGTCGTAGTCTATAACGGCTGGCAGGATAACGCCCTTGCCATAGTGAACACTGATGGCAGCCTGACCACGCTGGAAGATTTTTCTGGTATATATATCAGCTTTATTACCACTGGTCCTGCCGGCGATCTTTGGTTAGGCCGGGGGAATGACGGCAACAGCAGCTCCGCTGTACTGCATATTTCACCAGCCGACTATTCCATTGTCGACAGCGTGGAAACCAACCTGGATCCGATCGGCATCAGCTTTGTTGATAATCAGGAATAACAGGTCATTGTTATGGGCAATCGTTTATCAAAAATCGCAACCAAAACAGGTGACAAAGGCGAAACCGGCCTGGGGGATGGCTCACGGGTCAGCAAAGACAGTCCGCGGGTACAGGCCATCGGCGATGTGGACGAACTGAACTCCTGGATGGGCCTGCTGCGGGCCCATCTGAGTGATACTGATGAACTCCAGCCATTGCTCAATCAGATTCAACACGACCTGTTTGATCTGGGGGGAGAGCTTTCTGTCCCCGGTTTTGATGCCCTGAGCGAACATCTGTTGCAGGATATTGAAGATAACCTGGAAGCACTGAACGAAACTTTGCCACCGCTGAAAGATTTTATTCTGCCCGGTGGCAATATTCCGGCGTCCCATGCGCATATGGCGCGGACGGTTTGTCGGCGGGCCGAGCGCTCACTGGTTGCACTGGCAGAGACGGAAGATGTAAACACCCTTGGACTGCGTTACATCAATCGTCTTTCTGATCTGATGTTTGTTATGGCACGGGTGCTGGCAAGACGCAATAATGGCCAGGAAATTTACTGGCGCAGTCGTCATACCAAAGGTTCCTGACGGTATTAAAAAAAGCCTGCTAACAGCAGGCTTTTTATATCAGACCGGATTAAACCAGTGCTGAAATGTTACACACGGAATTGTTTCACCCGCTGCGCCAGATCATCACTGATCTGTTGTGTTGAACGAACGGCCTGCACAGTGCCTTCGGCGTTGGCAGAGGTCTGCTCACCACTGTTGCGGATAGCCGCCAGATTGTTTTCAAGATCAGCCGCACTCTGCTGCTGTTCATTAGCACTGCCAACAATACCACCGGCTTTTTCCCGTATATTATTCATACTGGTCTGGATTTCATGCAGTGTAGTGCTGACTTCACCGGAGCTTTCAACTGTTTTATCAACCATGCTGCGGTTAACCTCCATTGTATCAACCGCACTGACAATATTTTTCTGTACTTCACTGATCAGTTCTTCAATTTCCCGGGCTGATCCCTGAGTCCGGCTGGCCAGAGTACGTACCTCGTCGGCGACCACGGCAAAACCACGGCCCTGTTCACCGGCACGCGCGGCTTCAATCGCGGCGTTCAGTGCCAGCAGATTGGTTTGTTCCGCAATACCTTTGATGGTTTCCAGAATACTGCTGATACTGGTCGAGTTCTCCGCCAGCCGGTTAACGGCATTCACGGAATTGGTCATTTCCTGCGACAGCCCGCGCACCTGATCCATCACCCAGGTGACTACCTGATCAGCCTGATTGGATTTCTGCTGGCCATTATCCACGGCGCTTTCAGCTTCACCGGCCAGCTGTACCACAACGCCGGCGCGCTCTGCCATCGCGCTGATAATACGTGAGACTTCTTCCGTCTGATCGAGCTGAATACCCACAGCTTCCCGGCTGCGGTTAGCAATGCCTTCCACTTCATTGACGTTTTTACTGACGGCTTCCGATGTATCTTTTACCGCGGCTAAGGTAGCGCGGATATTGGCGATCATTTCATTAAAGGCATCCCGCATCTGTCCCATTTCATCCTTGCCGCTGAAGCGGATTTCATGGGTCAGATTACCGCCCGCAATTTCTCGGGCGGCACTGGCAAAACGTTTAATGGTGTAACGCACCGACATATAAAACGCCAGGTACAGATAAACCACCACACTCAGTACCACGATCAGCACCGCAGCCAGCATCACAATACGATCTTTCTGGGCGGATAAGCGCTGATTGAGTTTGTCTGAGATTAACGGAAAAATCTGCTGTTCCAGAGTATCCAGTACATCTGTCTGTTGCTGATACCAGCGGTCATATTCCTGCCAGCTGCCGTCAATGGACTCTGCCAGAATAATTTCTTCATCGATTTTATTCCGCATGGTCTCAAGCAGCGTTCTGATTTCACCGGCATTCCGGGTCAGTACAGACGTCGCCAGCGTACCGGCGTTGCTAAGCAGAAACTCCACGTCCGGTTCAGCCGCTAACAGCTGGTCATAGCTGGCATTCATAAGGTCATAGGTTGCAGACTGCAGATACTGTTCGGTAAATGCATAAATCCCGGCCCCATGCGCCAGCCCGGTTTTGGCACGGATATCGGGCATGACATTCAGCATGCCGATGAGGCGCTGAATATCAGCATCGGAATCCAGTGATATTCTCTGCTGCTGCATATACTGACGCACCACCAGATAATATTCATCCACGGCCATCTGATAGTATTTATATTGATCACGGAAGGTTGGCTGTCGATGCTCACCGGAGATTTTCAGTCGTGGCAGAAATTTATCGTTCCAGTCGTTCAGCCATTTCTGCAGCTGGCTGTTTTCCGCGCTGTCGGCTAACCCTTTTGCTTCCTGAGGCAGACGCTGAATCATATCACTGGCTTTCTGATGCAGGTCGTCATTGCTTTTATGGGTAGCCACTGAGCCCAGGTCACGGAAGTTTTCCAGTTTACGGGCATAGGCCAGTAAGGCCTGTGAGGTAGTCAGTCCCGCCAGTTCCTGTTCGGTTTTATTCACCGATTCAAAAGCCGATAAAAATACCTGTGCACTGAGTACCGCCAGGGGAACCACAAACAGTAAACTGATCAGCGAAAATTTCGCCGCATAACTCAGTTGTGACATCAGCCTGATTGCAGGCCACATTAAGGCTTTGAACATACGTTTTATCTACCCGTTATTCCGGCTTTATTGTTCTCTGGCAGTCATATCACACATACCCTGCTGCGGAGGTTCACCGGGTAAACCTGCGACAGTGACATAATGATAGACCAGCCACTTTTATCCCCCCTGACGATGTAAGTGCAAATCTGTGTGAGTTATGTAACCGTGGCCCGAATTGATACATCAATAGGTTTCGTGTTCTCATTCTTAGGAATGAGGCTGTGTCTTATAACGACACAAAGTCGCACGCTGAACAGACGCAGGCGGATTACCGCGACAAGGCTCTTTCACGTATAGTAAGTCCCGCTGTTCCGATATCCCAAAAGGCCATTAACATGACGACTGAGCACGAAAAACATCAGCAGAAAATGCAGAAATACAAAGAAAAAGTAGACTCCGCTATCGAACGGGCTCAGGAAGAGCGAGGTGTCATTATTGTTCTCACCGGCACCGGGAAAGGTAAAAGCAGCTCAGGATTTGGCACCCTGATCCGTACTCTGGGTCACGGTTATAAAGCCGGTCTGGTGCAGTTTATTAAAGGCACCTGGGATTGTGGTGAAAGTAAAATACTGTCGACGCTGCCCGGTCTGAGTATTGAGGTCATGGGCTCCGGCTTTACCTGGGAAACGCAGAACCGCGAACAGGATCAGCAGGCGTTTGATCAGGTGTGGCCAAAAGCCGAAGCGATGCTGAAAGACCCGGCATTAAAAACCGTTATGCTGGACGAAATCACCTATATGCTGGCGTATGAGCTGCTCGATTTTGCAACGCTGGAAACCGCTCTGCGCAACCGCCCGGCTGAACAGAACGTCATTCTGACCGGCCGTGGCGCCCCCACCGCGCTGCGCGATATCGCCGACACGGTGACTGATATGAAAATGGAAAAACATGCCTTTAAAGCCGGAGTAAAAGCCCAGCCCGGCATTGAGTGGTAAACAGCACTGTAAAAAAACGGCTACAAAGCTTTCAACAAACTGTCACCGCGCTGACACAGCGACTTCCCAGCATAGGAGCTTTCTCACCCGACAAGTAAGGAAGCTGCTATGAAAATCAGCCGCAGAAAATTTATCTCTGGTACCAGCGCCGGCGTTGCCGGTGTCTGTTCACTGGGTTATTCACCACTGAACCTGGCGATGAGTGATGTCAGAGTCAACGACGATATCAGCCCGGGCGCGTTTAACTATGGCGTGGCCAGCGGCGACCCGCGCCAGGACCGCGTTATTCTGTGGACGCATTTCCAGCCCGATGTTGTCATGCCGGTGACCGTTCACTGGCAGGTTGCACTGGATGAGAATATGACCGACGTCGTGTCCTCCGGTACCTTCGTGACCCATGCCAGCCGCGACTACACCGTGAAGGTTGACGTCACCGGCCTGAGTCCGGCCACCACCTACTTTTATCAGTTCCGCGTGGACAACGTCACCTCACCGACAGGCCGCACCCGCACCGCCCCTGAAGGCGATATTGATCAGGCCCGTTTTGCTGTGGTGTCCTGCTCCAGCTACGCCCATGGCTACTTTAATGTGTACCGGGCACTGGCTGGCCGCGATGATCTGGATGCCATTCTGCATCTGGGTGATTATCTGTATGAATACGCACAGGATGCCTATGGCGAAGCATCACTGCGCGGCGAGCGCGGTCTGGCACCGGCCCATGAAATTGTTTCTTTATCCGATTACCGCCGCCGTCATGCGCTGTACAAACTGGATGATGACCTGCAGGCCGTACACCGCCGCCATCCCTTTATTACCGTCTGGGACGACCACGAATTTGCCAACGATGCCTGGCTCAACGGCGCTGAAAATCATGATGACAGTGAAGGCGACTGGCAGACGCGTATGGCGGCCGCCAAAAAAGCCTATTTCGAGTGGATGCCGATCCGGGAAAACTTTGATGACAGCATTACCCGCACACTGAGCTACGGTAATCTGGTCGATCTGCTGATGCTGGATACCCGTATTGAAGGCCGGGTGGTACAGCCCGCCGGCAGTGATAAGCAGGCAGAAGCCAAAGACAGCAACCGTACCCTGCTGGGGTTTGAACAGGAAGCCTGGCTGTATACCAAACTGCAGAACAGCACAGCCCGCTGGAAACTGCTGGGTCAGCAGGTCATGATGGCACAGCGCTACTTTATCGATCTGCCGGATCATTTTGGCGGCGGTGCGTCGCTGTGGCTCGACAGCTGGGACGGCTACGCCGCCAACCGTGACCGCTTACTGGCCACCATCCGCGATAACCGGATTGATAACGTCGTGGTGCTGACCGGCGACGTACACACCTCGTTCGCTTCGGATCTGAGCGATAACCCTTACGACACGGATCACTATAACCGCCACAGCGGCGAAGGCTCGCTGGCCGTGGAGTTTGTGACACCATCGGTGACCTCGCCCGGTTTTCCACCGGTGATTGCGGAAACCGGCGCCGCTACGATTATGGCCGGCAGCCCGCATATTAAATACGCAGAACTGCGTCAGCATGGCTTTATGCTGGTGACCTGCACACCCGAAATGGCTCAGTCAGACTGGTACTATGTACCACAGATTCTGACTCCGTCAGCGGCATACCATCATGGCCGCAGTTACCGCACACAAGCGGGTGCCAATCGCCTGCAGTCTGTGGAGCAGCCGCTTAGCTGAACAGCGCCGCAGAGGCATCCCGCTCAGCGCGATGCCTCAAACTGTTTCTGCAAGGTACTTTCGTCTGCCACACCTTCCATCGGCTGCCAGTTCGCCACCTGATAATTGCCGCCAACCCATTGCTGGCACAACTGGGTATATTCTTCTGTGGCGCCGAACTCACGGATAAATTCATTCACTGTTTTCAGCAGCGTGTAATTTTCGGCTTCCGCTTTCACCCCGACCGTGTATTCCCACAGACTGCTGGCCAGATTATCGGGCAGGACTTCCAGTTGCCCGTACCAGGGGCTTTGCGGGTTTTCACAGGCCCAGTAATAAATAGGCAGATCCACCGCAAATGCATCCACCACGCCTTTCGCCAGCGCATCATGAATCCAGCTCTGGTCGGTGTAAGCCAGTAAGTTGCCCAACTCCACTTTGCCGCCGGAGCGGTTTTTATTGGCGCGCCAGCGCAGCCCGGCTTCTTCCAGCGTTGCGAACGCCGCCGGATCATTGATACAGCCCAGCACCTTACCCTCCAGGCACTGCACACCCTTAATCTGCTCATCGCCTTTGCGCCGTGCCAGCACATACGGCAGAAACAGGTAGGGAATGGAGAACGCCAGATCCTCATACCCAGGGTCCGGTGGCAGCGCACTCCACATCAGGTCGGCGGGCGGTTCACCGCGCCCGGCACCACAATCCAGCAGCTGGGTACAGAGATCCCACGGGTGCTCGATAAAGGTACATTTCACTCCCAGATAGCGGGCAAATGCGCGCGCCATATCGGCATCAAACCCCTGCAGTTCATCGCCGTGATCCGGGTGAAACGAGACGCCGACGAATTTAGGCTCAATTGCCACCCGGATTTCGCCACGGGCGCGGATGCGGGCCAGATGATCTTCATGGCTGGCGGGTAAGTATTCGGTTTTACGCAGATCGTTAAAACTGTTGCGCGCCGGTTGCGGGTTTTCCATATCCATACTGAGCAGGCCCTGCAGCTCTTCGCTCAGTCTGACAGTCCAGTCACTGCGGTTGTGCATGCGCGAACGGGTGGTATCACTGAGCTCCACCGTGGCCTGAATCACACGGTTATTGCCTTCGATTTCCTCCAGGTGTTCATGCATGGAACCCAGCAGATCGGTCAGTGATGTCATGGCGCCGGCAACCCGCTCGTTCAGCGAACCCAGCTCGGTTTCAGACTGATCCAGCAGCGCCACCAGCTGGTTTTCTATCTGGCTTAAATCAATCTGTTCAAAGGCTTCTTTGGCACTTTCCCGGGTCTGCATGGCCAGGTTGCGCACTTCATTGGCCACTACCACGAAACCGCGCCCGGCGTCGCCGGCATGGGCCGCTTCGATGGTGGCATTCAGTGACAACAGATGCACGGTCTGGCCAATGGAATCAATGGTGTCGATCACCGCCCGCGAATGTTCCGCTTTTTCTTTCAGCTGCGCCTGCAGCTCAGCAAAGCGGGAGGAAAAAAACTCATGGACCTCTTTCAGCTTCTGCTCCATTTCGCTGCGCAGTCGCTGACTCTGGTGATCCCCTTCGGCCAGGTGACGCTGGGTCTCATCTACAAACCTGTGCTGGTCCGACGTACGGTCATTGATTTCGCCCAGACTGCCGTCCAGCGCTTCCAGACCACTCTGCAGATGCTGCTGCAGATGACGGATGCGCTGCATCATCGCGGGCAGTTCATTAACCAGCCCCTGTAACTCACGCGCGGCCTCACGTTCATGCAGCAGTTGCTGCAGTGCGGGCGGCAGGTCGTGACTCTGTTGCAGGGCGTCCCAGTCAGCGTTCTCCAACAACAAAGGCCAGCCAGGGGCCTCTGGCTGGCTCCGGCGGAAGAGTTTCATGCTGTGATCTCCGTCCCCACAGACGCAGGGCGATAGTTATTGACAGGTTTATCTAAACCTAGAATAAATACTGATATACGCCAGCGACTCTGCTCAGTTTGTCAGCCCTTTATCTGAGCATTTTCCGCGGCTGCCACCTGCGTCTGAACGGCACATAGCCCTGCCCGCGGCGGGGGAGTAAAATACGGCCAGTAACCCGCACGGTACAGGAACGATTAAAGGAACGATGGCACGCAAAAAACAACCACAACCCGATGGCCTGCAGGGCAGTCTGTGGCTCAACGACAGCCAGTCAGCGTTTGCCGCGGATCAGGTTCATCTGCTGCGTGCAATCGACGACAGCGGGTCCATTTCAGCGGCTGCCAAACAGGTGGGTATCAGTTATAAAACCGCCTGGGAACGGGTAGACGCCATTAATAATATGGCTCCCCGGCCGCTGGTTGAGCGGGCCGCCGGCGGCGCGCAGGGCGGGGGCACCTTATTGACCGAATATGGCAAAGGCATCGTGCGTGGCTTTGAGGCAATGCAGAAAGAACATCAGGCATTTCTGCAACAGCTGAGCCGCAAAGTGCATTCCTTGACCGACGTCGCCGACTTTATGACCGGCGGCACCCTGAAAACCAGTGTCCGCAATCAGTTCCGTGGAATGATCAGCCGGATTATTCCGGGCACGGTCAACAATGAAGTTCATATCCGCATTTCAGAACATCGTGAGCTGATCGCCATCATCAGTGATGAAAGCTGCCTGGCACTGGGACTGGAACCGGATGTACGCGTGATTGCCCTGGTAGAAGCCAGTGCCATCATGCTCAGCCGCAGCCATGATCTGAAGGTCAGTGCGCGTAACCAGCTCAGCGGCGTGATCAAACGGGTTATCCCCGGCGCCGTGAATTGCGATGTGGTGCTGGATATCGGCGACTGTAAATCACTCAGTCTCAGCATGACCAATGGCAGCGCTGAAAAAATGGCCCTGCAGGCCGGTGACTCTGTGTCTGCATTTTTCAAATCATCCAGCGTGATGTTATTGGTTGAAGCCTGATAACGGACAGCGTCCGGTCAGCGGTTAAACCACCAGAGCGGAGACCGCGCCCCGCCAGCGAGAGCGGGTACGTGCCAGCCACCAGGCCAGTGGAATCCCCAGCATCAGCAGCAACAGGGTGACCACCGTCGCCAGTTTCAGCGTCAGCCAGACAGCATGCAGATCCGCTTCACTCAGCATGGAAATACCCGCTAGTTGCGGCTGTAACCGTAGCGGGCAATCAGGGTGGCGACGGCGTCCGTCTGCAGATATTTCAGCAGCGCATCCGCCGCCGGATTGCCCTGACCTTTTTTCAGCAATACCGCATCCTGACGTATGGGTTGATAATAATCGGATGGAATAATCCAGGCGCTGCCGGATTTGACCTGACCGTCCGCCATAATCTGCGACATCGCCACAAAGCCCAGCTGAGCATTGCCCGTCGCCGCAAACTGCCAGGTCTGGCTGATATTTTCGCCCATCACCCAGCGGCTTTTGGTTTCCGCTTCCAGATGCATATGCTGTAAGGTCTGCACGGCCGCTTCACCGTAAGGTGCCAGTCTCGGATTTGCCAGCGCCAGTTTTTTAAAGGACCCGGCCTCCAGCCGTTGCTTCGGCGCCTGACCATCCTCCGCACTCCACAATGCCAGTCCGCCCTGCGCATAAGTAAAACGGCTGCCAGTGACCGCCGTGCCCGCGTCTTCCAGCCTGATGGGTTTTGCCTGATCGGCGGACAGAAAAACGTCAAAAGGGGCGCCATTCTGAATCTGCGCCAGAAATTTACCCGACGAGCCAAACGCCAGCGTCGCTTTGTGGCCGGTGGCCTGCTCAAACTGCGCAGCAATTTCTTTCATTGGTGCGGTGAAGTTGGCCGCCACAGCGACCATCACTTCGCCCGCGTTTACCTGAACCGACAGCACCATCAGCACCGTCAGCATCAGTCGTTTTGTCAGTGTGTTATTCGTCCTGTTTGTCATTTCCGGAACCTCCGGGGCATTAAGTCTGATTGACAGATATCCTTCGGATATCATTCGCTATATAGAACACTACATAACGCTTTTTATACCGGTTTATAGCTTTCAGGAGAACCCTCATTATGAATTTATCAACTTTGACCATTCCCGCCGTACGGGTATTTCGCCGGCGTTTACCACTGACACTCTGTATTCTGACACTGACTGTCAGCAGCGCACCGGGCCAGGCGCTGGAGGTGGTCGGCAAGCAGCTGGAGATATACGGCACCCTGCATCCTTCGCTGGATTACCTGGATTCGGATGTCAGCCAAACGCTGGCTGACGCCGACCCGGACGATAAACTCTCGGCCGGTGATACAAGCCTGTCGTTTAATTCTTCCAAACTGGGCGTGCGCGGTGAAATAAGTACGGACATCAGCGGCCTCAGTGCGGTGTACCAGCTGGAACAGAACGTTAATCCGGACGGTAAAAGTAACGACACCCTGAACACCCGCAACAGCTTCGCCGGGCTCAGAACAGCGCAGTGGACTGTGCTGGCCGGGCGTCATGATTCACTGTTCAAAAGTCTGGCATTGCGCCACTCGCTGTTAAAACATTCGGTTGCTGACCGCGGTGCCATTCTGGGGGCCGGTGCTATCCACGGAAATCAGATGGACATCCGCGCTGAAAATATGATCCTCGGCCGCTATTACCTGCCCCTGTCGGACAGCCGGCTGGAATTACAGGCACAGTATTCGCCCGATGCCGTCAAATCGTCCGGACGGGTCGATAACAACAAGCGGGAGATGTTCGCCCTGGCAGCAGAATGGAAATCTGCGCAGCGTATTTTTGCCTTTGCCTGGGATCACTGGGCTAACCTGAGCATTGGTGGCACCCCGGGTGAAGTGAATGCTGTGCGCGCATTGTGGAAGGAAACCGCCGGCCAGCTGACCACGGCCGTGATTGTGGAAAGCATTGACCATACCCTGAACAACGGTGACGCCGGTGAAATGGACCGCAATGCCATTGCTGTGCAGGCCCGTTATGCGGTCGCCGGATTCAGATATCTGGGTCAGATTATGGCGGCCGATGATTACGCGGATGTCAGCGACAGTGGCGCAGTCATGGTATCCCTGGGCATCGAAAAACCGCTGTCAGCATCGACCCGGATTTACGCCATGTATACCCAGACCGACAACGAACGCAACGCCGCTTATCAGGGCGTAGACGGTACCCATGGTGATGAACTGGCAACGCAGAATGGCGGCACGCCGAAAGCTTTCTCTATTGGTAGTATTATCAATTTTTAATGCAGAAACGGGCCAATTAATAACTGTTTCTTCTGAAATACGGCCTGACCAAACTTATTAATTCTATTTACGACACAAACACAGGAATAAGGCACTTAAACGGGTGGATTTCCACCCGTTTTTCGTATAAAAAACAAATACTTAGACTACTAAAAGTGTATTGATCGGATTTTTCAGCTGTGCCTAAATAGCTCGCCTATTCTGAGAAAAAAGCAATAACACTGCGGAGCTTTTATGAAGCGAGTCTACCTGCCCCTGATCATTCTGTGTTCAGTCTTTACCACACTGCTTTCTGCCCCGGTCCGGGCAGCCGATGAACCCATTGTTATACGGTTCTCTCACGTCAGCAGTGAGAGCTCCCCAAAAGGCAAAGGCGCACTTTTACTGCAACAGCTGGTTAAAGAACGTCTGGGCGACCAGGTAAGCATTGAAATTCACCCGGCAGCCGAACTGTACAACGACACCGATGGTCTGGAAGCGCTGCGCCGCAACGACATTCAGATGCTCGCGCCGTCATTGGCAAAATTCCGCGCCTATACCCCCAAGCTGCAGATCTTTGACCTGCCGTTTCTGTTTGATGATCTGGCGGCCGTCGACAAATTCCAGGGCCGTGCCAAAGGCAAAAAGCTGCTGCTGAGCATGGTCGAAAAAGACATTGTCGGCCTGGCATACTGGCACAATGGAATGAAACAGCTGTCAGCCACCCGCCCTCTCAACGAGCCAGCGGATGCCGCCGGACTGACCTTCCGGATTCAGGATTCCGCGGTGCTGAAATCTCAGTTCAAAGCACTGACCGCCAACACTGAGGTGCTGGCTTATGCCGATATGTTCGATGCGTTAGCCAGTGGCCAGGTGCAGGGGGCAGAAAACCCCTGGACTAATTTTGATAGCAAAAACCTGCAGCAGGTACAGCCCTATATTACTGAAACCAACCACGGCGTACTGGATTACATGCTGGTGACCAATTCACGCTTCTGGTACGGCATTCCGCACCACATCCGCTACGAGTTAGAAAATATCATTACCGAGGTGACCTACGCGGTGAATAAAGCGGCGGCAGAAGAAAATGAACGTCACAGAAACAATGTGCTGGCATCCGGCAAAACCCGTTTGATTACTCTGACAGCGGAACAGAGGGAAGCCTGGCGTCAGCGTATGCAACCGGTATGGCAGGAATTCAGCGAACAGATCGGAGAGCGCCTGATCCATTCGGCACAGGCTGCTAATTAAATGATGGCATAATGGCGGGCTGCTGCCGCAGCCCGCCGCGTTCAGTCTTCGCTGAACTGAATCTCACTACCGGGATGAAAATCCTTGCTGCCGTATAACTGCGACAGAAGTTTCGCCTCACCATTCGGCTGAACCATGCGCGCATGATGACGCGTCAGTTTGCGTGGTTCATCCACCCCACAGGAATGGGCGATCACCCCGACTTCCTGTTCCATGGTTTCCACAAAATGCGCGACACGCTCCGCTTTATCCGACGGCACCAGTCCCCGCTGCAGCCGAGCGTTGTGCGTCGTAATCCCGGTCGGGCAGGTATTTTTATTACACTGGAACGATTGAATGCAGCCCAGAGCAAACATAAAGCCGCGCGCGGTGACGACGAAGTCAGCGCCCACGCACAACGCCCAGGCAACCCGGTCCGGAGTAATTAATTTTCCGGAACTGATGACCCGGATACGCGGACGCAGATTATATTCATCCAGCACATCCACCAGCATCGGCAATGCCTGCCCCAGCGGCAGTCCCATGTAATCCATCAGCGGCTGGGGCGCCGCGCCGGTACCGCCTTCAGCCCCATCCAGGGTAATAAAGTCCGGCGCACTTTCTGCCCCGCGCGTCTGAATGGCACGACACAGATCGCGAATCCAGTTGATATCGCCCAGCACGGCTTTAAAACCGGTTGGTTTACCGGTAACCGCCCGCACCCGGGCGACCATGTCCAGCAGATCATCCACGCTGCGGATATCCGGGTGGCCGTTGGGGCTGATGGAATCCTGGCCGACCGGAATATGACGGATCGCCGCGATTTCCTCCGTCACTTTGGAGCCGGGCAGAATCCCGCCTTTACCGGGTTTGGCGCCCTGACTGAGTTTAATTTCAAACATCCGCACCTGCTCATGGGCAGCAATGGCGTGCAGTTTATCTTCATCCAGTTCGCCCAGTTCATTACGCACACCGTATTTTGCAGTACCTATCTGGTAAACGATGTCGCAGCCACCTTCCAGATGATAAGGCGACAATCCGCCCTCTCCGGTATTCATCCAGATACCGGCTTTTTTCGCGCCACGGGAGAGTGCCTGTACCGCAGGTTTCGACAATGCGCCATAACTCATGCCGGATACATTGATCAGCGAACTGGTGGTGTATGGCGTACGACAATACTCGCCCACGGTAATGGGCTGAGTCTCCGCGAATTCGGTTTTCAGTGCCGGGAAGGGGCTGTTCACAAAAATCACCGTCCCCGGCAGATCCAGATGGCGGGTGGAGCCGAACGAGATGGTGGTATTTACCTTTTTCGCGGCCCGGTATACCCAGCTGCGTTCAGCCCGGTTAAACGGCATTTCTTCCCGGTCCATGGCAAAAAAGTACTGACGGAAAAACTCGCCCAGATGTTCAAAGAAGTAACGGAAACGGCCGATCACCGGGAAATTTCGCCGCACGGTGTGGCGGGTCTGACGCACATCGATAATGTATGCGGTTAACGCCCAGCCGGCGATGGCTATGGTGATAACAGCCAGCAGGCTGAGCAGAATAATCATGCCATAGGCGGCTATCAGGAAAATCTGGTCTGTCATGAAATCTCCGGCGAAAATCAGTATCCGGCGTAAGAATAGTGATTTATGACTAACCTGTCATGACAGATAACAACGACGGGGGATTTACGGGCAAAAAAAGAGAGCAGATCACTGCTCTCAAAGGCGGAAAAACGGCTGGGCGGATACGCCCGCCCGGAATCAGGCAGTGGGGGTGATATTCTTAACGTTCTTGGCACTGAAGTAAGAAAACCCGCCTTCTATATCGCCGACTTCTACCCGGTTAGGGGCCAGCGGCGAGCTCTTGATTGCGGCGATATACAGCCCGTGGCTGGCTATCAGATTTTTATCCACATCGCTGAAATGCGGCTGGGAAAAAGCGAAGGTCTTACGTTCGCAACCACGTTCCAGTGTCAGCAGCAGCTGGGCATCGGTTAACTCGTTAGCCCTTGAATAATTAACGTAGGTGACCTGATAACTCTGATCAAACTCGTATAAGTACTGATCGACTGTTTGGCGGCTTATGCTCATCTGTTTTTGACCTGTTTAAAAGCGCTGGGACTAAGTTAGGTTTAGTTGCCCGAACGCACTCCCGCAATCGCGGGTAACAGAAATCTACAGACTTTCCTGTCGCGTCAGAATTCAGTTAATGAGCGTCGCTAAATACCAATAAAATCAATCAATTGGGAGGAATGTCAGGCGTCAATCTTTTGGTGCGTTACAGGAAGAAACATGACGTAACAATTATTTTTATCAACAGATGGCTGACGCCTCAGCGGGCGCCTGCCTGGTAGATACCTGAGTGAAATTCCCGCTCTAACAACGGGGTTATATCCGCATCATGAAATGAAAATCCGGCCTGAGTTAACTGCTGCGGCAGTACTTTCTGCCCTTTCAGCAACAGCAGGCTCATTTCTCCGAACGCGGCTTTGGCCATACAGGAAGGCATAGGCAACAGCGCCGGTCGTTTTAATGCTGACGCCAGCGCCGAGGTAAAGGCGCGGTTAGTCTCAGGATTGGGGCTTGTCATATTCACCGGACCGGAAACATCCGCACTGAGAAGAAAATCCACCGCGCGGCAATAGTCGTCCAGCGAGATCCATGACAGCACCTGCCGGCCATCACCGATAACGCCACCCAGCCCCAGCGAAAAAGGCAGTTTCAGCCGTTTCAGCATGCCGCCATGACTGCCCAGCACCACACCGGTACGCAGATACACCAGCCGCCCGGTCAGCTCCTGCAAGGGCTCGGCGGCCTGTTCCCAGTCGCGACAGAGGCGCGCCGCAAAGTCATCACCGGCGTCTGCGGTTTCATCCAGTGCCGGTGAAGCGGCGCCGTCAAAGCCGCCGTAATAACCGATGGCGGAACCGCTCAGCACCCGTTTGAAGCGCTGTCCGGACAGTGTTGCCCAGCGCACCAGAGCCTGGGTCAGCTCCACCCGGCTTTCGTACAGTTCCGCTTTGCGTGCACGGCTCCAGCGCCGGTCAGCAATGCCTTCGCCCGCCAGATTGACCAGCACATCGAAGGAACCGCTGAGCTGCTGAAAATCGGACACTGCAACGACCTTGCCCTGCCAGTGCCTCTGCACCCATTCCGGACGCCGGCTGAGCACGGTAATCAGATGACCCTGCTGCAGCCAGCGTGCGATCAGCGCCTGGCCGATAAACCCGGTACCTCCGGTTATGAAAATACGTTGCTTATTCATAGTCCTGCCTCCGTACCGGGTTGGGTTGTGTCCGGTATGACGTTAAGTCTACCGATATGCGACAAGGCTTTTATCAGAACTGTTCCGCAGTCAGCGCCATCAGGCTGTCTTTACCGGATTCAATTTCGGCCAGTAAAGCATCCGCCTGAGGCAGAATACGGTCAATAAAGAATTGACCTGTGCGGATTTTGGACTGATAGAAATCGCTTTCTGTAGTGCCGCCGTCCAGCTGCTGTTGAGCAACCAGTGCCATGCGGCTCCAGAAGAAAGCCACCGTCGTCAGCGCAAACAGACGCAGATAAGGCGTGGCCGCGGCACCTGCCTGTTCACGGTCACTCATGCCGTTCTGCATCAGCCACATAGTGGCACGCTGCAGTTTTTCACTGGCGGCTTTCACCTGGTCGGCGTATGGCGCATCGGCATTTTCTTTGAGGAAGCCTTCCACCATGCCAAAGAAACGCTTCACGGAACGGCCCCCGTTCATGCCCATTTTACGGCCCACCAGATCCAGCGCCTGAATGCCGTTGGTGCCCTCATAAATGCGGGTAATGCGGGCATCACGTACAAACTGCTCCAGCGGCCAGTCCTGGGTGAAACCGGAACCGCCCATCAGCTGCAGGCCATCATTCGCGCAGAAGAAACCTTCATCAGTAAGGAAGGCTTTCACCACAGGTGTCAGCAGCTGCACCATATCATCGGCGCGCTCGCGTGCATCCTCATCGTCGCTGTGCTGGGAAATATCCAGCTGCATCACCGTGTAATAAGCCAGTGCCCGGCAGCCCTCGATGGTGGCTTTCTGACGCAGCAACATGCGTCGTACATCCGGATGCACAATGATCGGATCGGCAGCCTGATCCGGCGCCTGAGGTCCGGCCAGAGAGCGGCTCTGCAGACGATCTTTAGCAAAATCGCGCGATACCTGATACGCCGCTTCACCAATGCCCAGCCCCTGAATACCCACCATAATGCGGGCGCTGTTCATCATCACGAACATGGCCTGCAGGCCTTTGTTCGGCTCGCCGATCAGCCAGCCTCTGGCCTCTTCAAAATTCATCACACAGGTGGCGGAGCCTTTGATGCCCATCTTGTGTTCAAGGCCTCCGCAGAAAGCGCTGTTACGGCTGCCATCTTCGAGGAACTTAGGCACCAGAAACAGCGAGATACCTTTCGAGCCCTTGGGCGCATCCGGTAACTTTGCCAGCACCAGATGGACAATGTTATCTGTCAGGTCATGCTCACCGCCGGTGATCCAGATTTTGGTACCGGATACCGCGTAAGAGCCATCGGCCTGGGGTTCGGCTTTAGTGCGGATCAGACCCAGGTCAGTCCCACACTGCGGCTCGGTCAGACACATAGTGCCGGACCATTCACCGCTGATCAGCCTGGGCAAAAAGTAATCTTTCTGCTCATCAGTGCCGTAGCCCAGCAGCGCATTCACCGCACCGTGGGTCAGGCCCGGATACATGCCCAGCGACAGGTTGGCCGAGCACATCATTTCTTCCGCCACGGTATTGAGCAGGTGTGGCATCCCCTGACCGCCGTATTCCACCGGTGCCGACATTCCGGTCCAGCCGCCTTCTGCAAACTGCTGATAGGCCTCTTTAAAGCCCTGCGGCGTGGTCACGCTTTTAGACTCAGGATCGTAATGGCAGCCTTCACGGTCGCCCGGCGCATTGGTGGGTTCAATCACGTTCTGCGTCAGACGCGCGCCTTCGTTGATGATGGCGTCCATAATGTCACGCGACGCTTCTTCAAACCCCGGTAACGCCGGCAGTACTTCATCGCCCTTCAGTAATTCGTACAACACAAACTGCATGTCCCGCAGGGGGGCTTCATAACTCATAATCCGGTCCTCTGTATAAACGGTCGGTTAACGGCAACGACGCTTGACTGCGCAGGCAGTCCGCCGCGGTTGTGAAGCGGGCCTGTTGTACGGCTCTCCGGCTTCGGTTGTCGGTCTGTATCATCCGGCGGCGACCCATCGTTGCCCGGATGGGTGTATAAATCTGATGCAATGCACACCATAATTTATACAATAGTTATACATAAAACCCTTTCTGTGTACAATGCAAGTTCTTGTACAAAAATAGAATCAGGAAAGCATGTCTTATGAGCAGAATCGCCATTGTAGGTGCCGGACTGGCAGGCCTGACCGCGCTGCAGGGACTCAAAGCCGCGGGCCATCAGGTGACCGTCTTCGATAAGAGCCGTGGTTCCGGTGGCCGGATGGCGACTAAAAAACTGGGCGACGCCAGCTGGGATATGGGGGCTCAGTTTGTGCGCGCTCACTCAGACGCCTTTGCTCATCAGCTCAGCCAGTGGCAGAAAGAGGGACTGATCGCCGCCTGGCCGGCCACTCTGGCGGTGGCGGATGACCAGGGGATTCACCCCAGCCCAGACCAGGTGGAGCGCTATGCCGGCATGCCAAGAATGACGGGACTAAGCCGCGCACTGGCCGGTACCGCTGACGAATTCATAACGGCGACACGCATTACCACAGCCAGTTTCCGCCAGCAGCAATGGACGCTGCAGGATGAACAGGGACAGCGTTCTGGTCCTTTTGATGCGCTGCTGCTGAACACACCACCACAGCAGGCCATTCCATTACTGACCGACGCGCCGGAACTGATATCTCTGTGTCAGCAGGTTGATATGCTGCCCTGCTGGACCCTGTTACTGACGCTGCAACAGCCGCTGCCGGATTTACCGGATGCTGTTTTTGTTCATCAGAGTCCGCTCAGCTGGGTGGCGCGCAACAACAGTAAACCCGGCCGTGATGCGGAGCCGGAAGCCTGGGTCCTGCACGCCGGTCACGACTGGAGCCGGGCCCACGCCGATGTGCCACGCGAAACCGTGCAGCAGCAACTGTTGCAGGCCTTTCAGCAACTCGCCGCGCGGGGCACGGATCAGCCGCTGACCATCGCCAGCCAGTGGCTGCACCGCTGGCTGTACGCGATCCCGGCCAACCCGCTGGACAGCGGCTTTGTGCACCATGACAATATGCCGCTGGCCCTGTGCGGTGACTGGTGCCACAGCGGCAGCCTGGAAGGCGCCTGGCTCAGCGGACGCCAGGCGGCCCACTGGCTCAACCAGTTTATGCCATCACCCTGACACCCCATCCGATCGATAACGGAGACACCATGACTGCACCGACCAACAGCGCCGCCAGCGGTGGCCAGGACACAGCCAGCGGCCACCCCAGGGCATCGGTATTACTGGCCCATGGCAGCTCGGACCCGCACTGGCTGGCCCCTTTTGAACACCTGCTGCAGCAGATTCACGATACCCTGGGCAGCCATGGTACCCGGGTAGAGCTGGCCTATATGGAGCTGGCGGAACCCTCACTGGCGTCTCAGATCCGCGCCTTAGTCAGTGATGGCGTCCGGCACATCGATGTATTGCCCCTGTTCTTTGCCGCCGGGCGCCATCTGCGCCGCGATGTCCCCGCCAAGATTGATGAGCTGCAGACAGAGTTTAAGAATCAGGACCTGTCTGTCGTCATCCATCTGCACAGCCCGGTGGGCCTCGAACCCGAAGTCGCCGGCGCCATCAGTCAGGTTGTTCAGCGCCGCCTGAGCTGAGGTTGGCAGGCGGTATCCGGCCCGGCCGGGTGCCGTCTTCTGCCCTTTGTTCTGCTTCCCTTTGTCCCCGTCTTATCGTTCAGCTGTCATTATGCTTTTCACCGTCCCCGACAGCGACGCGGATAATACATCTGACCCTCCATGCCCCACCTGTCATTCTTATACATAAGAATAAATACTTATACAAAATAGCTTGACTTGTACAACCTTGTAGTCTTTAAATAAAGTTATACAAACTTTGGTGCAGAGGTTATACAAATGGCCAGAGCCAATCCCGTCAATATCCGCCGCTCAGACATGCCCGGGCGCATTCCGGTCGGCATCAGCAGCTGTCTGCTGGGCGAAGCCGTGCGCTTTAACGGCTCTCACAAGCGGTCACGCTTCTGCACTGACACCCTCAGTCATTACTTCGACTTTGTGTCCCTGTGTCCGGAAGTCGCTATCGGTCTGGGGACACCGCGCCAGCCGATCCGGCTCGCCAGTGATAAGCCGGACGGCGAGGTGCGTGCCATCGGCACGGTCGATGCCAGTATCGACGTCACGGATGCTCTCGCCGACTATGCCCGCCAGCAGGCGCAGCAGCAGACCAGCCTGTGTGGTTACATTTTTATGCAGAAAAGCCCCAGCTGTGGTGTTTTCGGGGTAAAACGCTATCTGGCCAATGGCCATCCGGAAGGTACTGCGCCCGGCATTTATGCGGATACCTTCTGTAAAGCGAATCCCCTGTTACCGGTCGAAGAAGCAGGCCGCCTGAACGATGCCGCCCTGCTGGAAAACTTCATGACCCGAGTGTTTGCCTATCACGACTGGCAACAGTTCAAAGCAGCCGGTATCACGGCTAATGGCCTGGTGGCCTTTCATTCGCGCTACAAGTATCTGGTCATGGCCCATGACCTGGTGGCGTACAAAAATCTGGGCCGTATTCTCGCGGACCTCAGTGGTGCAGACACAAATGTTATTGCGGATGAATATTTCGCCGGTTTAATGCAGGCATTAAAAAACCCGGCCAGCCGGAAGATGCATACCAACACCCTGATGCATTTGCAGGGGTATCTGAAACATCTGATCACGGATGTGGATAAAAAAGAATTAACCGAGGTTATTCATCAATATCGCGAAGGCGTGATTCCGCTGGTTGTGCCACTGACCCTGCTGAAGCATCACTTTAATCACTATCCGGACGCCAGCGCCTATGCACGCCAGCAGGTATATCTGAACCCTCATCCGTATGAACTGGGTCTGAGGAACAGCTTATGAACCGGCTGGACGACTGCAATACCTATCCTATCCGCGAGTTCGCCCGCCTCACGGGCGTTAATCCGGTTACCCTGCGGGCATGGGAAAGACGCTACGGTATTATCCGCCCGGAACGTACTCCCAAAGGTCACCGGTTTTATACCGAAGACCATATACAGCAGGTTAAGCACATTCTTTACTGGCTGGACCAGGGCTATCCTATCCGTCAGGTGCGTCTGTTGTTACAGGAAGGCGTCGAGCCGGACAGCGCCAGAAATGATGACTGGCTGGAGCAACAGAAACTGGTGACGGAAGCCGCGGCAACACTCAATGCTCAGCGCCTGGATGAGTTATGGAATATCGGTTTTGCTACCTATCCACTGGCCGTGTATTACGATCACTGCCTGCGGCCGGCCCTGCAGACACTGCGGCTGGATAATACCGCCACCGTTAATAAAGCCGCTCACTTTTTGCTGAAGCGCCGCCTGAACAGTCTGCTGATGCAACACCAGCGCCACAATCCCGGGCCACCGGTACTGGTCGCCTGCGATCACCCGCAGGCAGAGACAGACGCACTGGCCTGCGCCTGTGCGTTAGGCGCTGCAGAATTCAGGGTTGAGTATTTTGGTTGCGATACGGATATCAGTGATCTTCTGTATATTCAACAGCACACAGGAGCCAACACAATCTGGCTGCATCTGCATCCGCTGGCACCGCAGAATAATATTGACTGGTCAGCGCTGGCCAGCGAAGTGCACGTTCCGGTGATCATCAGTGGCCTGTGCGCTGACACAGTCGATACCGTCAGTGACAAAGTGCAATTTATGCAGGGCAGCCTGTCGGAACAGGTACGTCATTTCATAACCGGCATCGCCGCCCGTCTTCCTCACACGGAGCAGACGCTATGACGGCTCTGGTATGGTTCCGCAGTGATTTACGCATGGCCGACAATCCGGCTCTGAGCTGGGCCTGTGAGCAGGACAATAATGTGGTCGGTGTCTGTTTTATCACAGAATCTCAGTGGCAGCAGCACGGGCTCGGGCCGCGTAAGATTCAGCTGTTAAAAAACCGCATGCTGATGCTGAAATCAGAACTGGCGGAAAAAAATATCCCTTTATTGATTCTCAATGCCGGGACATATTCTGCCAGTATTAAACAGCTGAAAAACCTGATCAGCGAACTACAGGTACAGACGGTCTGTTTTAATAACGAATACGAAGTGAATGAACGTCACCGCGATATCAGCTTCAGTCGCCTGTGCGCAGAACTCGGCGTCACAGTTAACCGGTTTCATGACCAGTGCATTATTCCCCCCGGCGAAGTGACCACCCGCCAGGATACCCCGTTTAAAGTATTCACGCCCTTCAAAAAAGCCTGGCTGGCCCATCCGCAACTGGATGGTCATTATTCCATCCGGCCACTGCCAGCACCGGCAGCGCGTAAACTCAGCCAGACATTAAAAGATCAGCTCAGGCACTGCCAGGACAGCACTGAATTGCCTGAGTTTGTTCCTGATGCATTATGGCCTGTCAGCGAAGAATCCGCACATCAGGCGCTGGACAACTTTGTTGAACAACAGCTGAAAGATTATAAAAAGCAACGCGATATTCCGGCCATCAATGGCACCAGCCGCCTGTCATTCTTTTTATCACTCGGCATTCTTTCTCCGCGCCAGTGCATGCATTCCGCCCGCAATGCCAACGAGGGCAGGCTGGCAGAAGGAAATGAAGGCATCACCTGCTGGATCAGCGAATTAATCTGGCGGGAATTTTACCGTCACTTACTGGTTGCGTTTCCTGACCTGTGCAAACACAAGGCGTTCAAACCTGAAACAGAAGGTGTCAGGTGGCGCCGCAGTGAAAAAGATTTTAATGCCTGGTGTGAAGGCCGTACCGGCGTGCCCATTGTTGATGCCGCCATGAAACAACTGCAAGACGAAGGCTGGATGCACAATCGGCTGCGCATGATAGTGGCGATGTTTTTAACCAAAAACCTGCTGATTGACTGGCGCAGAGGTGAAGCTTTTTTCAATTATTGGCTGGTTGATGCCGATCTAGCGGCCAACAATGGTGGCTGGCAATGGAGCGCCTCAACCGGTGCTGACGGTGCACCCTATTTCCGTGTATTTAATCCGGTCAGTCAATCGGAACGCTTTGACAGCGAGGGGGAGTTTATTGCGCGGATGCTGCCAGAACTGGCCCCCCTTGATGCAAAAGAACGTCACTTTCCGGCACAGAAACTGCGTTCAACACTGAAATACCCACAAGCCATAGTGGACCTTAAAGCCTCACGTCAGCGCGCCATTGACGCCTTCCGGGAGGCCGGCAGCGGATAATAACAAGCCAGACAGTGGATTATGCAACCGGGTGACCGGGAACTCAGAGAAATAATAAGGATGCTGAACATGAACACTCGCGATGTCCGATCAGGGTGGATAACCAATGTTATACGATGGGTCGATTCTTATGCCGCCCATGATGAAGACATGACCAGTACCCGCTTTAACTGGGTTAGGGTTATTCCTTTTATTCTTCTGCATCTTGCCTGCCTGGGTGTTTTTTACACCGGAGTCAGTCCCGCGGCGGTGATCGTCTGTCTGGCGAGTTACTGGTTGCGTCTGTTTGCCATCACCGCTTTTTATCACCGTTATTTTTCTCACCGGGCCTATAAAACCAACCGCTTCTGGCAGTTTATGTTTGCTCTGCTGGGCAATATGGCCGCTCAGCGTGGTCCTTTGTGGTGGGCCGCTCACCACAGAGCGCATCATCAGCACTCCGATACAGATCAGGATCTTCATTCACCGGTTAAACGCGGATTCTGGTGGAGTCACGTGGGATGGTTTACCTGCGACGCATCGTTCCGTACCCAGTTAAACCGGATAAAAGACTTTGCCCGTTTTCCTGAACTGCGCTGGCTCGACCGCTATGACATTTTTGCCCCTTTTTTACTCATTGTTCTGTTGTTCGCCGGCGGAGAATTACTGGCTGCTTATCAGCCTGAGCTGAATACCAATGGCCTGCAGCTGGTCGTCTGGGGATTTATCATCTCGACCGTTCTTCTGTTTCATTCCACTGTAACTATTAATTCGCTTGGTCATATATGGGGCAATAAGCGTTTCAGGACCAAAGATGAAAGCCGCAATAACGCCTTTCTTGCCTTGCTGACACTGGGCGAAGGCTGGCACAACAATCATCACAGGTTTGCTGTATCCGCCCGCCAGGGCTTTTACTGGTGGCAGATTGATATTACCTGGATGGTGCTGAAAGTAATGAGCTGGCTCGGCATTGTGCACAGTCTGAACCCGGTGCCAGCACGCATTCTGGCCGAAGGGCGCCAGGACATTAACCCCCTGTCCGGTCAATCTGCAGCGGAGGACAAAGCATGATGAACAGCCAGGACCCATTTCAGCAGCTTTATCACGATCTGGGACGTGATAATGTCAGCTATGAACGGCTGGCGCAGTGTTACAGCAAAGAGATTGAATTCACTGACCCCTTTCATCATGTGCAGGGGCTGGATGCTCTGACACATTATTTCACTCAGATGTACACCAACGTTAGGGCGATTGATTTTGAATTTATACACTCGCTTTCACAGGGTGAACTGAATATTCAGCGCTGGACTATGTCCTTCCGTCATCCGGCCATCGCCGCGGGCAAAGAAGTGACCGTAGAGGGCTGCTCTGAACTTGTCTGGCGTGACGGTAAAATCATTCGCCATACCGATTTTTTTGATGCCGGCAGCATGCTCTATGAACACCTGCCAGTTTTCGGCTGGGCCATCCGTAAACTGAAGGAGCGCATGCAATGACTGATACCGGCAGCGACACCAATAAGCATAAAGCGAGCGACGCAGAAAACAGTACAGATAAAAAAGGCACCGCCAAAGCACCGCCACTTGCCCGTCAGGTTATCTGGCTTACAGGGGCCTCCAGCGGTATTGGCGCGGCATTGGCAAAGCGTTTACCCACACTCTGTCAGCATGTTTTTATTACTGCCCGTAATCAACAGACATTAAATGAACTGCAGAATGGTCACAACAATGTCACCGTATTAGCGGCCGATGTTACTGATCCCGCCGGGCTTAAAAATGCCGCTGACAGCATTTATCAGCAGTTTGGCCGGCTGGATACCCTGATCGCTAACGCCGGCACCTGTGAGTATCTGGATGTACAGGCTTTTGATGGCGCTATGGTTCAGCGTGTTGTGCAGACGAATTTTTTTGGTCTGGTAAATACGGTGGAGGCAGCCCTGCCACTGCTGCGCCAAAGTCAGCGTGGTTATATTGCCGGCATGAGCAGCAGTGTCACCGCCCTGGCTATGCCAAGAGCAGAAGCTTATGGGGCCAGTAAGGCCGCCACGCTGCATTTTTTACAAAGCCTGAAAGCTGATCTGAGTGCCAGTCAGATAGATGTATCAGCCATTTCCCCCGGCTTCGTAAAAACCCCGTTAACCGACGTTAATGATTTTCCCATGCCGGCTCTGATACCGGTTGAGCAGGCTGCCGAAGAAATTATTAAAGGCCTGAGAAAACGCCGCTTTGATATTCATTTTCCCAAACGCTTCACCCGTATCCTGCGTCTGACAGGGCTGTTGCCTGACTGGATCAGGTTCCGCCTTACCGCGGCTATGGCACGCTCTGATAGCCAACCCCGTAGCAGTCACTCGCCACAACACAAACAACCGTCGGGAGAGTCCGGACAATGAAAGAAAAAATAGCCGTTATCGGCTCTGGTATTTCAGGTCTCACCTGTGCCTGGCTGCTGAGAGAAAAATATGACGTCAGTCTGTATGAAGCCGGCGATTATCTGGGCGGCCATACCCAGACCACGGAAGTGGAAATCGACGGCCAGACATACCCCGTCAATACCGGGTTTATTGTGTTTAATGACTGGACCTATCCTAATTTTATCAGGCTGATGGATAAGCTGGGCGTGGCCAGTGAAAACTCAGATATGAGTTTCAGTGTTAAATGTGAGAACACTGGCCTCGAATACAATGGCCACACGCTCGACTCTCTGTTTGCTCAGCGCAGCAATATCCTCAGACCCCGCTTCTGGCAGATGATCCGCGACATTCTGCGCTTCAACCGCGAAACCCGTCAGGCACTGGCAGACAATCAGGTGAGCACCACAGAAACACTGGGAGAATACCTCAGCCGCCAGGGCTTCAGTGACTACTTCCGGCGCTTTTATATCATCCCGATGGGGGCTGCTATCTGGTCAGCCAGTGAAGCCATGATGATGGACTTTCCACTGTATTTTTTCCTGCGCTTTTTTAATAACCACGGCATGTTAAGTGTCGATGAACGCCCGCAATGGCGGGTTATCAGCCAGGGCTCTCAATCCTATGTGCGGCGCATACAGAGTGATCTGAACAGCGACAACATCTTCCTTTCGACGCCAGTGACACGTGTTCAGCGTTTCACTGACAGCGTCGTCGTTCACTCGCAGCGCGGAGCAGAAACATTCGATCAGGTTATTTTTGCCTGTCACAGTGACCAGACACTGGCCATGCTGGATACGCCGACGCAGGCTGAGCAGGAGATTCTTTCCGCAATTCCGTATCAGGCTAATGATGTCGTACTGCACACTGATGAATCCGTGATGCCCAGGCGAAAAAAAGCCTGGGCCGCCTGGAACTATCACATTGGCCGGCAACAACAGGAAACTGTGGCCGTTACCTATTACATGAACCGGCTGCAGAATTTTAACCATTGTCCGGTGGATTTCTGTGTCACCTTAAATAAATCCGCCGACATCGATGATAATAAAGTGATCCGCCGTTTCACCTATGACCACCCGGTGTTTACCCTGGAGGGGATTGCGGCACAGAAGCGGCATGACGAAATCAGTGGCCATCAACGCTCTCACTTCTGTGGTGCCTACTGGTTTAACGGCTTCCACGAAGATGGCGTCGTCAGTGCGTTACGGGTTACCCGGGCGCTGGGAGTCGATCTGTGAATACGCCAGCGGTCAAAAACAGCTTTATTTATCAGGGCTGGGTGCGGCACAGGCGCTTTACTGCGGTCAGTAACCTGCTCCGCTACCGCGTGTTTATGATGTTACTGGATCTCGACGAGGCAGATGACCTTGCCCGGCTGAGCTCACTGTGGAAATCCCGTCCGGGCGGTTTTGCTCTGGCACGTTTCTTACGCTCTGATTTCTTTGCCGCCGATTACCGCTGCGAAGACAGCAGTGCTGACCTTAAACAGGCGGTTATCTCTGCGTTCCGCCAACAGCTGGGGAAAGAGATTACCCGGGTGCAGCTGCTGACCAACCTGCGTTATTTCGGCTTTATTATTAACCCCGTCAGTTTTTACTTCGGCTACCGAGCGGATGGTTCGCTGGCCGGGGTACTGGCAGAAATAACCAACACACCCTGGAAAGAAAGATTTCAATACCTGTTAAGTACGCAGGAAAATAGCCCCCATGGTATTCCCCCGGCTCGCATTCATCAGGGCAGTAAAACGCGTTATGAGTATCGTTTTCCCAAAGTATTTCATGTCTCCCCTTTTAATCCGATGACCATGGAATACCGCTGGGTGCTGAACGAGCCGGACGACGAACTGCTGATTCATATGGACACTCTGAACAACCAGAATGGCCATAAAGATTTTGATGCCACCATGAAGCTGACACGCCGGCCAATAACCTCAGGAGCTTTGCGGCAGATTATTTTCAGTTATCCGCTGATGACCTTAAAAGTACTGTGGGGCATTTACTGGAATGCCCTCAGACTATGGCTGAAACGTTCACGCTTTTATGATCACCCCGGGACAGCCAATGGCAGCCTGCAGGCCTCTGAACAACCTCAGACCAGACCTGATTCCGGGTCCACTAACGATATAAAAAAAACCTCATCCTCATCCCCGAATCAGTTGCGTGTCGCTGCCGGCGACAAGGAGCATTAATCGTGAAATCTATCGTACTCAATCCGCAGAATATGCCATGGCTGGATAAGATATGCCGCTCAGCTCTGTTCAGTACCCTGAAAAATCTGCACAGCGGGCAGATCAGGGTACAGGAAGGTACTGAAACCACCGTCTTCGGCAATCCGGATGACACAGACTTCTGTACCAGCATTGATATTCATGACTGGGAAGCGTATCGCAGCATCGCATTAAACGGCAGCGTCGGGGCCGGCGAATCCTATATGACCGGAGACTGGAGCAGTACCGATCTGACCATGCTGATCCGCATACTGGCACGCAATAAAGATGTTGTGGATAACATCGACAGTGGCCTGGCGAACATAGGTAAACTCGCCTTACAGGCTTTCCACTTCTTTAACCGCAATACCGAAAAAGGATCGCGGCGTAATATTGCTGCTCATTATGATCTGGGCAACGATATGTTCGAACTCTTCCTTGATCCGACCATGATGTACTCCAGTGGTATTTTTCCAACGGCTGAGGCCAGCATGGAGGAAGCCTCGCTGTATAAGCTGGAGCGCATCTGTCAGAAGCTGCAGCTGACCGCTGACGATCATTTAGTGGAAATCGGAACCGGCTGGGGCAGTATGGCCATTTATGCGGCGCGCCACTATGGTTGCCGCGTAACCACCACCACGATATCGGAAGAACAGTACGCCTGGGCTGAACGCTGCGTAAAAGAACAGGGGCTGGAAGACAAAATCACCCTGTTAAAAAAAGATTACCGCGCACTCGAGGGCGAGTTCGATAAACTGGTATCCATTGAAATGATTGAAGCGGTTGGCTATCAATACCTGGATACCTACATTGAAACCTGCAGCCGGTTACTTAAAGCAGACGGTATCGGCCTGATTCAGGCCATCACGATTGACGATCAGCGCTATGAACAGGCAAAAAAAGAAGTCGACTTTATTAAACGCTATATATTTCCCGGCAGTTTTATTCCCTGTGTAACGGCCATTAATCAGGCGGTTGCCCGCAACAGTGATATGAAGATGATCCATATGGAGGATATAACGCCCCATTACGCCAGAACGCTGGCCTGCTGGCGGGAACGTTTTTTAGCCAACCAGCAGGCAATTAAGGCACAGGGCTACGATGACACCTTTATCCGCTTATGGGACTTCTATTTTGCTTACTGTGAAGGTGGCTTTGCCGAGCGCGTGATTGGTGATGTACAGCTGGTGTTCGCCAAACCCATGAACCGTCGTCCGCCACTGTTAGGCTCATTCGACGGATGATGATCGTCAACGCGCTGGCCTTTCAGCTGTGCTGGTTTGCCTGTGTGCTGGGCGGCAGTTATGCCGCCCTGTTGGCGGTGGGGCTCTTCGCCCTGTGGCATTTACCCGGCACCCGGAAACCGGAGTGGCTGCTGTTGACCATGGTCACCTTATGCGGACTCCTGTGGGACACACTGCTGATGCATCTGGGGGTTATCCGCTTTACTCAGCCACAGCTGTTGATACCGCTCTGGCTGGTGCTGCTGTGGCTGGCATTCGCCATGACGCTGTGGCATTCCCTCGCCTGGTGTTCACGTCGCCTGTGGTTGGCAGCCCCCTGTGGTGCCGTCGCGGCACCGCTGAGCTACTACGCAGGGTCACAACTCGGGGCACTGGAACTGAATTCGTATGCCTTACCTGTGATCAGCAGTGGCTGGGCGCTGCTGATGTCAGGGGTCGCCGTGGTCACCGGAAAGTACGGCATCCCCGGGCACAGCCGGTCCTTTGTCAGTGGAGAACCTCAGGATGATTAACTTCACCAGATCTGCCCGGCTGGCCATTCTGTTTGCATTGGCACTGACAACCAGTGCTGTGTCGGCCGATACAAGCAAACAAGCAGCCGCTCAGGCGGCTGGTCAGACTGCTGTACAAACAGAATACGCCTATGTCGGCGAAGCATTTGCCCTCGAATCACCTCACCCGCTTTTATACCGTGAGTTTCACCAGCTGATTTCACAACAGGGCAAACCTGTTTACCGTAAAGTGGAATACCGCACACCGGATGGCAAGCTGATGGCAGTGAAAGAGAACCACTACCGTCAGCAACCTCAGATGCCGGATTTCGTACTCACAGACCAGCGCCGTGATTATCGCGAAAGTGCAGCCATCAGCGATGATTCGGTTCTGCTGACGCTGAAAGAACCGGGCAGCCCGGAACAACAGAGTACGGAAGACATTACCACCAACCTGGTCGTGGACGCCGGCTTTGATGAGTTTGTACGCGCTCACTGGCAGGCATTACTGGCGGGTAAAACAATGACCTTTGACTTTGCCTCACCGGCCCGTCAGAGCCTGATCGGTTTCCGTCTGTCACGGGTGCAGCCTGCAGATACAGACAATGCCACGGACACGGACACGGACACGGACACGGACACGGACACGGACACGGACACGGACCACATTACCCTGAAGATGACACTGTCATCACGCTTACTGGCCTGGCTGGTCGACCCTGTCATACTCACCTATGAGGCTTCCTCGCGGCGCCTGCTCCGTTATCAGGGGCTGACCAATATTGCCGATGCCGACGGCAACAATTATGAAGCAAGTATTCACTATCATTATGGTCAGCAGCCATGAATCCATCAGGTACTGATAACCTATTCATATAAAATGAAGGAAGTTCTGGCACACTAGCCGTAGCCGCGCCGGTTCCCGGCTGCCACTCATAAACAGGGATATCATGATGAAAGCCTTTCTGTCACTTTGCCTTGCATCCGGCATGGCCTTACCCATCAGCCTGCTGGCGCAGAACAGTGTGGCGCAGGACGCCGCTGCGACAGACACAGCGGACGACAAGGAAACCGCCGCAGACAACCGCGGGATGGATAATATTGAACTGGATACCGTGGAAATATCCGGCCGCGAAGCCCCACTGACACGGATTAATGTGGAAAAACTGCTGAAAGTACCGGGCAGCGGAAATGATCCACTCAGTGCCATGCGCTCTCTGCCCGGCGTCACCTTTGGTAACGGCAACAGTGCGGAACCCGCCGTGCGCGGTTCATCTCCGGATGACAACGATTATCTGATCGACTTTATTCCGGTGGGCTATATTTTTCACAGCGACAGCAGCAGTATTCTTAACGACAACGTTATTGAAGACTTCTTACTGGAAACCGCGGCCTTTCCGGCGCAGTACAATAACGCTACCGGTGCCGTTATTGAGGCCACTTCACGCTCCCCTTATTACGACCGGCAGCAATTTGTAGTGGATGCCAGTTTTCTCAAAACCGGCTTTTTTTACGAGCAGCCAGTCAACGAAAATCAGAGCTTTTATATCGCTGCCCGCCAGAGCCTGTTTCAGTATTACATTGAAAACTTTCTTGATGACGAAGATTTCGAGCTGACAACACTGCCGGAGTATTACGATTATCAGGGCAAGTATGAGATCCGCATCAATGACACCGAGACGGTTGCCTTTCAGGCGATTGGTTCACGCGATAAAGCCGGTCTTAAATTTGAAGACGATTCCGATCAGGTGCTGCAGAACCCGGGCTTGTCCGGCGATCTGTCTTTTGAAGCCTACTTCAACAGCCAGGGGATCGTATGGGATAAACTCTACAACAGTGGTCTGAGCCACAAGATTGGTCTGTCGCACCTGGAACAGATGCTCGATATTAATATCGGCTCTGCCGGTTTTGTACGGGTTAAAAACGACAGCTATAACCTGCGCAGCCAGTTTATTTATCCGCTGTCGTACGAGCACGAACTGCAGTGGGGCGTGGAAATTAACGAAGCCCATGCCGGTTATCGTGGTGAAGTGACCGCCGATCCCTGTGATGAATTTGATCCTGACTGTCGTTTGCTGCCGGATGCTGAAACCGTCACAGGTTCGGGCAAACCGGTTATTTATGATTACGACGCCCATCTCGGTGACGCCTGGAGCGTTACCCGCAACTGGACGCTCACGCCCGCAGTCGCCTGGGCATGGGACGATTTAACCGAACAGACCTTTATTGAACCGCGCCTGCAGAGCCGCTGGCAGTTCCGCGATAACTGGTGGTTTACTCAGGCTTATGGCCATCATCATATCCGCCCCGATAACATCAGCACGTTTTTACCCGACTTCGGCAACCCGGACCTGAAACAGCCTGAAGCGGTGCACTATGAGCTGGGGCTGGAAAATCAGCTGCGCAGCGACCTGTTCTGGAAAATCGAGCTGTATTATAAAGAACTGGATCATCTGATCGTCGCGCGCGAGGCCAAAGAGCCACTTTACTCTGATCTGACTGACGCGGAATATCTGACCCTGCCCCGTTACACCAATGAAGCCGATGGTTACGCCTGGGGCGGCGAACTCTTTGTTAATAAAAACCTGAGTGAGCGCTGGTACGGCTGGTTCTCGCTGGCCTATTCGCGCACAGTACGGCAGAACAAACTCAGCGGCGAAACCTTCAGCTACAACTACGACCAGCCGGTGATTATCAATACCGTCGCTAATTACCGCCTGACCAGCACGGTGGATGTAGGGCTGAAGTGGCGTTATCAGAGCGGGCAGCTGATTACTCCGCTGCAGGGCGCAGAAGAGGATGACGACATTGCCGGCCTGTACAATCCACAGTACGGCTCACTGAACTCCCGCCGCCTGCCGGCATACCACCGCCTGGATGTACGGATGGACAAAGCGCTGACTACCCGGCGCGGCTGGGATCTTAATCTGTATGCAGAAGTACTGAACCTTTATAACCGCGCCAACGTCACCGGTTATCAGTACGAAGGTGCCGATTACAGCGGTAAAGAAAAAGTAACGGATCTGCCCCTTATCGTGTCATTCGGAGTGAAGGCCGCCTTCTGAGACCATCCGCATGAGACTTTTGTCCGACACTATTGTCGGAAATTGCCATGATTGGACAGCATGGATCAATAAAACGAAAAATCAGAACGGATTGTTCGAATAATTGCATGGGAAAGTACTGCAAATTCAGCTAATCTCATCGACATTAATCGTATTGTTCCAATATTAATGTGAATATACTCAATTTGAGCCAGTCCTGACCAGGGGGTCAACATGCAGATAGGTAAGCGTGAAGAGTTCGATCTCAACGAGATGGCGATCTTCGTGCACGTGGTAGAAGCCGGCAGCTTTACCGGGGCCGCCAAAAACCTCGGCCTGCCGAAGTCCACAGTAAGCCGTAAGATTACCCAGCTGGAAGAACGTCTCGGCGTGCGCCTGATTCAGCGTACCACCCGCAGTCTGCGTCTGACCGATACCGGTAATGCGTATTACAACCAATGTGCCCGCATTCTGGGTGAAATTGAAGAAGCCAATATTGCTGTTACCCAGATGCAGAGCACCCCGACCGGGACCCTGCGCCTGACTGCCCCCCTGCTGTTTGGCTCAACGGTCCTGTCCGGCCTGGTCGCCGAATACATGGATCAGCACCCACAGGTCACCGTGGATATGGTGCTATCCGATCAGTGTCTGGATCTGGTTCAGGAAGGTGTTGATATCGCCTTCCGTATTGGTCAGCTGGAAGATTCCTCCCTGATCGGGCGTTACCTGGGCGATGTACGCGGTATTCTGTGTGCCAGCCCGGATTATATTGCCGCCCATGGCACCCCGACCAACCCGGAACAGCTGAGTGACCATCAGTTACTGACTCAGGCAGCGTGGAATAACTGGACCATGCAGGGCCCGGACGATGAACAGATGACAGTGCAGATTAAACCCCGTCTGCAGGTGAATGACTTCGCCAGCCTGTACACACTGGCTCTGTCCGGTGCCGGTATCACGCCACTGCCATTACTGATTGCCTCACCGGCGATCCGCTCCGGCGATCTGGTACCGCTGTTACCTGAGTGGCCGTTTGAAGCATCACCGATTCATGCGCTCTACCCAAGCAACCGTCACCTGTCGGCCAAAGTACGCAGCTTCGTTGATTTTATTATTGAAAGTATCCGTCCGACCCCACCCTGGGAAGTCGAACTGACCGATGCCCATAAAGCACTGAGCAACGACAAACCGGCGTCCTGATCACAGCAACCGCCGGGCATAAAAAACGCCGCTGAATAAGCGGCGTTTTTTATGGGTGAAAATAACCCGGTGAGTGAATAAACAGGCTACTTGTTAACCGCCGGTAAGCGCGCTAACAATAACTCAACCTTTTCCGGATCGGCGTGTTCATCAGCAAATACCTGTGTCAGCAATTGCAGAAAGGTTTTCAGGTCCGAATCGACGCGGACACCTTCACTGAATACACGACTGGTTTCTTCAATACCATTTTCCATAATTTTCTGCAGTGCCGCTTCCTGATGCTCATCCATCCCCAGGTATTGCAGACTGGCATCCACACCATCGGCCATATTTTCCACAACGTCGGCAATTCTGCGCATAATTTCCTGATAGCGCTGATCTACATGCGTCATCATATTTTTCAGCTGTTCGCCCAGCCCGCGCACCAGTTCACTCTCCAGCGCCAGGGATTTAAGGTTATCCAGCGCTTCAATACGCGCGTCCGCACCCTGCAATAAAGAAAAAACGTTATCTTTGATAGCGCCATATTTTTTCGCATCGTCCACCGGCATGTTTTTGACCAGTAATGAAACACGGCCATAATTCATAATGGAGCGGCGGCCAAAATCAACGTAACGCCCCTGATCGGCACACTGGGCTAACAGCATGGATTCCATTTCTTTGGCCATGCCATTAGCTTCCATGTTTTTGGTACCACTGCTGCTGCGCATTTGCAGACTGCAGTTCAGTGCGTAACTTTTCAACGACTGAAACAGGCGCATACCCAGCTCATCGAGATTACTGCAGCGGTTTACTTCCAATAAAAACTGAACGTTAACCCCCAGGTCGGAGGTATCCGACATGGCGATAAACGCCATTTCGTGCGCCTGCTGCAGCTGCAGTTTAAGCTGATCATTGGCGACTTTATTAAACAGTACCCGGTCAAGACGAGCCTTCAGCTCGACCATATCATCACGGGTGAGGTAATCATCACAGCCTGCTTCATAAGCCTGCATTTTATAGTCGAGTGAATCCTGCTCGGCCAATAATACAACGGGCGTCTCAATTGTGTTTTTTAACGCCACGCAGGCTTCCAGCGTCAGAGTTTCCCCCAGCGCTGCCAGATCGAGCAGTATCAGTTTGGCGTCATGGTTGGCGGCCGTCTCAGCAGCAGCTGAAATGCTGTCTGTCATCAACAGCTGATATTGACCACCCAGAAGTTGCTGCAGCTGCTCATCCTGGCTGTGCCCAAGAAGCACTGCTTTATATCCGTTACTCATAGTTAACTCGCAGACATCCACACTCCATGTTTAGCTCAGAATGTAACAGCCTGCCACTTTCGCCATAAAATTGCGGAAAATACTCAGGCCATCTATGAATAAAGTACGGTATTTTCACGAAGAAAAGATAAGACAGGATTCAGAAAAGCTGTAATTCCTGCGCCCGGTGAATCGCCTGGGTACGGCTTTTGGCACCGAGTTTGACGTTGATTTTACGCGCGTGAGTTTTAACCGTGTGCAGCGAAATAAACAGCTGGTCAGCAATTTCCTGGTTGGACAGTCCTTCGGCAATTTTATGCAGAACTTCCAGTTCTCTTTCACTCAGTGACGCTTTCAGTTCTGCGCTGATCGATGTATCAGCATCGGCCGGGGTGGCCTGCTCTTCGGTGTTTAATGAGGGAATCCATTTAACAAAATGCACACCGATATTTTTATTACTTAGCGCCCGCAACGACTGATTCAGGCCCGCCATGCCTTCTCCGTGCAACTGGCGGCTGGCTTCCGCTTTCATTAATTGCAGTATCAGCGAGGCAAAGCTGTTACTGAAATGCTTCAGCCCGGTATCCATCAGATTGATACATTCCTGGGCCTGACCTTCGGTAAGGCACAGACGTCCCTGAGTTAATAAGGCAAACGCCGGCATCATAGGAAAAAGCTCAGGCCGGGGCAGCTGTGACCAGCTGCGTCCGGCCAGCATCTGTTCCAGCATGGCACGGGCACGCGTGTTTTTGCCCTGAAAAATCCACACATTGGCTTTCACCATGTCCAGCCATTGATAACTGCCCGGATCTACCCGCCAGCGCTGCATCAGGCGCTCAGCCACGCCAATGGTTTCCAGCGCGGCGTTATAGTCTTTGCTGACGGCAAGACGCAGAGCAGACACGGCATAGCCATAACACACAGTGACATCGTGCACGCTCAGCGCTGCCGCAATTCCCTGCTGTAATGTTTCTTCCAGCTGCGGTGAATTTTCATCGCGTAACCAGAGATGCAGCGCCCGGTACAGCAGCAAACGGCCACGGGGCAGGCGTTCGGCTTCTCCGGCTTCGTCATGTAACAACGTCAGCCCATGCTCAATCAGGGTGTAACTCTGCGGCATATTGCCCCGGTTGAGTTCGATGCGGGCATAGTCAAATAAGGTCAGAGCTTCCATCGCCGGCGCCTGATACTGACGTGACAGATCCTGAGCCAGACGGTTCCAGATACGTGCACCCTCCGGGTCCTGAGCCACCAGGTACAGGTGGGCCAGCGTTGAGCTCATAAGTATGCGCAGGGTGTAGCGCTCAGCAGGCAGGTTTTCCAGCGCCCGGCGACAGCTGGTTTCGGCCTGCGTAGTCTGCCCTTCCAGCCAGGCGAGATAACCCTGCAGGGCATCTTCTTCATAGGGTGCCAGCTGCCTGGCAATCTGCAGGCGCTGCAGCAATCGCTGGGCTTTGTCTTTCTGATGGGTCAGCAGCCACACCCAGCAGGCAATGGACATTAACCGGGCTGAGCGGTGCAGAATATCGTCGCCGAGAATGTCGAACCACGCCAGCAGCCCGGCAATATCCAGGTTAGCGAGGATGCTCTCGGCTTCGTTTTCCACCCAGTTCTGAATTTCTTCGCCCATGGCGGCCTGACGCGCATGACGCAGTGCTGCCACGGGTTCGTTGTGCTGGCTCAGCCATGCAAAAGCCCGCCGGTGCAGCGCCTGGCGCTGGGCCAGTGGTAGCTGATGTTCCAGTAAGCCCGCCATCACCGGATGCATGCGGTACCAGTCCTGTTTGGGGCTGTGGGATTCGATAAAGAGATTCAGCCGCAGAGCGTGCTGCAGGCTGTCATGGTAATCGCCGGAGGTAATACAGGCTGCCAGCATGGCTTCATTGAAGGTCCCCATAACCGCTACCTGCTGAATAAACTGCTGCAGAGCCGGGTCCAGACCGTGCAGGGTTTCTCCTTCGAGATAGTCCCCCAGTTCATCCTGAGCCAGCCAGGCCGGTGGCTCCGCCGGGCGACCTGCAGCGCGGTAACAGGCCAGCCACAGCGCCAGGCCCGCCGGCCAGCCCTGTAAGCGCAGCATCAGCTGAGGCACATGACAGGCGGGAGCAGAAACATCGTGTTGCTGCAGCAGCTTCTGGGTCTGGTCATCGCTGAACGCCAGATCCCGGGAGGAAAGCCAGGTCAGGTCCTGATTCAGACGCAGACGGCCAAGGTGGGCCGGGGTATAACGCGATGCCAGCAGCATCTGCACGCCGGCCGGTAACTGTTCGATGATGAGATTCAGGACCTGAAAACTGTCACTGTCGTGCAGGGCATGTACGTCGTCAAAACACAGCAGCAAGGGGCTGCCGAAACCGGCCAGCTCCTGCAGCCACAGCATCAGTACCTGCTCAGTATCCACCTGTCCGCGGCGCAGTGTTTCATGCCAGTGCGCCAGCGCATCGGTAGCAATTCCGGGCAGCTGATATTCTGCGGCTTCCAGGAAGTGGCGTAAAAAATATTCGGCGGGACTGTCGCGGTTATCCAGGGTCAGCCAGATGACCGACACATGGCGGCTTTGGGCGCGGCGTACGTAATCGCCCATCAACACGCTTTTTCCATAGCCTGCCGGGGCGTTGAGCCACACGACCGGGCTGTTCTGCAGGGCTTTCTCAATCAGTGGTGAGCGCTCAATACCGCACAGCGGCGCCTCCGGGCATTGCGCTTTGCGGGCAACCCAGGCGGCAATAGCACGCTGATCAAGAGACTCAAGCCAGGGAGAGTGGCCAGCCTCTGTGGGCGTTGAGAAAACCATATTTCGTGACGCTACCTTTTGTTATCTGCTTCCCTGATATGCTCACTATATTAACTCAACTATCAGTGTTCTGGGGGTAAATGTGCCCATTCAGGCACAAAAAAAGCCAGCGTTATGCCTCTGCTGTCCCACAGTTTGATAGCACTC
>DCCG01000006.1 GCA_002314145.1 Thalassolituus sp. UBA1087 | reverse complement strand
TGTCGCTGACGGTGAAGCTGTCATTATCGGTGCTGCCGGACAGAGTGCCTCCATTCAGATCGGCAACTTCAATGTTGCTGAAATCGATATCAGAGGTGCTGAGGCTATTGCCCTCCGCCATGTCCGACGTATCTGACGCGACCAGCGTTGCTGTACCGTCTGCGACGGCTGTGACTTTATCGCCGTCACCGGAGGTGTTCGCTCCGCCATCCACTGCCCCTACACCACTGAAGGCAATTTCCTGGCTGCGTAATGCATTTTTACCTGTGATTTTAAACGTATCCGAGCCTGCCGTACCGGTCAGCGTGCCTTCATTAAGTTTCACCGAAGACAGTTCTTTAACCGTGATATTTCTGGCGAGCACTTCACCAGAAGCCCCTGTTAAAGCGACACTGTCATCTGCTGAGTTTTGCGTGTAATCCAGATTGGTTGTGTAGGCGGTATTGTTACTAGTAGAAACTGAGGCGTCAGCTTCTATAGTCAGTTTATTAACGGGATTACTTTCTCCACCAATATGCAAGGAACTGCTTGTGAGGCCAACGTCGCTATTAATGGATGAACCTGCTGATAACGACACTTCATTACCTGCTAAATAAATATTGCCACTCGTATCCAGCTCTAACTCAGTAGCCTTAATTGTACCTTTATTATTTACTGCTGATTCTAGTGTACGATCGACCTGGGCTGCAGTTAAATAAATCTCATGCCCTTCAATAATACCTGAGTTAGTAATGTTAATATCGTGAGAGTTGCCACCATCAATACTAGTCACCTCCACACCGAAACGTTCACCGGCAAAGGTTACCGTTGCTCCGTCACCGCTCCCTCCCAGATATACATAATCGGCGGATATCAACGCGTCAGAATTATTACTAATATTACTACTTAGCATCACTATGCTGGATGCAGCAGTAATACCTACATTGTTTATTATTTCTCCTGATTGATTTTTATCAAACTCTAGATTATTCCTTGTGCTACTCAAAAATTGGTTTAAAGCACTACCTGAATCATCCAACTGATCATCCGAAAACGATAACGTCGAAGCCACTAATGAATTAACACTTATCGTTGCACCGTCAGCGAACGTAATACCAGATGGATTAACCAGTACAATATGACCACCAGCGTTTAAATCACCGGCAATAGTGGAAAGCCCACCGGACTCATTAACCAAATTAATAGCAACCTGCTCTGAATTCTGGTTAAAATTAACTTCATAACCATTTGCAATATTGAAGCTGCCCCAATCAATCCGAACCCGGTCTGCTGTCTGATCAATAGTAGTTATATTGGTGTTCTCGATGAGGCCATCGGTTATAGTTGCGCCGCCACCAACAACCACGCCACCGGTCGGCAAATTATCCGCCATCACCGGATACACAGGAAATACCAGGGAGCCGGATACCAGGCCAACAAAAAAGCGTTTGCCGACGGTCTTACTGACACCACACATCTTGTAGCTAGCGTGGCGCACGGCGCGGGTCAGCCTGGATACCTGATAGATTACCGGCATGCTGTTGCGGCTTGTCTGAATTGCTCTGGACCTGGTCATATCCCTGCTCCGATAGTAATGGCGTGGCCATTTTTACATTCTGTTAACAGCCGCCGTGTCTGGGGCTGTGTATTTAAATTAAAAGTAGTAATTGAAATCTGCGAACACTTCGACAGAATCCGGTTTGTCGTTGAGCTTTTCTGCCGAACTTTCGTTACTTTCATCCGGATCGAAGCTGGATTTGGCTTCCAGTGGCGTCGCCAGAGTCAGCTTACTGGCAAAACTGTTGCCCCAGGTGGATTTCAACACCAGGCCGACAGCGCTCATCCGTGCCCATTCATCACCCGCCTGGGCACCACTGTTTTCAATAAAGCCACCGTTCTGTACGCCGTAGGCGAAATCCAGTAACAAACCGGCCTGGAATACCTGATCTGTGGTGCGGCCACCAATGAATGGCAGGGATGGAAAGCCCAGGTACCATTCGTTACTGACAAACACCGAGGTGTCCGCCGAGAAGTCTTCTACTGCAAAGGCTCTGACGCCACTGGCGCCGCCCATGGTGAACTGCTCAAACGATGGCAGAGATGAATCGCTGTACTGAATGCTGACATTGGTGGCCAGGCGGCTGTATTTTGCCGTGAAGGGTAAGGGCACAAAGAACAGCGAGCTGGTATCAACAGCTGCCAGCAAAAATTCATTATCCTGCCCCGGCACTACGTCCGTCTCATAACTGCCGTATTGAAGTTTGACGTTAGCTGTATTCAGCATACGCACACCGCTTTCGCTCAGACCATCGATGTAAAAATTCACTTCACCGCCAACGACATGATCTTTGGAAGGCAGGATGTCACTTTTGATTTCGGAGGTTTTATCCGTGATGGCAAATCCGGATGACACGTTAAACGCCCGGCTGCGGACGAAGTTGTGGTTAACGCTGATGCGATAGTTGTTGGTGGTACCGTTCAGATCCAGCGCGTTGATCAGGCCACCATCTTCATCAACAATGGCGTAGGAGTTGTACACGGCGGATAAACCGACCTGGGTTCTGAGATCAAACAACGGGAACTTATAGCTGAACTGCCCCAGGTTGGCATGTGACTCACGATCTGCTTCATTGCTGCCATCCAGATCCTCTGAACGCAGATAGCCAATACTCAGGCTGTCGCCATAGCCGGTCGGGTTGTACCAGCTGAAATTGGTGTAGGCACGGATCGGGCCGGTGAAGCGGGCCCCATAGTTATCCAGCCGCACCATAACATCGTAGTCTTTTTCGTCTGTTACTTTGATCTTCAGTTTGGTTTCACCGGGGTTATCCCCTGCCGCAAAGGCCCCGGTCACGCTCAGGCCGGGCAGATCATTCAGGATGTAGAGACCATCTTCTGTCTTCTGTGATGTCACCACACCATTAAGCATATTGTTCAGCGGTGCTTTTAATACGGAGTCGCGGTAGCCGCTCTCACCAATCACTTCCAGCTGGCCGAGGCGCCCTTCAATGACTTTAAAGGTAACAACCCCGTCTTTAACCTGTTGCGCCGGCAGAATGACCCGTGCCAGGAACATGCCGTGGGAGCGGAAATACAGAGACAGTTTGTTGGAAATCTCTTCCAGATCCGCAAAGCTGAGCCCGCGACTCTGGTTTTGTTCACGCACGATATCCACCAGGGCTTCGAGATCTTCGCGGGTAATATTGTCTACGCTTTTCTGGCTGCCAATATCACTCAGAAACTCGGTAATTTCGTCTTTTTCTTCCTGGGTGTAACCATCGCTGCCTATTTTGTCTTCTTTCATATACAAGGCACGCAGGCGTTCGGCCATCTGCTCAACTTCATCGCGCCGTACATCAAATTCCGGTAAATCCTGCAGGCCTTCAAAGGCGAATTTTTTCACCAGAATGCGGGGGCCTTCTGTACGCTCGGAGATATCACTCAGGTCTGCGTTTTCTCTGGGAGCAAGGCTTTTCTGCTCATTACGCTTGCGGAATCTGTCCTCGATATCGCCGTCGGCGTCCGGGGTCGTGACGCCAAAAATGGAGCGGATGGAATTCACATCGTCGGCTGCATACAACAGTGATGGCGCAGCCAGACCTGCAGACATCAGCAACAAATAACGGGCCAGCCGAACTGATAAAGTCCGTTTCAATGTACTCTTCTCCTGTGATGAAGCATCAGGAATTTCCCGATACCTGTGACAATCCGGAAATAATGAGGGGAATAAAGACCAAGTCTTAAACTAGGAAATTTTTCTGAGACTAAATGCATCCTTTCTTCCCCCTGACAACGTATGACAGAGTTTTATGGTCCCTGGAAAGGTTCCACTGACTTCCGTGTCAAGTTTTACCTGGTGCCGGTAGCAGAAATATACAAACCTGCACCCTTTCATTGTCGCGGATTGTAACCTTCTCTCCGCTAACATAACAATCTGTTAATAAGAGACCAGGTCTCAATTCGACAGAAAAAGTAACTACCTGCGCAATTGACAGGTAATAAAACAGAACAAGATCAGCAGGGTCAGAATTCCCTCTGCGGCGCATTCCGCCGTATCGTAATATCTTCTTCGTCCCGTTCCGGCTGCTGCATAGATTCTGTGGCTCTGACAGCAGCAGAAACATTGACGTCGATCATGCCAACACTGATATTGTCTTTGCCGCCGCGCTGATTGGCTTCGTTAATAAAATGGTAACAGCATTCAAGGGCGGGACGATGTGTTGCTAAAACGTGTTCTATTTCAGCGTTATCAAAATATTCGGTCAGACCATCGCTGCACAGCATCAACAATCCATTGTCGGTGAGGCTGTAGGCGTTGAGTTCAGGCTCAACATCATCCACCACCCCGAGCGCCCGGGTAATATGATTGCGCACATCGCTGACCCGGGCTTCTTCTTCTGACAGCGCGCCGGCATCTATCATTTCCTGCACCACACTGTGATCGCGGGTGAGCTGCACCAGCCCGCGCAAGCCCCACAGATACGCCCGGGAATCACCGACATGAGCGACCAGCAACTGGTCCTGCCAGACAACAGCCGTGACCAGTGTTGTACCCATATGAGCCAGATCAGGGTGATCCTGCTTGGCGGCAATGATGGATTGATTGGCAGTCTGAATGCTCTGGCGCAGTCCGGCCTGAATCATCAGACGCTGCTGCTCAGTCGTGCAGGCAAGAAACGTGGGGCTGATCAGCTGGGAAAAGGTCATGGCCAGAGTTTCAACGGCGATCCGGCTGGCGGTCGCCCCTCCGGTATAACCACCCATGCCATCAGCGATGACGACATAGCCAAAAGGAATATCCGGATGTGAGAACCAGCGCACAGAATCCTCATTTTCTTCCCGGACCTGGCCAATATCGGTTCGCCCGTTGACCGCCAGATTGACTGTTCTACTCATATTTCGATCCTGAATTCATGGTTATCCGCTACTCCTGGCGCGTTCTGAGTATGTTTAGTTCCGGCAACCGGACCGTCCGCGGGCTGAATTAAACCAAAATTAATAACAACAGGGTAGATTGATGGAATATATATGTGCTCCGACATTGGTTGATTTAGAAAAATCCGTTAAGCATAATCCGGTGCGGATGCATGGATGATGCAACCGCAGTATTTCATTTCGTGAGAAAGGGACCATCAGGGCATGGCAAGACCGCCTAGAATCAACATCGCCAATATCCCCCAGCATATCGTTCAGATTGGCCATAACAATCTGAACTGCTTTTTTGACGATGAAGATTACGAGTTTTACCTGGCCTCTCTCCACAAAGCGGCTGAACAGTACGACGTCGATATTCACGCCTACGTGTTATTACCCAATGCCATTCAGATGGTTGCCACCCCCAACATTGCTCAGGGCATTTCGTCCATGATGCAATCATTGGGGCGCCGTTACGTACAGTACATCAACCACAGGTACCAACGTTCCGGAACATTGTGGGCCGGGCGTTATAAATCCAGCGTCATTGATTCTGAGGCTTACCTGCTGACCTGTTACCGCTACGTCGAGCTCAAGCCGATGCATGAAGGTCTGGTAGAAGGCCCTGAGCTTTACCCCTGGTCCAGCTTCCGCCATCACACCGGGCGGGAAGATAATCCTTTAATATCAGACCATAAACTCTATCTTGAGCTGGCTGACACCCGGGAAGACCGTGCGGATGAGTACAGTAAGTTATTCCGCTTCCGCTTTGACCGTATGCTGCTCAGCTATATTGCTGAAACCATCAAGCTCGGACAGGTGCTGGGCGGCGACCAGTTCACCGATAAAATTGAACAGATCGCCAATCACCGCGTGCGCCCGCTGAAGCGCGGACGACCAAAGAAGAAAAAGAAAAGCTCTGAGCCGGCACAACAGTAGATCGTCACCACCACGCCATCTCTTCCGACATTTCATAAGCATACGCCTGCTGCGCTCTTCTCTGTGTGGCATCAGTCTGACATCGTCAGCGGCTCCTCCTGCGCACTTACACTTTGAACATACTACGTCACAAAAAATAATTTTTTTTAATTTAATTGGGGTCAGAGTCAAACACTCAGTGACATACCAGGGGTTGCGGGCCAGCAACCGCGACAGTGATAAGGTTTAATCAAAAGAGGCCAAAACACGCGGATTTCTGCCCTCAGGCATTTAACTCAGCCCTGTTAAAAATCGTGCCAGAGTCAAATAATTTGTTGAAAATCAGGGGTTTTCCAGCAAATTTTTTTTTGCTTTACTTGCCATCACTCGCCATACCGAAGCGCAAAAACTGTGAATCAGTTCGCATCAAGGTCTGGTTCGAAGGAGACTTTTTAACAACCAAAGAGGAATTGTTTAATGGCTATTTATATGAATTTCAATGCTAAATCTCCAGCGGGTAACGTGACTGCTTCCGGCTACGAAGATTGGATTGAAGTGGATAGCATGAGCTTTGGCGTTGGCCGCTCTATCACCATGCAGGCTGGTGCAATGGCTAACCGTGAAGCTTCCCGCCCAAGCATCAGTGAAGTAACTCTGACCAAACCTCTGGATGCATCTTCCGGTGGCCTGTTCAAAGCTTCTGTTACTGGTGACGCAGGTGTACCTGTTGAACTGCATGTTGTTCAGACTGGTGCTGATAACGTTGAAAAATACGCTGTTTACAAGCTGGATGATGTCATCATCTCTTCTTACAGCATCAGCGCAGTTGCCGGTGGCGCGCCTCAGGAGTCTATCTCTCTGAGCTTCGCGAAGGTTGAGGCTGACCTGACTCACGCCGATAAGACCAACAAAAACACCAAGAACATGAAGGTCGGTTACGACCTGACTACTGCCAAGCCGCTGTAAGAAGAGTCTTTGTACTCTTAATAGCGCAGGATTGGCCAGCCACTGGCCAATCCTATCTTATCTCAGGGAATATAACGCAAAGTGGAAGTGTAATTATCTGAAAAACTACGCTCCCCTTCACACAGTGGTTATCCAGTCATGTCCGTACTAAGTCAAAACAGACGTCTTATCCAGATTGATACTCCTGCGGGAAAGGACGCCTTTATCGTCTCAGAATTAATCGGTGATGAGTATATCTCCGATCTTTTTCGCTACACCCTGGAACTGTTTTCCGACAACCATGACATCAACCAGAAAGATCTCGTTGGTAAAGATGTAACCATCAGCATCTTCTCCGATAAAAACGCCGCCACCCGGTACATTCATGGTTACATCAATCATATCGCCATGCTGGATGTTACCGATGAGGGCCTGCGTCGTTACCGTATTGAGGTTACCTCAGGTCTGTGGTTTACCACCCTTGGTTCCAAAAACCGGGTGTTTCACAAGAAAAATGCCAAAGACATTATTACAGAAGTACTGGGCGACTATGCCAGCGTACTGAAAACCCAGTTCAAAGCATCCGGCCCGTTTACGGTACGTGAGTACTGTGTTCAGTTTGATGAAAGTGATTTCGAATTTGTGTCACGCCTGATGGCCGAAGAAGGGATCAGCTATTACTTCACCCATGGCGATGGCAAGCATGAAATGGTGATGGCCGATGATACCCAGGACTTCTTTGATGCTGAATCCGCCAAAATAGAATATGACGGCGGCGGCAGTCAGCCGGCTGAAAATACCATTCACAGCTGGCAACGAAACTACAACTACCATACCGGTGGTTTTGAGTTTAAAGACTACAGCGAATACACCACCACCAAAGACAACAAGCAGCAGGTGAAAACCAAATCACCGCTCAACAATGTCAGCAGTTTTATGGCCAGCGGTTATGGCATCTATCATTTTGAAGCCGATGGTGAAACCAAACACAAACTGGTGGATGGCCAAAGCAAGGCCGACGTTGAACGAGCTGTTGAAGCTCAGGAATCCGGTTTTGATGTGGCTCAGGGAACCAGTAACGTTATTACCCTGACGGCTGGCGGACGTTTCCAGATTGATCATTCCCTGTCATCCGAGACCGGGAAATACCTTCTGACGCATGTTCATATTATTGCGCGCGACGGTAACGGCAGTGATACACACTTTTCTAACCGTTTTTCCTGTGTGCCCAGTGATGTCATCGTAAGACCTCAGCACACGGCTTTCCGCCGCAAGGTGCTGGCCCCTCAGATCGCGACGATTGATGAAGTGAAAGCCACAGCCAGTGAGAGTTCGGATGACCCTTACACTCAGGTTAAGGTTATCTTTCCCTGGAACACTAAGCAGAACTCCTGCTGGGTCCGGGTTGTGCAACAGTTTGCCGGTAAAGGCTGGGGAGCCAACTTCGTTCCGCGCGTCGGCCAGGAAGTGGTCATCAACTACATTAACGGTGATCCGGACCGCCCGCTGGTCACCGGCGCAGTGTACAACGGCACCAATGAAGGCCCTAACTTCACGTCGACTCAGAGTGGCTGGAAAACCGCCATCAAAGACAGCAAGTTCAACGAACTGCGTTTTGATGACAAAAGCGGCGAAGAAGAAATTTATATGGAAGCCGGTAAAGATCACAACTGGCTGGTACATAACGATCAGACCGGCAACGTTGAAAATGATCAGACTCTGACGGTTGAGAATAACCGCACAGAGACCATCACCTCAGGTAATGACACCCTGACGGTGAAAACCGGTAATAAATCGACCGAAGTCAGTTCCGGTAACCACTCACTCAAAGTATCCAAAGGTACTTCAACAACGGATGTGATGGGGGCAATTAAAATCACCTCCAAAACATCCATTGAGCTTAAAGTGGGAGCCAACTCGATCAAAATCGATCAGTCCGGTATTCAGATCAAAGGCACCATGGTGAAAGCCAAAGCCAGTGCCATGGGCGAAGTATCCGCAGGCGGTATCCTGACCGTCAAAGGCGCTCTGACCAAAATTAATTAACGGAACCGAGCATGACACAGCTTATTAAAATTCAGGCCTTAACAGCAGATGAACTGCTGAACGAGTTTGAACTGACTGAGCCGGAAGCGGAAAAAGTACTGGTGCGCGATACCGCGCCCCAGATCAGCATTGAGCATCTGATTAAATCCGAATATTACGCCGACGCAATCAAACTGCTGGCTCACGGCCTGCCAAAGCGCGAAGCTGTCTGGTGGGCCTGCCTTGCCGCGCGTAAAGCTCAGACGCCGGACACCGACGAAGATAACATCAACGCATTGCTGGCCACGGAAACCTGGGCCCGCAAACCAACGGAAGAACACCGTCAGCGTTGTCGCGAACTGGGTGAAAAAACCCAGTACAAAACCGCCGCCAGCTGGGCAGCAACGGCGGCTTACTGGTGTTCAGGCAGTATGACCGACCCCGGTGAACCCGAAGTTCCGCCACCGCCCTTTCTGTATGCTCACGCCGTATCCGGGTGCATTACGCTGGCAGCAGCCACCATTGACCCGGAAAACATTGAACACTTTTATAAGCTGTTTCTGTCTCAGGGAATCGACCTGGCACAGGGCGGCAATGGCATGATCGAAGGAGCCTGATTATGGGTAAACCAGCGTCGCGTATTACAGATATGCATGTGTGTCCGGCTTCAAATGGCCCTGTTCCCCATGTCGGTGGCCCGATTGTTGTGCCCGGCGCCCCGACCGTTTTAATTGGCGGCTTGCCAGCCGCTACCGTTGGCAGCATGTGTGTCTGTGTGGGTCCGCCGGATACCGTGGCATCCGGCAGTGGCACGGTATTACTCAGTAATAAACCGGCAGCACGCATGGGTGACTCCAGTGGTCATGGCGGCAAGATCGTGCTCGGTTGTCCGACGGTATTGATTGGCGGATAAGCCATGACACTCAAAAGGCATTGGGGCCGCCAGTTTTATATACCGGCTTTTATTTTATTACTGTCGGCCGGATGTAATTCAGAGTCAGCGGCAACAGATCAAGCAGTAAAGGAACCTGACATGTCACTTATTGGAACAGGCGAGCAGGCCTACGTTACCTCATCCCCGTTACAGGGACAGATCCTCCATCACGGAAAGCCCGTGAGCAATGCCCGTATTCTTCGCAAAGTACGCTCCAACCAGCATCAGGACTGGATCACCGAAGAATTCAACACCGATGATAAAGGTAATTTCTATTTACCCGTTCGCGAAGAAACCTATGACCTTGGCCTCACACAGTTCGTCAGTGCCACCCAGGTCGACGTGGAACTCAACGGCGAGTGGGTGAACTTCTGGTACAGCAACAACACCCGCGGTGAGCTGAACTCCGAATTTGGAGGCGAACAGCCGCAGGGGCTGGTCTGTGATCTCACACAGGATGAAATCATTATTAACGGCAGTGGTTTTGGCATTCTCGCCAAATGCCAGTGGGAAAACATGCCGCAATCAGATACCGAATAACGGTTGAGGAAAAAGGAATGGCTGAGCTAACCCCCTATAACACCGCAAACCTCGCAGAGAGCGTGTACACCGTTAATGGTGATGATGCGATGGCATTAAAGCTGTTTTTATCCAGCCACCTGTTTAAAGGCCCGGAAAAAGACACCAAAATGCTCAAGGCCGAGGTTGGCGGACGTATCTTCCGCCATGCCGTCGATAACTTCGGTGTTATGGCCAAAGGTGCCGGCCCATACAAAGATGATGTCTTCATCATTTTCCGTGGTACGACAAAAGCCAATGAGAATGCTGATGCCATTACCGATGCACGCATCGGTATCTGTACATCAAAGACCAACCTGCCGGTTCACATCGGATTCAACAACTCCTTCAACAGCATGCTGCCGGAAATTAAGGAGTTTCTGACCGAAGCTGAGTGCAAAGGCACCATCCACTGTATTGGCCACAGTCTGGGCGGAGCTGTCGCCTCGCTTGCTGCCGACTGGGTATCGAATAACCTGACCAACCCCGTAAAACTCTACACCTACGGAGCACCGCGGGTCGGAACCGACTGGTTCGTTAAAAGCACCACAGACACGATTGGCTATAAGAATATGCACCGGGTGTATCACAAGACCGACCCGGTCCCTATGGTTGCTATTTATCCGTTTAAGCAGGCTCCTTATGACCACAACGGCCACTTTCTTCCTTCCAATCAGCCTCTCACCTCAGGTGAAGCGCATTTTATGCGCAACTATGTGGCGTCCGTACGCAATACCTCCTGGGAAGATCTGTCCGACAATCCGATTGAACCTTACAACATCGAGATTGCTATTGAGAACTGGCTGAAATCCAAATCACCGGTCGACGCCAGCAGTGCCAGCTTCTGGCAATGGATCGATGCCGCGCTTATTTATGTGATCAAGAAAATTGCTATGGGCGCCGTGCTTTTGCTGCAGGGAGCCGTTATCGGCCTACACACCATTGTCGACAAACTCGCGTACATTCTTGCCAAAGGTATCAACCTGGCTGAGGAAATCAGCAGCTGGGTAATCCTGCTGATGAAGAAGCTGATGCAGGCCCTGAAAATCAAAGTGGAAGCAACGAAAGAGAAACTGACCCGCAGCATGATGCGTTATGTACTGACCAAGATGACAGAAGAAAGTACGCGTAACGCTCAGAAAGCGATCAGGGATATTGAGAAGAGTTAGTATTTAATCAATACCAGCTTACATATAAAATTTTGTCCCAGTTAATGAGCAACAGGGGCTAAAAGTTTACCAAGGAAAATCGTATGAATTCGCCCCAGACATTAAACCCAACATCCATAGGCTACTTAAATGGGTATCGCCCTTTTGTTCCATCCAGCGGCACAACATCAGGACGGAGCATTTTTGTAAAAGAGAGTCTATATAATGACCTTAAGTCTTTGGAACAAATGGCACAAATACCAGGGAGTGACTCATATCACGCCTTAGAGCTTATGAGATCTATTGATTCTCTTAGAGCTCAGGCAGTCCCTGTAAACTCATTCAAAAAAAACTCCAAAAATAGCCCGCATTGTCTCGTAGGATCAAGCTTTGAGATTTACTTCGAAACAAACCCCTCCTACCTGGATCAATATCAAACCGTAACGGTTATTACCGACCTGAAGATCAAGACATCTGATCAAAAGAATAAGAAACGAGCCGCTTTGTGGAATGTGGTATATAAAGATGGGCGTAAGAAAGAATGGACTCAGAAAGGCCAAGACCCATTAAATTCAGTATCAATACCTAACAGAGGCGATAAGCCATCAAACCCCATCCAAGTCGGAATAAACGGTCATTGCTCAGGATTTGACAGGGCGGCAAATTATATGCCATCACATATATCCAGAGGAAATAAAACCATAGAAAAACGTTTACAAGAGAATGGATATCAATTACTTTACGTTCCCTATGGAAGCTCTGTTAAGGCTGGCTGGGACTTCGTTAGAACTCTTGGAAACCACCTGGAAGATAGCAATACCAATGAAGCGGCTGCGATTCTTTCAGACTACATGTATGAAGCTCATCAGAAAAATTTGCATATAGAATGGACAGCCCATGCCGGAGGCACCAAGGTCCTTACAAAGGCTATGAGAATGCTTGCTCAAAGAAGTGTAAACGTTGATGGAAAGCAGGCGGTATATATAGCTGATGCAACCTCAAGCGCGCTGTCTGCCGATAGAGCAAGAAGGTCTGTCGGGATGAACGTCTCTGACAATGATTGGAAATATAGCAATCCAAAATCGCTTAACGCTGCCCAGTGGATTGGTGGCAAAGATTTTGGAACTGCAGGGATGGCGTGTGCCGTTACCGCTCTCGGCTATGACTTTTCTGTGGAAAATATATTCAGAGTTGGAACACAAGCAATCTCTGATAACAAAGCCCTTTCCGCTGGTATAGCCTCTGCCAGCACAATGGCAACCACTGGCTTTATGCCTCTTGCCACTCAATTCCTGCAAAATCCTGGAATATGGTCATACGCCACTGCTGGTGGTGTCAGCCTTTATGCTTTACTCTCCCAAGTCCCAGCACTAAATCAAAAACGTGGCTCTAATCCATTAGCTAATGCTACAGAGAATACAATCAAAGGTATAAAAAATAGCTTTACAAATAACGGTTAAGAGCAAGCAAGGAAACTTATAATGTTTTTCAAACTCCCTAGCGTAAAAAATCCCAAGGGGCCGGATTTCTCAAAAGCCAGAAAGATAGAGAAGGATTTTGGCATAGGGAGGCTATCTTTTAAAACCAATCCTTCTGATCCAATGTACCAGGTACTCCCTCCTTGGGAAAGCGAAGCTGAAAAATTTGATGTTACTGACAATAGCATATACACAAACAAAATTAGCTCAGAAGAGAAGCTGCCAGAGCACATAAAATACGTAACATTCTATTCAAATTCATGGACTTTTAAGGGAGGTCAAATATTCAACAGATCTTGCGGAAGACTGAACATGATTGGCCTTGTATATCGCATTGAAAACTTAGCTGTTAATGAGAGTCTTTTCAATAAAAAAGATCTCCTAAATACTTGCTTGGAAATTATCAAATACGATTCATGCCAGATCCACAATGAAAGGTCCAACGATAATACAATTGTAATCTTACCCCAAAAGTGGCCTAACGAATTGGGCCCACTTAATGCACAGTGGTTAAAGATAAATAATATCAATTGGCTATACTATGAATATCTTTCATTAATTGATAGCTCTATTCATATTCAACTTTGTACACCCCTAAGTGATGAGCATATTATTCAAATTAATTTCCCAATTACTTTAACACTTCACAATGCAGGTAATGCATTCCAAGGTTTTACCCAGATACCTTTAGACAATTTTAGAAAATATATTCTTGATATAATCTATAGCTTAAAACTCGATATACATAATCAATTATCATCCGGTAGTGGTTTAAAATCGGATGACAAAGGTGAGAAACCAGTTATCGAAGCAACACCAGACCACATTCTACTCGCCAAGACAGTCATGCGGGCCTGGAGTGCGAAAGAATATACAAACCCTAAACTTAAAAAAGATGATGACCATCGTGCATCTTATGAAGACGTTTCAGCTCTGATTGATAAGCTTGTGCAACCAACCCCACTACCAAACAGCTATCCACGTGGTGAGGTTATGCACAACTATATGGCTATGCAAATTTTAAAGGATGAGGAAGAACGAGCTAAAGCCAAAATGCAGGAAGCTCTTTCGAAAAGCCAGGCTAGCCTGGAGTAAATTTCATTAATCTCTTATCGCGACCGAATTAAGAACGCCTATGCTTTATCGGATGCCTCTCCTTTAAGAGCAGCTCCTGCACAAAAGAAACCAACAACCCCCTCAAGGCCTGGTCGCCAGCATTCCATCCAGCATCAGTACCGAGGTATCGCGGCGCCAATGGCGTAACCATGCTAAGGAAGGTGAAAAGTCAGGCGCCGGGACGGCAGCTTCACGTGGTTGAGTCGGCGCTTGTGCCGGCAGCAATTGTGACTGTCCGGCCGGAATAACCAATGCCTTCAGGCATTCACTCACATAGCGATGTGAAAGAATATTATCCACAACCCACCATTCGGCCTGAATGCGGTCGTGAGTTATATCCAGCAAAACGTATCCACGATAGTAGAAATCAACAAAATTAAGGTGTGGCAACATGGCTTCCAGTGATGCAGAAGCCAGATCGGCGCGGGTCTGATTTTCAATGCCCGGTGACGTTACCGCCGGCGTTACCAGTTCAACTCCCAGAGGCGCCCCCGGATCATCAGCAAAAGGGTCGTCATGCAGCTGCATCGCCCAGCTGGAGTGAATATCGCCGGTTAATACGACAAAGTTTTCCACGGCGGCGCGACGTACTGAATCAAATAAACGCTGGCGCGCTGCCGGATAACCGTCCCACTGGTCATAATTAAACGGGCGGCTATTGGTTCCGAGCTGCCCGACCATGACCTGCTGTCCCATGATCTTCCAGCGGATATTTTCCTGCTGTGCTGCCGTCAGTTTTTCTTCCAGCCAGGCTTCCTGTTCAAACCCCAGCAGTGTGCGGTCTTCGCGGTTGCGGTCCTCAATGGTATCGGCCTGGGCATCACGACCCGCTAAACGGGTATCCATCAGATTGAGGTCCAGCAGATCACCGAAACGGAAGTTGCGGTATACGCCCCGTTCGTGCTCACGGATGGGCATCCATTCCATATACGCCTGCACCGCGCCACGCAGGCGATCATCCCAGCGCCCTTCTTCTCCTTCGGTGTGGTTGTCCGCCCCACCCAGCCAGGCATTATTGGCCACTTCATGATCGTCCCAGATCACCATAAAAGGATGCTGGCGATGCACATCCTGTGAATCTTTATCGGTTTTATACAATGCGTGCCGCGCGCGGTAATCGTCCAGGGTTAAGGTCTCAGCCGCCGGTGTGTTGACCCGCCCGGTTTCCAGACTGGCGTCAGTATCAGCGTATTCGTAAATGTAGTCTCCCAGATGCAATACGACATCCAGGTCATTCCGCTTAGCCAGCTCGGCATAAACATTAAAGTAACCGCGGGCAAAATTAGAACAGGAGGTAAAGGCAATCCGCAGACGGTCAAGCCGGCCTTCCGGTAAAGTCCGGGTGCGGCCAATGTCAGACATCTGTTCCAGCGCTTCAAACACATAATAGTAACTCTGGCCGGGCGCCAGTCCGGTTACGTCCACCTTGACGGTGAAGTCACGGCTGATATCGGTATGGCCAGCCCCCTCATTTACTACCTGGCGCAGTTGTGGATCAGAGCAGATTCGCCAGCGATAAGGAATGCTGTACAACTCGCTGTTATCGGGAGGGGTAATCCGCGTCCATAAGATCACCCGATCGGTCAACGGATCTCCGCTGGCCACCCCATGCTGAAACGGAAAGCCGCTGTTAAGAGGTAAATCAGGTAATGCGTTGGCGCTGAGCAGTGGGTTGGCGATGGTTGGCGCGGTGGCGGCACCGGCTGCAAGCGTTGCTGCAGCACGGGAAGAACCTAAAAGAAAATTGCGCCGTGTAACCGTCATCCGGGTATCCGCCATTACTGAACGCTGCCTATTTAATGGTCAGCGCATGACAGGCCAGTTGCCGTTTACTTAAGGTTCTGTTGCAGTCTGATTGCAGAATAATGACAGTGATATCGCGACCTTTTTTCGCCATTGCGTCTGATTTTTGATCTGTGCGACAACCTGTCACATTTTAAAAATAACCCTGAAGGCATATTCTGAAAATGTGAGCTATGAGGGTGGCTCACACCCCATCAAAGGGATGAAATATAGGGACATACAGAGCAAGCTGCTGCGGAACGATCAGGCCAAAGCAGATTCATCCCGGTCCTTTAGGCACAGTGGTTTATCCACTGTGCCTTTCTTTTTTCAGCGCTTTCTTTTTCATGCCGGTTATTCCCCGACAAGCCAAGGGTCTGTCGCCTCTCTGAATCATCTGGATTCTGCAGGCCATACACCCACTTTTGATGTTAATGCCAGTAAAGTGACGCCGGGCCAATTCTCCCCGGCCAACCAACCGGAATCGCCACTTAAATGACAGTAAACACAGGAAGCAGCGGATTTGTGCATAAGTTGCGGATGTCAACGGCTTTTTTCTCACAGATTCTGTGGATAATTCTGTGCATATTTTTTGGGAAACCCTGGCAATCCCTGTAACAGAGCCCTTCCTGTTAAAACGTGCATTTTTTAACCAGCAGCAATTTTTTTCAAAAAAACCTTAATTATCAGACATTAAGGCATATCCACCAGTAGCGACCCGGCATTTTCCGGGCAAATATCGCGCATGACAGATTTCCGGGATTTTCTATCACTCTTAAGTACTAACTGGGGACAAAAAATCCGTAATCACAACCAATCTGTGGATAACTATCTGGATAAGCTGCCTATAACCCGGTGGATATCCCCATCAGTTGGCTTATATGTCACTCCGGATGACCACTCTGGCCATTCCACCAGCGATAACCTTACCGGATACTGTCACCTTGAATTCAGCGCGAATAATAATGAATGAGCATCCGTAATCACTATCGCTATGAGAATGGCGAGCATACTGTTCTGGGTACCCGGGTCGGCCGTTTCAACCTGGGCATCAATACCACCTTTATCGTTTACCGGATCGGTGACACTCAGATCGATACCGGGCCGTCGAATCAGTGGCGGCAAGTCAGACAGATTCTTGAACAGGAGTGGCAGAATACCCCGCTGCGTCAGTTACTGATTACTCACCACCATGAAGATCACAGCGCCAATGCCGCGCGCATCAGCGCATTAACCGGCGTAACGCCATATGCGCCGGAACAGGCACGCACCAAGCTCACCCAGGGGTACCGGACGCCGCTGATGCAGAAACTGATCTGGGGTAGCCCGCGGCCGGTGCAGACTCAACCCTACCCGGATCACATTACTCTGGCCGACGGCAGCCCCGTCATTCCGGTGCATACGCCCGGCCACGCCAAAGACCTTACCTGCTTTTTTATGCCACAGCAGAAATACCTGTTCAGTGGTGACATGTACATTGCCCGCTCACTGAAGCATTTCCGCAGCGATGAAAATCTGCAACAGCTGATCAACAGTCTCGACACCCTGCTGGCACTGGATTTTGACATTATCTTCTGCCCCCACCGGGGCATTGTGGAAGACGGTTATCAGGCGCTCAGTGACAAACGTAACAACCTGATACAGTTGTGCGAAAGAGCACAGCAGCTGTTACAGCAAGGGCTGAATGAAAAACAGATCACCCATAAGCTGCTGGGGCCGGAAGACATGATTGCCTTTCTCTCTGGTGGCAATATTTCCAAAACCAATCTCATCCGTCAGGCGTTACAGGTAAGATTTTGATTATGATCAATTCACAGGATGTGGATTGCGAAAATGTTCTCACTTGCGCAATAAAAAACCGTGTATTATTGAAAGCTTGTTAAGCGTAACTGAAAGCAGAGACGCTGGAACACATTAAAACAGCCGGACAATGCCGGTTTATCCCTCGACTGAAACAAGGACGTACAATATGACGCCTACTGAATTACCTGCGGATAACGCACCCGCAGCCAGCTCCCGAACAGCAAGTATAGAATTTTCCGGCAGCAAATCGGCTTTTACCAAGCTTTGGCTGGTTAACCTGCTGCTCAGTATTATTACGCTGGGTATTTACAGCGCCTGGGCCAAAGTCCGTAACAACCAATACCTGTATGGCCATACACAAATAGAAGGTCACCGCTTTCAATACCTGGCTAAACCGCTGCAGATTCTGCGTGGCCGTATTATCGCTGTCGTCTTTTTTGTGGCTTATGGTTTTATTTCCAGCCTGAATCCTGCGCTCGGTGGTCTCATGGCTCTGCTGTTACTGCTGTTAATGCCATGGCTGATTGTACAGGGGCTTAAATTTACCCTGCGTAATTCTGCCTACCGTGGTGTACGTTTTTCTTTCGAAGGCACTTACGGTGGTGTTTTTGTCCATTTCCTGCTGCTTCCGATCGTTGGCGTGGTAACGCTCTACCTGGCGATGCCCTGGGTGGTTCAGCGCATTCAGAAATACACTTACGAGAATGCCACCTACGGCGGCAAACCTTTTACTCTGAATACCTCGGCCGGTGAATATTACAAAGCCGTTCTGCTGTGCCTGGGCATTGGCATTGCCGCCATCGTCGTTTTCAGCATCCTGATGTCCGTCTTTGGTATTGCCGCAGTATTATCATCGGCTTCTGAGCCGGGTTATGGCGGTCAGATGTCACAAGGGGCGGCGATTTCTTTTATCATCGGTTACCTTTTTACCATCATCTGTTTTATGTTTATCAGCTACCTGATTTCTGCCGTTTATCAGGGCATGATCCGCAACCATATTTTCAACAACCTGAGTGCTGAGGATATTTTCAAAACGCATTCTGATGTGAAATTGATGCCATTTACCGGTCTGATGATTACCAACGCATTAATTGTTTTATTTACCCTGGGTCTGGGCTATCCGGTAACCCGTATCCGGAAACAGAAATTCCTCGCCGCGGCAACGACCGTCACCCTTGAACCCGCCATTGATCATTTGGTGAACACGGTCGACGAAACCCATTCAGCCTTCGGTGAAGAAGCGGCAGGGCTGTTTGATGTTGATCTGTCCCTGACCTGATACCGGCATGAATGATCAGCACAGTGTTACCGGCCTGTATCAGGCCGGTAACAGCAGCCATTCAACCCCTGCCCGGGCCATGGTCACTGAACGTCAGGTTGTCATTTACCAACAGCAGGGCGGTCAGCCCGTTATGTCAGCGGTGCACGGCGATTACCGTTTCAGTGAAGCCATTGCCGGGTTACCGGTCGATCTTATTTTTGCCGATAACAGCCGTTTTATTCCGGATGATGCCGGATACCGCTGGAAGCATCTGAGTAAAAGCCAGACCATCACAGAATGGTTAGAAACGCACTGGAGCGCGGTTCTGGTCGCTGCGGTTTTTCTGCCGTTTTTTCTGTGGTTTATGGTTGCCGTTGTTATTCCGGCCAGCAGCAATGTGGTCGCCGAGAGCCTGCCTCAGGTCGTCGCGGATGAACTGGGCCAGCAAAGCCTGACGATTATCGATGCCGCCTATATGGAACCCAGTGAACTGGCAGCGTCTGAACAGGAAAATATCCGACAGCGCTGGCACGATATTCTGCAACGTCTGAACATCCCGCCGGACACATATTCCCTGCAGTTCCGCCGCTGGAATCATGGTGCCAACGCCATGGCGTTAGCCGATGGCACAGTGATCGTTACTGACAGTATTGCCCGGCTGATGAAAGATAACCCACAACAGCTGGACGCGGTGCTGCTGCATGAAATTGGCCATGTGGAACATAAACACAGTCTGAAGATTCTCACCCAGAGTACCGTCACTTCTCTGCTGTTCGCCATGATGTTCGGGGATGTTGAAGGAATGGGAGAAATCATGCTGGGGGCCGGTACCGGTCTGGCACAGGCCTCGTTTTCGCGTGATATGGAACGCGATGCGGATCAGTTTGCGTTTCAGGAATTGCAAAGCTTAGGGCGCAGCCCGCAGGATTTTGCTGATGCCATGCGCGCTCTGGAAGCCAGTCATCCGTTACGGATCGCTGCCGGACAGAGTGACTGCACTCAGGACTGTGATAACAACAGCACTGAGCCTGGCTTTTTTGATTACCTCAGTTCTCACCCTGCCACGGAAGAGCGCATCCGGGCAGCGGAAGCACTGGCTGAAAAACAAAAAATGCAGCAATAACCATCCGTGTGGCATAACCCCGGAACCCCAGCCCCGGAACCAAAACCTGAGCCGAGCGGCTCAGGTTTTTTCGTTTTCATCCCCCGGCGTTTCCGTGATACCTCTGACCATATAACGCAATCAGAGCACGCCCGGTTTACGGTACCCGGTTCCAACTCTGGGTTACTGCGCCGGGTTACTGCGCCGCAATCACCGCCATCGTCAGACGCGAAATGCAGCTTAACTTGTCGTCACTGTTGTAGATGCGGATTTCCCAGACCTGCGACGTGCGGCCACGATGAAGGATCCGGGCGACACCGGTAACCTTTCCTGAACGCACTCCGCGCAGGTGGTTGGCGTTGATTTCCTGCCCGACCGCATATTCTTTACTGTTATCCAGACACAGGTTAGCGGCCATACTGCCCAGCGTTTCTGCCAGCAATACATTGGCACCGCCATGCACCAGCCCCACAGGCTGAAACGTCCGGCTGTCCGCTGGCATAGTCCCTTTGACCCAGTCATCACCGTATTCCGTGATTTCAATGCCCAGATTAGAGCAGGCAGTGTTTTCCATCTGCCGGTTCATTTCGGCAATATCGGGAGTTGCAAACCAGATCGACATATTCAGAACACCTCTTATTTTTGGATGCTCTGTTTTATCAGAAGCTGCTTACTGATGCATCACTAAGCAGTGATATGGTTTGTTTCATCGGTTTTTGCAGGAATATTGCGGGATTGCTGCGGTGCTGGTGAGGTATGGCGCCGTGCAGGTAAGGTATTGGCGCGGAGTCCTTTCCGCCACCGGCATAAGACTCAGCGACAATCCTGTGCACGAATATGTTTTTTACGGCCGGCCTTTTTACGACTCAGCTCAATCATGCGGATAAACAGTTTCTGATAGGCGGTTGGGAACAAACGGACCATCCAGTCCAGAACCCGGGCATCCGGACCAATCAGAATACGGCGGCTGTTTTTCTGCACCCCTTTTAAAATCACCCGGGCGGCTTTATCCGGTGTGGTTATAAAGAGTTTTTCGAACTCTTTGGCAGCTTCTTCAGCATTCTGCCCGGTCAGCTTCTGCGCGCTGTCAGAACTGCGTGAATCACGGGCGATATTGGTTTTAATACCGCCCGGATGAACACAGCTGCAACTGACGCAGGACTGACTCACTTCCAGATCCTGGCGCAACGACTCAGTTAAACCCCGCACTGCAAATTTCGCTGCGTTATAGCCACTCATCAGTGGCTGAGCCGCCAGACCGAAAACGCTGGAAATATTAATAACATGGCCTTCACCAGCCGCTTCCAGATGCGGCAGAAACGCTTTTGTCCCGTACAGTACGCCATTAAAATTAATGCCCATAATCCAGTCATAATCTTCCAGACTAAGGCCTGCGACGGTACCGGACAAAGCGACGCCGGCATTATTAAAAATCAGATTCACCCGGCCATGGTCAGCCACCACCTGATCAGCCCAGGCGTACACCGCCGCCTGATCCGATACATCGAGAACCGTCGTGGTCACGTTCACCCCGCTGCCATGTACCTGTTCTGCCGTCTGTTGCAGCCCTTCGGCATTCACATCACTGAGCGCCAGATGGCACCCGGCCCGGGCCAGATTAACTGCCAGTGCGCGGCCAATACCGGAACCCGCTCCTGTGATTGCCGCCACTTTATTGTTGAAATCTTTCATAGGTTTGCACACTTATTATTGTTATCAGGCAATACCAGTGTGTCATGAACACCCGCAGTATACCGGGTTGGGTCGCGCCAACATCCGGCTGACAGGATTCTGCCTGTGGCGGGAAAACATACCGGCCATTCCCGCTGGCCGGTCAGGCCGCGCAGATGATCATCAGGCCACAGGTCTCACTGGCTATCAACCCGAAAGCCCGTGTTTCAATCAGATCTCCGCGCCGGAAATCCACCCGGTTTTCCTCCGTCTGATCAAGTTCGGTTATCTGCCCCTTTCCCTGCCAGACAAACAGTAAAAAGGTTTCATCCGCTGACGATAACCCCGCCTCATCCACACGAAATACATCGCCGGCGTTAAGCCGCAGAATATCCACCCGGGTGTGGGCAGCAAAAAGTTCACCGCCATAAACGCAGGTGAGGCCCTGTTCACAGGTATCAATCAGCCGGTATTCCGGCTCACTGTTTACCGGGTCCGGTTGTATCCAGACCTGCATCATGGGCTGTACCTGATCTGACGGGTTCAGCTCGTTGTGCCGGATCCCGCGGCCACCATCGCGCTGTAACTGTACCTGCCCGGCCTCTACCCGGTTGCCATTGTCTTCCTGAACATGCTGGCGGTATTGAACGCCGTGGCTGCCCTGATGAAATATCTGCCCGCGCGGAATCACACTGACAATATCCATCCCCTCATGGTTATGCATTCCGGTTTCGCCGCGTGGCAGAAACCAGGCATTGGCCAGATATACGCAACCGGCAAACCCATCCTGACATTCGTCCGGGATCCGGCTGGCCGGAAAAGTACGGCGATCCAACAGCAGTACGCGCTCACGCACACCGCCGAACCCCGAGATATCAAACACGTCTTCATTGATGATTTTCATAACCAGCATCATATCAGCCCGCAGAGGCAGACAGTTGTATAAGACTGTCTGCAGTTATGCACAGAAGCGCATGCCTGTTGCCAGCGCTGTGTTATCCTCAATTGACCTCATCTATCAAACCAGTATTTTTTGTATGGATATTCGCCAACTGCAGTTTCTCTGTGCCCTGGATGAACAGCGCCATTTTGGCCGCGCTGCAGAAGCCTGCCATGTTACCCAGCCCACGCTGTCGATGCGGCTGCGCAATCTGGAGGAGGAACTGGGCGTCACCCTGATCGAACGGCGTCAGCGGTTTGAAGGTTTCACACCAGAAGGTGAGCGCTTACTTATCTGGGCAAGGCAGGCTGTGCGGGCCTTTACCGGTATGAAAACCGAAGCACGGCGACTGCACGGCACCCTGAGCGGCACCCTGCGCATTGGCATGGTGCCACTCAGTCACGTGGGGCTGATGCCTTTATTACAGAGTCTGCATCAGCAGGCGCCTGAGCTGAGGTTCAGCCTGCAGGCTTTACCCTCCGGTGATATTCTCGAGCAGCTGCAGAGCAACCAGCTGGATATCGGCCTGACTTACCTGTCACAGATTGAGATGGAAGACTACTATGTTCACCCGCTGGGCTCGCCTGCCGTTGGCCTGCTTTATCATCCCGGGCACTTTCAGCCCACCAGCCAGTCTCTGCCGACCCTTCCCTGGCAGCGACTGGCGGAACTGCCGCTGGGCCTGCTGACCACGTCGATGCGCTTCCGCCAGGGGCTGGAACGCGGTGCCCGGGCGCACAACACCGAGCTGAACCCGGTACTGGAATCCGATTCCGTTGAACATCTGCTGGAAGCCACCACCCATGGCCTGTGCTGCACGCTGATCCCGTTACCCGCGCCATTGGCTGTGCCGGCCGGTCTGAACGTCGTGCCCTTACAGGACAACCTGTTACAACCCGCTCTCGGGCTGGTCTGCCGGCGGGAGGATTACAGTGGTAATCCGCTGGTGCAGGCACTGATGCAACAGGTTCTGCTGACACCTGAGAACAGCGCCGGATAACAACAGCGGCAGTCAGGCAAATGGCGTTGTTCCACCTGCCTGGTGATCGACCATATCTATCATGACATCATTACAGGCAATTGGACGCCAGCCGCGGTCACGCATAAGCTTTCAGCATGTCCTGTTCACACTGACTGAATACGGCCTCATTCAGTCAGCATTTCCCAGGTGTGAACAGGCTTTTTTTACAGCAGCCGGCAGAGCTGCAGAGCAGGCCACACCATACTCAGCTAACAGCAGAATAATCTTATGCCTGACCCTCAGCGTGATACCGGGGCGGCAGACCGCTCCAGCCTGCACCCGCAACAGACCGGCTCCGATCTGTACACCTATTATTCGCCTTCGTCTGACCGCTGCGATACCGCATTGCTGGTCGAAGAAGTGCCGTTGGCGATTTCCTGTAATGGTGTATTACACGCCATCATGATGATCTCGCCGCTGGATATTGAAGATTTCGTCACCGGCTTTGCGCTGAGCGAAAACCTGATCAACCAGAGTGACGATATCCGCACGCTGCATATCAGCCCGTCGCAACACCCGTCGGCGAACCTGACAGTGGATATCCAGCTGCAGCCGGAGCCCTTCAAACGTTTCCTGCAGCAACAACGCAGTGCCCGGCGCGGTGCCTCATCCTGCGGTCTGTGCGGGACCGACTCCCTGCAGCAGGTATTTCCGCTATTGCCACCTTTGCCGGACAGCGCAATACCGGATTATCTGGCACTGGAGAATCTGCGTAATCACCTGCCCGGATTTCAGCAACTGGGCCAGACCGCCGGCGGCATCCACGCCGCCCTGCTGCTGGATAAAAACCTTAACCCGCTGTTCTGCCGTGAAGATATTGGCCGCCACAACGCACTGGATAAAGTCATTGGTGCTGCCCTGTCGCAACAGATTAATCTGACGGAATGCTCCGTGCTGATGAGCAGCCGCTGCAGCACCGAACTGGTTATCAAAGCCGCCCGCAGTGGGCTGCCGAATCTGATTCATCTGTCATCGCCCAGCACCCTGGCCGTAAAACTGGCGGAGCAATACCGCATCCGCATCATACATCTGCCACGCAAAGACGCGGCCCGGATTTATGCCCGTCCGGAACAGGCAAACGCTTCCTTGTCTGCCGCCAGCACATCATTCAATTCACCAGCGCCGCACAGCACCCGCGCGATCTGACCGGGACCATCGCTTTATGAGTAAAGATCATCCTGTATTTACCCCTTACACCGGGCCAGCCGGTGGCTGGGGAGCATTAAAAAGTACCGCACGCTTCTGGATGAAGAGCGAAAACCGGATTTCGAACATCAAAAGCCTGCTGAAAACCAATCAGCAGGATGGCTTTGACTGTCCCGGCTGCGCCTGGGGCGATAAACAGGACCCGAATAAATTCCGCTTTTGTGAAAACGGTGCCAAGGCCGTTAACTGGGAAGCCACCAGCAAAACCATCGGGGCCGATTTTTTCCGCCAATATCCGGTCAGCTGGCTGAAGCAACAGAACGACTATTATCTGGAATATCAGGGCCGGTTAACCCACCCCATGCGTTACAACCGCAGTACCGATCATTATGAACCGGTCAGCTGGGATGACGCTTTCGCTCTGATTGCCCGCACGATAAAAGGTCTGAATTCGGCGGATGAAATTGAATTTTATACCTCCGGCCGCACCAGCAATGAAGCCGCATTTCTGTATCAGTTATTCGGCCGCGCATTAGGGACCAACAACTTTCCCGACTGCTCAAACATGTGCCACGAAGCCAGTGGCTATGCACTCACATCCAGTATCGGCATCGGTAAAGGCACCGTCGAAATGGATGACTTTAATAAAGCGGATGCCATTTTTGTGTTTGGCCAGAACCCGGGCACCAACCATCCGCGTATGCTGGCCACCTTACGGGAAGCCCGGGAGCAGGGTGCCAAAGTGCTCAGTTTTAATACCCTGAAGGAACGGGGCCTGGAACGCTTTCAGGACCCACAGCATAAACTGGAAATGCTCACCAACCGCTCTGAAGACATCAGTGACCTGTATTTCCGCCCGAATATTGGCGGTGATATGGCGCTGGTACGCGGTATCGTCAAAGCATTACTGGCACTGGAAGATATTGCCCGCGAAAATAACGAAACCATTTTTGACCATCAGTTTATCCGCCAACATACCTCAGGCATGGATGAATACCTGCAACAGGTCCATGCTACCGGCTGGCCACAGATCTGTGAGCAATCCGGTCTGCGCCGTGACGAAATTGAATTTATCGCCCGCATTTATGCGCGCTCAGAGAAGGTAATCTGCACCTGGGCCATGGGAGTGACGCAACACCGCCACTCCGTCGCAACACTGCACGAAATCGTTAACCTGCTGGCGCTGCGCGGCAATATTGGCAAGCCCGGTGCAGGCGCCTGCCCGGTACGAGGTCATTCGAATGTTCAGGGTGACCGTACCATGGGAATTAACGAAAAACCGGCCCAGACATTTCTCGATTCACTTGGCCGTCATTTTAATTTTGAGCCACCACGCAGCCACGGCCATTCCGTGGTAGAAGCCATCCGGGCAATGCGTGATGGTAAATCGAAAGTCTTTATGGGGATGGGGGGCAACTTTGCCTCTGCCACCCCGGATACCGCAGCGACAGAAGCCGCTCTGCAGAACTGTGAGCTGACCATTCAGGTCAGTACCAAGCTGAACCGCTCACACTTGGTAGTCGGCAAAGAGGCTTTAATACTTCCCTGTCTGGGCCGCACCGACATTGATATGCAGGCAGCCGGAGTTCAGCGGGTGACCGTAGAAGATTCTTTCAGCATGGTGCACGCATCCGGTGGTGTGCTGGAACCTCTGTCTGCAGAGATGAAATCTGAGCCCGCGATCATTGCCGGCATTGCCGAAGCGACTTTAGGAAAATTTCCGCTCGACTGGCAGGCACTGGTGGAAGACTATGATGTGATCCGCAATCACATTGAAGCCGTGATTCCCGGTTTCGATAACTTCAACGAACGGATTGCCCAACCCGGCGGATTTTATCTCGGTAATTCCGCCCGTGAACGGCGTTGGAACACAGCCTCTGGCAAAGCCGTTATTCACAGCCACCCTCTGCCCGATAGCATCCTGCCAGACCGGGCGGCATCGCAACTGAACGAACGCACCCTGATTATGCAGACATTACGTTCCCATGATCAGTACAACACTACAATATACAGTCTCAACGACCGCTATCGTGGTATTAAAGGCGGCCGCAAAGTCGTGTTTATCAATCAGGCGGATATTCAGCGTCTGGGCTTAAACAGCGATGAAGATGTCACCATAAAATCCCTGTGGGACGATGGCGTGGTACGTGAAGTACGCGGCTTTAGACTGGTACCTTACGATATTCCCGCCGGCAATGTTGCCGCCTACTACCCGGAAACTAACCCGCTGGTACCACTGGAATCACTGGGCGAATTCAGCAATACACCAACCTCGAAGAGTATTGCCGTGGAGCTACGCAACGAAGCGGAAGCAGGAATTAAACTGGCACAGGCAGAATAAAAATCATGCTGTTATCAGTGCGTGTAATAACACGCACTGTGCACATTTTTCACGCGTGGATATCTGCTGTCCATTTCTTATCAATAAAATACTACCAACACTCCGACCGGTATACATTATCAGCATCATATCCGGCTCAGTGATATCCGGGCTCAGTGATATACCCATCATTTTTCGCCCGTCTTTATTCTGCCGTAAAAGAAGATCCGAACAGCTCCTTGTCACTACTCTGCATACCGGGCCCCTTTATAACAGCCACCCCGTCTCAGTTTTCTGATTGTAAAAAGTGCTTAACAGAGAACTGTACGGACGTCTGACGATCTGGCCGCTGGAACGCTTTATTCCATTAAACAGCTTCTTTTATACCCCTGACCTATCCCCTGTGGGTGATTGTACCGGCGTTCAATAGATGCTAGAAAATAAAAGGTACCATATAGATTATTTAATGTTTTTGGATAAACGGAGATACGATTAATGAAAAAATGGGTTCATTTTTTATTTACCAGCATATTGCTCAGCGCATTCCTGTCTGGCTGTGCAGACACAGGCGCCAATATGAAAAGCACCGAAAATAACGCAGATGGCGATATAAAGATTGAAAAGATCATTGCCTTCGGTGACAGCTATTCAGACAACGGCGCCTCGTTCGAAATCAGTAAGAAGATGGTGGATGACGGCGTGACTGACGCCGCTATATTACCGGGCGATCTCTACTGGCAGAACCGCTGGACCAATGGTCCGACCGCTGTTGAAGTGTTAGCCGAAAAACTGGACGCAGAATTGATCGACTATGCTGTCGGGGGCGCTAAAAGTGGTCCGGATAACTACTATCACTGGATGAACCCACACCAGGATACCGGTGTATTAGGCCAGGTTGAGGCATACGAAAATACTTTGGAAAACGGCAAAGCTGACCCTGAGGCGCTGTACTTTATCTTTATCTCAGCGAATGATTTTTTTGAACACACGGACTACGCATTACCGGGTACAGTAACCGACCTCGCCGACCAGGCGGTCGACAATGTAAAAACGGCCGTTGCCGAACTTGCTGATCTGGGTGCTGAGCACTATATGATTGTTAATTCGTCCGATCTCACCATGCTGCCGGCGGTCACTGCAGCTGGTCAAACTGAACTGGCGGATACATTCCAGACACAATTTAATACAAGTCTGCGCGCCACCATGCAGACCGCAGAAAGTAACCTTGATGTGGATATTATCGTGTTTGACCACATTGCAGTCAGCAACCGCATTCAGGAAAATCCTGCACACTATGGTATTACCAATATGACGGATGCCTGCCAGCCGGTATACCCGGAGGTAAAACCGGAATGCGCCGCACCGGATGAATATTATTTCTGGGATGAATGGCACCCAACCCGCCGTGTTCACCAGATTGTCGGCGAAGCCATGTTGAAGGCATTAAAACAGTAAAGGCAGATTGCATCTGTTTGAGGCATCAGAGTTCCGCGATGATATCCAGGATTCTGATGCCTGTACTTACGACCGAAAACGGCCTGTCGGGACGTCCCCCTGGTTAAAGTCCTGACGCCCGTTTACAAGGCGGCAACGCCACAACAAATAATCATTCACTGACGCTGCTATCCCGCCAATGACAACAAAATACGCCGGTTAAAAGCCATTCATCCTGCATGGTTCGCTAAAGGCCTAATTTTCCTGCGTTCTCTGACAATCCCCTCCCCATGGCCTTTGCTATAACTCAGACTCTGTAAATGCCTCTGGCGGAGTCTTTCATGTCGGTTTCATCCGGTCAGGGGATGGAATATCCATCTCTGGCCAAACGCTCAATTATTGAGTTTTCCATGGCACTGGGCAGCTTTGCCATCGGCATCTGTGAATTTGCCCCCATGGGACTGATGCCTGAAATGTCATCGTCCATGCAGATCAGCGAGTTTGAAGTCGGTAACTTTATCAGTGCTTATTCACTGGGTGTGATGGTGGGTGCACCATTACTGGCGGTACTGGGCGCGCGACTGGAACGGCGCTGGTTATTGCTGTTACTGATGGCTTTTTTTACCTTCGGCAATGGCCTCAGCGTAATGGCCCAGAGTTATGGCGATATGATGCTGAGCCGCTTTTTATCCGGCATGCCACATGGCGCGTATTTCGGTGTTATGTCGTTAATTGCAGCCTCACTGGTGCCACCTAACGGGCGTGCCAAAGCCGTCAGCCGGGTGATGCTGGGCATTACCGGTGCCATGCTGTTCGGCAGTCCGCTGGCTACCTGGCTGGGCCAGGAAGCGGGCTGGCGCTCTGCCTTTGCGTTAGTTGCCGGCTGCGCCATTCTTACCATGGCGATGATCCTGCTGTTTTTGCCCCACAACCCAAACGAAGTGCGTAATAATCCGGTGAATGAATTAAAAGCGGTGCGTAATCCCGCCATCTGGATGTCGATGATTATTGGCTCCGTGGGGTTTGCCGGCATGTTCTGCGCGTTCAGTTATCAGGCGCCAACGCTGATCAATCAGGCCAAGGCCGACCCTTCCTGGGTGCCGGTGGCACTGGCGGCTTTTGGTTTAGGGGGGGTAGCCGGCAATATGTTTGGTGGCTGGCTGTTCGACAAACTGCAGTTCCGCTCGCTGGGTGTCTTATTGCTGTGGGGCACCATTGCGCTGCTGATGTATCCGCTGTTCACCTACACACTGCCAAGCATGTTAATTGGCTGTTTTCTGGTGGGCACTATGGTGTCCATTTCCCCGGCGCTGCAAACCCATTTAATGGACATTGCTGCCGATGCCCAGACACTGGCAGCTGCCTCCAGCGCATCCGTGTTCAATGTGGCCAATGCCATGGGCCCCTGGCTCAGCGGTATGGCGGTGGCCGCTGGCTTTGGCTGGAGTTCTACCGGTTATGTGGGCGCGGCCATGACCGGACTGGCGCTGGCGCTGTATCTGGTATTTGGCCGCATTGCTTCCGGGCAGACGCTGGCGGCGAACAATCTGTCACACTGAGGGTGCTATTAAGTCGCACTAACAGCCGATAGACTGCGCGGCTTTTTAAAGCGCTGTTTATTTAAGGTGCTGTCTGTTTAAGACGTTATGGATAGCGCTGCAACGCTTCATTATTGAGTAATTAACGCATTTTCTGCGTATTAACGGAGACTCTATGCCGCTGTTTACCCGGCCACATCCCGATGCTGAGATTTCGCGCTCACGCCGCGCACTGATCGAATTTTCCATGGCGCTGGGTGGCTTTGCCATTGGCATCAGCGAATTTTCTCCCATGGGTCTGATGACGGATATTGCCAACGACGTCAATATCAGCGAGTTTCAGGTGGGTCATTTAATCAGTGCTTATGCTCTGGGTGTTATGGTTGGCGCCCCGCTGCTGGCCATTGCCGGGGCACGTTTATTACGCCACCAGCTGCTGATTCTGTTAATGGGATTATTTGCGGTGGGGAATATTGCCAGCGCGATTGCCGCCGATTATGACCTCTTATTGTTGTGCCGGTTTATCGCCGGTATGCCCCATGGTGCGTATTTTGGCGTGATCGCTCTGGTGGCATCGTCGCTCGCCCCGGCGAACGGGCGCGCCAAAGCCGTCAGCCGGGTAATGCTGGGCATTGCATTTGCCATGTTATTCGGCAGCCCGCTGGCTACCCGCCTCGGTCAATTAACCGACTGGCGCTACGTATTCGGGCTGGTCGGTCTGCTGGCCATTTTTACTCTGATGATGATTTTCGCTTTTTTACCGCGCAATCCGGATGAACAACGCAGCAGTGCGCTGGGCGAACTCAGGTCTCTGCTTAACCTGAATATCTGGGTGGCACTGGCTATTGGCTCGGTGGGGTTTGCCGGTATGTTCTGTGTATTCAGTTACCTCGGGCCGACCATGCTCAATGTGACAAAAACCGACCCGGCCTGGATTCCCGTGGGCTTAGGTATGCTGGGGCTGGGGGGCATTATCGGTAATATCGTCGGCGGCTGGCTGTTTGACCGCGCCGGTTACCATTCGCTGGGGATTATTCTTGCCTGGGCAACGGTCACTCTGCTGATTTATCCGCAGATGACCGGTACTCTGCCCACCATTCTGCTGGGCTGTTTGTTAGTCGGTACCATGATTGCCATGACCCCGGCACTGCAGACTCATCTGATGGATATTGCACAGGGAGGCCAGACACTGGTGGCTGCCTCCAACCATTCTGCTTTTAACCTCGCCAATGCTTTAGGCCCCTGGCTCAGTGGCATTGCCGTCGCCGCCGGGTATGGCTGGAGTTCGGTAGGCTATGTGGGCGCCGCGATGACGCTCACGGCGCTGGTGATTTATTTTATTGGCGGGGTACTGTTAAAAAAGAAAGCGGCGCCAGCCGGGTAACCTGGCTCGCCGGTCTTTTTACAGGAGCGTTTTTTACAGGAGCGGCTTCCGCCGCGAATCCGGCGAATCCGGACATGACGGATGATTACGGTTATCGTTGCGCATTGCACCCCGCAATTATTCGGGCCCTGTATTAAATTGCAGGAAAAACTTCAACCGTCAGGCAACGACTTTTTCTTCTGCAGCGGCCAGTCGCGGTAATTAAACACCTGGCCGTTATTGCGCACGCTTTCAATTGCTGCCATATCCAGATCGGCATAAACCCAGCCGGGTAGATTCGCCTCTCCCTGAGCGAGAATACCGTTGGCCGGGAAGCCATAATCCACCGGGGTATAAATACTGGCCTGCCCGTAATTAATATCCACCGCTTCGGACCATGCTGCCTTACCTACCGTCGCTGACTGAATCACATAACACTGATTTTCCAGCGCCCGTGCCTGACAGCCAATACGCACACGATAAAAACCGGCTTCGGTATCGGTGCAGCTGGGTACCAGAATAATATTGGCGCCGGCGGCTACCTGTTGATTGGCCAGCAGCGGAAATTCCGAATCGTAGCAGATATTAATGCCGACTTTGCCGAACGGTGTTTCGATCAGCTGAATGTTATCGGTCGCGGCAATCTGCCAGTGTTCGTTTTCAAAGCGCGTCATCATCAGTTTATCCTGAAAGCCGAGCACACACCCTTCGCCATTTTCCCCTGGCCCGTACAGCACTGCACGGTTGCGGTAGCTGCCATCGTCCATCAATAAGGGAAAACTCGCCCCCAGAATTAACAGCTGATGTTCAGCCGCCAGCGCCTGATGCAGTGCCTGTACATCCGCCCAAAGATTTTGCATGGCTGCAAACTGCCGGTGCATATCCTGCAGAACGTCATCGCCCAGCATGGAAGGTAATTCCATGCTGCCGTATTCGGGGAATACCAGAAGCTGAGCACCGTTAGCCACGGCTTCGCTTACCCAATTGGTGATTTTCTGGCGATAATCATCCCAGCAGTTAAAAAAGCTGATGTCGTATTGTGCGCTGGCAACGCGCAGCTGACGATGTTGCGATGCTTGATTCACAATCTGTCTTCCACCCTTATGGCTTAAAATCCGCTTGCTCAGAGATCTTTCAGCCAGAAAGTCATTGGTTTGTCCGATTCGCTGTCTTCGTCCAGATCCTGCCAGCTGAAGGTGGTATGCAGCTGCGGCGCTTTGCGGTAGCCACGCCTGCTCCAGAATTCATCCAGCGGCACATAATCCGCCGGCCGGCGCGGATGATCCTCTGGCCGCTGCACGGCACAGAAGCAGACGGTTTTAAATCCACCCAGTGCCCGGCCATAAGCTTCGCGGCGCTTAAAGAATTCCACCCCAGCCCCGAGGCCGCGATATTGCGGCAGAAGAACGGATTCGCCACAGTAAAAAATCTCATCCGGATTCATCCCCGCCGCGATAAACGGCCGCTGTACTTCTTCGGTTTCATCTCCCAGCGGCAAAGCCGATGACGCGCCAACCACAGGAAGCGCCGGATCAGACTCATCCATGGCCAGCACCACCACACTGCGCTCCGCCTTCAGGTAAGTCTGCAGATAGCCTTCTTCGTAGGCCGGATCACCGTCATAAAGATAGGGAAATTCACGGAATACACGAATACGCAGGCGTGCCAGCTCAGAAATGTACTGCTGCAACTCAGCACCACTGATATGACGGAAGCTCAGGCTCATGCGGATACCTGGGCGATCCAGTCTTCCAGGTTGTAATAGTTGGTCACCCGGGCGACCTTACCATCGCGGATGTCAAAGAAGGCACCCGCTGGCAGGCGGTACGTCTGCCCGGCGGCTTCCGGCAGGCCTTCATCGGTACTCAGATATTCACCCAGCACGACAAATTCTGCAGCCGCGCGAGTACCTGCGGCGTTGGCCATAATTTCCATATCCACCAGTTGTTCACGGTAATGGCGGTTCATTTTTGCCATAAAGTCAGCAAATGCGGCTTTCCCGGTTTCACGATCGCCCTGATTGATATCGTGCTCCACGTCGTCACACAGCAGTGCCAGAAACGCATCCATATCCTGACGGTTAAAGGCATCATAATACGCCTGAATTAATGTCTCAGCCTGTTGCTTCATACAAGATTCCTGAATGAGGTTACTCTGACGCTGCACCTCTGCCCGGCAGACCACAGCCACGCCAGAATTGAATCAACAGCAAGATACCATGACTTCCCGGCGCCGTACCTGTGTGTTTACGACACCGGTTTGCCTGGCAGACAGTCACACTGAAAACGGAACGGCGACATAAACTTAACCTGCCGGAAACAAAATGGCGAAATCTGTGTCCTTCTGTGACGAATGGTCAAGCAAAGGTGACAGCAACAGAATGTCACCCGCTCTTTGCCCCTGAACAGGGCAATAACAGCGTTCTGAAGCCCGGTGTTTTGGCTTCTACCGTTGCCGTTGCTCAGCTTCTGAGCGACAATAGCGCCCCTTTTTTCCGCTCCGTCCAGCCGGAGCCGTATTAACCCGCCACGGGCCTGACACCGGCGCCCGGGCAGCAGCGAATCAGATTCAGGAGTCGTTATGACATCTCGTACCGAACTGGCCAATGCCATCCGCGCTCTGGCTATGGACGCCGTACAGAAAGCAAAATCCGGTCATCCGGGTGCACCAATGGGCATGGCCGATATTGCCGAAGTGCTGTGGAACGATTACCTGAAGCACAACCCGTCCAACCCGGAATGGGCTGACCGCGACCGTTTTATTCTGTCTAACGGCCACGGCTCTATGCTGATTTACTCCCTGCTGCACCTGAGCGGCTATGATCTGGGCATCGAGGATCTGAAGAACTTCCGTCAGCTGCACTCCAGAACTCCGGGCCACCCTGAGTATGGTTATGCACCGGGCATCGAAACCACCACCGGTCCTCTGGGTCAGGGGATTGCCAACGGCGTAGGTATGGCACTGGCAGAAAAAGTACTGGCAGGTCAGTTCAACCGTGAAGGTCACGACATCGTTGACCACAACACCTACGTGTTCATGGGCGATGGCTGCATGATGGAAGGTATCTCCCACGAAGCCTGCTCATTGGCCGGTACCCTGGGCCTGGGCAAGCTGGTTGCTTTTTATGACGACAACGGCATTTCCATCGACGGTGAAGTGGAAGGCTGGTTTACCGATGACACGGTGAAACGTTTCGAATCCTACGGCTGGCAGGTGATTCCTCGCGTCAACGGCCATGATCCTGAAGAAATCAAGCAGGCCATCGAAACCGCCCGTGCCAATACCGAACAGCCAACGCTGATCTGCTGCAAAACCATCATTGGTTTTGGTTCACCTAATAAAGAAGGTAAAGAAGACTGCCACGGCGCACCTCTGGGTGACGACGAAATCACTATGACCCGTGAGCGTCTGGGCTGGAAACACGGTGCCTTTGAGATTCCTGACGACGTGTACGCCGGCTGGAATGCAAAAGAAAAAGGCGCTGCGGCGGAAACCGCCTGGGATGCAAAATTTGCCGCCTATGAACAGGCATATCCGGAGCTGGCAGCGGAATACAAACGCCGCATCAGTGGCGACCTGCCGGCTGACTTCGCAGCCCAGGCCGACAAATATATTGAAGAATGTCAGGCCAAAGGTGACGTGGTTGCTTCCCGTAAAGCCTCGCAGAACACACTCAACGCTTTCGGCCCGCTGCTGCCGGAATTTCTTGGTGGTTCTGCCGACCTGGCAGGCTCCAACCTGACACTGTGGAAAGGCGCCCAGGGCGTGAGCGAGACGGACCCATCCGGCAACTACATCTTCTATGGTGTGCGTGAGTTCGGCATGAGCGCCATTATGAACGGTATTGCTCTGCACAAAGGCTTTGTGCCTTACGGCGCAACCTTCCTGATGTTTATGGAATACGCCCGTAACGCTGTCCGTATGGCAGCCCTGATGAAGCAACGCTCCATCTTTGTATACACCCACGACTCCATTGGTCTGGGCGAAGACGGTCCGACGCACCAGCCGGTTGAACAGGTTGCCAACCTGCGCAACACGCCGAATCTGGAAACCTGGCGTCCATGCGATACCGTCGAAACCGCGACCGCATGGAAGCTGGCCATTGAGCGTAAAGACGGCCCAAGCGCGCTGATCTTCTCCCGTCAGGGTCTGCCTCATCAGGCACGTGACGCAGAGCAGGTTGCAGCCGTTGCCCGCGGTGGTTATATCCTGAAAGATTCTGTGAACCCACAAACAGGAACGCCGGACGCCATCATTATTGCCACGGGTTCTGAAGTGGGCTTAGCGGCTGAAGCCGCTGACGCACTGGCCGGTGAGAAAAATATCCGTGTGGTTTCCATGCCTTGTGCGGAGCGCTTCTGCAAACAGGGCGCCGAATACATGGAGCAGGTTCTGCCTTCCTCCGTGACGGCCCGGGTTGCGGTTGAAGCGCTGCACAAAGACTACTGGCACAAGTTCGTGGGCCTGAATGGTAAGATCATCGGTATGGACACCTTCGGTGAATCGGCACCAGCCGGTGAGCTGTTTAAAGAATTCGGCATCACAACAGATGCTGTGATTGACGCGGTTAACAGCCTGGTTTAATTACCACTCTACCTGTGAGACCTGATTGCCGGAAGTTTGCTGTAACAGGCGGATTTCCGGCAATTTTATTTCTGCTTTAAGTTTTATTTTTTACGAATACCCGGAACCGCCATGCTTAAAAAACATCAGCTCGAACTGTTAAGTCCTGCCCGTGATGTTGGCATCGCCAAAGAAGCGATTCTGCACGGCGCGGACGCTGTGTACATCGGTGGCCCGGGGTTTGGTGCACGCCATAACGCTGCTAACTCCGTTGAAGATATTGCCGGGCTGGTTGAGTTTGCGCGGCTGTTTCACGCCAAAGTATTCGTGACCTTAAATACCATTCTGCATGACGATGAAGTGGAACCTGCACGCCAGCTGATTCATCAGTTGTACGATGCTGGCATTGATGCCCTGATCGTGCAGGATATGGGTATTCTGGAAATGGATATTCCGCCGATTGAACTGCATGCCTCAACTCAGTGCGATATCCGCCGCTTAGAAAAAGCACAGTTCTTATCACAGGCCGGGTTTTCACAGATTGTATTAGCCCGCGAGTTAAACCTGAATGAGATAAAAGCCATTGCCGATACGGTGGATACCGCGGTCGAGTTTTTTATTCACGGCGCTCTGTGTGTGGCCTTCTCTGGTCAGTGCAACATTTCTCACGCCCAGACCGGGCGCAGTGCCAACCGTGGTGACTGCTCCCAGGCCTGCCGCCTGCCCTACACGTTAAAAGACGAAACCGGTGCTGTGATCGCTTACGATAAGCACCTGCTGTCGATGAAGGACAACAACCAGAGCAACAACCTTTCTGCTCTGGTCGATGCCGGTGTACGCTCGTTTAAAATCGAAGGGCGCTATAAAGACATCAGCTACGTTAAGAACATTACCGCCCACTATCGTCAGCTGCTGGATGAGATTCTGACTGAACGGCCGGAGCTGGCCCGCGCTTCCAGTGGTTACACTGAGCACTTCTTTGCACCGAACCCGGATAAAACCTTCCACCGTGGCAGCACGGATTATTTCGTAAGCAAACGCAAAATGGACATCGGCGCTTTTGATTCACCGAAGTTCGTGGGTCTTCCCGTTGGTGAGTTGATTGGCGTCAGTAAGGGAAAAGGCAAAAACGAATTAACCGTACAGACGGATACCGAACTGACCAACGGCGATGGTCTGAACGTACTGGTAAAACGCGAAGTGGTTGGCTTCCGTGTAAATAACGTGTACCCGCTGGCCGACTTTGATCTGGAAGATGATAACGGCGAAATAAAACACGTCTGGCAGTACCGAGTAGTGGTAAATGAAATGCCGGAAGCGTTAAAGAAGCTGCGTTTACCGGCCAAACTGAACCGCAATCTGGATCATAACTGGCAACAGGCACTGCTGAAAAAATCTGCCGAGCGTCGTGTATTAGTGAACTGGGATATTCACAGCTCACAGGAAGCGCTGATAGCCGAAGTTAAGAGCGAAGAAGGCATCAGTGTACGCGTGACCTTAAACGGCCCGTTTGAGGCGGCTAAAGACGCAGAGAAAGCACAGCAACAATTGCAGGATACCTTCGGTAAACTCGGCAACACCATTTACCATGCCGAAGCGATTCATATAAATTCTGACATTAAAGACAGCAACGCCTGGTTTATCCCCGTTTCACAATTAAAGAACCTGCGCCGCGATGCCATCGAACAGTTAACTGCAGCGCGTATCGCCCACTATCCGCGCGGCTCACGCAAAGCCATCAGCGACCCTGCACCGGTTTACCCGGACAGCCAGCTGAGCTTCCTCGATAACGTGTACAACGAAAAAGCCCGCGCCTTTTACAAACGCTTTGGTGTGGAACTGATCGAACCGGCTTACGAGGCGCATGCAGAACAGGGCGACGTGCCGGTAATGATTACCAAACACTGCCTGCGTTTCTCCTTTAACCTGTGCCCTAAACAGGCCAAAGGCGTGACCGGGGTAACCACCAAAGTCAAAGATATGCAGCTGGTCAGCGACGGTGAAGTACTGACGCTTAAGTTCGATTGTAAACCCTGCGAGATGCATGTAATTGGTCATATGCGCAACAATATCTTTAACAGCCCCCAACCAGGCAGCGTTGAAAGCGGTGTTGGATTTTATGATCCGGAGAAGCTGATTGTCAGCAGCAGAGACTGATACCCGTTAAACTGTGCGGTGGGCAAGCCCTTTCCCCTTCCTACACTTTTATGCACTCAGCAACCCCAGGGCCGATATAATTGCCGACCCTTAAACAGAACACGGGGCCCGGCTTACAGTAATAACATTGCAAGCTGACATGCTGCGCTATGCTTACCTGGCAACGGTTACAGGAAAGCAGCTGCAGATTACGCCAGGCGACAACGGTCCGGCCTGCCTGAATCAGCTGAACGGAAGTTCTGATTCGGGTGACAGCTTCTGTACGTTAAGCAGACAAGGTTTCGAATAATCGATAAATCACTCAAATTCACCCTTCAGGGTGAAGAATTTTACCAGCTATAAAAACGACAATTGCTTCGGTTTCAGATCTTCATGCAAGCACGGAGCAGTTATGCAACTCAGCAAAATTTCAATGGCGCTACTGGCGTCATCCTTTCTTTTACTCACTGCCTGTGGTGGCGGTGGTTCATCTTCCGGCACTTCAGGTGATAGTTCGGGCACTGGTTCTGGTGAAGGTTCGGGCAGCGGTTCCGGTAGTTCTGGTGAAGGTTCGGGTAGTGGCAGCTCTGGCGGTCAGACCAGCTGGTCCACTCCGTCAGAACTGGAAGATGGCTCTGTTACCGTATCCAATCTGATGGTTGGCGGTACAGCGAATAAGCCAATGATTGCCTACTCCAAAAGCAACTTACTCAATGTCCGTGAATTCGACGGCAGTAACTGGAGCGCCGCTCATAGTATCGGTTCCTACGATGGCACTAACGATGTTGTCTGGGCGTTCAACGCCAATGGTAAAGCGGCACTGGTTCTGGAAAGCAATCCAACAAACGCCGGCACCGGGCACACCGAATGCCGTCTGAATTACTACCGCTACAACGGTACGCAGTGGGGCGGCTATACCCGCGCACGCACCCTTGTTAATCCAAACGATAACTACACCTGTCATAACGTCGACGACCTGAAAATCGCGCTATCCGATGACGACAGCATCGCCCTGATCTGGAACCGTGGTGACCTTACTGCTCACACAGGCCGCGTTCAGGGCTGTGACAGCGCAGATACCTGCGTGACCGAACCACAACTGTCTCCGCAGACACTGGGCTATGACTATAGAGCCGTTGCCCTGGGTATGGGCAACGATGGTGAAGGCCACATTCTGAAAATGGAAAGCAGTAAATTTGCCGTCAGTGCATCCGGGGTATTCGCTACCAGCTTCTCCGATGGCTACATAGGTTCGTCAGCAAGTATCGGTGTATCAAACGACTCCCGATTGGCACGGGTTGCGGTGAACGATGCCAATCATGCTCTGGCACTGTTCAACGATAACAACACACTGCAGGCGCGCTTCAACAACGGTTCAGGCTTTGCGTCCAGTGTTGAATTGACTGACGACCTTGCCGGAGCGAACTACGAGGCTACGATAGAGGCTTATCTCAGTGCCGGCGCAGACTACGGTTTGAGCCTGTGGGTAAATAACTGGACTGATCTGAAAACCAATATTTCGGATGCCGGTTCATTTGCCAGCAGCGCTACAGAGCACCCGCAGGACAATGATGTAATCCGGTCCGTTACCGGTGCCATTAACGACAATGGTAAAGCCGTTATCGTATGGTTTGGCTATGACGCTGATGCGGAAACCCAGACCCTCAGCGATGGTACGATTTATTCCCGCTTCTATGATGGCAGCGCCTGGCTGGACGTTCAGACCGTCGACAGCAATATCGATGTTATGTCGTTTATTTCCTCTAAAGGTGGCCTGGGTGTTTATCTGGATAATTCAGATGACGTGACCCTGGTTTACAATGCCTTTAAGAATTCTCAGTCAACCACTGAGCCTAAAACCTTCTTTACACGCCGGGTTAACGACTGATTCTCTTTTATAAAATCTGAAATAATCAGGCACTGATACAGTGCCTGTCAGGCGCATCGCCTGACTTTTTTAAGAAATATTAAGGATAGTATTTCTTCAGGGATGGCATATTTTCAGGGATGCTGCCTTTAAAAGAACGCATAAAAGCGCCGATGATATTCAGCGGCTTTTTTTAACATTATTGAGAAAATTCTGAACTATTCACCTTTCCGGGTGAAGATTGAACGCATCTTAAAAGCGAAAATTGCTCCGGTTTCTAAAAACAGATAACGGAGTATTTATGCAAAGTTCGGCAAAACTTCTGGCCGCCCTTCTGGCGTCAGTTTTTATTTTAACCGCCTGTGGTGGCGGATCATCATCCGGCGGTTCTTCTGACGGCCCTTCCTCTGGCGAAGGCAGCGGTGAAGGTTCTGGCAGTGAGTCAGGCGGTGAAAGTTCAGGTGACGTAACCCTGACGGATACACAGATATCCGATCAGAGCTGGGTTTCTGGCGTAGATAAAATGGTCGATATGGTATGGTCGTATGGCGATGTAAAGACCGGCGCTCCCCTGTATATGGTCAAGCATACAAGTAACAGCTCAAAAATTATGAAGGGCAAAGCGGCAACATCCAACGAAAACGCCGAAAATTTCACTGAGATAAGAAGCTTCAGTGGTACACATATTGGTGCGATTGAAGTCTATCCGTTCAGCGACAATAACAATACACGCGACCGCCTGATTATCCTCTGCGATAACCATTACTCACCGGCATCGATCAGGATTTATAAAGAATCGGATTTATTAGCGACACCCGCGACGTTTCCACTGTATCAATATTACCAGACCAGCAGCGGTACTGAGGTCAAGAAAATCAGCAACTGCGATTCTCTCTCTATTGCACAGGCCGGTATCAGCGCCTCCGGGTTTTCAGTCACTCTGTTTGTTGGCGGTACCGGTACCGACTCCCGGGAGTCGACCAACCAATACCACATTGCCAAAACGATGTTCACCTATGATATTAACGCAACCGGTCAGTTTCATACTGCGTTCAGTGGTGGAGATTCGGTCGTAATATACCAGCTAAGTACCTATAACTATCATGTCAAGGCAATGCATGCAGTGGATGCCAATTCGGCCGTGATTGCCTACACAGCACCGGTAAGTGGTGAAAACCGTGTTCGCCTGGTACGGCAAGGGGCAGCCTTCACCGATCTGATGATCAGCACGCAGAATAAATTCGATGGTACAACCAGCCTGTGGCAGGTAGCCGATATTCATGTGTGGAAGAAGTCAAACAACGATATCCGTATGTATATGACGTCTCCGGCTGGCGGAACCTTCGCCATCAGTTACGACGCAACCACTGCAACCAAGAATGGTGATTACACTTTCACAAGCGGTGACGCACAGCACTGTGCTGATGTGATCACCGGATTCCGTAATCCTGCCTCCAACTCTGCACTCTGGTGTCAGGACAGTACTGACAAGTCAGAATTACTGGAATTCACTGCGCCGGATCTTCCACTTCTGTAATGGAGAACCTGGGAAAACAGGAAATAAAAAGGCGATGCAAGCATCGCCTTTATTCATACCTTAAAAAGCTTCAATTTATAAGTCGTTCCACAACATCCCTGACTTTACGTGATTTATCTTTAATAAATTTCGCCAGTAAGCCTTCAGTCGACGAAGTCTTCGCCAGCATAGCGACCAGATTCGCGCGTTCACCCGCTGACATGCTGTCGGATATCTTTTTAATATCTTCCTGCTCGTTGATATGGCCCACGTGCTTAACGCAGGCGTCCAGTTCGTTGTGTTCAAGGCAATAACGCAGCCGATTTAATGCCGGTACCCGAATGCCTTCCAGCCATTGCAGCAGCACATCCGCAGCATCTTCTTCATAATCTTCGCGATCGTTGTCATCAGTAACCATCTCATCATAGCTTACGACGTTATTTTTTACCCTGAGCTGCTTGTACTCATCGACAAAATCGGAATCAAACAAGCGCAGGCCACGATAACTGTGGGTAATGCATAAGCGCGCCAGACGGTCTCGCTGATCGGACGGTAACATCATGATGAAATCATTCAGGCCAAGCACACAATGATCCGGACCTTCCGGCCTGAAATCATCACGTGATATATGCGCATGAAATACCGGCCAGATAGTTTCCCAATCGGTTGTGCCTTCCAGGTAACCAGTCAGCAGATTCTCCAGCCATTCAATCCGGTCAGATTTACCCTTTTTACCACCGACAGGACCGAAGGCTTTGATACGCTGAATAACGGCATCACGATCAGCACTTTTGTTAAAAATCAGTGCACTGCCCCGGTAGCGTCTTAGTCCATCTTCCGGCACAGAACTGCCGGCAAAATATTCATAGTGATCGCCCATATCCTGTAGGATAAACAGATCCAGCCAGCTGCCATAGCCACAGTGCAGATGCTCTTCCGTCAAATGATCATCAGCGATTTTAATGGGCTTACTGTTGGCTTTTTTGCTGTCGACATCAGTGGAACTGCACTGACTGGAAAACTCGTTATGCAGAGCATCTTCCCAGGCGAGGATATTGCTGCGTACGAAGATATTGATCGCATTACGGAAATCCTTTTGCAGACCTTCGTCTTTTTCATAACTGAACTGTGGATAACGTAATTCAAGGTGACGATAAAACTGCAGCTTATCCACCGTACAAATATAATCCAGACCGGTGCGCAGAGCCTGCGCTTTACGACGCGCCATACCGCCGATCATGGAATTATCGTCATCCTCAATACTGCTGTACATATCGAGCCATTGACGATATTCATCAGAGTCACCAAGCGGGTGAATCCGGCTGATTTCATACGCCTGGGTATAAGCCTGATCAACACCCAGCCGCTGCAGTTTTTCCATGCACTCAACCTGAGTAACCGGCGACTCAAATTCAGTACGGTAATTGTGTTCGCTGTAGGTTTTTGCTACCAATGACGTTACTTTTACCGGCCCCAGTTTGATCAGGTACTGCCAGACACGGCGTGAACGGTTACGTGTGTTATTCATCAGCGGCAATTGCTGCAGCCAGAAGCAGCTGAGAACAACACGCTGATAATCGTCGTCATAATCATGAAACACTTTATAGGCTTTCTGCTTTTCGCTGATGGAGGCATAAACTTCGTCACCACGAACCTCATCATCGCGGTACATGCTCTGATCGCTCAGTGCCACCATATCATCGGCAGAAACCAGTGCTTCATCTTTTTCAACGGCAAGGTAATAGTGCGTAATCTGCTGCCTCTGTTCATCTGTCAGAGCCTTCACTTTCTCGCTGCCATGTGTTTCCTCAGCAAACTGTTCTGACAGCAGCTGCGCTGACTTTTGCCAGAAATCATCGCCTTCAAACAGCTCGATCCAGGCGCCGGTAATCTCATCAAAACGCTGTTGCAGGCAATCGTTATAAATCAGCCAGGCGCTCAGAGCGTAATGCCCTAACCCAAGCAGCGACGAGATCTGCTCTTTGCTATTCTCTGCATCAGCGCCTTTATCTGCATTTTCAGCCATGCTCTCATTGTTATCGCGATCCTCGTCATTCCGATAATCACCATCCCAATTATCATCGTCGTCATCTTCTTCCCGCTCGTCATCCCCTTCATCCATACCGGCGAGAAATTTTTCGTTATAAGCCCGCTGAAGGTCAGCGAGCGCCTGCGGATGATAAAGCTCACGATGTTCTTCAAATTGCTTAAGCGCACGCTGCAGCAATGGACCATAAATCTGATCGTCCATATCCTCAAAGGCACGGAGAATTGACTGCTGTGCTTCCCGCGCCGCTTGTTTATCTGCCTCTTGCGGTGCAACATCGCTGTAACGGCTGTAATATTCCTCCGCACTCAGAATGCCTGAGTCTTCCGTCAGTTTTTCACGGAATATTTCCGGCAGCTGAGACGGATTAAGAATGCGGTAGAAAATATCCAGAATACGCAGATATTGCTGTTGTCGCTGGCTTTCATCAGCAGACGGCAGAATATCGGCAAACTCTTCCACAACGTCCCAATGCAGCAGCCGATCTTCAATATCTTCCAGCAGTTCAGACAGCTCACGGACAATACTCTGATTGTTATTACGCATCAGAATCTGATCGTCCAGCATACTTTTAAAACCACGGGCTTTATCGTTGGCTAACTGATAAACATCGACTTCTGTCAGCTGATCAAAAGCCTGCTGTTCCGAACCATCGATAATATAACGCCACAGACCGTCGCCCTGCGGCAAAGCCAGAATAAAGTCACGCAGGCTTTCCAGCGACAGGTTATCGTTTTCCAGATACTCTTCATAATCCTCATCACGCTCTATATGAGCTTTGGCGTAACAGGTGAGCGGGTTCATGGTGCGTTCTTTCAGCAACTTAAACAGTTCTGTTGCTTCATCTTCCAGCGAGGCAGAAATAAAGGTTTTCTGCATAAACGCATCGACATCTTCTTCCTCCCAGCGGTCGCCTTCAAACGGCAGCAGGGTCATGTAAAAGCCCAGCACCGGATTCTGGTTCAGAGGCTCATCGGTGGTCGACAGCATCATAGGTTGTTCAAGCAAACGCTGGGCTAACGCCATCCGGAACCACTGATATTCTTCCGGATTTTCCTTCAGATATTCACCCAGAGGCTGATAAAAAGCACGCTCCTGATATTCTTCGCAGAACATCCCGTGACGGAAGGCAGAATTATCACACCAGATAAAGGCGCTGATGGTTTCGTGACACCAACCGAATTTCTGCAGATAGGAGGCCAGATAATCTGTGTAGCTTGGTGCGTGTTCATCATCCCAGTAAGGAATAAAAAACTGCCCCAGTAACGGGCTGCAGTCCGGATTAACGCAGGCCAGCATATAAACCGCTTCGGCACCGAACACGGCCATATCATCCAGCCACATAGCGTCAGTATCATTATGACGACGGGCAAAACGTACAATGGCCTGCACCGCCTCACGCACGCTGGTCAGCAGGCTTTTATCCTGCAGAGCAATGGCAAAAAAGATCGGCTCAGACACATAGACCGGGTCATCATCCGCGATCACGCCATCCGGAATATTGCTTTCACCATCGGCATGCAGAGCAAGTGCTTCTCGTAATAATGCGCTGATTTTACTATCGGTCACATCGGCCATCTGCAGACGGCGTACGGTACCGTTTTCTTCTGCGCGGAATTCAATATCAAAATCGTTTTCAAAGCGGCCCGGCTTCATGACTTTATCGCTATCCAGCAAGCGGCTGTATTCGGATAAAGCCTGACTGATCGAATCAGCAGAGGATGGATCAAAGGTGACAATGGTGTTCTTATCGAACTGATGCATAAATACGCCTTGAATAAATGGTTCGGTCGGTAAATCGGTTCATCAGATTACGCGGAAGCAATAAGCTTCACAGCAACAGCTGGATCAGCAAAAGAGCATCATTCAGCGTAGTCAATTGTGAGCCAGCGGCAATTTCGTCGGTAAAATTTTCAGGATTAATCAGTGAGTACTGGTAATCAGTGACAAAGATATCGTTATCAAAAGCTATACACAGACGGTTATGGCTGTCCGCCTCAATAACGACATTGGAGAAGTGCGCGGCAAACTGACACAACATCTGCGCGTGGTAAGGATTCAGAAAGCGGCGGAAATTTTCTGCATTTTCTACATATTTGGCATCGTCGCCATACACACGGTAATGGCTATTCAGAATATTCAGACCATCCCTTACCGGCTCTTTATTTCTGTGTACATCAGGGTCGCTGCTCAGACAGACATCTTTCATTTCAGAAAAGGTCAGCAGCAGGCCCACCAGAGTGATGAACGTAAAAATGACTTTCCAGCCAAGGCCTTTATAGTGCAGAGATTCTTTATAAACCTCAGCGATGGTACAGACAGTATTGACCCGACCGGCTTCACTGCGGACGGCAGACAGTTGCTCTGGCAGCCTTTTTACGTGTTCCATCACTCTGTGATTGTGCAGCATCGCAGGCATCAATAATGCAGCAGATCATGCACCAGGGTCAGCACACGCTGAAGTGCCGGAAACGTTGAATCCCCGGCTACTTCCCGGGCAAAAGCACCGGCATCGTCCAGTGAGTGCTGATGACTGGTTTCAAAGATATTATCATCAAAGGCGATACACAATTCACTGCGTTCATTCGCTTCAATCACAACGTTATGTTTTTCGCTTGCAAAAGCAGTCAGCAGCCTGGCTTTTTCTGTATTAAGAAAGTTCTGCAGTTCATGAATCCGGTCGGTATATACCCGGAAAACATCATCAAGGTTGTGAATATTTTTCCTGATGCGGCTGCCATAGCCGCTGACATTACCATCACAACTGAAGCAAACTTCACGCAACATCGGAAACGAGAGCAATACGCCGTAGCGGTCATAGTGATCATAAACCGTTCGTGTTGTGGTATTACCCTTACTGTCAGTACTTGTGGTAGTGCGTCGGTTCACATAGTGATATTGGTACACACGATACGGAAAGCTGACACCGTCCTGAAGATATTCGCCTGCATACATCTTTTCCAGATTACGGCTGTAATTACCCCGTTTAAATTCACGAAAATCTTTTTTCAGCTGCTCAGTCGACGGTTGGTGTTTGGCTTTTACTTCAGTTAATCCGGTGTCCATCACGCCGTCTTTGAAACGGATATTGGCCGTTAAGCGGTCCCGCCATCCACTGCGATGCAACACGCTTAAAAAACGGTAGCCACCGGACAGAAGCATTAACATCCCAAGAACAAATTCCGGCACAGTCCCGGTCAGACCGGCCAGCCAGAAAATGCCCTCCCAGTACACTACCTGCCATTCGGGAATCCCACCGGTCAACAGAGTAAGAATGGCGCCCAAAGCAAAGACTCTGTAGAGAGGATCAGCAATAAAAGACATCAACCGGAAGGGCTTACCGGATTCTTCACGCCACAGAACCCATGACGTAATAATCAACACCGGCAGCCAGCAATAGCTATAGTTCAGAACGGGCCCGAGAACGAGGTAAGTGACATCCAGTTGATGGATGCCCATACCGAGAAGTATCGTTATAAGACCTGTCAGGGCGACAACCGCGGCACCAACCTTCCACCCGGTATCTTTATACTCCAGACTTCCTTTGCGATCCGCTGCCACAACCTGAATGATATTGACGAGATCCATCTCGTTTTCTGCCGCATCGGACCGCTGCTCCAGCCTGGCAACGGCATCATGAACCTTTTGATTATGCAGCATCTGGCCTGCTCCTGAAAAACGCAGAGTCTACCAAAGCCACAGGAGCCGTTGTGTAATCGCTTGTTAATAAATATAAAAAATTTGACGTAAGGCAACCGCTACCAACAACAGCATAAATATATAAGCATCAGGTTAAATTCAGGGTAAATAACTGCAGGTACAGATACTAAAAAGCCCCGCTGAAGTACTGCTTCACCGGGGCTTGTCTTGTCTTTAATACAGATTATTCCTGAGCCTGTAACCATCCCAACAGTTGGGCACGCTCATCATCTGTCATCGCGGTAATATTACCCAATGGCATATAGTTGGTTTGCAGCGCACTGATCATACGGTCTTTGTACTGCAGCAGATGGGCTTCGTCTTCCAGAATAATGCCAGCCGGCGGCGTTTTGAACATATCACTGGTTGGTATGGCCGCATGACATTCGGCACAGCGCAGGTGAGTGATGTGCAATGCCTGATCGGTATTAATGACAGCATCACCGGTTGCCACTGGTTTGGGAGCCATCCAAACTGCCAGTGCAATGGTCAGCAGCAGAGCAACGATCAGATAACCGGGTTTCGTACCGGCCCCCTGGGTTCTGAGATTCAGGAAGTGGCGGATAAGGCCGGTTATAACACCAATAGCCGCGAGTACCAGCCAGGCATGGTCGTGGCCATAGGTCATCGGATAATGGTTGCTGATCATAATAAATACCAGCGGCAGGGTCAGGTAATTATTATGGGTGGAGCGCAGTTTCGCCATCAGTGCAAAGCGTGCCTGTGGCTGTTCACCGGCTTCCACAGCACGTACCAGCTCACGCTGAGACGGCATAATGCCGAGGAATACATTACCGGCCATAATACTGCCGATCAGGGCACCGACATGAATATAAGCAGCACGGTCAGCAAACAACTGGTCCGCCAGCCAGGCAGCAAAGATCATAAAGACGAACAGGACCGCAGCAAACGCCTTATTGCTGTTGCGTAACGGCGACTTCAGCAAAATTTCATAAACGGCAAAACCACCGGCAAGATACAGAAGGCTGCTGCCAATCGCCTGCCACTGGCTGAAATCGACTTTCGCCGGATCAATCAGGTATTGGTTTGCCCCCCAGTAATACATCACCGTCAGCAATGAAAAGCCGGTCAGCCAGGTGGTGTAGGCTTCCCATTTAAACCAGTGCAGATTGGCCGGCATAGCCTGAGGCCCCAGCTTATATTTAACGACTTCATAGAAGCCGCCACCGTGAATAGCCGAAAGCTGACCTTTAATCCCCTTGGCTTCATTTTCAGCGGATGGCTTTTCCAGGCTCAGGTCAAGCCAGACAAAGTAAAATGATGCACCGATCCAGGCGATACCTGCCAGTACATGAAACCAGCGCAGAAACATATTCAGCCAGTCAAAAATATAACCTTCCATTAATGGGCCCCCGCCACTTTCATTACTTCGTCAGTTTTGCGCCAGACCGACTGACCGGCGACAAAGGTTTCAGTCACAGCCCGGTCATCACCGAGGATCATCAGGCTGAATAAAATTTCATCGATGTTTTTGCAAATCGCCTGTCTGCGTTTCATCAGATCAGTACAGGCCAGATCAAAGACAACAAAGTCAGCTTCTTTTCCGGTTTCGAAATTACCGATTTTATCATCCAGTGACAGTGCTGCAGCATTACCCAGCGTCATCATATAAAACGCCCGCTGGGGTGATAAATTACTGCCCCGCAACTGGCAGACTTTGTATGCTTCATTCATGGTCTGCAGCATGGAAAAGCTGGTACCGCCACCCACATCCGTGGCCACACTCACGTCCACCGGAGCCGGCTGGTCATCGAGCCTGAAAAGCCCACTACCAATAAACAGGTTAGATGTCGGGCAGAAAGAAATTTTACTGCCAGTGGCGTTCATGCGGTGGTAATCACCGTCTTCCAGATAGATACAATGGGCGAAAATACTGTGCTCCCCCAGCAGACCAAACTGATCATAGACATCCAGATAGCTTTTGCTGTCAGGGAATAACTCCTGCACAAACGCGACTTCATCCTTATTTTCGGCCAGGTGCGTCTGCATATACACGCCGGGGTTATCGGCCAGCAACTTACCGGCTGCGGCTAACTGTTCCGGCGTCGATGTAATGGCAAACCTTGGAGTAATGGCATACAACTGGCGCCCTTTTCCATGCCATTCATCAATCAGAGCCTGTGTATCCGCGACGGAGGTTTCAACTGTATCGCACAGGTCTTCCGGTGCATTGCGGTCCATCATGACTTTACCGCAGATCATCCGGGTATTGCGCTTTTCACTGGCTTTAAAAAATGCATCTACCGAGCCCTTATGTACAGTACCGAAAACCAGTGCCGTAGTCGTACCGTTCTTTAACAGCTCATTGAGAAAAAATTCGGCCGTTTCTTCAGCAACTTCCGGGTTCTCAAATGCCATCTCGGTCGGAAAAGTATAATTATTAAGCCATTCCAGTAACTGAGTGCCGTAAGAGGCAATGACATCCACCTGCGGATAATGAATATGCGTGTCTATCAACCCGGGCATGATCAGCGCATTCTGATAGCTTTTAACGTTCAGCCCGGGATGTGCCTGCAGTACCGCATCGGATTTACCACAGTCCTGCACTGTGCCTGAATCCTGATCAATCACCAGAATACCATCGGCAAAATATTGCGGTGTGGACTCATCGATATAATGCAGTACCTGACCGCGATAACCCTGAAGATTCATCAGCTCTCTCACAATTGAATTTGTATCTGCCAGTCATCCGGAAAGAAAAACTCTTCCAGGTTATTGCCGGGGCCCATACGGTCCACGATCCAGAAATCACTGACTTTATTGATTGCCAGCAGCGGGTGATGCCAGCAGTTTGCCGGATAATTCACACCCTCGCCCTGAGCGATAAACAGCTTAAACGTCGAAGGGTCCGGTTCCTTATCCCCCAGGCAAACCAGCACCAGATAGGGCTCATCCGAGGCCGGCAGGAATGCCTGACTGCCCAGTGGATGCCGTTCCATCATCTTAATGGTCATCGGCAATGAACGGGGCTGACCACGGAAAATACTGAGAATGGCCTGTCCCTGCTGATCTTCGCCGCCGGTGGTCACATTTCCCAGACGGTGATAGCGCTCCGTATTCCCCTCATTGATCATAATCGGCGTATCACGCGCACTGATCAGTTCACCATAAGGAGCGAAGCTGTCCGCTGTCAGCGGCTCTGGCTTAAGGGTCAGGTTAACCATTAAGACCCCCGGTAGGTAGAAAAGCTGTTCGCCGCTAACAACAGCGGAATATGGTAATGCTCATCCGGGGCATCAATTTCAAATAACAGCTCAACCTGTGGGTACAGGGTTTTGATTTGCTGTGCGGCATAGTATGCGCCGGTTTCAAATTCAACTTTGTACAGGCCGGCTTCACGTTTCCGATCGCCCAGCCAGTCTGTAATACGGCCATCGTCATTGGTTTTGGCCTGTGCCATTAACTGCCAGTCAGGTGATTTCGCATCACCGGTGGCAGATTTAAACAAACGCACATCCACACCCACGGCCGGGCGGCCACGCTGGGAATCCAGAATGTGAGTAGTAATTACACTTTTATTCATAATTGCTCCACGGGACTGACAATACCTTAAATGTTCAGGCCAACTGCAGGATTTTCTTAATCCGCAGATCGGTAATCATCATCTGGTTTTCTGCGGCATTACGGATTTCCTGCTCGCGGCTGTTGGGCAGGCGCTGCTGCAGAAGCGCCAGCATGTCAGCGGCAGACTTACCGGTGGCAAAGACGATAAAAATAAATCCGAACTTCTGTTCGTAATCGGTATTACCCTGGGCCAGAGCCTGCAATACGTCTTCATCCGCCGCCTGGGCACCGCTCTGCTCGTTGGCGGCAATGGCTTTGGTATTAGCGTATTTGGCGCGCAGAGAATCGACATCACCGATTTTCGGGTGTGCAGTAAACGCCTGCAGGAAATCAGGCTCTTCCATGGTCCACCAGTATTCATCGGCTTTTTTCAGCAACTCATCAACGGACGCATAAGGACGCCCGTTAACCATTTTTGCTACCCAACGCTCTGCGGCACAGCAGCTGGTGAAAGTTTCGGTGGCCTGTTCTGCGGCCAGATTATTCAGTTCATCCAGCGTCATACATCACCCCGCTAAAAAACCGAACACGCGCAGACGGCTGATACCACCATCCGGATACATATTCAGTTTGATGTGAGTAAAGGTCTGCTCGCCACTGATGACTTCGTCTTTGTAGAAATGCTCAGCATCGGCGGTCAGCTTCTGACGCTCTACAATGGGTTGCCAGTCGGCATTTTCATCCGGGTTCTGACCTTCCGGCATGCTGATCCCCAGCAGAGAGAAGCTTTCCGGATAGTTACCTTTAAAGTGTGCCGTATCGACGATCAGCTTTTTCACACTGCCGGTACCTGCCAGCTTCACGATGATCCAGTCGCATTCACGGCCACCACGACGGCGCTTGGTTTCCCAGCCGTCGCCCATGTTTACGCCACGGTCCGGCATAATCAGGTTAGTCATAGAGCTGAAGAACATATCACTGCATTTGATCGGCCGGGCACCGTTTTTTACAAATGCCAGATCCACAGGCTCACCGGGCAGGAACCAGTCGGTATCCATCACGGCTTCACCGTATACACGCAGACGGGCGATGCCGCCATCCGGGAACATGTTGAGGCGCAGGTGCGTCCACACGCCATCGGATTCACAGTCAATAAAGTTATTACTGTCCGGCTGAACATCCTGCTGCGGAATAATCACCGTCCATGCCGTGTTTTCATCCGGTGCAGTTTTACTGTTGCAGGCTTCAATGGATACCTGTTTGGGAGCATTACCGGCGAAGTGCGTGGTATTGACGTTAAAGCCTTTGATGCGGCCCTGAGCCCCCAGCTTAAGAACAGCCCAGTCATAACCCACCACGCGTTTACGGCGGCTTTCCCAGCCGTCCATCCACTTACCGCGATCGGTATATTTATCGGCAATAAAAACCGGCGCTTCCGGTTTAATCAGATTTTCCATTTCAGCGAAGAAGTCATCACTGCATGACAGGACCTGCCCACCCAGTTTACGGCCAGCCAGATCGACCCACTCGGTATAAGGATGTTGTTCTTTGTTGTGCATATTGGTTCTCTTAATTTTTATCACCGGGCTCAGCAATCAGATCGTGTTCCGCTGCTGACGGTGTATCGTGTGTTTTATCAAAACCTGTTTTCAGGTCGCGCCAGTTAAGGCCTTTTCTGCGTGCTGCACTGGCGTCCGCAGCCGACGTTGCCGGGAGTTCCGCCGTATGGCGGGCAAGCAGCTGAGCTGCGATGGAGACGGCAACCTCCATAGGTAATTTGCCGCCCACCTGCGGAATACCGACCGGCATCGTCAGGCGGGAAAATTCTTCTTCGCCAAAACCTTCATGGGTAAGGCGCATGGTAAAACGCTCGGTTTTAGTAGCCGAACCGATACAGCCGGTGAAACGGAAATCATCGCGTTTCAGAGCCGCCTGGAGTAAATCATAGTCCAGCTGGTGATTATGGGTGAGGATGATCAGTTCACTGCCGGACGGCAGATGGGCAATAATATCCACCGGATTATCCAGCAGCCGGCACTCAATATTAGCCGCCAGATCCTGCGCCTGGGGAAACTGCTCAGCACGGTTATCCACCCAGATCACAGGTTGTGGCAAGCCGCCAAGAATCTGCATCAGGGCTTTGGCCACATGACCGGCACCAAACACCACAATGGGTTGCTGCGCCAGACAAAACACTTCCAGCAATACAGACACACTGCCACCACAACACTGCCCGGCTTTTGCCGCCAGCGGGATTTTTTCAATCTGCTGCAGCGCTTTATGACTGCCGGCGTTGTCGGCCAGCAACTGGCGTGCTTTATTCACCAGCTGAAATTCCAGCTGACCACCCCCTAAGGTATCAAACTGATCGTCCGCGGTAATGACCATCTTGGCCCCCGGGTCACGCGGGACTGAACCGGCACTGCCCATCACCGTAGCAATCACATAGGATTGCCCCTTCTGTTGGCATTGATTAATGGCTTCAAACCAGCGGACGAATTTCATACCTGCTCTCCGTTATTCCCCTGCCTGCTGACATTCCATCACAGCATTCAGAATACGCTCCGGCGTCGCCGGGGTATCCAGTTGCGGATTGAATTGGTAACCGGCCACCGAAGACACAGCATCACGCAGCGCGCAGAATACGGCAATACCATGCATCAGCGGTGGCTCACCCACGGCTTTGGAATGGTAAATGGTATCGGCTGCTGCCGGGCGGTCGTACAGGGCGACATTAAAGACCTCGGGGATATCCACCGATGTCGGGATTTTATAAGTCGCCGCGGATGCCGATGACAGGCGACCCTGGTCATCCCACAAGAGTTCTTCACTGGTGAGCCAGCCGGTCCCCTGTACGAAGGCACCTTCCACCTGACCGATATCAATGGCCGGGTTCAGGGAGTTACCCACGTCGTGCAGAATATCGGCACGCAGGATTTTATACTCACCGGTTAAAGTATCGATTTCCACTTCGGCACAGGTCGCACCAAACGCGTAATACAGGAAAGGTTTGCCACGTTCGGCTTTCGGATCATAGTGAATATCCGGTGTTTTATAGAAGCCTGTGGTCGACAGTGACACCCGGTTCACATACGCCAGGTTAACGAACTCAGCGAAGGATACCCAGTCTTCTTTGCCATCACTGCCGGTAACCACAATGTGGTTATTTTCAAAGCGCACATCGTCGGCACTGACTTTAAAATAATCCACGGCAAAATCGACTAAGCGTTTTTTCAGTGTGATACAGGCATTCTGTGCGGCTTTACCGTTCAGGTCTGAACCAGACGAGGCTGCCGTAGCCGACGTATTCGGTACTTTATCGGTGGTCGTGGCACTGACCCGTACCATGTCGATATCCACCGCAAACTCGTTGGCAACAACCTGAGCCACTTTGGTGTACAGACCCTGACCCATTTCGGTACCGCCGTGATTCAGATGAATCGAACCGTCAGTATAAATATGAATCAGTGCACCAGCCTGATTCAGAAACGTGGTAGTAAAAGAAATACCGAAGCGCACCGGCGTTAATGCCAGACCGCGTTTTTTCCACTGACTGGTTTTATTAAACGCCTCGATGTCTGCACGACGCTGGCGGTAGTCGCAGTTTTTTTCCAGGGTTTCAATTAATTCCGGCAGATAATAATCTTCAATCGGTTGGCCGTAATGGGTATGTTCGCCTTCCTGATAGTAATTCAGTTTGCGTACATCCAGCGGGTCTTTGCCTACTTTACGGGCAATATCGTCGAGCATGTATTCCGCCAGAATCATCCCCTGAGGACCACCAAAACCACGGAACGCAGTATTAGACACCGTATTGGTACGGCAGCGGTGACCAATCACCCTGCAGTCATGCAGGTTGTAGGCATTATCCACATGGAACATGGCACGGTCGGTAATGGAATCCGACAGGTCTGCGGAATAACCACAGAAACTGGCCAGCTCAATATCAGCACCCTGAATACGGCCGTCGTTGTCGAAGCCGATTTTATAGCGGTTTAAAAAGTCATGGCGTTTACCGGTCAGCACCATATCGTCCTGACGGTCGAGACGCATTTTCACCGGCCGGTTCAGGCGCGCCGCAAATACCGCCGCCAGACAGGCCCACTGCGCCGCCTGTGTTTCTTTACCACCAAAGCCGCCACCCATGCGGCGCACCTCGGCCTGTACATGGTTAACCGGAACATCCAGCACTTCCGCCACCAGCTTCTGCACTTCGGATGGATGCTGTGTCGAACACAGCACTTTAATGCTGCCGTCTTCACCGGGAATGGCGTAACTGATCTGGGTTTCCAGATAGAACTGCTCCTGACCGCGCACATACATCTCGCCTGCCAGAGTGTTATCCGCGCCCTGCAGGGCAGATTCCACATCACCTTCGGTCATGGTGTGAGTCGGGTTGACGAAAGAGTCACGCTTAAGCGCTTCTTTTACCGTCAGAATGGGCTCTTCCTGAGTGTATTCAATGACCGCGGCCTGCACCGCGCGCTTGGCCTGCTCAAAGGTTTCAGCCACAACCGCAAAAATCGCCTGGCCATAAAACTCAATGCGCCCGTCAGCCAGAATCAAATCGCCGGTAAAGGCCGGGCTGATGTCGATATCACCCGGCACATCGTTAACGGTGATCACATCCACGACGCCGGGTGAGGCCCACACCCCGGACAGATCCAGTTTTGTAATCACACCACAGTTAATGGTGCTTTTACCGGCAACGGCATGCAGCGTACCGGCAATTTCCGGCATATCATCAATATAAACCGCCGTTCCCAGTACGTGTTTCTCGGCACTTTCATGGGCCAGCTCTTTGCCGGATTTACCCTTCGGCGGACGCTGGCGGCGCTGTTCCCAGGGAGTGACTTTTGACGATGTAAAACTCATGCGGCATCTCCCTTCTGATTCAGTTCAATAAAGGCTTTGGTTAACAGATTTTTAGTGACCTGTATGCGGTATTTGTCCGTCGCCCGGACATCCGAAATCGGCTGATAATCCTGCTCTATGCAGTCAGCCGCCTGCTTAAAGGTCTCCATGGTGAATGGCTTGCCGGTTAATGCGGCGCTGGTTTTCTCACCGATTAACGGCGTTGCCGCCATACCGCCGCAGGCCAGACGCGCACTGTCGATAGTGCCGTTATTCACCTTCAGATACAGCGCAAACATCACGGCGGAAATATCGTCGTCGTAACGCTTGCTGATTTTAAAGGTTGTCAGGGTTTCTTCTGCGCTGAGCTTATTCACCCTAATGCCACGCAGGTATTCCCCCGGTTGCATAACGGTTTTTTTATAGCCCAGATAAAATGTATTCGCCGGGACTTCACGGCGCCCGTTTATACCGTCAATTTCCAACATTGCGTCGAGCGCTAAAAAAACGGGAGGGGTATCGCCAATCGGTGATGCATTGGCGATATTCCCCCCCAAAGTGCCCATATTGCGGATCTGGCGTGAGCCGATACGGTGCAATAACTGAGCAAACGAAGGAAAAGATTCAGCCAGCTCATTCTCAGCCTGACTGAAGGTGACACAGGCGCCCAGCCAGAGCTGGTTACCTGTATCCTGGCTTGCGGCCAGTTCAGGGATGCGGTTGACACAGATAATGGTGTCGAACTGCGAAAAACGTTGAGTCACTTCCAGACCGATATCCGTACCACCGGCCCACAGACGGGCATCCGGGTAAGCCTTCAGCAGCGCTTTCAGCTGGGCTTCGGTATAGGGCATAAACAGACGGTGTCCGTCTTTATATTGCAGCGGCTGCGGACTCAGGGTCTGCGTATCCGGATCGAAGGTCTGCACACCGGCGCGGGTGGAGATCTTTGACACGTCCACCTTTGGCAGCTCTGCCATTTTTTTTGCTGCATCTACGATCGGCCGGTAGCCGGTGCAGCGACACAGATTGCCAGACAGCGCAGCGTGAATCTCGTCATCGGTCAGCGCCTGCTTTTCATTAATACAGGCATTCTGATACAGGTTGGCCATAGACATAATAAAGCCCGGTGTGCAGAAGCCACACTGAGAGCCATGGGTGTCCACCATCGCCTGCTGAGCGGGATGCAGGTCTCCCGCCCGGCCAATACCGGATGGCGTCAGCAGATAACGGTTATGAACATTCGCCATCAGCGCAATACAGGCATTCAGAGTGCGGTATTCAATGCCCTGCTCTGTCATCTCGCCCAGCATCACGGTGCATGCACCACAATCGCCGGCAGCACAGCCCTCTTTTACGTCTGTTTGCCCCACTTCGGTGCGTAAATATTTTAGAATGGTACAAGCTGGATCAATATCAGTACTTTCAATCCAGCGGCCATTTAAGTTAAATCGGATCACGGTAACACCTGTTTTCTGGCCTGTTGCAGCTGCCGCCACGGCCCCCAGGGCCTGCAGCGTCAGCGCTTTTGTTAGTGTTGGGATTTTCCTGCGGGGATAACTTGCAAATTCCTGACCAACTGGTCAAGCATACTATAAATCTTGTCATTTTGCGCAGATATTGCAGCTGGCAAGCTAATTGCTAACAATTCGACCAAGTGGTCAGCTTTTATAGGGCAGAGCCAACAGACTGCCACACGACTGAGGATTTTAAGTGACGTTACAAACATCCACCGAGCGCCTGCTGTTGAGCGGCATCACCAAGGAGTATCCGGGCTGTCGTGCCAACGACGCCATTGATCTCCGCGTGAACGCCGGCGAGACCCATGCGCTGCTCGGCGAGAATGGTGCCGGTAAGAGCACCCTGATGAAGATTATCTACGGCGTGGTACGTCCGGATGCCGGGACCATTTGCTGGCAGGGTAAAGAAGTGCAGATTACCGGGCCGGCCCATGCCCGCCAATTAGGTATTGGCATGGTTTTCCAGCACTTCTCTTTGTTTGAAACTCTGACGGTGGCCGAGAACATCGCGCTCAGCCTGCCACCACAGGAAAGCAAAGACATGGAAGCCCTGAGTCAGCGTATCCGTGAAATTTCCGAACACTATGGTATGGCGCTGGACCCTGACCGGCACGTGCATACGTTATCGGTGGGCGCTCAGCAGCGCGTGGAAATTGTGCGCTGCCTGCTGCAGGACATCAAACTCCTGATTCTCGACGAGCCTACCTCCGTACTGACGCCTCAGGAAGTCACCGACCTGTTCCGTACATTAAAAACGCTGGCATCCGAAGGTGTGTCCATCCTGTTTATTTCTCATAAGCTGGATGAAGTCACCGAGCTGTGTAACGCCGCAACGATTCTGCGTAACGGTCAGGTTACCGGCAGCTGTAATCCTCAGGAAGTCACCGGCGAAGATATCGCCCGCATGATGGTAGGGGACGATACCCCACTGAATCAGGATTATGAAAAAACCGAAGGCGGCGATATTTCTCTCGCCGTTGAGGCCCTGACTTTCCGCCCTGAAGATCCGTTTGGTGTGTCACTGGAAGGCCTGAACCTGAATGTCAGAAGCGGTGAAATTCTGGGTATTGCCGGCGTTGCCGGTAACGGTCAGGACGAACTCTGCGCGCTGCTGTCTGGTGAAGAAATCGCCGAATCCGGTCGCATCAGCCTGCTGGGGGATGAGATTACCCGCCTGCTGCCGGAAGCACGCCGCGAAAAAGGCTTTGCGTTTGTGCCTGAAGAGCGTCTCGGCCGCGGTGCGGTGCCCAATATGTCTCTGGTGGATAACAGCCTGCTCAGTGCCAGTCACCGTGGTCTGAAAAAGAAAGGCTGGATCAACTACAGCAAAGTCCGTGACTACGCGCTGAATGTCATTGATAAATACAATGTGAAATGCGCCAACGAAGATGCACAGGCCAAAAGCCTGTCCGGCGGCAACCTGCAGAAATTTATTATTGGCCGCGAAATAGAACAACAGCCTAAGCTGCTGGTGTGCTCACACCCCACCTGGGGCGTGGATATCGGCGCCGCGATTCTGATCCGTCACGCTCTGATTGCCCTGCGTGATCAGGGCGCTGCCATTGTGGTGGTATCCGAAGATATTGATGAGCTGTACCAGATCTGTGACCGCATTGGCGCCATCTGCGACGGCAAACTGAGTCCGTTCAAAGCCACGAATGAAGTCGGCATTGAAACCCTGGGCCGCTGGATGGCCGGTCAGTTTGAAGAACATCACGCCGCGGAGGCTGCCAATGCTTAAGTTAGAAAAGCGCCAGTCCGACTCGCGGTTAATGGCCTACCTGTCTCCGGTTATCGCAATTGTCGCGACACTGATTTCCGGTTCATTACTGTTTCTGTTTCTCGGCCACAACCCCGGCGAAGCACTGCATACCTTTTTTATAACACCACTACAGGACGTGTACGGCTGGACAGAGCTGGGCATCAAGGTCGCGCCACTGGTTCTGTGCGCCATGGGCCTGACACTCTGCTATCGCGCCCAGATCTGGAATATCGGCGCTGAAGGCCAGTTTATTATGGGCGCCCTGGGTGGCGGCTATTGCGCGCTGCAGTTTCTGGATGCAGAAAGCAGCTGGGTGCTGGTACCTATTCTGCTCGCCGGCATGGCCAGTGGTCTGGCCTGGGGCGGTATTGCGGCGTTGTTAAAAACCCGCTTTAACGCCAATGAAATTCTGACCACTATCATGCTCAACTACATCGCACTGAATCTGTTGCTGTGGGCAGTGCACGGTCCGTTAAAAGATCCGTCCGGTTTTAATTTTCCGGAGTCGGCCATGTTTGCCGATGCCGCCCTTTTGCCTCTGTTTAATGAAAGCTACCGGCTGAATATTTCTATCTTATTCGCCCTTTTCTTTCTGGTGGTTATCTGGACATTGATGGCACGCAGCTGGGTGGGCTACCAGATTCACGTTATGGGTGAAGATGCCAAAGCAGCAAAATACGCCGGCTTCAATTCCAAAGTACTCACCTGGGTTGTATTACTGGCCTGTGGTGCCCTTGCCGGCCTGGCCGGGGTCAGTGAAGTGACCGGCCCTATTGGTCAGGTTGTCCCCCAGCTGTCTCCGGGATACGGCTACGCCGCCATTATTGTTGTGTTTCTTGGCCGCATGCATCCGGTCGGGATTCTTCTTGCTTCCATGCTGCTGGCGTTAACCTTTATGGGTGGGGAAATGGTTCAGATACAGATGAGCCTGCCGAAATCCCTCACCGGCTTATTCCAGGGGATGCTGCTGTTTTTCCTGTTGGCCGCGGATCTGCTGATTGGCTACCGCGTTGTATTTCAACCTACTTCATCCCGGGCCTGAGTTATGGATATCGATTTAATTACTAATATTCTGTACGCCACCTTTAAAACCGGTACGCCATTAATTCTGATCGCGCTGGGTGAAATGGTGTGTGAAAAATCCGGTGTACTGAACCTGGGGCAGGAAGGCATGCTGCTGGTTGGCGCCGCCGTTGGCTTTATTGCCGCATCCGTAACCGGCAATTACTTCCTTGCCGTCTTCTGCGCTATGTTTGCCGGTATGATGATGTCTCTGGTATTTGGTTTTCTGTCCATTACCCTGGCCGCTAATCAGGTGGCAACCGGCCTGGCACTGACCATTTTCGGCGCGGGCCTGAGCGCATTTCTGGGTAACTCGTATATCGGTATTGGTCTGGATGGCATTCAGGTATGGAGCATTCCCTTCCTCAGTGATATTCCGGTGATCGGCAAAGTATTCTTCCAGCATGATCCCCTGGTATACCTGACCATTATTTTATTTGCCGTTGTGTTCTGGGTATTCCGTTCGACACGTCTGGGCTTAAAAATCCGTGCCGTGGGCGAGAATCCGGAAGCAGCAAATGCCATCGGTATTCATGTCCATCAGATCCGTTATATGGCGGTATTGTTTGGTGGCGCAATGACCGGTCTGGGCGGGGCGTATTTATCACTGGTGTACACACCAATGTGGAGTGATGGTATGTCTGCCGGACGTGGCTGGATTGCGCTTGCTCTGGTGGTATTTGCCAGCTGGAAAGCAGAGCGTATTCTGCTCGGTGCTTACCTGTTTGGCTTCGCCAGTATTATGCATCTGGTTATGCAGGGAACGGACTTTGAAGTATCACCGAACCTGATGGCTATGCTGCCTTACCTGGCAACCATTATTGTGCTTGTCTGGCTTTCATCCGACGCGATTAAAACCAAGATGAGCGCACCCAAGTCGATTGGTCAGCCGTACCGGCCAATGGCTTAAACGCAGACGCTTTGTTTTCTGTATCGACCGGCCGTTGTGTTATTACCAAATAAAATAACGGCCGGAAAAAATGACAAAACAAATCTGCCAATTTAAAAAACAACAGGGAATTTAAGCTGACCAGATGGTCAGAAACGGAATTAACTGATAATTTAAGTGCTCTTATCTTATATTTAAAAAACTAGGAAAACCTGGAGAGAAAAATGAAAAAACAAATTCTGGCTATTGCTGTTGCGGCAGCTGCTATGGTACCTGCTGCGCATGCAGAACGTTATTTCGCTGATAACAGCGTAAGTGTTCTGGGCGGAGCCGAGTTCAAACTGGACGGCATCAACTACAACAACGATGACTACGCTCAGACTACTTACACCATCGAACACGTTTCCGGCTACAGCTGGGGCGGCCTGTTCTTCTTCATGGACCGTGACGAAGGTGAAGATGGCTGGGATGCAAGCTACAGTGAATTCTCACCCAAAGTATTCCTGACTAAATTTGACAGTGGCCTGGTTAAAACTATCCACGCTGACTTCACTCTGGAATCCGGCTCTAACCACGCCAATACAGCTAACAGCGGCTTTACTCAGGATAACTACCTGTGGGGTTTCGGTGCTGACCTGAATATCCCGGGCATGAATTACTTCAGCGCCACTTACTACTATGCAGTAAACGACACCACTGAAGACGACCACCAGCTGACTCTGGTATACGGCACTAACTGGGGTAACCTGGCATTCGAAGGTTATATTGACTATTCAACCGGTGCTGAAGACCACAAAGCCAGCTTTAACTTTAACCCACAGATCACTTATAACATCGGCCCTATGGTTGGCTATGACAACAAACTGAAAGTGGGTGTTGAAGTCAGCTCCTGGCACAACAAGTACGGCTCTGAGTTCGACGAAGACAACGTAGCAGCCATGGTTAAAATGCACTTCTGATGCATTGACCTGAAAAAGGGGAGCACTGGCTCCCTTTTTTTTCCTTCGCTGAACGACAATCCTTTCACTATGTTATGATTGTCAGCGCAGAGGGACCCGACAAACTGGAACAAGAATGACCACACAGAAGTATAAAACCGGTAAAATCCGCGAACGTAACAGCGAGAACATTCTTGCCGCCGCTGAACAGGAATTTGTTCTGCACGGCTTTAAAGGCACCAGCATGCAGGCTATTGCTGATCGTGCGGGTGTGCCCAAAGCCAATATTCATTACTACTTCAAGAACAAAGCTAACCTTTATCGTACCCTGCTGGAAAGTATTCTGGGGATGTGGAATGAAGTGCTGGCGGATATGTCACCGGAAAGCGACCCGGCCTTTATTCTTGAACGTTTCATCCGCACCAAAGTCGCACTGGCTTTTAACAAGCCCAATTCATCGAAAATTTTCGCCATGGAAATTATCCAGGGCGCGCCCTATCTGAAAGACTATATCAGCGTCGATATGCGTCAGTGGGTGAAAGAAAAAGCCAGTGTTATTCACAGCTGGATTGAACAGGGTAAGATGCGGCCCATTGATCCTCAGCATCTGATCTTTATGATCTGGTCCACCACACAGCATTACGCCGACTTTGAAATTCAGGTGCTGGAAGTTGCTAACAAACGCCAGTATGACGACGATGATATTGCTCAGGTCAGTGACTTTCTGGTGGATATGATCCTCACAGGCTGCGGCCTGACACCAGCAGCCCCCAGACAGGGCTGAAACCGCCTTTGCATAACTCAGGCTCTGGCATACAATACAACAAGCAGATTAACACTCAGTCACTGCTGATCACCCGGGCCTGTGCCCGCGTTTTTCAATAACCCTGGGTGTTGAGCAAAGCGTCTCTGATCAACACCCCCTGATTCACACAAGGGAGATCAGCATGACCAGTCTCTGGATCAAAAATCCCAACGCTGTTTTTACCGCCAATGACCTGTCTGCCGAAGGTGGCCTGGTTATTTCTGATGGCCGCATCCGCGAAGTACTGGCGGCAGGCGAAACGCCGTCTTCAGCCCCTGACGATATCTTCGACGCCACGGAGCATGTCCTTTTGCCCGGACTGGTGAATACCCACCATCATTTTTATCAGACCCTGACCCGTGCCTGCCCGCCGGCCATGAACAAGCGTCTGTTTCCCTGGCTGCAGACCCTGTATCCGATCTGGGCCGGGTTAACACCACAACAGCATGCCCTGGCCACTGAGCTGGCGATGGTGGAATTACTTTTATCCGGCTGCACCACCGTGGCTGACCACCATTATCTGTTTCCCGCCGGACTGGAAAATGCCATTGATATACAGGCCGAAACAGCCCTGAAACTGGGGATGCGCGCCACCCTGACCCGCGGTTCCATGAGCCTCAGTGAAGACGATGGCGGCCTGCCGCCACGCACCGTGGTGCAGACGGAAAAAGACATCCTCGACGACAGCGAACGCCTGATCAAACGCTGGCACCAGCAGGATGCCGATGGCTTGCTGGAAGTCGCACTGGCGCCCTGTTCACCTTTCTCCGTGACTCAGGATATTATGCAGGCCAGCGCAGAACTGGCAGAGCGCTATGGTGTTGGTCTGCACACCCATCTGGCCGAAACCGAAGATGAAAATAATTTCTGCCTGAAGATGTTTGGCCAGCGGCCGCTGGATTATCTCGACACCGTCGGCTGGCTGCATGACCGCACCTGGCTGGCCCACGGTATCCACTTTAACGACGAGGAAGTACAGCGTTTAGGGGAAGCCGGTACCGGCATCTGTCATTGTCCGTCATCCAATATGGTGCTGGCTTCGGGGATTGCCCGGGTGAAAGAACTGCGTGCCGCCGGCAGCCCGGTCGGACTGGGCGTAGACGGCAGCGCCTCCAACGATCACAGCAATTTAATACAGGAAGTCCGCCAGGCTCTGCTGATCCAGCGGTTGCGTTATGAAGCCGATGAGTTCACCCATAAAGATGCTCTGACACTGGCGACCAAAGGTTCTGCTCAGTTACTCAAGCGGGATGATATCGGCGAGCTGGCAGTGGGTAAAAAGGCCGATCTGGCCTTGTTCAGGCTGGACGAACCCCGTTTCAGCGGCGCTCACGATCCGCTGGGCGCGCTCGTTCTGTGCGGCGCATCCCGGGCCGATGCCGTCATGATCAATGGCGAATGGAAAGTCAGAGACAAGCAATGGCTGGGCGGCGACATCCGGGCGCTGATGACGCAACACAGCGAGGCTGCCCGCCGTCTGTTCCGACAGTAACGCGGACGCTCCACACCAGCGGCTGCTGTTGCGCTGGCCCGAGTCAGTCCGGCTCAGGTCAGGGTAAAGGCAGCCACCATCATCAGGAAGGTACAGCTCACCACGGCGGCGATGAGATGCAGATTAATAAAATCCCTGTCGGTCGGCTCGCAGGCCTCACAATTTGAAAAGTCCGGTTTCACAACTTACACCCTGTTTCAGTTCTTACACAAAGTTTAGACACGCACTGAACACCTGTTCTGCATGCGACTGAATATAGGTGTATTTTTTGTTGTATTTTGTAACCCTGCACCGTGACTATTCGCTGAGAAACTCACGCACGGCGTTCATCTGGTCGCGGGCCATAAGCATAGGGGCATGGCCGATACCGGGGAATTCGACTAACTGCGTAGATGGCCGCTGCAGCATAGAACGCGCTGTTTCACGCAACAGCAGATCGGAATCGCCGCCACGGATCACCAGCACCGGACAGGTAACCCCCTGCCACACCATGGACAAATCCACATCGCCGGTGACCAGAGCAAAGCCTTCCGCAATCGCCGGGTCATATCTTACCCGCCATTGACCGGGCGCTGCGGGGTCAGATTCCGTGCCGTATCTGGCCAGATGCTGCCACTGAGCATCGGTTAACGGGCCGAATGGGGCGGCCACCCGACGCAGCCACTGCTCAGCTTCTTCAACACTGGCAAACTGCGGTGCCTTACCGACGTAATCTCCCAGACGTTCCAGTGCGGCATAAGGAATAAAAGGCCCGACATCATTCATGACCAGCTTTTCAATTCCGCACCGGCCCGGCATCGCCGCCAACATCATACCGATCAGGCCGCCCATGGAAGTACCGACCCAATACACAGGCGGATTGCCATACTGCTGATTCAGGTGCGCCAGCAACTGCTGCATCTGGCTGACATACAATGGGTAACCGTATAAGGCCGCGGTGGCCAGCCAATCACTGTCGCCACGGCCGAGAATATCCGGGCATATAACGCGCCCGCCGGCGCTGAGTTTGTCGGCCAGGAAATCGAAATCATGGCGGTTGCGCGTCAGGCCATGCACGCAGACGATTAACGGCTGCCCGGCATCTTCATGCCGGGACCACGCCTGATACACCATCCGGTGCGGACCTTCCGGTGTTGTCACTGAGAGTTCGTGCTGACTGCTGACCGCTTTCATAGATTCTGCTCAAGCCAGTTGCGGACTTCAGCATAAGGCAGGTTTTCGCAGCAGGCAAAGCCTGCCAGTTGTCGTGCGCGGATTTTACCGAGCCAGGGCACCTGAATACCGCACAGGAAACGCGTCAGCAGTTCCGTTGACGCATCACAGCCATAGGCTGCGCGGATCTTCTCCTGTAAGGCGGCCGCTGCCTGGTGCAACTGCGATGCCGGTGGCAAAGCGGCTTTGCGGGTAGCCGGCCAGGGGCGGAACTGACCACGGCACACCGAACAGACACCACAGTCGCGGCCCATGTCTTCGCCAAAATACGCAGACAAGCGCCGTGCCACACACTGTGGTTCGCGGAACAGCGCCAGCATATTATGAATACGCTGTATTTCGGTTTCCTGTTTCTGCATAAAATGCCCGTACAGACTCTGCGCCAGACCCGCATCGGACAGCGCGGCGTCATTCACCCGGTAGACATCCGTCATCTGTTTGCTTTCCAGCGCAATCCAGCCTTTTTCCTGACAGTATTCCAGTGCCTTCAGCGCCCGCAAACGGGGTGGAATATCATTGGCCGGAACGGCTTTCTCCAGCGCTTCCGTATCCAGCGTATACCAGCTGCGGCCTTTTTTACTGGTGCTCAGCACGGTTTGCAGAAACTGTTGAGGCTCACCCTTAAACTGCGCCAGCAGTTCACTCTCGGCCATGCTGGCTTTATAACGGTATTCGGCGAAATAACTGTATTGCGAGGTTAATACGCCACGCATTTCCAGATTCACCAATAAGGTTTTCAAAGGTAATAAGCGGATGTTGGATTCCGCCGACAGCGGCGTCATCAAAACTTCCCACTGACCAGCCTGGGTTTGCTGACGGATGACATTCAGCAGGTAATCAATGCTGCTGAGTTCCGGTGTATCGCCATAGACAAAATTTTCCAGCACGGTTAAGCCGGATTCATCCGCCAGCATGATGCAGTCGGAAGGATTACCATCGCGCCCGGCGCGGCCAATTTCCTGGCTGTAATTCTCTGTGGATTTGGGCAGGTCGTAATGCATCACCTGGCGGATATTGCTTTTATCCACGCCCATCCCGAAAGCAATGGTAGCGACAATCACCGGGATTTCTCCGCGCATAAACTGACGCTGAATATCATCACGCTGTTCATGCCCGAGCCCGGCATGATAGGCCTGCACCGGAAAGGGCAGCTGCTGATTCAGTTGTGCGGCCACCGCTTCCGCGGTGTGCTGCAGGGTTACATAAATAATGGCGGCAAAATCCTGATGCTTCTGCGCCGACTTTTTCGCCAGATGATTCAGCCACTGCAGGCATTTATCCGTCCGTTCAGACTCTGCCACCGGCTGAACCAGTAAGCGCAGATTAGGCCGGTAAAAGCCGGTGGTTACCACATCCTGTTCGGCAATATTAAAATGCGAGCGCATATCCTGAATAACCGCCTGGGTGGCCGTGGCAGTCAGCAGAAGCACCTGGGGTACGGCAAAGTCACGGCAGTATTCCGGCAGCTTTAAATAATCAGGACGGAAGTTATGACCCCATTCAGAGATACAGTGGGCCTCATCCACCACCAGCAGGGACACAGACACCTGCCCGATAAACTGCCGGAAGCGTTCATTTTTTAATCGCTCTACGGACACCATCAGAATTTTAATGGTGCCACTGCGCACACCGTTCATCACTTCCTGCGCTTCATCACGGCTTTGGGTGGAATCAATGGTGGCCGCCGCGATGCCTTTCGACTGCAGGAACTGCACCTGGTCCTGCATCAGTGCCAGCAAAGGTGAGATCACCAGTGTCAGGTGGGGCAGCATCAGCGCCGGCAACTGGTAACAAAGAGATTTCCCGGAACCGGTCGGAAAAATAGCCGCCGCCGAACGCCCGGCCAATAATGCTTCCACCACGGGCTGCTGCCCGGGGCGCAGACTGTCAAAGCCGAATTGTTGCTGTAAAACCGTCTGCCATGACAGGTTCTGATCCATAAGATGCTCCGTTAGCGCGGGGAACTTTTATCTGTGCTCCTCCGGAGGATACGGTTTATGCAGCAGTGAGACCAGAACAAAGCTGAGCAACATCAGAAGATACCATGAGGATATTTTACTGATGGAAACCATATGCCAGCCGTCATGCTGATTGGGGTAAACCCAGACATTGGCGAAGGTCGCCAGGTTCTCGGCAAACCAGATAAATAAGGCCACCAGCAACCAGCCCAGCAGCAAAGGCATATAGCGGTGCTGCCGTAATATGCGGAAATAAATATAGGTACGGCGGAAAATCCACACGGTAACGGCCAGTAAAATCCAGCGTATATCCGGCAGATAGTGATGGGTAAAAAAGTTAGCGTAAATCAATACCACCAGAATCAGCGTGTACTGACGCGCGGGATAATGGCTGTAGCGGAAATCGAAAATACGCCACACTCTGGCGATATAACTCCCCACTGCGCTGTACATAAACCCGGTAAACAAGGGCACATTACCGATACCGAAAACGTAGTCTTCCGGGTAAGACCAGGCGCCGATGGCATCGGAGGTTTTAAACAGCTCCATCAGGGTGGCGACAATATGGAAGATAATAATAATGGCCGCTTCCTGCGGTGACTCCAGCTTCAGCAGCAACAGCGCCAGTTGAAAAACAACGGCCGCCAGGAAGATAAAATCATAACGATGCAGACTTTCCAGCGGATACCAATAATGGGTGACCAGCATCAGCGCCAGCATAAAGCCGCCAAACAGGCAGGCGTATGCCTGTTTTAAGCCGAACCACCAGAATTCACGGACAAAGGTCTTCAACGACTTATTATTTCTTCAGCGGCTCTTTAACGACTAACGGGCTGATACTGCGGGCAACCAGCAGATCCTGTGCTTTATTCAGTTTTGAACGGTCAGTGAAAGGGCCGACGTAAACCCGGTGCCAGGTGCTGCCATTAATATCGGCTTTTTTCTGATAGGCATCCATACCTTCCAGCAGCAGGCTGGCGCGCAGGCGTTCGGCATCATCCGCGGTACGGAAAGAACCAACCTGCAGCAGGTACTGATATTTGTCTTCCGCGTCTTTGGGCGTGGAGTGATACTCTTCCACTTCCGGCACTTCGACGGTCTGATTTTCCAGCAGTTTGTAAAACTCGTAAGAAGGTTTATCGGGTTTTTTAGCCGCTTCTTCTTTGGCTTTATCAACCCCGATCTGCAGGGCTTTTTTAGCATCGCCTTTGACGGCCTGCAGCTCATCGCCGGCCGGGATGGTGGTCAGATACAGAATAAACCCGATAAAGGCCACTGCCAGTGTTGGTGTGATGATCCACACCCACTTTGGAATCTTGCTTCCGCCTTCAGACATTATTGTTCCTGTTAACCTGTCTTAAAATCTGCGCCATATACTAAGGCTGTTACCGCAGGCGCTGCTGCGCATCAGGGCACGTTTTGGTTGTTCCGTATTGCTGTCCGGTAAAAGCTGGCGCCGGCTTCAGCCTGAAGGCGGTTCACAAAGCTGTTTTTATCAGCCTGTTTTTGCCATCCGCTGAACGCCGCCAGCCGTTCTTACATTTCTTCCGGTGCCGAAACACCCAGCAAACTCAGTCCGTTGGCGATTACCTGACGCACAGCCTCGGCCAGGGTTAAGCGGGCATTACGCAGCGCCTCATCTTCGACCAGCGTTTTCTCATTGTTGTACCAGGCGTGAAAATCGCCGGCCAGTTCACGCAGATAGGTGGCAATATTATGCGGCTCATGGTTAGTGGCCGACCGTCTGACCACTTCCGGGTAGCGGCCCAGTTTAACGATCAGCTCTTTTTCACTTTCCAGTTCCAGGTTGGCCAGCGCCGCCAGCCCTTCTTCCGCAGTCCAGGTCTGTTGTGCCGCCGCCAGCTTACGGAAAATTGAGCACACCCGGGCATGGGCATACTGAATGTAATACACAGGGTTATCAGACGACTGCGAACGCGCCAGATCAATATCAAACGTCAGCTGACTGTCGGCTTTACGTGCCGCCAGGAAGTAACGGGTGGCATCACGGCCTACTTCATCAATCAGATCACGCAGAGTCACATAGCTGCCGGCACGCTTGGAGATTTTGACCTCTTCGCCGCCGCGCATCACCGTCACCATCTGGTGCAGCACGTAATCCGGCCAGCCTTTCGGAACACCGGCATCCAGTGCCTGCAGACCGGCACGCACCCGGGTAATGGTGGAATGGTGGTCAGCGCCCTGCTCGTTTACCACACACTCAAAACCGCGCTGCCATTTATCCAGGTGGTAAGCCACATCCGGCACAAAGTAGGTGTAACCACCGTCTTTTTTGCGCATGACCCGGTCTTTGTCATCACCGAAATCGGTGGTACGCAGCCAGAGTGCGCCGCCGTCTTCGTAGGTGTAGCCGTTATCAATCAGCTTTTTCACTGCGGCTTCCACTTTGCCTTCGGTGTAAAGCGAAGACTCAAGGAAGTAGACATCAAAATCCACGGCGAAGGCTTTTAAGTCCAGATCCTGTTCACGGCGCAGATACGCCACGGCAAAGTGACGGATGGCTTCCAGATCATCGGCGTTGCCGGTGCCGGTAAAACTCTGATCTTCCGACTCTACGGTATCGCCACGCATAAAGCTGTCGGCCAGCTCAACGATGTAATCCCCGCGGTAGCCATCTTCCGGCCAGCTGGCATCATCCGGCGTTAATCCTTTACAGCGCGCCTGTACCGACAGTGCCAGGTTGTTAATCTGCTGACCGGCATCGTTGTAATAAAACTCGCGGGTAACATCCCAGCCCGAGGCATCCAGCAGACGACAGATACAATCGCCGACGGCAGCGCCGCGGCCATGACCAATATGCAGTGGTCCGGTCGGGTTGGCGGATACAAACTCCACCTGCACTTTGCGGCCCGCACCATCATTATTGCGGCCGTAGTCTTCTTTCTGCTCCAGTACCGCCTGCACCAGACTGGCGGTAGAGGCATCGCTCAGAAAGAAGTTAATAAACCCCGGGCCGGCAATATCGACTTTCTCCACCAGACTGTTCTGGGGAATGGCATCCACCAGCAGCTGAGCCAACTCACGCGGATTTTTACCCGCCGGCTTGGCCAGCATCATCGCCAGATTGGTCGCCAGATCACCGTGGCTTTTATCGCGGGTGTTTTCCACCTGAATGCGGGGTTCCAGATCTGCGGGCAACACATCCTGAGACTTAAGATTGGTAACAGCGGCGGACAACAACTCAGCGATTTGCGGTTTCATAGATACGATTCGTATTCGGTGGGTTCGGGATAAGGTTAGAAAAGGCGGCGATTATCGCAAAAATGCCCCGTCAGTTGAAGCAGCACCGGACGCGGCACCGGCTTTTTGCCGAAACCCGCGCGGCCTGGCGGATATCCGCACGTCTGCCGGCCTTATTCACGGCTGAGTGATACCGCCCTGCAGCACGCATAAGATCAGGATTTCCCCAGAAGACCCCAAGGATACTCACAAAGTTATCCACAGAATCAATAATACACAGCAAGTCAGGCGGTACCACAAAAACAATCGCTATCCTACTGTTTTAAATTTAAAAATTTACTTGAACACTGAGGCAGGATGTGGGTTCCGGAGCGATCCGGATGAACGTATAAAATTTCACCGATCTGTCACAGAAGCCCTGAAGACGGGGACCGGAAGCCTTTGTCCCGATCTTATCCAAAAAGTTATCCACAGAAACTGAGGATAACCACAGGCCACAATCCCAATGGGGAAAGTTAACGCCGGATCAGGTTAGTGCCCTGTCCGGCGCTATGCCGATGGAACAACAACCTTATTCGGCAGACACTGCGTCAAGATCAATGCCCATCTCTTTCAGCATCGCCGAGGCCGTGCGGAATGAATCAATGGCGGCCGGTGCTCCGGCATAAGCCATCACCTGCAGCAACACTTCGCGGATTTCTTCCACCGTCACGCCGTTATTAATGGCACCCCGTACGTGCCCTGCCAGCTCCTGCTGGCGATTGAGAACAGAAATCATGCCCAGGTTAATCAGACTGCGGTCACGCTTCGACAGGCCTTCGCGCCCCCAGATATCACCCCAGCAATTCTCCGTGACCAGCTTCTGCAGTGGCATGGTAAAAGCGGTAGCGTTATTCAATGCTTTATCCACGAATTCATCCGTCATGACTTCACGGCGGATTTTCAGGCCTTTCTCATAGGCATCAGACATAAACAACCTCTTATAAAACAACCAATCAATAACCAGCAGCACTTTAAAACGCCGCCATTCATTCAACAACCAGCTCAACAACCAACCGGGGCCTGGCCACAGCAACAGAGAAATCCGCTCCGTGTTTGTCACCACTGACCGGCGCGGGCGTAAACTTAAGCAGGGTTTTCTCCTCTGACATGAATGCACAGCAGAGGAGTACGGAGGTGACTATGAAGATCGGAATCATCGGCGCCGGCATGGTCGGCGTCAGCATCTGCAACTATCTGATGACCCTTGGCAGCGTCAGTGAGTTAGTACTTATTGACCGTAACGCCGACAAAGCGCGTGGCGAAATGCTCGACTTTGGCCACACCAACGCACTGACGTTCAGCAAAAACACCCGCCTTTACGGCAGCGATGACTACAGCCACCTGACGGATGCCGACGTCGTGGTGATAACCGCCGGCGCCCAGATCAAAGAAGGCCAGACACGGCTCGACCTGGCCGACATCAACAGCCGCATCTGCGTGGATATTGCCCGTCAGATCGAACCCCACGCACCGGATGCCATTCTGATTGTGGTCAGTAACCCCTGCGATATCGCTGCCTACGCGGTGATAGCCAACACCGGTTATCTGCCGCGCCAGGTCATCAGCAGCGGTTGCGTGATTGATACCGCCCGGCTGATGAAAATTGTCGGCGAGCGCCTCGACATCGACCCCAAAAACACCTTTGGCTACGTGCTGGGCGAACACGGCATGCACAACTTTATGCCCTGGAGCCTGGTCAGCGTTGCCGGCCAGCCCATCGACCACTACTGCGCCCATAACGGTCTGGAACGGATATCCCCACAGGCACTGCTGGACGACGTACGCCAGGCCGGACTGGAAATCTTCCACCTTAAACAGAACACCAGCCACGGCATTGCCGCCAGCGTCTTCCGCATTATTCAGGCCATCGAAATCAATGAAAACTCCGTCCTGCCGGTTGGCGTTATGCCCCAGGGCGAATACGGCCTGAATGACCTTGTGCTCAGCCTGCCTGCGGTCATCAACCGTCAAGGGGTGGCTAAAATCCTCATTCACCCCTTCACCGACGAAGAAAACCAGCAGCTGCAGGACATCGCCAGCACCCTGCGCGACATACTCGACAGCCTGCACCAGCACACCGGGCTCAATGTCTGACCCGGCACCTGAGGAGCGGCAATCTCGCCGCTCCTGTCAGCAGCCTGAGGGAGTGGAGCCCGGCTGAAAAAACATATACAATGCGCGCACTTACGTCATCCACAGCACGGTGGACGACCATTCCGCCCTTAGCTCAGCTGGATAGAGCGTCGCCCTCCGGAGGCGAAGGTCAGAGGTTCGAATCCTCTAGGGCGGGCCATCAAAGAAACTGTCTCCCGAAACCTCGGTTCAAATTCAACACCCGCTATCCCAAAAATCTCCGTTCCGACCTATGAGGACGAGAACCTCTGACAGGTTCGACTCGTAGTGAGCCCGCGAACGAAGAGAACATCGGAGCCTGCGACGATGGGCCGAAGGCCGCCAGTACAAATCGAAGGAACGATTTGGCCCACCGAAGGTGCCCGCAGGGTGGAGGACAGGACGTCCGACAGGCCATCCTCTAGGGCGGGCCATCTTCACGAGCATCTCTGAATACTCCAAATCTGATTTTCATGAAAATTTCTCCGAAGCACTCCGAACCGCCCTATGAGGACGAGACAAATCTGTCTGGAACAGATTTGCGCGCAGCCCGAAGGGTGATCTCAGGACGATACGAACAACCTCTTCCAGGTTCGACAAATTGCGGGGAGCAATCTGGTCGGCCGCAGGCGCCCGAAGGGCCAAAGGCCACCAGTACAAATCGTTGGAACGATTTGGCCCTCCGAAGGTACCTTCAAGGACGCAAGCAATGAGTCTGACTGATTTTATACTGATTACTTAAGCACATCGGGATCGTTGAGCAGTGGATCGTGCATTTCCGGGATCAGCTGGCCCTCTTCACCCTCGCACTCAGAAAGGGAAGGAAAGCCTTTTTGCCATGTTAAATTTTTGGTAGAGAGCCAGTTCTGGACTGTTTCTGCTGAGGTATCCTGCAATTTATACTCACTATCAATCAGTGAATAATGTCCATACATCTGGCCTTTTAATTCAAATCCTTTTACAGGATCCGTAATCAATCGGGATACATAAAGTTTGCGCCAGACTAAAATATCCGGTGTGCCATTTTCATCAAAGTCACCTGTATAAATTTTTGCAAAAGAACGGTATCCCTTTTCACCTGGCGAAAGCTCATTACGATCATATACATACCTTGAATAATATTGATAAGTCGGCTCAAAATAATCACGGTCGGTGCCTTTAATATCGGAGAAGCTAATAACATCATTAAAATCTAATTTAGATGCAAAAATTGTTTTCTTTTTTGAAGGAGAAAAAATAGCCATATCAACAGAATATAAATTAGGTAAAAATACAATAAGCTCAGGATCGCCATTATTATCAACATCGCCATATCTCAGTGGTGTATGTTGCATACATCCCATAAAATCAACACCATAAATCTCCGCACGCAATCTTCTCCAGCTAAGGGTACTAGGGTACCTTCCGATTATTTCAGGCTCAATAATTTCATCTTTTGACCAACGACCAGACCACCACCCATCGTTACAGCTATCATTATTTCCTGTTATAGAACAATCCGTTAAAGATGACAACTCCCACTGGTTTAAAACTTTGGACTGAACTATGTCGATAGAATTGATATCTAAATTATCCGTAACGTTATACCAAATACTTCCCTCGCCTAAGTTTGTCCACCCAAAACAACTATACATTTCTATACCAGCTTTCTTATAAGATTGAGCTATAATTCTACCGGCTTTCAGCTCTTCAATGCTCTTATTATTAAAATTGTCATCACACAAAGCAGCTGACATTAAATTAATACCCCAAGCATCAGGAAGTACTAAAGAATTTAAAATAATTAAAAATATCATTAATTTCATAATAATTCTGCTCCTGTCATACAATGAGCTATATGACACCCACTTGAAGACGCTTTAAAATCAACAACTACCATTATCGCAGTAGAAAGCACTAAGATGGGTGCCTGTCTAGTGCCGCTTACTTCAAGACATCCGGATCGTTGAGCAGTGGATCGTGCATTTCCGGGATCAGCTGGCCCTCTTCACCTTCGCATTCAGAAAAAGACGGGAAGCCTTTTTGCCAGGTTAATTCGTTGTCTCTGAGCCAGTTCTCGATAACAACATCAGTCGTGATTTGTTGCTTGCACTCTCCTGTTGAGGTCTTTTCAAAATGGTAAAGGCTGTCGCGAACTTTTTTAAATCCTTTTTCTTCTGTACGCATTCTGGATATATAAAGTTTACGCCAGACAATAATATCGGCATTCCCGTTTTTATCATAATCTCCGACATAAAGTTTTCCGTATCCACGATAGCCCGGTAGTTCACTGGAGAAATCCATGTTAGCAGCACTCTGATAATGTGGAATATAAGCATTATCAAGACCCGGGGGATAGTATTCAAAATGCGCTTTGGTTTCTTCTTCGGTCATCCAGTCATCAACTCGAACATTCAAAGAAAAAATGACTTTTTTTGCATCCGGAGAAAATACCAGCAATTCATTTCCGACAAAAATGACCAGCTCATTCGTGCCGTCGTCTTCTATATCACCGTAACGTAAGGGTGTATTTTTCAGACATCCCAAAGGGTGACTTGGGCCAGGGCGCAATGTTGAAAAAGCCTGCCGGACTTGTTCGTAACGTTTCAGGACCTCTGGCTCTATAGGATGATCGGTCCAGAAAGTGAGATTTCTTCCATATTTTTTCTTCTTTGTTTCTAAATCATATATAGAGATACCAGTCCTATATGTATACATCTTTCCTTTCACTAAATCCTTTACCACAGCATATGGGTAATAGTTTTTCTGGTACAAGAACCCTACTGCATTCATCCAATCATCACTAGATTTTGTCATTCCTGACGTTAAGTCTTGTAGTGATGCATGAGCACTACTTACTATTAAAAACATCATAGTAAATGCAATTAAAATATCTTTATTCATTGCAACTAATCCTCAAATTAATATCTTTTGTTACTCTATTTTTATAATCACCAAACTTAGCATCAGTAAGGTTTACTTCATCATCTTCAACCTGAAATTCAGGGTTAATCCACTCACTCTCCCAATACCCAAAACACCAAGACTGTCCCGCCCTTGAATCAGGACTACCATCTGCATCAGTTAAGTCCGTATCATACGTCCCAACCTGCCAAATGTATTGTCTGTAAGGAGCTACATGAGGAGCTACATTGACACCCACTTAAAAAATAAATAAAAATCAATAACTTAGAATTATCGCAGTAGAAAGCACTAAGATGGGTATCCAGGGTTATTGAACCACTACATACCATTCCAACCCCTTCCAAAGGAAAGAAGAAACAGCCCTGAGTATTAGGTGATATCAATATCTTCATATTCAGAGTAAATCCTGCAGGATCTGGTTGGTTCAAAAAGTAAACCAGTCCAAACCTCAACGTCTTGATTTCCTCGGGCTGTCGATTAAGCGGGAAGAAATATCGGCTGTTCGGTCTGCGGGATGATAACGACAGGATACCCCAGGTCGGAGTACTGCGAGGAAAGAGGCATTTCAGGTCAGGTCAGGCATAAAAAAGGGCTCATTCGAGCCCTTTAATCACATCTTCGTACTGTACATCAAAATCATTGAAGGTGCGTTCGTTGTGGTCACAACAGCGGATGTCGCCGCTCTCAATGTTATAAATCCAGCCGTGCAAGTGCACTTTACCGGTGGCCAGGCGGGCTGCCACTGCGGGGTGGGTGCGGATGTGCTGCACCTGCTGCAGTACGTTTTCTTCAATGGCTTCATTCAGATGCTCATGGCCAACACACTGGTCTGAAGGTATGCCATTGCGCTCGCGCACAATTTCAATGGCGGAACGGCAGTGGCCAAGCCATTCTTTCACGTGCGGCAGGCCTTTTATGTTATCCACGTCCAGCGCTCCGGTGACGGCACCACAGTCGGTATGGCCGCAGATGATTATGTGCCGGACGCCCAGCACGGCTACGGCGTATTCGATGGAGGCTGTCATGCCGCCGGTTTCATTGCTGTGTGGCGGAACGATATTCCCCGCGTTACGGCAGATAAACAGGTCGCCGGGGGCGGAGCCTGTCATCAGGTTCGGGTCGATACGGGAGTCAGAGCAGGTGACAAACAATACGTCCGGGCTCTGGCCGGTGGCCAGGGTTCCGAACAGGTCTTTGTTCTGTGGGTATACGTTCTTACGGAAGTTGAGAACGCCTTTGACGATCTTATCCAAAACAATGCCTCGCTTTTAGTTGCCGTAAGAATACGGGATTGATGATCTGATAAGTACCGGTTTTTTACCCGTACACCTGTGTCTTAAGATCACAAATGTACGGGGCGGGCAGACACAGAGTTAACCTGTCAGTCTTTGTTAAACAGTGTCAGCCAATTTCCACCAGGGTTTCCCCCGGAGTCACACGGTCGCCTTTGCTCACGTACACTGCTTTAACCGTGCCAGCGACATTGGCGTGGACTTCGGTTTCCATTTTCATGGCCTCAGCAATCAGTACGGCCTGACCGGCTTCGACGGTGTCGCCTTCTTTGACCAGTACATCGACAACGTTACCCGGCATGGTGGTGGTCACATGGCCCGGTTCGCTGGCACGTTTTCGTCCGGCACCGCCTTCGGCGACGAATTCGTTCATCGGCTCAAACACAACCTCTTCCGGAATACCATCCATGGAGATATAAAGTTTGCGTTTACCGGCACCGTAATCCCCCACCCCGGTGACGGCGATCTCGTAGGTTTCACCGTGCACATCAATTTTAAATTCGGAGGCCGAGGCGGCCAGTTTGCCGCCACCAGCGGCTTCCGGTGGTAACAGCTCTTCTGGTTTGAGTGTGCCGTCTTTGCGCTGCTGCAGGAATTCACGGCCCAGGTCCGGGAACATGGCGTAGGTCAGCACATCTTCTTCGGATTCTGCCAGCTCACCAATATCATTGCGCAGGCTGTTCAGCTCAGGTTTCAGCAGGTCAGCGGGGCGGCCTACATCCACGCTTTCGTTACCGATGGCTTTTTTCTGCAACTGGGCATCGACCTCTGCCGGGGCCGCACCATAACCGCCCTGCAGATAACGTTTTACTTCGTTGGTAATGGTTTTATAACGCTCGCCGGCGAGTACGTTGTACACCGCCTGAGTTCCCACAATCTGCGAAGTTGGCGTAACCAGTGGCGGATAGCCAAGGTCTTTACGGACCCGCGGAATTTCAGCGAATACATCGCGGATTTTATCCAGCGCGTTCTGTTCTTTGAGCTGATTGGCCAGGTTAGACATCATGCCGCCCGGTACCTGATTAATCTGAACCGAGACATCTTCGCGGGTAAATTCACTTTCAAACTGGTGATATTTTTTGCGCACTTCGCGGAAGTAATCGGCGATCTCAGCCAGCAGCTCGAGATCCAGGCCGGTGTCGTATTCTGTGCCTTTGAAAGCCGCTACCTGCGCTTCGGTGGCCGGATGGCTGGTGCCACTGGCGAAGGAAGAGATGGCGGTATCAATACGGTCAGCCCCCGCTTCGACAGCCTTCATCTGACAGAGCTGCGCCAGACCCGCAGTGGAGTGGCTGTGCACGACCACAGGCACATTAATTTCGGCTTTCAGCGCTTTTACCAGATCAAAGGTGGCGTAAGGCGTTAACAAACCTGCCATGTCTTTAATGGCAATGGAGTCGGCGCCCATATCCACCATGGCATGTGCCTGCTTCACAAACAGCTCTGGCGTATGCACCGGGCTGGTTGTATAGCAGATAGTGCCCTGCGCGTGCTTACCGGCTTTTTTCACCGCTTTCATGGCGGTTTCTAAGTTGCGTACATCGTTCAGCGCGTCGAATACACGGAACACATCAATGCCATTATCGGCGGCTTTCTGCACAAAGGCTTCTACCACGTCATCGGCATAATGACGGTAGCCCAGCAGATTCTGGCCACGCAGCAACATTTGCAGGCGGGTGTTCGGCAAAGCTGCTTTTAACTGGCGCAGACGCTCCCACGGGTCTTCTTTCAGAAAGCGTACACAGGCATCAAAAGTAGCGCCGCCCCATACTTCCAGTGACCAGTAACCCACCTGATCGAGTTTATCGCAGATCGGCAGCATGTCTTCTGTGCGCATACGGGTAGCAATCAGAGACTGATGGGCATCGCGCAGAATAACATCGGTAATTTCTATCTTCTTACTCATAATCATTTCTCCTTTTACCGGCCGTTATATTCCGGCATGGGCGGCAATGGCGGCCGCCAGAGCCAGGGCAATTTCGCTTGGATGTTTTTTGTCTGAATACTGCAGCAGTTCAGGATGTTCCGGCACAAAGCTGGTGTTAAAACTGGCGGCACGGAAATCCGGATGCTGCAGAATCTGTTTGTAATAGTTGGCGGTGGTTTTAATACCGTGTAAGCGCATGTCGTCCAGCGCACGGGTACCACGGGCAACGACTTCATCCCAGGTTAACGCCCACACCACCAGCTTGAGACACATGGAGTCATAGTAGGGCGGAATTTCGTAACCGGTATAAATCGCGGTATCCACCCGCACGCCCGGACCACCCGGTGCGTAGTAGTGGGAAATACGGCCGAAGCTCGGCAAAAAGTCGTTTTTCGGGTCTTCAGCATTGATGCGGAACTGCATGGCAAAGCCACGGTAGGAAATATCTTGCTGGCGCATACTGAGTTCCAGGCCGGAAGCTATGCGCAACTGCTCACGCACAATATCAACACCGGTAATCTGTTCCGTAATGGTGTGCTCAACCTGAACCCTGGTGTTCATTTCCATAAAGTAGACTTCATTGCCGGAGAGCAGAAATTCCACCGTACCGGCGTTTTCATAGCCCACGGCCTCCGCCGCTTTCACGGCCAGACCACCAATGTAATCACGTTGTTCAGGGGTTAACTGCGGGCTTGGGGCAATCTCAATCAGCTTCTGATTACGGCGCTGAATGGAGCAGTCGCGCTCGTATAAATGCACCACATTGCCATGGCTGTCGGCCAGTACCTGCACCTCGATATGGCGCGGGTTAACGATGCACTTTTCCATAAAGACTTCAGCCGAACCAAAGGCTTTGGTGGCTTCGGAAATTACCCGCGGATACTGCTGCTTTAATTCCTGGGCGCTGTCGCAGCGACGGATACCACGACCACCACCACCGGAGGTGGCTTTGATCATAATCGGATAACCGATTTCACCGGCCAGCTCCAGCGCTTCATCCAGGCCGGACAGGTTACCGTCAGAGCCCGGCGTGATGGGCACACCGGCGGCACGCATGGTGTCACGGGCCTGGGTTTTATCACCCATTTTATGAATCACAGCGGATTTGGGCCCGATAAAGGTCACGCCCTTCTGCTCACAGATACGGGCAAATTCGGCATTCTCAGAAAGGAAACCATAGCCCGGATGAATGGCATCGCAGCCTGTTTCCAATGCCAGATTCACAATACGCAGCGGATCAAGATAGCCGGCCAGCGGATCGTCACCCAGAGAGTAGGCTTCGTCAGCACGCTTAACGTGCAGGGCGTAGCGGTCCGGTTCGGTGTATATCGCCACCGAGCGGATGCCCATCTCGGCGCAGGCGCGCACGATACGGACGGCAATCTCACCGCGGTTAGCGATCAGAACTTTCTTTAACATAACACTCTCCTTCCCTGTCTTCAGGATGATTTTTATCCTATCGCCATGCTCAGATAAGCTGAAATTGATATTTTTTTCGTTATCTATAAGGTATTACTTATAGATAACAGCCAAGTCCCTCAGAATCAGCGATACAAGATGCCTCTTTCCGTACAAAAACTAGCCAGCCGGCTGACATTTCGCCAGCTTCAGGTGTTTAAAGCCGTCTATCAGCAGCACAGCTACAGTAAAGCCGGGGAATTACTTGGCCTGACGCAACCGGCGGTCAGCAGTCAGATACGCCAGCTGGAACAGGCCATTGACCAGCCTCTGTTTGAATACGTGGGGCGGCGGCTGTTCTGTACCGCCGCCGGGGAACGCCTGATTCTCACCATCGACAGCATCTTCACCGAAGTGAATAACCTGCAAACGGATCTGGCGGCTCTGCAGGGGAATGTGGCGGGAGAGCTGCGTCTGGTTGCGGTTAATACCGCGCAATATGTGGTGCCTTACCTGCTGAGGGCCTTTCTCGACCTCTACCCTCAGGTCAGCATCGGGGTAAAGGTGGTGAACCGCGCCGCCGCCATCCAGCGCCTGAACGATAACAGTGATGATCTGGTAATCATGGGGATGGTGCCGACGGAGAAGCCGCTGGCATCGCTGCCTTTTCTGGATAACGAGCTGGTGCCTGTCGTTCCGCCGGGCCACCCTTTGCTGCAACAGGGCACGGTCAGTGCGCAGACATTTCTTGATGCCAACCTGCTGATGCGGGAACAGGGCTCCGGCAGCCGGCTGGCACTGGAAACCCACTGTCAGAATCAGCGCTTAAAAGTTCAGGCCAGTATGGAAATCGGTTCCAATGATGCGGTTAAACATGCGGTGATGGCGGGTTTAGGCGTCGCCGTATTGCCTAAGCTGAGTATTCTGCCGGAATTACAGCTGGGGCATTTACAGCTGGCCGATGTGAGCGGTTTTCCGCTGCGCCGCAGCTGGTGTGTGGTATATCCGCAGGCCAAACATCCGACCCCGGCCATGCGGGCATTTATCGACTATGTGCAGCAGAACATCAAACAGCTGGAGCAGTTATTTATGCGCCGCTCTGCATTCCCACGCTGAGCTTTGCAGCGACATGCGTTCCCACGCAGAGCGTGGGAACGAGAATCCTCCTCTTGCACCGGTCCGGTCTGATTCACGCACCAACTGACTCCCGCGCTCCTGCACCTGGCTCCCACGCTCCCGCGTGGTAGCCCCATTTACTCAGTACCGCCTGATTTCTGCAGCAACATGCATTCCCACGCTGAGCGTGGGAACGAGAATAAAGTCTGACTCCTGCACCGACTGGCTCCCACGCTCCCGCGTGGTAGCCCCATTTACTCAGCAACGGCTGATTTCTGCAGCGGCATGCATTCCCACGCGGAGCGTGGGAACGAGAATAAAAAGAGCGTGGAAACGAGGAAACGAGAAGCAGAGCACGGGAGCAGGAACAGGAGCGGGAACGGGCAAAAAAATGGCTGCGGTCTGAAACAGACAGCAGCCATTTTTTATCAGGGCCTGTTGATACTGCAAAACAGCCCCTTGAATGCCGGTTTATTAAGCGGCTTTTTTCAGTTTTTTCTTCAGCTTTTTCAGCTTACTTTCGTGTTTTTCAACCTTAGCCTTACGGGCTTTGATTTCTTTCTTCAGACTGACGACTTTTTTGGATACTTTTTTCTTGGACATATCGAGCTCCTTCTTTTTTGAGATCGGGTGTACTGCTGCGAACGGATTACTCAAGACAATCCGGGCACTCACCCTGGTTTATACATCAGTTTCCTGATGCTTGCGGATAAAACTCCGGATAAATCGGCGGACTTCGCGGGCGGCGCTGGTGTCCAGCTCATCGCATAAGCTGAGAAACTCATCCCGCTCTTCACCATTAATACGGATCAGCAACTGGGCATCGTTTTTCTTTGCCTGCTTTTTGCCGTTCTTTTTACTGTCGGCAGCTGTTTTTACCGCCTTAGCACCCGATGTTGCGGATGCTGATTTATCTTTCGCCATGGCGGATTTCTCTGACAACGCCCGTGGCAGCCACAACAGGCGGCATACCTCCGGTCCTGAAACTTAATAACCAGCGTATCTGTATCCGGTGAACCATACGGCTCTGTGCCATCCATCTATCCAGACCAGACCAGACCAGACCAGACCAGACCAGCATAAGCCTGCTCTGCCTGCGCGGACACGCTGATATACAATGTATATCATAATGTAATACATCCCACCTTACGCCCTCTGCGCCCCGATGTCACGCCAGCCGGCGGATGCTTTTATCTTTGTCCCTATAACTGATATAAAATAAGTCCATCATCGATACAGACAGGGCTGATTATTACCATGGAATCCGCCTACCGCTACCAGCAGCTGGAACACTGGCTACTCAAGGGCATTAAAGAACGCCGCTGGCAGGCGGAAGAGCGTTTGCCCTCCATCCGTGCCCTGTGCCAACAGCATGGCTTATCCAAAGCCACTGTCCAGCACGCGCTGCAGCGACTGGAAGCACAGGGGCTGCTTGAGGCACGGCCCAAGTCCGGTTATTACGTTGCGCCTCAGGCCAGCGCCCGCCCACCACAGACACAGCAGCCACTGGAAGCACCGCGGCCGGCCACGGTAAGCGAACTGTTCAGCGATATCATGAGCCGCTGCGCCGCCTTCGATATTCTGCCGGAGAGCGACAGCGGCGATCCCCCGGCCGGTATCGTGACCCTGAACCGTGCCATCGGCCGTGCTCTGCGGCGCCAGAACAGTCAGGACCATCAGTATTATGATCAGCCCGGTGGCGACCAGTCTCTGCGCCAGCAGGTTGCTCTGCATCAGAACCGCCGCGGCTGGCCGGTCAGTGCTGACGAACTCTGTATCACGTCCGGCTGCCAGAATGGGCTGTTTCTGGCGCTCATGGCCTGCTGCCAGCGCGGCGACGTTGTCGCAGTGGAGTCGCCGGGTTTTTACGGTGCCTTACAGCTGCTCGAACAGCTGGGACTGCGCGTGGTGGAAGTGCCCTCCTCGGTGGTCACGGGGATGGATATGGATGCCCTGGCGGAAGTGCTGAAGCGCTGGCGGGTGAGCGCCTGCATCGTGTCGCCGGCCTTTGCCACACCGGGTGGCGCACTGATGCCGGCGGAGAATGCTGAACGCTTACTGGCGCTGGCGGAAGCCCACGATCTGGCCGTGATTGAAGATGATATTTATGCTGACACCGCCTTCGGCACAGTGCCATTACCGGTGAAAGCCCGGGATAAAAACGACCGCGTGATTCTGTGCTCGTCTTTCTCCAAAAGCCTGTCCCGTGACCTGCGTCTCGGCTGGATTGCCGGTGCCCGCTGGCACCAACAGATCGTGCAGCTGAAGCTGGTAACCCAGCTCGCCGGCAACCGCGCCCTGCAACAGGGGGTGGCGGATTTTATGGAAGATGGCGGCTACACCACGCATCTGCGGCGCCTGCGTCAGGCACTGCAACAGCAGCGCAATCAGCTGTTGAGCACGCTGCATCAGTGGCCCATGGAAGTGCGCACCAGCTCCCCCCAGGGCGGCATTGCTGTGTGGGCTGAACTGCCGCAACAGACCGATCTGCTGCAGGTTTACGGCAACGCCCGGGATCAGGGCGTTGTGATTACGCCAGGGCCGTTATTCTCATCATCCGGACGGTTTAAACACTGTCTGCGCATCGGCTTTGCCCATCCCTGGACACCCGCGCGCCGGCAGGCCCTGAGCACACTGGCCGAGCTGCTGTAAGCGCTCTTTTAAACGCGCCCTATAAACTGTACCTATTATTTTTAATTTTTCTAAACCTTATAGAACCAGTTAATTCTCCGTAACCTGCCCTGGTTGTTACTGACGCCAATGAGGTATACCTATGGAGAGCATCCCGGTCGTCCAGCTGGACCCGAACCATGCGGAGCAGACGAACGCCACCATCGTCACCGGCCACGCTCAGGTGAACGGCAAATTTTATGTCCGTCTGACCCATGGCGTTTATCAGAACCTGCGACGCAGCATCAGCTGGCCATTGATTACGTTATTTTTTGCTGCGGTCTGGATTCCCTGGGGCGACCACCCGCTGGTGTTATTTTCTTTCTCTGAACGACGGATTTTTCTCGGCCCGCTGCAACTCAGCTGGTACGACCTGCCCTTGCTGGCCGGGCTGTTAATTACCGGCGCCGCACTGCTGTTTTTTATGGCCGTGGCCTGGGGCCGGGTATGGTGTGGTTTTGCCTGCCCGCAAAGTATCTGGAGCTGGATATTTATCCGCATTGAAGACTGGACCGAAGGCAGCGCCGGGCAGCGGCGGCGGCAGGATACCCGGGGATTAAGCGCCTCTCAGTGGGCACGGCGCATCAGCAAACACCTGCTGTGGTTGCTGGTCGCACTGGCAACCGCACTGACCTTTACCGGCTATTTTGTCCCCATGCGGACGCTGTTGCCCGAATTAGCGCAATGGCATATCGCCAGCGCTGTCTGGATGTGGGTGCTGACCATGGCAGCACTGACTTACCTCAACGCCGGCCTGGTACGGGAAAAAATCTGTCAGCACGCCTGCCCCTATTCGCGCTTTCAGAGTGTGATGTTTGATGCCGATACCCGCACCGTCAGTTATGACCGCCGCCGCGGCGAACCCAGATCCGCACAGGGGGACTGCGTGGACTGCACTTTGTGTGTCCAGGTGTGTCCGGCCGGCATTGATATCCGCAACGGGCTGCAGCTGGCATGCATTGATTGCGGTGCCTGCATTGATGCCTGCGATAAAGTCATGAATAAAATTGGCAAAGCCACCGGTCTGATCCGCTTTGCCTCCGAACACCAGCTCAGCGGTAACGCATCGCCTTTGATCCGACCGAAATTACTGTCGTATCTGCTCGCGGTCGTTATCGGCGCGACGGCCGTCGGCTGGGGGTTCAGTCAGTCATCCGGTCTGTTGGTGGAAGTCGCCCGCCAGCGCGGCCAGCTTTACACTGAACGCCCGGATAATACTGTCTGCAACGATATCCGTATTAAAGCGGAAGGCCTTATCGCGGATGAGCATCTGGTGAAGGTGGCTGTCAGCCGCCCGGACTTTGAATTAGCCGGACCGGGAAATATTGATCTGCAGGCACTGGCGGGGCAATGGCTGAATTACCGCGTGTGTGCTGACCATACAGAGCAGCCAGCGACACCACTGGTCTTTACCTTTTCACTGGGCGATGAAGTGGTGGAAAAGCCGTTTAAATTTTTGACCTATCACAGGTAGCTGGTGAAAGGCTGAAAGCGACGGATAAAACACCAGGGATAACGCACAGAGAAAACATGACTGGCAGCCAGGCTGCCGGTTTTCAGGTAAAAAATCACTAAACATTTAAAAGCAGATGTTCACGTTCCCAGGGCGATATTTCGCGGTGAAACTGGCGCAACTCTTCTTTTTTAACTTCCGCATACAACTGACAGAAACCTTCCCCAAGGGCCTGATAAATATCATCCGCCTGCTGGAAGATATAAAGGGCTTCGTCAAAGGTGGTGGGGATGCGGAATTCGTCATCCGGTTCGCCGGTGACGGCCGGGGCCGGGTCCACCTGATTAACCATGCCCAGATAACCACAGATTAAACTGGCGGCCAGCGCCAGGTAGGGGTTGGTATCCACCCCAACCACACGGTTTTCCAGACGCCGGTCCTGAGCGCCGGCGTTCGGCACCCGCAGGCCGGTGGCACGATTATCCCGCCCCCAGGCCATATTGGTGGGAGCGCTGGAATTGGTGTCCGATTCAAAGCGGCGATAAGAATTCACGTTAGGTGCCAGAAACGGCATCACCTGCGGCAGGTATTTTTGTGAGCCACCAATAAACCAGTGGAACAGATCCGTGGCTTCGTCATCGTCGCCGGAGAAAATATTTTTGCCGCTGTTAATATCCACCACACTCTGGTGAATATGCATGGCACTGCCCGGCTGATCACGCATCGGCTTGGCCATAAAGGTGGCAAACATGCCGTTATTTAACGCCGCCTCTTTAATAATACGTTTAAAGTAAAATACCTGATCGGCCAGGCGGACGGGATCGCCGTGGGACAGGTTAATTTCAATCTGGCCGGCACCGTCTTCCTGAATCACAGAGTCAATATGCAGACCGGCGTCTTCGGCATAATCGTAAATAGTGTCAATCACCGGACCGTACTCATCCACCGCCGACATCGAATACGACTGCAGTGCGGTACCTGAGCGACCGGTACGTCCTACCGGTGGTTCTATCGGTTCATTAGGGTCAACGTTCGGTTTGGTCAGATAAAATTCCAGCTCCGGCGCGACGACCGGCTTCCAGCCGCGGGCTTCGTACATGGCCACCACCCGTTTTAAAACATTACGCGGAGCACAGGCCACCAGAGTGCCGTCTGCATTGTACAGATCATGAATAATCTGCAGGGTTGGCTCTTTCGCCCAGGGCACCGCCATGGCCGTGGACATATCGGCCCGCAGAATCATGTCGGACTCTTCCCACTGATTTTCGATATCCATATCCACATCTTCACCGGTTATGGTCTGATAAAAAATGGATACCGGCAAAAAGATGGGTTTATCCGGGGAGAACTTCGACAGTGGCATGGCCTTGCCCCGGGACATGCCATTCATATCCGGCACAATACATTCAACTTCGTCCAGCTTGCGGCCATTGCGGTACACCTGAAAGGCTTCAGGCAGGTCACTCATCCAGGCGAAGGGGTTGTTCTGACTCATACAGACTCCGGCAATACAATCGATAACGAGAGTGTAATACGCTTTGCCTGATAAAGGGGGAGTAATTTTCGCGCCTGGTAACCGTCTGCTTTCCACGCAGGCGCATGGGAACGAGAACAATCTGGCAAGTGGAGGTAAGCATTCCCACGCGGAGCGTGGGAACGAGAGTAATAGGAAGGAGAGTAGAGCAACATTCCCACGCTGGAGCGTGGGAACGAGAGCAATCTGGCTTCCACACTCCTGCGGAAGTCCTTATTATTCTGGCTCCCACGCTCCTGCGTGGTAGCCCGGCCGGCTATTTAATATACCAGCCCCAGCGTTCGTCTTTATTGAAGGCGGTAATCTGTTTGGTTTCAAAATAATTTTCGATGCCCCAACGGCCCAGCTCACGGCCAATACCGGATTTTTTATAACCACCCCATGGTGCCTGAGCAAAGGTTGGCTGAGAACAGTTCACCCAGATGATGCCGGCCTTCAGCGCTTTGGCCACACGATCACAACGCTGCAGGTCATCCGACATGACCGCACCGCCGAGACCAAATTCGCTGTCGTTGGCGAGGGCAATAGCTTCTTCTTCGCTGGCGAATTTATTCACGCACACCACCGGGCCAAAGACTTCTTCTTTCCAGATGGTGGCATCGGTTGGTACGTCAGCATAAATAGTGGGCTGCAGATAATAGCCTGTATCCAATCCGGCCGGGCGCTCGCCGCCAAACACAGGTTCAATCCCTGCGGCTCTGGCATCTGCTATAAAGCCCAGTACTTTGTTGTATTGCCCGGCGGATACCAGAGGGCCCAGTAATACCCCCTCTTCCATGCCCGGACCTGTGGTGATTTTTTCAGCTTCGATGCACAGGCGTACCATCAGGGATTCAAAAATTTCTTCATGAACCAGCACACGTGAGGTAGCAGAACAGACCTGTCCCTGATTCCAGAAAATCCCGAACATAATCCATTCGACGGCTTTTTCGATATCGCAGTCGTCGAAAATAATAAACGGCGATTTACCGCCTAATTCCAGGCTGACGGTACGTATGTCTTTGGCTGCCGCCGCCATAATACGTGAACCGGTGGGCACCGAGCCGGTAAAGGCCAGCTTATCGACCAGCGGATGTTCTGCGATGGGGGCACCGGCTTCTGTTCCCAGGCCGGTGATTAAATTAAATACGCCATCGGGGACACCGGCTTCTTTAATGATTTTTGCCAGCTCAACACAGGACAGGGAACACAACTCAGACGGCTTAAGCACGATACTGCAGCCAGCAGCCAGCGCCGGAGCGACTTTCCATACCGCCATTAATAACGGGAAATTCCACGGCACAATGGCGCCGACGACACCGACCGGGTCTTTCACCACTTTTGAGCTAAAACGGTCGTCTCCGACATCGATCAATTCGTCCGGGCTGGCCGCCATCTGTTCGGCCAGCTCCGCATAATAGGTAAAGCAGAATGCCGCATCTTCCACATCCCACTGAGCTTCCGGAAAGGGTTTGCCATTGTCTTTTACTTCCAGTGCGGCAATTTCATCCAGACGTTCATTAATCAGCTCAGAGACTTTGCGCAGCACCTTGCCGCGCTGTTCTGCTGTCTGATTTTGCCACACTCCGCTGTCAAAGGATGCGCGCGCGGCGTTGACGGCCAGCTCCACATCCTCTGCGGTAGCAGCGGCAAGCTGGTCAAACACCTGCTCTGTGGCCGGATCGATTACATCCAGGGTTTTGCCCTGCTGCGGGTCGGTAAACTGACCGTTAATAAAAAGTTGCGTTGCCATCATGCGTACCTGTGATAAATGCCCGAATCAATGCATCAGAAGTGAATGCGTTCAATGCGTTACGTTGGTTACGTTAAAAGATAAGCTTATCCCAGCCCAGTGACTGAATCAGTGCTGCGGGCCATTTCATCAAGACAATCTCCGCAATGCCACAGGTAAGGTCTGTCAGGGCAGTTTCTGCCATTTTGCGATAGTTCTGAAGGCTGTTTTATGCCACCAGGCTAAGCAGCAGCCGGTGCACGTTTGTGATTACGCAGATGCAGCCAGCCATCTGCCAGCAGAAACAGAATCGCTATCCAGATCGGAATATAGGTCCACAGATCCTGTGCTGTAAAAGCTTCACCCAGAACCAGCGACACCACAAAAATCAACAACGGCTCCACATAACCCAGCATGCCGAATAAGGCGTAAGGCAGCTTTTTGCTGGCGGCAATATAAAACAGCAGGGAACCGCCACTGATTAAACCCAGCCCCAGAATCATCAGCCAGGCCATGGCGCCTTCGGCGGCAAAGTAATCCGGCGTCCAGTCCTGTGCTATGAGAATGGCGAATGCTACCGGTAGCACGACAATCTGCTCGGCCATCAGCATGGATAATGGTGACGTCTGCAGTTTGTCTTTGACGATAAAATACAGTGGCATCCCCAGCATAATCACCAGCGACACCCAGGAGAAACCGCCGCTGCGGATCAGCTCTGCGCCAACACCAAACGCGGCACAGGCCACCGCCAGTGTCCGTACCAGGCTGAGTTTTTCGTTAAACAGAAAACGTCCGGCCAGCACCATCACCAGCGGCATCAGAAAGTACCCCATGGCCACATCCTGACTGACACCATGCAAGGGCGCCCAACCGAACAGGCCGAGCTGAAACCCCATCATCAATCCGGCAAACAGGGTGGCTGCGATATAGCCGGGGACGCGCAGAATGTCGGTCATTTCACGGGCAAACAGACGCCAGCGCCCCTGTACAGATATCACCACAGCCACCAGCACCAGAGTTGCCAGCACCCGCCAGCTCCAGATGCCATAAGCATCCATGGGCGGCAACAGCGTGCTGTAATAGCTGAGCAGGCCGAACAACATACAGGCCGATATGGCCAGAAACACACCGGCGATCATTGGCTCTCCTGCCTTTTTGCGGTGAACAGCCCTGCCTCAGGCATGGATATTCACCATGAATAATAAATATTTCATAACAGGAATATTAAAGCATTGTGCTGCCGGGTACAGAACCCACCATGGATTGTCATCTGTGTCGCAGTCCCGGCCAGGGTTCAGTCATGCTTCCGGCGCCGCAGGGATTCGCTCATCACACACAGAATTTCAAACATCATGGTCGCGCCAACCAATGCTGTTACCCCACTGGGATCAAATGGCGGAGAGACTTCCACCACATCGCCGCCGATGATATGGAGATCGGCCAGTGAACGCAGCATTTTCTGGGCTTCAAAGCTGGTAAAACCGCCGACTTCCGGCGTGCCGGTACCCGGCGCATACACAGGGTCCAGGCCATCGACATCGAAGGTGACATACACCGGACTGTCACCCACCACCTTGTGAATTTCATCAATGACAGCATCCACGCCCATGTCATAAAACTCTTCGATATGAATAACGCGCATACCGCTGTCGTAGCTGAACTTCCATTGCTCACGGTCGGTAATACCACCACGAATACCGATCTGAATGGTTTTCTCCGGGTCGATCAGGCCTTCTTCCGCCGCAATTTTAAACGGTGAACCATGATGAAATTTAGACCCCAGATAATCATCGCCCGTGTCGCAGTGGGCATCAAAATGTACCAGCGCCACCGGGCCGTCTTTGGCAATGGCACGGAGAATCGGTAAGGTAATGGAATGATCCCCGCCGGCCGATAAGGGTAAAACCCCGGCAGTTTTTACCGGTTCAAAAAATGACTGGATAGCCTTATGCGAGGCAATCAGCTCGAACGGATTATCGGGCAGAGCATCACCGATATCTCCCACCCGCGCCAGTTCAAAAGGCGCAATGCCGGTTGCCTGATTAATGGTACGCATCAGGCTGGATTGATTACGTACTTCCCTTGGCCCGTGACGGGTACCGGTGCGGTTAGTGACACCGCCGTCAAACGGAACACCGATCAGCGCGATATCAATTGCGCTCAGATCTGTGGTGTAAGGCGTACGCATAAAGGTTGGAATGCCGCTATACCGCGGCTGGGTTTTCGGGTCGTTACTCATCTTGCTTCTCCGCGCAACAGAGTACTGAACAGAGAGTGCTGCTCAGCGTGTCAGAATGTACTGCGACAGCAGTACAGAATATGAGGTTTGTTAACGTCAGGGCATCACACTGCCGCCGTTCACACCGAAACACTGGCCGGTAATGAACCCCGCCTGCGGGCCGGCCAGAAACGCTGCCATAGCGGCAATATCATGCGGCGAACCAAAGCGGGCCAGCGGTGAATTCAGGTCTTTGGCTAAGGCCTCTTCACTCATGTGCTCGATGCTGGTCATATCGGTATCCACCGGCCCCGGTGCGATGGCATTAACCAGAATATCCGGCGCCAGCTCACGTGCCAGCGCGCGGGTAAGGCTGATCACGCCGCCCTTCGATGCACAATAAGACACCATATTTTCACGCCCCAGATAACCAAGGTCAGAGGCGACATTAATAATCCGCCCCTGTGGTATGGCGGCACGCTTGATACGCCGCACAGCTTCCCGGTTAACCAGAAAACAGCCACGTAAATTAACATCAATAACGCGGTCAAAATCTTCTGCCCGGGTGTCGGTAAGGGGGGCTTCGTGAATAATACCGGCGTTGCTGACGATAACCGACGGTATTCCTAATTCAGCTTCTACCTGATCAAAAAATATTTCCGTCTGATATTCATCGGCGATATCAATATCAGCACACAGGGCTTCGGTTTTTGTCTGCAGTTCAGACAGAGTGTCCGCGGCATTCAGTCCATCCTGATGGTGGCAGATGGCGACTTTCGATCCCTGCTCCGCCAGAGCCAGAGCAATGGCGCGGCCAATACCTTTAGACGCACCGGTTACCACGGCAATTTTCCCTGCCAGGGGTTTTGCGGATGATGTCTGATTCATACCATCACCTCACCGCGATCGATATTGATCGCCTGACCGGTAATATTATTGGCAGCCGGGCTGGCAAGAAACAAATACAGGCCAGCAATATCATCGGCCACCATCAGGCCCGGCAGAGCCTGAGTGGCACTGATTTCCGCTTCGATACCCGCTTCACTGCGACCGGTGGTCTGCGCCATGCTCTTTAACGACGCTAATGCAGATTCTGTTTTTATCCAGCCCGGACACACGGCATTCACACAGATATTTCGTGGACCCAGCTCCTGCGCCCAGGTGCGGGTGAGACCGATCATGGCATGTTTACTGGCCGCGTAAGCGGAAAACTCCGGCACCGAGGTTTTTCCCCAGATTGATGAGGTGAGAATAATTTTCCCGCCATCTTTTATCTGATTTACCAGCGCCCGGGTTACGTGGCTGGTGCCGGCAATATTCACTGCCAGAATTTTTTCAAAGGTGTCATCCGTTTGCGGAGCCGGACCATTTAACGGCGTCGGACGTTCCATTCCGGCATTGTTCACCAGCACGTCCAGTTGCGGCAGCGCAGACAGTACACGGGTCACGGCGTCGCGGTCAGAAATATCGCATTGCAATGGCGTAACCTTACCCGGCAGTGTTTCAGCAACGCTGTGTATGTCTGAACTTTCAGCCAGGATATACACGTCTGCGCCACTGGTAGCGAAGGCCCGGGCGACGCCCAGACCAATACCACTGCTGGCCCCTGTAACCAGTACTTTTTTGCCGCTGAAATCAAAAGAGATCGTCATCGCTGTTACCTCAGCTGTCGCTGCCGTAAAATTCTTTCTCAATGGCAGCACTCATATCCTCACGATACTGCTGCGCCATAACAGCCCCTTTTTCGGCCGTTGCGGCGGCAGCGGAAACCAGTGAACCTTCTGCCGGTACCCATTCCCGCCGGGCAGGCCAAACGTCGTAACAGGGTGCACCTGCGGGTTTATTATCGGGCAACAAATCATTCAGCACGGTATCCGGGTAATAATGCTGCATCAGTGAGGTTTCCAGTACCGCGGCGTGCTCGAGCTCAATCCCCGGATAGCCATCGGGGAAAATTTTATTCAGTGTCTCTTCGGTCAGAAATTCCCAGTGCTGCAGGCACATAACCCGCACGCCTTTGTCACCGACTTCACGCATGGCCAGATCAATGCCTTCATTCAGAAACCACAGGTTTTCGTAATTACCGTCCAGCACGCAGATACGACGCACACCGTGACGCACTAATTCGCGGATAATATCCCGCACCACCATACTCAGTGTGTGACCATCCACTCCCGTGCTGCCGGGAAAAAAAGGCCCGCCACCGGAGCGTGGCATGGATTTATAGCCATAAGTCACAGGGGCAGCGACGATGCCGCCGACATTTTCTGCGACATCACGGGCAATGGCCATGGGCAGCATGTAGTCCACCCCCATAGGAAGATGAGGGCCATGTTGCTCAACGGCACCCGTCGGAATAAAGACCACCGGATTATCTTTCAGCGCCTGTTCGTATTCCGGCCATGTCATCTCTGACATCACTACCGTGCGCATTGTACTTTTTCTCATTCCCGTTCACCTTCTTCGCGCATCAGACGCATCAGTTTGTGTTCCAGCGCGGCGTAACCCGGCAGCTGCACAATATGTTCTTTGTCGGCTATCCGTTTTCCGTCTTTGAAATCCGGAATAATGACTTCTTTCACCCGGCCCGGGTGTGCCGACAGAAAAATGATTTTGTCCGCCAGAAATATGGCCTCTTCCAGGTCATGGGTCACAATGACCATGCTGGTATTTTCTTCATTGGCAATCTGAACCATCAGCTCCTGCATATGCCAGCGGGTTTCCGCGTCCAGGGCGCCGAATGGCTCATCCATCAGAAGTAATTCCGGACCGTTTGCCAGCGTGCGGGCAATGGCCACGCGCTGACGCATGCCGCCGGATAATTGCGTCGGATAGGCATCAATAAATTTTTCCAGCCCCACCAGCTTAATAAAGTGCTCGGCTTTTTCTTTTCGCTCACGGGCCCCGACACCATTGATCTTCATGCCGAATTCGACGTTTTTACGCACGCTCAGCCAGTCGAATGAGGTGTAAGCCTGAAACACCATGCCACGCTCGCGCGCCGGCCCCATTACCGGATGTTGCTTCAGCATAATGTCACCGGCGCTGGGATCTTCCAGACCGGCCATCATGCGCAGAATGGTGGATTTACCACAGCCGGAGGGGCCCAGCAGTACACAGACAGAGTTTTCTTCCACCGTCAGTGACACATCATTGACGGCCCGTATTGCTGAGCCATCTGCCAGCTCAAAATCTTTGCTGATTCCTTTCATCGTTAATAAAGCATCAGACATCAGCGCTTCTCCCGCAGATAAGGAAACAGCCAGCGGTGCAGCTGCGCAAACAACAGATCAAACAACAGCCCCAGTGCTCCGATCACTAAAATACCGGCGAGAATTTCATCGGTATTCAGGAAACGGCGGGCGCGCATCATCATGGCACCGATGCCCGTGGTGGAAGCCACAATTTCAGCAATCACCAGATAGGTCCAGGCCATGGCCAGCATCTGCCGCATAGCAACCATCACATCCGGCAACACCGCGGGCAGCACCACATTAAATAAGGTTATGCGGCGATTGGCGCCCAGCGTCAGCGCGGTTTCAATTAATTCCGCGCGTACATTTTTAGTGGCATCCATCACCAGCGTGATCAGAAAGAAGATGACGCCAATAAACAGCAGTGCCAGCTTCGGGGCTTCTCCGGTACCGAACCACATCAGCAGAATCGGAATAAAAGAGGGGGCCGGCAGATAACGCCAGGCGGATACAAAAGGGGCAAAGATAGCTTCGATCGCCGGGAAGGTTCCCATCAGAATACCCAGCGGCACAGCCACCACACTGGCCATCAGAAAAGCGCCGATGACGCGGGCAATGGAAATACCGATATCAGACATAAAGCCGCGTTCGGCAATCAGTTCATAAAGGCTGCCAAACACCTGCTCCGGTGCCGGCACCAGTAATTTGTTCACCCAGCCCGCGTGGGTTGAGAGATACCAGACCGCAAAAAAGACGGCCCAGATACCCACACCGGAGAGGATTTTCTGACGCCGGGATACGGGCTTACGAACCTCAAGAAAGCGTTTATTACGCTTACCTGTCAGGCTTTGATTTTCTGCTTTCCGGCTGTTTACTTCGGACATAAGATCCATCCGTTTAAGATGCAGCGGAGCTGAGTGCCCCGCCGCTTTGTGTCAGCAATTGATCGTTCTTTATGGCAGAACTCAGCGCGCCGACAGGGACTGGCGGTAACCGCTCTTAACCAGATCAGCCATCAATGAGCAGTCGACCGCTTCTGAGACATCGACTTTGTTTTCCATCACACCCAGCTTAATCCACCAGTCGTTAGTCAATGCCAGCGCATCTGTCATGCCGCCATTGGCGATACCAAAGGGTGGTTCCCCATCCAGTACGCCACACATACGGGCCGATTCATCAAAGTCGTACAGGTAAATACCGCCGGACAGATACTTGCCATTGGTACCGACCACATAGGCGATATCTTCTTCCGGCCACTGCAGAAATTTTGCTATCTGTTTATTGGCAGCTGCCGTATTTTCATGCCAGTAAGCCAGGCCATCCCAGCGCGCTTTCAATACCGCCACAGCCGCTTTGCGGTTTTCTTTGATGAAGTTTTTATTCATGTACAGAGCATCCATGAAAATGCCGGTTTTCAACATTTCTTCATCTTCTGTGTTAACCACACTGGATGCCCCCGGCATGGCTTCAAGCACTTTGCTGATCCAGGGTTCGTACATGTAGCCCGCTGCCAGATCGCCGGAAATCATCGGACCGACGGCTTCATCTGCATTCAGGTTTACCCATTCGACATCGTCTGGTTTGATGCCATTATCGTCCAGCCATAAGCCCATCAGCAGGTTGCCGATGTAGGCCTGAGGCGCGGCCACTTTTTTACCGGCGATGGACTGAGGGTCCGTATCCGCAGCCATCACGATGTGGTCCACACCATAAGAAGGGTTGAGATCCGCAACAATCGCCACGTCCGTACCGCGGTCCACGGCCAGCGGTGTGTATTCCGACGTACAGCCGTAAACATCAATCTGACCCGCCGCCAGTGCTGAATGCCCGCCCAGCGGGTCCTCAAAAATGGTGAAGTTCAGCTCGTAATCGCCGGTGAGGTCCTGCTCACTGGCCAGTTTCATCATGGAGTAGCCCGGCCAGGATACACAGATACCGACATTGACGGTTTCTTTGGCATTGACTGCGGCTGCAGACAGACCGCCGGCCAGTACGGCGGCGGTCATCATGGTCTTGAATAATCGCATCATCATTCCCCTGCTCAGTTGGTCGCTCATTCAGTGACTGCAACAAACATAACTCAGGTAAAAACTTTAGTTCAAGTAAAAGTTTTTATCTTGGACAAGTTTAGGATAGAGTAGCCTGACAATCCGACGAATATCGATGTTGCAGGAGAACCACCTTGGCAGGCCTGAGGGAAAAACAGAAAGAAGACCGTAAACGCAGTATTGTCGCCGCTGCCCGCAAGCTGTTTATGGAAGCCGGCTATGAAGGCACAACGATTGATGGCATCGCGGAAGAGGCCGGGTTATCGGGTGTCACCGTGCATAACTACTATGGCACCAAATCCGGCGTACTGATGGCGGTGGTCGCCGACAGCGACCGCGAATTGCTGGGCAGAATCGATGAAGACCTGAGTGTGGAACAAAACTCGCTGACCAGTCTGCTGCTGCTGTTTGCCGGTGTCATCCGCCGCCATGCGGTGACGCATCTGGATAAAAGCCTGTGGCGTCAGGTTATCGCCTCGTCGGTCAGTGACTCTGAATCACGTTTCAGTAAGGGCTATATTTCTCTTGATCATAAACTTGCCATGGCCCTGGTCAGTCCGATTGAAAAGTTACAGGCTGCGGGCAAAGTGAATCCTGAAGCTGATGCCTACCATCTGGCCAAAGCGCTGTTTCAGTTGCAGAACGGACGCTTTATCCAGTTTATTTCCTTTGATGAACTGAGCAGCGACGAGGTCAATGATCTGCTGGTGAATGATATGCAGGCATTACTGAGCGCTCTGCCCCGAACTGAACTGAACTGAAAAAAGATCCGCCCCGCCATCAATCAGATCATCCCGCGGTGCTGGCGTATCAGCTGCCGGCTGCCTTCCAGCACCAGACACAGCACCGCCAGCCAGATGGGTATGTAAGTCCACATATCCATGGCCGTTACGGCTTCGCCAAGCATCAGGGCGACAGCAAAGAGTAACAGTGGCTCCACGTAGCCAAGCATCCCAAACAGTACCAGCGGCAGACGCTGACTGGCGCCCATATAAGACAACAGCGCGGTGGTACTGACCAGACCAAGGCCCAGTAACACCGGCCAGCCCAGCCAGCCTTTGTGGCTGAAATAGTGCGGATTAAAATCCTGCAGGCTGAGAATAATCAACGCCAGCGGAATCATCAGAATGTGCTCCGCCAGCATACCGTTAAGGGCATTCAGACGCATGCGTTTACGCACCATAAAATAGGGTGGAAACCCCAGCATCACCAACAGCGACACAGGTGAAAACCCACCTTTGGTGATCAGCCCGGCGACAACACCCAGCAACGCCAGGCCAACCGCCACTTTACGTAACGCCGACAATTGTTCGCCGTACATCAGCCGGCCGGTGAGTACCAGACTGAGGGGTAACAGAAAATAGCCCATGGCCAGCGCCTGCCCCTGTCCGTTAACCGGCGCCCAGCCAAATAACCCCAGCTGTACGGCAATCAGGGTGCTGCAGAACAGCATAGCCGGCCACGCATAAGGCTGTTGTTTAAGTGCTTTTATTTCTGCCACAAAAGCTGGCCAACGCTGACGCAATGACAACACCAGCGTCAGCACCAGCAGGGTAAATATCACCCGCCAGGCAAAAATACCGTAGCCATCCAGCGGCAGAAGAAACACGCTGTAATAAGACAGCAGGCCAAAAGCCACTGAGGCAGTTACTGACAGCAGAATACCTGCAAACAATTGATTCTCCTCTACCCTCTGCCTTCTACCCTCTGGCCCCGGTCTTTTACATTCTGGCCGCCGGCCGTTATCGGTTACGTCACAACCAGCACTGGCAGGTCATGTTCGCCCGTTATACCTGCGATCAGAAACCATGATACGGATATATCACCACCGGACTTTCTCATTCGCGACCCGTGTGTTGAATGCAGATCAACAGCTTTAGCCAATATATCCGGCAGGCCAGAGATTATAACCCAGTTCAGCAGTCGGAAAATGCCGCCAATATTCTCCCTCAATTAGTTATTGTTCTCAGTTTTTTTCCACTCATGCGCAGGGATGCGGACTTTAATGTCACTCCCGTAATGAATGTAAAAAAGCCACCTTTACATTACCCGATAGTGATCTAGATTGATGATATTGCTATTAGCAATTTTATATTAAAAATGCACAAGGATATGTTTATGGCTTCAAAAACCTTATTACAGATTGCTACTCCGGTAATGGCACTGACACTTGCGGCGTGTGGCAGTGATGACAGCAGCAGCTCGGGCCCCCGCAATTATTCCGGCCTGTCGGTAAAGCCTCTGACATACAGTGGCGCAGAGACTGACGCCACCATCAGCAGTACGAATTTCCAGGACATCGCAGAGGCAGTGCATGTTGTGGCCTTGTCTGAAATGAACAGCGAACTGATCACTGAAATGGTGCCCCGCACAGACCTGGGGGAGATCGTTCCACCGAACATCGGTGATCGCCGGATTGCTGTCGTCGGCCTGCAGGCATCACTGCAGAAATCCATCCAGCTCGAACCCCTGGCTCAACGGGATATTGCCGCCATTGATTGGCCGGATGTGGCTGAAAATGATGTTGAATATACAGCGGTTGGCGAATGTGGCGGCGAAGCCGATATTCACCGGGTTCAGACCTGGGAAGGCACAGAAGAAGCTGAGAGCGGTACCGATAATACCTTCCGCAGTGACACCCGCAATGAAGAAATATCAGTCCGTCTGGATGATTACTGTTACTACATGAGAGTGGATGGCCAGGATGTTGCGGTCACCACCTCCGGCCGTATGTCATCAGAAGCCAGTTTTTTTGAGGAAAGCAGCGATCTTAACAACACTCAAAGTAGCAGTCTGATCTCTCATGAAGAAGGCGATCTGGTGATGACGATGGCAGACAACCAATTCGCCTTCGCCAGCGAAACAGACTACAACGAGACCTACGACCGCACGGAAGACCCCTCTACGTTTGAGTACACCTATGATCCGGATACCTATGTCAACCAGCGCAGTACCTCTTTTGCGATGTCTTCCCCTGGTGGTACCGGCTATTACACCCTGGTTACCAGCCGTGAAGTCGATCCGGCAGACAACACCGAACTGACCGAGCGGGTTACTGAAGAGTTACTGGAAGCCGGCGGCCAGGTATTGAAATACAGTGGTTATGTTGACGACGGTTTCTCAGCGGAGCTTGAGGTTTACGTCCCACAATATGGTCTGGTATCGGCGGAAAATGATACCAGTCTGGTTATGTGTAATGATGGCTCAGGCGTTGAAAGCGGTTCCCTTAACATTGATGCCGGTGCCGATATGGCAACGGCTGAAATTACCATAGCCTACACCTCCTGCAGTGAAGCCAGCGTTACTTTTGTTGCGGATTCCACTACAGAAACGCTGGAGCAATAACCGGACACGCCTTTACAGGTGTCGCTCTTAATATGCATTGAAAATTATGCGTAACATTACCGGGCATGGTCATGCCATGCCCGGTACCTGTATCTGAATATTTCACCTATGCTTCACGTTGACTGGCATTTACCCGCCGGATAGCGCATAAAAAAACCAGCCCGGAGGCTGGTATAAAAGCGGTGGTGTTAAACACCAGAATGGAAACGTTTAAGCCCTTCCTCAGGCTCAGTGTTTAATCATCACGTGGCGGATCGTCGTATAATCTTCCAGTCCGTACATCGACATATCTTTGCCGTAGCCAGACATTTTCATACCGCCGTGAGGCATTTCTGTGGTGAGCATAAAGTGCGTATTCACCCAGGTGCAGCCGTATTGAAGGCGTGCAGACATCCGCATCGCACGGCCGGTATCAGCTGTCCACACAGAGGATGCCAGACCATAATCCGAATCGTTAGCCCAGGCCAGACCCTGCTCTTCGGTTTCAAATTGCGTTACCGAAACCACCGGACCAAACACTTCTTTCTGTACGATTTCGTCGTCCTGTTTTGCCCCGGCAATTAATGTTGGCTCATAGAAGAAGCCCGGCATATCCGGAATGTTACCGCCGGCCGTTACCGTGATATGTGGCAGAGCGCGGGCGCGGTCGACCATAGCGGCAACTTTCTGTTGCTGGGCCTGTGACACCAGAGGCCCCATTTCCACGCCATCTTCTTTCTGCGTGCCGAATTTAATTGAGGACACGGCTTCCGTGAGTTTTTTCACCAGCTCGTCATAAATACCCTGCTGCGCATAAATCCGGCAGGCAGCGGTACAGTCCTGACCGGCGTTGTAATAACCAAAGGCGCGGATGCCTTCCACCACCTCATCAATATCGGCATCGTCAAAGACCACCACCGGCGCTTTACCGCCCAGTTCCATGTGTGTGCGCTTCATGGTTTCGGCACCACAGCCAACAATTTTCTGGCCGGTCGGAATCGACCCGGTGAGCGACACCATGCGAACTTTGGGGTTCGACGTCAGCGGTGCGCCCACTTCGCTGCCTGTGCCGAAGACAATATTCACCACACCGGCGGGGAAAATTTCTTTTAAAATTTCAGCGAATTTTAACGTGGTCAGCGGCGTAATTTCCGACGGTTTTAATACCACGGTATTGCCGGCTGCGAGCGCCGGCGCCAATTTCCACGCCGCCATCATCATGGGGTAGTTCCATGGCGCTATTGAGGCAACCACACCCACCGGATCACGACGGATCATTGAGGTGTATCCCTCAAGGTATTCACCGGCAGCAGAACCATTCATCGTGCGGCAGGCACCGGCGAAGAAACGATAGACATCGGCAATGGCCGGCACTTCATCTTCCAGCGCGGCACTGTAGGGTTTACCAACATCCAGAGATTCCAGTTCTGCAAAGTCTTCTCCCATGGCTTCAATTTTATCGGCCAGCTGCAGCAATAAGGCAGAACGTTCTGCCGGCGCTGTCTGACTCCAGCTGTCAAAGGCTGCTTCGGCTGCATCCACCGCAGCGCTTACCTGTGCTGCACTGGCCTCCTGAATGTCACAGATTTTGTCACCGGTGGAGGGGTTAAACACATCAATTGCAGCCCCTTCGCCGCTGACCAGTTCGCCATTAATCAGCATTTTATTCAGCATGAGTATTTCCTCTCTCGTTATTTACCGGAACCGGCCACATCTTCGCCACCTTTGGTGAGCAGATAAGCCAGGAAAACAGGAATGGTGGTGACCAGCATCACCAGCATAGCAACCACATTGGTGACAGGCACATCACGTGGCCGCGTCAGCTGATTCAGCAACCAGATCGGCAAAGGCTTTTCATGCCCTGCCGTAAAGGTGGTTACAATTAATTCATCGAATGACAAGGCAAAGGCCAGCATGCCACCGGCCAGCATGGCCGTGCCCAGGTTCGGTAAGACAATGTAGCGGAAGGTCTGCCAGCCATCAGCCCCCAGATCCATCGACGCTTCAATCAGACTGGCTGAGATACGGCGGAAACGTGCCACCACATTGTTATACACAATCACCACACAAAAGGTCGCGTGACCGATCACGATGGTGGTAATACCCGGATGAATATCCAGCGCTTTGAATGCCGTTAATAACGCCAGACCGGTAATAATCCCCGGCAGTGCAATCGGCAGAATCAGCATTAAGGTAATACTTTCCTTGCCAAAGAAATTGCGCCGGTACAATGCCGCCGATGCCATAGTCCCCAGCGTCATGGCCAGCACTGTGGCAACGCAGGCAACCTGCAGTGACAGCCCGATGGATTCCAGTACGTCCGCCCGGCCAAAGGCCACAGCAAACCATTTGGTCGTTAACCCCGGTGGCGGAAAACTGAACGCCGATTCCTCAGTATTAAAGGCATAAAGGGCAATAATAGCGATCGGAAAATGCAGGAATATCAGTCCACTCCAGGCCGCTATTTTTAGCCATACCGATGCTTTGCCATTGGCAGAATGATCAGAGTGCATCAAACGCCCCCAGTCTTTTAACAATAGCCAGATACACCGCAATCAAGACGATGGGCACCAGAGTAAAAGCAGCAGCCATGGGCATGTTGCCGATGGAGCCCTGCTGTACGTACACCATGGTGCCAAGAAATAATCCCGGCGGTCCCACCAGCTGAGGCACGATATAATCCCCCAGCGTCAGCGAGAAGGTAAAAATTGAACCGGCAGCAATACCGGGGACAGCAAGCGGAAAAATGACATGACGGAAAGTTTTAAACGGGGTACCGCCCAGATCCGCAGAGGCCTGTATCAATGAGGGTGGTAAACGCTCCAGTGCCGCCTGAACCGGCAGAATCATAAAAGGCAGCCAGATATAGGTGAACACCAGAAAACGGCCGAGGTTCGAGGTGGATAACGTATTACCACCAATGCCTGGTACACTTAATAAAAACTGCAGTACAGCATCCAGCCCGAGTAAATTAATAAACCAGCTGCTGACACCTTCCTTCGCCAACAGTAATGTCCAGGCATAAGCCTTAACGATATAACTGGTCCACATGGGCAACATGACGGCGATATAAAAAAAGGCTTTTGTGCGCCCACTGGCGAAACGCGCCATATAGTAGGCGACCGGAAATGCCAGCAAAGCACTGAACAGAGTCACCGAAAGCGCCATCAAGAGTGTGCGCAGAATAATGTCAAAATTTGCAGCATCAAACAGCTGGGCGTAATTACTCAGGGTTAAGGTGTGATCCACCAGCATGGTGAAATCATCAAAGGTATAAAAACCCTGCCATAACAGACTCAGAAGCGAGGCAATATAGACCGAGCCAAACCATAGCAGTGGTGGCACCAGTAACAGTAATAAATACAAATTAGGGCGACGGTAGAGTACGTCAGAAAAACGACCCAGCGGGCTTCTCTTTACCTTTACTTCCGCCCCGCCCGGAGTAACAGCAACTGTGTTCATATCAGGCTCCGGCGTTGTCCACGTTAACATTTTCGCCACGCAGTTCGACATCACGCAGTTCAACCATGGCATCAGCGCGCCAGCTGAGATTCACTTCCGCGCCGTCCGTCAGAACATCACCGCTACCTTCGTTACCGGCAGAGAAACTGTTAGCGCAGGAAACGTTTAATGCTTCGCCACTGTCCAGCATTACCTGATACCGGGTATTAGCCCCCTGATACTGAATATCACGGATAACGCCTTTTGCGTTCAGCTCACCGCTGACCGCTTCTGATACTGCGTTTAAATCAATATATTCCGGGCGCAGCGCAAATGTTTTGCCACTCTGCAGCCCAAGCGTATCCACCAGCGGTTGTTTAATCACATTGGCACTGCCAATAAACTCAGCGACAAAGGCCGTCTGCGGCTTATTATACAAATCCCGTGGCGACCCCATTTGCTCGATACGGCCTTTATTAAAAACAGCTACCCGGTCAGACATGGACAGGGCTTCGGTCTGATCATGGGTAACAAAAATGAAGGTAATGCCTAACTGGCGTTGCAGCGTTTTTAATTCACTCTGCATCTGCTCGCGCAGTTTTAAGTCCAGGGCCCCTAAGGGTTCATCCAGTAACAGGACCTTAGGCCGGTTAACCAGAGCCCGGGCCAGCGCGATTCGCTGACGCTGACCGCCGGATAACTGGGCCGGTTTGCGCAGGCCGTATTCCCCCAGCGCCACCATATCCAGCGCTTCCTGAGCACGGCTTAAGCGTTCTTTTTTGGCCACGCCTTTTACCATGAGTCCATAAGCGATATTTTCCAGCACGTTCATATGCGGAAATAACGCGTAGTCCTGGAATACGGTATTCACATCGCGCTTATAGGGCGGTAATCCCGTGGCATCGTGACCATGAATAATGACGTAACCTTCGCTGGGCTGCTCAAACCCGGCAATCATTCTGAGGCTGGTTGTCTTCCCCGACCCGGATGGTCCGAGCATGGAAAAGAACTCCCCTTCTGCAATTTTCAGCGAAACCTGATCCACCGCTTTAACTTCGCCGTAGTGACGGCTGACGGAGGAAAATTCAACAACTGTGGTCATATCTGTGCCCGCTCTTAACAGCGAAAATCATGGTTATTTCTGTCAGCAAAACCGGCGGCGGCCGGTGTCATTTCTGACCACCGCCTGCCGGTTATTGCATGCCACTCACTTCTGTCAGCGACCGCCCATAATGGCGATGTAGTCTTTGGTCCAGCGCGCGTAAGAAACACAGGTGCCCTGACTTGCGCATTTTGAGGTCGGAGTTTTCCAGAAATGCACTTCGTCAAAGTTATCGAAGCCGTTGGTTGCACAGCCGTCTTCACCCAGCAGTTCATTGCCGTCACAGGCAGCAGGCACCGCCGGTACCGCACCAAACCAGGCAGCCAGGTCGCCCTGCAGTTTGGGGGTGATCGACCAGTTCAGCCACTTGTAAGCGCAATTAGGATGAGGCGCATCAGCTGCCATCATGGTGGTATCCGCCCAGCCGGTAACGCCCTCTTTCGGGAATACTTTGGCAATTGGCTGGCCTTCAGCGATCAGCAGATTGGCCATAAATGGCCAGGAGCTGGATGCCACCACACCTTCGTTTTTAAAGTCACTCATCTGGACGTTGTAGTCGTGCCAATAACGGTGAATTAAATCGTGCTGGGTACGCAGAACGTCCAGTACGGCAGCGTACTGTTTTTCGTTCAGCTCATACGGGTCTTCAATACCCAGTTCCGGTTTTGTGGCTTTTAAATACAGCGCCGCATCGGCGATATAAATCGGACCATCATAAGCCTGCACCCGGCCCTTGTTGGATTTACCGTCCGGCAGGGTCATTTCTTCAAATACGTATTTCCAGCTGTCCGGCGCGGTTTTAAACACATCCGTGTTGTACATCAGCACGTTCGGGCCCCACTCAAAGGGTACGCCGTAGTGTTTGCCATTGACTGTGTGCCAGGGTGCATCCTGCAGACGTTCATCCACGGTATCCCAGGCTTTGATCAGATCGAGATTAATCGGCTGTACACGCTTGCCGTAAATCAGACGCAGGGAAGCATCGCCGGAGGCCGTCACCAGGTCGTAACCGCCTTTGGCCATCAGGCTGACCATTTCATCGGAAGTCGCTGCGGTTTTTACATTGACCGAACAGCCGGTATTGCTTTCAAATTCGGTTACCCAATCGAACGCCGGGTCGGTTTCACCGCGTTCGATGTAGCCTGCCCAGGCGACGATATCGACACGCCCTTCCCCGGGGCCAATTTTATCCTGCGCCAGCGCTGCATTGCCTGCGGTTGCTAACAACGCACCGGCCAGCACACTGACCATCAGATTTGCTTTTGCCATGGTGGAGTCCTCTAACCTTGATCGGATTTCTGCTGATTCCCGGATTATCCGGCGTTTCCTGTCACCCCATCAGGCTAAAGGCAGGCGTGAAAAAGCGGCCAATTGTTAATAAAGAACGGAGCATTCGTAAAAAACGATACCTCTGTTGATAAAGCTGATATCCGGACGCCAAATAATGCGCTGAATCCCCTATAAAACCTAGATTCAGTGGTATTACTGGCAGACAGGTACGGAGTGCTGAAAACCCGTTGGTAATGGCAGATTCTGGCCTGAAGAGGGGCATTTTTTAAGGTGGACATTGCCAACAATCGTTTTATTGAATCGCTGCCAGTAAGATGATTAAGCGCTGAATGCCGGCGCGTCTGTGATCCAGGAAACTGCCCATGATGAGCCTGCGCCAGATCCGTTACTTTATTGCCATTGCCGAAACCGGTTCCGTTTCGGCTGCCGCCCAGGCGGTACATATTTCTCAGTCCACCCTGACCACGGCCGTCAAACAACTGGAAGAACAGCTCAATGCCAGCCTGTTCAGCCGTCACGCCAAAGGTATGGAGCTGACCCATGCCGGGCATCAGTTTCTGCGTCAGGCCCATCTGATACTGGCCTCGGTGGAGAATGCCCGGCGCAGCCTGCTGCAGAGTACGGATGAAGTAAAAGGTGAAATTACTATCGGTGTTACCAGTCTGGTCGCCGGCTATTATCTGGCAGACCTGGTGTCCCGTTTTCAGCGCATCTATCAGGGGGTAACCATCCGTGTGGTGGAAGACGACCGGGCCTATATTGAGCACCTGCTGGTAAGCGGTGAAATTGATGTCGGTGTACTGATACTGTCGAACCTGGAATACCGCGCTGCCCTGAATACCGAAGTGCTGACTTTTTCCCGTTACCGTTTATGGCTGCCACCTGAGCACGCCTTACTGCAACGCGATACTATCGGTGTCAAAGAGCTGGAGAATGAACCTCTTATCCTGCTCAATGTGGATGAGATGGAACAGCGTATCCGTAACCTGTGGCGCCATGGTCATTACCGTCCGCATGTGGCCATGCGCAGCTCTTCCGTCGAAGCCGTACGCAGCCTGGTTTCTGCCGGCATGGGGCTGGCACTGATGCCGGACATGACCTACCGCCCCTGGTCAGTGGAAGGTGACCGGGTCGAGGCCCGGCATATTCAGGACATCAGTGACACGCTCGATATCGGTTTAGCCTGGCGCCGCGGCGGCGCCCGCAATCCGGTGATTGATCACTTCCTGCCGGTTGCCCGTGAATCCCTGCCCGCTCATCAGCCATCGCCTCTGAGTTAAATACCATGACAGAAAACAACAGCGTCCCATACCAGTTATTGATTCATGGCGAACGGATTCAGGGAGATGATATTGCTGAAGCCGTCATCAACCCGCGCACAGGCCATACCATCGCCGATATTCCCCAGGCCTCCGCGGAACAGGTCGATGCGGCAGTCGACAGTGCACGATCGGCATTTAAACGCTGGAAACGGACCAGCCCGTCTGAACGCGCAGCTCATCTGCTGGCCATTGCCGCCGCCATTGAGGCAAACAGCCAGGCTCTGTGCGCACTGGAAACACTCAACTGCGGCAAACCCGGAAGACAGGTCGCCGAAGAAGAAATTCCGGCAGCAGCGGATGTCTTCCGCTTTTTTGCCGCCGCCGTCAGAACCCGCACAGCGCCGGCCGCCGGCGAATATATGCCCGGTTACACCAGCATGGTCAGGCGCGATGCCATTGGTGTGGTCGGCACCATTGCGCCATGGAATTACCCGTTAATGATGGCCGCCTGGAAAATTGCCCCGGCGATTGCCGCCGGCAACAGCATGGTCTTCAAACCTTCCGAACAGACCCCGCTGACCGCTCTGTTTCTGGCCGGATTAATCAACGATATTCTGCCGCCTGGTGTGGTTAATATTATTCCCGGCCGCGGCGACAGTGTCGGCAGCCAGCTGATCAACCATAAGGGCATCAGCATGGCGTCCCTGACCGGGGATATATCCACCGGCCAGAAAGTGCTGCAGGCATCGGTCAGCAATATTAAACGGACGCACCTTGAGCTGGGAGGCAAAGCCCCGGTGCTGGTACTGGAAGATGCGGATGTTGATGCTGTCGCCGCAGGAGTCAGTCAATACGGTTATTACAACGCCGGCCAGGACTGCACCGCGGCCTGCCATATTTATGCGGTAAAACCCATCTATGACAAACTGCTCACCGCACTGGCGGATAAAGTGTCAGCCATTCAGTTTAATGTTGAGGAATCCAGCAACCACCTGCTCGGTCCGTTAATCAGCCAGCGTCAGCGCAACAGTGTTGCCAGCTTCGTTGAACGGGCGCTGGAGCTGACACATACCGAATTAATCTGTGGCGGCCACATCCCCGACATGGCGGGCTTTTATTATCAGCCCACCGTGATCGCCGGTGCACGCCACGACGATGAAATTGTGCAGCGGGAAGTGTTCGGCCCGGTGGTCTCCGTGACCTGTTGTGACAGCATCGAACAGGCCATCGACTGGGCTAACGACTCCCAGTACGGCCTCGCCTCGTCGGTATGGTCGGGCAATATAAGCAATGCGATGCGCGTCGCCAGCGAGCTGGAATACGGCGCTACCTGGATCAACACCCACTTTATGCTGCCCAGTGAAATGCCTCACGGCGGTTTAAAGCGCTCCGGCTACGGCAAAGATTTATCTATGTTTTCGTTAGAAGATTATTCCGTGGTGCGCCATATTATGGTGAATCACAGCTAGGTTTTCCGTGCTGTTAAAACAGAAAAGGCCTGCAGATGCAGGCCTTTTTTGCGTCAGGGGGCTGAGCAATCAGGCTGCAGCCACACCTTCACGACGGTGTCTGAGAACATCCATCACCACCAGCACAGCGACCACCGCCACCAGGATGATGCGGTATTCATGGGGGATAAACAGAGTGACCACAGCAATCGTCGCCAGTGCCAGGCGCAGCACTTTACCCAGGCGGGTTGCCCACTGACCTTCGATGGCGCCGGCAAAGGCAGCGATCATGGCCACGGTGGCAAGGATGGATTCAATGTATTCCCAGATGCTGTCGCCCTCGGTCCAGATCAGCGTTGAGAAGGCCATCATGGCCGGAATCAGGAAAAAGCCCTGAGCCAGCTTAAACGCCTGCACCGCTGTCGGCATGGGTTTGGAACCGGCAATGCCAGCACCGGCAAAGGCTGCCAGAGCAATCGGCGGTGTGACGTTGGAGGTCTGTGACAGCCAGAACACAATCATGTGTGCCGCCAGCAGGCTGACGCCCAGATCCATCATGGCCGGTACTGCCATAATCGACAGCACGATGTAAGCAGCCGTCACCGGCAGTCCCATGCCCAGCACAATGGCCGCCACGGCAATCAGCAACAGCACGGACCACAGATAACCGCCGGACATGGTCAGCAGGAATTGAGTAAATTGCAGACCCAGACCGGTCTGCCCGACAACGCCCACCACAATACCGGCAGTAGCACAGGCGACCGAAATCGGCAGTGCCATCAGTGCGCCTTCTTTCATACCTTCAAAGAATTTGCCGATGGTTATACGGCTGTGTTTACGCAGCATGGCGGCGATCAGAATCGCGGCGCAGCCGGCGATGCCCACCAGCACCGGGGAATAACTCATCAGCAGCAGGGTGGTAATGAGGATCAGCGGCAACAGGAAATGCCAGCCCTGAGCCATGACGGTACGGATCTGTTCGGTATGGCTCATGCCTTTAAGGTCCAGCTTCACCGCCATCAGATGCACGTACAGCAGGGTACAGGTGAAATAGAGAATCGCCGGTACAATAGACACCAGCAGAATCTCGCTGTAAGCAATACCGGTAAACTGCGCCATCACAAAGGCGCCGGCACCCATCACCGGCGGCATAATCTGGCCACCGGTGGACGCTGCCGCTTCAATACCCGCGGCCTGTTCCGGCTTATAGCCCAGTTTTTTCATCATCGGAATCGTCAGTGCACCCGTAGTCACGGTATTGGCAATGGCGGAACCGGAAATAGACCCCAGCGCGGCCGAGGCAATTACACTGGCTTTGGCCGGACCGCCACGGTATTTACCGGCAGCCGCAAAGGCCGCATCAATAAAGAACTGACCGGCTCCGGTAACCTGCAGGAAGGCACCGAATAATACAAAGATAAAAACCACGCCGGCGGCAATCGCCAGCGGTGCACCAAATACACCATTGGTGGAGAAAATATGGAAGCGGATCATCTCTTCCAGACTGAACCCGGTACTCGCCACGGAGTCAGGCAGGGCATCACCGAACACGGCATACACTATAAAGAGACCGGCAACGATCACCATAGTCATACCGACGGTGCGGCGGGTGGCCTCCAGCAGCAGAACCACCAGCAGGGTACCGGCAATCAGATCCGGTAATTGCAGACCATCAAGCAGGAAGCTGATGTCGTCGTAGTCGAAGACAGCGATACGCGCCGCCGCCCAGCCACTGATCAGCATCAGTACCAGGTCCGCGAGCCGTGCCAGCGGATAGAGTTTAGGCCCTGCGTGTTCTTCCTTAACCAGCGGGTTAACCAGAAAAACCAGCACCAGTACCCAGCCCAGATGGACGGGGCGGAATACAGGTGCTGAAAGTTGTGCCGAAATTCCCTGCCAGATCTGAAAAACAGATAAGCTCACGGCCAGCAAAGTTGCCAGTAGCAGCAGGTAACGGGTCACGCTGCTGTTGTGTTCGCCGGACATTTTTTACTCCCGAAATAAACCTGCAATAAAAACGCCCGCGGTGACGGATCACGGCGAGCGTATTCATTGGTCTGTTAATTATTGACGCATTTCGTTCAGGTAGCGCTGTGCACCCGGGTGCAGAGGCACACCTTTGAGGATGTCCATATTCTCCAGCGTGGTGTATTTGGCAACGTTAATCGCCTGACGGATCTGATCCATATTTTCGAAGGCGGCTTTGGTCATTTTATAGGCCAGCTCTTCATCCAGGCCTTTGTTAACCACCAGCACATTCCAGATGGCCGGCGTTTTGAACGCAGGCACATTGTTGTAGGTTTCGGCCGGCGCATCAAACTCCATATAAGCCGGTGCAGCGGCTTCGATTTTTGCCAGCTCGTCGTCAGTAAATGACAGGATGCGGATATCGCGGGTCAGCGCCAGTTCTGTGATGGCACCAACGCCCAGACTGCCGACAATCACACCGGCATCGATCTGACCATTCGCCAGCGCTTCTGTTGTGGCGGTGTAATTCAGCGACTGACCGTTCACGTCATCTTCAGAAATACCCAGAATATTCAGAATATTGGTAGAGCTGACGCGGGTACCGGAACCCGGCGCACCGAGCGAGATTTTTTTGCCTTTCAGCTGGCTGATCGAGGTGATATCAGAATCCGCCGGCACCATAAACTGCACCACATTCGGATACAGAGCAAACAGCACATTGGCAGGCATGGAACGCGGGAAAGGTTTCTCACCATTTTCGGCTTTCAGTGCCACGTTACCCATGGCGATACCAGCCAGCTGTTTGTTGGTGGAGACTTTAATAATGTTTTCCACCGATGCCGCGGTGACTTCGGCACGGGCATTCACTTCGGGAATGTTCTCACTCCAGATTTTGGCCAGCATGCCACCCAGCGGGTAGTAAGTACCGCTCTGGCTGCCGGTGCCGATGGAGTAGTTCTCCGCCGCCGCAGGCAGGGCCACGATCAGGGCTGCGACCATCATGATTTTGCTTAACAGTTTGTTCATACAGACTCCGGTAATTATCAACTTCAATACAGTTCTGACGAGGCGCTTACAACGGGAAAGCAGGCAAACGGGTTTGTATGCTTTCCGGTGGCAAAATACCTTGTAATACCATCGTAGCATCCACCATCCGGGGCAGGACTATGCGACCTAAGACTAGATTGCGGTCAGGGATTCTGCCGTGCCACGACGGCGCTGGCAAAAGGTAGCGGTACAATTTGATCAGGAAATAATCAGATTAGGTAGTAAACCCTACACCGGGTATGTACTTATACGCAATAAATTCTGTCTCCTACCCATCAGGACATATACACAAGCGGCGTGCGGCAGAGCAGAATACGGTAAACGCATTGTAAACCGGAGATATCCACATGAGTCAGTACACCACGGCAGAATGGACGGCCAAAGCCGCACAGATCACCATCCCGGCCCATGCCTGGGTCAATGGCAAACCGGCTCAGGCCATTGCCGGTGAAACACAACCCTGCCTGAATCCGGCCACCGGCGAGTTACTTGCACAGATTCCGGACTGCAAACAGGCCGACGCTGATGAAACAGTGAAAATCGCACGTGCAACATTTAATTCCGGTGTCTGGTCACGCATGGCCCCCATGGAGCGCAAAAAAATCATTGTGCGCTGGGCCCAGCTGATCGAAGAACACGCCGATGAAATGGCATTGCTGGAAACCCTGGATGTGGGTAAGCCCATCTGTGACACCACAGGCATTGATGTTCCCGGTGCGGTGAACACCATCCGCTGGACCGGTGAAGCCATTGATAAAGTCTATGGTGAAATTGCACCGACAGCGCCGGGCACTCTGGCTCTGATCCAGCGCCTGCCACTGGGCGTTGTGGCCGCCATCGTGCCCTGGAACTTCCCGCTTTCCACCACCGCCTGGAAACTGGCACCGGCGCTGGCCGCGGGTAACTCTGTGATTCTCAAGCCCGACCCGAAAACTCCGCTGACCGCTATCCGTCTTGCGGAACTGGCCACCGAAGCCGGTCTGCCTGATGGAGTGCTGAACGTACTGCCGGGGGATGGTGTGAACCTGGGCAAACACCTGTCGCTGCATCCGGATATCGACGGTCAGTCTTTCACCGGTTCTACCGCCGTGGGCAAACTGCTGATGCAGTATTCCGGTCAGAGCAACCTGAAGCGCACTTTCCTCGAACTGGGCGGTAAAAGCGCCAACATCGTGTTTGCCGACGCGGATCTGGATACCGCGGCCATGTGGGCTGCCGTCGCCGGTTTTTACAACTGCGGCCAGACCTGCACCGCCGGTACCCGCCTGCTGGTGCAGGACAGCATTTATGATGAATTCCTGCAAAAGGTAGTAGAACACGCCAAAGCCTGGACGCCGGGCAATCCGCTCGATCCGGAAACCCGCATGGGAGCTGTGATTGATCAGAACCAGATCAATACCATTCAGAAATACATTCAGCTGGGTAAAGAGGCCGGCGCCCGCCTGCTGACCGGTGGTGAGGCATTGCAGGGGCTGGGTGATATGAAAGGCACTTTCCATAACGCCACTCTGTTTGCCGATGTGGATAACAGCATGACCATCGCCCAGGAAGAAATCTTTGGCCCTGTGGTGTCGGCCATCCGCTTCAAAGACGCGGACGAAGCCATTCAGATTGCCAATGACTCGAAGTACGGTCTCGCCGGTGGCGTGTGGAGCCGTGATATCTCCACCGCACTGAAAGTGGCTGACGGTGTACGCACCGGCACCATGGGTGTGAACAACTACTTTGGTGGCGATATTACCGTGCCCTTTGGTGGCTTTGGTGAATCCGGTAACGGCCGCGATAAATCCCTGCATGCGCTGGATGATTACAGCGAACTGAAAACCACCTGGATCGAATACTGATGCCGGCTCCGGGCTGACGGTGCGCCCCGCCACGGCAGACGATCTGCCCGCCGTGGCGGCACTGTTTGATCAGTACCGCTGCTTTTACCGGCAGCCGTCTGACCCGGAAACCGCACAGCAGTTTATCCGCGCACGATACAGCCACAGACAATCTGGCAGGCAACACTGCTTCCCCTCAGTGAACGGTCTTTTTCTCGGCATAACTGACAAAGCGCATTGTTAATCAATCCACGCCTGCGTTAGCCTGAACCGCCTGATAACAATGACTGCATCAGATGATGATATCTGAAGGAAACCTGTTATGACGCTGATCCTGCGTTCTGCCGAAGGCCATGACCGCACCGCGCTGAACGAGCTGAACAAAACAGCCACGCCCCACGTTGATCCGTTAAGTGAAGGTTATTTTCACTATCTGGTTGAGCAGGGCCTGTGCATCGTGGCAGAGAACCCTCTGGGCCTGGTGGAAGGCTATATCGTGCTGGTGCATCATTCAGAAGATTTTGATGGCGAGGATTTCCGCTGGTTTAAAGACTCATCCGATGAACCTTTTGTGTACATTGATCAGGTGGTGGTCGGGCCGGAATATCAGGGACGCGGCATAGCCTCAGAACTGTACCGCTGTGCGGAAAAATACGCCGCTCAGGTCGGTGCCGGCGCGCTGACCTGTGAAATACGCCTGGACCCCCTGAATGAAGAGTCGCACCATTTCCACAAAGAACACGACTTTGAGGAAATCGGCCGCCGCCGCAGTCAGGGCCACGATGTCTTACTGATGAAAAAAGCGGTGTCTGAAGAACCCTTTGTTCCTGCCTGAGGGTTTTTTCCTTCTGTGCGATAATTACCGGGTCCGCGACCGGTAATGACGATGACTGAACCCAAATCCACCCTGCTTAAACGTGCTTTCTATCGCTCCGGGCCTGATCACCGGGCCCTGCTGGGCGGCGTGATTCCTGATTTTCTGACCATTCGCCAATGGTTTGATTTCCGCGGTGTGGAAATAGGCAAATGGGTAACCCAGGCAGAGCAGGAACAGGCCGCCGGTCTGTTCTTCGATGCCTTAAGTGATCTCTGTGGCATTCTCTCCGGTACTTTTCTCAGTCCCGCCGACAACCTGTTGTTGGGGCAGCAGATTATCTCCCTGCGCGGCACTCTGGCGCTGCAGTACGGTAAAGGCGGCCGCCCCGGCGTGTCGGCCCACTACTCGCCGCTGGAACGCAGTTTCGCGCTGGCCAAAAACGCGGGCCCGGGCAGTATCGCCCATGAATGGTTTCACGCTTTCGATCACTACATGGCCGATAAAGCCTTCCGCCCGGGGAATCAAAAAACAGCCTTCGCTTCGCGTCTGTGGCTTGATCAGAAATCCGGCCGGCCACACCGCCTGAATGCACTGCTGAATCAGTGCTATGCCGCGGTGCTGCTGGATGAAGAGGGCCGCCAGCCCAGTGATATGTTCCGCGCGTCAGCGGCCCAGGACAGGCAGCATGGCATGGTGTATTTTTCTCAGCCGGAAGAAATGTGCGCGCGGGCCTTTGAAGCCTTTGTGCAGGACGCCGGCATTAAAAACGCCTTTCTGGTGAAAGGCACGCAGAAATCAGAGGAAGCCAGACTCGGGCTTTATCCGCAGCGCCTGCAGCGGGCACGGATCAACATGGCCTTCCAGAATTACTTTTCTCAACTCAGCGCCAGTCTGCTGCAGGAAGCCAGACGCGAACAGCCGCCGCCGGACCATGAAGATCTCAGCCGCTGACATTAACGATCCGCTGTATTACCTGAAGAACTTTTTAACCGCCCTGGACTGGGTGTCAGGTCACAGCCGGGATTTACTGAGCAGCACCGAACAGCGTCAGCTGGACCGCTTTCTGTCACTGCCACAGGATGCCCAGGCCCTGTTACTGCGTATGGTCATGCGTAAAGGCGAACTGTTCCGGACCGGCACCCTGCAATACAGCGAAATCGCCGATCCCCACAGCGCCACAGAGTTATTAATACAGCAGCAGTTCTGCACCGCCGACCCGTCACTGGATGCGCCACAACTGGCGTTATTTATTAAAAAAGAGGAACTGCTGGCGCTATTGCACCAGCACGCTCCCGGCGTTACCGATACCCCGCTGCCCGCTGATCTGAAACGCCGCCCGAAAGCACAACTGATAAGCCTCTGTGAAACCTTGTTTGCGGCCGATGATATCCGCCCGGCCAGCCACTGGCTGAATACCGCCGGCCCACAGGACAGTCTGCTGCGGCTGGATGTGATGGCGTTATTCGATACCATCCGCCTGCTGTTTTTTGGCAATGGCTGGCAGAGCTGGAGTGAATTCGTCGTCACCGAACTGGGGCATCTGAGCTATGAAGCCGTGCCTCTTGAACGCCACTCCCGTCCTTTTCATCAGCGGACCGAACTGGATTTTTACCGCCAGCTGAGTAACCAGCAGGAACAGCTGGCAATCATTGCCGCACAACGGCAACAGAAGCAGTTAACGAAAGAAGCAGGCGCTGCCCTGATCGCGCAATGTGCACAGGCCCTGCGAACACTGCGCGACTCCGCCGCCGGACAGGACTATGACGCTTTTCCGCTGTGGTTACAGCAACGCTGGCATCGCCTGATGGCGCGCTGTGGGCGTGAAAGTGAACGTTGTCAGGATCTGTCGCTGGCGCTCAGCTGTTATCAGTTAAGCGATCACAGAGAGGCCAGCGCCCGCTGTATGCGGGTGCTGGAGTTACAGGCCGGCAGTCAGGAAGACTATCTCGCTTTGCTGGGCGCAACAGAACAGCAGCTGGCCCTTATCCACCAGCCGGAAACCCGTATTCTTATTCAGCGTATCCGTCAGCGGGCGGCGAAAAAAGCCGGCCTGACACTTCCGCCGGCGTCTTTCAGCAGCGATTTCCCCCGAGCACTGAAAGCCTTCCCTTCGCTACCACTGGTGCTGACCGACAATGGCGACCCGGTGGAATATCAGGTGATGGATCATATGAATCAGCAGTCTGGCGGACAGTGCTTTTATGTGGAGAACACCCTGCTGCCCGGATTATTTGCCCTGCTGTTCTGGCCAGCCCTTTACGCGCCGGTGAGCGGTGCCTTTTTTCATCCGTTTCAGGCCGGGCCCGCCGATCTGTTCCGGGATTATTTTGCCGCGCTGCGCCCGCGGGAGACCGGACAGGCGTTTGCTGCACTGCAGGATGAGAGTTACAAACGCCGCATCCTTAACCACTGGCAAGAGAAGCAGGGCATCAGCTGTCCGCTGATCCACTGGCGCTGGCTATCCCGGCCGTTACTGGAAAAAGCTCTGGCCGTGATCCCGGCGGCGCAGCTGGAGGCTGTCTTCCGGCATCTGCTGAAAGATCTGAAAAATCACTGCCGTGGCCTGCCCGATCTTATCTGGCTGGGTGAGCAGCCCGGAGAGTGGAAACTGATTGAAGTGAAAGGCCCGGGAGACAGACTGCAGGATCACCAGAAACTGTGGCTGGAATTTTTCCTGCAGCAGGGCATAACGGCCGAAGTCTGTTATGTTGATTTTAATCCTGCGTCTGCGCCAGCGCAGTAAAGTATTCGCCGGCCAGTCTGTGCGCCCATGGCTGCGCTGTCAGCCCTTCAAAATAGGCACAGTGACTGCCACGCCGGGTCACCGCCAGAATCGCCTGAGGCATCTCTTTAATCTGCTCTTTGTATTCCCAGGCGTTATCGATATGGCATACCGGATCGTCCTCTGCGTTCAGAATCAACACCGGCACCCGGATATTATGAAACACCCGCATCGGGTTCGCGGCATCCATAAATTCCTGCAGGGTATTAAAGCCTGCGCACTCGTAAATATTCTGATGCAGTTCGTGCAGATTCGCTGAGTTGATCAGAGTGTTGTAAGAGGCTAAACCGGAAAAGGCTTCAGGGTGCGAAAAAACAAACTGCTTTAACAGTTTTTTCGCCATCATACGGCTGTAAAAATCCTGCGCCCGGCCAAAGGCATGCTCAATATTGTAGCCGGGACAGTAGGCCATACCGCCACGGATTTTTGACTGTTCCCCCTCTTCGCCCAGATAACGCACCAGCAGACCGGAACCAGCGGAGATACCAATGGCATACAAAGGTGAATCCGGATAACGCTGAGCGGTCACCTCAATCTGTTCACGCAGATCGTCGCTGTCTCCCATGGTATTAAACTTCGGGGCCGTCAACGGCAGGTCGCCATGGCCGCGGCGCTGACACAACACAATGCGCCAGCCGGTCAGCTGAAAAATATCGCGCATAAAGGCACGCATGCTGTGCGGAGAACCTGTGATGGTATGCAGTACCAGCAGAGTAGGCTTATCAGCGGGATTTTCCAGGCCCAGCCAGTGCAGAGCGGTGGTTCCGCCATCGGCCATGGTTAATTGTTCAGATTTTTCATAGGACAGCTTTTTGCCAAATCCTTTTTTAAATCCCAGAACAATCAACTGCAGATGAGTATTAAACATCCAGAAGGTCGGAAAATAACGCCGCTGCAGACGCGGCAGGCGATCCAGTATGTGGCGGTTTGCCGCATTTTCCTGATAAATCAACTCAGGTTTTAACGCGGCTGTGCGCCAGTAATACAAGAGCGCCAGAACCATCAGACACATGCATGCCGCTATCCACATCATCAATACTCACTCCACATCATCAATACTCATTCCGGAACATAAACATCCGTTCCATAACATCAGCCCCCGGAACATCAGAACGCTGTGGGGCGAATTCGTTTAATCAGTGTTAACAGCCCCTGACTTTAACAGAGCGCAGTTTATACTGCCTGCCGGTTCAAAGTGGCGGCATTTATCCATTTTTTATCCTTATCATTCTGATTTCGTAAAAAACTGTCAGCAATATTCCTGTGTGGGTGCAGAGTTTACAAGGCTTGGGTACACTCAATAGCGTTAGAACACCGTACCGATTAGCTTACCATTAATGATTTAACCTGACCCATCCGGGCAAGACCGTACGTCCGGACGAACCGATGAGAGGATATCATCATGAAAAAACTGGCAACCGTAACGCTGTCTGCCGCTCTGGCACTGACCAGTACCACTGTCTTTGCTGATGACAAAATCGAAGATGCGATTGATTATCGTCAGTCTGTCTTCACCGCCATCCGTTACAACTTCGGCACCATGGGCGATATGATGAAAGGCAAAATTGATTTTGATGCCAAAGAATTCAACCGCCGCGCAGATAATGTTGCTGCCCTGTCAAAAATGCCACTGGAAGCCTTTATTCCGGGTTCTTACAAAGACAGTGATGACGATACGGATGCATTGCCAGCCATCGGTGAAAACTGGGATAAATTCTCCAAAGGCATGGGAATGTTTGGCGATAATGCTGCCGCGCTGGCCAGCACAGCAACCGACAGTTCATCCAAAGATGATGTCGCTTCTGCCTTTATGAAAGTCGCGAAAAGCTGCAAAGGCTGCCACGATAACTTTAAAGACTGATTCATCTGAAGGCTAAGGTCTGCCCACCAGAGTGAGCAGACCGGATTAGCTGACCTTAGGGTCACAGGCTGAGCAGTCCCCATACCAGGAGAATGGCCAGCAGAATCACAATCAGCCCGCTGACGAATACCCGCAGCGGGCTTTTTGTTGCCGTCTGCGGCATAACATCAACCGCCCCCGACGTTGGTTTTTTGCCACTGATCATACCCTGCAGCAGGGGTTCTTTGCGGAAACGCTGGTGATACACCACACCCGCCACATGCACCACAATCACTGCCAGAAGCCCGTTGAACAGCAGTTTATGCCATTTGGTAATTTCAATACTGAGATCATAACCCACCAGATGGGCCAGAGGGCCTTCGGTAAAAATATCATCATTGGCAAACAGGCCGGTGCCTGCCTGCACGGCACATAAAAGTAACAGCAGCACCACAGCCCAGCCGCCCACCGGATTATGACTGGCGTACACAGGTTCCTGTCGCTTCAGTAATGCACGGATATATGACAGCGTATTTTTCGGTGAATAAATAAAGTGCGTGAAGCGGGCATAAAAGCTGCCAATAAAACCCCACATCAGACGAAAAATAACCAACCCCAGAACCGCGTAGCCACAACGCATATGCCACTGCATCCATTCACCACCCTGTTCCCCGGTCCACCAGGCAAAGCCGATAAAAAAGACCAGTGCCCAGTGAAACAGGCGTACAAATAAATCCCAGACGAGGGTTTTTTCCTGATTCGCAGTTAATGTGTTCATGCGTCTGTCCTGTCAGATATTGGCATCAACACTATACCGAAACTGCGGGGAAGCAGACCATACCCAGAGACAGGCGCAGCCCGGAGATATGTACATAACTGTCGGCGAACGTCAATTAGCGTCAATTGCAGTATCAGAAACCCAGTTCCAGACTCAGGTTATAAGCCAGCTTACCGGCATAAGGCGACAAACCAATACCGAAATATTCCATGGTAAATCCAACGCCCACCCCGGCCATAAAATTCACCGCCCGGTCTTCATCTTTGCTGTAACCTGCAGCCAGGCCCCCGAGAACAACCGGAACAACCACTTTCATCCGGTTCTGCCAGCGATACAGGCTGAAATTAGCGCGGACTTCTTCCACCTGCTTTTTCATTCCTTCAATAGTTTCGGTTTTTGCCTCCAGGTCGGCGATTTTTGTGTTCAGTTTCGCTTTAAGATCGGCGTTTTCATCACTGATATTATCCAGCCGGTTTCTCGCTTCTTCCAGCTCGGCCAGCAGCTGATCGCGTTCAGCTTTGGACAGATGCACACTGGTTTTTAAACGGTAACATAAGCGATAAGCATCACTGCCATCGGCAAACAGGCTGAGACAATAAGCACGTTCCTGCGGGTAAAGATCCTGGTGATCATCCGCCTTCGCAGAAAGCGGCAGCATGATGGCTGAGATCAAGCTGACAATAAGCAGCAATAATTTCGATGGTTTTTGTTTTGAGTTGCTCGTCATCGTCCATGGACTCCTTTAATCCCTCAATCGCTTCATCCAGATTGGTTTTAACCGCTTCTATTTCCTGGCTCTGCTGGTGCAGTTTCTGTTTTACCTCAACCAGAATATCAGCGGCTTCTTTCACATCTGTGCCGATAATGCCAAGACCGTCAGCGATGTCTTTCAGGCCCTGCTCAATGTCGTCCGGCCCCGGCTCTTTGCAGGTCTTACTGTCGGCAGGAAGGTAGTGGCTAAACATCATGCAGGGGGTTATGCCGGCAATGGCCATATGGCCACTTAACAGTACGGCAGCCAGCAGAAGTCCGGCACCGCCACCCAGAATCAGATCCTTGTTCATGCTGCCACTCCTTTGTTTTCAGTTTTTTATATCAGATCATTCCTGCCATATCACCAGCCGATGCAGTCAATGTCGGACTTTCAGTAGCCGCGACTACTCCATAACGGCTCCGTAACGCCCCCGCAACTACAATGTGGACATTACAGATGTAATGCCGCTTCAGTCATCCACGGCATCATAATCGGCGGCGATGCGCCTGACTGACTCGTTAATCAGTTTGCGGGCAACGGTCTGCAGCGGTGGCAGCTCCGGCAACTCATCGATATCAAACCAGCCTGCGGTACGCAGTTCGGTTTCATCAATCACCAGCTCACCACCGTCATAGTCGCACAGAAAACCCAGCATCAGCTGATGCGGAAATGGCCAGGCCTGAGACACCATATACTGCGGATTCCGGATGCGGATGCCGGCTTCCTCCGCGATTTCCCGTGTTAAGGCTTCTTCTGCACTTTCACCGGCTTCGATGAAACCTGCCAGACAGGAATACATGTTATTGCGGAACCTGTGGTTCTGGGCCAGCAGCAGCCTGCGCCCGTCACGCACCACGGCAATCACACAGGGGGAGACTTTCGGATAAGAACGGTAGCCACAGGCATCACACGACAGTGCCCGGTCGCCGGCATTAAAGTTGAGTGACTCGCCGCAGCGGCTGCAGAAATTCTGCGTGCTCAGCCAATAGCGCAGCTGTGCGCCGGCATTCACGACTTTAAAGAAATCGTCCGGGGCTATCATCAGGTAATCGCGCAGCCCGGTCTGCTGCCATCCGGCGGGGCATTCCGGCAGTTGCACCAGGCGCAGGGGAATACCATTTCCTTCACCGCCGCCCTCTTCATGCAGACTTCCCAATACCAGTGCCAGTACGGGCGCTATGGCAATGCTTTCTGTGGTCCAGGGAGGCGTCGCCTGAGCTTCTGCCAGCACCTCATCACGCAGCAGAAGTTTATCTTCGAAGAAATACAGAGTGGCCGTGTCCGCGGTGTCTTCACCGGGTTCCATGGAAGGATGATAAATAAATTCGGTGGTCATTGGCTTATCCATACTGCTGACTGGGTCTGCCAATATAACCTGACAGACGACGAATATCCTGACCCGCTGACCGCAACGCACTATTCAGTTCTCGACCCGGTCAGCTATTCACCGGGTCATTTTACCGGGCGATCTGTTTACCGCGCTATCTGTTCACCAGGTGACGTGTTCAACCGGGGCGCCCACAGGGTCAGCGACAAGGCCGGTCATATGGCCGCTTGTGGTGGCCGGCTCTCTGTTTTGCCGGCTGACGCTGTGTGCCGGCTGCGTTAACCGCCATCTGCGGTAAGCGGCGTCCGGCAGCGGTTACTGATAGCTGGCTTCGATGGCGGCCAGATGTTGCAGAATTTTTTCGTTGTAACTGACGATCAGAAAAGGAACGGAATTTTCATTGTGTTTACGCACACGTTCTTCAATAAAACGCCATTTACTGGCGACATTGCGCAGACTGGTGGCAGCATCCGGAGCCACGTTCATGCTTTCCAGTGTTGTCAGCTGTTGCTCAAATTCATCCGCCAGACCGCCGATGGTATCGGTGTTTTCACCCGTGCCCACAAACAGATAGCCAAGATTGGAGGTTCCTTCTGCGGCGTAGAGTGAAGTAATTTCTGACATCAGCATGGCGAGGTTACGGGCCGCTTCAACCGCCGCGGGCGGTGTGACGGAGGTGGACTGCTGAACCGAATGGTAAGCGGCGTCGATATCATCAACCAGCGTGGTGGACATACGCCCCATATCATCCACCAGACGAATAGAAGCAAAGCCCTTGGTCAGCACATCCTGGCGGTTGACTTCCAGCAGTTCATTCAGCGCCTGCCACTGACTGTTGATCTTCTCCGTTGATGGCTGCATCGACTGTGCTGCCGGGTCTGCCTTCACGCGCTCCAGAGCACTGATAAAGTGTTGCTTACTGACATCAATCAGCTTGCTGTATTTACTGTCGGCATTGAGCCCGGAAAACATATAGAAATGTGTCGCCATACCATTGGCCGCCAGCCGCATCTGATGCAGCGCGTCCAGCAAACCGGCAGGTGCTGACAACGACCATTGACTGAACAGAAGCAAACCAATACCCATCAAGCGATTGACTGCATTCATAGCATCTTCTTCTTGTTATTGAAGCATGGAGCGGTCGCCTGGGTCAGACCATGAAAGCTGGCCACAAGCGGGCGTCTTTGCGCCCATTACATGCCAAAGAATCCGCTATGTCAAAAGCAGAGAAACGCGCCGCCGGGCCACAGGACCCGAGGCTGTCAGAGTTTACGTACGTTGATCTTCATAGTCTGAATACGGTAGGCAATCTGGCGAGGGGTCATTCCCAGTAACCGGGCAGCCTTGGCCTGCACCCAGCCGGCCTGCTCCAGTGCGGCAATCAGCCGCTCCCGTTCATCCATATCCGGATTGTCCAGATCCACCTGCGCCGCCACAGGGGCTGCACTGAACGAATGATGATTACGGTGACCATCCGGCAGGGAGATAACATCACAGTCAATGGTGCCTTCTTCACTCATGACAGCGGCACGTTCAAGGCAGTTCTCCAGCTGGCGTACGTTCCCCGGCCAGTCATGGCTCATCAGCATACGCAGGGCACTGTCGGTAAGGCGCAGTTCGCGGCCCTGATTTTTGGCAATTTTACCCAACAGAAATTCAGACAGTTCCGGCACATCAACCAGGCGTTCGCGCAGGGCGGGAATCTGAATTGCCATAACATTCAGCCGGTAGTAAAGGTCTTCACGGAAGTTGCCTTTTTCCACCTCTTCTTCCAGATTACGGTTGGTGGCCGCCACGATGCGCACATTCACTTTGATGGTCTGGCCACCGCCAACACGTTCCAGCGTCCCTTCCTGCAATACGCGCAGCAGTTTGGCCTGAAACAGAGGCGAAATTTCACCGATTTCATCCAGGAAAAGCGTGCCGCCATCCGCCTGTTCAAAGCGCCCTTTGCGTTGTTTTACCGCGTTGGTAAAGGCGCCTTTTTCGTGACCGAATAATTCCGATTCCAGCAAATTCTCCGGCAGGGATGCACAGTTAAGACAGACAAACGAATTGTGCGCCCGCGGTGAGTTGTAATGAATGGCATTGGCGATGAGTTCTTTACCGGTACCGGATTCACCCAGAATCAGTACCGTACTGTCCCATTTCGCAACCCGCCGCACCTGGTCAAAGACCCGCCGCATACCTTCGGAATGCCCGACAACCATATTATCGAACCCGTATTTGGCCCGCACTTCACGGCGCAGTTCATCACGCTCGCGGGCGATGGTCTGGCCTTCTTCCACATTGACCAGCAGACGCACTGTCTGTGACAACAGGTCGGCCGTGGCTTTCATAAACACAGTACGTTCCGGCAGATAATCATCCGCCGGCACATCCGGCTGCGCCGCCAGCACGCCGATGGCGTTACCTTTACCATCACGGATCGGCACCCCGATAAAAGGTAATTCCAGATCGTACAATTCCAGCCGGTCGAGGAAGCGCGGTTCACTGGAGATACGGCCCAGAACAATCGACTCGTTAATTTCCAGCACACGGCCGACAATCCCTTCACCCGGCTGATATTTAACCGAGGAAGAATGTTTATTCACACTTTCTGAATCACTGTACACCGCGCCTACCTGAATGAGGCTGTTTTCCGGATCATACAGTGTAATAACGCCATGACGCAGGCCGGCCTGGTTATGCAGAACACCCAGTATGCCACTGAGTGTTTCTTCAATGTTTTTTGCCTTGGATAAAATACCGGACACTTCACACAGGCAACGAAACTGGCGTTCGATCAGTTCAGCTTTGCTGTTAACCCGCATACCTGCGTTGGGCATAGAGTGGTTCATGAAGGATCACCCTTATCAGCGAATGGATGTGACGGGAATCTGAACAATAATGCGGCATCCCGGCTTGTGTTTATCGTCAATGCGTACCGTACCGGCGTGGTCACTGACCACGTCATGGACCATTGGCAGCCCCATACCACGACATCCTGTACCACTGGTTTTGGTACTGAAAAATGGCTGAAAAACTTTCATCATCAGGTCCGGTTCAATGCCCGGCCCGGTGTCGATAATTTCACAGGTAATCACGTCTTTTTCTTCATTACTGGTAATGATGGTTAATTCACGTTGCTTAACCTGACGCTCACTCATCGCGTCGACGGCATTGTCGATTAATTGCTTGAACATACTGCGCAGGCGACGTTCACGACCAATAACGGCCGGCAAATGGACTGAGGGTTTCCATTCCACCGTTACCCCTGTGCCCAGGAAACGTTCTGTGGTCAGGGCCAGCGCTTCGCGCAGTAATTCATTAACATTGACGGGCTTTTTACTTTCATGCAGTTCCGGTGGCATGGAGTCGCGCATACTGTCCATGGCACTGCGGCCGGAAGTTAATGCATCTTCCAGTGCCGCCAATAAAGCATCATCGCGGCTTTCTTCGCTGCGGCGCTGCAACATACTGACCGCAGTGGCCAGCAGATTCACCGGACCTTCCATCTGATGAATCGCGCCGTTAACGGTTTCCCGCATGCCCTGCACCAGATCTTCTTCCGCCATCAGAGCTTTCAGTGCATTTAAATGGGTTTCTTCCTGACGCCGGCGCAGGTCAGTAATGTCATTAATCATCAGCAGCACATAATGGCGTACGGTCTGCTCAAAAAAGCCGTCGGCTTCTTCGCACTGCACATCAATACTGGTACCAAAACCACTGAACCAGCGCGCCAGACTGCGGCCATGGTCAATGGAGAATTCGCGGTCGTCGAAGCTTTTTCCTTCCGCCAGCAGGTTGGTGTAACTGTTGCCCAGATACTTGCCGATAATGCTGACGGCGGAATCCAGAGGTTCGTCACCGGTTAATTCTTTGGCCAGATCGCGGAAACTCGGATTAGCGGAAACAATTTTGCCTTCTTCATCCAGCACGACCACGGAAGCCGGCACCGAGTTGAGAATGGATTCCATCATCAGCTTCTGATTCATCAGACGCTGCTCCAGCTCATGCATCTCCGAGCCGTCGCGATGCATACCCAGATAATAAATGGTTTCGTTTTCTTCATTAATAACCGGCGCTACGGTTAATTCCGCCAGATAAAGGCGTTTGTCTTTTCTGCGGTTCAGCAGCATACCGCTCCAGGCTTTCTGCTGCGCCAGCCGTCCCCACAGTGCCTGATAAACAATCCGCGGCGTGGTGTGATTGGAGAGAATGGATTCGTTTTTGCCCAGCACTTCGTCTTCGGAATAACCGGTTACCTGAGTAAAGGCACGGTTAACATAGAGAATATTGGCCTTCAGATCCGTGATTGAAATCGCCACCGGCGAATGTTCAACCGCCTGAAAAAAAACCTCTTCCGCCAGCAGGACACCTTCAGGGTGAACATCAGCAATTCCTTTTTCAGACAGGTTAACGGCTTCAGCCTGATCCTGTGTTAGCTTGATTTTCCCCATAACAGCTCCTTACGGCGCGATGCACTGAAAGCATAAATTGGAAGACACTATTAAGGACTCAGCAAAGACTGTGCCTGATGATTTTTTTACCGCAATGCCCATGAATACTGTCATCTGACCGACAAGGATTAATATTTTTGTAGCAAAAACAACAAGCCACAAAATTCTCCTCAGGCGCCTTTGTCGCAAATACGACAACCCCGCTCTGTGTCACATTTACATCAAACGCACTGTTTTCAGGCTTTGCAGCTGGACCGTGCACGAATAAAGGCACACAAAAGGTAATGTCATAGCGGGAAGTTTCTGTGGCATGTGAAATGCAAAGACCCAATCAGAAATAACCGGTCAACCGTCTCTTTTTATTCGCGGCTGAATAACCAGGTTGGCTGCTGGGGAATTATTATGGATTACTTACTGATATTGGTGAGCACAGCTCTGGTAAACAATATTGTACTGGTTAAATTTCTTGGCCTGTGCCCTTTAATGGGGGTGTCCAGCAGTGTGTCATCGGCCTGGGGAATGAGTCTGGCCACCACCTTTGTACTGACGTTATCGGCGTTACTCAGCTGGCTGATCGAACACCTTTTACTTCAGCCTTTAGACATAGAATTTTTAAGAATTCTGTCGTTTATTCTGATTATTGCAGCCGTGGTTCAGTTCACCGAAGTGATGGTACGTAAAGCCAGTCCGATGCTGCACAAAGCGCTGGGGATTTATCTGCCGTTAATTACCACCAACTGTGCCGTGCTGGGTGTGGCACTGCTGAATATTAATGAAAACCATAACCTGCCGGAAAGCCTGATGTTCGGCCTCGGCTCCGCACTGGGTTTTGTCATTGTGATGGTGATGTTCGCTGGCCTGCGTGAACGTCTGGCACTGGCCAATGTTCCGGCCTTATTTACCGGCACCCCTATCAGTCTGATTACAGCAGGCCTGCTGTCGCTCATATTTATGGGCTTCAGCGGCATGATCTGATCGCGCAGAGAAATAAGAAAAAGGAGGCTCCATGTTAATTGCAACTCTGGTTCTGACACTTCTTGGTCTGACACTGGGCGGACTGCTCGGACTCGCGGCGCGCTTTTTTGCCGTGGAAGAAGCCAGCCCGATCGTAAAAGAAATTGAAGGTATGTTACCCGGCAGTCAGTGTGGCCAGTGTGGTTTTCCTGGCTGCTCTCCGGCGGCAGAAGCCATGGCCAATGGCAGCGCCGAAGTTACCTGCTGCCCGCCGGGTGGACGTGCGCTGGCCGAGAATTTAGCCAAACTGCTGGATATCGATTTATCCACGCTGGGCGAAACCGCAGAGCCGCAGACAGCCGTTATTAATGAAGACCTGTGCACCGGCTGTACGCGCTGCTACAAGGCCTGCCCGACCGATGCGATTGTCGGTGCCAGCAAACAGATTCATGTTGTCTACGCCGATGCCTGTACCGGTTGCAACCAGTGTGTGGATGCCTGTCCGGAAGACTGTATCAGTCTGATCAGCGAACCGGTCACTCTGACCCGCTGGCACTGGACCAAACCTGAGGCGGCCTGATTATGTTATTCGGACTGGGAACCTTCCGCGGCGGTGTACACCCTGACGGCCATAAAGAAGACAGTGGCTTTCTGGCCATCAATACCTCACTGCCGTTGCCGGAGAAACTGTATCTGCCGTTGTGTCAGCATTCCGGTGAAGACGCAGTGCCTCTGGTTAACGCCGGCGACCGTGTTTTAAAAGGGCAACGGATTGCTGCTGCAGAAGGGCGCATGTCGGCCAATATTCATGCCCCGACATCCGGTACCGTCAGCGCCATCACCACCATTACCATGCCACACCCCTCCGGTTTACCGGCCAACGCCATCATTATTGAGCCGGACGGACGGGAAGAATGGGCGGCGTTAACGCCACCGGCAGACCCTTACCATACGTCACCGGAAGAACTCGCGACTCTGGTGGAACAGGCCGGTATTGTGGGCATGGGCGGGGCTATTTTTCCCGCCGCGATTAAATTACGTCAGGGGCGGCGTTTTGAAATCAAAACACTGATCGTCAACGGCGGTGAGTGCGAACCTTACCTGACAACCGATGATCGCCTGATGCGCGAGCGCGCTGAAGAAATCGTCGAGGGTACCAAACTGGTACGCTATATCATTGAAGCTTACCGCGCGGTTATTGCGGTTGAAGATAATAAACCCAAAGCCATCGCGGCGTTACAGGAAGCCGCCAAAGATATCGGCTCCATTGAAATTGTGGTGGTGCCCTCACGCTACCCCATGGGGTCGGCGAAACAATTAATTCAGGCAGTCACAGGTTATGAAGTGCCGGCCGGTAAGCGCAGTAACGATATTGGTGTCCTGGTGCACAACGTAGCAACCGTGTATGCCATTCAACAGGCGCTGGTGCATGGCCGCCCGCTGTTATCCCGGGTAACCACGGTCGCCGGCGGCTGTGTCGGCCAGCCACAGAACGTTGAAGCCCTGTTAGGAACGCCCATCAGTCACTTATTCGAACAGTGCGGCGGCTTAAGCAAAACCCCCTCACGGGTATTAATGGGCGGCCCCATGATGGGCCAGGTACTGCCGTCTACTGACGTGCCTTTGATTAAAGGCAGCTCGGGTATTCTGGCGCTGACCAAAGCCGAAGTGAACGAGCATATGCCATCCCCCTGCATCCGCTGTGGGCGCTGTGTCGATGCCTGCCCGATGGGGCTGCTGCCGCTGGAAATGTCACGCAACGCGAAACAGGATGATTTCGATGGTGCCCAGGAAGCCGGGCTGCGCGACTGCATTTTATGCGGCTCCTGTGCCTACGTCTGCCCGTCGCATATTCCTCTGGTGCAGTATTTTGAATACGCCAAAGGTGAACTGGCTGAACGCCGTGCCAGCCAGCAGAAACTGACCTATACCCAGGAATTAATGGCCGCCCGCAAAGATCGCCTGGAAGCCGAAGCAGAAGCCAAGCGCGCCGCTAAGGCGGCCAAAGAAGCAGCCAAAGCCGCGAAAAAAGCCAAAGCCAAAACGAAAAAAGCGCCACCACCACCGCCTTCGGAAACGGATTCAGCCCAGACCGCTGCCGCGCAACCCAGCACAGCAGGCGCGACAGAAACCAGCGACAGCTGAGTAGTAAAAGCGAACGATTGAGAAGAGAGAAGATGCCATGACAGCTGAGCAGGTTTACCAGCCCACAGCGTCCCCGCACGCACACGACAGGTCGAGCATTGACCGCCTGATGCTCCGTGTCTGTATCGCCCTGACACCGGTTACCCTGTGGGGTTTTTACTGCTTTGGCTGGCCGGCCATTATTCTGTTTGCCATCACCGCCGCCAGCGCTGTGCTAACAGAAGCCATCTGCCTGTATTTAACCGGCCAGCCATTAAACCGTTTAAAAGATAATTCTGCTTTACTGACCGGCTGGATGCTGGCATTAACGCTGCCGCCCTGGGCACCATGGTGGGTCGGTGTCGGTGGTTCCTTTTTTGCCATCGCGATCGGCAAACAAATATACGGTGGTATCGGTCAGAACGTATTTAATCCGGCATTGCTGGCCCGCGTTGCGCTGCTGATTTCCTTCCCTGTGCAGCTCACAACCTGGGTGAATGTCACCCCGATCAACAGTGCAGCGGCACCGGGCTTTATCGAATCACTGTCGATTATTTTCGCCGCTGCCCCGCTGGCTGATGGTATGACAGGCGCGACCTGGCTGGGAGCCAGCAAGGCGGCCGCCGCCGGAGGCATCCATATGGGTGAAATGATTGCCGCTGATTTTTCCTTACATGACGCATTTTTTGGCATGACCCGTGGCAGCATGGGCGAAATGTCAGAAGCTCTGGCATTGCTGGGCGGTGTGTATCTGATCATCACCCGTGTTATCAGCTGGCACATCCCGGTTGCCCTGTTAGGATCGCTGGCGGTTTTATCCCTGCTGGGCTCTCATACCAACCCGGACGCATACGCCGGCCCCTTATTCCACCTCACCAGTGGCGGCGTCATGATAGGCGCGTTTTTTTACGCCACTGAATACGTAACATCGCCATCCACGGTGGCCGGCAAACTGATTTTTGGTACCGGTTGTGGCGTTATTCTGTTCTGTATCCGCAGCTGGGGTGGTTTCCCGGAAGCCGTCGCTTTTGCCATTCTGCTGATGAACACTCTGACACCATTAATTGACCGTGCAGTGAAACCCCGGGCATACGGCCGTAACCGTCAGGGCAATGCCGTTAAACACGTTTCTGCTTTGCGTAAGGTGTCCTGATGATCAGCTTCGATATCCAGCAGCATAAAGAAAAACCCATTTACCAGGCCCTGTTACTGGGAGGCGCCTGCGCCGTGGTCAGCCTGCTGCTGATCCTGGGTAACCACACCACCACCCAGGCCATTGAAGACCACAGAACCGCCGATAAGCTGGCCATGCTGGCGCAGGTTCTGCCGCAGTCTTATTACACCAATGATCCGCTTAACGAGACCCGCGAGCTTAATCACCAGGCTTTATCGGCACCGGCGACCTTAATGCTGGCGAAAAAAGACGGCGTGGTCAGTGCTGCCGCGGTGCAGCTGTCCATCGCTGGCTGGGGCGGCATTATTAATATGATTATGGCGCTGCGTCCGGACGGTGAGCTACTCGGCGTACGTATTATCAGCCACACGGAAACTCCCGGACTGGCGGACAAAATTGAAATGGAAAAAAGTGACTGGATCACCGGCTTTGATGGCAAGTCACTGGATAACGTCAGTGAAAAAGGCTGGCAGGTTAAAAAAGACGGCGGTGAATTTGATCAGTTTACCGGTGCCACCATTACCCCCCGCGCGGTGGTAAAAGGGGTACACACAGGTCTGCTGATGTACCGCCGCTGGGCAGAAAGTGAAGAAGGTCTGAAAACCCTGGCCGGTCAAGCCAGCCAAAACGCTGAAAATACACCGGAGGCAGCATCATGAGTCAGTTCCGTCAGATATTCCGTGAAGGCCTGTGGGATAACAATGTCGCCATGGGGCAGATGCTGGCGCTGTGTCCGTTGCTGGCGGTCACCACCAGTGCCACCAATGGTCTGGGGATGGGGATTGCCTCACTGGCGGTGTTATTGCTCACCAATATTATTATCTCATCGGTACGGGGTGTGATCAGCCCACAGGTACGGATTCCGGTGCTGATTGTATTAATTGCCACCGTCGTGACTCTGGTGGATATGACGATTAATGCCTTTATGCATGACCTGTATAAAGTACTGGGCTTATTCATCGCGCTGATCGTCACCAACTGTGCGATTTTTGGCCGCGCCGAAAGTTATGCCAGCAAACAGCCGGTGTTAAACGCCACCATCGATGCGCTCGCCATGGGGTTTGGCTTTATGTGGGTTCTGGTGGCCGTCGGCGGCATGCGTGAAATTCTTGGCAGCGGCACCCTGTTTGCCAATGCCTCGCTGCTGCTGGGCAGCCATTTTGCCTGGCTGGAAACCACGGTCATTCCGGATTTCTCCGGTATTCTGCTGGCCATACTGCCGCCAGGTGCCTTTATGGCACTGGGTTTTCTGATTGTGATTAAACGTCTGATTGACCGTCGTTTACCGCAGAAGACCAATAATGATCTGGTAACCATCAGTTCACATTGCTGAGGACAGAAACGATGCAGATCAGTGTTATTTACGCCATTGCCGGTAAGCAACCCTGGATCAGTCTGGATGTTGAAGAAGGCTGTGTGCTGGAAGACGCCGTCGAACAGTCCGGGTTATTAGCCAAATACCCGGAGATTGATCTTAACCGTATGCGGGTCGGCATCTTTGGCAAACTGGCAAAGCCGGACAGCGAACTCAAAGACGGCGACCGGGTGGAAATATACCGCCCGATTACCCGCAGCCTGGATGACGACGACGATGATGATGACGACTGATCCTGACCCCGGTGCCGGTAGTGCCTGCATCCCTCTTCTGCACGTAAGTGCTGACCGCCCGCGAGCAGCTGCCTGAGGCAGCCGCTTTTCTTGCCGGATAAGACGAATCCCTGAGCTTCACAGCCAAGGCCATTGCGGAATCGTAAAAATCACATAGAGTTAAATGAACGAAAGGATGAGTGTACACGTGTCACCGTACAGGGCCAGAACCATGACGTCTGATAAGCAGGATGCCGATCACAGAGAACCAACCACCGCGACGCCATCATCGCCCTGTGTGCGCAACTGCTGCCTTGATCATGATGATGTCTGCCTGGGTTGCTTCCGCACGTTAGAGGAAATCCGCGGCTGGCTGGCATCCGATAATACCGAAAAAGAAAATATATTATACCGCTGTGCAATCCGGCGGCAGGCACGGCGCCGGCCTCCACAACGGAGCCGATTAAAAAAAGGGGCTGACGCCCCATAAATCCCGGTTATAAACCGGACAGGTTGCCAAACTTTGTCAGTGTTTTAACGGTACCACCAGAACCGGACGCTGACTGTGCTCAATCACTTTACCGGCGGTCGAGCCAATCAGTACTTTGCCCAGACTGTGATCATGGCGGGTTCCCATCACGATAACACTGGCATGAATATCATCCGCTGCTTTCAGTATTTCCCGCCAGGGTTCACCTTCGGTCACCCTGGCATCCAGCTGCTCGGGTTTCAGCCGCTCATCGTCATCAAGCTCGGTATCACAGAATGCCTGCACGCGCTGAAAAATGCCGTCATGTACTTCCTGCACGCAACTGTCATGCATTGCACGTAACGACGCATCCCTTGCCATCATTTCTCTGACAATTTTTTCTGCCTGAGTGCCGGCGGATTCAATCACATGCAGATAGGTAATATGAGATTCATAGTGACCACACAGACTGACCGCAGCACGGAAGGCTGGTCTTGAGCCTTCGCGCAGATCGGATGCATAAAGAATACGTTTTACTCCCGGTAACATAGGATGCTCCTGTCAGCGATATAAAAGTTCCGGCAATACCAGCGTGATCACAGGTATCAGGGTAATCAATGCCAGACGAACAATATCGGCACACCAGAACGGGGTAACCCCTTTAAATATGGTCGCCGGATTAATATTGCGGATCACCGCGTTCAGTACAAATATATTCATGCCTACCGGTGGTGTGATCAGGCTGATTTCCGTCACCACCACAACCACGATACCGAACCACACCAGATCGAACCCCAGACTTTCAACCAGCGGATAAAAAATCGGTACGGTCAGAAGCAGCATGGACAGACTTTCGAATACCATGCCCAGCACAATATAAATACCCAGTATCACCAGAATGACCCCTAACGGGCTGACATCCAGCGAATTAACAAACGCCAGCAGGTCATCCGGTAAACCGGCACGATTAATAAAATCGGAAAATATCAGGGCGCCAATCACCACACCAAATAACATCGCTGTCGTGCGGCCGGTATCACTGAGAGCAGCAAACAAAAGGCCGGGGGATAACGTGCGATGCAACAGCGCAATCAGCAAAGCACCACCGGCACCGATACCGGCCGCTTCCGTGGGAGTAAAAATACCGAGGTAAATACCGCCCATAACCAGAGTAAACAGAGCCACCACACCCCACACACCATTCATGGCCATAAAGCGCTGCCCCCAGGACAGTTTTTCTCCGGCCGGACCGGCTTCCGGGTTACGCCACACCACGTATTTAACCGCTCCCAGATACAACAGCACGCCAAGCAGCCCCGGAATAAACCCGGCGGCAAACAGCTCACGGATACTGGTTTCTGTCAGCAGCCCGTAAATCACCAGAATCACACTGGGGGGAATCAGAATGCCCAGTGTGCCACCGGCAGCAATCGAGGCGGTGGCCAGTGAATCGGCGTAACCGTATTTCCGCATCGGCGGCATAGCCACTTTTGCCATGGTAGCCGACGTGGCCAGTGAGGAGCCGCAGATAGCAGAGAAGCCACCGCAGGCAACCACCGTGGCCATCGACAGGCCTCCTTTATGATGGCCAAGAAAGGCGTTGGAGGCCCGGTAAAGGGCCTGTGACAACCCGGAGTTTGTCACCAGATTGCCCATCAGAATAAACAGAGGAATCACCGACAGACCGTATTCCTGCACCGTATCGATGACACGGTTAGAAGCCATGGAAAGCACGCCGGTCCAGCGGAAATCCAGCAGGTTATCGAAGCCCAGCCCCTGCAGATACGCAAAGCCAAAAAAGCCGGTAAATCCCATGGCAAACGCAATCGGAATGCGGACCACAATAATCAGAAAAAGAAGGATGGCAAAGCCAATCAATGCGACAGTCATAACGCAACCTAAATCTCAGCAGTTGGTTTTAATGTGATTACTTTTCTTTAATCACACGATACAGGCCATAACTGATCATCATGACCGCGCAGATATAACTCATCACAGAGATATACTGGACGATATAACCTGTAGGAATTTCAAGGTATTCAGTCACCACATCCCTGCGCAATGAACGCTCAGCCAGATACCACATCCGGCCTGCCAGTGCATAAAATGCACCGGCCACCAGAATGACAGACAGAAGTCCCAGTGCTTTTACCAGCCAGTAATTCATATAGCGGTCGAGCAGGTCGACCACCACATGGCCGCCGCGCCAGGTAATCACCGGCATTTCTGCAAAGACGATCATCGCCAGCGCGATTTCCGTCATTTCGGTACTGCCGTTAACCGCATTGCCGAAAAAGTAACGCCCGACCACATCCACACAGGTCAGCAATACCAGCGCGAACAGAACACAGGCAGCGACGCTTTCAAGAGAAAAGGCCAGCCATTTAACCGGCCCTTTTTCCTGATAGTGTTCTGATACCCAGTCAGACACAGACATGATTATTCTTCCGCCAGAGTGGTTTGTGCCGGCTGATAGCTGTGGGCAATATCGCGCAGCGCTTTCATTACCGCCGGGGCATCTACATCACGGTCAGATACAGATTCAACCCATTTGGCATCCATCCCTTTAATCATCTGATTAAATTCTTTTGCCAGCGCTGAATCCGGGCTCAGCTGATTAATTTCCACGCCGGCCTTACGGGCTTCGGCATAGCCTTCTCTGTCGCCTTCTTCCCAGGCGCGGCCCGCCAGCGCCGACAGTTTTTCACCGGAAACAGACAGAATGGCTTCACGGTCGCGTTCATCCAGGTCTTCCATAAAGTACGGACTGATAAACATGGAGAAGCTGCCCATATACATACCGGCCGGGAATACCGTGATGTGTTTGGTTACCTCATTCAGGCGCAGACTTTTCTGCTGTGCCATCGGCATAAAAATGCCGTCAATCACACCCTGTTGCAGCATTTCGTAGGCTTTGGTGGCGGGGGCGCCAACCGGGGTCAGTTTCATGCGTTCTGCCAGTTCAGACTGTACGCCACCGCCAACACGGATTTTTTTACCTTCGATATCCGCCAGCGAATGGATCGGAAAATTAGACTGAATTGTGCCGGGCCCATGAGAAAACATTGCCAGTACCTGCAGGCCTTCAAATTCACCGGCCTCACGCAGATACTGATCGTACACACGCCACAACGCCACGGAAGCCGCTTCCGCCCCTACTCCCAGTCCTGGCTCTTCTACAATCTGAGGCAGTTTAAAACGGCCCGGCACGTAACCATGAAAACTGAAAGAGGCATCAACAATGCCATCCTCGACCAACTGGAACATAGTTTTCGGGTGCCCCATGCCGTACTCGAGTTTGACTTTAACCCGGCCTTCCGTTGCTTCTTCTACCCATTTGGCCCAGGTCGGCCAGACCACTTCGTTCTGTTTATCGGTGGGCGGTAACCAGGTGCCCACCCGCAGAATGGTTTCTGCAGCCGCGTTAAATGAAGCCAGCAGTGTTGTTGCTAACAGACCAGCGGATGCGATTTTTTTTATTGAAATCATGTTGATCACCTTGCTGAGTAATTATTTTTTATAGGGCGTGATATCTGAAAGGAGAAACAGATATCACGCGGTCATGTCTGATGCCTCAGAACATGAAACGGGTTGAAAGCTGCACAATGTCCAGACTCTTATCATCCTTCCCGGCAGCGGTCTGACTTTCGGTTTCCCACTGCGAATACTCCGCCCCAAAGCGGATTTTGGGTGTGGCGTAATACATCAGGTTTACGTGCAGAGAGGATGAGGATTCCAGCCCGCCGGCAACCACATCACTGTCAGCGTCGGTGGCGGAGTACATCAGGTTAGAAGCAAATTGTTTGCTCCACGGATGGCGCAGGGCAAGGGAGTAACCACTGCTTTTGAAAGCGTCCAGATCCGATGCGGTTGCATCTTCATCCGGATAGGCGGCGACGCCCATATAACGGCCAAGATTACCGCTATTATATTGTGCCCGGATATCCCCACCGGTGGGCAGTTTCAACTTGCCGGTCAGACTATAAGCCGAAGCAAAGGTCTGCTCATTACCATCGGAAAGTTCCCGCCCTAACGCACCGACGGAAGCATGTCCCCAGTCGCCGTCAAAGTTAACGCGTACCACCATGTCGGGGGTTTTGCTGGTGTCATCACCATCCTGAGGATTTTCCAGTGCCAGCATGACATTACCGCCGCTGAACGGCTGCGTATAACGCACCTGGGTCTGACGGATAAAAATGGTGGAAGCATGCTGACCAAAGGCATTCAGTTCACCGAAATGAGCCGGGTCCACAAAGGTCGACCAGGTCTGACCGATTAACAGATTGCCCCACTTACCATAGGCATGGCGCAGACGCGGATCGAAATTATTCGACACCATCTCGCTGCCGTCAGACCCGTAAAAATCCAGTTCCAGATACGTGGTCAGTTCTTTACCACCCTGCATACTGCTGGTTTTCACCCACAGACGGGATTCACGGGCAGTCATATCGATGGTGCTTTCAGCATCTTCATCAACCGCTGCCACATGCTGGCGCGCGAAAACTGTCGCATTGGCACCGACGTTGCCATGGTTTTTATACACCATATCCGCTTTGATATAGCCGCCCACACTGAGCGTGGTATCACCGATTGTTATACCCGGCGCAGAAGAACTGCTTTCCATATCCGCGAGCCGGCTTTCCAGTTCTGCCAGCCGGGATTCCAGTGCAGCATTGTCTGCCGCGGCAGCCGGAAACGCCCAGGCAGCGGTCATCAGTAATGCCGGAACAGCGGCGTAGTTTTTTATTTTTATCATCTCAGTACCTTTTTGTTTGTGTGTTGCTCTTTGTTATTTTTATGAGCTCAGAAGGCCTCTGGCCCCCTGCTCATTCGCGCTTTTTGACTAAGGTTAAAATGTCGTAGCTGGCTACCAGTTCACCCTCCTGATTTGTGACTTCAACATCCCAGGCGACAACGCCCTGCGGTTCGCCTTTCGGGCTTTCTTTACCCTGATCAATTTTGCGCTTACAGGTGAGCCGGGCCTGGATGGTATCGCCGATGCCGACCGGTGTAATAAAGCGCAGGTTATCCAGTCCATAGTTGGCCAGTACAGGCCCGGCCCCGGGTGAAACAAACAGCCCGGCGGCGGCTGACAGAACAAAATAGCCATGGGCAATACGCTGCTCAAACTGAGAGTCACGCGCGGCTAATTCGTCAAAATGCATATAGAAGTGATCACCGGACAGACAACCGAAATTCACAATGTCGGCTTCCGTGACAGTACGGCGATGAGTCAGCAGCGACTCACCGATCTGCAGCTCATCAAAATGGCGCCGGAAGGGGTGCACATCGTTTTCAATGACATCCGCACCGCGTACATATTCCCGGCTTACCGCCGTGAGCATGGTGGGAGATCCCTGCAGCGCAGCACGCTGCAGATAATGTTTCACTGCGCGGATACCGCCCAGCTCTTCACCACCACCGGCACGCCCGGGCCCGCCGTGTTTTAATAACGGCAGCGGAGAACCGTGACCGGTGGATTCTTTCGCTGCTCTTTCGTCCAGAATATGCACACGGCCATGCCAGGAGGCCATCACCGGAACCATATCAGCGGCAATCGCCGGATCACGGGTGACCAGGGTCGAAACCAGAGACCCTTTACCCCGTGCTGCCAGTGCCAGTGCATGCTCTGTATCACGGTAAGGCATCAGAGTGCTGACCGGACCAAAGGCCTCAATATCGTGAGCACCGCCGTCTGCATCCGGTGTGTTATTCACCAGCACGGTGGGTTCAAAAAAGGCGCCCTTGTCAGTGCCTTCACCCCGGGCAGAAAAATCGCGGCTGTTGCCACATACAACGTCACTGCTGGCCATCAGCGCTTCCAGCTGATGCCGGACATCTTTCTGCTGATCATGAGATGCCAGCGCACCCATACGCACGCCTTCCAGCTCCGGATCACCGACGGTCATTTTTGCCAGCCGCGCTGACAGTTTATCCGCCACCGCATCCAGGCGGTTTTCCGGCACCAGAACCCGGCGGATGGCGGTACATTTCTGTCCTGCTTTAACTGTCATTTCCCGTGCGACTTCTTTGACGAATAAATCAAACTCCACATCATCCGGAGTAACGTCCGGTGCCAGAATGGCGCAGTTAAGGGAATCGGCTTCGGCATTAAAAGGAACGGAATTTTTAATCAGGTTGTCGTTAGTGCGCAGCATGGCCGCGGTACTGGCGGAACCGGTAAAGGTCACCATATCCTGTCCCTGAAGACGATCCAGCAGATCACCGGTACGGCCAATAACCAGCTGCAGACTGCCTTCCGGCAGCAGACCGGATTCGTGCATCAGACGCACCGCCGCTTCCGTCAGATAACTGGTCGACGACGCCGGTTTAACAATGCACGGCATACCCGCCAGAAAATTGGGTGCAAACTTTTCCAGCATGCCCCACACCGGAAAGTTAAAGGCATTAATATGCACCGCCACACCACGACGCGGCACCAGAATATGAGAGCCACAGAACTGACCTTCACGGCCCAGCGGCATGGCATCGCCTTCATGAATTAAGTTGCCGGAGGGAAGTTCGCGGCGCCCCAGGCTGGCATACGCGAACAGGGTGCCGGCACCACCCTCAATATCCACCCAGCTGTCGGCACGGGTGGCGCCGGTCAGGGCCGATATCTTATACAGACTTTCTTTATGCTCCATCAGGTACTTACCCAGGGCACGCAGGCAGGATGCACGGGTCTGAAAATCCATATCCAGCAAGGATTGCTGACCTTTGCTGCGGGCAAAGTCGAGCGACTGCGCAAAATCGATCTGTTCTTCATGAGTGTGATAAATCACCTCACCATTAACAGCACTGCGCAGTGACTGTGCTGCTTTCTCTCCCAGCCACTGGCCGGCGATAAAACTCTGTAATGTCGGGGCTGACATACTTGCCTCCGCTTTGCGTTGAATATTCTGCGTTGAGTTATTTTTTATTTGTTCAGTACGGTTGCGCGTAATCAGATTTCATCAAAGTCGAGCACGACCTTGTCAGATACCGGATACGACTGACAGGAAAGCACATAACCGGCTTCCACTTCGTAATCCTCCAGACCGAGACTGACGTCCATATCCACTTCGCCTTCAATGACTTTGCATTTACAGGTCGAACAGACACCGGCAGTACAGGAGAACGGCAGGTCGGCGCCGTTTTCATTACCCGCTTCCAGCAGGCTTTGAGTGTTCTGCTGCAGGTCAAAACTCATGGCACGGCCGTCACGGATCACAGTGACTTCTGTCATATCCGTATGTGCCTGCGCTGCCTGAGCACGTTGTTCCTGTTTCTGGCGTACTTCACCGGCGCTGCCGGCGGCGGTGAAAAGCTCAAAATGTATTTTTTCAGCTGCCGCGCCACATTCTTTCAGAATGTCACGCACAGTTTCGGTCATCAGTTGCGGACCACAGATAAAAGCTCCATCCAGGCTTTTCACATCAATCCAGCGGCTGAACAGCGCACGGCATTTATCGGCATCAATATGGCCGTTATAAAGATCGATATCCTGTTGTTCCCGGCTGAAAATAAAAATCAGATTAAAGCGACCCAGGTATTCATTTTTTAAATCTTCCAGCTGCTCACGGAACATGGTGGACGAGGTTGCACGGTTACCGTACAGCAGGGTGATTTCACTGTCGGGTTCTGTTTCCAGCGTCGTTCTGGCAATCGACAGAATCGGCGTAATGCCACTGCCGGCGGCCACCAGCAGATAGTGGCCTTTACGGGCCGGGTCCAGCTCAGAATAAAAAGAGCCCATAGGAGGCATAACCTCCAGGGCATCGCCAACGGAGAGTGAGTCATTGGCAAAAGAGGAAAACAGACCACCCGGCACTTTCTTAATGGCAACACGGATTTCACCATCATTAACACCACTGCAGATGGAATAGGAACGGCGCACTTCTTCACCATTAATGTCGGTTTTCAGTGTCAGATACTGGCCTTGTTTAAAATTAAAATCACTGGCCAGTTCACCGGGAATGCTGAATGCCAGTGAAACGGAATCACGGGTTTCTCTGCGTTTATCCGCCACTGTCAGGGAATGAAATCTTGTCATTATCGTCTCCTTTTAACCGCAACCTCTGAGGGTGAAACCCGGGTCACTGGTTGTGCCATCTCAGCGTTTCTGCACCATCCGGCACAGACTATCTGGCCAACAATGGCGTTATTATTGTTGTCTGACGTGCTTATACACAGGGCGTCAGATGCACTTAAAGTAATCAAACGGTTCCAGGCAGTCGTCGCAGCGATACAGGGCTTTACAGGCTGTGGAGCCGAATTCACTCAACTGCCGGGTATTGCTGCTGTCGCAGTGCGGGCAATGGACTTCCCCGCTTTCTCCCAGCAGTGAGCGTTTACTGGCGCTGCCGGTGGGAGGGGCAATACCAAAAGCCCGTAATTTTTCCCGCCCTTCTGCAGTGATCCAATCTGTGGTCCAGGCCGGATCCAGTTTCTGTGTCAGCTGCGGATTAACAAAACCGGCGGCCTGTAATGCTTCGCGGATCATTTCTTCAATAAATTCCGTCGCCGGACACCCTGAGTAGGTCGGCGTGACCTGCACATACAGACGATCGTCACACCAGGTAACGGAACGTACTATGCCAAGATCCACGACACTGACCGCCGGCACTTCCGGGTCCGGAACATCCGCCAGCACCTGCCAGGCGAAGTTCAGATCCGCGTCATCACCACGCAGTCGCAGCGATGCCGTGCTGTCGGTTGAAATCAGATCACCAGCTCGCATCCGGATACGCTCTCTGTAAGAACTGCATTTCTGCCAACAGAATACCCAGGTGTTCCGTATGCATTCCTTCACGACCACTCAGGTAAAAACTGCGTGCATCTTCCGGTACCGATAAAGTCGCATCGGTAAAAACCTTCGCCACGGTCTGCTGCCATTGCTGTTTAAGCGCACCGGCATCGGGAATAATTCCGCTTTCTGACAGGCTGTCGACGACCGCGTCGGTTTCCTGAAATTCGAAAGTAAAACGCCACAGCGTATCGATGGCGGCAGCCATTCGCTGATGACTTTCTTCGGTACCATCGCCCAGACGCTCAACCCATTCGGATGAACGGCGCAGGTGGTAAATCACTTCTTTCAGTGACTTGGCCGCAATGGCAGCCACCTGTTGATCTGCTGATTCGGTTAACGCCTCCAGCAAATGAAATTGCCAGGCGTCGTACAGAAACTGTTTGCTCATGGTGACGGCGAAATCACCATTCGGCTGTTCAACCAATAACAGGTTGCGGTAGTCGCGCTCATCACGGCGGAACGCCAGCATATCGGCATCACGGCCATCGTTAATACGCTGTGCGGCATAGTCCAGCCAGTTACGTGCCTGGCCAACCAGGTCAAGGCCGACGTTCATCAGCGCCATTTCTTCTTCCAGTGCCGGGGCACGGCCACACCACTCACATAAACGTTGTCCCTGAACCAGGGCACTGTCGCCCATACGCAGCAGAAATTCCGTCAGTTCATCGTATTTTTTCATCACATCAGCCTCACATATGTCCGACTTCATCCGGCAGTTCATAAAAACTGGCGTGGCGGTATACCTTGTCTTCCGACGGATCAAACAAAGGTTCTTTTTCATCCGTGGCGGTGGCAGTAATGGCTGCGGATGGCACCACCCAGATGCTGACGCCTTCGTTACGGCGGGTATAAAGATCGCGCGCATTTTCAATCGCCATCTGATCATCAGCGGCATGCACACTGCCGACGTGCTTGTGATTCAGGCCGTGCTTACTGCGTACAAAAACTTCAAAAAGGGTCCATTGCGACATAATGTTTTACTCCCCGGCCGTTAGTTGCCGGCCGTTATTATTGTTTGCTGTCAGATGTTGGTGTCAGGCAACTGAGCGCTGCTTTTTCTTATTGGCATGAGCCACGGCGGCTTCGCGTACCCAGGCGCCGTTATCGATGGCCTGACGCCGGGTTTCGATGCGCTCACGGTTACAGGGGCCGTAACCTTTCAGCACGTCGTAAAACTCCTGCCAGTTAATAACGCCGAAATCGTAATGGCCGCGTTCTTCGTTCCATTTCAGATCCGGGTCCGGTGCTGTACAGCCGAGGAATTCAAGTTGCGGTACCGTCTGGTCAATAAAACGCTGACGCAGTTCATCATTGGTATGGCGTTTAATTTTCCACGCCATGGACTGTGCACTGTTGGGAGAGTCTGCATCGCTGGGACCAAACATCATCAGCGATGGCCACCACAGACGGTTAATGGCGTCCTGCACCATCTCTTTCTGTGCCTCATTGCCGTGCTGCATCATGTGCAGAAGAATTTCGTACCCCTGGCGCTGGTGAAAACTTTCTTCCTTACAGATACGGATCATGGCGCGGGAATAGGGTCCGTACGAGGTACGCTGCAGCACTACCTGATTCACAATGGCAGCACCATCCACCAGCCAGCCAACGGCTCCCATATCCGCCCAGTTCAGCGTCGGATAATTAAAGATGCTGGAATATTTGGCTTTGCCGCTGTGCAGTTTGTCGATTTCTTCATCCCGGTCGGCGCCCAGGGTTTCCATCGCGCTGTACAGGTAAAGACCATGGCCGGCCTCATCCTGAATTTTTGCCATCAGCTGCAGTTTGCGTTTAAAGGTCGGCGCGCGGGTCACCCAGTTACCTTCCGGCAGCATGCCTACCACTTCCGAGTGGGCGTGCTGGGAAATCTGACGGATCAGGGTTTTGCGGTAGCCTTCCGGCATCCAGTTTTTTGCTTCAATTTTTACTTCAGCATCAATTTTTTGCTGGAAAGCGCGTTCTTCCGCGTCCATTTCATCCAGACTTTTTACCTGCTTTACGCCGGTATCCACCATTTGTGCATACATAATTCTGTCTCCGGTTATGTCTGCGGGCTGTATCCTTTACCCATCTTATATGACACTAAAAATAAAAAATAATTACTTTTTTTGTATCATATTAAAAGTGTTAAATACCTGTCCCGCGAGGCGCATCGGGCAGCGCCCACCCATCACCCGGCAGCGCATAAACGCCGCCTGGCTAACCTGATTATCTGTGTTTAATCAGCCGTTACGCTGATCAAATACCCGTTTAGCTTTACCTTCTGAGCGTGCTATACCACCGCTTGGAAAGACATTAACGCCCACCGTAATACCGACCGATGATTTCACATGGTGCCGCAGCTCAGCGACGACATCGCGGGTTTCGGATTCATTCAGATGAGAGAATTCCGGACGTAATTCCACATGCACTTCCATGCTGTCCATATTGCCATTGCGATACAGGTGTATCTGATATTCATCAGAAAGCTGTTTAACTTTAACCACTTCTTCCTCGATCTGGGTCGGGAATACGTTAACGCCACGGATAATCATCATGTCATCGCTGCGTCCGGTGATTTTGTCGATGCGGCGCATACGGCGTGCGGTGCCCGGCAACAGACGGGTCAGGTCACGGGTGCGGTAACGGATCATCGGCAGGGCTTCTTTACTCAGCGTGGTAAAGACCAGCTCGCCCAGTTCACCGTCCGGCAGTACTTCGCCGGTTTCAGGATTAATAATTTCCGGATAGAAATGGTCTTCCCACACGGTCGGGCCATCCTGGGTTTCAGCACATTCCATCGCCACCCCCGGCCCCATAATTTCCGACAGCCCATAAATATCCATGGCGCGGATACCCATGCGCTGTTCCACCGAACGGCGCAGCTCGTCGGTCCAGGGCTCGGCCCCGAAAATGCCCAGACGCAGACTCAGGGTGTGCGGATCAATGCCCTGGCGCTCCATCTCATCGGCGATATTGAGCATGTAAGACGGGGTCACCATGATGATGTCCGGATCAAAATCACGGATCAGGCGCACCTGTTTCTCGGTCTGCCCACCGGACATGGGAATCACAGTACAGCCCAGACGCTCAGCACCGTAATGAGCCCCCAGACCACCAGTAAACAGCCCATAGCCATAGGAGATATGCGCTTTATCGCTGGGACGTCCACCGGCGGCGCGGATAGAACGGGCCACCAGATTGGCCCAGTTATCGATATCGCGCTGGGTATAACCCACCACGGTCGGCTGGCCAGTGGTACCGCTGGAGGCGTGCAGACGCACTATGTCTTCCATCGGTGTGGCGAACATACCGTACGGGTAGTTATCGCGCAGATCGGTTTTGGTGGTGAACGGCAGTCTGGCCAGATCATCCAGCGACTGAATGTCTTGCGGGTGCACACCTGCGGCATCAAAGCGCTGACGGTACAGAGGAACATTGTCGTAGGCATGACTGACGCTCCACTTCAGGCGCTCCAGCTGGTGCGCACGCAGTTCATCAATGCTGGCATGTTCCATCGGATCAAGCTGATCCGGTTTGAATTGCTGTCGGATATTCATGCTGAGTCTCTCTTTTATTTTTGTACTCATGGGCGTTGCCTCATGGATTATGACTGAAACAGGCCTGCCGCATCTTTTATACTTATGTTACGGATGGGCCAGCCCGGTTAAGTTGCGATCACAGGCGCTCAATCACCATGGCGATCCCCTGCCCGACACCAATACACATGGTGCACAGGGCATAACGTTTGTTCTGCACTTCCAGTTCATTCAGAGCCGTCGTCACCAGACGTGCCCCGCTCATGCCCAGCGGATGACCCAGGGCAATGGCGCCGCCGTTGGGATTGACGCGTGGATCATCATCGTCCAGCCCCAGCTCACGCAGCACCGCCAGCCCCTGGGCGGCAAAGGCTTCGTTTAATTCGATCACATCCATGTCCGCCAGCGTCAGGCCGGTCCGGGCCAGTACTTTACGGGTTGCCGGAGCCGGTCCAATACCCATAATCCGTGGTTCCACGCCCGCGGTTGCCATGCCCAGTACGCGGCCACGGGCCCGCAGACCATGTTGTTCAGCCGCCGCCTCACTGGCCAGCAGCAGGGCACAGGCGCCATCGTTCACGCCGGAGGCATTACCGGCAGTCACCGTGCCTTTGCCGTCGCTGCGGAAAGGCGTTCCCAGTTTGGCCAGCGCTTCCGCGGTGGTAGAAGCCCGCGGATGCTCATCACGGCTGACCACCAGCGCATCGCCTTTGCGCTGCGCAATGGTGACCGCAGTGATCTCGCGATCGAGGCGGCCGTTTTCCTGCGCGGCGGCGGTTTTCTGTTGCGAACGCAGCGCAAATGCATCCTGATCTTCGCGGTTAATATTGAAGTCTTGCGCCACGTTTTCAGCGGTTTCCGGCATAGAGTCGATACCAAAATCCGACTTCATCAGACGGTTTACAAAGCGCCAGCCAATGGTGGTATCGAAGATCTCTGCTTTGCGGCTGAAAGCCTGCTCTGCCTTGGCCATCACCAGAGGCGCACGCGACATAGACTCCACACCACCAGCCAGCATCAGTCCGGCTTCACCGGCGCGGATCGCACGTGCCGCCATCCCCACGGCATCCATCCCGGAACCGCATAACCGGTTCACTGTGGTGCCCGGCACCGACACCGGCAGGCCGGCCAGCAGCGCCGACATACGCGCCACATTGCGGTTGTCTTCGCCGGCCTGATTGGCGCAGCCGTAAATCACGTCATCCAGCTGCGACCAGTCGAGAGACGGGTTGCGCGCGATCAGGGCTTTCATCGGCACCGCGCCGAGATCATCGGCCCGCACAGCGGATAAAGCGCCGCCGTAACGGCCAATGGGCGTGCGGATCGCATCAATTATCAGAGCATCAGTCATCAGCGTTCTCCTGTGGCAGAATGTCGCCACGAATACGATAGGAACGACCGTGGAACATGGCGATCAGGGCACCGTCCTGATTACGGATTTCCACGTCATAGTTACCGGTACGGCCACTGCGCGAACGCTCTCTGGCGCTGGCAGTGAGGTGATCACCGGCGTAAGCCGGTGCGACATAATCAATACTGCAGCCAATGGCAACGGTGGCCTGGTTATAGGTATTACAGGCGAAGGCGAAGGCCGAATCCGCCAGCGTAAACAGGTAGCCGCCATGACAGGTTTTGTGGCCCTGCAGCATGAATTCCTGCACCACCATGCTCATGCGGGCCTCGCCCGGCGCCACATCGGTCATTTTCATGCCCAGATACTGGCTGGCGTCGTCGCGCCGCAGCAGCTCATCGGCACAGGCCTGCGCCAGTTCGGTGGCGCTCATGTCCGCCGGGCTGTTCTTCAGTTCGCTGATTTCAGCCATGAAAACGTCCTCCCTGCAGTGCCAGGCGGCGCAGCAACAGCGACGGGCGATAACGCTCTTCGCCATACGCCTGTTGCAGGTTCTCCAGTACGGCCAGTGTTTCCGGCAGCCCCAGTTGCTCAGCCCACAACAGCGGGCCGCGTGGATAATTCACTCCGGCACGCATGGCGGTATCCACACCGGCTGCACTGGCCACGCCGTGCAGCACGGTATCGGCGCCTTCATTGGCCAGCATGGCCACCGTACGCATCACCACCAGACCCGGAACATCACTGACTTCACTGATGCGGATATCGGCTTTAGCAAAACAGTCAGCGACCTGCTGCAGCGCAGCATCAGAGGTGTTGGCTGCACGGCTGACTGCCAGACGTCCGCTTTGGCTGTAATCCAGCGCCAGATCCACCAGCACCAGATTGTTTAAGCCCTCGTCGCGGGCACGCTGACAGGCCATGCGGCCATCGGTGAGTGCCACGGTGGCACTGCCGATACGCAATACACAGGCATCAGAAGACGACTCTGAGGTCACCATCACACCGGCCGATGCCAGACGTGATACAAGAGAACTGAGAACACCGCTGTCGCCCAGCACCGTGCAGCCGGGTACGGGATCACCGCTCACACTTACACTGCCGGCTTCTGGCTTAACGGCATTCTCAGAACAGGAATAAAAGCCCCGGCCGGATTTACGGCCCAGCAGGCCGGCATCCACCAGTTCTTTCTGAATCAGCGAAGGCTGAAAACGGAAATCGCCGTAATAGCCATCAAATACGGATTTGGTCACAGCGTAATTGACGTCGTGACCAATCATATCGGTCAGCTCAAAGGCGCCCATGCGGAAGCCTCCGGCCTCGCGCATAATGGCATCCAGCGTAGCGCAGTCAGCGGCCTGCTCCTGCAACAGACGCAGACTTTCGGCATAAAAAGGACGCGCCACGCGGTTCACGATAAAGCCCGGCGTTGAGCGGGCATACACCGGCTCCTTGCCCCAGGCTTTGGCAGTGGCAAAGACACATTCAGCAATGGCTTTATCGGTTTCCAGACCGGAGACTACTTCCACCAGTTTCATCACCGGCGCCGGATTAAAAAAGTGCATACCGACAATACGCTGCGGATGCTGACGGCCGGCACCAAGACTGGTGACCGACAGCGATGAGGTATTGGTGGCCAGGATGCAATCGGCGCTGCAGATGCTTTCCAGCTGCTCTAATAAGCCGCGTTTTACATCCGGGTTTTCGACAATGGCTTCCAGCACAAACCCGGCGCCGGCAAAATCACTCAGTGAGTCTGCCGGTTGCAGACGGCCGATGATGCCCGCCACCTGCTCTGCCGTAAATTTGCCTTTTTCCACCAGCCGGGTGAGCTGGCGCTCAATTGTTTCAATGGCCGTGCTGGCCGCGCCTTCACGGTTGTCGTACAGCAACACACTGTGCCCGGCCTGGGCAGCCACCTGGGCAATCCCCGCCCCCATGGCACCGGCGCCGATCACGCCACAGATCACAGACGTATTCAGAGCTTTCATCTCAGCGCCCCTTAAATTCTGCCGGACGCTTGGCCATAAACGCAGCCACGCCCTCGCGGTAATCGTCGGTACGGCCAGCCAGGCTCTGCAGATCACGCTCCAGAATCAGCTGTTCATCAAAACTATTGCTGACGCTGTGATTAAGCGCGCGCTTGATATAGCCCAGCCCCACGGTAGGCTGCGTAGCCAGTTCACGGGCCAGCACCAGGGCTTCGTCGCGCAGCGCCTCGTCGTCGGTGACGCGATAAATCATGCCCCACGCCAGCGCCTGTTCTGCGCTTAACGGCTCACCAAGCAGAGCTAACTGTTTGGCGCGGGCCATACCGATCAGGCGCGGCAGAAACCAGGTGCCGCCGGAATCCGGTACCAGTCCGATTTTGCAGAACGCCTGAATAAATTTTGCTGAACGTGCCGCCAGCACCAGATCACAGGCCAGCGGAATATTGGCTCCGGCGCCGGCTGCCACACCGTTCACCGCACAGATCACCGGCATCGGCAGCTGCTGCAGACGGCGGATCATGGGGTTGTAGAATTTTTCGATCGACAGCCCCAGATCGGGCATATCGGCATCCGGTGCCACGTTGCGGTCAGACAGATCCTGACCGGCGCAGAAGCCACGGCCCTCAGCGGTTAACAACAATACCCGCGCTTCAGGATTGTCCGCCGTCATTTTCAGTGCTTCGCGCACTTCCAGATGCATGGCTTCGTTAAAGCTGTTCAGTGCCTGTGGCCGGTTCAGGCTCAGCAAGGCCACACCGGCATCCACTGAATAAATAATGTGTTCAAACTTCATGGAGAAATAACTCCCGATCCGGTTCTGGCTTCAGCGACCGCTGAAACCGGGTTGACGTTTTTCCCGGAAGGCTGCGATGCCTTCGTTACGGTCATCCGTAGCCGCCAGCAGTGTGAAGGCCTGACGTTCGTAGCGCAGACCGGTACTCAGATCCGCATCCATGCCGCGCAGAATGGCTTCTTTCGCCAGGCGCACAGCAAGCGGTGCTTTGGTGGCTATCCTGCAAGCCAGCGCCAGTGCCCGTTCGACGGTCATTTCAGGTTGGGTAATTTCACTCACCAGGCCACATTGCAGTGCCTGCTGTGCGCTGATGGGCTGACCACTGAGTACCATCTGCATGGCCATGGATTTGCCCACCGCACGCAGCAGGCGCTGTGTACCACCAGCGCCCGGCATGATGCCGAGATTGATTTCCGGCTGGCCGAATTCAGCGTCATGGCCGGCAATCAGAATGTCGGCGTGCATCGCCAGCTCACAGCCGCCACCCAGGCAGAAACCATTCACGGCGGCGATTAACGGTTTACTGAAGCGGGTAATACGCTGCCAGTGCTGCTGGCGCGGATCATTAAGGATGCCGACCATATCCAGCGCCGCCATCTCATTGATGTCAGCACCGGCGGCAAACGCCCGCGTACTGCCGGTCAGCACCAGCGCACGGACGTCCTCCGTCATTTCGGCATGATCGAGGACAGCGCTCAGCTCGCCCAACAGCTCAGTATTGAGGGCATTAAGCGCCTGCGGGCGGTTGAGCCGGACCAGCCAAACCCCCGCACTGACTGTCTCAACAGTCAGGGTATGGAAATTCTCGGTTGTCATGTGAGTACCTTTTCTTACCTGCCCGGTGTTGTTTTTGTAGCGGGTCGGCCGCGATCACCTGCTTTTTTATTTCTGCGCTGACAGATTGTTGCTGCAGTTGTGTATCGCTTTTATTCAAACTGCATGAATTTAAGATACAAAACAACATGTTTTTTAAATCTTTACGTATCGCTTTTTACTGATTGCCGGTATAACCCCAGATAATACGGGCTTTAAGCGCTGATTAGCGCATCTTTCGAGCCTGATTGACTGGCCCAAAATGATACAAAAACACTAAAAACCCCAGTAATTTTGTGTTTATAAGATACTTCACAGGCCATTTGTTTTTATGTTTTGATACACAAAATCAATAATAAATATGAATACCGTATTATGTTTTACTGTGAACACTGAGCCGCTGTCTGCGCTGCCGGAGTACACAGCAACCGGTACGGCGTACTGAGAGGATTGCTTCATGCCCTGCTACCGCATTGATGGTGTTACCCCTGTGGTTCACCCCAGCGCTTACGTGCACCCCACCGCCGTCCTGATCGGCGATGTGATGATCGGCGCCGGCTGTTATGTCGGACCCTGTGCCAGCCTGCGCGGGGACTTTGGTCAGATCGTGATGGAAGAAGAATCGAACCTGCAGGACAACTGCACTGTGCACGGCTTTCCGGACACGGTGACGCGCATTAAACGCCACGGCCATATTGGCCATGGCGCCATTCTGCATGGCTGTGTGATTGGCGAAGATACGCTGGTCGGCATGAATGCGGTGGTGATGGACTATGCCGAGATCGGACCTGAGTCGATTGTCGCCGCCTCGTCTTTTGTTAAAGCGCGGTTTGAGTGCCCACAGCGCTCTATGGTGATGGGGGCACCGGCAGACGTGAAACGCAGAGTGTCGGATCAGGAGTTAGCCTGGAAACAAACGGGAACCCGTCAGTACATTGATCTGACCCTGCGCAGCATCCGCTCCATGGTGGAATGCACACCACTGACAGCAAGCGAAGACCAGCGGCCGTCACTGCAGACCGGTGATCACCAGCCCCTGGGTGGAATGCACGATACGCAGCGTCCGTCAGGGGAGCATCCGGTCCCGTGAATATCCCGGCATACCATACACAGCCAAAGCTCTTATAATGCAGCCTGAACAGGACACTGATACCCTGTTGCTGTTTTCAGGATCTTTTTAATCAGAACAATTCAATCAGAACAACGGACGAAACAACGACCCGCCAATGACAAAACTCACTTCACTGGGCCCCCTGACCGAACGCTTCCGCAGCCAGAAACCACTGCGTGCGTCTTCTCTGGTAATTACCGTCTACGGTGATTCCATTGAACCCCATGGCGGTACCGTCTGGCTGGGCGCACTGATCAAACTGCTGGAGCCCATGGGCATCAACGAGCGCCTGATGCGTACCACCATATTCCGCCTGACCCAGGAAGGCTGGCTGATGAGTGATCGTGTCGGACGACGCAGTTATTACAGTCTCACCGGTTCCGGCCGGCGTCGTTTTGAGCAGGCTTTCCGCCGGGTTTACAGTGAACATGATCAGCCCTGGGACGGCTCCTGGTGTCTGGTGCTGACCAACCGGCTGGACAGCGAGCAGCGCAAACAACTGCTCGGCGATCTCACCTGGCAGGGGTTTGCTACCCTGTCGGGACAGATACTGGGCAGCCCGAACTGCAATACATCGCAGGTACACAGTATTCTCGCTGCCGCCGGCGTGGAAGATGATGTAGTGGTGTTTGAAACCCGCCCGCAGGAAGAACTCGCCGGACGTCCGGTACGTCTGCTGACCAAAGAATGCTGGGATCTGCAGACACTCGGACGGCAGTATGAAGAATTTCTCAACCACTTCCGCCCGCTGTGGCAGGAAGTCAGCGAACTGACCGATCTGCGCCCGCAGGAATGTTTTCTGGCCCGTACCCTGTTAATCCACGAGTACCGCAAACTGGTATTACGTGACCCTCTGCTGCCGGATGAATTATTGCCCGGCGACTGGGAAGGCCGCGCCGCCCGTCAGTTATGCCGCAATATATACCGCGCACTGACCCCGGCTGCAGAGCAGTGGCTGGAAGAATCGCTGGAAACCGCGGAAGGACCATTACCGGTGGCCGCCAACGGTTTTTATAAACGTTTTGGCGGACTGAAATAGTTGCCCGGTTACGGCGTGATGCCTGTTACAGCACTTTGGTAAATAACCGTTTACGACTGATGTGGCGACCGGAAATCATAAACTGACCGTCGCCCTGATAATGTAATGTTTCAGGATTTTTCGGACGTCTGGCAACGTGAGCCTTGACCACTTCAAAAATAAAAAAGTTATAACTGTCCACCAGCACATCATCAAACAGCACGCATTCAAAGCAGGCAAAACATTCATCAATTAATGGCGCGCTGACCTTATCCGCAGTGACCGCCGTAAGACCAAACTCGGTAAATTTATCGATATTTTCACCGCTGCTGTTACCCACATTACTGACCACATCCGCCATATCGGCCGTGGGCAGATTAATCACGCATTCACCACTGCGACGGATAAGATCAAAGCTGTAATTACCGGCGGATATCATGCATCCCACCAGCGATGGGGAAAACTCCATCACCGTCTGCCAGCCATGCGTCATGATATTAGTGTCGCCATCACAGGCAGACGAAATCAAGGATACCGGCCCGGGCTCAAGATAGTGGCGCACCTCACTGAGCGGAAAATCTGATCGGCTGAAATGCTTCATAGTGATTCCTTTTCTGGCACAACTTAACCCCCATGATAACGCATTTATTTGTTACCCGGCGATTTTACAAACCACGGATAACCCAGTGTTTTCCGCTGTTTTCCGGCTGTTTTCAGGCCCCCGGACGCGACCGAGTAAACAGATTGATCCGTGATCGCCGGGAGAGGATAAAAAATCACAGGCCAACCAAATGATTTGTTTATCATCAGTGCTGTCTTTTACGACTATTTACCCAATAAATACCCATACTAAATGAGATTTTTTTCTTACTTCGTCTAAGCTCACTACTGATAATAAAATAATTAAAGGAATCGACATGGCGTCATTATCCCTCTCGCAGAGACTGATGGTGGCTGTATTAGCCCCTGTAATGCTGGTCTTCGCTGTTCTTATTACCGTTATTTCAATGGAGCTTAAAACGGAGCTTCCGGCACAGCAGAAACTGATGCTGCAGAAAGAGCTGAGTGCCCGCTCCAGCGAAGTAACGCGCTGGCTCGATGGCTATAAAAACTGGATCTGGAGTCTGGCCCAGACCCGCGAACTGACAAGCATGGAAGCGTCCGATGTCAGGCAATGGCTGGCCAGTCATACATTAAAAAATGAAGCCGTTAATGCGCTTATCTATATCCGTCCGGACGGCAGTGCCGTGTCCGATGCACCGGATTCCAGTTTCGACCTCAGCGCCCGTGCTTACTATAAAGAGGTCATGGCCCATGGTGAGCCTGTGCTGTCTGAACCCGTTAAATCCAAAGCCGGTGGTATGCCGGTCTCAGTAATTGCGGTTCCGATTAAAGAAGGCAACCGTATTACCGGCATGGTGGCGGCCGCCATCACCATGGAAAAGCTGTCTGAAATCGCCAATCAGTTGTCCACCAACCGCGGCGACTATGGCTGGATTGTGGATAAAACCGGCGGCATTATCGGCTACCCGGATCAGGAAGCCATTCTGAAAGCCAACATTACCGATCCGGTAAATGCCAGCATGGCCGCGGCCGGGCGGGTCGCCCTGCAGAAAAAAACCGGGTCCGGCACATACACCCGCGACGGGGAAACATTTTTTATTCTTTATAACCCGATCAAGTCGACACCCGGCTGGATTATGGGCACTTCAGTACCCATGGATACCTTTACCCACACCACGAATTCACTGCTGTTCAAGGTCACCCTGCTGATGGCCAGCGCCCTGATCATACTGGCCATTATTCTGATCGTCATTTCCGGGCGCATGGTGAAACCGCTGAAAAAGATGGTCAGCATGCTGCAGGGCATCGCTGAGGGTGAAGGCGATCTGACTCAGCGTCTGCCGGTCGACGGCAAGGATGAAATTTCCCAACTGGCCGATGGCTTTAACCGTTTTACTGACCGCATTCATCAGTTAATGATTCAGGTTGCGGATATCACCGGACTGTTAAACGGCAGTGCCACCAGCCTGCAGAAAGGCGGAAATGAAATGCGCGACGCGGTGAACCAACAGCAGTCGGAAGTCGATCAGATTGCCGCCGCCATGAATGAAATGGAAAGCACAGTACGCGAAGTCGCCGCCCATGCACAGACGGCATCCAATGCTGCCCAGGAAGGTAATATTCAGGTGCAGGAAGGCTCCATGCGCGTCGGCCGGGTGCGTGAAGTGATCGCCGAGCAGGCTCAGATGATCCGCACCAGTGCCGAAGAAGTCTCCGCACTGCAGGAATCCGGCGAACAGATCGGCCAGGTCATGACGGTGATCCGCGCCATTGCAGAACAGACCAACTTGCTGGCGCTGAATGCCGCGATCGAAGCCGCCCGCGCCGGAGATGCCGGCCGGGGCTTTGCCGTGGTATCGGATGAAGTGCGTCAGCTGGCAGGCCGTACCCACGAATCAACCCGCCAGATTGAAGAGACCGTCGGCGCGCTGCAGGAACGTATTACCCGGGCGGTTGACGCAATGCAGGCCAGCAGCGACCGTTCCAGCCAGAGTGTCACTGAAGCCCAGGCGGCCGACGAAGCTTTACAGGCCATCCGCGATGCTATCGGTAATATCGAGGGCATGAACCTGCAGATTGCTGCGGCGACGGAAGAACAGAGTGCCACAGCAGCTGAGCTTAACCGTAACCTCGGCGTGATTGTCGAAGTCAGCAACACGACGCTGCAGCAGACCAGTTCCGCCGCGGCAACGATTCAGGATCTCTTTGCGCAGGCGGAATCCCTGCACGGTTGTGTCGGCCGCTTTAAGCTGTAAGCCTGACCTTTAAGCAAGCACTTTAAACATCCGCTAAAACGCCACGGACGGCACCCGTTAACACAGAGGCAGCGTGGCGTTTGTTTGTCTGCCTTCCTTTACCGCAATGACCACACCGCAATGAGCACAACCCGGCGGCGGCAATATGCCCGCAAACGGGCATATTGCCGCGCGCCATCCGGCCATTGCACTCAGTTTCAGCATTTTTACCTCAGCGGACCCCATGCAGCCAGGCCCGTATCTTGCTGAATACCTGAGTTATCAACTGGGTAATAAGTCTGACAGCGGAGTTCTTATGTTGATTCAGTCGGAAACATTTCATGAAGTGAACCATCATGCGCAGTCACTGAGCAGCTGGCCTCAGGAATACGACCAGCTGACCGCCGGGCGCTTTGAAGGCTTCCTGCAGGATGTGCATTTTGATGCGGTGCGCCTGTTCCGCGAGCGGATGAATCAGGGCGTTGCCCAGCATACCCATACGCCGGCGGGTCAGATTGCCTTATTGATTCCGATTCATCTGGATGGCAGCAAAACCTCAGACCAGGCACGCAGTGTACTGGCGAACGGCATTACACTCTTGCCCTGCGATGAAGATTTCTTTTTTGTTGGCCCACCGGATACAGACTACACCGTTATTTCGCTGCAACAGGATCAGATGAGCGGGCTGCTCAACGAAGAAGATTACGAGACATTATTAAAAGCCCGGCGCAGTCATGGCCTGCAGGTGAAACCGCAATGGCTGCAGCAGGTACGTATTGCCATGCTCAATCTGCTGGAACAGCTTAATGACGACAGTCAGGCACTCACTGAACAACAGACAATACAAAAAGAAAAAGCCCTGCGTGACCAGCTGCTGTTAATGGCACTGGAAATTTACACGGGATCAATGGACAGTAACCCTCTGCAGAAAAGTGCCCGACCGCTGGGCAATCAGCATCACTATATCGTGCGCCGCTGCCATGATTTTGCCCTCAGCGATGAAGGCGCCACCGCCAGTGTACTGGATATGTGCAAACAGCTGGGCATCGCCCGCCGTACTCTGAATTACAGTTTTGCCAGAGTCACCGGCACCTCACCGGCGCAATACCTGCGGGCGGTTAAATTAAATGCCGCCCGGCGTCAGTTGCATACCAGTCATTTATCGGTCACGGCGGTCGCCGCCAATGTCGGTTTTTTTCATACCGGCTATTTTTCTCAGGAGTACCGGCGTTTATTCGGGGAGACGCCCACCGCCACTCGGGCCGGCGGCGCCAGGCGGGCAAGTCCGGTAATCTGCTCGCCTGCCCAATAAATCAGAGCTGAGATTAAGAAAATAAATCCTGCCAGACGCTGATCCACAGACACCGGCAGAGAGAAACCGGTGCTCAGTAATTCCGGTAGCGGCAGAGTTGCTGTCAGTGGGGTGTGGTACCCACTGAACAGGTCGCGGGCCAGCATCAGCGTTATGCCCATCAGCAGCATAGGGACGATCACAGTAAAAGAAATCCAGCGGTGATTGTGCGGCCGCGAAAAGAAAACCACAAAACACAGGCTGACGCCGCTCAGCGCCATCAGCCATTTCATCAGAGCATAGAGTGCCGCACTGGCCATCAGTAACGGATGAAGTGCCGGCAGCATCCAGCCCCAGGTCAGCAGCGTAAATAACAACAGCAGAACCATCAGCAGGCGGTCGGATTGCGTTGCCCGGGTCCCCAGAGACGACGATTTTCCCGCAGAGCAGAATGGCTGCCGGGCACAGACAGGATGCAGCGCTGCCATCCACAATAATGGCGCCATATGATGAATCAGCACACTTTGCCAGCTGTGCAGCCACAGGGAATGACGGGCGTACTGATCCATCCAGGGAGACATCCCGATAAGGAATAACAGACTGGCCAGCGCAAACAGACCCTGACTGCCAACCATGCCGCTGCGCCGGCAGAACCGCCACAGCACCACCACCAGCACAATGCCGGCGGCGGTATCCAGCCATTCAGCCCCATACATGGGATTCATCAGGCGCAGCCGTCGCTGTCAGACGAGGGAGTCGCGTCCTGATCTGAGTTCACACTCTGATCGTCACGTCCGCCGGGCAGATCCATCGCCGGGTTGGCATTAAAGAAATTATTCGGCTTCAGCGTAAAACCCACATACTCCACCGGCATCACTGGAAAATCTTCCGGCTTACACACATGGGTATGCCCATAGGTATGCCATACCACGATATCGGTGTTTTCGATATTGCGGTTTTTCTCTGCATAATACGGGAAGCCATCGCCTTTATTCTGGTTCGGATAATCACCGCTACCATAGCGTTGCTGAGGATCGTAGGGGGTTACCCACAGATGTTTACTGGCAAAACCGGCACGCTTGCCAACATAGCTTTCAGCGTGTGCCAGCATCACCGGATTATGCTCTGCCACCAGTTTATAACCGGTCGGATTGCCCACTTCATTTTTGACATTGGGGTTAATGATTTTCCAGAAGCGGCCGCTCTGGCCATTGGCTTCACGGGCTGCTTCCTGTTCGGTTTTCAATACCCGGGCGTCGGTGTTAAACACATTGCCCCAGGGATTATCGTCACCTGCCGGCGCCGGTGAGAAATTCGTTTCCATCACCGAGTTCTGCTCACCGTCGAGCATCATATGCAGACGGGCATTAAAGAAATGCTGATGGGTCGGGCCATAAATGTCCGGCGTCACTTTGCCACCGTGTTTGGGTGTTGTGCCCGGCACCATACCGGCGGTCTGAATAATACCGGTGAGTTTGGTTTCCAGCTGAATGGTGCCGTCCTGGTACAGGTACCAGTAAAAACCGTAATCGTAGTTACCCACGGTACAGAAGAAGGAAATAACCAGACGGCGGGAGCGGCGTACTTCAAATACACCGGTGCGGAATTCATAGTGCTTCCACAGCGTACCGTAGTCTTCCTCATGCATGCACACGGCATTTTTCATCAGGAAAGGTTCGCCTTTATCGTCCACCGCCGGAATATCAAAATAGCGGATGGCCCCCAGGCAATCGCAGCCCAGCTCCAGCTGATTGGCGAGACGGCCAAGACCGTATTCACCGCCATCGAAGGCGCATTTCCAATAGTGGTTAATGGCCGTATCCGAGTAAGGCACTGCCATATCGGTCACACTGGCACGGTAAATAATCGGCCGTTTTTTATCGCCGTCGGTATAACTTAACTGGTTCAGCACCAGGCCTTCACGCGGGGTAAAACCGACGCGGAAATCCCAGTTCTGCCAGCTGACGTTCCAGCCATCCACGGTAAAACTCACGCCCTCCGGCTGCACAATATGCAGAGGTTTTAATCCTTCCCGCGGTTCACCCAATGACGGCGTATCATAATTGCGTTTGGTTTTAGGCACCGGCACGTTGCGGCCGTCATCCAGCAGGTCAATAACTTTCTTTTCATTGAGATCAATGATGGCCACCAGCCCTTCAATCGGATGAGCGTAGCCGTTGTCGGTCATTTCATCGCGGTAAAAAGCCACGCCACGCATCAGGCGCTTGCCTTTGTATTTAGGATCGTCACCGTAATAACCGAACGACCACGGATCGATCTGAATTTTTTCAATATCCTCATCGGTGAGGCCACGTTTTTTTACCGCCTCACGCCAGGCCGGATCATTCTGTACGATTTCCACACAGGTAAAAAACTCTTCCACCATAATCGGCGCCTGCCCGGCTTCGACCGGGTCCAGGGTACGCCACTGGCTGATTTTTCCGGCAACCAGATCAACGATGCCTTCCGACATTTCACCCGTTGCTTTATCCAGCACAGTAGCAAACGCCCGGCGTGAAAACGGCTTACCCGGTTCAAAACTGATAACTTCTTCTTTCGGTGGTTCTTCGAGTTGCAGATACGGAAAGCGGCAGCTGTCTCCGAAACCTTTTTCTTTACGCAGGATATCGGCAGCAGTCTGCAGTTCTTCCACAGACAAAGGGTCAAGAGGATGGGTTGCTTTAACGCCGGCCGCGGTTTCCGGCTTATTGGTGGTATGACAACAGCTCATAATGGTTTCCGGTATTATTGAGGGGTAATACGGATACTAAAAACTGCGTCGTCGCGGTTTATCACAAAGTGGCAATATTTCGCAGATCCTTGCGTACTGATAAGCGTTATCAGCCTTAAAGAGTGATTTTCTCCAATATGACCACTATGGCAAACCCGATCGCCGCTTATCCGCCCGGGTTCAGGTTTGGCGGCGAAACACTTGGTAGCATCACACCACCTAAAAGACAGGACATTTTATGCGGTTATTGCAGCGCATTATCTGGGGTGCCTGGGTGTTGTTGACCGCCGCTCCCCAGGCTTTGGCCAGTGATTCCGGCGCCACAGCGCTTAATTATTATGTTGCCCGGCAACAGTCCCGGCCTTTCCAGATAGAAGACAATGGTCATAATCAGCGCGGCCTGGTGACGGATTTATTAAAAACCATTGCGGCACGGCTGCAGCAGCCACTGCAGTTTCATACCCTGCCCTTCCGCCGGTATCTGCAGACGCTGAAACAACAGGATACGGGTTACTGGATTACCTATGGCGCACCGCAATGGTCGGAACCGCAGAGCCTGCGACTGGGAAAAGAAAGCATTATCAGCATATCGCACAGTCTTTTATATTCTGCCCATCGGCCTGAGCTGCAGGTGCGCTCGGCCAGCGACCTGTGTGGCCATAATATTCTGACACTGGATGGTTTTTACTATCCGGCACTGGATGGCGTTCTGGACAGCGACTGTGTGAAGCATTATCAGGTGCACACGCACAAAGCGGCGTTTTTATTTGTTGAGCGCGATATCCCGCCCGCGCTTTTTATCGAAATGACCTACCGTATCCGCTATAACCTGGCGCAGGAGAAGTTTTCTCCGGCGCACTTCCGGCTGACGGATCTCTCCGCCGTTATTCCGCCTTATGATCTGTATTTTTCATATTCAGCGGATGTGCCTCAGCAGCTGATCGACGGAATTGATGCTGAACTGAAACAAATGAAAGCCCGCGGCGAGCTGCAGGCCATCATTGATCGTTATCAGAACTGATCAGAAGCGCAGACCAAAGACACCGATATATTCATCGTAGTAGAACTTCTGTGAGGCTTTATCGCCATGGTTGCTGGTTAAGACATCATCCATATCGGCGTAGCCGTATTTGCCCAGAAAACGGAAGAAGAAACCTTTCCACAGGCTGGCTTCAAAACCTACTTTTACCGAAGTACTGTAACCGGCGACATGCCACTCATCGTTGCGTTCACCGCCCAGCAGTCTGACGTTGCTTTTGGGATACAGTACACCGGCTCCAAAACCTGCAAACAGGGCAAAATCCATTTTGTTCTGCCAGTTCAGCAGCGGCAGGTATTTTTCTGTTTCCAGCGAGATCATATTAAAGCCATCTGTGTGCTCATAACTCAGGAAGTCATCACTGAGCACTTCGGTATCACCGTCGCTGTAATCGCGCACAATACCATTGCGGTTAATTTCACCACTGGCATTCACCGTCTGGTCTTCCACCATGACATATTTCATATGATCAAAGCCCAGTGAGATGGACCAGTTATCCTGGATAAAATAACCGAACCGCCAGTTGTACTGCGGAATCGTCAGACGCCCGGGGTTCAGATAGGAATGAAACACCTGATGCACGTTAACGTCGTTCTGGCGGTCTTTGGCTTTGACGTCGTACAGAGTGAAGTCATGCCCTTCGCCGTGAAAGTGAATATCGGAATCTGAGTAGGTGGCGTTATTCCAGCCCCAGTAGCCGTAAAAGTCCCCCTGGCGACGCATAGTGCCGGCATGAGCGGGCATAAAAACGATACTGAGGAATAAAGATACCAACGCGGGCTGCCACAGCTTCACCGCTGCGGACGATTTTTCAGTCAACTGCATACTTCTGACCAATAGTGAGTGAGATTGTTTGGATTTTGAAATATATCAGCCGCCTGTGGTGATATTTATACTGGTAAGCGCAACAGAATTGTCCAGACATGACTATTCCTTTCCACCAGTCCCCAGCCCCACAGTGACCGCACTGGCAGCCATGACGGCTGTTTGTTCTGGCAATGGAACAGCATTTACCGCCACTTTTTACGCCCCTGACACTCATACAGTCAGCTTTAGCTTTATGACAAAAATCACTACACTGGGGACTAATTAACGCCGAGCCTGTGCGCCTAACCTGTCTGCTTACGCAGAATCATCAGTATGGCCAGCAGGCCGTGGCTGCTGTAAGCCACCAGGGTTCAGCCGGAAACGGACGGGCCTCCCGTATTTGGAAAGGTGTCAACGATATGAATATGCACATCCCGCTGCGGGTGTTGCAGGAAGGTGAAGAAGCCGCCGTGAGCAGTTTCTCACCGGCACAGGACAGCGCAGTACTGGCCGATAATCACGGCCGGCGCTTCAGCTACCTGCGTCTGTCGATTACCGACGTCTGCAATTTCCGCTGCAACTATTGCCTGCCCGACGGCTATCAGGGCACAGACAGAAGCGGCTTCCTGACACTGGAAGAAATCCGCCGTATTGCTGCAGCGTTTGCGGCCATGGGGACGCGTAAAATCCGCATTACCGGCGGCGAACCCAGCCTGCGCAAAGATCTGCCGGACGTGATCCGTACACTGAAACAGACCCCGGGCATTGAAACCGTGGCGCTGACATCAAACGGCTATCGCCTGACGCAACAGATCCGCGACTGGGCAGACGCCGGGCTGGATCAGCTCAACGTCAGCATCGACAGCCTCGATCCACAGCAGTTCAAAGCCATCACCGGCCACGACAAACTGCAGGAAATTCTCGATGGTATTCAGCTTGCCCGCGAACTGGGCATCCGTCATATCAAAGTGAATGCCGTCCTGTTGAAAGCGTGGAATATGAACAGCTTTCAGCACTTTTTCGACTGGCTCAGAACCACGCCCGTGACCCTGCGTTTTATCGAGCTGATGGAAACCGGCGATAACGGCGAATTTTTTGCGGCCAACCATGTGTCCGGTGACAGTGTTAAACAGACCCTTCTCAGCCGGGGCTGGACGGAAAAACCGCGCGGTCCTCACGATGGTCCGGCACAGGAATTCAGTCACCCGGATTTTGCCGGTGACATCGGCCTGATCATGCCCTACAGCAAAGATTTTTGCAGCAGCTGCAACCGTCTGCGCATCACCGCCCAAGGTAAGCTGCATTTATGCCTGTTTGGTGAACAGGGTTATGAATTAAGACCCTTACTGGATGAAGACGATACCCAGACACTGCAGCAGCATATCCGCACCTTGCTGGGCAACAAAAAAACCAGCCATCACCTTGAGCAGGGTGAAACCGGCGCCACCCGGCACTTCGCCATGCTGGGCGGCTGACGGTCCGTTTAACCGCAGGTAACCGACGATGGATAATCTGGGCATTTTATTGGCCGGTGGTCATTCCAGCCGTATGGGGCAGGATAAAGCACTGCTCCCTTATGCTGATCACACCCTGGCAGAGCATATTTACCGCATCATGAAAAAGCGGCTGCCCCAGGTCTGGGTGAGCCGCCAGAAAGATCAGCCTGTTCCCTTCAACGCCGACCGCATAGTCTGTGACGAAGAGCGCGATAAAGGTCCTCTGTCCGGCATATTTTCCGTCCTGCAGGCTGCGCTTGAGTCTGGCCAGTACGATGGCCTGCTGATTGTACCGGTGGATCTGCCCTGCCTCACAGAAGACACCCTGATGCCTTTGCTGCAGGAAGGCCGCCGCCTGCAACGACCGGTCTGTTACGGTCAGCATTATATGCCGCTGTATCTGCCGGTACGCTCAGAGATTGCCGATGAAATCAGCCGGCAACTGCACACCCCGGACAGCCGGCTGTCCGTCGCCTCCATTTTTTATCAGTTTCATGGGCTGCAGCTGGCAGAACCCCGCGATCTTTCTTTAACCAACACCAATACCATGGCTGAGTGGCAGGCCGCTCAGCAGCGCATTGAACAACACGAGGTGCCTGATGGCTAAAACCTTTACCGACGAATTTTATCCACTGAATATTGCCGTGTTGACGGTGTCCGACAGCCGCACGGAAGAAACCGATACCAGTGGCCAGTTATTGGTGGAAAAAATCACTGCAGCCGGCCACCAACTGGCGGATAAAAAAATCATCGTCGATGATAAATACAAAATCCGCGCGCAGGTTTCCCAGTGGATTGCCGATGACAGCACACAGGTGGTTCTGGTCACCGGCGGTACCGGCTTTACCGAACGCGACTCCACGCCGGAAGCATTACTGCCTTTATTTGATCAGACGGTGGATGGCTACGGCGAACTGTTCCGTCAGATTTCTTATCAGCAGATCGGGACCTCAACCATTCAGAGTCGTGCGGTTGCCGGGCTGGCCAACAGCACAATTATTTTCTGCATGCCGGGTTCCACCAACGCCTGCCGCACCGCCTGGGACGATATCATCGTCAGCCAGATCGACAGCCGTCACCGCCCATGTAATTTTGCCCTGCGCTTGAAAGGCAATCAGGGCGACCACTGCGGCACAGGGTCACGCGGATAAGTTATGGCCGATTTTTCTCATATTAATCAGCGCGGCGAAGCCAGCATGGTGGACGTCAGTCAGAAGGACGTCACAGTACGTGAAGCCCGGGCCGAAGCTTATGTGCGCATGAGTGCAGATACGCTGGATAAAATCCTGAAAGGCGAGCACCATAAAGGCGACGTATTTTCCGTCGCCCGCATCGCCGGCATTCAGGCGGCCAAACAGACCAGTCAGTTAATCCCATTATGCCATCCGTTAATGCTGAGCAAAGTGGCCGTCGATTTTGAAGCTCAGCCGCAACACAGCCGCGTGCGCATTGAGTCTCTGTGCAGACTGAGTGGCAAAACCGGTGTGGAAATGGAAGCCTTAACCGCGGTTTCTGTTGCAGCCCTGACGCTGTTTGATATGTGTAAGGCTGTGGACCCGGCGATGATTATCGACGGTATGCGTGTGCTGGAAAAACAGGGTGGGAAAACCGGCCACTGGCAGGCACAGGAGACAACAGAAAATGCCGCAGAAGGTCAGGAGAGACAATGAAAATTTTATTTTTTGCCGCCCTGCGCGAGCGCCTCAACTGTGACCATGTTCAGCTGGATATCCCTCTGCCCTCCGATACCAACAGCATCCGGTCCGCACTGCAGCAGACCTTTCCCGAGCAGGCAGATATTCTGGCTGACGGTAAGGCGCTGGTCGCCGTTAATCAGACGCTGACCCACGATAATACCGGCGTAAAGGAAGGGGATGAAGTCGCTTTCTTTCCACCGGTCACCGGGGGATAACAGAGCGGATATGAAATTTATTGCAGTACAGACGCAGGACTTTGACGTCGCCGCCGAATACGCAGAACTGCGCAAAGACAACCGCAGTGATGGTGCGATTGTATTTTTTAGTGGTTTAGTGCGGGAGATGAATCAGGGTTCCGAAGTCTCCGGCTTAACACTGGAACATTATCCCGGCATGACCGAAAAAGCGCTGCAGCAGATTGTCGATCAGGCTTTTGAACGCTGGCCATTAAACCGTGTACGTTTAATTCACCGCATCGGCACCCTGACCATCACCGACCAGATCGTCTTCGTCGGCGTCTCTTCTGCACACCGTGAAGCCGCCTTTGAAGCCTGTCACTTTATTATGGACTTCCTGAAAACCCGCGCCCCGTTCTGGAAAAAGGAAGTGACGGAAAAGGGCGAGCGTTGGGTAGAAGCACTGGATAAAGACCAGCAGGCGCTGAGTAAATGGCAGGACGCCGGAGAGGAAGCCGACACGGAAAAGAAAGCAACAAAGGTTGAAAAATAAGGGCCTGACAGGCCCTTACTTTTGACGTGGAGCTAAGCGGATTATTTTTTCTTTTTAATCGGTGCGAAACCTTCACTGTCCATCAGGTTACCACGATTTTCTGCCTTCTCCTTTGGCCGTGACGGGCGTGGCCCGGCCTTTTTCTTCACCGAACGGCCTTTGGCGGCAGAGGCTCTGGATTTTGGCTTTTTCTTGGTACCGGCAGCTTTACCTGACGCTTTGACTTTTTTCGGACCTTTGTAAGTACCTTCCAGCCCGTCAATTTTGCGCGCAGACATTTGCTGGTCGAGGTAGCGCTCAATCGACGCTTTCAGATTCCATTCATTCGGCGCAATCAGACTGATCGCCAGACCGGCTTTACCGGCGCGGCCGGTGCGCCCGATACGGTGAACATATTCATCACCTTTGCGCGCCAGATCATAGTTAATCACCAGATCCATGCCTTCCACATCCAGGCCACGGGCGGCCACGTCGGTTGCCACCAGAATATTGCGCTTTCCTTCGCGCAGCGACTGCATCACGTAATTGCGTTCATCCTGTGTCATTTCTCCGTGCAGTAAGGCGATGCCGTTGCGGTGTTTACGCAGAAATTCGTTTAACCGCTCCACTTCGTCACGCTTATTCACAAAGATCACTGCTTTATCATAACTCTCATTGGCCAGCAGCCACACCAGCAGGCGGTCTTTATGCGCGTTGTCATCGGCCAGAATACGCTGCTGACGGATGTATTGGTGCTGGTCTTTTACCGTATGGGTTGTGATTTGTTCAGGATCGTTAAGCATGGCTGCGGCGATGCGGCCCAGACCTTCATGACGCAGTGTGGCTGACAGCATCAGTGTCTGACGCGCAGCGGAGGAACGGCTGACGATCATATTCATATCATCGGCGAACCCCATATCCAGCATGCGGTCTGCCTCATCCAGCACCAGATACTCCAGATCACCCAGCTCGGCGGTGCCACGCTTCAGATGATCAACCAGGCGCCCGGTGGTGGAGACAATGATCTCGGGGTTCTTACGCAGCATGGCGGCCTGATATTTAAAATCATCACCGCCGGTCAGCAGGCCGGCGTCCAGGCTGGTCAGATCGCAAAAATGCTTCGCGGTTTTAAACACCTGACGCGCCAGTTCCCGCGTTGGCACCAGAATCAGCGCCCGGGTAGCCGAGTTGGGTGCAGGCTGCGCCAGCAGCTTTTCCAGAATGGGCAGCAGATACGCCAGCGTCTTGCCACTGCCGGTTTCAGCGCACACCTGCAGATCACGGCCGGCCATGGCCAGCGGCAGCATCAGCGACTGAACTTCGGTCGGTTCGGTTATTTCCAGCTTTTCAAGGCCGGCCAGCAGACGCTGATTGAATTCGATATTGGCAAACACTGACACATTCCGGTTAGGTAAAGGAATTTATTATAACAGACAGACGTCATAGCGCTGAGCTTGAGTCACCTGACAGATGCCACTTACTATAGGCACTCTGAGACACCACGATACGTCCCGTTTTGCAAAGGACCTGACGATGAAACGACTGATTCCCCTGACATTGCTGGCTGCCACCATTGCCGGCTGTGCAACCAGCCCGACCGGGCGTTCACAACTGATGATTGTGTCGCCGGACTCCGCCATTGTAGAGTCACAAAAAGCTTATGCCAGTACCGTCACCGAACTGGACTCCAACCAGCAACTGATTACCGATCCGGCCTGGGTTAAACGTATTTCCACCATCACCGGACGCCTGATTACCGAGGCCATTAAACAACACCCGGACACCGCTGACTGGAAGTGGAGTGTGGCCATTATTGATGATCCGGATACCCTGAATGCCTGGTGCATGGCCGGCGGACGCATGGCGATTTACAGTGGTATTGTCACCCAGCTGGACCTCACCGATGATGAAATCGCCCAGATTATGGGCCATGAAATTTCCCACGCACTGGCCAATCATACCGCCGAGCGGATGTCCCGCGCGGTGATTACCAATGCCGGCCTGACAGCCGCCGCGGTTTTCACCGACAGCAACGGCATGGCACTGACGGGAACTGCCCTGGCAGCCAAAGTTGCCCTGGAACTGCCCAACAGCCGTACCGCCGAATCCGAGGCCGATGAAATCGGCATTGAACTGGCGATCCGCGCCGGTTACCGCCCGGAAGCTGCAGTCAGCTTGTGGCAGAAAATGGAACAGGCCGGCGGTGGCGGAACACCGGAATTTCTCAGCACCCACCCATCCCCGGCGAACCGCGCCAAAACCCTCAGAAAGCTGGGAGAAAAAATGCAGGGACTGAACCCGCAACAGCAGAAATCAGCCGTCTACCCGGTGGATATAGTAACCTCAGCAGCTGAAGTTAACGGAGCTTAAAACGCATCCCATGCCGCCAGCGTTGTGTGCAAACGCTGGCGGTATGTGCAGTCCTTATCCTGCCATAGCACAAAGCTTGTCACAGCATCCTGTAACAGAGCATCGTATTCATCCCAAATATCAACAGGGCAACCTGGCTGTCGCGCATAAAGAAAAGCCCCGATAGCGTTAGCTACCGGGGCTTTTGAATACAGCAGATTAATCGTCTATTACGATGACCTACAATGAGTCCAGAGCTGCGCTCTGTCTGGCTTTCCTGTTTATCGCGCTTTGCGACGCCTGCGGCGCTCCTGACTGGTTCCTGCTCACATGTGACCGCCATGGATGGCGGGAATGCCGATCCTGCAGGACGCAGGAGATCGGCCTGCCCCTTATCCGGTAACAGAGACTCACCGTATTCTACCCCAAACCTCAACAGGGCAACCTGGCAAACGGTCGCGCATAAAGAAAAACCCCAGCAGGTTGCCCTGCTGGGGTTTAGGATAGAAGCTTGACGATGACCTACTCTCA
>DCCG01000012.1 GCA_002314145.1 Thalassolituus sp. UBA1087 | reverse complement strand
TTATTTTCCGCATGGACCACTAGGACAACTACCAGGACATCCGCTTTAGCAGTTATCGAAAGCTTGTGTTGGTTAATCATTGATTCTCTTCGATACCCAGTCGGTTAAGTATCCCGTCAACAGAAGCTGGATAATCCCCACTAGCCATTCCCGGGATTAGGCTGTCGTATCCAGCAATAACTGCTGAGCACGTAGCCTTGTTATCCGTCTATGGCACGGAGTACAACTTAGGAGAAGGCTGGGATATTGCACAATCAGAAGAAGGTGGTAAAGTAGATTTCTGTCTAGACGCATTACTCACCGCTTGAGAGAGCGTTAAATATCACAGAAAGCTCGAAGCATGGCAAAATATTTAGTTTCACAGATACATTACCCGGATAGAAACCCTCCAGAAACCCATTATTTGTTAATTGATGAAAGTCATGGAGAATTTAACTTTAGGGCAGGAGCAGTGATAGGAAGAGGCGTAGCTGCAGGAGGGGGCGAAGGAGTTTTCAGTATTGATTCTTTACAGAAAGTGCAGTCGTATAGAAAATTCCTACGCGATATAAAGCGTGAGTGGATCGATGAAATATTGTCAAGCTCTCAACATAGTGAAACAGAGAAGTATTTAATGATTATAGAGCGGTCCAAAGAACAATGAACCAAGCACCAGTTTCAGAAACAGGCTGATCTCATACGTCAGACCGCTCTATATGAAGCTTAATGAGAGAAAATTATGGGGGCTTTATGATTACCATTAATTCTTAGCCTGATGAATCGTGAGCACTAAATGGATACCCACCTAAGAGATCGGTGGTAAATGGCGACACATATATAGGTGGCAGCAAATTACACCACTGTCATGGCTTCACCACCAGGATTCACGTCGCTCACCCATGTGTAAATCGGCATGTGTATTTAAACTTCAGGACATACAGGAAATCACGATGACTGATCATTCCGGCTCTTGTTTGTGTGGTAGCGTAAGCTTTAAGGTGACAGGCGAATTCAATGGCTTCTACCTGTGCCATTGCAAACATTGCCAAAAAGATACCGGGTCAGCTTATGCAGCAAATCTATTTTCACAGTCAGCTGAATTAGTATGGCAATCAGGCGCAGACACTGTGACCTGTTTTACGCTTCCGGGCACCCGTCATAACAAAAGCTTTTGTAAGCTCTGTGGCTCGGCATTGCCGAGCACTCAGATTCCGGGGTTGCTCGTCGTTCCGGCAGGATGCCTGGATACTGAAATTTCCATGGTGCCAACAGCGCATATCTTTTTATCCAGCAAAGCTGTTTGGGATGAGAACTCAGAGGATGTACCAAGGTTGGAGGGATTGCCAGAGTGAGGTACCATCAAATAGCGAAAACTATTAAGCTATCCGGAAGCAAACGATCCGGAAGCTCTCTCAAAAGATGATATAACCATTACCCTGTCGTCGGGCTATGACATAGGTATCTGGTCACAGTGGTGGAGTCAACCCCATAACTTCCGGCCTGGCGAGCTGTCGACGGATAAGTAAACATACAATTATTTCAGGGCTGGCCAGTTAAAACGAACGATGAAAAATTTCTTAGTCTTACCGTTTTTTCTGGCCTTATGCGCCTGCGCACAGGTGGATGACAGCTACCAGAAAATTGATGCAGCTGATTTCGTTAACTACGGAGTTTCTCCATTAAAAAATACTCTGTATGAAGGATCTGATGACGAGTATCACTACTTCTCCTGGTCCAATGGTAAAAACCGTGGAAGATGGAAACTTCTGAAGTCACAAATGAGACTTGCCTGTGAAATACAGTATGGCACTACTGGTGGTATGCCGCTGGTGCTCAGCAATTCCGGTGATTATGTTCCCTATTCGTGCCGGGAAGCTCGATAAGGTCCGGATAAGTATGGGGAGTTAATGAGACTGCCACCCGACAGCCCAATGACTCATCAGGCTCATCAGGCTCATCAGGCTCATCAGGCTCATCAGGCTCATCAGCTATATTTTGTCGGATAGTATTCAGGAAAAAGCTTCAGCAAACCGGAATCATTCTGCGATTCCGGTTCAAACCTGCTATCAGGACGCTCAGCGACTGCGGGCTTTAGCCAGCAAGCGCAGGATTTCGATATACAGCCACAACAGGGTGACCACTAAGCCGAAGGCTCCGTACCATTCCATATACTTGGCGCAACCGCTTTCTACGCCCTGCTCAATAAAGTCAAAGTCCAGCACCAGGTTCAGTGCGGCGATAACCACCACGAACAGGCTGAACAATATTCCCATGGTGCCGCTTTCATGAATGAAGGGCATATGAATACCAAAGAAACCCATAACGAAATTGGCAATGTACACCAGTGCGATGCCGCCGGTGGCCGCTACGACACCCAGGCGGAAATTCTGCGTCACTTTGATAACACCGGATTTATACGCCACCAGCAGTGACAGCATGGTGCCAAAGGTCAGGCCAATCGCCTGCAGTACGATGCCGGGAAACTGCATCTCCATAATGACGGAGACAATACCAATCACTAAGCCCTCGAACAGTGCGTACAGAGGTGCCGTGTAAGGTGCCACACGTTTTACGAAGATAGTAATCAGTGCAAACACCAGCCCGCCTACCGCACCGGAAATACCGGCAATGGTTGCAAACTGTTCCGAGCCGCCGCTTTTAAGAAAGTAGTCCCAGGTCAGGCCACCGGAGATAAAAACCAGTGCCAATAATATAAAGGTTTTGTTAACCGTACCGCTGAGGGTCATCGGGTTGCCATCGGTGGCGCGGTCTTTATCACTGAATGAGGATGCCCGCAGTGTCGGGTTCCCGGATCCATTAGCCATGTTAATTCCTTAAAAGCCAGATAGAGAAGAATATCGCTGACGCTTAATCGTCAGGCAAAATTATACCCGCCCGGGTAATGGGGCGCATGTGTTTGTTGGTGGTTATTAACAATATGGGCAAACCAGAAGCCGATGACAGATGGTGATGAGTCAAACCAATATGGATTGCTCTGACGGAATAAGGACTGCGTGACAGGACCAGGTGACAGGACAGCGATGACAGAAAACGGCAGACCGGAACGCGGTCTGCCGTATGATCAACAACGATTAATGAATGTAATAGGCTTCAAACTCTGCCACGGCCGGGCTACCGGAAGCGGAAAGAATATTGAAGTCCAGTTTACGTAACGAGACAGTATCCAGCGTCATCATGTCAGGGACGCCGTTACCCTCTGCCAGCACTTCACCGGTTTTATGATCGCTGATGGTCCATGCCTGAATATTGCCTTCATAGCCTGCTGCTTCGCGGATAATAACGGCGTTCAGTGTTGCTTCACCATCCCATTTCAACGAGATGCGGCCACTGTCACCATTGGGTGACCAGTAACTGCTGAGATCACCATCACGCACATCGCCATAACTGCCATGGCCTTTACCGGAACCATCAGAGCCTGCTGATACAGACAGATTGGTCGCCGGGTCCGGTGTTTGAGCATCGCCCGCCACCGTAACGCTGGCAGCAGCAGAGTTGCCATAAGTACCGTCACTTAACAGGTATTTCACCCAGAACCAGTAAGTTTGTCCGGCTTCCAGACCGCTCAGTGTGTATTGAGTAACCGCCGGACCAACAGACGCCTGACGCACACGACCGGATGGATCGCTGTCGGTATCCATATAAATCTGATAACCGGAGCCCGTCTCGGATGCGTTCCAGTTCAGCACAACACCATCCTCTGTCGCCACTGCAGACAGAATCACATTCACCCCATCCGCAAGCGGTGTGGCACTGACAGCGTCAGAGCTGACCGTCGCGCCGTTGGCGGCACTGTATTTTATCCAGAACCAGTAGGTCTGCCCGCTGGCCAGATCACTCAGGGTATAACTGGTCGTTTGCGGATCAAGCACAGCCTGGCGCACCCGGCCTTTGGGATCGCTGTCGCTGTCCAGATACACCTGGTACCCGGTTGCGCCTTCCGCTTCATTCCAGCTGAGCGTCACAGCGTTACCATCAACCGAAGCGCTCACAGAGACCGGCGGCAATTCAGGTTCTGGTTGTGGGTCCGGCGCAGGCGTCTGGCCGCCATCGACGGAGCAGCTGCCATCGGATTCCGCCAGATTGGTGTGTGGGCCCACGGTGGCAGCCAGAATTGTTTTCAGGCAGCTGGCATCATCCAGCTCATAATCATAGGGCAAGGTCACTGTGGTATTGGACACCGGCAGCTGGTCATCCGAGCCGGCGGGATGGTTGGTGCTGTTATCAACCCATTCCACGTCGTCGTAAATATTGCCGCTGACTTCCCAGTAACCCATATCGTCGGTATAGAAAGTGCCGATGGCGTTCTGTACCTGCTCGAAGTAGTTATTCTCGGCTTTAATGCTGGCTCCCAGACGCGAGTTAATACCCGACTTACTGACCTTGAAATAGTAGTTATTAAAGGAGTGCGCTGTGCCGGCGCGCAGCAGCGGCATACGGGAATCAATGGTGTCGTAGATATTATGGTGGAAGGTTACATACGTACTTTCAACATTACTGTCGCTGGAGTTAATCAGACCTCCACGGCCGGAATTATGCAGATAGTTATAAGAAACCGTCACATATTTCGAGTTATTTTTAATATCGATCAGAGAGTCATAGCCGGCTTTTTCGCCGCCGGATGCTTCCAGTTCGTTATGGTCGATCCAGACGTTGTGCACGTCTTTCTCCATCCCGATGGCATCCCCGCCGTTAGAGGTTGGCGAGCCGGATTTTTTCACATTACGCACATGCACATTGCGGATAATTATGTTGGATGCTTCACGCAGGTGGATGCCTATTTCATCGAACAATGCGCCTTCAGCAGTACCGATCAGCGATATATTGCTGACCCGCTTAAACTGGATCTCATCGCCTGCGGTATCACAGGCACCGGATACTTTATCCGTGTTGTCATGATTAATGGTACCGCTGACATAGATAATCAGTGGTGTTTCTTCTGAGGCCCGCTCACACATGGCCTGGTTAATTTCTGTTCCGGTTGTCGCATATACAATCTGGCCGCCCTGACCACCAGTGATACCGCCATTAACCGTGGCATAACCCACCGGGCCGGCAGCCATCACCGGAACAGCCGCCGGTGCCAGCATAGCGCTGATTAGCGCAGCCTTATTAAATACCCGTAATCCAGACATAGATGGTTTCCTTAAATAACAGGTTATTCGAACAGAGGGATTTCTGAACGGCGGCAATTTTTAAGCTTCAGGGCGGGGTAAAACTGCGAGATAACGCACACTTAATCAAATGGTACCTGAGTTTTATTAAGTATTATTATTTTTGTGTTTTAACACACGATATGCAGGAGAACTGTGTCTCGGGTTGTTTACGACAGAATAAATAAAGCGTAGTGCCGGGTCCTGCCGGATAAACACCAGAAAATAATACAAACGCATTCATAACAAAATTCCAACACAGTAATACCCGAAAATCCGGACATTTATTATGCAATTATTTTCTCCTTTTACAGATTACACAGCATGCTGTTTATGATCATTCATGGCCTGATTTATTACTCATTCGTATCCGTAAAAATACTGCTAAATTTTAATTTTTATTGATTTATTAAAAAATAAAAATATGGATTCCTTACAGCCGGATGTAAAAAATTCAGAAAAGGGATGCCTGTGGCAGTATGGGCCTGACACTGTCGCCGGTGCGGATTTCACCACTGCGGATAATTCTGGCGCACAAGCCGCCGTGCATAAACATGGCGGCGGTCCCGCCGCTGCCCAGTGCGGTTTCCATGCGACTGCAGGGATGACACTGGGCAGTCAGTTCAAGCAGAGCTCCGCCGATCTCTATCTGCTGATAACGCAGTGCCTGCAGATTAATACCCGACACCACAATGTTGCGCCGTAACAGCGCCGGGTCAATGGTGTCACGCTGAAGCAGTGCGGCGATGGCAGCAATATGCTCAGCGTTAATCAGGGTTACCTGACGGGCACTGCCCGGCGAACCTTCACAGCGCCGGTCGCCGGCCAGTCCCAGGTCACGTACCGCATTGGCGCTGTCCACCACCAGCACCGGCTGGCGCCGCTCTGGCCGCAGCCCGATCCACTCGACCCGGCCCGGCTGCATGGAAGGCACATAGCGGGCAAGAAGTTTTTGCGTTGCGGTCATACGGGCTCCGGTGATTGTTCTGTTTCCGCCAGGATATTACCGTCAGCGTCATGGGGTTCAACAGAGCGCCCTGTCCCATAGACAAGCGTAAACGGCGGTATTAGTCTGAATGATTCATTCGTTGTAACAGCTTACATTAGCTCAAAAGTCAGGCCCAACAACCAGGCTAAACAACTAAACTCAACGACCCAGGTATAACAACCCGAACATAACCCTCTGGCAACCCATCACTTTTGGAGAGTGTTTTATGGCTTCAGGCTGGGCTCCCGACGGAGCAGTGCAGGATCAGATCGACGCCAGCATCGAAGATGCCGTGGCAGAAGCCCGCCGTCACCTCACGCAGGGTGACAGTGCTGAGTTCTGTGAAGAGTGCGACGCCCCCATTCCGGAGGCCAGGCGCAAGGCGATTCCCGGGGTGCAGCTGTGCATCAAATGCCAGACCGCCATGGAAGAAAGCGAAACACGCACCCAGCTTTATAACCGCCGCGGCAGTAAGGACAGTCAGTTGCGCTGAAGGCACAACCCTGCCCGCCGGGGCGGAAAAACGTGACAGAAACATGCGCTGTATCAAACAGCGCGCCACCGCCAGCCTTTAAGATAATCCTACCCTCACAAAAAGCCTGATCATTGTATTCATTCTGATAATGAAGGAGCTTGCCGTGAGTTTTGTTCTTGTCCGCTACCTGCACTTTATCAGCGTTATCGCGCTGTTTGCCCTGCTGTTGTTCGAATTTTATCTGCTGAAACCCTCACTTAAAGGACGCGCGGTTAAATACATAGCTAATGTCGACCTGAGCTATTGGGCGGTGGGCATTGTGGTGCTGGTCACCGGCATTCTGTTAACGGTTGCGGTGGGCAAAGGCATGAATTTTTATATTCATAACCCGGTTTATGATCTGAAAGTCGGACTGTTTCTCGGCGCCGTCGCCGCCACGCTTTATCCTACCTGGTTTTTACAAAGCCGCCGCCGCATCCCTGATGACGATGACGATGACGTGCAGGTGCCGCGCACGATTTTATACATCATCCGCGCAAAACTGGCGGTACTCACCACACTGCCATTATTTGCAGTCATGATGGCGCAGGGTATCGGGCTCGGTTAATTAACCGTTCAATAAATTTCACGGCATCACAACAGAAAGCAGCCACTACTTTGGCTGCTTTTTTTGACATATATCGTTAAATTTAAAAACAATGCATCTGATTATTGTTTAACAGATACAAAACTTAGCGTATTGTTACATCCGTCAATCAGCTGCGGATGTATTTGTGCGAATACCGGCCGAACAACTGCCCGATAATGACACACTGCTGACTGCAGGGAGCGCCTGTCAGCGGTGCCGGGACTATTTCCCGGAATTCAGAGATCACTGTCAGCGCTGCAATCATTTTTATGCCCAAACAGGGCGCTTTTCCTGGCCCTTAACCGCTTCTTCCGGTCGTCAGAAAATACCGTACAGGCTGCTCAGTGCCGGCATGTTTCTGCTGACGGTTTTCACCCCTTTTATCTGATACGCCGGCTTAATAAATTAACCCTCTGATGTTTTGTCCGGTATTGGGGTCAGACCATTTTTCTGTAACACCCGATATATTTTGCGGCTGGTTTTTGCCAGTTGATTAATATCCCCCAGACTGGGTTGCTCTCCGGCCTGCAGGGCACTTTCCCAGCCGGTCAGTTCAGATTCCAGGTATTCCATTAATTTTTTCGGACAACCCACACACTGTTTCTGGCACAGCAGAGCGTAAGGTTCGTCGAGCGGCATTGCGCGGCGGATATCACTGATTAACTGCTGCATCGCCTGCTGCCGTCCGGGTTTACGGGCAGGGTTATGAGCTGAGCTACAGACAGCCGCAGGCGGTGTTTGGCGGGGAACAGAATAAAGGGTCATCACGCCTCCCGGTACAGGACGATCAGAAAACCCCGGGCGGGGTTATCTTCAGCAGATAACTTCAGTGTATGGCAAAGCGGTCAGCATTCTCTTGATCACGGGCAAATTTTATTCGCTATGGGCGTTATCAACAGAATGCCGTTTGACGCGGTTCACAAGATGACAGCATTCAGTTGCTGAACCCTCTTTTCGGGTCTATTCCTTATGACTTATGCGGTTTTATGATGAAACTGAACCGACAGGAGGAAACCTTCATATGATCCGATACCCCGTTATGGCTTTACTGGCAGGACTCTGTTTCAGCGCGCTGTCCGAGCCGGTGGAGCTCAACATAGACGATGAATACCGGCGTTTACTCGCAGCCGGCCACTATACCCGGGCTGTGCGGGTGGCTGACGAAATGACCCTGCTGGCGCCGGAAAGCGACAAAGCGCGTTTTTACCTGCTGTATGCCAACCGCAAGGCCGGCACGCCGGTTCCCGACTGGATTGACCAATGGCCAAAGGATGAGAGCGATGAATACTATGAGAATCTGGCGCAGGAGTTCGGGCTGGTCCCCTGAAGGCAGGGCCGCAGCCCCGCCTGCCGGTGTGATTATTCAGCGGGCGCTAAGCCCAGCGCATCACGAATGGTAAAGAACAGATCGGTCTGGTCTGTCAGCCCCACCACATTCGCCGCATGTGGGCCGTAGGCAGCAATTTTCAGCTGCGTTCCTGTGTGCCCCATGGAATCGGTTTCTGAGTTACCATAACTCACCACCATCAGCGAACCATCTTTGGTAATCAGACCCTGAGTCAGACCCGGTGCTTTAGCATCGGGATACACAATCTGTGACGAGTGCGCATGGTCGGCAGTCACAATGACCAGGGTGTCACCTTCTTCTTTGGCAAACGCCAGTGCCACCTGCACAGCTTCATCCAGATCCACGGTTTCGCCGATCTGTCCACACGGATTGGCGGCGTGATTCTGCTTATCTATGGAGGCCCCTTCCACCTGCAGGAAGAAACCTTCCGGCTTGTCTTTTAACAGATCGATGGCTTTTTCCGTCATGCTGGCCAGAGTCGGATAGTCAGCGGTACGATCCTCATTCACTTCACACTTAACGGCGGGTTTTTCCAGATTACCATGATAGCTGGCACGCGGACCTTTCCAGCGCACCGGCATATGAATCGGGGCGAATAATCCCAGTACCGGCTGCTGCTGGTCAGCAAGGTTAACCGCCGCCATCTGCTGCGCATTAGAGACGACCTGGAAGCCGCGTTCCTGTGCCTGTTGCAGCAGGGTTTTGCCTTCCCACTCACCGGCTTTGGCTTTTTCATCAAATGGCATGGCACCGCCACCCAAAGAAATATCCGGCCGGGTGTTCAGCAGTTGTTCAGAAATGGAGCCAGGGCCACCGTTTTTCAGCGCTTCACGGCCACAGGCCAGCATGGTCACGTGGGGGCCATAGCATTTACGCATGGAAATATGAGCGTATTGTGCCGCCGGGGTGGCATCCTGAATCGCCGCAGTGGAAACATTCCCGGTGCCCTTACCCGCCTGTTTGGCTAATTCCAGCAGCGAGGTGTGCGGCTTGCCATTCACATCCACGCCAATGGCGCCGTTATAACTTTTTACGCCAGTGGCCCAGGCGGTGGCAGAAGCCGCCGAATCGGTTACATAATTCGGTTTATGGGTATCCCGGTGCAGCGAATAATGCGTGTATTGTCCGGTTAATGGCAGTGCGTCGAGACCGGCAAAAAAGCCACCGGCGCCACGGGCATAGTTACGCGCCACAGTGATTTCAGAATCCCCCATACCGTCACCGATCAACAGAATGACATTCTTCGCCTGACGGTTAGATATAGACGCTTTCAGCGCCTCAGAGATATCGCCGCTCATACGGCGTGCACCGCCAAACTGAGTCAGATCCCCGGCGGCTTCACGGGTCATCCAGGAGTCATCGGTCTGGGGCGTGAGCTGAGCACACCCGGCGGCGGTCATCATGCTGGCAGCCAGCACTGTGGTTATTAAGGTTTTCACACATACACCTGCTGTTGGAACGGATGGAAAGTGGGGCCAAGATTCTGCCTTAAATATGACAAAATTGTTACATGGGTCTTATCAGCTCAGACCATCCGCCCCGCATCCTGCGTACTTCAGGGCTGACAAAACGCTGGCCAAGCCGGCTGCCGCTGGCTACATTCATTTTTCTGCCGTATCTGTTAACCCTGTGTATCAACCCTAAGGATACCCCTATCGGAGGAGTCACCCGCATGGCAGCATCAGACAAAGAATGGACAATCAACGATGCCGAAAAACTGTACGGCGTATCGCGCTGGGGCGGTGGTTATTTTCAGATCGGTGATAACGGTAATCTGCACATCACCCCGCACGCTGACCACCCGGATCTGCGCATTGATTTTAACGATGTGCTCACAGAGATACGGCAGGCCGGCGTGCAGTTTCCGGTGGTGGTGCGCTTTCACGATATTCTGCGCGCCCAGGTCGTACGCCTGAACACCGCCTTTGCCGACGCCATCAGCACCTGTGGTTATCAGGGCCAATACCGTGGCGTGTATCCCATCAAAGTGAACCAGATGCGCGAAGTGGTGGAAGAGATCGTCAATGCCGGTAATCCGTTTCAATATGGCCTGGAGGCCGGTTCCAAAGCTGAGCTGCTGGCGGCGCTGGCGATGAACACCAACCCGGATTCACTGACCGTGCTGAACGGCTATAAAGACGAGGAATTTATGCGTCTGGCGCTGCTGGGCGGCAAACTCGGCAACCGCGTATTGGTGGTGGTGGAAAAATACTCCGAGCTGCTGTTGCTGGTTAAGATTGCCAAAGAGCTCAATATCGACCCTATGATCGGTGTGCGCGCCAAAATTACCGCCGTTGGCCGCGGTAAATGGGAAAGCTCCGGTGGTGAGCGCGCTAAGTTCGGCTTAACCATTGCAGAAATCATCAACACTGCCCGCTATCTTCAGGAACAGGGCATGAGTCATTGCCTGAATCTGCTGCACTTTCATATCGGCAGTCAGTTAACCGATATCCGCTCGGTCAAAGAAGCCATCACCGAAGGCGCGATGATTTATGCCGAGCTGCATAAAATGGGATTTCCGCTGGATTATGTGGATGTCGGCGGCGGCCTGGGCATCGACTACGACGGCAGCGCCTCCACCAATGATTCCTCACGTAATTACAGCATGCAGGAATACGTCGCCAACGTGGTTCAGGGGATGAAAGAAGTCTGCGAACTGGAGCAGGTTCCCCATCCGCATCTGGTCAGTGAAAGCGGCCGTGCCATTACCGCACATCACAGCTGCGTGGTCACTCAGGTGGTGGGAGAAATACGCACCAATATCAGCGGCACCCGTGGCGTCGATACCGGCGTTGTCGACGGCGAACATATTATCGTCAGCAATATGCGTGATATCGCCGGCGAAGTAGCAGACAGCAGCAATAAACAGCGCATCTATAATGATGCCTCGCGCTACAAAGAGCAGGCCATGGACGCGTTTAAACTGCGGGTGCTCAGTCTGGAAGAACTGGCCAGAACCGAAACCCTGTACTGGCAGATTATGGCGCAGTTGCAGGAATATTATGCCGCCGCGGATTATGTGCCGGAAGAACTGCAGGAAATGGAGCTTAATCTGGCGTCTCAGTACCTGTGCAATTTTTCCATTTTCCAGTCCGCTGCCGACACCTGGGCTATTGATCAGCTGCTGCCGGTGGTGCCTCTGACGCGCATGAATGAAAAACCCCAGGTGAAGTGCTCACTGGCCGATATTACCTGCGACAGCGACGGTAAGATTGATCAGTTTCCGGTAGCGCGGGAAATCACCAACCTGTTACCCCTGCATAAACTGCGCGCAGACGAGCCTTATTTTATTGGCCTGTTTTTAACCGGTGCCTATCAGGATGTGATGGGGGATATGCATAACCTGTTCGGTCGTCTGAACGAAGTACATATTGTCAGCGACGCGGATGATCCACAGAAATTTTACATTGAAGAAGTGGTAAAAGGCTCAGCGGTTAACGACGTGTTGGATATTATGCAATACAACCCGGAGGCCATGGCATCCGATGTGAAACGCATGATCGATAAGCAGGTCGCCTGCGGCAATATCAAACCGCGCGAAGGCGTCGGCTGGACGGATTTTTATGAAGCCTGCATTAATGGCTACACCTATCTGAAAACATCCTGACGGATAAGCCATAAAAAATGCCCGCCGATATTCACCGGCGGGCATGGTCAGCATCATTCTGATGCCATACTTAAGCGCAATCAGGCTTCCCGATAAACCGGGAACACATCCGCTTCACCGTAATCGGCGATTTTTTCCATGTTAGTGAGGGTTTTCATATCCTCATCGGAAATCACAAAGTCCACATCAGCGTTGTTGGCCATATGCTCCGGATTTGCGGTTTTTGGCAACGGCAGCATACCCAGCTGCAGATCATAGCGGATACACAGCTGCGGCACGGATACCTCGTATTTTTCTGCCATTTGCGCAATGGCGCCGTTTTTAAACAGCTCACCGTGACCGACCGGTGAATAAGCTTCCACCAGAATGTCTTTATCATTGCAGAAATTAATCAGATCAAACGGCGTGTTACTGATGTGCGCCAGAATCTGGTTTACCGCCGGCTTCACCTTACCGCCGTTGAGAATGTTTTCCACATCACTCTGCTGGAAGTTGGATAAGCCAATGGCGCGGATTTTACCGGCTTCATACGCTTCTTCCAGTGCGCGCCAGGCTTCCAGGTTACCTTCTTCATAGCGGTCAGTACCGCCGAAATCCCCCCAGGGTTGCGGGCTGTGGATAATCATCATATCGATGTAACCGATATCCAGACGTTGCAGGGATTCTTCAATCGCGACTTTAGCGCCTTCGTAAGTTTTGTACTGCGCCGCCAGCTTGGTGGTCACAAAAATTTCTTCGCGGCTGACACCGGACTCACGCACACCGGCACCCACTTCGGCTTCATTGCCGTAGTCCTGTGCGGAGTCGATATGACGGTAACCCATATTGATGGCTTCTTTTACCGCCTGAACCGCGGCATCTTCGGTAATCATCCAGGTGCCCAGCGCTATTTTCGGAATTTTAACGCCATTCGACAGCGTGTACGTCTCTTGTAAAATCATCAATCAGTCTCCTCTCGGTAAGGTTACCTGTCATCGTAAAACATCGTGCCTGATATAATGACAGCAATCCGGCCGGTTTATTTATCAACCTGACTCATAACTATAAGCGTATTATTTTCACAATCCGGAGGCGCCGCCATCAGCCCTGATTATGAACAAGACTGTACTGCCCACCCGTTTGCCCACCCGTTTGCAATGGAACGTAACGCCCGCCCAGCTCAATGCGCTCTACAAAGCCAGCGGCGAAAGCGGCCGTGCCGGGCCCCGGGATACACTGTGCGGTGTATTCGCCGGGGATGAACTCATCTGCGGCGCCAGACTGCTGAAGTATGGACGCTGCTGGCTGCTGCGCAATCTCTGCACCCATCCTCAATACCGCCGCCAGGGCCATGCGTCACATCTGCTGCAGGCACTTATCGCCACGCCCAGCCACCAACCGCTGGTGACTCTGCCGCTGCCGCATCTTAACGATTTTTATCAGCGTCATGGCTTCCGGGTTATGGATATGGAAAGCAACACCATGGATACCGGGCTGCACACACTGTGGCGCCAGAGCCGCCGCCGGCATAAAGGCATACAGGTTATGCAGTGGTCTGGCGGAGGCTGGCCAGCTGCCTGAAGAAGGCAATGTATTGCTGATAACCGCCCGCAAACAGCAGATTAAGCTGCAGCGGGTCGTACTCATCCGTGATGCCCTGCAGAGAAGTCAGAGGAACCGGCTGCGACGGATCAGTATGCTGCGGAGACAGACCCGGCCGGTTCAGCTCGCCGCCACTGCTGTCGACCCAGACCACGGCATTGTCGCTGTGGAAGGATTCCCCCAGCTGCTGCACCAGGGTCAGAAAACCCCGGTCGCTGCCGCCGCGCGAGAAAACCGTCGCATCGTCGTTGTCGACCACCGATGTAACGGTATCACCAACGCCGACAACCGACGGCATCAGCGCAGGGTCAAATGCGCTTTCTGCCAGCGCACGCATGGCATCCGCTGAGCGTGGTGCCACGCGTACGCTGAAGTCTTCTCCCAGCGGATATTCGCCACAGCGGGCAAAATAATAACGGTTCAGCAGCACCAGTACGCCGGCCTCTTTCACCGCACCACGCAGCATAAACTGGAAGTCGGTCGTGCCCATATCGCTGCCTGCAGCCGGTTTCAGCCTTTCGCGGCCGTTTTGGGTGCCAAGATTGGGGGCCAGATGCACAAAGAAAGAATCCTCCAGCCCCTGCTCCGCCGCCTGTTGCAGCAGCGCCTCCATCAGCTCTGCGGCCACCCTCTGCATGGCCGGATAATGGGCACCAAAGCGATCGTGCAGACTGCCGATATTCAGCGTCGGTGACACCAGATTATCCAGCACAATAACATCCAGAACCTCAGCGACCTGCTGCGGGGATAATGCAAACGGCGGCTCACTGAGACGCGCAGACAGATAACGGTGCATGGTATCCGGCACGGCTTTAAGAAAGGCCATTTCCTGTGCGCTGACACCGGGATGATCGAGATCACCGTCACAGCCCTGCCACTGCACACCACCGGCGGCCAGACCGGGCAAATACAGCCCCTGCTGCTGCACCCAGCCTGATGGCTGCGTCGCAAAGGCGGCTTCCACAATCGGGTTCACCCCGCGTGAGCCAATATGTTCGCCATTGGTCAGCACATAAAACTGCCCGGCCATTGCCCTGACGGCACGGATATAGTCTGCGTCCATGGTGCGGCGCTTGGGATCGCGCACCAGCCCCATGCAGACGCCGTCCAGATCCTGAATAATCAACAGATTCTGTTTGTGCCCGAGGGCCTGTAAAAAAGACGGGTGATCAATGGAACGGGTAAATGCAGACAGCGCAGAAGTCATAGCAACAATTCATCAAAGGCGGAGTGAAAATGCTAACCACAGCTTCCCGGGGTTGCAAATGACCACGGCGGTTATCTTGCCCGGAGTGGTCAAAGTGGACGGCGGCAGGCGCGCTGCCCGCGCCTGCCGCAACTATCAGAAGCGGTGCATTTCCGCGTCAAATCCATGAAACATGCCGCCGAACATACCACCAAACAATCCACCGAACAGGGCACTCAACAGACCGAGAATAAAGCTGACAATAATCAACGCCGGAATGGCAGCTATCGAAAGTTTTACCAGAAACACCACCATGGAAATAAATGGCATTTTAATATCAACCACAGTGACTTCACGGTTTGCGTTATTGTCTGACATACCTATCTCCTATCATTGCTTAACAGATATTGCTTAACAGATTATCAACCCGGTGCCCTTAAACGGAATGGGAAACGGACCGGGAAACGGATCGGGACGCAATCGGGTAAAGACAAACCCAGTTACAGCAGAACCGCTGCCACCGCCAATGGAATGCCGAGTAAAAACCCGGTTAACCAGAAGACACCGGCATTTTTCCCCAGGTTCAGGGTCCAGCCCAATGAAGGGATACGTTTAGGCACCCAGGTGCGGGAATCCTGCTTGCTGAAGTAAAAACACAGCCAGGCCGGACCCGACCAGTTGTCCGGATTATTCCATTCTTCTGTATCGATATCCTGCTGATTCATCCATTGACCTCCGCCATAAAGCTCATCAGATAAGAGTCTCCATATGCCGGGCAGGCATCCCCCAGGACAACCAGCCCCAAGTACAACCACGCCCCGGTACAACCAGCCTCAGAACAACCAGAAAAGAAGACCGTCACCGGCACTGTGAATAATCACTGTGATTCAGCCGCACAATAAATGCAATCCCGCTAGTTCTGCTCAAACCCACAGGCAGAAAACAATATTCCACCGGGAACCCGTACCGGCAGAGCAGTTGTCTGAGTCATCATTCAGAGACATGGTTCCGGAATACACATCCCATACGTCGTAGAATCCGGCCATCAACCCTAACTGCAAGGAGATCCGATGAAGTACATTGCCCTGGCTGCCGCTATTTCCGTTCTGGCGACTGGTTGTACCACTTATGACGCCTACACCGGCGAACAGAAAACCTCCAACACCGCGATCGGTGCAGGCATAGGTGCCGGCGTCGGTGCGGTAGCGGCTTATCTGGCCAATAAAGGGGAAGACAGCGGCACCCGTAATAAGCGCATTCTGGCGGCGGCTGCCGGTGGTGGTGCTATTGGTGGTGGTATTGGCTATTACATGGATGCCCAGGAAGCCAAACTGCGCAAACAGCTGCGCGGCACCGGCGTCAGCGTTGAACGCGTAGGCGATAAAGTAAATCTGATTATGCCGGGCAATATCACCTTTGGCTCCGGCCGCAACGCCATCGCCAGTGATTTCTACGAAGTACTGAATTCCGTTGCCGTTGTATTAAAAGAATATGACAAGACTCTGGTTGTCGTCGCCGGTCACACCGACAGTGATGGTTCAGCGTCCTACAATCAGAGCCTGTCGGAAGAACGCGCCAACGCCGTAGCCAGTTACCTGAAAAGTCAGGGCATTAACCCGGTACGTCTCGAACCCGTCGGTTTTGGTGAAACTCAGCCGATTGCCAGCAACGCCAGTGCAGCCGGCAAGGCTCAGAACCGCCGGGTTGAAATTACCCTGGTGCCGGCCACTGAAGGCTGATCTGCCAGCGAGCGGTGATAACAGAAAAGTCCGGCTATAGGCCACTGCTGTTCCACTATTTGATAGCACGCGACTTTCTATAAACGACTTTTAAATCCGCAGTACCTAATGCCTCCCAGGGGAACTTATCCCCTGGCCGGCAGGGCCGCCCCCAGCTTTTCGCTTTCTGGAGCGTCACCCTCATTCTCTTGATTTTTCCTGGCCACGCGCCCGTGCGACATCCCTGTCGCTGTCCGCTCGCCGGGCATCCATGCCCGGCGGACCAGAAAAATCATCGTTCATTTCGGCGC
>DCCG01000020.1:5902-193354 GCA_002314145.1 Thalassolituus sp. UBA1087 | reverse complement strand
TTTCGCTTTCTGGAGCGTCACCCTCATTCTCTTGATTTTTCCTGGCCACGCGCCCGTGCGACATCCCTGTCGCTGTCCGCTCGCCGGGCATCCATGCCCGGCAGACCAGAAAAATCAGCGTTCATTTCGGCGCTCCCAGATGCGAAGGGTTGGCAACCTTAATGCCACTTTTCAATACAGCTCAGTCGCTGAATTTTAGTCAGAGACATGTGGGCGCGCTGCTGACTGCGCCGCTGGCCTATGTTTATCAGCGTCGGATGAATATCACAGAGCCATAAAAAAAAACCCCGCATGGCGGGGCTTTTTAAAGTCCTGAAGTCCGGTATCAGGAAGCTTTCTGACGCTGAGCAGTCATTCTGGCAGCCTCAATATTAATGTAGTCCATCAATATATGGCCGGTTTCCATTAACAGGGCGTCATCCTGAGGATCGGAATCTTTGCTGATACCAGCTTCTTCCGCGGTTTCCTTTTCTTCCTCTTTTTCGGTTTCCTCATCCAGGCTGGTCAACAGTTCGAGCCCTTTGGCTTTGCGCCGTTCGTTTTCGATTTTCAGACGTTTGTCTTCGTTCTGCTGACGTTCTTCCTCGCGGGTTTTCTCATTCAGGGAAACCTGTGTCTGATCACGCAGTTCTTCAATCAGTGCTTTCTGTTCCCGCAGGAAACGGAAATCCGGATTGTGTTCAATGCGTTTCTGATGTTTTTCCCGCAGCAGTGACAGGTCCGGGCTGACCATATCCTCACGGACAAACTCAGCCGGGCGGATGGTATCCCAGGGCAGGGCTTCGTCCAGAGCACTTTCACCGATCTTTTCTTTATCAAACAGCGATGGGTAAAGAATGTCCGGAATCACGCCCTGGTGCTGGGTGCTGTCACCGGATACCCGATAGAACTTAGCCTGGGTAATTTTCAGCTGACCATGACGCAGCGGGCGCAGCGATTGAACTGTGCCTTTACCGAAGGTCTGTCCGCCGACGATCAGTCCGCGGCCATAGTCCTGAATAGCACCGGCAAAAATCTCAGACGCGGATGCGCTCAGACGGTTAACCAACACGGTGAGGGGGCCGTCATACAATACACTCGGGTCCACATCGGGCAGGACTTCAACCCGGCCATGGGTACTGCGTACCTGAACCACCGGGCCCTGAGGGATAAACAGACCGGTCAGATTGATAGCTTCTTCCAGAGAACCGCCACCATTGTTACGCAGGTCGATAATCAGGCCTTCAATGTCTTCATCTTTGAGTTCATTGATCAGGCGGCTGACGTCACGGGTCGTGGAGCGGTAATCCGGCTTGTTTTCCATGCGGCCCTGAAAGTCGATGTAGAAGGTCGGGATGTCGATAACACCGACTCTATGCGTCTCATCACCATCTTTGACTTCAATAACTTCTTTCTGCGCTGACTGTTCTTCCAGCTTCACTTCATCACGCACAATAGCGATGGTTTTGCTGTTGGTGCCGGTACTGTTGGCCGGCAGGATTTCCAGCCGCACTTTGGTACCTTTGGGGCCGCGGATCAGATCCACGACTTCATCCAGACGCCAGCCGATAACATCGACCATATCGCCGTCACCCTGGCCTACACCGATGATTTTATCGGCCGGTTCCAGGTTAGCAGCCTTGGCCGCCGGACCACCCGGCACCAGACGGACCACCTTGGTGTGTTCGTCTTCGGATTGCAGCACGGCGCCGATGCCCTGCAGCGACAGACTCATATTAATGTTGAAATTCTCAGTATTGCGCGGTGAAAAATACTGAGTGTGCGGATCAAAGGCGCGGGTAACCGCATTCATAAAGGTCTGATAGGCATCTTCCGGTTTGGATTGATGCACACGGTTAAGCTGGTTCTGATAACGTTTCTGTAACAGCTCAATAATGGCGTCGTTTTCTTTGCCGGCCATTTTCAGATTAAGAATCGAGTTCTTCAGGCGTTTGCGCCACAGCTCATCCAGTTCGTCCCGGCTTTTGGCCCAGGGCGCATTTTCCCGGTCCAGATCAAGGCGCTCATCAACGTCGAAGCGATAATCCCGGGCGTGTTCTTTCAGCTCTGTCAGCAGGTAGGACAGACGCTCGGAGACCCGTTCCTGAAAGCGGTTGAATATGTGAAACGCGGGCGCCATCTCGCCCCGGCTGAGTGCTTCATCCAGGCGGTAGCGGTACTTTTCAAATTCATTGATATCACTCTGCAGCAGGTAACTGCGGCTGCTGTCGATATCGTCATAGAGAATATCCAGAATCTGGGATGACAGCTGATCATTCAGGCGCTGGTGTTCATAGTGTCCACGCAGCAGGTTGTTCATGATCTGTTGAGTGGTCATCGCCAGCTCGCGCGATGGCTTCAGAGGCGAAAAGGGGGTGCCTGGTTTGATTTCTTCGACCGTGGCCAGAGAGGCGGCACTGGTCAGTGTTAACAGACTGACAAGAATCAGGCGGATGATCTGCGGGCTTCTGAAAAGCATAATCGTTGCCGGTTTCCTTTTGGGTTATTTGTGCAGGGCGCTCAGCGCCGCTATTATGCCGCGGTATTTCCCGGGGTCCTGCCGCTCGCGCATAAACCTATAGTAGACCCGATTGGACTGCGGGATGCCAGAATAATTCCGTGATTTGTGTCGCTGGCATGGCATAAATGCAGGGATTATCAGCCAATTGCGCGAAAAACCGCCACAGGAGAAGATTTTGGCCCGAGTAAAACTGGATTTACCAGACGACTTTACCTATTCAACCCAGCTGGACGTGCGGGTAACGGAAATCAACTACGGCAATCATGTCGGCAATGACCGCATGGTATCGCTGCTGCATGAAGCCCGGCTGCGCTACCTGCGTGAGCAGGGGTTCGGTGAGTTCAACATAGGCGGGGTCGGTATTATGGTGTCCGATCTGGTGGTGACCTTTTCGGCAGAATCCTTCGTCGGTGATGTCCTGACTTTTCATCTCGGGGTCACTGACTTTAACAAGTATGGCTGTGATTTTATCTATCGCGTGGTGAATGAATCACTGGATAAAAAAGTCGCGGAAGCGAAAACCGGCGTGGTGTTTTTTGACTACGACGAACGTAAGATCGCCCGCATTCCCAAGGTGTTTTACGAGCGTTGTGCGCCGCATCTGCTGGATGAGACGGACGCAGACTGAAAAAGCCGGCATTAGCCGGCTTTTTTACATACGTGATCAGCAGGTGACCTGTATCAGTGGTTGCCGGCATCCTCGAAATACGCCGTAATAAAGTCGAGAAAGGCGCGGCTTTTGTTGGCCAGATAGCGGTTCTGCGGGAATACCACTTTAATCGTACGTACCGGAATATCCACCTGTGGAAACAGCTCCACCAGTTCACCATTCTGCAGATGGCGGTCAGCGATATAGGTTGGCAGGGCGGTAATCCCCATGCCCGCCAGACAGGCCTCGTAGACCAGATCAATATCATTCACCGTCAGTTTGCGTTCCACACTGGAAATACTGAAGCCATGGTCTTTTTCAAACTGGCGCAGCCAGTTGGAGCGAGCAAACTCGGCATTATTAATGACCAGAATCCGGTGATCATTCAGATCTTCCAGCTTTTGCGGCATGCCCCAGTGCTCAATGTACTCTTTGGAAGCGACGATCGAGATTTTCTGCTCCGCCACCGGCTTGGCAATCAGACGTGAATCTTCCAGCGTGCCCAGGCGCAGGGCGAAATCATAGCCATCTTTGACGATGTCCAGCGGACGATCGGAAATATGCAGATCAAAGCTGATATCCGGATATTGCTGCGCAAAGTCGGTGAATATCCGTGCCAGTTCACGACGGCCAAAGTTCGACATGGCCGTAATGCGCAGCCGGCCGCGTGGGGTGACGTCGAAGTCAGTGACCAGTTTTTCGGCTTCGGTGATCGACTCAAGAATGTTCTCACTGTGCTGGTAAAACATCTGACCGGCTTCAGTGGGGCTGACGGAGCGGGTTGTGCGGTTCAGCAGACGCACGCCAAGGCGCTCTTCCAGGCCGCTGATCTGTTTACTGACCGCGGATGGGGTTACGCCCAGCGCGTCAGCCGCGGAGGTGAAATTGCGTGATCGCACCACGGCAACGAAGGTTTGAAGTGAGTCGATGCGGGACATAATTAATGACTCTTAATGATTAATCAGGGTTATTTGGCGATTATATTTAATTTTGAGGAAAGAATAAGCGGGTAAGATCGCAAATTAGACTTAAATCTAATAGGTCAGCGGGTAAAGTCTCTTGTGCTCAACAGGCACAGACGGTGTTTGTTCCACTAGCTTGTACAAACACCGCTCAGGCGGGACTTTTAGGCTTACGGCTGCCACGAAGATTAATGATACCGGCCGTAATAATCAGAGCGGCACCGGCGGCCGTCGTCCAGGCCGGAATTTCATCCCAGAACCACCAGCCCATCAGAGCACCGTAGATAACGGCACTGTAGACATAAACACCGACTTTACCGGTGGGGGCAATACGGTAAGCCTTGGTCAGTGCCAGCTGGCCTGTGGTGGCCACCAGCCCCAGCGCGGCAATCCAGAACCAGGCCTGCAGCGGGATAGGCTGCCAGGTCAGCAGAGCGCCGGGCGCAGAAACAATGGCTGAGATCAGCGCAAAATAGAACACGATACGCTGGCTGGATTCCGTCACCGACATGCGCCGGATGGTGACTTTGGCCAGAGCGGCCAGTACGGCGCCCAGTAATCCGATGATGGCGGCAATAGTGAAAGTGTGTTCGCCGCCGGGGCGCAGAATCACAGCGACACCGGCAAACCCGGTCAGCAGGGCAATCCAGCTGTAACGTCCGGCGGGTTCCCGCAGCCACCACCAGGCCAGAAACGGCATAAACAGTGGCGCTGACAGTTTGACCAGAAAGGCTTCAGTCAGCGGCAGATGGCCCAGTGCCCAGAAATAGCAGTACATGGCCGTGACGCCTACCAGTCCGCGCATCAGGTGCCAGTGCCATACACGGGTTTTGAGCTGGCCGAGGCCGGCACGCAGCAGCAGCGGCAGAAGGACGATGAGGCCGGCAATATTGCGGAAGAATACAATCTGCTCCGTGCTGAGGTCATCGGAGAGGTGTTTGATAATGGCGCCCATGATGGCCAGCAGGCCTTCTCCCAGCAGGAGATAAAGGGCGCCCAGGCGTATTTCGTCAGTCATGCGTCTTTAAATCGGCGCATCCGCCACTATATTGCCTATTGCGCTGTGGCACCGGGAAACCGGCATGGCAAGCAGATACACAATGGTGGCAGATGTTCGTTGAATTCGTTACCCGGAGTGTTACGTCGCAGAGCAGCGGCGTTGCCGGCAGGAAACAGGATTATACGCAGGTTGGCAGAAAATTGCTGAATCGCGTTGGTTGAGGCAGATCAGTGGGTTATTTATTAGATTTATTAAACTTAATGAAGGAAGGGTTGAATAAATTTAATAAGGCCTTATTTACAGTGTCAGGTAAGTTTTAACCCGTCCGGGAGCCCGGCGGGATGCACAGGAGAATGTTTTATGAGAATGGATCGGCTGACAACCAGTCTTCAGAATGCGCTGGCCGAGAGTCAGAGTCTGGCGCTTGGTCAGGATCATAATCAGATTGATACAGTCCACGTGTTACTGGCGCTGATGGAACAGACCAGCAGCAGCGTCAAAGACGCCGTGCGCCGCTGTGGCACTAACGTTGCCGGGCTGGAAAAAGCACTGCGCGAGGTGCTGGAACAGCTACCCACGGTGAGTTCCCCGGATGGCAACGTACAGATTGCCCCTGAGCTGGGCCGTCTGCTGAATCTGGCGGACAAAGAAGCTCAGAAACGTGGCGATCAGTATGTGTCCAGCGAGTTATTTTTACTGGTAGCGCTGGAAGACAAAGGGCCGGCCGGAAAAGTGCTGAAGGACGCCGGGCTGAATAAAGACAATGTCAGTAAAGCGATTGAAGAACTGCGCGGTGGTGAAGCGGTGAATGATGCCAATGCAGAAGATAACCGTCAGGCGCTGGATAAATATTGCATTGACCTCACCGAACGCGCCGAGGCAGGCAAGCTGGACCCGGTGATTGGCCGCGACGAAGAAATCCGCCGTACGGTACAGGTTCTGCAGCGCCGTACCAAAAACAATCCGGTACTGATCGGGCCACCCGGGGTGGGTAAAACCGCCGTGGTCGAAGGTCTGGCACAGCGTATCGTGAATGGCGAAGTGCCGGAAAACCTGAAAAATAAACGTATCCTGTCGCTGGATATGGGGTCATTGCTGGCCGGCGCCAAATACCGCGGGGAATTTGAAGAACGGCTGAAAGCCGTGCTGAAAGATGTCTCCAAAGCCGAAGGCAATATCGTGCTGTTTATCGACGAGCTGCACACCATGGTCGGCGCGGGTAAAAGTGAAGGCGCAATGGATGCCGGCAATATGCTGAAACCGGCACTGGCGCGCGGTGAGCTGCATTGTGTGGGCGCCACGACGCTGGATGAATACCGCGAATTTATTGAAAAAGACGCAGCCCTGGAACGTCGTTTCCAGAAGGTGATCGTGGATGAACCGAGCGTGGAAGATTCCATCGCCATTCTGCGTGGTCTGAAAGAGCGCTATGAAGTGCACCACGGTGTACAGATCACTGACAGCGCCATTATTGCCGCAGCGAAATTATCGCAACGCTACATTACGGACCGCCGTCTGCCGGACAAAGCCATCGACCTGGTGGATGAGGCCGCTTCTGTGATCCGTATGGAAATCGACTCCAAGCCACAGGAAATGGACCGCCTGGAGCGCCGCCTGATTCAGCTGAAAATTGAGCGCGAAGCGCTGAAGAAAGAAAAAGATGAGGCGGCCAAGCAGCGCCTCAGCGGGCTGAATGATGAGATCAACAAAGCCGGGCGTGCTTACGTTGAACTGGAAGAAGTCTGGAAGAAAGAAAAAGCGCTGTTGGAAGGTGCCAGCAAATCCAAAGAAGAGCTGGAACAGGCAAAAATTGAAATGGAAGCCGCACGCCGTGCCGGTGACCTGCAGAAAATGTCTGAACTTCAGTACGGGCGCATTCCGGAACTGGAAAAACAGCTGGCCTCGGCCAGTGAAGCAGAAACCAGTGGTACCCAGGAATTTACCCTGCTGCGTAACAAAGTGACGGAAGACGAGATTGCCGAAGTCGTGTCCAAATGGACTGGGGTGCCGGTTAACAAAATGCTGGAAGGCGAGCGCGATAAGCTGCTGCGCATGGAAGACGTGCTGCACCAGCAGGTCGTCGGGCAGGATCAGGCCATCAAAGCGGTATCCGATGCGGTACGCCGTTCGCGGGCGGGGTTATCCGATCCCAACCGTCCGAATGGGTCTTTCCTGTTCTTAGGGCCAACCGGTGTGGGTAAAACAGAGCTGTGTAAAGCGCTGGCGACCTTCCTGTTCGACAGTAAAGACGCCATGGTGCGTATCGATATGTCGGAATACATGGAGAAACACTCCGTGGCCCGTCTGATCGGTGCACCGCCGGGTTACGTGGGTTATGAAGAAGGTGGTCTGCTGACTGAAGCCGTGCGGCGCAAACCTTATTCGGTGATTCTGCTGGATGAGGTGGAAAAAGCGCATCCGGATGTGTTCAACATTCTGCTGCAGGTGCTGGACGATGGCCAGCTGACCGATGGTCAGGGCCGTAAGGTCGACTTTAAAAACTGCGTGCTGGTTATGACCTCCAACCTGGGTTCGGATGTTATTCAGACCCTGGCCGGGGATGACGACAGCAGTTACGAGACCATGCGTAATGCGGTTATGGAAATTGTCGGCAGCCATTTCCGTCCGGAATTTATCAACCGGATTGATGAAGCGGTTGTTTTCCATCCGCTGCAGAAAGACCAGATCCGTGGTATCGCGGATATTCAGCTGGATATGCTGCGCGACCGTCTGAAAGAACGCGAGCTGACACTGGAGTTGTCGGATGCCGCCATCAGCCGTCTGGTCGATGTTGGCTACGATCCGGTATATGGCGCACGGCCGCTGAAACGGGCTATCCAGCAATGGATAGAAAACCCGCTGGCGCAGGACATTCTGTCCGGTAAATTTATGCCGGGTACCACGATAGTGGCGGATGTGGAAGGCGAGCAGCTGGTATTTAACGGCCAGTAAAGTCCGGCCTGACCCGGTGTCTGTTACCGGTTTACCGGTAACAGACGGGAAGGGCGCCAGGTTTGCCTGACCCCGTGCGGTGTTCCGCACGGGGTTTATTTTTTGTGCTGCCGTAAGCGTTCCGGTAACGGGCCGCGATCATGATCACAATAGCGCAGTGCGGGAAAGATATTGCCCGGGGGCTTATGTATAATCACGGATATTATCAGACCGGAGATAATCTATGCGTCGCTTAACCTTCATCATGGCCACTGTCCTGACCCTGTCCGGTCTGACGGCCTGTACCACGGTGCAGTCGACCCGTTTACCCATGAGCAGTATGAATCATTGCGCAGCGCCGGAAGGCGTCAGTGTGAAATACGGAACCCTGACCATCGCATTGGGAGAGCGTCCGTCGCTGGGTTATGGCATTGAAATCATTGGCCAGCAGGAAGACGATGGCGCCTATGATTTTATCTATCGTGAAACCCGGCCCCAGCCGGACAGAATGTATGGCCAGGTTATTACCCAGCCCTGTGTTCAGGTGGTGCTGCCGTCTGACTGGAAACGGGTGAAAGTGACTGACCAGCAAAGCGGTCAGACGACAGTGCTTACACCTGCCGATGATCTTTCTCTGGTGGCGGAAAAGCGCGCCGGTCACTGACGATTATGATTATTCTGGGGATAGATCCTGGCTCACGGCTAACCGGTTTTGGTGTGATCCGCCGTATCGGACAAAAAACCGAATATATTGTCAGCGGCTGTATCCGTACCGGTGAAGGTGAATTACCGGCACGCTTAAAAAAAATATTCGATGGTGTGACGGAATTAATTGCCACTTATCAGCCGCAGGAATTTGCCATTGAACAGGTATTTATGGGCAAAAATGCGGATTCCGCCCTGAAGCTGGGACAGGCCCGTGGAGTTGCCATTTTAGCGGCTGTAAATCAGGCATTACCGGTTGCCGAATATGCGCCGCGCACCATTAAGCAGGCCGTTGTCGGCCGCGGCGGTGCCGATAAAGAACAGGTGCAGCATATGGTGCAGTCTTTGTTGAAGTTACCGGGAAAACCCCAGGCGGATGCAGCGGACGCGCTGGCGATAGCCATTTGTCATGCCCATACCAGTGCCAGCCTTGTTACAAAAGCCGGGGTGAAAGGCGTAACGCGCGGACGCATGCGCTGATCTCTGGCTGTACTGGCCAACCCTTCGCCGGCAATCAATGTCGGCACGCAAAAACAGATACTAAACCCGGCGTGTTTTGCGCCAGTCGTCCCGCCGTTTTTTGATTTCTGTTATCCTCCATTCTGCTGATCTGAATGATGTATTTTTAAGAGGTCCCGATGAGAGTCGCTGTATATTGTGGTTCGGCCAGTGGTGCCGACCCCGTTTTTATGAATGCAACCCAGGCGCTGGGGCAATATTTTGCAGAGCAGGGGATTGAAGTTGTTTACGGCGGTGGCCATGTGGGTCTGATGGGGAAGATTGCGGACTCTGTGCTTGCAGCGGGCGGCAGGGTATCCGGCGTGATGCCGGAAAGTCTGGTGAAGCGCGAAATCGCTCATAGCCATCTGACCAGTCTGACCGTGGTCAATAATATGCATGAGCGTAAGGCTCAGATGGCGGATATGGCCGACGCTTTTGTCGCACTGCCAGGTGGTGCCGGGACGCTGGAAGAAATTTTTGAAGCATGGACCTGGGCGCAACTCGGTCATCACACGAAACCCTGTGCTTTTTATAATGTGCAGGGGTTTTATGATCCTTTGTTCGCTATGATTGATAACATGGTGCAGCAGGGTTTTCTTAAAGATGAATACCGGCAAATGCTCATTCGCGTCGATGAACCCGATGCGCTGGTGAAGGCTTTCCGTGACTATCAGGCACCTGATGAAAAATGGCGCTGAAGCGTCATCGTGATATGTAAACGGGTAAGTGAATATCGGGTGGTGACGCTTGTCACCACCACACAACCTGTCAGCAGGCTTATTTTTCGCTTGCTTCTCACAATGTGAATTTGTTGATCAGCGCTAACAGCGCGGATGACGATTCTGACTGCTGTTGTGCCGAATCGCTGGATTTTTCTGCCGCTGTGTTGCCTTCTTCTGACAGGCGTTCAATGGTTTCAATGGACCGGTTAATTTCCTGTGTGACGGAGCTTTGCTGCTCCACCGCGCTGGCAATCTGCAGGTTCATATCGGAAATAACAGACACCAGAGCGGAAATATCACGTACACCATCGCCGGCCTTATCCGATTGCTCGGTTGTGCGTTTGATCTGATGGCTGCCTTTTTCAATAACCTCGGCCGCCTGACTGGCTCCTTCCTGAAGCCTGGCAATCATTGCATGAATTTCCTCAATAGAGGATTGCGTGCGTTGTGCCAGTGAACGTACTTCATCCGCCACTACGGCAAAACCACGGCCCTGTTCTCCGGCACGGGCGGCCTCAATCGCAGCATTCAGTGCCAGCAGGTTCGTCTGGTCAGCAATGCCACGGATAACATCGAGAATACCGCCGATATTCTGGGAACTCTCATTGACCTGATGAATAACATCATTGGTTTCTTCCAGGTCCTCTCTGAGGGCATTAACGTACTGGATGGTGGTATTGATCGTCCGTACAACCTCCTGTGCGCGGACATCCGTTTCCTGAACTTTATCAGCCGCAGTGGATGCACTGCCGGATATTTCCATAATCGCTTTCTGCATTTCAGAAAACGATGTGGCAATACCTGACGTCTCTTTGCGCTGGTGTTTCATATGTGACGAGGTTAATTTGCTCAGCTCGGCTGCTTGCGCCGACGTCTTTTCCATGGTGCTGCCCGTCTCTGAAATGCCTTTGAAAATAGTGTGCAGCGAATCCAGGAAATTATTGATACCGCGTGCCAGTTGACCGATTTCATCTTTATTGTTCATCTGGATGCGATAAGTCAGATCGCCACCGGATGCCGCCAGTTGATGAATGCGGGTTTTGAGCATATTCAGAGGTTTGACTATGGACTGACCGAGCAATACAGACAGCGCAATCGTGGCGATGACCAGCACAACCAGAATAATGATAATACTGGCTAACGAATTTCCTATTAAAGTAAATACTGAGGTTGTGGTGTCATCATCAAAACGGCTGACCATACCCGTCAGGTCATTCAGGCTGTCCGATATTTCCTGTTCAAGGCGCGCTGCTGACTCCAGGTTGGCAATATATTGGCCGGAAAGACGGCGCACTTCGCCATTCGCTTTACGCGCCGCCACAGCATTTTCATACATGGGCGTGCCTTTCAGGTCGACAATGGCTTTATCAGATTCGCGGTCAAGACCATCAAGGTATTGTATTAAAGAGTCTTTATTACTCAGGTTTTCCTGCAGTTTCTGAAACAACAACAGAATTTTATAGTTATTGATGGTGTGAGTCAGTGCCGGTCCTATGGTTAACCGTTCAAAGGTACTGACATTATTACGTTCTGTTTCGCTGCCTAATGCTTTTGAAAGGCTGTAAATAAAGTCGTTGGATTGTTTCACCGATAACTGAACGACACTGTTAACGTCTTTATTTATCTGTTCGTTGGATTGGTAAATTTCCGCTATCTGTCCGGTTTTGCTTTCGATATCCTGCAGACTTTCCTGCAAAGAAGCGGTGATCGGCAGTGAGCTTGTCTTCAGCTCGGCAATCATGTCTTTCAGAGCCTGTTGCAGGTCCGTATAGCCGCTTCGGGTGGTGGTGAAGGTATCAGTGTGTTTGGCAATAGCATTGATGTGCGAGATGATTTCTTTACTTGATGAAAAGCGTTCTTCGGCATTATCAATGACGCTGTTAATATCGCGGTAAAAATACAGTACGATAATAAACAGAATTATCAGCAGAACCACAGGCGCCAGTAGCTTGTTTCTTACTGAAATATCAGAGAGGTTGATGAGCATAGCTTCAGCCTTGACCGGTTATGGTTTCTCTCCAGTGTAGACAACCTCTGTATGCCCGATGGGGAATTCTTCGGCTGTTCTGTAACTTTTATAAAATACTTATATAAATCATCGGGTTATGGATTATCACGCAGGCAGGTAAGGGAGCATTGAAGAGTGTTTTGCGGCAAAGCTTCTGCTTCAGTGGTGGAGGAAAACACTTATCGATAAAAGTATAAACAGTATCAGCGATACGGCCTGCCAGAACTGGACCGGGTTGCGCTGTATCAGCGGTGTCCGCTGCTGGCTTAAAAAATCCTTATTGGGGTGTCTCAGGTCATACAGAAATTCGGATATTTCCTGGTAGCGCTTGTGAGGTTGGGGGTGCACCGCTTTGGCGATCGCCTGATCTACCCAGTCGGGCACGGCTGTGTGTTCATCCAGGTGACGAATGGCTTTATATTGCAGACGCTGCTGCGCTTTGGCTGACTGAGCCCGGGCAACCTGTGCACCATAGGGGAGGCGGCCGGTCAGCATCTGGTAGGCGATGACACCGAGGGAAAAAATATCTGCAGCAGGGCTGCCATTGTGTCCAAGAAAATATTCCGGAGCTGAGTACTGAGCGGTTCCTGGTCTGATCAGTGGTTCAGGCGGGGTTTCTGTTTCCGCAACACCGGCGACCCGGACAGCACCAAAGTCGATGATTTTCACAACCCCCTGGTTATCAATCATAATATTGTCCGGTTTTAAATCCTGATGCAGCATTTCCAGGCGGTGAAAAGCCTGCAAACCTTTGCCTGTCTGCTCAATCAGGCCACGGACTTCTTCTAGCGAAGGGGCCGGTTTATCACGCATCCACTGAGCCAGGGTGATGCCGTCAATAAATTCGGTGGCGACATAAAGATAATGACAGGGACGGTTGCTTTTGACCGGCTTTAAAACATGCGCATTATCGATGCGACGCGCAATCCATTCTTCCATTAAAAAGCGTTCAAGATAGGCCGTATTATCTTTCAGTTCACCGGATGGTGTTTTGATAATAACAGCGTCACCACTGGCGCTGTCTTCACCCAGGTAAACATGACTGCGCGGACTCGAATGCACTTTGCGCAGAATTGTATAACCATCGAAACTGTCACGCGGCTTCAGCTCCGGCGGGAATGGCAGCTCGGTCAGTCGTTGATGGATGTCATCGGCACTGGCCGCAGGCAGCTGATCAATGCGCACTATCTGTACCGTCAGGTTATCATCACTGCCATTGTCCAGTGCGCTGGTTATTATACGTTCAGCAGCCGTCTGAAGATTGTCACTGTGATTATGAATGATGGCGGCCATCGCATCAGGGGTAATAAATTCACAGACACCATCGGTGGCAAGGATGAAAGTATCATGGCAACCGATGGTCATGGCTTGATAATCCAGCTCGAGTTGCTGTGCCATGCCCATGGCACGGGTCAGATAACTGTCATGTTCGGAAGCATAATAGCGATGCTCGGTGGTCAGTTGTTGCAGCTGACCCTCCTGCAGCAGGAACACCCGCGCATCGCCGGCATGAAACAGATGAGCCGTAGTGGATTTGATGACCAGGCCGGAAAAAGTACAGACGTAACCGCGGTTCATGTCGGAGCGAAATTCACTGCGGCGGCTTTGGGCATAGAGCCAGGAATTGCAGGCTTTCAGAACCTGTAACGCAGATTTTTTGACCGACCAGGCCTCAGAGGTGCAGTAATAGTCACTTAAAAAGCTGCTGATAACGGTTGCACTGGCTTCCTGACTGACGGCGCTGCTGCTGATTCCGTCAGCCAGCGCTAATGCAATGCCTTTTGAGCTCAGTAAGTAGTCATCGGGGATCAGGGTGCCACAGCAATCCTGATTGAGTTTTTTTCTTCCTTGATCGCTGGCCTGGCCCACCGACACCTTCAGCTTATCCGGCATAATCTAGGCCCTGTTTATTATCCGGCATACTCAAGCCCCGGAAGCCCCGGCAACGCCGGGGCTTTTTCAGAATGTCTGCTGTCGTCCGGCTGGCGGATGCAGCAGCTTTAATCGCGTGGATTATTGTGCGCTTTTAATTTCCCGCACGTGGGTGAAATACAGCGGCAGGCCGACCAGCAGGAAACCACCGAACAGATTACCCAGTGCGGTTGGCAGCTCGTTCCACACAATGTAATCCATAAAGGTGAATTCACCGCCCATGATCATGGAGAACGGGAACAGAAACATGTTCACGATGGAATGTTCAAAGCCCATAAAGAAGAACAGCATAACCGGCATCCACATGGCCGCCATTTTTCCTGTCGCTGAGGTTGAAATCATGGCGCCGACAACCCCCATGGAAACCATCCAGTTACACAGCATGCCGCGGATAAAAATGGTTAACCAGCCATCCGCGCCGTGGGCCGCATAGCCAACAGTCCTAGACTCGCCGATGCTGGACACCTTCGCCGCCAGAGCACCACCATCTGTGTTGTAGCCATAGGTAAGAATAAAGGAAACCATAAATGCCGTAGTTAACGCACCGGCGAAGTTACCGATGAAAACCAGCCCCCAGTTGCGCAGCAGACCACCCATGGTACAGCCCGGGCGTTTATCAATCAGCGCCAGTGGCACCAGGGTAAACACACCGGTCAGCAGGTCGAATTTCATCAGGTACAGCATAATAAAACCGACCGGGAACAGGCAGGCGCCTAAAATAGGGGAGCCGCTTTTCATCGCCACCGTAATCGCAAATACAGCCGCCAGGCCCAGAATCGCCCCTGCCATAAAGGCGCGGATAAGCGTATCACGGGCTGACATAAAGATTTTTTCTTCCCCGGCATCGACCATTTTGGTGGCAAATTCGGACGGCATTAAATAAGACATAGCTGGACCTCTTGTTAGCTTCAGACAGTGCTTGTTAGTTTCCGCAGCGGGCAGTTGGCGCCGCGCTATCGCGTCAGAACGAATCGCCGGGTACGGCGGCAGGCAAAAAAAAACGCCCACGCCTGCTTTGCATAACAAAGCAGTCGTGGACGCCATTGTCCTGTTTAATCTGGGTAATGATCTGCCACCGTTGGCAATCGATCTACCGGATTTTTCGTTACATTAATAGAAAAGCAACCGGTGTGCCAAAAAAGGAAATCGGCGGCCAGGTCAGGGGATAAGCGCGATTAAACCCGCTGGAGTGGCGCCATGGTGACTATCGGAGAGCCTGTCTGTTTCCCTGTTTGCACCGCAACAGTGCGATGTCGTTTTACTTTGCATTTATTACGGGCTTATCTGAATTCTGACTCATGCGCAGCGGATGCGGGCGACGACGGTCAGTTTTTTAAACGCAGCATTTCGGCAACACTGATAACGTTGTCTGCCACATCCAGAATCCGTTTGTTGTTGTCCATGGCCGCCTGACGCAGTTGCTTATAGGCCTGATCTTCATCCAGCCCCTGGGACTGCATCAGGATTCCTTTGGCTTTCTCAATGGTTTTGCGTTCATTCAGTGCCTGACGTGCTTCATTCAGTTCTTCGCTGATGCGCTGCAGGCGTTGTGCCTGATCCTGAACCAGATCATAAATGGAGCGGGCCAGCTTCACATTAACGCCGGGGGTTACATTCACTGCTGCTGAAGTCCCGCCCGTCAGTGAAGACAGGCTGGACATGGGCGGCTCTTCCGCCGCGGCCAGTTCTCTCAGGTGTTCATGATGAAGATGCAGATCCTGCTCGGCCTGTTTGATTTTTTCTTTGCACAGGTTGAGCAGTGTCGTGGCCAGCTCGCTGACGATTTCCTGCATACCATCAATGCGCTGAGTGGCGACCTCATACCAGACTTCACTGATGGCGGTGGGCAGGGAATCGCCACTGCGGAAGCGGGCAATCATCTGACGCAGACGATCCAGCTCCATGCTGGCTTCGCTGCTTTCCAGCTGACGCCATTGAGCTGCGTGCAGGGTATTGCTGAATTCACTGAAGATATCGAAACAGCGGTTCTGGGCGTCCTGCAGAGCTTTCAGACGATCCTGATTGTTGCCGGAAAAACTGCCGGCGGTGAATCCGATGAGGCCCCAGGCGCGCTCCTGTCCGGAATATTCTTTGCCCTGAACAAAGTTGAACAGAGCCACCAGGGCGCGGGTGATATCCGGATCGCCGGAAATATCCGCGGCTTCAAAAATCACCGTCAGCAGGCCGGCGATCAGACGGTTGTAACGCTGCGTATTATCGCTGGCATTGAGCTGTTTGGCCGTTACCTGATCACGCAGCGCCGGCATGTCATCCAGACAGTGCAGAACAAAAGCAATGGAACTGTATAACCGCGATGAAGCCGGCGAGCAGTCAGAAATATTCAGCTGTTTCAGCGCCTGGCGCAGATCACCTTCTGCCTGTGAGGAGGCCAGCAGTTCCTCATCCCGCTGTTCGCTGAAGCGTTCTCCGGCCGATACCAGATAACTGTTGCTCAGGCCGCGTTCCCGCTGCAGTTCGTGAATCAGTGCAGCGACTTTGGTGACCAGATCACAACTGATCATCAGCTGACGCAGTCCGTTGAGTTCAGACTGTTTGGCTGCCAGTAAAAAATCTTCTGTCGTCAGGGTGGCTTCAGTCATAGGCATCCGTTCTGAGTGTCGGTTTACAGTGGCCGGGTTATTAAAGGTAATAACCGCGTGGAGAAGAATATCAAGTCCGCCGCACACGACACAGCGCTTTATGAGTTTATTGACCGGCCGTGACATAATAACCGGCCACTGTTAACGGATAGCCTATGTTTTTTGCCCTGATTTCTGCCGTTGCCTGGTCGTTGTTCGATCTGGCAAGAAAACATCTTACTGCGTCGGTTGCGCCACTGGTGCTGTCTTTCTGGCTGGCCGCCTGTGTGGCACCTGTTTACCTGCTGGTGTGGCTGTTTTCCGGTGCCACGGCACCAGCCGCAGGCTATTGGCTGCCGGGCTGTATTTCATTATTGGCTGCCGCGGTGGCGAGCTTCTCATTTATTAAAGCGCTGGCATCCGGAGAAATGGCGCGTCTGATTCCTGTGTTATCGCTGACCCCGGTATTTGCTTCTGTGTTCAGCTGGCTGCTGCTGAATGAGACTATCCGTGCTGGTCAGGGCGTGGCTATCGTGACCATTGTCGTGGCTATTTTTCTGTTGCAGGGCGGGGCAAAACTGTTACGTGATCCTTCCCATGCCGGGCCCGGATTCGCGCTGATGTTGCTGGTGTCTGTGTGCTGGGGCGTGGGCGCAGTATTTGATAAATGGGCACTGCAATCTGCGCCGATCAGCTTTCATGGCACCTTTCAGAGTGGCGGCACCGCGCTGCTTACGTATCTGGCCTATCTGCTACTGGAAGTCAGAAAACAACAGGCCCCGGCTTTTCCCGTCTTTACTGCGCCGCTGCCGTTTTTATTGATGGCGGTGGCGGTGTTTGCCGTGGCGGTCAGCTGTCAGTGGATGGCCATTACCCAGATTCATCCCGGGGTGGTGGAAACCATTAAGCGCGGCACCGGTATTCTGGGCGCCGCGCTGTGGGGCGTGTGGTTATTCAATGAAAGCGTCAGTCGCTGGCAGTTGCTGCTGATGGCCGTTATTGTCGCCGCAACGGCCTGGCTGACGCTGTCGTAAGCGTGGCGCCGGCTTACAGAAACATACCGCCGGATGCTTCAATACGCTGACCGGTAAGCCAGCGATTATCGTCACTCAGCAGTGATGCGATCACCGGCCCTATGTCACCGGCTTCTCCGGCCCGGCCCAGCGCCGTCACTGAGGCCACCATGGCGTTGGCGTCCGGGTTATCTCTGACGGCGCCACCATTGAAGTCGGTGGCGATAGCGCCCGGTGCAAGGGTATTGACCCGGATACCGCGCCCGGCCAGCTCTCTGGCCTGATAACGGCTCATCACTTCGACGGCACCTTTCATACAGGCATAGGCGGACGAGCCGGGCAGGGAAAAACGCGCCAGGCCGCTGGATATATTGACAACCGCGCCACCATCCGCGATGACCGGCAACAGGGTCTGGGTCAGGAAATAGGGGCCTTTGAGGTGTACCCGGTAGAGCTCGTCAAAGTCCTCTTCGCTGACCTCGCCAATGGCCGCGACGTGCCCGTGACCGGCGTTGTTTACCAGATAATCCAGGCGCTGCCCTTGCCAGTTCTGTTGCAGAATGCCCTGCAGTTGCTGGCAGAAAGCCGCGAAACTGCTGCTGTCTGCGGTATCCAGTGGCACAGCGACGGCTTTGCCTCCGCGGTTTTCAATCTGTTCCACCACGGCGGCGGCAGCAGACGCGTTATGTTTATAGGTCAGAATGACATCCACACCCCGTTCAGCCAGTGCCAGTGCGGCATTGGCCCCCAGTCCCCGGCTGCCGCCGGTGATTAAGGCAATTCTGTTCTCAGACATAAAAATCTCCTGTTGGACGATAACAAGCAGCAGATTAATTTGCTTACCATAATGGATAAACATTGATAATCTGATATTACTATTCGTCTTCTCTGGATAATCCGATGAAAGAGCTGGATGCCCTGCGTATCTTTCTGCAGGTGGCTGAGCAGAAAAGTTTCTCTGCCGCTGCTGACGCCCTGGATCTGCCGCGTTCTTCGGTTTCCGCTGCCGTGCAGCAACTGGAGCAGACTCTGGATGTACGCCTGTTGCAGCGCACAACCCGGCGGGTCATGGTGACGGGCGAAGGGGAACTCTTTATGGAGCGAGCCCGCAGTCTGCTGAATGACGCTGACGAGCTGCACAATATGTTCCGTGACGTTAACAGCCTCAGGGGCGTGATCCGGGTCGATATGCCGGTGGTGGTGGCAAGGGATATAGTCGTGCCGCGACTGGGGGAGTTTTTTGCCCGTTATCCGCAGGTCCGGGTTGAACTGAGCAGCACAGACCGGCGGGTCGATCCGCTGGCGGAAGGGTTTGACCTTGTTCTCCGTGCCGGTGAATTAGCCGACTCCAGTTTAATTGCCCGGCGTATCGCTGAGCACCGCATGGTGAACTGTATCAGCCCGGAATATCAGCAGAGATATGGCACTCCGGCATCGCTGGAAGCATTAACTCAACACCGTCTGGTAGGCTATTCCGCGACGCTCGGACGCGGCAGTGATCTGTTCGATTATGTGGATGCACAGGGAAAACTGCAGCAACTGCGCATGCCAACACAGATTACCGTCAATAATGCGGTGGCATATACCCGTGCCTGCGTGGCGGGCTTCGGCATTATTCAGACGCCTTATGCCGGGGTCCGGAATCTGATCAGAGAGGGGACGCTGTTAACGGTGCTGGATGATTTTGTCTGTGAGCCGCTACCTTTATCCATACTCTACCCGGAACGGCGTTATCAGCCGCAGCGGGTCAGGGTATTTATGCACTGGCTGAAGGATATTATTCAGCAGGCTTTGGATTAAGACTTTAAAAAGAACATAAAAAAGCAGAACGTCTGCTTTTTTATGTTCGGCTGTGTCTCAGGCTGCAGTGCTGCTGCATTGCGGACAATAGCTGGCCGGCGAGTAAATTAACGGTGAAACATCATAGGCTGCTTTGACGGTGGCAAAGGAACCGACAAAATACAGTTGGTCTTTTTCCGGTAATTGCGGACAGCCTTCACGGTGTACCTGGTGGCCTGCATCACCTTTCTTTTCAGTATCAATAAAATAAAGTGCCATAACCTGTCTCCTGGTTGCGTTGAGTAGTCTTGCTCCGGGTTACCTTTTTTAAGGTGTTTTCCCTGTTATTGGTCGCGGTCTGCGTTCCGCGTCGCTCATCAAAATGGCGCTGATAAAAATGATCAGCACCCTTTATCAAAAGCTGGTGTCTCTGCTTCAATCCCTGTGCCATCCGGTAACCTTATAGGCGTTCGCTATAACGGGGAAAATAAACAGGTATTTCAACCAGTTAAATATCCATTAATAAATAGTGGATATTTAACTGGTGCAAGAATCAAAGGCGGGTTATCGGATATCCGCGCACGATTGTCGGAAATAAATCAGAAACACGACAATTGTTGTGTTTCTGCAGCTAATCCCGGGCGCTGATCGTCAGAGCGTTTCGTGAGTGGGGCCGGAAAAATTGCACCGCAAAGAATAATGCGATCAGCAGGTCAGCAGAAAATCACCAGAAAAGAGGCGGGCAGGAAAGCGGCATGCAGGACAGAGTGATACCGCTCCGCGGTTACCATAACCTGCAGTCATGGGGACTGGTGTGGTGCACTTGAGTTTTAAATGAGGTGTGATTCAGCAGGCTGTCAGCGACTTACAGGCATTATCCTTCCCAGCCTTCTTCTTCCATGGCATCAAAACGGGAGTCAGAGGTATCGGCGGTTTTATTTTTCATTATCTTTGCCAGCCAGAATTCAGGCGTGCCGTTTAACTGTTGCTGTAATGCTTCAATCAGTTCTTCCACATCCGGACCGCCACTGACCTTGACCGGGGTTATCCCCAAAGCCATTAACTGGCGGGTGGCAGAACCACCAATGGAGCCACAGTAGACAATGTCTGCGCCATTTAGCCACGCCAGTTTGGGTTTCAGCTTGTCTTCGTTGCCATCCATTTTTTCCTGACCAAAGCGCTGGCTGGAAATCTGTTCTGCCTTGTCTGCCGTGATGCTGTACAGATAAAACGCCTGGGCGGAACCAAAATGCTGGTCAACCATATCGCCGTCCATGGAAGCAAAAGCGACCAGCAGGGCATTGTTATCGGCCGGGGCCTCGGCAACACAGTTGAGTGCGGTCATGGCAGATCTCCGTCTGAATATTGGTTAAGTCTGATAAATATCCGGAGTTTGACCTGCAACCTTTGCACCAGCAGCAAGTCCGGTGAAATCGCGGCCTGCAGCGACATCCGGGCAGGATTCAGGTTGGGAAACCGACAGAATTGTCGCATTTACTGCAAGACGCAGAGCCTTTCCGGCCCGGTTATTCTGCCGGAAAACTCAGGATTCTGGCGTCCTCATCGTCGTCATTATGATCAGTAATACGGGCTTCTTTCAGGCTGCCGTCGGGGTGGTATGCGTATTCGTGCTCCAGCTCGACGGCGCCGTACACGCGTTTATGAATCAGCAGGATACGGCCTTCCTCATCGACTTTTACACCAAACCAGGTATTGCGGTTATCGATGTCATCAGCGCTCAGGGGGCCGGTCATTTTCAGTGGCAGGCGGATGCCACTGTAGGTCAGAAAGTATTGGTCGTACGTCATGTCCTGTATCAGTCCGGTGTTGTTGATTAATAGTTCAGTGGTTGTCGCAGCAGGGCGCTGCAGCGTAACTGTTGCAGAAAGACTGCTGGCGAAAAACTGCTGCAGGAAATATACCTACTTACTGTAAGGTTTAATGGTTTGACGCCGGGTTGTTATGTCGCAAAGGCCACAGTGTGATGCTTGCTTCACCGGTTATGTACCAGAGATTGGTTTTAAGTTATTGATTTATTTAGGTTTAGTATTTCCCTATAGCTGGTATGGTCATTGCTGGATGTCTGTTATTTCAGGGAGAGTTTTTATGCAGACCGCCAGTCCTGCCGCGATGAAAGCACCTGTGACCCTGGGCTACGCGGAAATCGATCAGGATCACCTGAATTTCACTGAGCTTGTCGGTCGTCTGCTGGCTGCTGACAATCAGAATTTTCCCGCGTTATTCGCTGAACTGGAACAACACACCATTGAACATTTTGAACGCGAAAATCAACTGATGGCTGAAACCGGTTATCCGGCGATGGCAGAACACCGGGGCGAACATAACCGTGTTCTGGGTGAACTGGCGCAGTTTAAGAAACGCGTGGATAACGGCCGCGTTATGTTTGGTCGTGCTTATGTGGCAGAACAGTTACCACGCTGGTTTGATCTGCATGTCGCCACCATGGACAGCGCGCTGGTTGAATTTATAAAACGTACCAGGGCGGAAGCATAAAATGGAAACATCGCATTTTATTACGCTGCTGGAGGGCAAGCTGAAAGCCGCTATAGAGTTGAGGCCAACCAATGATGAAAATACCTGGCTGTTAGTGGTGCGGCTGGATTACGACGGTGAACCAGCGGGCACTACCAGTTTTAATCTGCACGGTTACACCCGGGAAGAAGCAGAGCAGGTTGCGGCGAATATTCCGGATAATCCCTATCTGATGAAAGAAATCGACGAATACCTGTGGGGAGAAAGCGACTGAATGCCCGCTATTCGATAATTGCACGGACTTCATGCCGAAACCGAATAGTGAAGCGAAAGCTTCCTGCCTATAGTCATGGTTCTGAGAATAACCATTACATGGAGTCTGTATGTCGTCCTCTGCTATCTGTATGCTGGCTGTGTCTGCCGGTACTGATCCTTCCATAACGCCAGTCCCTTTATCCGATGCTACACGGTCACTATTTCCGCCAACAATATCCCTGATGGAAACCTTTGTCTGTGATGACGAGCATTACACTCTGGTTGCTGACCAGAGCGGGCAACAGATAACGCTGTTGAAAAACAGTGATACAGCCGACGGTGAATTTTCGCTGGCCAGCCGGTTTGAGTTGCCGCAGGCAGTCACTCTGTTTAAGCCTTTTAGCCTGTTTGGTCAGATATTTTTTGCCGGCTATCAGCCGGGCGAAGCCTATCTCAATCTTTACCAGCTGAATGATGCATTGTCCGCTGTCAGTAAAGTGCGCAGCCAGTATGTTGGCAGTGGCTATACCATGGTGCAGCCGCTGTCTTACCGCTACGATAATTTTATTGTGCTGTATAACCAGGCGAGCGGTGATGTGGCCAAATATCAGATGCAGATACCTGCCTACCATGGTGTGGGCATGCAGCAGACCTGGTCGGATATCTGGGCAAAAACCTGGAACCGGTTTGCTTTTTTTTCTTTCGGTGGCGAGAACTTCTTTATCAAAACCAACCTCAGCCATGAAAAAGTTAATATTGACCATTTTATGGATGGCCTGGATCAGGGCTCACATCCGGTTCTCAGTGAGCAGGCTGACAATGACATGCTGAATGCGCAGACGGTGGTGACCTTTCAGGATGCCAAAGGGGAAGCTTTTTTTGCTGTCTGCAGTGACGCCGGCAAAGTGATTGTTAACCGCATCTTCCCCAATTGTGAAGGCTGGGACACTCTGTGCAGCAGTGACAGCGGGGCAGGTATACGCTCGGCGGTTCCTGTGGTGATCAATCATAAAACCTGTCTGTTGCTGGCAGACTGAATCGGGAGAGTATTATGTCACGTCTTTTAACCACCGCTTACCGGACCCGCAGTGCCTTACGATTGCCCGTCATTAACTGGCATAAGTCATCATTGCAGGCGCCGGTAGCGCTGCATCCGGTGAAAGCTGAAACCCTGCCTGACGCCGATATTGCCGTCATTACCTGGACGGTGGCAGAGTGGTCCGCTCTGGACCATGTGTTTCTTAACAGTGATACCAGCCGTGGTCATGAGGCTGAAGAATGGCGTGATAACTGGCTGAGCTACTGGCCGGTCGGGACGTCAGAGGAAGAAGAACCATTACTTTATTACCAGCTGGTGACCACCGGCAGTGGCAGCAATGCAACACGTATCCTTCTGGTGAAATCCGAAGTTCATCTTGCCCACCCGCCGTATATCACCGGCGTGACGCAACTGACCGAGACGATTATTCGTGAGAGTGGTGTCAAAACCATTATTTCAACCGGTACGGCCGGCGGTGCCACGGTCAATCAGCCACTGGGTGATGTGGTGTTGACCACTCAGGCACATATCGAACTGGAAAAAAGCGAGAATACCGGCCATTGCACCTACAATAAAACCACGGTGACAGGGGCAGATATTTTCAATCGTTACAAGCCGGATAGTGATGGTGTCAAACAACTGATGTTGCCGTTGGCTGAGGTATGGAATGAAAGTGCTGTCACAAAGTCGCTGGCGGAAGTCAATGAACGCAGCGGTACTTCCTATACCGCCGCCGACCTGGTTAATAAACCTCTGCAGCCGGATAACCTGAAAGACAATCAGATAACGCCGGCAATGGATACGCCGCTGTTGACCACAGATTTCTATTTTATTGCCGACGGCGGTACTGCAGAACAGTATTGTTTTCTGGAGATGGATGACGCGGTCATTGGCCATACCTGTCAGCAGGCCGGGGTCGGGTTTGGTTTTATCCGCAATGTTTCTGATCCGGTTGTGGTGACTACGGATGCGCAGGGCAAAGCCATCCCTCCGTCGGTGCGGGAAGACTGGTCAGGCATCGTCTATACCTTATGCGGTTTTTATACCACCTATAACAGTGCATTAACCTGCTGGTCGGCGCTGTGTCAGATGGATAAAGGCTGAACAATCGGGCCATCGCCGGACGCAGTAATGTGTCAGTACCGGCAATGGCCCGCGTGTTATATCTCTTCGGTCTGTCCTGCGGTGGGTACTCCCTGGCCGCTGAGATATCTACCTTTCTCCACGGCGTCTGGCGGTACCTGATGAGTGTCTGCGTAATGTTGGATGGCATCGGAGGTAAATGCACCGGATTCCGCATGGCTGACATGCGGTGCGGACTGTTTACGATAATAAGTAATGCGTGGCAGTTGCCCGTAAGACATTGCCTGAGTCATATAATTCGCCATGACGGATTCCCTGTGTCAGTGTTGGTACATATCTGATGTACGGTCAGTGCATATTTTTTAATACCTTATCAGCGGCTTGACCAGCATTTTTTTGCTGCGCCTTGAGCTGATCAAACCCATCTACCGCCTGGGATACATCCTGCCGGCTTTCAGCAGACAACCGCACACTGGTACCGCACGCAACGCAGGAAAAGGTTTCACCGCTGACAAGCAGACGGGTATTGAGATGGATAGCGCCACCACATTGTGGACACTGGATTTGGCTTTGCATAACGTTCACCTTATGATTGGTGCTGCTACCCGGTATGGCAGTACCGGGTAGCAGCGCTCATCTGACCGCTGACAGCCGGTCAGAATATTCAGATTTCAGAGGTTATTGAAAACACTGAATAAACCCTGTTACGAACCGCCTGTGGTTTCCGTAATGGGATTTATACTGTTGGTGTAAGCCTGAATAATTGTGGTTACGCCCTGGGGTAATGGCAGTTGCCCTGCGGTGACGGCCACGGTGTATTTGGCTGAGTTGCTTTTCTGGTAGGTAGCGGTATGTGATGTACTGCCTGAACTGTCATGGCTGACGTTACCTTTCACTTCCACCTGCCACCAGCCTTCCCCTAATTTGGCATCAAAGCTGGCCTGTTCATGGCTTTTTTCTGATGTTGAGCTGGAAGACTCGTCGCTGTAGCTTGATTTCACTTCCATATCAAAATTCACCTGCACATCGGTAACACCGAGCGAATTCAGCGGAATCAGCGTCAGCAAGGGAATTTTAAAGCTGGCATTGACCGGCGTAGTGGAAACTTTTGCCGGCGCATCACCGGTCGCTTTACCCTCGGTAATAACGCTGCGGGTAATTTCCATGGTCACCATGATCGGGCTCAGGCTGGGCTCCTTATCTTTGCCTTCTGCCGTGGTTTTGTTAAAGCAGGTATCCATCATAAATTTCGTCTGGGTAACGGCCATCATACTGTTTGCCTGGGCGGCTGCAGTCAGCGGGCCACCAATTAAAGAACGCATCGGTAAGCCGGAAAACTGCTGTGCCATAGAGACCAGTGCGGGTCCTGTATCTACATCTGACATAGTCTTACTCCTTTAAGGTTTGGTTGTTGCATTGATGAGCGATTCCTATCCCGGAATCTGAGCTCTCAGTGCTCTTTCATAGCCTTCGATCAGTTGACGCAGGCCATCGGGGGTGTCATCTCCCCGTATTTTAATTTCCAGTTCCGCGCTATGGGTGGCGGGCTCTTTATCGCGGCCGAACAGACCATGCCCGGCTTTTGTTTTCGCAAACGCAATATTCAGTTCGCCGTCCGGATTTTCAGATATATTCAGGGTCGAGCGGAAGGTGACTTCTTCGATGCGTGAGCTGGCCATGGGGACAATGGCAATCAAAGGCACATCAACGGTGATCGTTTTAATACCGTCCCGGGTTTCGGTGGGGAATTCGACGGCAACATAACGGGGACGCATGGCGGCGGGCGGGGTGTCTTTATCCGCGGCGGCAGAATCTCCGGAGGGTGGCTCTACGTTGTCAAAAAACTGAGAAAAAATCCGCCTGGAATGCTGGTGCAGCTCGTCATTGGCTGAGGTGACAGCGGCCTGAACAGCATTGACTAAAGCATCCAGTCTGATCATAAGACACCCTCCCTGTGATGCGATTTATTTCATGGTTAAAAAATAATTCTGACCCGCCCTGAGCTTCACGCCGTCATCCTGAATGCTCCACATCGGGCGGGCATTCAGATTCGTCGCCGGTAACTCACTGACATGGCTCAGTGAGGCCAGATAGCGCAGAACATGAGCGGGTGGGTTGGCAGGAGAAGCCCCGGCGATCCACAGCATGATGTAGCCCGGGTCATACACCAGAATGGCTTCCTGAATTTCCAGATTTTCTGCCGCATCGCTCAGATAGCCGGCCAGTTCATTGGCGCAGCCGGGTTGGTTAATGGTGTCTGCGACCGGGATGCTGTACAGGGTCACGGGAACGCTGTACCAGTTCACCATGCCGCCACTGAAATAATAGGGTTGGGAGGTTTCCAGTTGGGTGCCGGCATAGGGCTGCGGGAAGGCCGATTTACTGTCCGGTACCGGCCCGTCACTGTCGAAATTAAATACCAGGCTGTGCAGCTCGCCGTAGGCCCGGCCAATCACAGTATCACGGCTGGCGGCATAGTAATTCTCCGGGCTGCCGTAGCCCACCAGGGCAACTTCATCGGGCAGCGAAAAATCGGTGCCATCAAGAACGGCCGGTAAATAATATTTCAGGCCGACCGGGATCATGGCCTGACAGGTCAGGGGCACAAATACTGAACCCAGCTTTGCCACAAAGGCAGCTTTATCATCGATGAAGGTTTTATGGCGGAAACCGCGCCATACCCGGATGCCGGAGGGGTGAATATATTCTGATTCGTCCATGGTTCACCATTGCAATTTTTCTGAATGATGACCGGCATGTTAGGGCGCAGGTGTTAAGAATCACAAATCAGATTCAGAATGGCGAATATGCCAAATCAGAATTGGTGTGAATGGCGGATCACCCTACATTGTGGTCATCGCTGAGGATGACGCTATGAATGTTAAATACCTGCAGAACCACACCAATGTCGATCTCACCGTCACTCTGTTTGTCGGAACAGGTGTTCAGTGTGATGACGGTCTGCATATGACGCACACCACCAGATTGAGGGCGCAGGGCCGCATTCATATAGAATACGGTGATCTCTACTGTAATTATCTTACCGGTATCCGGGTTGTCTGTGACCTTGAGGGAAGCCGGCTCAGCTTTCGTCAGATGGTCAAAAATGCCGGCAGTCCGTTTGCTCATTGCCTGAACGCCGGTTCGTATCTGGGTATCCGTTCGCTGCAGCCGCTGGAGCTTGAATCCGGCGCCTGATCCGCTTCTTATACGACCTTTTCTTTGTGTGATTATCATCAGCGGCATGCTAGATTGGCGGCCGCCCCGAATAACTTCAGGATGATTGTTATGCAGCATATAGACCCCAAATATTTCCGTGCATTTAAAGCCGTTGATCAGGCAGGCAGTTTCAGTGAAGCCGCGGATGTTGCTGCGATGACCCAGGCCAATGTCAGTAAACATGTGAAAGCGCTGGAAGATATGGTGGGAACCGATCTGTTTCTGCGCACGCCACGGGGGCCTGTTATTACCGAGGCCGGACTGCAGCTGCGGCAATATATCCGTAATTATGAAAATCTGAACGCCGATTTTATGGTCGAAGTCGGTAATGTGGGCAAAGAAGTGCAGGGCAGGGTCAGTTATGCCATGCCGGCATCCTGTCTGTTATCGCCTCATTTTCCTATGTTGCTGGAGCGTCGTCTGGAACACCCGCTGCTGGAGATTGATCTGGCGCTGATGCCAACGGATAAAGTGTTTGGCAAGATCCTCGACGGCGGCATTGATTTTGGCTTTGTGACGAAAAAAATTGATCATCCAAGGCTGGAATATCTGGCCTTCTGCCAGGAGGAATACCTGCTGGTCAGTTCACCGCTGATTGACCTCAACAGCATCGACAGCCAGAACCTGATCAATCACAACTATATTGATTACCCGGGCTTTGATGTTTACTTCGATTACTGGCGCCACCACCATTTTGCCGACAACCAGCATACCAGCAGCCTGTCGCTGCATTACGCCGGCAATATCAACAGCATTGACGGCGCAATTCTGATGGTGCTGGGCGGGTTGGGGATCAGTATCTTTCCCCGTCATTGTATTCAGCAGTATCTTGACGATGGCCGTCTGCAGGCCTGGCAGGCGGGTAATACTCTGCCGGTGATGAATGATATCTATATTGCCATGCTGAAAGCCGATCAGCGCCCTTACCGGGTCGACCTGACCATTTCCTGGTTTATGGATATGGTTGCCGGCTATTAACGCCGGCTATTGAAGCGCCTCACTTTGCCGGTCGTCCGCTGTCCTGCCGGAGCGCCGCGGGAGGGGAAATGAACGGCATTCGGCAGACGCTGTTTCTGTGATAATATCCCCGCTTTAACTGGCATAAACGGATGATACCGCATGAGCTTTTTGGCCCCTGAAAGCCTGTCTGAACAGATTGCTAAGTATCTGGCGGCCAGCATTATTCAGGGTAAGCTCAGACCCGGTGAGCGTATACAGGAAGCACGGGTGGTGAACGAACTCAGCGTCAGCCGTGGTTCAGTACGCGAAGCCCTGCTGATTCTGGAGCGTCGTTACCTGATCAATATTCTCCCGCGACGTGGTGCCGTGGTGGCCGAACTGACTCCGGATAAGGTGACCCAGCTCTATGATCTGTATATCAGTCTGCTGGTGATGCTGGCCTTGCAGGTGGCTGAAAACTGGCGTGACGATGCACTCGACCCGGTGCTGACAGAGTGGGAAAAAATGCGCGATCTGAACGAACTGGAAGACCGCACCGCCTTTATCGCAGCGGGGTTCCGTTTAATGCGTGAGGCCTGCGCCATCGCCGGCAATACCTACCTGACGGAAATCCTCGATAACCTGCAGCCGGCGCTGCACCGGGCATACGCGCTGGCGGTGCGCTATAAACCGGCAGAAGTCAGTAATGCCTTCCGTTTCTTTGCCGAACTGATACAGGCTGTTGCCCGGCGCGACCGGACCGCCATTCCAACCATTATAAAAGCTTATGGCAAACACCAGTGCAGCACCGTGCTTGCTGCGCTGGCTGAGGAGACCTCTGCATGCGCCTGAAAGCCATTAAACTGGCAGGTTTTAAATCCTTTGTTGACCCGACCACGGTTCCTTTTAACACCAATATGACCGGGATTGTCGGTCCTAACGGTTGCGGTAAATCCAACACCATTGATGCGGTGCGCTGGGTGATGGGGGAAAGCTCCGCCAAATACCTGCGTGGCGATGCCATGACCGACGTTATTTTCAACGGTTCATCGGAGCGTAAACCGGTGGGTAAAGCCAGCGTTGATCTGGTATTTGATAACAGTGATGGCTCCCTGAGAGGCGAATACGCCGGCTATAACGAAATTGCCGTACGCCGCCAGGTAAGCCGCGACGGCCAGTCGACCTATTACCTCAACGGCACCAAATGCCGCCGTAAAGACATTACCGATATTTTCCTCGGCACGGGTCTGGGGCCGCGATCCTACGCCATCATCGAACAGGGTATGATCTCGCGCCTGATCGAGGCCAAGCCGGAAGAGCTCAGGGTTTACGTGGAGGAAGCGGCCGGTATTTCCAAGTACAAAGAGCGCCGCCGGGAAACCGAAAACCGCATGCGCCGTACCCATGAAAACCTCGAGCGCCTGCAGGATATCCGTGAAGAGCTGGAACGTCAGTTATCCCATCTGCACCGTCAGGCCCAGGCGGCGGAAAAATACAAAGAACTGAAAGAACAGGAACGCGAGAAAAAAGCTCAGTTACAGGCACTGAAGTGGCAGACTCTGAACGAAGACTATCAGCAGCGTGAACTGAAAATTGCCCAGTTTGAAGCTCAGTTTGAATCCCATATGGCGGAACAGCGCGGCGCCGACAGTGAAATCGAAGGTCTGCGGCTGGAGCATCAGGAAAAGAGCGATCAGTTCAACGAAGCGCAGAGTAAGTATTACGAAGTCGGCGCCCAGATCGCCCGTCAGGAGCAGAAACTTGAGCACCAGTCACAGATGGCGCTGCAGCTCGACCGTGATCTGGCGGAAGTGGAAAAAGCCATTCTGGATACGCAGAAATCGCTGGAAGAAGATCAACTTAATCTGGAGACCGTCAGCGAAGAACGCCTGATGCTGGAACCGGAGCTGGAAATGCTGCTGGCCGGCGAAGAAGAATCGGCGCTGAAACTGGAAGAAGCCGAAGAAGCGCAGCGCAAGTGGCAGGACAGCTGGGATACGTTCACCCAGCGTGCCAGTGAACCGGCGCGCCAGGCCGAAGTGGCCCAGACCCGTATTCAGAACACCGAACAGCAGCTGACCCGGCTGGATCAACAGATTCAGCGCCTGCAGGAAGAGCTGCAACAGGTGACAGAAAACCCGGAACTGGAAGAAATCCAGCTGCTCAATGAAGAAGTCAGCGAGCAGGAGCTGGCCGCGGAAAGTCAGCAGGCACGGGTCGATGAACTGCATGAACAGGTCACCGACGCCCGCGAAAGTCTGGAACATCAGCGTAAACAACTGGACGAAGGCAAAGCCAGACTGCAGCAGATGCTGAACCGTAAAGCGACCCTGGACGCCCTGCAGAAAGCGGCACTGGGGCAGGGCAGTGAAGCGGTCAGTCACTGGCTGGAAAGCCATCAGCTGGCGCGTAAGCCCCGTCTGGCGGAACAGCTGCAGGTGGAAAGTGGCTGGGAACGGGCGGTCGAAACCGTACTGGGCGGCTATCTGCAGGCTGTTATGGTGGATGACCTTGATCCGGCACAGCACTGGCTCGACAGCTTTAAGGAAGGCCAGCTGATTCTCTGGCAGCAGGGCACGGAATCCATGTCTGCGGCGCAGCCGGATGATCTGCTCAGCAAAGTCAGCAGTGCACAGAATGTGGCCGGGCTGCTGGCCGGCGTGAAAGTGGCGGATGATCTGGGTGTGGCACTGGCTGCCCGCACGGGTCTGGCCGATGACGAATCCATCGTCACCGCCGACGGCATCTGGTTGGGAAAACACTGGCTGCGGGTAACCCGGGAAGCGGACGGCGAAGGCGGCCTGCTGGCCCGTCAGCAGGAACTGGAAGCCCTGGAAGAGCAGATCGAAGACCTCGATATTCAGGTCGAGGAGTGGGATGCCGACCTGGAAGCCAATCAGCTGAAACTGCGCTCGCTGGAACAGCAGCGCGAAACCGCCCAGCGTGAACAGCAGCAGGTCAGCCAGAAACTGATCACATTGAAATCCCAGTTGTCCGGCAAGCAGGCGCGGGCCGAACAGTTCGCCCTGCGCAGTGACAAGTTAAACAAAGATATCGAAGAAGCGCGGCAGACTCAGACCCTGGAACGTGAAACCCTGGAAGAACTGCGCATGGCCTGGCAGGAAGCCATGAGCGCCGTCGACGAAGACACCGACGAGCGTCAGCGGCTGCAGGATGAGCGCGCCCGGGTACAACAACTGCTGGAAACCGCCCGCATGGAAGCCGGGCAGAACAAAGACCGTGGCCATCAGATGCAGCTGAAGATGCAGACTCTGAGCAGTCGCGAGCAATCCCTGCAGCAGGCTATTGACCGTCTCGCCGAACAGATGACGCGGCTGCGCGAGCGCCGTGAACAGGTGATGGAAAACCAGAACCGTGATCACAGCGCTGATCTGGATGAACTGAAGGCCCAGCTGGAAGAAATGCTCGAACGCCGTCTCAGTGCTGAACAGGCAATGCAGGCTGCCCGCCACGCGCTGGAAGCGGTGGATTCCCGTTTGCGGGAGCTGGAACAGAACCGGGCCGATGCTGAGAAGAAGGCACTGGAAGTGCGCAACGAGCTGGAAAAAGTGCGCATGGAGTGTCAGGCACTGGATATCCGCCGGCAGGCGCTGGTGGACGCGCTGGCCGAAGAAAAGCTCACCCTGAAAGATGTGATGGAGAATATTCCGGACGAAGCCAACAGCGAACAATGGCAGGCGGATCTGGAAAAAATCGCCGAACGCATCCAGCGTCTGGGGGCCATCAACCTGGCGGCGATTGAAGAATACAAGGTGCAGTCAGAGCGCAAAGTCTATCTGGACGCCCAGAATGATGATCTGGAAAAAGCCCTGCAGACGCTGGAAGGGGCTATTCAGAAAATTGACCGCGAGACCCGTACCCGTTTCCAGGAAACCTTCGACAAAATGAACGCCGGGCTGGCGGAACTCTTCCCGAAAGTCTTCGGTGGTGGTCATGCGTCGCTGGAGCTCACCGATGAAGATCTGCTTACCACCGGGGTAGCCATCATGGCGCGCCCGCCCGGCAAGAAAAACAGCACCATTCATCTGCTCTCCGGTGGTGAAAAAGCCCTGACTGCCATCGCTCTGGTGTTTTCCATCTTCCAGCTCAATCCGGCCCCTTTCTGTATGCTGGATGAAGTGGATGCACCGCTGGATGACGCCAACGTCGGGCGCTATGCGCGGCTGGTGAAAGCCATGTCGGAGAAGGTGCAGTTTATCTATATCACACACAATAAGATCGCCATGGAGATGGCCGATCAGCTGATGGGTGTGACCATGCATGAGCCCGGCGTATCACGCCTGGTATCTGTGGATGTGGAAGAAGCGGCACAAATGATCGATCAGTGAGCAGAAGTCGGCCAGAAAGGTGATCCGCTGGCCGCTTTTGTGCATCAGGGGGCTGTTTTCGCCATAGCCAATATGTAACACTTTAGCGCGGAGTTTTTTGGTGGAACCGATGTCATATCGAGCGTTTTTCCGGTCCACATCCGTGGTTTTCACAGGTACAGGTTAGCAGGGGTTAAAATCTAAATGGAATGGAGCTGGCGTACGGTTCTGATCATCATCGGCCTGATGGTGATGGCAGCAATACTGGTTGATGGTTTCCGCCGCATGCGTCGTGCCCGGGCAGAAGCCCTACGTCTCGACGTCAATAACGAATTTCAGTTTCCGGAAGAAGGACATAATCCGGAGCTGCCGGGCGGTGGTTTCCGCGTGGTCGGCGACGAAGCCGATGATGACTACGACTACCAGTCGCCCGCACAAGCGCGCAGCAGCGAACCTGCGGGCAGGCAGCAAGCCGGTGCCCGCCATGAAGAAGCCGGCACGCCTTTCTCTGATGATCCGCACCCCGCTCAGGCAGAGTATGACAGTGAGCGCCTGAACCAGTCTGAGGCTGAAGCGGATACAGCCGCGGATAATGAGCCGGACCTGCCGTCTTTTTCCGCCCGGGATGATGAAGTCGAGCCCGTGGTCAGCTGGGAAGACGACGTCAGTCCGGCACGGGTGGTGAAACCGACGGATTCACGCCCGCACCCGGAAACCATCAAAGATCTGGATATTCCCGAGTCCAGCCTGATTCCCAAAGCCCGGCCGGTTAACCTGGATGAAGAATTCCCGGTGTTGCTTGATGTTGAAGAACTGGGCGACGATGAGGTGCAGCCGGAGCCGTCCACCGGTGATCTGTTTGCCCGCATGGAAGACAATAAAGCGTCTGTGCAGGATGAAGCGGATAATACTGCTTCGGTGGATACTGGTGCCCCTGCGGATGACATGCTCAGCGATGAACTGACCGACGACGAATACCCGCAGGAGGAAGACCTGGAAGATGAGGTCGCCGAAGTGCCGGAAGCATTGAGTGCTCAGCCGGTCAATTATGCGGCTGCTGACGCGGAAAAATTATCGGATCGTCCGGTACCGGATCTGGTGCTGGAAATTCATTGCATTGCCCATGATGAGCATGGCTTTGATGGCAAAGATATTCTTTACCTGTTCAACAGCTGTGATCTGCGTTTCGGAGAGAAAGATATTTTTCACCGTTTTGAACAGGCCGACGGCCGCGGCAATATTCAGTTTTCGGTAGCGCAAAGTTTTGAACCGGGCATTTTTGTACCGGCGGCGATGTCGCAACAGCATTTCCGCGGTCTGAGTTTCTTTATGAGCTTGCCGGGGGCTAACCGTCCGCAGGAAGCTTATGAAGCCATGTCGGAAATGGCCCGGGTTATTGCCCGCAATCTTAAAGCCGATTTATTCGACGGAGCCCGCAGCGCTCTGACGACCCAGACCATAGAACACGATCGCCAGCAGATTATGGATTATGAGCGGCGTCAGAAGCTGGCCCGTAAAAAGCAGGGTCTTAAATAACTGAACAACGATTATGACAGAACAGAATGATCTTTTTGCAGAGGAGCCGGATGGCTCCTCTTTACCTTCCGGCCATGCCACCGATGAAACGCCAGCCGCTCAGGCAGAGCGTCTGCGTAATGAAATTAACCAGCACAATTATCGTTACTATACGCTGGATGAACCCAGTATTCCGGACGCCGAATACGACCGTTTAATGCGCACCCTGCAGAATCTGGAGCAGCAACATCCGGAGCTGATCAGCGCGGACTCGCCGACGCAGAGAGTCGGGGCGCAGCCACTGACTGAATTTGAAGAAGTGCAGCATGATATCCCCATGCTGTCACTCGACAACGCGATGAACGCCGATGAATTTGCGGCTTTTTATCAGCGCGTTCAGGACCGTCTTAAAAGCCACGACGATATCGCCTTAGCCTGCGAACCCAAACTGGATGGTCTGGCAGTCAGTCTGCTGTACGAAGAAGGGGCGCTGGTGCGGGCTGCGACCCGGGGTGATGGTCAGACGGGGGAAAATATTACCCAGAATGTGCGCACCATTAAAAATGTACCGCTGAAACTATACGGCGATAACTATCCATCGCGGATAGAAATCCGTGGTGAAGTCTATATGCCCAAAGCAGGCTTCGAGGCTTACAACGACAAGGCGCGTGAAAACGACGAAAAAGTCTTTGCCAATCCGCGTAATGCGGCCGCCGGTTCCCTGCGTCAGCTGGACCCTAAAATTACCGCCAGGAGACCCCTGGAATTCTGTGCTTACAGCATTGGTGTTGTCAGTGATGACGCACAGCTGGCCGATACACACAGCGGTATTCTTCAGCAGGTCAAAAACTGGGGTATTAAAATTAACCCGGAAATGCGTGTTGTGCAGGGGCTGGAAGCCGCCCAGACATTTTTTGAAACGCTGGGAGAAAAACGTCACTCGCTGGATTATGAAATCGACGGCACTGTCTTTAAAGTGGATGACCTTGGCCTGCAACAAACTCTGGGGTTTGTCGCACGGGCACCACGCTGGGCAATTGCCTATAAATTCCCGGCCGTGGAAGAAATGACCCTGCTGCAGGGCGTCGATTTTCAGGTTGGCCGTACCGGCGCACTGACGCCCGTTGCACGCCTGAATCCGGTTCACGTTGCCGGCGTAACTGTGTCTAATGCCACTTTGCATAATATGGATGAAATAGCCCGCCTGGATGTGAAAGTCGGGGATACCGTGATTATCCGCCGCGCCGGTGATGTGATTCCTCAGGTAGTATCCGTGGTCACAGAAAAACGTCCGGCGGATGCGCAGGACATCCGTATGCCGTCCCACTGTCCGGTGTGTGATTCGCTGGTCGAAAAAGTGGAAGGTGAAGCCGTGGCGCGCTGTACCGGCGGACTGGTGTGTTCAGCGCAACGCAAAGAAGCGATTAAGCATTTCGCTTCACGTAAGGCGCTGGATATTGAAGGTCTGGGGGATAAACTGATTGATCAGCTGGTGGATGCCGGGCTGATTGATTCAGTGGATGATTTGTTTCATCTGACCCTTGAACAGCTGTCCGGGCTGGAACGCATGGCGGAAAAGTCGGCGCAGAATATTCTTGATGCTCTGAATAAAGCGAAAAATACCACGCTGGCACGTTTTCTTTATGCTCTGGGAATCCGCGAAGTCGGAGTCGTGACGGCCAATAATCTGGCCACACACTTTGGTTTTTTACAGCGTATTATGGACGCCAGTGAAGAAGCATTGATTGAGGTGCCGGATGTTGGTGCCATTGTCGCCGCTCATATTCATAATTTCTTTGCCGAACAACATAATCGCGTGGTGATCGCGCAGCTGCAGAAAGCCGGGATAAACTGGGCCGAAAGTGAGCCGCAGACAACGGCGCAGGATCTGCCACTGTCGGGCCAGACCGCGGTGATTACCGGAACCTTAACCAGCAGTAACCTAAGTCGTGATGAGGCCAAAGCTTTGCTGCAGCAGCTGGGAGTGAAAGTCACCGGCAGTGTGTCTGCAAAAACCGATTTTCTGGTGGCGGGTGAGAAAGCCGGTTCCAAGCTGACCAAAGCTCAGAGCCTGGATGTCGACGTGCTGGATGAACAGGCATTTCTGGCACTGTTGGCCGAACATGGTCTGAGTCCACAGGGTTAACGGGATATGAAGCTGCTGTCTTGTTTGCGTCTGTGTTTTTTATCAATAATGGCCCTGATCATGGTGGCCTGCTCCACGGCGCAGCCGAAAAATATTAATAATGTCTGCGATATTTATGATGAATATTACGATTGGTACAACGCCTCTAAAGCGGTGAATGAACGCTACGGCATTCCCGAGGCTGTCACCATGGCCTTTATTCATCAGGAATCGAAATTTATTGATAACAATCGCCCGGCGCGGAAATGGTATTTATGGATAATACCGGGACCGCGTCCATCCACAGCCTACGGTTATGCCCAGGCACTGGATACCACCTGGGAGGCCTATATGGCCGATACGGGAAACTGGGGTGCGGACCGTGATGACTTTGAAGATGCGGTCGATTTTATTGGCTGGTACAACGCTCAGACCATTAAACGTACGCGAATAAAACCCCACGATGCATACCGGCTTTATCTGGCCTATCACGAAGGAGCAGGTGGTTATGTGCGCGGCACTTATAAGAATAAAGACTGGTTGCTGAAGGTTGCCCGCAAAGTGCAGACGCAGGCCAGCCGCTATCAGCAGCAATTAGTGGGCTGCCGCAAAGATCTGGAGCGTGGCTGGTTCTGGCGTACTCTGTTTGGCTTTAATGACCTGTCAACTGCGCCACCCCGGGTTCCGCACGGCTGACAGATATTCACCCCTGTGCTTTTATGACATCCTGCTATTCTTAGCTGAGCAGGGCGACCGGCCCTGTATTCCCTCTCTGGCCGCCGGCCGGAAGCTGCATTCAGGCCTGGAGAAAGCATGGAAGTGTTACTTTGGCTGACAATTACCGCGGTGGCATTGCTGATGGCGATGGCGGCGTATATGGCCGGACGCCGGGCTCGCTATGCCATCAAAACCCGTGATGTCCTGTTTGATCTCAGCCCTGACCCTATGGTGCTGGTCGATGATCAGGGCATTATCCGACAGGCCAATGTGGCATCCCATAAATTGTTGGGCTATTCCCCCAACAGCCTCAACGGTGAGTCGGTGGATATTCTGGTGCCGGATTCCATCCGTCCGCAACATCAGCATCTGGTGACCTTATTTTTTACCTCCCATGGTGGCCGCACCATGAATAACCGCATCTGGATCCGTGGTGCTAATGGGCGCAAATTTAATGGCGAAATTCATCTGGCTATGGTGGAGGTCAATGATGAAAGCATGGCGCTGGCCACCATCCGTGATACCTCGGCGTTGTGGCGTGAAGAACGTAAATTACGGGAACAGCGCAAAGCGTATGATGAGCTGTTTGAACTGGCCTATGTGGGAATCTGTAAAGTCAGTCTTGGCGGACGCTTTCTGCGCATAAACCAACATCTGTGTGAACTGCTGGGTTATTCGCGCGAAGAAATGATGGAGCTGTGTTTTCAGGACATTACCCACGAAGAAGACCTGCAGGAAGACGTGGAAAATGTGAACCGCCTGCTTCAGGGGACTACCGCTTCTTACAGCATGGAAAAGCGTTATATTAATTCCCGCGGCCAGGATGTCTGGGCCAACCTGACGGTATCTCTGATCCGTGACGAGCAGGACTTTCCCGACTACTTTATTTCTGTGATTCAGGACATTACCCAGCGTAAGCAGTCGGAAGATCTGTTACAGAAATCAGAAACCAAATTCCGCACCATGGCAGAAACCATTCAGTCTGTTGTGTGGATGGCAACGCCGCAGCTGGATCAGATACTGTTCGTCAATGAGGCGGTTGAAACTGTGTGGGGGCGTAATTATCTCAGCTTTTATAATTCGCCGGGGCTGTTATTTGATGCCATCCATGAAGAAGACCGCGGCCAGGTACTGGACGCCATTCAGAAGCGCAGTGACGGACACTGGAAAATTCAATACCGGGTGATACATCCGGAAAAAGGCATCCGCCATATTTTTGATACCGGCACTGAAGTGGTGGGTGAGAAAGGTCAGGCGGATTATGTGGTCGGGCTTGCCAGTGATATCACAGACCGGGTAGAAACGCAGCTGGAACTGGAAAAAGCGCTGCAGAAGGAGAAAGAAGCAACGGAACGCCTGAATCAGTTAGTCCGCACGGATCCGTTAACCGGCTGTCTTAACCGTCAGGCGCTGTACGAAGAACTGGATAATCAGCTGGAGTTGTATAACCGCTATAAAACTCCCAGCTCCATTCTGTTTATTGACCTTAACGACTTTAAAGAAATTAACGACAGCTACGGCCATATCGCCGGCGATGAAACGCTGCGTGCGCTGGCCAACCACATCAACAGTCATATCCGGGTAACGGATATTCTGGCGCGTTATGCCGGGGATGAGTTTGTTGTTGTGTTACCTCAGACCAATGTCCGTGAAGCCACTCAGGCGGCTGCCAATCTGCGTGGTAACGTGCTGACCCACACTTCTCAGGGGCGTGACTTTCACGTGCACTTCAGTATTGGTGTGGCCTTTGTGGGCTATCCGGATGTACGTAATGCCTCATCCTGGATTGAAATCGCTGATCAGGCGATGTATCTGGATAAAACCAGCAACCGTGGCCGCAGTGATAAAGACACACCGCCGCTTAACAGCTGATTCAGGTTGCTGAAGCATTACAGCGGATACAGGGATTGCTGCGCCTGATGTCCGTCCTGTAATGCCTGCCGTGATTTCAGCAGTGCCAGCAAATTCTGCGCGTTATAAACCGAATTCCCCTGACCGGAAAACAGCAGGGCGTCCAGTTCTGCCAGTGCCGATTGCAGGGCGGCATCCTGATAAACCGCGGCCAGCTGAGGCAGACTGGTGATGGGTTGTGGTTGCAGTTGTGCGGCATTAGCCCAGTCCAGCAGGGCGGCATGAATGCTTGCCGGGTCACCATGACGGCAGGCTTCTGCCAGGGCCTTCCAGCGTTGCCGCTCACTGACGTTGTCCGCTTTGATATCGCTTTGCTCAGCGTTGTTGCGCTTTCTCAGCAGCAGCCAGATCAGAAGAATATTGGCCAGCAGTGACAGGGCAAAGAGTATCGGCCACAGGCCACTGAACCGGCCCGATGATTGTCCTGTTGTCGTTGTTGTTGCCGTTGCTTCAGACGATCTGTCAGTCGCTGCGGTTGCCTGAGGCTGGCTGCCGGGCGCTGCTGCGACGTCGAAGGTGTGGGCCGGTAACACCGCATATTCCAGTTGTCCTTTGCGGGTGTTCCACCAGGGAATACGGACTTCAGGTAATGACAGCTCACCGCTGGCTGTGGGTACCAGTGCCATGGATTGTACCGAGGTTCCTTCAACGCCGCTGTCTGTGACTTTGTCACTGGCATCGGTCTGATCCGGGTAATAACGGACGCCCGCAATATCCGGTACCGGGACGGCAGGTAACTGAGTGCCGGGCAGCCCTTTGGCTACCAGAGTGATGGTGCGGGTTACGGGTTCACCCTGATGCCAGTCGGCCGGGCGGGTACTGAAGGTTTCCTGCACTGTCAGCTCACTGGCCGGCAACCAGGGGGCCTGCGGGTAACTGTCCGGAATGGATTTCACCATCAGTTTAATGGGTTTGCTGACCAGCGATGCCTGTCTTCCCCGGCCCCAGCGATCGTATGGATCGCGCACCGTTGCCTGGAAACGCTGCCCGGGAATCACCAGTTCACCGCTGACCTCGGGATAGATGGCGTAATGACGTTCATAAACGCCAAAGCGCTGACCTTTAATGACCGTGGTGTACTGGCGCACGTCACCCAGTGCTTCCACCCGGGCGTCAGTGACTTCCAGCGGAGTGAGGGAGGCATCGTCGTGGGCTACGCTGTAATAAATTTTTTCACTGTACAGAATCTGCTGCTGCACATAATAATCGGACTGTTCCTGCACCTGGATATCGAAAAAGAATTCTTTTTCCTGTTGTGCTTTAACTTCCTCCGAAACCGGGCGCACATCGATGGTAATGGGCTCAGTTTTTTCACCGTCATATTCTATTGCCGGAATAACCGCCGAACCGGTGCGTTTGGGCGTCAGGGTTAATACCCAGTCCGTGTATGACTCGGTTTTTCCGTTAACCGTGGACATCTTGCGTGACTGCTGCTGATTTAAAATGTGGAAGTCTTTCTGCAGTGCCGATACGTCAGGGCTGCCAAAACCGGCCTGCGCGCCATAGCGCAGAATCAGAGTAAAAGAGCCCTGTTCACTGATGGTTTTCCGGTCAACGCTGGCATTAAACGATGTTGCCCAGGCCGGTGTACTGAGTAACAGACACAGCAGCAGGCTAGCCGCAAACCTCACCATAACACTTCTCCACTTTCCTGATTGTCCTGCTGGCGATACTGATATAAGAATTTCCGTTGCAGCAGATTGCCGGGTTCATCGGGTACCCGGTTCAGCCATTGCTGCATGGCCGCGCGTTCTTCACGCGACAGACCGTCATCGTGCTGACCATTGGCGCTCAGGGGGTCGTTATCCTGCGCAGTTTTATCCGCATCCTGTGCGCTCGCAGCGGATGTTTTATCGTCTTGCTGACCATCATCCTGCTTCTGTTGTTGAGAGGAGGCGGCCTGGTCAGAGGATTCACCGCCATCCTGGTCGTTCTTCTGCGCTGCGTTCTGTTGTTGATCGGTGGACGGATCAGTGGCGTCAGATTGCTCGTTAGCATTTTGCTGTTGCTGAGCGTCCTGGTTCTGTTGACCGTTCTGCTGCTGACCGTTGTTTTGCTGACTCTGGTTTTGCTGATTATTCGACTGTTGACCCTTCTGTTGCTGGCCGTCCTGTTGCTGCTTATCGCTGTTGTGCTGTGAATCGCTGTCCTGATTCTGTTGCTGACGCTGCTGCTGCTGAATTTTTTTGACGGTTTCCAGATTTTTTGCTGCGGCACTCAGGTCCGGGTCCATATCCAGGGCTTTCTGATATTCCTCAATAGCCCCCTCCAGATTGCCGGCATTGGCGAGGGCATTACCGCGGTTGTAATGGTTGCTGGCCGACGCTTCTCCCTGAGCAAATGCTTTTGCCGCCGTCTCATAGTCACCAGCCCGGTAGGCAGCACTGCCTTTCCACTCCGGGTCTTCAAAAGTCCCGGCTGCCGCCGCGGGGTCCTTTTCCATGATTTGGGCGGCCTGCTGATCTTTGGTTTGCCACAGGTCCTGCCATTCCAGGGCATAGCCGGGCTGAGGCCACAACAATGGCAACAGCAGAATACTGAATACAACACCACGGCGGAAAAGCAGCAGAGCAGGGGGAATTAATAACAGAATTAACCAGTAGCCCTGATCTTTCCACAGATCAAAGCGACGCTGCGTCTGATTGTTATCCGCCGTGGTTATGGCCTGCTGGCTCAGCAGACTTTGCCAGTCGCTGTCATCCAGTGTCATGCGCTGCCAGGGAATATTCAGTTGTTCTGCTAATGCACTGATAGGGCCGGTATCCAGCCCTGGCATCACGATATTGCCGTTCCCATCTTTAAGAAAGCCTGCGCCGGGCATTGGCACAGGGGCGCCTTCCGGTGTTCCCACTGCGAGGATTTTTAACTCGCTGAGGGCCGGATTCAGCACCGCGTCGATACGCTCAATATCTTTCTCCTGAATCCCGTCAGTGATCAGCAGTAAACGTGCCTGGCTGATGCCGGCATCGCTGATCAGTTGCTGCGCCTGTTCGATGGCTTTATCCGGGCGGCTGCCCGGCGCCGGCATAATAAACGGCGATATTGAAGGCAACAGATTTTCAATGGTATCGGTATCGTCTGTCAGCGGGGTTACGGTGTAGGCCCCGGCCGCGTAGACGATTAATGCGGTTTGTCCGTCCTGGCGGGTGCGCACGATATCGGTGACTTTCTGTATCGCACGCACCGCACGGCTGGGCGGCAAATCCTTGGACCCCATGGACAGCGACATGTCGAGCAGAATAACCAGAGCATCCTGATTTTTGGCCACCGGTTGCGGAACTTTCTGCCACGCAGGACCGGCCAGAGCAATGGCGGTCACAAAGGCCGCCACCAGCATGGAAGCGGTGACCCAGGGGGCGTATTTATTCACGCCGGTCATTTGGCCATCCAGCACATAAGGCAGCAGATCAGGATCAATTACCTGTTGCCACTGGCCCGAGCTCTGGCGCCGGTGGCGGAAGAAATACACGGCGGCCAGGGCCGGTAACAGCAGGAGTAACCAGGCCGGGCGGATAAAATGGAAATTATGCAGCCATTCCATCACAGATTCTCCGGACGTTTGTCGGTTGGGGCAGCGCGGCGGCTGATGGCGGACGGCAGCCCCGGAAAGTTCTGCCACAAACCCAGCAGCAGAGTGAATAACAGCGCCGCAGCCAGCGGCCACTGAAACAGGTTTTTCTGTGGGCGGTATATTTCCGGATCTTTTTCCGTTGGTTCAAGCTCATCAATCAGGGCATAAATCTGTTGCAGTTCATCCGGGTTACGGGCACGGAAGAAAGCGCCACCGGTACTCTGTGCGATGGTACGCAGGGCATTTTCATCCAGCTCTTTACTGGGGTTGATGGTACGGCTGCCAAAGAAATTGGAGACTTCCATCTGATCGGCGCCCAGCCCGATGGTGTATACCTTGACTTTGTAGGTGGCGGCCAGCTCGGCGGCTTTCAATGGGTCAACTTCACCGGCGGTGTTTTGTCCGTCGGTCAGCAGAATCACCACACGGCTGTCTTCCGGATTATTTTTAAGCCGTTTGATGGTTAATCCCAGTGCATCACCGATGGCCGTGCGTTTTCCGGCCAGCCCGATCTGGGCTTCATTCATCAGTGTTCTGACGGTGTGGGTATCAAAGGTTAACGGCACCTGCAGATAGGCTTCGTCGCCGAACAGAACCAGGCCGAGACGGTCGCCCTGACGTTTGGGAATAAAATCATTAAGTACATGTTTGACGGCGTCCAGCCGGTTGACCTGCTGGCCCTGCAACTGCATATCACCGATTTTCATGCTGTCTGATAAATCCACCGCAAGAATCAGATCGCGGCCGCTGACCGGCATTTCCACCACATCACCGGACTGATAAGGGCGCGCCAGTGCAGTGATCAGACTGAGCCACAACAGAACCAGTAAAATCAGCCCGGGCAGGTCCTGCTGATTGTCGTCAGCAGCGTCGCTGCTCTGGCCCGGCAGCAATTGCGGCGAGGGCACCCGCAGCGCAGCGGCAGGCCGTTTCAGCGCCGGTAACAACAGGCGCACAATAAAAGGCAGTGGTAACAGAATGAATGCCCAGGGCCAGTGGAATTCAGGCATAAGCTGTTTTCCTCCGCTGTTTCATCCATTGCTGTTCACTGCTTTTCAGCCACTTGCCGGCCGATTCCAGCAGCGGCCGGGCAGAGCCTTCGAAGCGGCCTGCGGGAACATAGGCGCCGGTCCCCAGCAGACGCAGTTCGTCTTTGGAAAAAATATCCGCTGTGTGCGCTAAAAAAACCGCCCAGTCTTTGCCATACAGACTGACCGCCTGCGGGTAACGGTGGCGACACCAGAGTTTGAGCTGATAATTCAGCGCCTCTATAAAGGCAGGCGATAATTCCTCATATTGTTCGCCCAGGGCACTCAGATTGGCGCTGACCTGCTGATAAGGTTGGCTCAGTTGTTTCTTCCGCGCCCGCATTCTGATCAGCATAATGCCGCCTACTACCAGTGCCAGCAGCAGAACCGCCAGCAGCCACCAGCCGGGCGCCGGTGGCCAGATGCCTGGTGGCGCCGGCAGGATAATATCTTCCAGTGGCAGAGACTGAGTCGCGGGGTTCATGACCGGCTCCCCGAATGACGGCTGACAGACTGCAGCCCCAGGCCGCTGCGTAACGCAGACATTGGGTCGCTGCTGCTGGTGGACAGAGAAATCAGCGGCGTTTTCAGACGCAGCATATGATGACGGAGCTGTTGCTGCCGCTGCAGCCAGACCTGATGATAGCGTTGGCGCAGGGTTTTATCCGCTGCATTCACCCGCTGACGGGTGTTCTGATAAGCAAAGTTGTAAACCCCGGGCGGCGGCAATTCGGCTTCCAGTGGGTCGCTGACCTGAATGGCGACCAGATCACTGTGCTGGGTCAGGTTAAACAGCTGCTGCTCACACTCATCGTCGAAGCCGGCAAAATCACTGATGAAATACACTGCGCTGCCCGGGCGGATGACGCGCCGCAGATGGCGACACATCTGTGCCATGCGTCCTTCACGGAACGCCTGCGGGTGCTCCCGTGACAGGGCATTAATTAATTGCAGCACCTGTTTGCGGCCGGTCTTAGGGCGCAGATCGGTTTCGTCCTGATCACTGAACAATAAGGCGCCAATACGGTCGCCATGATCCATGGCGGCCCACGCCAGTAACGCACTGAGGTCGGCGGCAAGCACGCTTTTAAAGGCACGGCGGGTGCCGAAATGCATGCCGGACCTGAGATCACAGACAATAATAACCGGCCGTTCGCGTTCTTCTTTAAATACTTTAATGTGCGCATCGCCGGTGCGGGCCGTGACGCGCCAGTCCATGGCGCGGATATCGTCGCCGGGTTGATAAGCACGGACCTCCGCATAATCCAGCCCGCGTCCGCGCACGGCAGAGGCATGACTGCCGGATAAGTCGCTGAGAATTTTGCGCTGTTTGTGCAGGGGCAGAAAGCCGGCCAGGGCCCGCATATTGACCAGATTCGCCGGTTCGATCACGGCACCGGCTGAAAATCGGATATCAGAAGAAACCGGATGGTGGCTCATGGTCAGATTACCGGTACCCGCTGCAGCAGTTCATTGATGACCTTATTGACGGTCATACCGGAGGCCTCGGCTTCAAAACTCAGCAGCAGGCGATGACGCAGTACATCGTGTGCTATCGCCTGGACGTCTTCCGGACTGACGTAATCGCGTCCTTTGAGCCAGGCATGGGCGCGCGCGCAGCGGTCCAGAGCGATGGTTCCGCGCGGGCTGGCGCCGTATTCAATCCAGCTGTCCAGGTCTTTGCCATAGTGTTCAGCACGCCGCGTGGCCATCACCAGCTGTACCAGATATTGTTCAACGGCGTCACTCATATGCAGGTTAAGCACTTCCTGCCGGGCTTTAAAGACGTCTTCCTGATGCAGTTTTACACCATCTTGCGTATGGCTGTGCAGGGCTTCCCCGCGCGCCAGACGCAGAATCTGCTGTTCAGCGTCAGCGGCAGGATAATCGATCACCACATGCATCAGAAAGCGGTCCAGCTGTGCCTCGGGCAGGGGGTAAGTGCCTTCCTGTTCGATCGGATTCTGGGTCGCCATCACCATAAACAGCGCCGGCAGCGGGCGGGTCACACCACCCACGGTGACCTGACGTTCTGCCATGGCTTCGAGCAGGGCGCTCTGCACTTTGGCCGGGGCGCGGTTAATTTCATCGGCCAGAATCAGGTTATGGAAGATAGGACCGGCCTGAAAATCAAAGGACTCCTGCTGCGGGCGGTAAATTTCAGTACCGGTTATATCGCCGGGCAGCAGGTCGGGGGTGAACTGAACGCGCTTAAAATCCCCTTCGAGACGCTGTGCCAGTGCATTGATGGCTTTGGTTTTGGCCAGACCCGGGGCGCCTTCGACCAACAGGTGGCCATCGCTCAATAAACAGATCAGCAGTCGCTCCACCAGGTGTGGCTGGCCGATGATCTGTTCCTGAAGGGCGGTGTTGAGACGGGCGAAACCCTCTTGTACTGTCATAGTCCTTTCTTCCAGAGCGTTGATTTAACAGGGATTTTATTGACTGGCTCAGTCAGGTCAATGGCTCTGAGCGGTGTCGGTAAAGAAAGTTCCGGCACCCCCGGGACGGATTGTCGCAGCCAGCGCTGCTGCCAGTCTGAGCAGGGCCGCCACCGGTAACAATATCCGTTCACAAAAAGGGTAACTTCCACAGGTTTAAATTGTCACAAATGTTCTAAGCTAATGACATCACATAACAATGGAAAGGATTATGCTCACCGAACTCGATTCTCTGATTGCAGAGCGCAACGATGCGGAACAGGCAGCCATTCTGCAGCGCTTTGCCCGTATATATTTCTCGGGTGCCCCTGAGGACGAAATGATGGCCCGGGCGCTGGAAGATGTTTATGGCGCCACGCTGTCGTGCTGGCAGTTTATTCAGCAGCGTAAAGCCGGTGAGAGCCGTGTGCGGGTATTCAACCCGGATTATGAAAACCATGGCTGGCAGTCGATGCATACGGTGGTTGAGATCGTCTGTGAGGATGTTCCGTTTCTGGTGGATTCCATCCGCATGGCACTGAACAGCCATCAGTTATCCCTGCATGCTATTCATTATTGCGTTCTGCACGCCAAACGCGACCGCAAACATATTCTGCAGACCGATAATGACTGGTCAAAAGACAGCAAAGGGACGACGCCGGAAGCCATTATCTATGTCGAATTTGATCACCATTCCGACCAGGACCTGCTGACACAGCTGGAACAGGAACTGATGGAGGTGATCGCCGAAGTGCACGCCTGTGTCGCGGATTTTGATCAGATATCCGAACGTGCCGGCGAGTGTGCGGCATTATTGGCCAAGCCGGCAGAAAAAGACCGTACAGCCGATTACAAAGAAGCGCGCGAGTTTATTCTCTGGCTGCAGGCCAATCACTTTACCTTTCTGGCCTGCGATGAATTTCATATTGAGCAGGACGGTAACGAATCCTACGTAGTACGCGATGGCGACAAAGATCTGGGGCTGTTCCGCTACAATAAAGCCAACCGCGACCGGCTGAAGCTGACGGATCTGGAAGATGAAGTGCGGGATTTTATTACCGATTCCAGCATTGTCAGTTTTATGAAATCCGGTTCCCGCAGCCGGGTTCACCGTCCGGCCTACCCGGATTATGTGGTGGTTAAAATCCTCGATAAAGACGGCCGGGTGGTACGCGGTATCCGCTTTATGGGTCTGTACACCTCTATGGTGTATATCGAAACGCCTAACAATATTCCTTTTGTGCGGGAAAAACTGAACGCTGTGCGGGCAATGACAGACTTTACCCCGGGCAGTCACAGCGCCAAAGAACTGAACCGTATTCTGGAAGTGTATCCCCGCGATGAGCTGTTTCAGTCATCCGCCGAAGAGTTGTGTGAGACCGCGGTCAGCATTCTCAATATTCAGGAGCGCCGCCAGACACGGGTGTACCTGCGCAAAGATTCTTACAGTAAATTTATCTCCTGTCTGGTGTATACCCCCCGTGACATTTACAACACCGAACTGCGCCTGAAAATTGAATCCGTTCTGCGTGATGAATTCGATACGCTGGACGTCGAATTTAATACTTATTTTTCTGAATCCATTCTGGCCCGTACTTATTATCTGGTGCGGCTGAATCCGGAGACGCCGGTTAACTTTGATGAGCATAAACTCAAACGCCGTATTCAGCAGGTGGTGCGCTCCTGGCCCGATGACCTGCATGCCGCGTTAAGTGAGCAGGTCGGAGAGGAGCAGGGCAACCACCAGTATCACCTGTATCGCGATGCTTTCCCGGCAGGCTACCGGGAAGCCTTTAATGCACGCACGGCGGTGGCTGATATTCAGCATATGGAATCATTGCGCGGTCAGCCGGACGGCGAGCTGGCGATGAGTTTCTATCGCGAGCTGGAAGAGAACGACAACGAACTCAGATTCAAACTCTTTAACCGCGATACCATTCTGCCGTTGTCGGATGTTATCCCGATTCTGGAAAACTTTGGACTGCGGGTACTGGGGGAACACCCTTACGAAATTACCTGTTCGGATGGCCAGAAAGTCTGGATTCATAACTTCCTGTTACGCTACACCTTATCGGACAGTATCAATATCGCCGAAGTGAAAAACCTGTTTCAGGATTCTTTCAGTGCGATTTGGCATGGCATTTCAGAAAACGATGGCTTTAACCGTCTGGTGCTCGGTGCGCAGCTGGGCTGGAAGGATATCGCTATTCTGCGCGGCTATGCACGCTATATGAAGCAGATACGCTTTGGTATATCCGAAACCTACATTGCCGAAACCCTGTGTCGTTATATCAGCCTCAGTGCACAGCTGGTTAAATTATTTCATCTGCGTTTTGATCTGCGCACGATTGATCCGGAAGAGCGTGACGCTCAGGTATCTGTGTGTGAAGAAGCTCTGATTGCAGCCCTGGATGACGTCGATCAGCTGAATGAAGACCGTACCATCCGCCGCTATATTGAATTGATTAAAGCCACACTGCGCACCAACTTTTATCAGCAGGATGAAGACGGCAACAATAAATCCTACCTGTCATTTAAAATCAATCCCCATGCCGTATCTGATATGCCGCTGCCGCGCCCTATGTACGAGATATTCGTCTATTCACCCAGAGTGGAAGGGGTCCATCTGCGCGGTGGTCCGGTCGCCCGCGGGGGATTGCGCTGGTCAGATCGCAGTGAAGATTTCCGTACCGAAATTCTGGGCCTGGTGAAAGCCCAGCAGGTAAAAAATGCGGTGATTGTACCGGTCGGCGCGAAGGGTGGATTTATCGCCAAATGTCTGCCCAAAGACGGTGGCCGGGATGCGTATATGGCGGAAGGGATCGCCAGTTATCAGACATTCATCAGTGCGTTGCTGGATGTGACCGATAACCTGAGTGAAGGCGAGGTCATCCCGCCGGAGAACGTTGTCCGCCACGATGGTGACGACCCTTACCTGGTGGTGGCGGCAGACAAAGGTACAGCTACTTTTTCCGATATCGCCAATGAAATTTCGGTTAAACGTGGCTTCTGGATGGGGGATGCATTTGCCTCCGGCGGTTCCATTGGTTACGACCACAAAAAAATGGGCATTACTGCCCGTGGCGCCTGGGTATCTGTGCAGCGGCATTTCCGTGAGCAGGGGGTCAATATTCAGGATACCGACTTTACTGTCGTCGGTATCGGCGATATGGCCGGCGACGTGTTCGGCAATGGTATGTTGTTATCCCGGCATATCTGTCTGGTTGCCGCCTTTAACCATATGCATATTTTCATTGACCCGACACCGGATGCGGCCAGCAGCTTCGAAGAGCGTCAGCGGCTGTTCGATCTGCCAAGGTCAAGCTGGGACGATTACAACCGTAAACTGATTTCCAAAGGGGGCGGCATTTTTCTGCGTTCGGCCAAACGCATCACCATTACCCGGGAAATGAAACAGTGCTTCGGTATTACTGAAGACTACCTGCAACCGACAGAACTGATCAGTGTCATTCTTAAAGCGCCGGTTGATCTGATCTGGAATGGCGGTATTGGCACATATATTAAAGGTTCTGCTGAACGCCATTCCCAGGTGGGTGATAAAGCCAACGACAGTCTGCGCATTAATGGTAATCAGGTACGCGCCAAAGTCATCGGTGAAGGTGGTAACCTCGGGGTGACCCAGCTTGGCCGTATTGAGTTTGGCTTAAACGGAGGCGCCTCGTATACCGACTTTATCGATAACGCCGGCGGCGTCGACTGCTCTGACCACGAAGTTAACATCAAAATTATGCTTAACGATGTGCTCGACAGTGGCGACCTGACCCGCAAACAGCGTAATCAGATCTTTATGGATCAGACCGACGAAGTGGCGGCACTGGTGCTGAATAATAATTATCGTCAGACCCAGGCCATTGCGCTGGCCTATCGTGATTGCCAGGTCCGGCTGGACGAATATGCACGCCTGATCCGTGAATACGAAGGGCAGGGCAAACTGAACCGCGCGCTCGAATTCCTGCCATCGGAAGATACCCTGCTGGAACGTAAGTCGTCAGATCTGGGCCTCACCCGTCCGGAATTATCGGTATTAATTTCCTATACCAAGGCTGATCTGAAAGAACAGCTCAATCAGCCTCAGATAAACGAAAATACCTATATTGACCGTATTCTGGAAACCGCCTTTCCGCATGGGCTGATCAGCCAGTTCCGCGAACCGATTTACCGCCATCGTCTGCGCGGTGAAATTATCGCCACTCAGCTGGCCAACGACCTGGTCAACTATATGGGCGTGACCTTTGTCAACCGGCTGCATGATTCAACCGGCGCCACCATGTGCGATATTGCGGCGGCCTATGTCACCGCGCGGGATGTTTTCTGCATGGAGCATTACTGGCAGGGCATTACGCGTCTGGATTACAGCATCAGCACCGAATTACAGGAAGACATGATGGTTGACCTGATGCGGCTGGCGCGCCGTGCCGCACGCTGGTTCCTGCGTAACCGCCGCGCCACCATGGATATCGGTGCCGAAGTGGAACGTTTCCGTCCCGCTGTCAGCAGCATCGCCGCCAAGTTGGGGCAGATGCTGAAAGGTTCTGCTTATGAGCGCTGGCAGGAAACTTATCAGACGCGCGTTGATGCTGGTGTGCCGGAAGATCTTGCCGCGGTAACCGCAGGGGCTGCCAATCTTTACTCCGCACTGGGGATTATTGAAGCCGCTGACCTGACCGGCCGGCCGATTGATCAGGTGGCACAGGCGTATTTTGAAATGGGCGAACACCTGTCTCTGAACTGGTTTATGCAACAGGTCAACGGGCTGCCGTCGACCACTCACTGGGAAGCGCTGGCACGCGAAACCATGCGCGATGACCTTGACTGGCAGCAGCGCTCTCTGACCGTGGGCATCCTGAATGGCCAGCAGGCGGATGAAAGCCTGGCGCAGACTATTGATCGCTGGGAAGGTGATCATGCCAGTCTGATCGAGCGCTGGCAGAGTATGCTGGGTGAGCTGCGGGCAGCAGACAGCGTGGAATTTCCCATGGTGTCGGTGGCGCTCAGAGAACTGCTGGACCTGGCTCAGGCCAGCCGTCATATGAACTCACCGGAGGACGAGCTTTAGCGGCCGGGATGGATAGCGCTGGCGTGCGCAAGCGGCTATTATCCTGCTGCTGTGCTGACCTGCGCCGGTTCACTCTCAGTGAATGCGACCCGCTGATAGCCGGTTTTATGCGGCCGGTTTTAGGCGGCCAGCGTTATTCAGAAAGGCGGGAGACGTGATTCGCGGGCCGGATCAGTGACGAGCGACGCAGAAGAGGGAAAGCCGGCCTCAGCCCCAAAGGGATGACTGGCAATCCTTCAGAGTGCGTTACTGTGTCGTCGCTGAATCCGTCAGTCCACAGTCTCTGCGCCTGATCTGAGAAATTTTCAGCTGATAACAGCCTGTTTAATGAATAGGAACAGGCCCCGGAATTAATGGTATCCCGCCGTGAGCAACGCCATCATCGTCGACCTGTCCATCTCTGCGGATGATTATCTGCGTTATTACAGCGGTCAGATCAAGCAGGTTCAGGCCATCACCATAGATGGCCGCAGTGCGCGCTTTCCTGCCAGCGTGCTGCAGAAAGTGGTGGACCACCGCGGTGTTTACGGACGTTTCCGCATTGAATTTACCGGCGAGGGTAAGTTTAAGCGTATTGAACGCCTCTGATATCAGTGGCGTAGCGGGCGTCTGTGTGCACTGCTGGCGTCTTCTTCCCGCCACTGTTTTTGCCTGCGGAATTTTTTTCTCCCGACCGTCTACACAGGCCCTGTCGTGACATATAATGCCGCCCGGTTTGCATACACAAATTTGAGGTGGTTATGGATTGGTACAGTCTGAGTCGGGCATTGTTGTTTCGTTTGCAGGGGGAAACCTCCCACGAACTGGGACTGGATATGCTCGGTGCCGGCGAGAGACTGGGCCTGCTGAAGTATATGGCGCCTCAGGTCGCCGGTCTTCCGGTCACGGTGGCGGGAATTGATTTTCCGAACCCGGTGGGGCTGGCCGCCGGACTGGATAAAAACGGTGAATACATTGATGCATTCGCCCGCCTGGGGTTTGGTTTTATTGAAATCGGCACAGTGACACCGCGCCCTCAGCCCGGCAATCCTAAACCGCGTCTGTTCCGCCTGCCGGAACGCCGCGCCATCATCAACCGCATGGGTTTTAACAATAAAGGCGTTGATCATCTGGTCGAGCGGGTAAAAGCCAGCCGTTTTGACGGCGTACTGGGTATCAATATCGGTAAGAATTTTGATACCCCGGTGGAAGACGCCGCCAGCGATTATCTGGCGTGCCTCGATAAAGTGTATGAACATGCCACCTATATCACGGTGAATATTTCCTCGCCCAATACTCCCGGACTGCGCAACCTGCAGTTTGGTGAATCACTGAAAAGCCTGCTGCAACCCATCAAGGAACGTCAGCAACAGCTGGCCGCTGAATTCGGCTACAAACCCGTGTTCGTCAAAATCGCGCCGGATATGGAAGACGATGACATCGTCCTGGTGGCAGAAACCCTGATCGACAGTGGTGTTGATGGGGTGATCGCCACCAACACCACGCTGTCGCGGGATGGGGTGGAAGGTGTGCGTTTCGGCAATGAAGCCGGTGGCTTAAGCGGCGCGCCATTGGAAGAACTGGCAACAGAAACCGTGGCCGCGCTTTGCCGTGCTCTCGAGGGCAAACTGCCAGTGATCGGTGTGGGGGGCATTCTGGATGGCGAGGGTGCTGTGGCCAAAATGAAGGCCGGTGCCGGACTGGTGCAGATTTACAGCGGCTTTATCTACCGTGGACCGGCGCTGGTCGGCGAAGCGGTGGATGCCATTGCTGCCCATCAGACCAGCGTGTAAGCGCTTTACGGCGGCATAAAAAAGCCCTGCTGAGCAGGGCTTTGCTTCCTTTGGGGGGAAGCTCAGGAGAGGGCTAAAACGCCCGGAAATATCAGACTGCTAATTTATGAATACCAGAAACGCCGGTATAACCATCCCAGTTATCGGCGCGGCCAGAGCGCCAGCCTGCAAGCCAGGCGTCGCGGTTAGAGCCCGGTGGGGCGAGATCTTTGGAACGGCGATCAACGCCGGCGCGGTAACCACGTGCAAAAGCTCTTTCCTGCATATCGCGTTTCTGTTTTTTCATAGAAAGCATCCTCGCTGGATTATGTTTCAGATCAGCACTGCGCTGTGTTGACTGATCCTTAGAGTGTGGTGCACCAGAATCGTTCGGCCAGACGTGCGCTGGCATAAACGGCCACGAACAATCGCTGGAACAGCTACAGTTCTAACAAAACGAGGCGGTCAATGTTAATTATTTATTACTTCTAAGAGACGCTTTTCTTACAGCCTCTGGCTATTTGACGGAACAGGTTTTATCGACATGCAGAATGAGACTCCAAACGCCTCAATGACTTTTCTGGCGGCCTGCCCGAAAGGGATCGAACCGCTATTGGTTGATGAAATCAAACAGTTAGGCGGCATAGTTGAACGGGAAACGCACCTCGGGGTGCACTGGCGTGGCGATATTGTAACCGCCTACCGTTTCTGTTTGTGGTCCAGACTGGCCTCCCGTCTGCTGCTGCCTTTACAGGATAGTCAGGTGGACAATGTTGAAGAATTATACAGAGTGGCCAATTTAGTCGACTGGCCTGTGTTGTTCCCGGTAAAAGCCAGTTTCCGTATCGATTTTCATGGCCGCACGGACTACCTCAACAACACCCAGTTTGGTGCGCAGAAGGTGAAAGACGCCATCGTGGATCGTTTCCGTGATGATGTCGGCGGACGGCCATCGGTCAGCAAAGACGCCGATATCCGCATTGAAGCCCAGCTGCGCAAAGGCCGGCTGGCGCTGTATCTCAACCTCAGCGGTGACAGTCTGCATCGCCGTGGCTATCGCCTGCAGCCGGGTAAAGCGCCGCTTAAAGAAAACCTCGCTGCCGCCATTCTGTTGCGTGCCGGCTGGCCGCAGATGGCCGCTGAAGGCAAACATCTGGTCGACCCTATGTGTGGGTCCGGTACGCTGGTGATGGAAGCAGGCATGATGGCGGCGGATATCGCCCCCGGTCTGAATCGCCGCAAATGGGGGTTCGATGCCTGGCTGGGGCATCGCCGTGACGTCTGGCTGAGCGAAGTCGAAAGTGCGCGCGAGCGCCGCACGGCGGGCCTGGCAGCGATGACCAACCGCCTGTATGGCTTTGATGTTGATGGCGGTCAGCTCAGTGCCGCTGCCCATAACCTCAGCCGTTCTTCGCTGGCCGGTAAAGCGCACTTTGAGAAACGCGATATCCGGCAATTACGTATCCAGCAGGATACCGTGGCGGAAGGCGGGCTGGTGGTCTGTAACCCGCCTTACGGTGAGCGCCTGAGCGAACTGCCTCAGCTGGCGCCTCTGTATCAGGCGTTTCACGATGCCACTATGACTCTGCCACAGTGGTCGCTGGCAGTGTTTACCGGCAACGTCGATCTGGCGAAGAGCATTCGCCGGCCGCTGGAAAAACAGTATAAGTTTATGAATGGCCAGATTCCGACCCGGCTTTTACTGTTCGGTGCCGCTGATGAACGTTCACAGCAACCACAGGCCAGTATGATCCGTGGACCGGTTGAAGCCTTTGCCAACCGCCTGAAAAAGAATCTTAAGCAACTCAACAAATGGGCGAAGCGGGAGAATGTGCATTGCTTCCGGCTGTATGACGCTGATATCCCGGAATACGCGGTGGCTGTTGATCGTTACCAGGACTGGCTGCATGTGCAGGAATACGTACCGCCTAAATCGATCGACGAAGCCAAAGCCGAGCGTCGCCTGCTGGATATACTGGCGGTGCTGCCGGAAGTGACCGGAATAGACTCAGCCAATATCGTGCTCAAGCGTCGTGAGCGTCAGAGCGGCCGGAAACAGTATGAAAAGCAGAACACCGAGCAGCACTTTTTTAACGTGCAGGAAGGCCGTGTTCTTCTGCGGGTTAACCTGAAGGATTATCTGGATACCGGCCTGTTTCTTGATCACAGACCCACGCGCCTGTTTATTGCCGAACAGGCGGCCGGAAAACGTTTTCTGAATCTGTTCTGTTACACCGCGACTGCCAGCGTGCACGCTGCGGTGGCCGGTGCACACTGTACCAGTGTGGACATGTCGCGGACCTATCTGAATTGGGGGCGCGATAACTTTGCCCTGAACGATATCGCGCCGGATGAGCATGACTTTATACAGGCAGATTGCCTGCAATGGCTGGCAGAGCAGGGCGCAGCAGAACCCGGGAAGGCCAATAAAGGCTACGACCTGATTTTTATGGACCCGCCCACCTTCTCGAATTCCAAGCGCATGGAAGGTGTTCTCGATATTCAGCGTGATCATATCAATCTGATTGAGCAGGCCATGGCCTGCCTGAACCCCGGAGGCCTGCTGATTTTCTCCACCAATCTGCGGCGCTTCGATATGGATAGGGATGCACTAAAAGAGTTCGAAATAAAAGACGTAAGCTCTAAATCGGTGCCACTCGACTTCTCCAGACGGCAGAATATTCACCACTGCTTCCATATTCGCCGCGATTGAATCGTTTCTGATTCACTTTCAGAGCCCACTGGCTCTGAAAGTGTGCATAAATCCTGTGATACCTCTCCTCTGGTTGTTACAAAGATGACAATCTGGTACGAAAACTGCTACCTCGCCTGCGTTTTGATTAAAACCCGCACTTTATTTGGGATTTTAATTAAATGTGGCACTGCTTTAGAGCGTATTGGTGTAAAGCCTCGCTGACGGTGCCGCGTATTATGTTTTGCAGAACAAAAATCAGAGAGGATTACAGTGGAAACTTTTGACGTGAACAGCATTAACAGCGCCGTTGAAACGCTGATGCAGAGCGCCAACACCCTGTTTATTTTGCTCGGGGCCATTATGGTTCTGGCCATGCATGCGGGCTTTGCGTTCCTGGAAGTAGGAACCGTGCGACACAAAAACCAGGTTAATGCACTGGTGAAAATCATCACCGACTTTGGTATTTCAACGCTGGCGTATTTCTTTATCGGCTACCAGATCGCTTATGGTGTTAACTTCTTCAGCAGCGCAACGGAACTGGTACAGAACAACGGCTATGACCTGGTTAAGTTCTTTTTCCTGTTAACCTTTGCCGCCGCGATTCCGGCTATCGTGTCCGGTGGCATTGCCGAGCGGGCGAAGTTTTACCCGATACTGATCGCCTCAGCATTGATTGTGGCCTTTGTATACCCGCTGTTTGAGGGCATGATCTGGAATGGTAATTATGGTTTCCAGAACTGGCTGGAAGCGACCTTTGGCGCCGGCTTCCATGACTTTGCCGGTTCTGTGGTCGTGCATGGTGTTGGCGGCTGGCTTGCCTTTACCGCCGTTTACCTGCTGGGAGCACGTAACGGTCGTTACCGCGAGGGCCGGGTGGTGGCCTTTGCGCCGTCCAATATTCCTTTTCTGGCATTGGGCTCCTGGGTGCTGATTGTTGGCTGGTTCGGGTTTAACGTTATGTCGGCGCAAACGATGGACGGCATTTCAGGGCTGGTGGCGGTGAACAGTCTGATGGCGATGGTCGGTGGAACCATTATCGCCATGCTGGTGGGCCGCAATGACCCGGGCTTTATTCATAATGGTCCGCTGGCAGGCCTGGTCGCTGTGTGTGCCGGATCGGATATATTGCATCCGGTCGGAGCGCTGATTGTGGGCGGTGTTGCCGGAGCGCTGTTCGTGTTTGTTTTTACCGCGGCGCAGAACCGTTTTCCGCAGTTTGATGACGTGCTCGGTGTCTGGCCGTTACACGGCCTGTGCGGTGCCTGGGGCGGTATTGCCGCCGGTATTTTTGGTTCACAGGCTTTTGGTGGTCTCGGAGGCGTCAGTCTCATGGCCCAGGTTATCGGTACACTGGCCGGCGTGGCAGTGGCATTGCTGGGCGGGTTTGCCGTGTATGGTCTGCTTAAAGTCATATCCGGTATTCGTCTGCCACAGGAAGACGAATTCAACGGTGCGGATCTGGCGGTGCATAAAATTGCTGCGACCAGTGAAGACTGATTATTGGCAAAGCAAAGAAAAAAGCGCCAACAGGCGCTTTTTTCTGTCAGATAACGGCCTCAAAACACTCCAGTTGTGGCGGCCCCATATAAATATCTTTACGGCTGCCGCCGGCATTCGCGTGGGCTTTACGGAAGGCTTCGGATTTGGTCCAGTTTTCAAAATCCCTGGCTGACTCCCACACCGCGTGGGAAGAGAAGAGAGTGTATTCTTCTGACGTGGGCCCCTGTAACAGGTTGAAACTCTTAAAACCCGGAACCTCGTCGAGGTAACTTTCGCGGTTTTTCCAGATGTCGATAAAATCCTGTTCGCAACCCGGTTTGATGCGGAAACGGTTCATAGCGATATACATAGTTGTGTCTCCTGTCTGTACTGGCGACGAGTATAGCCTGTGCGCTCAGCACGAAAAACCGTTCACAGGAGGCCGGCTAACAGCGGAGTACCGTTATCGCTGCGCTGCAGGTTAATCAGCAGCAGGGTCAGTATCACCAGTGCCATCCGCGGCAGCAGTTTTTTACGGCTGTTGCGGGCCGCCTGCAGGGCGGTCACATGGCGTGCGCGTGCGGCCTGACGCAATATAGCTGAACAGCGGCTGAGCGGAAGTTGCGGAAAGCGGGCGCAGAAGGTGTGCGCTTCACGGCTCATGGCCGGCGCGTCGCATACCAGTACGCGGTAGATTTCATCGAACTCAGACGCCGGCAGCTGGCGCAGGTATTGTATTGCCCGGGTTTCAGGCGCTGGCCGGGTCGGGTGCAGCCAGGCTGTGAGCCGGGAATGCAGGCGGTTGCGGAGGGGCGGAGCGAGTGCGTTAATTGCGGATTTCATGGCGTCATCACTGCGTCAGAAAGCATCTTGCTGACGCAGGATAGAGAGCCTGTGTTACAGAGGTATGGCAGCGCTGGTCAGTCGGCGGCCAGGTTGTCCTGGGGCAGATCGCCATCATCTTCCACCGGCTTTTCTTTCGGCAGAGTGAAACGTACCAGCAGATAAAATCCATTGGCTTCAGCCGGCCATTCAATATGTCCGTGCAGAAGTTCGGTCAGCAGGTTATAGGTCTGGTACAGACCCAGTCCCCGGCTGCGTGCCTCGGTGCGCTGGGTGGTGTAGAAGGGCATAAAAATCACTTCGCGCTGTGCCTGATCAATGCCCTTGCCGTTATCCTGATAGTGCAGCTCGAACTGGCCGTTGCGCTCGCGGAAATCCACGCGGATGGTGAGTCCGCCTTTCTCCAGCAGATCGGGATTATGGCGGCAGGAGTTGTCGACCAGCTGCGTCAGAATAATACTCAGTGCATCGGGATAGGTTTCCCACTCAATCAGATAGCTGTGGACCTGTGCGCACAGCTTGACGGACGGGTGCAGGCTTTGCATTTCCTGCGCCCAGTTATCCAGCCATGGGCGCAGCACCAGTTGTTCTTTTGGATACTGGTTTTCTTCCACAATGGCGTTTTTCATCAGCTGGTTGAGTGAGTTCAGCCGGTTGATGCCGTCGTGAATATGATTCAGCCCGTCTTTCAGGTGGGCGTTGATTTCTTCCGGTGTCCAGTCTTCATGTTCCTCGCTGAGAAAGGATTCCGCCATGCGGATATTGCCCAGCGGGGTATTCATTTCATGGGCAATGCCCATGACCAGCTGGCGCAGAGCCTGGGTTTTTTCTTTCTGCAGATGGATCAGCGCCTGCTCATTGTTGTGTTCATCGGTGACATTCTGCCCGGAGCCGATCCAGGCTGCTTTTTCGTTGTTGGCACGCCGGCGGATGGTGAGCGATATCCACAGCCGCTCGCTGGAGCCCGGCGGTGTCATCTGCACGACAAACCCCTGAACGCTGCCCTGATCGCGCAGTGCCCGCCACAGCTGGTGCTGTTCACCGTTATCCGTCAACAGGCTGTTAAAGGGCGGGTTTTCATTGGCGAACCGGGTCTGGTCGCTGTACCCCAGCATTTTTCGCCAGGAGGGATTGCTTTTGATGAAGTAGCCGTCGTCATCAAGCTGGAATTTACCGGTCAGTGAATTCTGATACAGGTCCTCGTAGTCGCGCAGGTACTGAATGGCATCTTCCTGGCTTTTCATCATTGCCTGGCGGGCTTCCAGTTGTTCTTTCTGCAGACGCACAATACGTTCCCCCAGCGCCAGCGACAGCAGGATAATCTCCATAAAGGAACCGATCTGATAGGAGTACAGGGTCAGAGTATTGGTTGGTATCCAGCCCAGACTGCGGGCGTTGGCCATCACCAGACCGGCGATCAGGGCGATCCAGGCAATGGTAAAGAAACGCGCCGACGAATGTCCGCGCATCCAGAAACGGATGCCGGTCAGCAGCGCGGACAGCAGCAACAGTGTCGACAGCAGGTTATTCAGCGGTACCAGAAGCTGATAGGGCGCCAGTGGCAGCATGACCAGCGACATCAGCGACATGGCAGTGTATACCCGGAACAGCCGGTACAGCGGGCGGCTGTATTTCTTCAGGCGCAGAAAGTTGGGAACAAACAGACTCAGAAACACCAGATTGATGCTGAACATAAAGGGCAGTGCGTAGTGATTCAGCTCCGGTGTCCGCGGCCAGAAAAACTGAAACGCTGAGCCTTCGTAGCTCATATGAAAGAGCAGAAACGTCAGCGTGACGGCAGAATAATAGAAATAACTGCGCTCGCGGGTGGAAAAGAAAATAAACAGGTTGTAGAGGCCCATCACCAGCATAGTGGCGTAGTAACCGCCGCGGATAATATTGTTGTTAAGCAACTCGTGTTCGAGTGTCTGGTCATCCACGAAGGCTGCCGGAATCTGCTGGGTTCCGCTGGTTTGCACCCGCATCAGCATCAGGTATTCCTGTCCCGGCGTCATGGGCGTATTGAAGATCAGGTTGGGGTGGTCAATGTCACGGCCTTCCGCGAACGGGTATTCGTCACCGCCATGGCTCTGATGGCAGGCGCTGATATTGCCGGCGTCCTGAGGACACAGATAAATATCAACATAATCGAGCAGCGAGTAACGAATCCACAGCGACCAGCTGAGATCGGCATCGTTCAGCACCCGCATTTTCAGCCAGTAAGCGGCGTCGGAATAACCAAAGTTCAGGGCTTGCTGATCACTGCTTTGCCATTCGCTGCTGTCCAGCTCCAGTATTTCCTGGGCTTCCATGCTGGCCATGGTGTCTTCGTACCAGACGGTGTGGCTGCCGAGGGGGAAGTCACCGCGGGTCGTCAGCGTCATCAGAGGTGGTTCGGCCGCCTGGCTGGTGGCCAGAGGAATGCACATACTGAAAATAACAGCGCTTAGCAGGGCCCGGATTATGGCCATAGTGTCTCAGTCCCGGAAATTAAAAAAAGTCACTGGCCAGAGCCAGAATAAGAATTGTCAGCCAGCCGATGAGACCGGCGACGATCATCGCCCAGTCGATACCGGACATCTCGGTGTTCTGTTCATAGAACTGCAGGTGGCGTTCATGAACACGGTTAATGCTCTGGTTAACCAGCAGATTAGGTAACAGGGTCATCAGATTCAGCAGGATACCCCAGGGATGCTGTGTCACCAGCAGCCACACAGGTACCAGGGTGAAAATCAGAAAAATGGCATACAGACGCGCCGGGTCCCAGCGCGGATTCTCGTCTTCCAGTTTCGCCCGGGCGGCGATGCGCTGGTACAGGTTAAACTGGTAAACGACTGAGAGCAGGGTCCGTCCCAGCGGCTGAATCCCACCTTCATGGCGGGCGATGGCGGCCCAGTGACGGTACGCCCAGTAAAAGCCGAACAGCCCGAAGGTGACCAGCGTCAGCTCAATGAATTTTTCCGTACCCACCTGATAGAAAGGTGGCTCATACGCTGGCGGGTTGTCTGGCTCTGACTGATCCTGCATGGTCGCGCCCCGGAGAATTTGCGCTCAGTATATCCGCAGATACCGGTACTGGAAACCGCCCGCAGTGGCGGCTTGCGTGCGGCAGACTGGCTGCCATCCCCTGACACCGTCAGAGTGCGTTTCTTTGCTGGCCTTAAGCCCCGCCTTTGAGTAACCTAACCGGTCTTTTGCGAAGGTCCATCAGACAGAATTTTGTATGTTTTTTGAACAGGAAAGAGGGCAGTTTTTCAGGCCCCTGACCGGTAAGTACCGGGCCCAGGTGATGGAATGCCTGCGCGAGCTGTATCAGCGGCTCTACAGTTCCTCCAGTGCCGACTACGGTCAGGCGCTGGCGCGGGACACCATGATTGAAATATTTCAGGAAGCCCTGGTACGTGCCCCGGCTCTGGCCGGCGGTGAATCCGAAGACGAAAACGGCCAGGATGATCAGGAAGGCCGCTTCCGCTCCAGCCGGGATCAGGGTGTCTGGGTGCTGAACCAGTTGCTGGAACATGGCTGGATCGAAAAGCAGGTGGATGAAGCCACTCTGCAGAGCACCTTTGCCTTTACCCGCTATGGGCGGCTGTTTACCGAGCCGTTTGTGGCGGAAAGCCGCAGCATGGCAAGAACCCGTCACCGTAATACCCGTAACACCCGCAATTCGCTGGAATCCTTCCTTGAACGCGGCGATGTCTATGACCTGCTTGACGCTTACGAATACTCGGAACGCATCATCAGCGACTTCACCGATGTGATTGCCGAGCTGGAGGAGCGTAAACGCGACCTGGTGCGCGAAATGGAAGACCAGCTGCTGGTACAGCGCGCCAGTGAAGCCTTCTTTGACTTTATGGAGAACCGTTTTCAGCCGGATCTGTCCGTGCGCTTATCCGCCGATAACGTGGAAAAGCACCGCGATCAGATCAGCCGCCTGATACGTGCGATCCGTAAGCAGGATAAAGTATTCAAAGCCAACGCTGAGCGCCGTCTGCGTGAGTTACTGCCGGAGCTGGCGGAAGACCAGCAGTCGGTGCTGTGGAATATTCTCGACGGTATTGAACTCAGGTTGCGTAATGCCTCCGATATTATGTTGCCGGCATTGCGTAAAGCCCTGCAGAGTTTTACCAAACGCGCCGACATTATTATCCGTCAGATGAGTTATCTGGCATCGCAGCAACACAATGATGTGCTGGCCGTCTGCAAGCGCCTGGCCGCCATGCCGGCCGGACAGCAGAGTGAATTACTGGAAAAAGCCGCTGAGCGCATGGCGGTGCCGGAAATTTCTCTGGTCGATCCCGGCCAGGTGCGCCTGCAGGCGCCGCGGCAACGGCGTACCGTAGAGGCGGGGCTGGATGACGGGCCGATGGATTTTGATCAGGACGCGCGCCGCGATATTTATATTCAGCAGGTGCTGGATCAGGCCTTCCTGATTAACCAGCAGTCACTGAAAAATTACATCACCGATAACTTACGTGAAGGTAACCGCATTTCGACCCGCGAACTGCCGATTGCAACCGCCAAAGATTTTCTTGCGGTGGCTCACGCGATCGGTATTGCCGCGGCGGATGGTTTATCCAGTGAGTTTGAATTCCACGTCGATTACGACAACCGTGACGACGCGCCGGCCGGCGACAGCGGCAAATATTTTTACAAGAAAGACCATTTTACGTTTGAGCTGGTGCAGAAAGAGTCCTGAGAATGTTACAGAGCATAGAAAAAGAGTTAGAGAAAGAAGGCCTCAGCCAGCGTGAGTTTTCTGAACTGCTGGTACGCCTGCTGGATTATGGCGTTGTCTGCCGCGATGAAAGTCAGATAGAACAACAACTGTATGACCGCTACCTGCGGCTGGAAGAGCTGGTGGCCGATTATCTGTCGCTGCTGGGCGTACGCATTCAGCATGATCGCCGTTTTCAGTTTGTGCGTTTATACCCGCCGGGTGCTCAGGTACCGGGTATGGTGGATGACGAAACACCACAACACAGCGCCCAGGCATTCCGTACCCGTTTAACACAGAACGAGGTGGCGTTAATTCTGGTGCTGCGGGCGCAATATGATAAAGCCCTGCGCGAAGGCATGGTGGATGAACAGGGCTGTGTCATGGTATCGCTGGAAGCCCTGAGCATCGGTATGAAAAACCTGCTCAAACGCACGCTGCCGGAAAATCTCACCGAACGTAAAGCCTTATTCCGCCGTCTGAAACAGTTACGTCTGGTGCAGATCAGCAATGAAGATAACCTGAATGACGGTGATATGTGGCTGCGTGTACGGCCTATGATTATGAGCTACGTCAGTGATCAGGTGTTGTCTGAGCTGATGGAATCCGGCGAAGACGGCGCTGATGATGCTCAGGACACGGATGCCGTGTCTGAAGACGGAAGTGCGGAAAAAGACACTGACGAAAATCCTGATAGCGGCGATGACACTGCAACTGAAGAATCTGCAGAGTCTGATACGCATGAGGCGGATGAGCAGGCTCAGGTATCCGAACATGATGCTGACAATGGCGCAAAGAACGGCGCAAATAATGGCGTGCAGGAAACCGCTGAGCTGGACGCAGAAGACCATGATCATGCAGAGCCTGAGTCAGCACCAGCGGACGCGGGTGAGCAACAGAACGCAGACAGTAAGACAGAAGAACAGGCCGGAAATACGGCTGATCAAAGCAAACCAGCCAGCCTGTTCGGGGAATAATCAGTATGTTTCTGAAAAAATTTATTTACGTTAACTGGGGTAATATCCCGGCCACTGAATTTGAATTCGGTCCCATTAATCTGTTGTCCGGTGGTAATGGTTCCGGTAAAACCACGGCGGCCGATGCCATTCAGACGATTATGACGGCCGCTCACGATACTCTGTTTCACTATAACCCCGGCCAGGATGAAGCTACCCAGCGTGGGCGTGGCAAAAATGTCCGTACACTGGCGTCATATGTGCTGGGGTGTGATGATGGCAGTTATGCGCGGCCCAACGGCGCCGTGGGTTATCTGGCGGCGGTATTCCATCCGACTCAGGGCGAAAGTGGTGAAGCCTTTACCGCCATTATCGGCGTCAGTGCTTCCATCGACCGTGCCGGCAGTCAGCCGGTGGGACGGCAGAATGATCTGCAATTCTATGTCGTCAGCGAGCAGTTGACCCTGTCGGATTTTCTTAAAGAAGACGCCGATGGTCAGCGCAATGTACTGGAACTGAATAAATTACCGGCACACCTGAAAAAACGTATGGATGCCGAACGCATCGAAAAATACGATACCAAAAAACAATATCTGCGGCGTTTATACGGCGCCCTGCGTGGACGCCATGACGCAGTCAGTGAACGGGAAGCGATGAACGCCGCACGGACGTTCTCCCGCTTTATGGCTTATAAACCGGTGAAAAGTATCAACGGTTTTGTGGCTAATGAAATTCTCGAACAAAAAGATCTGGGCGATGCTATCCGCAGCGTATCGGATCTGATGAAAACCATTTACGCCATGGAATCCGATGCCAATGCACTGGCGGAAACCATCAACATCCTGAACGCAACCAAAGGCGCATCCGGCCGTTATATTGATCAGTGGATTGACTACAACGTACTGGAATACACCGCAGCGAAAAGCCGCTATGTGAACGATCAACGGGCGTATTTAACCGCGAAAGAAAAACAGCAGGGAATTCGTGAACGCCTGCATAAAGCCGAAAAAGACCGTGAAGTCGCCCAGGAACGCCGCAAACAACTGCGTGAACAATTAATCAGCATGGAAGCGCAGCGGCGCGGCATTGATGCGCTGCAGGATAAAGACAGTGCGGAAGAAGCCATCGCTTCCGGCAAACAACAGCTGCAGCAGCTGGCGGTGCCTTTGTTGGAGCAGGAGCAGATGCTGCAGGCATCACTGCGGGCCACTGAACTGGTTCACGGTGCACTGCAGAAAACCTCCATCGGGGCTGAAATTCCCGGGCTCGGGCAGAAAAAGATTGTCGATATGGCCAAAGAAGTATTGGCCATCAAAGATCAGGGTGCGGTGGATTTCCGTAAACTGCTGGGCAAAGACTGGATTGATTTATCGCCGCTGGAAGCCCATCTGGGGGATGCTCAGAATCAGCAGATGCTGGTTAACCAGTGGCGTGAACGTTTCCATTCAACGGAACTGGAAAGCAGTGGCGTTTCCCTGCGTGATCAGGTCGCCAAACAGGCGGACCGCCGTGAGCAGAAACTGCAGCAGGTACAGAGCCGCATGGCGCAGAAGCAGGCGGATATCGACAGCCTGGAATCCCGTCAGCTGAATTATCCCGGCTTTGTCCGCCAGGCGCTGGAAGCCATTCGCCGCGAATGCCCGCAGGCTGATCCCCGGGTGCTGGCCGACTATGTGGAAATTAACGATCCCCAGTGGCAAAGCGCGATTGAAGGTTATATCGGCGGTGCGCGTTTCAGCATTATTGTTGAAGGTGACTTTGAAGCGGAAGCGGCACAGATTGTCCGTTCGATTCCCGGCGGCAGCCGTGCGCGGGTTATCCAGGGGCAAAAAGCCAAAAAAGACGCTGACCGTATCCGTCTGCCGGCTAATTCCATTATTCACCTGATGGATTTTGAACACGCCACCGCGCGTTATTACCTTGAAGCCAGTTACGGTACGGTGGAACAGGTCGATGACACACATACGCTGCGTATGACCCGCCGTGGTGTGACCAAAGATGGCCTCGGCTCTGGTGCCTATTCCATTTACCGCTGTGACCTGGACGACACCGAACTGGTCTTTGGTCTGGGTGCCCGTGAACGGGCTTTAACGGCCAAACGGGCGGAACTCAACGCTCTGGCAGAGCAGGCCAACGAAGCGGCGTTCCAGCTGAAACAGGTGCAGCAGCTGCTGGATGCGATTAACCTGTTACGCCATGTCACCTTTGCCGATCAGATGCAGGCCATGCTGGATGTTCAGTACCGCATGGAACAGGCAGAGCAGGCGCTGAATAATGTTGACCTGTCTGACTTCTCACATCTGGAAACCGAATTTGAAGAACTGAAAAGCAAGGCTGATGATCTGGATGCCCAGATTAAAGAGCTGGATGGCGAGTTAGGGCGTTTGCAACAACAGCTGAACGACAGCGAAAAACAATGCAAACAACTCAGCGATCTGCAGGAAAAAACCTCAGAAATTGCCGATGAGAAAGAAGAAGCGCTGCGCTATATCGTTTCTGTATGGCCGGACTTTGATACTGAGGCACGACTGGCCGATGCCGATAAAGAAGCGGAAGAAAGCCCGGTTGAAGCCATCGAAAATCATCGCAAAAGCATCAGTCAGGAGCTTAACTCCACAGCCTATGAGATTGAACGCAATATTGCTGAACACAATCTCAACTGTCAGACCATGGATGCCATTGTTTATACGCCGGATTACCGTCAGGAACACAGTGTCGATTTCTTTAAAACCGTGTGTGGCCTGGAGCGGGAAATTGAACGGGTATACAACCGCCTGAAAAATAATATTCTGGTGGAAAAACAGGATAAACTGGTGGCGCTGCGGGAAAGTTTCAACAACGCTTTTGTGACCAACCTGTGTCACTCCATTTATCAGGCCATCAACGACGGCAAACGCATTCTGGAAGATCTGAACAAAGAGCTGGCGCATCATCAGTTTGGTGCCGACCGCGAAACCTATTGGTTCGACTGGGAATGGGTGCCGGAATACAAAGAATACTGGCAGTTCTTTGATGAGCTGATTAAAAACCCGAGCATCGGGGATGGTGCCACACTGTTTGATGCTGATATGTCGAAGAGTGCGGAGCGGGTACGTGACAGCCTGATGAAAATGCTGCTCGATGAAGATGAGCAGAAAGCCATGCGTGAACTGGAGCGGATTTCTGATTACCGTAATTACCGTTCCTATGAAATTTACAAGCAGCCGGCGAATAAAGAACCTATTGCTCTGAGTCAATATGGCACAGGGTCCGGTGGTCAGCTGGAGACACCTGCGTATATTATCCGTTCTGCGGCCATTACTTCAGCCTTCCGTTTCAATGAAGGTGATACCCATCTGCGCGTGGTACTGGTGGATGAGGCTTTCTCGAAAATGGATGAAACCCGCTCCAAAGAGGTCATTAATTACCTCACCGAAAGTCTGGGGCTGCAGCTGCTGTTTATTATGCCAACCAGTAAATCCGGTCCCTTTATGGATCTGATTTCCAATCAGTTTGTGTTCTCCAAAGTACCGCTCAGTGGCGGACAGATGAAAGGTGAACTGCAGACCCGGGTACTGGTTGACCGGCAGCAGTGTAATCAGGAAAGGGTGAAGGAATTGTGGGCTAACCATCGCCGTACCATACGGCATCAGGCCGCACTCGACTTTATGGAGGAGTTTGCCTGATGACTGTGTCCCGACACCGCTACGGAGAATACGATACCTCGTATCTGGCGGCAGGGGGCATGGACGGACTGCGTCATCTGACTGAGCAGTTTTATCAATTTCTGGATACCTTGCCGGAAGCCGCGGGCGTGCGGGCAATGTACCCGGAAGATACAACCGAATCCGCGGAACGTCTGGCCTGCTTTTTAAGTGGCTGGCTGGGCGGACCGGCCCTTTACCGCGAGAAATACGGTGAGATTGTTATACCGTCGTTTCATCGCCAGTGGACAATCGATGCCAGCGCCAGGGACGCCTGGTTACAATGCATGCAGCTTGCGGTAGATCAGCAAAGCTATGCGCCGGCATTTAAACAATATCTGATGGAGCAGCTCAGTGTACCGGCCGAACGTTGTCGCAATAGTCGTTAGTTTTCTTTTGATGCTGTCTGCCGTCTCCTCTGCTCAGGTGTATCGCTGGGTGGATGAGAAAGGGCAGGTTCATTTTTCGGACAAGCCCACGGATCGGCAACAGGCCGAAAAAGTGGATATTCACACGACGCCATCTTCCTGGCAGCCTCTGGATATTAACGTGATGCAGCAGGGAGATTTTTCTGCTGTCATTGAGACTGTCGATGTTGAACGTATTCAGCGGGACGTTAATAACGTTTATCGTTTTTATGACCAGGTCATGTATTTCGATTTTTACCGCAAAGTGCCGGTAAAAATTCATCTGTTACCGGATCAGCAACAATATCTCCGTTTTGTCCGCCAGGTCATGAAAAATGACGGCAGCAGAAGTAAAGGGCTGTTTATTCCTGCGCTGAATGAGATTGCTGTTTTTGTTCACGATGAAGAGATGGGCGGCATGGAAAGCACTTATGCCACTATTCGTCATGAAGCCAGCCATGCGATTCTGTATTCGTTAGCTAACCTGATGCCTGTATGGCTGAATGAAGGCATGGCTGAACAGATGGAAACCCTGACAGAAGTGAATGGTCATCTTTATATTGGCAGTCATGAAGAAAATAAACGTATTTGTCTGCATTTCCGTGAGCGCTTAACCGATGCGCTGGCCTTTACCCGCATCCGGGGTGATATCTGGCAGAGAGACAATATGAAAACCGGCACGAATCAGTCGATGGCCGGACAGCTGGTGTATCAGCTGTTATCCAAAAGCTATGGCCGCAGTCTGGTCACGCGTTTGTTGCAGGATTATCACCGCGGCGTGAATAAACGGGTATATTACCTGCTGGATGAGCATTACATTGGCGGACGTCAGGCGTTTAATATCCACTGGCAGCAATGGCTGAAGACGGGTATGACACAACCGGCAGTTATCCGCTTCTGAGGCGGTATCAGGTGATCATCGGATAACCGCCGGTTATGAACTGTATCAGCGACGGGTGATATTATGATCCAGTGCGTAGCGGATCATGGCTGCTGAGTTACTGACCCCCAGTTTTTGTTTGATTTTCAGCCGGTGTGCTTCCACGGTACGCACAGAAATATCCAGCTCGCGGGCAATTTCTTTATTGCCCATCCCCTCGGCCAGCAGAGCCAGTACATCTTCTTCGCGCGGACTCAGAATATCATCCGACGGACTCGCCGTGCGGTTATTACCGCCGAAGTCACTGAACAGGGTTTTCGCCACGCTGGAAGAAAAATAAGTCCCGCCCTGACAAACCGTCTGTACCGCCAGTAATAATTCTTCCGGTGCGGCATCTTTCAGCACATAGCCGGCGGCACCGGACTGAACCACTTTCATAATGTATTCGCGGTCATCATGCATGGTGATAATCAGCAGACGGATATCCGGATACTGTTCCTGAAACGCTTTGCAGGCTTCGATGCCGTTCATAACCGGCATGGAGATATCCAGCAGTACAACGTCGGGGTGGTGCTCGCCGGCTGCCTGCAGGGCTTCTTCGCCGTTATTGACGTCAGCGACGACGATAAAGCCTTCGCTTTCCAGACTGGCTTTCAGGCCTTCTCTGACCATGGGGTGATCGTCGGCGATAATGAGCTTGATTGAGTTATTCATATTATTTGTTCTCCCGGGTGCCTGTTGTATCCGGATTAAGGAAAAATTCCGCTTTAACCTGCGTGCCTTTGCGTTTGTGACTGCTGACGCTGAAGCGGCCGCCAATCAGTTCCACACGCTCGCGCATGTTCATAAGACCGATTCCACTGGGGTCTTCTTCAGGTTCAAAACCACAGCCGTTGTCTTCCATTTCAACGGTCACACTGTCCGGTGTATGGCTGATTTTCAGTGTGACCTGAGTGGCTTTCGCATGTTTACGGACATTGGTTATTGATTCCTGCACCAAACGGTACAGGGTCATTTCGATGGCATCCGGTAACCTTTCTTCCGGTAAGCGGATGCGGCGTTTTACGTGAATATCACTGCTCTCCGTCAGGTCATCCATCAGGCTGTGCAGGGCCGGTTCAAGGCCTATATCGTCCAGTACCACCGGCCGCATATCATGGGACAGCTGCCGGACTTCCTGAATAGACCGGTCGAGCATATCCGTGGCTTTGGCCAGATGATCTTTAGCATCGTCCTGCGGCCACATTTTATTGACCAGATTCAGACGCAGTTTGGCTGACACCAGCATCTGATTGATACCGTCATGCAGTTCGCGGGCAACATTTCGCCGTTGCATAACCTGAAACGTCACCGAGCGCTGCGCCAGCTCTTTCAGCCGTTCATCGGCCAGCTGTGTGGCATGAATATTAATGACCACGACGATAATAATAATCAGAACCAGACTGACGATTAACAGAACCGAGGCTGTTAAAAATGTTTGTCGTACATTGGTGTCGATTTTTTCCCGCAGGACCTGTGTCTGATCGGCGATGTCATCCACATAAAGCCCGGTACCCATCATCCAGTTGAGTTTTGGGATATTGACCACATAGGCCAGTTTATGACGTTCTCCGGAAAGCGAAGGTTTGTTCCAGGTGTAGCGGAAAAAACCGCCACCGGATGCCGCTTTATCCAGCAAACCACGGATCACATAAACACCGTCAGGGTCCTGAAAATGAAACAGATCGCGGCCGACTAACTCCGGCTGTACCGGATGAACCAGATTGACTCCACGTTGATTATAAACGAAAAAATAACCATCGTTTTCATATGTGAGGTTGCCGAGAATCCGTTTTACTTCATATTCGGCACGTGACTGTTCGAGACCGAATTCCATTTCTTCGAGAATCGGTGTTATGGAGGTCATCGCCAGACTGACATAGTCGCGCAGTGCCTGACGCTTCTGCGCCATGATGCTTTCTTCCAGCATGGAAATCTGCTGGTGGGCGAGTTGTTGCGCCTGACGCTGGGTGATCCAGGTAATGGCCAGCGTCAGAGCAACCAGAGGCAGAACAGTCAGCAGCAGTATTTTTGTTTTAAGTGTCAGGTTCATTACTGAATCCCTGGATTGAATCGCAAGTCATACTGTCTGCTGATGAATAGTGGCCGGGCAGAAAGCTGCGGCCACTGTGGTTTTGCTTAGTCTAACAGTCCATACCATTCCGGGAACAGCAGAATGGATATTACAACACCCACCTGCATAAGAATGAATGGAATGACACCCCGGTATATATCGGTGGTTTTAATACCGGCCGGCGCGACACCTTTGAGGTAGAAAAGACTGAAGCCAAAGGGCGGTGTTAAGAACGACGTCTGCAGGTTCATGGCAATTAATATTGCGAACCACAGCGGCGCGATTCCCATCGCATCAGCGACCGGTGCCAGAATCGGTACGATAATAAAGCTGATTTCCACAAAGTCGATAAAAAAGCCAAGAATCATAATGGCAATCATCGACAGAATCAGGAAGCCCATCGTACCGCCGGGCAGAGCAGACAGCACGTCTTCGACAATATAGTCGCCACCCGTGTAACTGAAGGCCATAGAGAATGCGGTGGCCCCCAGCAGAATGGCGAACACCATGGCCGTTACCTTGACCGTTTCCTGCGCCGATTCAAACACCATCTTCCAGCTGAACTGACGATAGACAAGGGCCAGCAGCAGGGCACCGACGCCGCCCAGTGCGGACGATTCTGTGGGCGTTGCCACACCCGCAAAAATAGAACCGAGTACGATCAGAATCAGCGCCAGCGGTGGAATGATGGCTTTCAGTGCACGGCCATACATCTGATGTCTGTGTTCAACATCATCATCCAGTGGTAATGCCGGAGCAGCCTCAGGTTTTACCCAACTGTAGATCAGAATGTAGATGACATAGATACCGATCAGAACAACGCCCGGGCCAACAGCGGCCTGAAACAGGTCACCCACAGGAATCCCCAGTACATCACCCAGAATAATCAGAATGATGGACGGCGGAATAATCTGCCCCAGCGTGCCGGACGCGCAGATGGTGCCGCAGGCCAGCGATTTATCGTAATTGTATTTCAGCATGACCGGCAGGGAAATCAGTCCCATGGCCACCACGGATGCCCCGACCACCCCGGTGGAGGCCGCCAATAAAGCACCGACCAGAACGGTGGAAATGGCCAGACCACCCCGTACACCACCAAAGAGTTTACCCATGGCTTCGAGCAATTGTTCGGCGAGGCGGGTTTTCTGCAGCACGATGCCCATAAAAATAAACAGGGGCACGGCCATCAGGGTGACGTTTTCCATAATGCTTTGGATACGGAATGGCATAAACGCAAACATATCCGGACCTTCGGCGATAACACCAAAAATTAATGCAACACCACCAAAGGTAAAGGCCACCGGGAAGCCGAAAATCAGCATCAGCAGGGCGACAAAGAACATCACAATACCAATCATAACAGCCCCCGGTCAGAATGGGTTTCATGCTCATCTTTGAGGGCGATAATGGCATTAAGAATCATAGCCACGCCGGATACAGCAGTCGCAAAAAAAGCAAAAGGAATAACAGCTTTAATAATCCAGCGATGCGTCAGGCCGCCCGGGTCCCCGGATTTTTCACCTAACAAATAGGCTTCGTGGGCAAAGCCGACCCCATACCAGCCAACCAGCAGACAGAAAGGCAACAGAAATAACAGCCCGCCTGCGATATCAATAATGGATTTGCGCTTAACCGACAGACCTTCATAAACCAGGTCTACCCGGACATGGCCGCCGGTGCGCAGAGTGTAAGGGACGCCCAGCATGAACATAGCGGCGTACAGGTGCCATTCCATTTCCTGCATGGCAATGGATACATCGTTAAAAACATAACGCATTAATACGTCGATAAAAACATTGGCCAGCATCAGCAGAAAGATGATGGCAGAAACATTGCCGAGAAAATCGGAAAAGCGGTCAATGATTTTTTCCGCTTTAAGCAACATAGGATTCTCCAGTTAAAAAAACAGCGCACTCAGGATGAGTGCGCCGGATGCTGTCTGAACGTTATTTGGAAACAGAAATACTGTTCAGATATGCCTTGTCTGAAATATCGGTCCAGTGACGGACTTTTTTCAGATAGTTTGCCTGAGATTCCAGGATTTCTTTGGCCAGCGGATCTTCTTTGGCTTTTTCAGCCAGCAGTTCGTCGTTGGCTTTACGCAGTGCTGTCATCACATCTTCAGGGAAGGTGCGGATTTTGACGTTCGGGTACTCTGAATCCAGCACGGCCAGATTCTCAGATGACTCGTGGTAAGACTGAATGTACATGTCATAAGCCGCGGTACGCATAGCAACACGCAGAATTTCCTGCAGGTCTTCCGGCAGACGATCCCAGCTGCGTTTGTTGATCATAAACTGCAGTTCGGTGGCAGGCTCATGCCAGCCGGTGTAGTAGTAAGGGGCAATTTTGTGGAAGCCCATGCGCAGGTCGAGGGAAGGACCAACCCATTCCAGGGCGTCGATGGTGCGGCGTTCCAGTGCTGTGTAAAGTTCGCCCGGCGGAATGTTGGTCGGGCTGGCACCCAGTTTCGCCAGTACTTCACCGGCGAATCCGGGAATACGCATTTTCAGACCTTTCAGATCTTCCAGGCTGTTGATTTCTTTCTGAAACCAGCCACCCATCTGGTTACTGGTGTTACCGCCGGGGAAGCTCAGCAGGTTGAACTTGCCGTACACTTTTTCCATCAGCTGCATACCGCCGCCGTGGTAGAACCAGGCGTACTGTTCAGGCGCTGTCATACCAAAAGGCATGGTGGTGAAGTACAGAGTGTTAGGCACTTTGCCTTTCCAGTAATAAGAGGCCGAATGGCCCATATCGTACTGGCCGGCACGGACCATATCGAAAACACCAAAGGGAGCTTTGTGTTTGTTGGCGGAATCAATGGTGATTTTCAGACGACCATTGGACATCTTTTCAGCCATAGCGGCCATGTTACGCGGTGCATCACCGAAGATCGGGAAGTTAGTCTGCCAGGATTCCGCCATTTTCAGACGGTAAACTTTTTCGGCATTCGCGGCACCTGAGGTACCGAGCAGGGTGAGGCCACAGGCTGCGGCGATCACCATTTTTTTCAAATGGGTCAGTCGGATCATAGTTTTTATCCTTCTTTGAGTGTTGCGGAGCACTTGTGCACAGCAAACCGGCTATGCGAGACCGGATACTGACTATGTCAAAGGTAGCTGACTATCCGGGGGACTGCGGACTACTCAGTAGTTGTAGGTGAAAATACGTAAGTGTTTAACCTGAAGTGGGAAGAATACGAATTTAGTCGTGTTCATCAGCCTGGCTGAAGGCCAGAGACGGTGGGACCTGCGGAGGCGGAAGCGGCGGCCGGGGCGGCGGATAGCCGTCGCCGGATAAGGTGGCAGGATCGGGGTTATACTTTGGTCGTGAACGGCAGAAAAACGCGAACTTTCCCTGAAATCAGTAATTTACAAATGGATTGTGTCGCGGCCTGCGGACTGTTTTTAAAGACATTTATGACCGCTGTGAAATCCTTCACCACAGGCTGAGGCGGCTGGCTGACCTTACCGGTCACTGAGTGGCAGTCGACAGGATGCATGGCTGGTAGCGAGGAAAAGACTGGCCGACCGGATGGGGGGGGCAGCCAGTCAATGCTGCTTCGCCTGGTTTATGATGGCGTTGAAACACCGTATTTCTCTTTAATAAAGGTGAACCAGCCCTTAAAGCGTTTTATATAGAACTCACCGCCAAAACCATCATTTTTGTCATAAACAATGTAGTTACGGCGTCCGCCGCGCAGTACCAGGTCATTCTCGGTACCGTCCTCCACTTCCCAGTAGGCCAGGGTCGAAAACAGATAGTTATCGTTGACTAAAAAACCAATAAAGTTTGGCATATAGTCGTATTGATGCAGGGTAAGCGTGACGTTTTTGTAGTTATTACGTTCCAGCTTTTCCTGAAATTTATGTACTTCGCGGATGGTGTTTTCCACACCACTGTAGCGGGCGTGCGCTTTCTCAACCAGGTTGAGGGCCTGAGGGCTGATCACTGCCACTTCAATGTTGACGCTGCGCTTATGAAGCTGATTTCTGGCATCTCTCTCGTCCAGCATATTGGCGATGATCGGCCAGCCTGTCAGGCCTGCAACAGCGATATATTTGATATCAATATCCCGTTCATTCTCAATCAGTTTAAAGATACTGTTGGTTAAATCACCGTATTCCAGCGTTTCAACCTGAGTATTGTTTTCTTTCAGGATGGTCAGAATTTCAAACAGAACGCCGACCATGATCAGACTGAGCGCAAAAATAAGGCCCTGCTGCAGTTGTGAGTCGTATTGTGAGGGGATGATGCCATCAGGCAGGATATCGACCAGTAAGGCAATAAACAGCACGGTGACGGCTATTTCCTTCTGGGTGTCGGTATAAACATTTTTGAGCTTGGTATACAGATCCTCTTTCATCTGCAGCATATCCTTATCAGTGTATTGGGATATGCTTATAATTTTATTCGATGATATTCTGGTCAATAGCCTCAGACGACATTTATTGGTGATTTACAAACCAGTATCTTTCCCATGTCATCATGACTTTTTCCGGGTATTTGGTACGGCCAAGGCTGCCGTTATAGCGGGCGAGTGCACGTATCCAGTCGCCTTTTTCACGATCCAGATAGTGTTTGAGGATGGTGCAGCCATAGCGCAGGTTGGTTTCGGCGTGCATCAGGTTATCGCCGTCACGGCCGATTTCATTTTTCCAGAAGGGCATAATCTGCATATAGCCGCGGGCGCCCACGCGCGATATAGCAAAGCGGTCGAATGCACTTTCCACCTGAATGACGGACAGTACCAGCTCCGGCGACAGGCCGGCGCGCGAGGCTTCCCGGTGCACCAGTGACAAAAAATCCATACGCTCTTTGTTATCCGGCATATGGCGCTGCAGACGGGCAGACATATCTACCAGCCATACCTGGGCATCGTATTCATCCGCAAAGGAGTCTGTGCTGGTGACCGCGGATTTCAGCGCCGCCAGAAGCTCAGGATCGGGGTGGTCGGGCGTGGTTGTAGCGGCAACCGCACTCTGTACGGAGAGGAGAGAGCAAAGCAGTACCAGGGCACGGATAAAGCGTGCCCCGGCGGGTGAGCGGCAGACCGCTGTCAGCATTTCACCTGCTCTTTAAGGAAGGCGACGATGGCGTTCAGTGGCACATCTTTCTTTTCGCCATCGCGGCGGGCAGCGTATTCGATATTACCGGCTTCCAGGCCACGGTCACTGATGACGATGCGGTGTGGCAGACCCATCAGTTCCATGTCGGCAAATTTAACCCCGGGGCTGGTTTTCTTATCGCGGTCATCCAGATACACCTCAAGGCCGGCATCCTGCAGTTCCTGATACAGCTGCTCGGTGACTTTCTGAACAGCCTCTGAACGATGCAGGTTCATCGGCACAATACCTACATGGAAGGGGGCGATGGCATCCGGCCAGATAATGCCGCGGTCATCATGGTTCTGTTCGATGGCAGAGGCCACCACGCGGCTGACACCAATGCCGTAACAGCCCATCACCATGGTGCGGTCTTTGCCGTTTTCATCCAGCACAGTGGCTTTCATAGCCTCTGAGTATTTGGTTCCCAGCTGGAAAATGTGACCCACTTCGATGCCGCGTTTGATTTCCAGAACGCCTTCACCATCGGGGCTGGGATCACCGGCCTGCACGTTACGCAGATCAGCGAATTCCGGCAACGGCAGATCACGTTCCCAGTTGATGCCGAAGTAATGCTTGCCATCAGTATTGGCGCCGGCACCAAAATCAGCGCTGACCGACAATGCATGGTCCGCAATAATGCGCATATTCAGGCCCACCGGACCAATGGAGCCGGGGCCGGCACCCACCACCGGACGCATCTCGTCTTCTGTGGCGAATTGCAGTGGTGCCGCAATGCCATCGAGTTTCTCGGCTTTGATTTCATTCAGTTCATGATCGCCGCGTACTAGCAGGGCAACCAGATCATATTGACCGTTTTCATCGGCTTCACCGTGAACAATCAGAGTCTTGACGGTTTTTTCAATGGCAATGCCGTGTTGCTCAACCAGCGCAGCAATGGTTTTGGCATCCGGGGTATCAACCTCATGCATGGCTTCCGCAGGCGCCGGGCGTTCGCCGCTGGGTGCGACCGCTTCGGCGAGTTCAACGTTGGCGGCATAGTCACTGGCGGTTGAGAAAGCGATATCGTCTTCGCCGGAATCGGCCAGCACGTGAAATTCGTGGGATTTGGCACCACCGATGGAACCTGTGTCAGCCAGTACCGGGCGGAAATCCAGCCCCAGACGGGTAAAGATGCGGCTGTAAGCGGCATGCATTCTGGTGTAGGTCTCGTCGAGGCTGGCGGTGTCTGCGTGGAACGAATACGCATCTTTCATAACGAATTCGCGGGCCCGCATGACCCCGAAACGGGGCCGGGTTTCATCGCGGAATTTGGTCTGAATCTGATACAGATTCAGCGGCAGCTGTTTGTAGCTGCTGATGTTGTTGCGGGCCAGATCGGTGATGACTTCTTCGTGGGTCGGGCCCACGCAGAAATCGCGGTTATGACGGTCTTTAAGGCGCAGCAGTTCACCGCCGTACTGATACCAGCGGCCGGTTTCTTCCCACAATTCGGCGGGTTGTACCGCCGGCATCAGAACTTCCTGAGCGCCGGCACGGTTCATTTCTTCCCGTACAATGGCTTCAACTTTACGCAGTGTGCGCAGCCCCAGTGGCATCCAGGTGTACAGGCCCGCGGCCAGTTTGCGGATCATACCGGCCCGCAGCATCAGCTGATGGCTGACAACAACGGCATCAGCCGGGGTTTCTTTTTCGGTCGCGAGTAAAAATTGAGTGGCGCGCATAAGAAGTCAGATATTCCGGAGGTAAATAATTAAACGAATGCCGCGATTCTATAACTTGCGCGGTTGCGGGGCAATTTAGCTGTAGGCAGACCGGGCATAAAAGCGGCCGCAATCCCGGTCTGTGCTCTGTCTGCAACACAAATTTCACCTTTGTCTGCTTGCCGGTCTGGCCATCTGTGCGATACTGCGCGCTTCCTTTCAGACAGATACAGACGGACTGTCCGCATGTCAGACCCGGCGATAGTGAAACACAGCGTGGAACTGAGCGAGAACAATCTGCCGGTGGCAGAATCCTGCCTGCGCAATCAGCAGGCCATCTATGAGGTGCTCAGTCAGGAGTTAGCGGACGATGCTGTGGTGCTGGAACTGGGCAGTGGCACCGGTCAGCATGCGGCCTTTATGACCCCGCGTCTGCCACGTCTGCGCTGGCAGCCCTCTGAGCTGGCAGAGAATATCCCGGCGATTAACGCCTGGCGTGAGCATATCGGCCGGGAAAACTTTCTGCCGCCGCTGATTCTCGATATTGCCCAGGATCTGTGGCCGGTTAAGCAGGTCGATGCGGTCTTCAGTGCCAATCTTGTGCACTTTGTTGGCTGGGATAAAGTCCGGGCCATGATGGCCGGGATCGGCCGTGTCCTGAAGCCCGCCGGCCGCGCCATCTTTTATGGGCCCTATAACTACCATGGCGAATTCACCAGTGAGGGTAACCGCCAGCTGGATGAATGGCTGAAATCCCGCGACCCGTCATCCGGTATAAAAGATTTCGAACAGATTCAGATGACCGCCCGCAAAGAAAAACTGCGCTTGCTGAAAGATATCGCCATGCCCGCCAATAACCGCATACTGATTCTGCAGAAATATGTCTGAAGACTGCGCTGCATTGCATCCGTGCCCATGGGCAAAAGGCGAGGATTACCTGGCTTACCATGACAACGAATGGGGCGTGCCGTCGTACGACCGTAACCACCTGTTTGAAAAACTCTGTCTGGAAGGGCAGCAGGCCGGCCTGAGCTGGATTACTGTGCTGCGTAAGCGTGATCACTACCGGCGCTGCTTTCATCATTTTGTGCCGGAAAGTGTTGCCCGTATGCGCGACAGTACGCTGGAGAAATGCCTCACTGATACCGGGCTGATCCGCAACCGGCTGAAAATCTATGCCATCCGCACCAACGCCCGGGCTCTGTTGACACTGGAACAGCAGGGCACGGATTTCGTTGAATTCCTCTGGCAGTTTGTCGGCGGGAAGCCTCTGATCAACCGGTTTACCGGCATGGCCGATGTGCCGGCGCAGACCGAAGCGGCCCGGGCCATGAGCAAAGCGCTGAAAAAAGCCGGCTTTACTTTTGTCGGCCCGACCATCTGTTACGCCTTTATGCAATCCATGGGGCTGGTCAATGACCATCTGACCTCTTGCCCTCAACACCCGGACAATCAGCAGTAAGAAGTTTTATGTCTATTGAATACCGAATTAATCACCCGCTGACGGGCGCGCAGTTCCGCGAATTACTGGCGCATACCAGTCTTGGTGAGCGTCGTCCGCTGGACGATGAAGAATGCATGGCCGGCATGGCTGCCAATGGCAACCTGCTGATCACCGCCTGGCAGGGCGATAAACTGGTGGGCATGGCCCGTTCCATGACGGATTTCCATTTTGCCTGTTATCTGTCCGAGCTGGCGGTGCATCAGGACTGCCAGAAAATGGGCGTGGGTAAAGAGCTGATGAAACGTACCAAAGCGGAGTTGGGTCCCCAGTGCATGATCATCCTGCTGGCAGCACCGGCGGCCAGTGAGTATTACGGTCCTCTGGGGATGGAACACAATGAGCGCTGCTGGGTATTGCCCAGAGGTGCTGACTTCAGTTTCTGACGGGGTAACCGGAATACTCAGGGCTGCTGACGGAGGCTGCTGATGGCAACCAGATATCTGACGGTAGGGGAAGTCGCCCGGCGCACCGGACTGGCGGTGTCGGCGATCCATTTCTATGAAAGCAAAGGGCTGATTACCAGCCTGCGTAATGCCAGCAATCACCGCCGCTATACCCCGGGCGTTCTGCGTTATCTGTCGCTGATTAAATACGCCCAGCGGTTGGGTATCCCACTCAACGAAATCAAAGAGGTGGCCGGTCAGTATCGCTCGGGTGAAAAGGTCACCAAAGACGCATGGACGGCCATTTCTGCACGCTGGAAAGCCCGTCTGGATGAGCGTATCGAAGCACTGGAGAGGCTGCGCGACGAGCTGGATGGCTGTATCGGCTGTGGTTGTTTATCGCTGGCAGACTGTCCGGCGCTCAACCCGGATGATGAAATGGCCGGGGAAGGCACCGGGGCGGTGGCGCTGGAAAAACCACGCCCGGAATAACGGCTGCGCCGGCCCTGTTACCAGGGGATCGGGCCCAGCCGGTCGAAGAATCCGCCACTGGGACCATTTTCACCGATCAGCGCGTAACGCACGGGCGCGCTGGCGGCCGTTTCCATAATGCTTTCCGGGTCGCCATCGGGCAGACGCGGATCCATAATGCCAGGGTCCACCGCGTTAACTTTGATACCCGCCTCTTTCAACTCTCTGGCCAGATGAATGGTGAGGACGTTCAGTGCAGCCTTGGAGGAGGCATACAGCGGCTGCGCGGCTTCATAATAGGGGCTGCGCTTATCCGTCATATTCATCACCGAGCCCAGACTGCTGGAAATATTGACCACCCGCGGGTTAGACGACAGTTTCAGCAGCGGCACAAACGCCTGTATGCAGCGGAAGGTGCCGAACAGGTTGGCTTCATAGGTGGCGATAAGATCCTCGACCGGCGCCTGATTCAGTGGCCCTTTATCAAGCGCCAGACTGTGATTATTGATCAGAATATCAAGGCGCCCGAAACGTGAGCGCAGATTGTCTGCCGCCGCATCGACGGAGGTCTGCTGAGTCGCATCCAGCACTAACAGCTCGGCTGACTGTTCCTGTTGCAGCAGTTCATCCAGTATTGGCTGACCCGATTGTATATCTCTGACCCCCAATATGACGGTCTGACCTTTGGCTGCCAGTCGGCGGGCGGTTTCCTGTCCCATGCGGTCGGCGGTGTTTGTTACTAGAGCAACAGCAGTCGTCGCGGATGACATGTCGGTTTCCTTCAGAGTTCTTTCCGGGTTCGGCGGCCCCGTTGTGCCGTACAGCTGTCCACTGAGCGGGAATACAGCTGATTCTAATTCCTGAAGTTAACTTGAGGTCAAGCGCAAAAAGTAATGGATTTGTCAGGAAGCTATCGGCGCTTTCTGGCCATGCGCTGTTCGCTGCTGAAGTCGTCCACCGGGATCAGACCCGTCGCTGAGCGGTGCAGGCCAATATCATCCAGCAGGGCATCGCTCAGGTTATGCAGTGAGCGGGGGTTATGGCAGGGGCGGTGGCGCCACCAGAGCAGGCGTCCTGGCGGTAATCGGTTAACGGCGGTGTTGAAGATCATAACTGGCTCCTTGTACTGGTATGGCTGCTTTCCTGATAAAAATTGCGGGTGCCCGCGGCGATCAGGTTGTGAAAACTATGGCAGCCTGCTATTGATCTATCCAACGAATGTATTTAATTTCAGATATCAAATATTTTGATCTATAGGCCGGTGACTGAGATCGCCATCGTTGCGAGAGCATGAGCCGGAGACTGGGGAGGTGCGGTGGAATTTCCTGTTGAGTTACTGAAAACCTTCCTGGCAGTGGTGGATACCGGAGGGTTTACCCGGGCCGGTCAGGTGGTTCACCGCACGCAGTCTGCTATCAGTATGCAGATGAGGCGCCTGGAAGAATCGGTAGGCACGCCGTTATTTGAGCGCCGTGGCCGCTCCTTTGTGCTGAGCGCCGACGGTGAGCGTCTGTTGCCCTATGCCCGGCGTATGCTGAAACTGCACGAAGACGCGGTGGCTGCCATGATTCAGCCGCAGATGGCCGGTCCGTTGACTATCGGGACGCCGGATATCTATGCCCGGGCTTATCTGCCGGGTATGCTGGCCTGGTTTGCCAATAATTATCCGCGTGTGCAGATCACTGTCCGCTGTGAACCCAGCGTCCAGCTGGCACAGGCACACAGACGCGGAGAGACGGATCTGACCTTGCTGAGCGGTGAGCAGTACCAGTCATTGGGCGAAATTGTCCGCCAGGAGCAGCTGGTGTGGGTGGCATCGCGTTATCATCTGGTGCACGAAGAGTCGCCATTACCACTGGCCATGTTTCAGGCTGACTGTATTTATCGTAAATACGCGTTTCACAGTCTGGATGCGGCGGGTGCGGATTATCGCATTGCCTATCAAAGCGAAAGTACCGCCGGCATCCTGGCCGCGGTATCATCCGGACTGGCGGTCACTGTACTGGCAGAAAATGTGGTGACGGAGGAGTTCCGTATCCTGGGCAGCCGCGAAGGGCTGCCGTTTTTGCCATCGGCCCCTATGGTTATGGCGACTTCGGGGCGTTCACCTGTGGTCGATTCACTGGCCGATTTTATCCGTGATGGTATGGTCGCAGTGTCAAAGTAGCGCCAAAGTAGAGGCAGCAAAAGTAGCGCTAAAACAGCCATTCAGCGATGCCGGCAGTTAATTAAAGTGTACTGTGAGCGCAGGGATAACCGTCAGGCTATAGCAAAGCAGCCCCCGGATTTGCACTAAGGACTTCAGACAATATGTCAGATAAATCTGCACCGGCCCGTGTCTATGGACACCGGCTGAAGAATAAACTCAGTGCCCTGTACTTTGGTAACGACAGGTCTGCCAGGATTTTTCGCTGGTCACTGCTGGCCTTTGATTTTATTACGATCGTCTATTTTCTGGTGGCTTCTTTTTATCATTCCATTGACAGCCTGCATGTGGTGGAAGAAGCCATTGGTGTCATTTATCTGATTGAGTTTGCAGTCCGCCTTTTTATCAGCAACACCCGCTGGCGCGATATTTTTCATCCCGCCGGGCTGGCGGATCTGATTGTGATTGCTTCTCTGCTGGCGCCATCGCTGGCAGAAAACTTCAGTTTTCTCCGGGTTATCCGCGCGCTGCGTTTATTGCGCTCCTACCATATGTTGAAAACACTGCGCCGCGAGGTCGCTTTTATCCGTGCCCATGAGGATGTGATTTTCAGTGTGATTAACTTGCTGGTGTTTATTTTTATTATCACTGCGGTGGTTTATGTCAGCCAGGAAAACAGCAACCCGGCTATCGGCAATTATGTTGATGCGCTGTACTTTACAATTGCCACACTGACGACGACCGGGTTTGGCGATATCACTCTGACCGGCAGTGACGGCCATTTGCTGGCGGTGCTTATTATGATCTTCGGGATTTCTTTATTTCTGCGCCTGATTCAGACCATTTTCCGTCCGGGGGAAATCCGCTATGAGTGTGAACGCTGTGGTTTAAACCGTCATGATCCGGACGCTATTCACTGCAAGCACTGCGGTAAAATATTGCATATTACAACCCAGGGCCAGATGGACTGACCGTCTGCCTGACCGGACTGTCGCTGAGAGGCTGTTGCTTGTTGTGTGAGGCTTGTCAGGGGGAAGCAGTAGCAGGGGAAGTGTCGGCGTTAGCTTTCCGGGTTAACTTAAACGGAGGCGGCCGGTTTCCTGTCTGTCGTGGTTGTGCTGCTCATGCCGTCGTCACGGGCAAGCAATGCTTTTATTTCCGGAATGCATGAGCCACAATTCGTGCCGCACTTTAATGCTTCACCCAGTGTCTCAGTTGTGTGGCAGCCTCTGGTGATCGCTGACCGGATCTGTTTCTCGCCAATCTGGAAACAGGAGCAGACAATAGCACCCACATCTTCAGCATCACTGGGCGAACCGGCCAGTAACGCGCGGCGGTTTTCTTTGCTCAGGCTTTCATCAGTGAAACGTTCAATCAGCCACTTACGCGAGTTAAAGGCTTCGTCTTTGTGAGTAAAGACCACGGCCTGTAAGCGCCCGTTGTGAATTAAAATGTGGCGGTGGTGCTGGTTGTTTTCGTCATCCAGCTGCAGCCAATGGCCTTGCGGCAGCTGATTTTTGATATTGGCAATGGCATCACTGGCGTGGCCGCAGCCAGCAACTTCATAATAAAAACCCTGCTCAATAACACCGGACGCCCAGTAAGCGCAGCGGTTCAATTCACCCAGGTCATCACGGCTGAGCACAAAGCCTGTCCAGTCGGTGTGGAAAGGCTCTGCATTAACGCTGCAGAATTTAAGCTGTGGCTGGCCGGAGAAGGGATCGCGGTCATCGTTAATTAATGTGCCCATGCGTGCAGCACTGGCGTAACGGCTGGTCCAGTGCATGGGGACGAATATTTCTCCCATACGCTGGCCTGAGTTGATTTTAGCCCGCACAATAATTTCACCACGGCCATTGTTAATCCGGGTTAATACGCCTTCGTTTATGTTACGTGCTTCGGCATCATCGGGATGAAATTCGGCATAGGGTTCGGCGATATGCTGTGCCAGACGGGGTGATTTACCGGTACGTGTCATGGTGTGCCAGTGATCGCGCACGCGGCCGGTGTTCATGATCAGATCGCCGCCAGGTACGCTGTTATCACTTTGCGGCAGTGCCGGGGTAACGGCGAGAAAATTGGCTTTGTTGTTCGTAGTGTAAAAATGGCCGTCCGCAAAAAAGCGTTTCCGGCCATGCGGGTATTGGTCGTTGACCGGCCACTGTACCGGTGCCATGGCATCGTATTGCGCCTGCTTCATGCCGACCAGTGCGCTTAAATCAAAGTCGCGACTGCCGTTATTTTCAAAGGCGGATAAGCGCGCGTGCTCATCAAAAATTTCTGCGGGATGCTGATAATTAAAATCTTTTTCAAAGCCCAGGCGTTTGGCTACTTCACACAGCATCCACCAGTCCGCTTTGGCCTCGCCCGGTGGCGGCAGGAATCCGCGCTGGCGGGAAATGCGGCGCTCGGAGTTGGTGACGGTGCCGTTTTTTTCGCCCCAGCTGGCGGCTGGCAGTAATACCTGTGCTTCTTTCGCGGTGTCGGTATTGGCCATGCAATCGCTGACCACCACCAATTCGCAATGTTTAAGGGCTTCTTTTACGGCATCGGCGTCCGGCATGCTGACCACCGGATTGGTGGACATGATCCAGAGGAATTTAATTTTACCGGCGCGCATTTCCTTAAATAAATCCACGGCTTTCAGGCCAGGTTTTTCAGCGATGTTGGGTGCATTCCAGAAACGTCGCACACGGTCGCGGTCTGCCGGGGCGAAATCCATGTGCGCAGCTAACTGATTCGCCAGACCGCCGACTTCACGGCCACCCATGGCATTGGGCTGGCCGGTGATAGAAAAGGGCGATGCACCCGGTTTACCGATACGTCCGGTGGCCAGATGCACATTAATAATGGCGTTGCCTTTATCGGAACCGGTGGCGCTCTGGTTTATGCCCTGGGAATAAAATGTCACGGTTTTTCCGGTTCCTGCAAACCAGTGAAAAAAGGTTTCCAGCTGAGTGGCCTTAATATCCAGAACCTCTGCGGTTTTCTCCAGGCTGGCGCAGGCTTTACGTGCAGAGGCCAGCGCTTCGTCAAAGCCCTGGGTGTGATTTTTAATAAAGGCAGTATCAAGTTTTCCGGCTTCTTCCAGATAAGCCAGTAAAGCGGAAAACAAATAACCATCGCTGCCCGGGCGGATCGCCAGGTGCAGATCGGCAATATCACAGGTCGCGGTTTTACGTGGATCTATCACCACAATTTTCATGTCCGGCCGCGCCTTTTTCGCCGCACTGATACGCTGAAATAAAATCGGGTGGGCCCAGGCGGCGTTGGAACCTGTCATCACAATCAGATCAGCTTCTTCAAGATCTTCGTAGCAGGCCGGTACAGTGTCTGAGCCGAACGCGCGCTTGTATGACACCACCGCCGAGGCCATGCACAGACGGGAGTTGGTATCGATGTTGGCGCTGCCAATAAAACCTTTCATCAGTTTATTGGCAACGTAGTAATCTTCGGTCAGCATCTGGCCGGCACCGTAAAATGCAATGGCTTCCGGGCCATCGGTCATCAGTACCTGTTTGATTTTATCGGCGATCAGACTGAGGCTTTTTTCCCAGCTGGTGCGCTGGCCATTCATAGTCGGGTAGAGCAGGCGGCCTTCATCCGACATGGTTTCCTGCAGAGCGGAACCTTTGACGCACAAACGCCCGAAGTTTGCCGGATGATGCTTGCTGCCTTTCACCGGGCGCATGGTGTCGCCATGGGATTCAGTGGTCACGCCGCAGCCGACACCACAATAGGGACAGGTGGTTTCTGTCTGTTGCCACTGTCGGGTTGTCTGCTGATCTGATGTCTTATTCATGGCACTTTAATATTGATAGCACTGAAAAAAATCCAAAAAAAAGCGCTCACAGGTAAAACCTGTGAGCGCCAATGCTCTGTTTTGCACAACACGATAATGTCTGGCATCAGCACTGATGCCGTAAAAGCAACTGGAAGGTATTAGCTGCTTCGACAAATCTTTATATACAAAAGGGGTGCCAACTTTGAATATGGGGATGAATCCCGGGCCTGTGAGTTATATGACGTTTATGTTGCATTCGTTTGGTGCGGGAAAATGTCTTATCGCATTGTTCTGGCGCGTTTACGGCGCCGGATCTGGCCTTAATAGCGTTGTAATTTGCTCATTGATGGTTGAGAGGATTATGCCGTTTGCAGAACATCTGCAGCCAACCGTCATGGAAATGAAAACTTTCGGCGCAGCGCAGTGCCCGGGTGTTCCAGCCTGGTGCGGTCACCGTCTGATCATTCTATAGATTAACCACAAGTCTTCAGCTGTCGGGGGAGAAAACGCCAGAGTCAACATTTGGCACCTGCTTTGCTTAATCCGTTCCGATGCCCTCCATTGCAACGGCGCGATGGCGGGGAGCGCAACGAAGCACAAACAGGAGAACCAAGATTATGACCAGATAGAGAGACGTCCCATGAGCAAAAAGCGCATTATTGTCGTTGGCAACGGCATGGTTGGACACAACTTCATTGATACCCTCGCCACTTCCGAGCACGCCTCAGAGCTCGAACTTATTACCTTTTCTGAAGAACCCCGTCTGGCGTACGACCGCGTACAGCTAAGCAAATACTTTTCCGGCTCCACCGCTGATGACCTGGCTCTGACCACTGAAGCCGCGTACCAGCAGCAGGGTGTTGTCTATACGCTGAACGATAAAGTCGTATCCATCGACACACATGCCAAGACAGTAACCACCGCTCATGGTCAGGTGGAAGGTTACGACAAGCTTGTGCTTGCGACCGGTTCTTACCCGTTTGTGCCACCGATTCCCGGCAATGATCAGGAACACTGTCTGGTGTACCGCACCATTGAAGATTTAGAAGCCATTTCCGCATCCGCTGCCGTGAGTAAAACCGGCGTGGTAGTTGGTGGTGGTCTGTTGGGGCTGGAAGCGGCCAACGCCCTGAAGCAGGCAGGCCTGGATACCCATGTGGTTGAATTTGCACCACGCCTGATGGCGGTGCAGCTGGACGAGGGCGGCGGCAAGCTGCTGCGCCATAAAATTGAAGAGCTGGGTGTATCGGTTCATACCGAGAAAGCGACCACTGAAATCGTCGCCGGCGAAGAGTGCCGTTACCGTATGAACTTTGCCGATGGCTCTCACCTTGAAACCGATATGATCCTGTTCTCTGCCGGTATCCGCCCGCAGGATGAACTGGCGCGTCAGTTTGGTCTGGATATCGGTGAACGCGGCGGCATTGTGATTAACGATTTCTGCCAGACCTCAGAAGAGGATATTTACGCCATCGGGGAATGTGCGTTGTGGGATGGGAAAATTTTCGGTCTGGTGGCACCAGGTTATCAGATGGCTAAAGTGGTCGCCGATAATATTGTCTCTGCGTTAATTACCCACGATGTCCCGGCACTTACATTTAAAGGTGCCGATATGAGCACCAAACTGAAACTGCTGGGCGTGGATGTGGCCTCCATCGGTGATGCCCACGGTCACACCGCCTGCAGTAAAAGTTATGTTTTCAACGATGATATCGAACAGGTTTATAAGCGCCTGGTGGTATCCCATGACGGCAAAAAACTGCTGGGTGCTGTGTTGGTCGGTGACGTGGATGCCTACGGTAATCTGCTGCAGCTGATGCTGAATGATATGGATATTCCGGGTAATCCGGCGGCTCTCATTGTGCCTTCCTCCGATGGCGAAGAGAGTGCCGGGCTCGGCGTTGCAGCCTTGCCGGATACGGCGCAGATCTGTTCCTGTCAGGCGGTATCCAAAGGTGAAATTGCCGCGGCGGTGCAGGGCGGTTGCTGCACCATGGGGGATATTAAAGAAGCCACCAAAGCCTCAACTGTGTGTGGCGGCTGTACGGCGTTGGTTAAACAGGTGATGGATGCCGAGCTGACCGCGCTGGGTGTGGAAGTTAACAACAACCTGTGTGAGCACTTTGCTTACACCCGTGCAGAACTGGCCGACATTATCCGCGTGAAAGGTTACAGCACCTTCACAGAAGTGCTGGAACACCACGGTAATGGCCACGGTTGTGAAATCTGTAAGCCAACCGTCGGTTCCATTCTGGCGTCCTTCAATAACGAATACGTGCTGAAAGACGCGCACATCGGTCTGCAGGACACCAACGATATCTTCCTCGGTAACATGCAGAAAGACGGTACTTACTCCATCGTGCCGCGTGTCGCCGGTGGTGAAATTACTCCGGATAAACTGATTGTGCTGGGTGAAATCGCCCGTGATTACGATCTCTACACCAAAATCACCGGCGGTCAGCGTATCGACCTGTTCGGGGCTCAGCTGCATCAGCTGCCGGAAATCTGGGAAAAACTGGTGGCAGCAGGTTTCGAAACCGGTCATGCCTACGGTAAATCCCTGCGTACGGTGAAATCCTGTGTTGGTTCCACCTGGTGCCGTTACGGCGTACTGGATTCGGTGTCCATGGCCATCGCCCTGGAGAACCGCTACAAGGGTCTGCGTGCACCGCACAAAATCAAGTTCGCCGTCTCTGGCTGTACCCGCGAGTGTGCGGAAGCACAAAGCAAAGACATCGGTGTAATCGCCACTGAAAACGGCTGGAACCTGTATGTCTGTGGTAACGGCGGTATGCGCCCGCGCCATGGCGATCTGTTTGCCTCTGACCTGGATGATGAAACTCTGGTGAAATACATCGACCGCGTGCTCATGTTCTATGTGCGCACCGCCGACCGTCTGCAGCGTACTTCGGTGTGGATGGAAAACCTCGAAGGTGGTCTGGATTACCTGAAAGACGTTGTGATCAACGACAAACTGGGCATCTGCGACGAACTGGAAGCGGGTATGACCAAAGTGGTGAATACCTACCAGTGCGAATGGAAAACCACCATCGAATCGCCGGAAAAACTCAAACGCTTCAGCCACTTCATCAATGCTGACGAGCAGGACAAAAACCTGTACTACGTGCGTGAACGTGGTCAGCGTCGTCCGGCCACGGAAGCAGAACGTATTGAGCTGGTCAATCTGGATACGGCTTCTGAATAAGAAGCCGCTCACTGACACTAACAAATTCTATTTGAGGTTATTGCTATGACTGACTGGACAACGGTATGCAATCTGGCGGATATCGATCCGGATACCGGTGTATGTGCTCTGTATAACGGTGAACAGGTTGCACTGTTCCGCTGGGGCAGCACCGAGACGGTTTACGCCATTAATAATTTTGATCCGTTCGGCAAAGCCAACGTGCTTTCGCGCGGCATCATTGGCTCTGTGGGTGAGCGCCCTGTGGTGGCTTCACCTTTGTATAAACAGCACTTTGACCTGTCGACCGGTGAGTGTCTGGAAGATGAAAACGTGGCCGTCAGGCATTATCAGGTCAAGGTAGAAAACGGGGTTGTACTGCTGGCCTGAGTGACGGCTTGCCAGGGCCCGTCTGCGGGCCCTCTGGCTCTGCGCCGCCTGCCAAGGCTCCGGCGGTCTGGGGGGCAAGCCTGTATGAACTGTCTTACCTGCCAGTCCGTTACTCGCCGGACTGCAGGCGGGCTTTCTCCGCCGCGCGATCGAAATCCTCGCCCCGGGCTTCGGCCTCGGCTTCCCGTTCATCCAGCTGCTGGAACAGTGAAATCTCCTCGTCAGTGAGGAAATGCAGGCAATCGCCGCCAAAAAACCACAGAATATCGCGGTCGATCACCGGGTTCAGTTGGGGCAGGTGAATGAAAATCTGCACCACCCAATCATGGCCTTGCTGGTAGCCTGAACCAGAATGTTCCCTCAAAAGGTCAATTACCTGATCAAGCTGGTGTAGAATTTCGTCACTGATCACACCGGCAGCCTGTGGCTGAGCTTTGCGCAACCGCTCGCCGACCTGATGCAGCCGCTGGGTCAGATCGTTTAATCGTTCGCTCATATAAATCCAAATACAGTTAAAAAAGGTTTGTTAATGAAGGTACCCGCTCTGCTGGTACGTGACCTGAGCAAGGTCTACGACAATGGTTTCCAGGCTCTCAAAGGCATCAGCCTTGAAGTCGAGCAGGGAGATTTCTTCGCATTGCTCGGCCCCAACGGTGCCGGTAAATCCACAACCCTGGGTATTCTATCGGGTCTGGTGCAAAAAACATCCGGCTCGGCCGAAGTCATGGGCCATGATGTCAATAAAGAGACATCGTACGCCCGTCGGGATCTGGGGGTAGTGCCACAGGAATTCAACTTCAATCAGTTTGAAAAAGTGTATGACATCGTCGTTACACAGGCCGGATACTTCGGCCTGACGGTGGCCGAGGCAGCGCCTCAGGCGGAAAAACTGCTGCGCGCACTGGATCTCTGGGAAAAACGGGATGAACCGTCGCGTATGCTCTCAGGTGGTATGAAGCGCCGGCTGATGATTGCCCGGGCGCTGATCCACAAGCCCAAAGTGCTGATTCTTGATGAGCCTACGGCCGGGGTCGATATCGAACTGCGCCGCTCGATGTGGGATTTCATGCAGGATCTGAACAAGGCCGGCACCACCATTATTCTGACCACGCATTATCTGGAAGAGGCCGAACAACTGTGCCGCAATATCGCCATTATCAATCATGGTGAAATTATCCAGAGCACCAGTGTGCGCGAGCTGCTGGGGCAACTGAATACGGAAACCTTTATTCTCGACCTGACCCGGCCTGTGTCAGACATTCCGGAATTTGACGGCTTCAGTGTGCGTCAGGTGACTGCGGACAGTCTGGAGGCGGAAGTCACCAAAGGTCAGAGTCTGAACGGTTTGTTTGCCGAATTAGACAGCAGGGGGATCGAAGTCCGCAGTATGAGAACCAAATCCAATCGCCTGGAAGAAATGTTCGTTGGCCTGGTACGGGAGGATAACGCATGACTGATGCCCGTATTCAGTGGGTGGCGTTCAATACCATCGTGACCAAAGAAGTGCGCCGTTTTATGCGCATCTGGCAGCAGACGCTGTTACCGCCGGCGATCACCATGACACTGTATTTTGTGATTTTCGGCCAGCTTATCGGCTCCCGTATCGGTGATATGGGCGGCGTGAACTACATGTCGTTTATCGTTCCCGGGCTGATCATGATGAGTGTGATTACCAATTCATACGGTAACGTCGCGTCATCGTTTTTCAGCAACAAATGGCAGCGCAGTGTGGAAGAACTTATGGTGTCACCGGTGCGTCCGATTACCATTCTGGCCGGCTATATCTCCGGCGGGGTGGCGCGCGGTATTGCCACCGGTGCCATTGTAACCCTGTTATCACTGTATTTTACTCATCTGCAGATTCATAACCTGCTGGTGGTGGTACTGGTGATTCTGTTGTCGGCCATTCTGTTCTCCATCGGCGGTTTTATTAACGCCGTTTTTGCCACTAAGTTCGATGATATTGCTATTATCCCGACCTTTGTGATTACGCCACTGACGTATCTGGGAGGTGTTTTTTACTCCATCGACCTGCTGCCCGGTTTCTGGCAGACAGTGTCTATGTTTAACCCTATTTTATATATGGTTAATACCTTCCGTTACGGCATACTCGGGGTGTCAGATGTTGATGTCTGGTTCTCGCTGGGAATGCTGGTGGTGTTTATACTCATCTTCGGTGGCTTCAGTCTGAGACTGTTGCATCAGGGTAAAGGCATGCGTCATTAAGGTATTTATGGCATCTGTAACAAGTAAAGATAACCCGTTAGGGAAAAGCTCAGAATACCGGGATCAGTACGACGCCAGTCTGCTGTTCCCCATTGAGCGCGAAGAAAGCTGGAAAGCCCACGGCCTCGATCGCAATGAGGTCGTGTTTTACGGTGAAGATATCTGGAATGGCTATGAAATATCCTGGCTGAACCAGAAAGGTAAGCCGCTGGTAGCGCTGGCGGAATTCCGTATTCCGGCCAGCAGCCGTTTTCTGGTGGAGTCCAAATCGTTCAAGCTCTATCTGAACTCCTTTAATCAGTCACGGTTTGCTTCGGCCAGTGAGGTTCAGGCCCTGATGGCAAAGGATTTATCGGCGGCGGTGGGGGCGCAGGTGACCGTTGTCTTTCACCCGGTGGATCATTGCTTTCCACAGGCTCCGGAAGCGCTCTGCATCGATGATCTGGATATCTCGGTCGATACTTACGAACCGGATGATGCGCTGCTGTCTGCCGGAGGAGAGCCGTTTGACGGCTGGCTGTGCAGTCATCTGCTGAAATCCAATTGCCCGGTCACTGGTCAGCCCGACTGGGGCAGTCTGTTTATTCACTACCGCGGTCCGCGTATCGACGAGGCCGGCCTGCTGGCCTACATAGTATCCATGCGTCAGCATCAGGACTTCCACGAACACTGCGTTGAGCGGACTTTTCATGATCTGTGGTTAAGATGTCAGCCGCAATCGCTGACGGTGTACGCACGCTATGTGCGCCGTGGCGGGCTGGATATTAATCCGTTCCGTACTTCGGAGGATAACGCTGAGGCTGTGAACTTCCGCCTTCCCCGTCAGTAGGCTTGGCGGGTTTTACTTTGTTGGCGGTAATCCCCTGGCTGCGTAACTTCGCAGCCGCTTTCACCAGCGATTCCGCCACTTTCTCCCGGTCTTCATCCCGGACCCGGTCGCTCTCAATGTACAGCGAGAAGCCTTCGGATTCGTAATTGATAAAGCTTGGGTTGGCGCCCAGATCGCGGCGGTAATCCACTACCTGATAGACGGGCACAGGATCACGGAAGCCTTTCACCTGTGCAGTGCCGCGCTGACGGCAGATAATCTTATCTTTGATCAGCGCGTAAGTTTCGTGGGAAATCAGAATCTCTCCGGAATCCGCTTCACTTTCCAGGCGCGAAGCCAGATTTACCTCTTTACCGATGATGGTGTAATCCATACGGCTTTCAGTACCGAAATTGCCCACTGTGCAATAACCGGTATTGATACCCATGCGGATCTGCAACGGGGCAGTCATACCATGCTCGGCCCATTGCTTGCGCAGCTTCAGCATATGGCGGCGCATTTCAATGGCCATGGATACACAGGCCAGGGCATCACGCTTGGTGCCTTTGCTCTTCGGATCGCCGAAGAAAATCATAATGCCGTCACCGATGAATTTATCGATGGTGCCACCGTATTTCAGTGCAATGCGTGACATCTCGGTGAGGTACTGATTCAGCAGGTCAGTAAAGGCCTCGGCTTCGATTTGCTCCGACAGGGAGGAAAAGCCGACGATATCAGAGAAGAAAATCACCAGTTTCTTACGCTGGGTTTCCAGCTTGGCCTGGCGCCGGCCGCTGAAAATAGATTCCCATACCTGCGGCGCCACGTACTTGGAAACCTGATGTGACAGCGCCTGAAAGCGCTCAACCTGGCCCTGAAATTTCTTCTTCAGACGGATCAGATCGCGGGCCTGGCGGTTGTTATTGAATGCAGACATGGCCAGATGAAAGGCCACACCGGCCGCACAGGTCAGGAACAGGGCTGTGGGCACAGGTTGCGGCGGTTGATAGCCAAACAGTAATACACCGCCGGCAGCCCCTGCGACCAGGGAGATAATACAGAAAGCCCAGGCGGTAATGCTGCCGACAATAATAAAGCTGGTGTTGATCATAATCAGGAACAATACAGACAGCTCAACCGGCAGATTAATGTAGGCCAGAAACACCCCGCACAGAATGGCATCGCCGTGAATCAGAAACTGACGGGTCGTGTAGGAGCGGCGAAACCGGAACGGACGGCTGATAAAATACACAAGATGGGGATAAATCAGGCACACGGCCGCGGCAATCAGAATGTACTGCTCGAAATAGCCGAGGAACGCGCCCACGACGACGGTCGCACAGGCGACACCATAGCCCAGCACACGGGCCATATAGTCCTGCTTCGGCAGCGTCGTTTCCGAAAATTGAGACACGTCTTGTGTGTTAGGCATGATTGTCGCTCAGCTTTTTATTTGTAGTTGTTATTGTCGTTACTGATGACGCAGCAGTACCAAAATCCCCAAGTAACAGCATGTATATACCCAGAATACGGATTGTCAGCAAGTTAGTCGACCGGCCCCGGACGACAGGAACTCACTGAGGTTACAATAATCATATTACCAGTTTCTTGATGTGAGTGTGGATATGAATGCTATACAGGCATTAACTGAACGCGTGTCAGTCGCGCAGCTGACAGGACCCGATCTGACGCCTGCGGAAGAGGATAGTCTCTTTCTTGCTGCGCTCCGGGCCGCGGATCACGCCTGGATGCGCCCGAGCCGCTATCTTACTGTCCGCGGCGACGATCGTGCAAAACTCGGCCGTTTGTTTCTGGAATCAGCACCGGATTGGCAGACTTTGCCAGACGACAAACAGGCGAAATTGCTCAATATGCCTATGCGGGCACCCCTTATTGTCGTGGCGGTCTGTACAATTAATGATCATCCGAAAGTCTCAAGAGAAGAACAGCTGATGTCTACCGCAGCCGGCGTGCAGAATATGCTCAACGCTGCCTGGGCGCAGGGGCTGGGTGCTATCTGGCGCACCGGTGAGGTCGCTTACAACCGCAGAATCGCAGAAGGGCTGGGGCTGGCTGCCAATGAGGAGATCGTGGCCTTTGTTTATCTGGGCCGCATTAACGCTGCGCCGAAGCCGGTTCCTGAGTTGCCGGTCGCCGACTTCGTGCAGTCGTGGCCGCTAAAATCGTCATAAAAACAACGAATTAGAAGAATTTGCTGTTGACGCCCACCGGCCGCCTGAGTATAGTACGGGGCCTCTGAGCAGTGCTCAGTTAGGTGAGGTGTCCGAGTGGTCGAAGGAGCACGCCTGGAAAGCGTGTATACCGCAAGGTATCGAGGGTTCGAATCCCTCCCTCACCGCCACTAATTTTTCCTTAAAAATCAACAACTTATGATTTTTAAGGACGGCGAAAAAGTAGTTTGGGAACGATTTTGGGAACAAGTCGTCGAGATGTATTTAGGTTTCGAATCCCTCCCTCACCGCCACTTATTGCAAAAGCCTGCTGGAAACAGCAGGCTTTTTTCGTTTCTGAAGTGTTTGTAGATATCTCAGGAGTGAGGGCGGGTGCCGGACCCTCGTGGGTTCGCACCGGACGCAGCGAGCCCCGCCAGTGCTGGCGGTAACATTGTGGTCAGTGTAATGCACAAATGTGGTTTGATCAGGCCGTCATCACGGGTCGCTTTTCCCTGATAAGCCGGTTCTTTCCTGTTGTACATCAGCCTCTCAGTTCTGCAACGGAGAAAATATGACAACTTTGCTTCTGGACAGCGCTCAGTCGATGTTTCAACATGCGCCGCATCGATTATGCTGTGCCAGTGGAGAATTGTGTGAGGTTGTTTAATGAGTGATCATCTGCGGGTACAGGAACTCAGGGAGAACCTGATGGAGTTAACCGAGCGGGTTGGCCGGCGACAAGCGCAGTTTGAACTGGCCGGTAATCTGTTCGAGGGTGTTCTGTCACAGGCAAAAGCGGATAAGGCCTGTCGTGAACTGGACGATTACCAGACCGAATATTTTGAAAATGTCCGTGAGCTGACGTTAATTGCCATTCCTCATTCTGATGCCTACAGCCGCGGCGCCGGTCAGCCGGACGCGGCGGAGCGTATGGTGCATTATTCTCTGATTTATTCGAATGAGCGTGCCGTCTGTGATTCTGCGCTGCGTTCGTTTCAGTCTGCCATTGTTGCCTACCGTCAGAGCGTCGTGAACCGGCGCATTCAGTTATTCGCCCTGGCTGCTGTGCTGTTCAGCAGCATTGCTTTATTCACTAACGGTTGACCGCTGCCACCGCTTGCATCCTTTATTGATAGATTGTTGACATAAACAGCGCTTCGGCCCCTGCCGGGCAGCAGTGCCTGCTGACCTGGCTATATTTATTGGCATGCCTGCCACCAGAAGGAAGGGACTGTCAGGGTTTTCCTTGCTGAGAAAGCGGAAGCCGGGCTGCCGGTCGATCATGGGATAGGCTGGATGACCGAATCGCCCGCCCGGAAGATGAGTCTTCTTTATCTGGTCAGTGAACGTGTGATCGATATTCTGTCAGCGCTTTAAAAAGAAATCCGCGCCGCCGCCTGATGCGCTTCCTGATGCCCTTCCTTATACTACGGGTGCCGGCCCGGGATGTGAATAACGGCCATCTTTCTCTATAATCTGCCCAGCTTTTTACAACTCCCTGACCGATAAGAGACAGATTCCTATGACGGTTCGCACCCGTGTTGCGCCATCACCGACCGGTGATCCCCACGTAGGCACAGCCTACATTGCCTTATTTAACCTGGCATTCGCCCGCCAGCACGGCGGCCAGTTTATTCTGCGTATTGAAGATACCGACCAGCAGCGCAGTACGCCGGAGTCGGAACAGGCGATTCTCGACAGTCTGCGCTGGTTAGGCATGAGCTGGGATGAAGGCCCGGATGTGGGAGGCGAGCACGGGCCTTACCGGCAGAGCGAGCGCCGTGAAATTTACGGCGATTACGTGCAGCAGTTGCTGGACAAAGGCCATGCGTTTAAATGTTACCGCACGGCTGAAGAACTGGATGCCATGCGTAACGAACGTCAGGCGGCCGGTAACAGCATGGCGCTGAAACCCTCCGACCTGATTCTGCCAGACGATGAAATAGCCCGCCGTGAAGCCGAAGGTGCGCCCTATGTGGTGCGCATGAAGGTGCCGGAAGAGGGCGTGTGTGTGGTGGACGATATGCTGCGCGGCCCGATTGAACTCGACTGGTCACAGGTTGATGCACAGATTCTGATGAAGTCTGATGGTATGCCGACATACCATCTGGCTAATGTAGTGGATGACCATCTGATGGGCATTACCCATGTTATCCGCGGTGAAGAATGGATCAGTTCGGCACCGAAACACAAACTGCTGTATGACTATTTCGGTTGGGATATGGTGCATCTGTGTCATATGCCGCTGCTGCGGAACCCGGACAAAAGCAAACTGAGTAAGCGTAAAAACCCGACGTCCATTATGTTCTACGAGCGTATGGGGTTTATGCCGGAAGCCTTGCTGAACTACCTCGGCCGCATGGGCTGGTCGATGCCGGATGAGCGCGAAAAGTTCACCCGCGATGAGATGTTCAGTCACTTTGATATCAAGCGTGTGTCGCTCGGTGGTCCGGTGTTTGATATGGAAAAACTGCGCTGGCTGAACAGCCTCTGGCTGCGGGAGCTGGACGCCGAAGGCTTTGCGGCTAAGTACGCTGACTGGGCGTTTAAACCAGAGCGTACTCTGGCGCTTATTCCGCATATTCAGCCCAGGGTCGAAACCTTCTCGGACGTTGCGCCGCTGGCCGGGCATTTTCTGTCTGGCATGACAGACCTGACGCCGGCTTCGTTTGAGCACAAAGCCTTTGACGAAGAATCCCTGCTGACGGCGCTGCAATACGGGCTCTGGCAGCTGGAAGAAATCCGTCACTGGGATGTGGAAGAAATCAAAGGCCGCCTGTTCGCTCTGGCCGGCCAGCTGGATATTAAAGTCCGGGATTTTCTGTATCCATTCTTTATTGCCATTGCCGGTACCTCAGCCACGATCTCTGTGCTCGACTCCATGGCCTTACTGGGCCCGGATATGAGCCGTGCACGGGTGCGCCATGCCATTCAGGTATTGGGTGGCGTGGGCAAAAAGAAAGCGAAAAAAATGGAAAAAGACTACCGCGCTATCTCTGCAGCAATTCAGGAGCAACTGAATACAGACGCCTGAGTGAAGCTCAGCCCTGAGTCACGGCGGCCCTCCGGGGCCGTTTTCGCGCTTATCCGCTAAGTTGTTGTTTAAGATAAATTTTTTTCAAATAATGTGTTGACAGGGTAGGGGGGCGTAAGTAAGATACGCCCACGTTTTGAGACGGGGCCTTAGCTCAGCTGGGAGAGCGCAACACTGGCAGTGTTGAGGTCAGCGGTTCGATCCCGCTAGGCTCCACCAAACTTCTCATACACGGTCCGGGTCCCCATCGTCTAGAGGCCTAGGACACCGCCCTTTCACGGCGGTAACAGGGGTTCGAATCCCCTTGGGGATGCCATCCTGATCTGCCACACGGCAGCAAAGACAGGAACGTAAATTAAGTCGGCCAATGCCGGCTTTTTTTATGTCTGTTATTCAGCATGGGTTAGCCATCTTCCTGAACCCCACCTGGCCCTGATCAGACCGATACAAGCGGCCGCCAAACCGGTTACAATGCCCGCTTTGGCTGGCAAGGCAGATTTATGAATCAGCGACCGGACAGCGGGCATGAAAAAGCCCGTGCAATCAAAATGGTTGTGTTTGATGTGGACGGAGTGCTCACCGATGGCACTCTGAGTTACGCCGCTGACGGCGAGCAGGTGAAGCACTTTAACGTCAAAGATGGCGTGGGTATCAAACTGCTGCAGACCTATGACATTGCAACCGCCATTATTTCCGCTAAAGATTCCGCCCCGCTGGCGAAGCGCGCCCGGGATCTGGGTATCCGTCATTTTTTCCCGGGCAGCAAAGACAAATGGGCTGTGTTGTCTGAGCTGATGACGCAGCTGAATATGGATGCTGCTGAAGTCTGTTACGTCGGTGATGATGTGATCGATCTGAAAGTGATGAAGCGCGTCGGGTTTGCCGTTGCCCCTGCGGATGCCTTCTGGATGGTAAAAAATCATGCCGATATGATCACCACGGCCGAGGGTGGAAAGGGCGTTGCGCGTGAAGTCGCCGACGTGATTCTGGGCAGCCGTATGGCGCTCGAAGAAGCTTATATCCAGGCCATGCTGCCTGAGTTTGAAACCTTGCCTGAGTTTAAGGATACGAAAAAATGAAAATTCTGGTCACCGGTGCTGCCGGTTTCATTGGCGCATTCACCAGTAAACAGTTTATCGAACAGGGTCATGAGGTGGTCGGCATCGATAACCTTAATGACTATTATGATGTGGCGTTAAAACACGGGCGTCTGGAGTGGCTGAATGCACTGGATGGCTTTCAGTTTATTCAGGTGGAACTGGCTGACCGTCAGGCCGTGGATAAGGTCTTTGATGAGCACGAATTTGACCGTGTGGTGCACCTGGCAGCTCAGGCCGGTGTGCGTTATTCCATCAGTAATCCGCATGCCTACGTTGACAGCAATCTGATTGGTTTTGTGAATATCCTCGAAGCCTGTCGTCACAATGAAATCGCGCATCTGGTATTTGCCTCTTCCAGTTCGGTTTATGGGCTGAATACCAAAATCCCGTACAGCACCAATGATCGTGTCGATCATCCGGTATCACTGTATGCCGCCACCAAAAAATCCAATGAGCTGATGGCGCATACCTACGCGCATCTGTATGGCCTGCCGGTCACCGGGCTGCGTTTTTTCACCGTATACGGCCCCTGGGGGCGTCCGGATATGGCGTACTTCAGTTTTACCCGGGATATTCTCGCCGGCAAAACCATTAATGTGTTTAACCACGGCAAAATGCAGCGCGACTTTACCTATATCGACGATATCGTGGAAGGTGTTACCCGGGTCACTCAGAGAATTCCTCAGGGTGTGGAAGGCTGGTCACCGGAAAACGGCGATACCAGCCGCAGTTCTGCCCCCTATAAAATTTACAATATCGGTAACCACAACAGTGTTGAACTGGGCACCTTTATTGAGACCATTGAAAACGCGCTCGGTAAAGAGGCTGATAAAAACTATATGGAAATGCAGCCGGGGGATGTGCTGGCAACCTATGCCAATGTGGATGATCTGAGTGCCGACGTTGGCTTTGCGCCCAATACGCCGCTGGCCGACGGCATTGGCCGGTTCGTTGACTGGTACCGCGACTTTTATAAGGTGTAAGCCTATGTCTGACTACAAAATTGTTATTCCGGCGCGCTATGGTTCCAGCCGGCTGCCGGGCAAGCCGCTGATCAGTCTGTGCGGTAAACCCATGATTCAGCACGTGTGGGAACGTGCCGGTGAAACCGGAATGCAGGATATTGTTATTGCCACCGATGATCAGCGCATTTACGACGCTGCCGCGGCTTTTGGTGCCGAAGTGGTGATGACCTCAGCAGAGCATGAAAACGGTACCGAGCGCATTGCTGAAGTTGCCCGCATGAAAGGCTGGGATGACGATGCTGTGATCGTTAATCTGCAGGGCGATGAGCCCCTGATTCCGGAATCCCTGATTGAAGCCACGGCGGCCAGTCTGATTAATTACCCGCAGGCCGGGATGAGCTCCGTGTGCACACCTTTAAACCACAGCGCCGATGCCTTTGATCCGAATGTGGTGAAGGTCGTGCTGGATCGCGAGCAGTTCGCCATGTATTTCAGCCGCGCCTCCATTCCCTGGGACAGAGACGGCTATAAGGCCAACCCGGACGCTATGACTCAGAAAATGCCCGTGTATCGCCATATCGGTATGTATGGCTACCGGGTTTCGTTTCTGCGCCAGTATATGGAAATGGAAGCCTGTCCGCTGGAAAACACCGAGTCGCTCGAGCAACTGCGGGCCCTCTGGTACGGCGTTAAGATTCATATGTCGGTGATTGCTGAGCCACCGGGGCACGGGATTGATACCCCGGACGATGTTGCCCGGGTGGAGTCCATTCTCGCCCGGGGGATCTGAACCCCGTCGCATAAATGACCTCTGTGTCCGCCCGGAGGTCATTTTTCGCGTTACTTTTTTCTCATCTCCTTCTATGTTGTTAATGTAAGTCACTGAAAAATAACCATTAGATGGGTCAATTAGGTGGCGTACGGCAGCATGGCTGCAGCGCTTCTGTCTGCCGGTTGACCATTGGAGGTGGGTATGACGTTTTCAATCTCGGAAAAACTGGGTTACGCGGGCCTGCTGCCCTTTATTGCAGGCCTGTTTGCCGTGGTGTTGGGGTATGAGCAGGGGGAAGCTTTTTATAAGCTGTATTCATTGCTCATTCTGGCCTTTATGGCCGGTGGATGCTGGGGAGTAGAGCAGGCCAACCCGGACGAAATGGATGCCATTCCGCTGGAACTGGCCATTGGTGTATTCCTGTGGGGGCTGCTGGCTTATTTTCTGCCGACCAATGTCGCCTGCCTGATGTTTATGGTGGGATTCTGGCTGCTGTTATGGACGGAGAGTAACCCGATTTTCCGCCGCTCTTACGCCGACTCTTATATCCGCCTGCGTAATATCCTGACCGCGGCAGTGACCGTGATTAATATCGCGGTGTTTGTCGCGGTTCATTAGAACGTCCGGATGATCCGTTACAGGCGCAGACGTCGTGATTCCCGGGCGTTCTGTGCCAGTTTCCACCAGTCCTCGAACTGCTCATTAAGGCGGGCCACGCCCGGGCGGTCATTCACGCAGGCTTTGACGTCGGTACGGCTGATCTTCACCCAGCTGTAGGCGGGCATAATCGCCAGAGACTCTTTGATATCCGAATACACTTTAAGCCCGATGCGGCTGCTGACGCGTTGTTGCAGCTGAATCAGCGGGTGGTCGGCAATGCCCGGGTATTCTTCCGCCAGTATGATGCGCATGGAGCGCTGGCGGGCACTGCGCAGATAACGGGTGAAACAGCTCAGAGTGGTGTTGTCTGACCAGACCGGCAGGGCCGGATCGGCAATACACAGATTGATAGAGGTGGGGCCATAACTGCTGACGACCTGAATAAAGCCTTCGGCAGCGCCCGGGGCATCAAGCTGATAACGCTGGTTATCTTTGCCGGGAATAAAAGTGACCGGCAGATTGGCGTTGCGGGCCAGGTCTTTACTCATTTCGACATGCGGAATCCCGGCATCCATATTAAAGGCCGGTTGTGGCACAAACCCCTGATCATGATAAAAGCGCCAGGCGTGGGTCTGGGCATTGGCTCTTAATACCGTGCCACGGAATTCTTTCTGGTAATGGGATTCGATGGCCCTGAGCAGGGCTTTGCCCACGCCCTGATTACGGTATTCGCGCAGCACCGCCATACGTCCGAAATGGCCGTTGGGCAGCAGACGCGCGCAGCCTGTGGCGCGTTGGCCGTCGTGGGCGATAAAGTGCACCGCGTCGGCATCGTCAGCGTCCCATTCCAGTGCTTCCGGTACTTTCTGTTCGTTGATAAACACGCGCCGTCTGATCGCGTCCAGTATCTCCCTGTGTGCATTCCAGTGCGTTACTTCAATCTCCATATTCTGCCTCTGGGTTGTAAATTAAATGCTGCTCCATGATTAATTTAAGCATTTTTTCTGCGGTTTCGGAATGAATCGTAGAGATTAGTGCTTCCGTCCCATATTGGCGTTCGTCTGCCAGCAGGCGGGCGAGCGGTAAATCGCTCAGTGGCAGTTTCCATTCCTGCCCCATGGCATAAAAGCGGCAATGGCCATTGTGCTCAGAATAGGCAAAGCGGCTGAATTCTGCGCGCTTCCATGCCGGAGCCTGACGCAACAGCGCCTCTGTATCCTCATTCAGTGTTTCAGCGTCAGGGACATGCTCGGCGTATTTGGGCTCCGTCATCAGACGGCCAATCACCGACTGCAGGCGCTCATCATCCTGAATCGCTTCCGTCAGCAGTTTGCGCAGGCGCTGAGCAGCCGCCTGATCAATGCGGCCGGTCGAATCCTGTAAGCTCAGGTCCGGATCGGCATATCGCTGATCATCGGATGCGTTTTCCATCAGATCATCGAATACCAGTGGTGCCAGCTCAGTCAGGGCGGGAGCACGGAACCCAATGCTGTAGGTCTGGCATTCTCCGCGGGCAATGCCCCAGTGCGCCAGCGCCGGTGGCAGATACAGCATGTCGCCCGGGTTTAACAGCCAGCGGTCGCTTTCTTCAAAGTTTTCCAGAATGCGGATTTTCGGTCCTTTCATAAAAGGCGTGTGTTCGCCGCACATCTGCCCGGTGCGCCACTCGCGCTGACCTTCCGCCTGCAGCAGAAAGACATCGTACTGATCGTAATGGGGCCCAACGGAGCCTGAGTCTGTGGCATAACTGATCATCAGGTCGTCAATGCGCCAGCCGGGGATAAAACGGAAGTGTTCGAGCAGGTCAGCCGCTTCGGGAATCCACTGGTCCACGCCCTGTACCAGTAATGTCCAGTGGCTTTCCGGCAATGCCAGATAATCATCTTCGGTGAAAGGGCCTTTGCGGATGGACCAGGGGCCATCCTGGCCGTTTTCTTCCACGATGCGTGATTCAATTTCCTGTTCCAGCGACAGGCCTGCCAGTTCCTGTGAGCTCAGCAGGGGTTCAAAATCCGGCCAGGCGTTGCGGATCAGCACCGGTTTTTTATGCCAGTAGTCACGCAGAAACTCTTCAACCGTCAGCTCACCCAGAACATGCATATCAATCACTCACTATCCAATAAACAGAAAACAAACCGCAGATACAAAAAAGCCTCCCGCAGGAGGCTTAACAGCATAGGTAATATCAGACCTTGTTTGCCTGATCTGCAGCATTACCTGTGTAGTTTGCCGGCGTCAGGGCGTTCAGTTCGTCTTTGGCGGACTGAGGCAGTTCCAGCGTCGCGATAAATTCGCCCATGGCATCTTTGGTAATGGCTTTGCCGCGGGTAAAGGCTTTCAGTTTTTCATAAGGCTGTTCAATACCGTAGCGACGCATCACTGTCTGTACCGGTTCCGCCAGCACTTCCCAGGCGTTGTCGAGATCTTCGCCAATACGCGCGGCGTTAACTTCGAGCTTGCTGATGCCTTTCAGGGTTGCCTGGTAGGCAATCATGCTGTAGCCCAGGCCAACGCCCATATTGCGCAGCACGGTGGAGTCGGTCAGGTCGCGTTGCCAGCGCGAGATCGGCAGTTTCTGCGCCATGTGGGTCATGACGGCGTTGGCGATGCCCAGATTGCCTTCGGAGTTTTCGAAGTCGATCGGGTTAACCTTGTGCGGCATGGTGGACGAGCCCACTTCACCGGCAATGGTCTTCTGCTTGAAATAGCCGTTGGAGATGTACGCCCAGATATCGCGGTCGAAATCGATCAGGATGGTATTGAAGCGGGCGACCGCATCGAACAGTTCAGCAATGTAATCGTGCGGTTCGATCTGCGTGGTGTAAGGGTTAAAGGTCAGGCCCAGAGAGGTCACGAAGGCTTCCGCATTGGCGGCCCAGTCGATGTCCGGGTAAGCCGACAGGTGGGCATTGTAGTTACCCACGGCGCCGTTGATTTTACCCAGCAGCTCCACCGCTTTGATCTGTTTGATCTGACGCTCCAGGCGGGCAACCACGTTGGCCATCTCTTTGCCCAGTGTGGTCGGAGAGGCTGTCTGACCATGGGTACGTGACAGCATCGGCAGCGCCGCCTGCTCATGGGCCAGCTTGCGGATGCCGTCAGCGATGTCCTGCATCACAGGCACAACTACGTCACGGCCGGCTTTCAGCATCAGTCCGTGAGACAGGTTGTTGATGTCTTCTGAGGTGCAGGCGAAATGCACAAATTCGTTCACCGCCATCAGTTCACTGTTACCGGCAAACTTTTCTTTGATGAAATATTCCACGGCTTTAACGTCGTGGTTGGTGGTGGCTTCGATGCTTTTGATACGTTGCGCATCGTCTTCACTGAAATCGGCGATGATGCTGTCGAGCAGGGCACTGGTGTCAGCAGAGAAGGACGGGACTTCGCCGATGCCTTCATGGGCTGCCAGGCGCTGCAACCAGCGGATTTCAACTTCCACCCGGGCCCGGATCAGACCGAACTCGGAGAAAACAGGGCGCAGATCGGCGGTTTTGCTGCCATAGCGGCCATCGATCGGAGAAATAGCGGTCAGGGCGGACAGCTCCATGGACTGGGACATAGCGGTTCTCTACTGACAAAGGTGGATGATTTGAAGGCGCGCGATTGTACCGGATTTTTTGTCCGATCTCAGCTTTCCGCGGTCAAATTCTTGCCGTTGAGCGGCGCGTCTGTCATTTACCTGTAATACGCAGCTGGCTGAATGCCATGATTTGGTCATGTGTATTCTGCTATGCCTGAATATCTGCTTGCCTGGTCTGATAACCCTGTCTGGCTGTTGCTGGTGGTTGTGATATCGACCTTTATGCTGGAAGACCTGGCGATTATCGGCGCCGGACTGCTGGCGTCCACCGGTAAACTGGACCCGGTTACCGCCTTTGCCGCCGTATGCCTGGGTATGTTTATCGGTGACAGCGCCCTGTATCTGCTGGGACGTTCAGCTCATGTCTGGCGCTGGTTATCAGAAAAATGCCGCCAGCCGCTGATTGCCTGCCATATCCGGCCGCTGGAGCAGGCTCCTCTGCATCAGCTGGTACTGATCCGCTGTATGCCGGGTCTGCGCACATTCGGTTATATCGCCTGCGGCGTGGCAAAAGTACCGGGCTGGAGTTTTACGCTGGCGAATCTGATATCCATTCTGATCTGGGCGGGCGGCCTCTACGGCACTGCATTGTGGCTCGGGCAGCGCTTTGCTGAGGAGATGAGCGCGGCGCTCTGGTGGCTGTTACCGGTGGCACTTCTGTTGTTTATGGTTGGTCAGCGACGTCTCAGGCGGACGATGGCCTGACCGCTTCCGGGCCGGCCGACCGGCACTGGCCCGGAATCAGACGCACGACTTAGCAGGTGGCAGCGACCACGCTGAATTCCACCAGAATGGCATCCCGTGCCATTCGTGCTTCGACGCAGGCCCGGGCCGGTTTGCCAACGTTGGCGACCCAGGCGTCGTAGACTTGGTTCATGGCGGCAAAATCCTTCATATCGCGCACATAAATCGTAATCGACAGCAGGTGATCGCGGTCACTGCCGGCTTCTTTCAGTAAGGTGTCAATTTTATCCAGGCATCCCTGAGTCTGTTGCTCAATGGTGACATGCTGGTCATCGCAGGCGGTCTGGCCGCACAGATACACTGTGCCATTGTGTTTGACGATGCGGCTCATGCGGTTGGTGCTCTGCAGGCGTTCAATTTCGCTCACAAGGTTACTCCGTTTGTCACTGGTTCAGGTTCCGGTGCCACTGTTCAGTTGGCGATTGCACCCTTATTAACGCCTTCAAAGGCTTTTACTTCTATATCCTCTGTGGGGTATCCGGCGCGGACTTCGGATGCCAGATGGGCGGCAATGTATTCCACCGTGGTGTCTGTATCCATCAGATAGCAGCAGCGTGCCGGCAGGCTCAGGCAGAAGGCTCCCTGTTGTGCCTCATAGGCAAAGCTGAGCGTGTCATCATCACGGGCTGTGATGTCTTCTTCTGTGGCAAGGTAAATATCATTGAAGCGTTCCGCCCATTCGCTTTCCAGGCTTTTATCACGGTTGCCGGCGCGCCAGATTTCCAGACGTGAACGGTGGCCATGGGCGATGCGCTGGCAATTGCCTGTGTGTTTTTTCAGCCCGTGGCTGTAGTGATAATAATGATCACGGATTTCTTCCGGCGCAAAAATCAGCGTCAGCTGGTCGACATTAACAGGAAACACATCGCGCAGCTGTTCACGGCACCAGTCGGAGACGGTGTCGGCACTGATCATTTCCGCATCGACCAGGGCCACCGCCTGGCGTGGCGCTTCCATGGTCAGCTGTTCGCCGCTGTCATAGCGCCAGCTTAAGGTGATGCGTTCACCGTCTTCAGTCAGGGTTAATGCCGGGGAGCGCACCGGCACCAGCAGGCGGTGATCCAGTTGCTCATCCAGCCAGTGACGCAGCGTCTTTTTGACGATACCGAAATCACACACCATGCCCTGTGCATCCAGTGCACCGTCCAGAATCGCCGACGCCCACCAGGTTTCGCCGACCAGGCCACGGCGGGTGTCCAGGTAGCTGAAATCGACGTTCGTCAGTTGGTCAACAAATAACTGCATTAATACTCCGGATACTGTGTGGTGCCTGGGCGGGGTGGATGAGGCGCGCATTCTAACGGAAGACAGGGGCGGAGCGGTAGAGGTGGGCGAACGGAACCTGTAACGGTGCGCAGCGGTCTATGCAAATCCTTACGGCGAATGACTAACAAGCCAGCAAAACCCTGTTATCATGAGCGCCATTTTACACCCCTGAGCCCCTTGGCTCTGAATCAGGAAAGAGCGAATCTCCTTTTATGACCATCAAAAAAGCCTTGTCAGCCACTTTGTTTGCCCCGCTGCTGGCGGCTGTGATCAGTGGCTGCAGCGACAGCTCATCATCATCGTCCAACGTTTCTTTTTATGTGCAGGCCGGGCAGGAAGATATTGAAGATGCACTGGTCCGGGTTATTGCGGTCACGGAAGGCGGCCAACTGGATCAGGATGCGGAGGGGCGCTTAAGCGGTAATGAGTACATTACCGATGAAGACGGATCAGTGAATCCCAGCGGCGTGATTGAAGAAGTGTATTACTTCGAGCTGGTGGGACAGTCTGAGGACAATGATACCGGTAACGATCCCACCCGTGTGCGCTGCCAGTGGGCAGACGGCTGTGAGGCTGACAGTAACAGTTACAGTTTCGGCACTGATATAACCCGCACGGATAATCTGGGCTGGCGAGCCATTGCTTACGGTCTGGATGATAACGAACGCGTTCGCCTGACGCCTCTGACCGATCTGGCTGCTCAGCTGGCGTATGACTACTTGTATGATGAAGCAACTCCCGGATGGCAGAGTACCGGCTATTACTCGCCGTATTCGGTTGAACAGGCGATTTCCCAGGTATCACAGATATTTGGCATCGACAGTATTGAAAGCCGTGAACCGGCCGATCTCACCGAACTCAGCGGCTGGGCCGCAGAAAGCGGCCCGGCGGCTGTCTACAGCATTCGTTACGGCGCCTTAATTGCCGCCTGGAATCATCTGGCGGAAGGGTACAGCGGTGATTTTACCCGCGACGTGGCGGAAGAATTCAGCGCCAATGAAGGGCAGATGCCGGAAGATGGCAGCGGTGTGCTGACATTGAATGCTCTTTACAGCGCGGCTCTGAGTAACTTACAGCAGATAGAGACTGAACAGGGCATCAGTGGTGCGGCCCTGACCACTGTTATCAATGACCTGACCCAGGAAATTGCTGACTTCTCGGTGACGCTGACCAATCAGACCCCGGCGCCGCTGCAGGATTTGTTTGGCGCAGACGATCTGGACGATTTTCAGCTGGGTATCCGCCGCGCGAAAGCCTTTGTTGAGGTCATGCGTAACTATCAGGATACCTTCTTCGAGGAAGGCTACCGCGACACCATTGATGGCTACATGGATATGCTGAAAGCCATTGGTGATGAGCATGAAGACGACTTCAATACCATCATCAATCGTTATGTCGATATCAAAGATCTGTACCTTGATACCTACCTGGGTAATACAGGTGTCTGTGCCAGTACCAGTGTCTACGCCTGGATGGCCTCTGCCAGCTGCCAATATGACAGTGCTTCTGACACGCTGACGTTGACTGACAGCACCGGTATGAATATTTCGGTGACCCAGCGGGTGGCGGATGTTAATACCACGGATGAAGACGACACTCCGTCGCAGTCCCATGCCATGGACGTGCTGATTACCGGGCGTTACCAGGTGGGTGGATTAACTTTCCTGGTCGACAACACTTACGAAGATGATGACCCGGATGAGGATATTGTATCGCCCACCGGTATCCGTATTTATTACACAGACGAAGTCAGTCAGCTGGCTGACAGCAGCAGTAATGAAATCATCGGTTACGAACTGCGCTGGTCAGATTTTGCTTTTTATCAGGCCGATCTTCCGGACGTAATCAATGGCACGGATATTACCCAGGATGACGTGGAGATCAGCGGCAGCTTCCGTATTTTCTACCGGGGTGTGCGTGACCCGCTGGATGATCCACAGAATCCCGTCACGGACCTGCGCTTTAACATTGATACTGTCGTGCTTAACGGCCGGGTATCGGACGTTATCGGTGATGATAACGACGACGATAATGATTACACCACTGTGTATGTCGCGGCCAGTGCGGCAAATGCCTCTGATTATTATCCGGAGGATGAATGGAGTTCATTTAATGGCTTCTTCAATCCAACGGACGGTTACAGCGCCGGTGCTGTGGCACCCGGGCTGGTGGAATATGAACGCGGCACAGAAACCATTGGCGGACAAAGCGTCGATTATCTGGATATCCGGCTGACCGCTGAAGGCATCGCACTGGAAGATTCAGCCCGTTACCGTTTTTACCCCACGGTGCAGCGTGAAGATGAAAGTGATGTCGACCGTGATGACGATACCGACGAACTGGTGAATACCCACGATATTGAAATCTGTGAGCTGGGTTATGACTCAGAATGGGCAGTCACTTCCTGTGATCCGAAACAGCGTCTGTACGGCGAGCGTGATACCGATCAGGCGATTAATGATTTGTGGGAAGCCGGCGCTTTTTCCCGGGTGACCGTACCAGGCCGCGGTACTTATTTTGTCAGCTGGAACGCGACGCCGGATGCGCAGGGGTGTTATGCACTGGATCCGGTGACCAGTGGCACACTCGACGGTACCCTGTATGAGCCCATGGTGCTGGGCCTTAATCTGGCACGCCTGACGGTTCAGACCGTGTTTGAAGATGATGAAAATACGGCTCTGGATGTGTTGGTGAATGCCAGAACCGAAGACCGTTATACACTGACTGCGGCACTGTCTCATGATTATTCCAGCCTCACCAGTAACGGGGATATTTATTACGGCACAGGCTCTGATCTGGATCGTATCATGCTGTCTTACGATACCGACTCCAATTATGCCGTGACCGGGAATCTGGCCGTCTTCAAAGACGGTGTATCCCTGACCCTTGATCCGGGGACGGCAAGGGAGGAAACCGACGTGGTCGACAGCTCTCTGGGGTTATACATTAACCGTCACTACACAACCTCGCGTTTACCTTATCGTTATGTCACCGATGATCAGGGTAACTATGATATCTGTGTGACCGAAAACGCGGCTGAAGCTACGACGCCAACACTCGAAGGGTCCGTTTATTATCTGAACTTCCGCGATGTGGTTTACGGCAGTATCCGTAATGAAAACGGTGCCTGGATCATCCGCTATATCGATGGCAGCTTCGAAAGTCTGTAGTGTTTCACTTGCAGGTATATGCAAGTGGATAAAAAGCGGCCCTGGGGCCGCTTTTTTATTGCCGCTGGTCAGGCATACAGCAGGTAATGGCACAGGATACGGAAGCCGATGCCAATAAGGGCGCCATAAATCGCCGGCCGGGCGACTTCACCGACCCGACGTCCGGCCGCGACCAGAATCGCGACGCCGGCAACGTCCAGCGGGCAGATTAATAATCCGGCCAGCAGATTAATGTCTGCGGCATCTAGGGCGCCGGTGCGGAACTGGTCCATAGCGATGCCCATCATGGCCGTGCCGCCGGCAATGTATTTGGTAAAGGCCAGCAAAAGCGTTTCTGCCGGGTACCCGAGCGCTGACAGCAGCGGACTCAGCCAATCTTCCAATGTTCCGATCAGACCGGTCAGGCGCAGAAGGTTGACCGCCACCAGAGCGACGACCAGCAGGGGCAGAGCCGATAAGGAAATTTCCCAGGCGTCTTTGCCTGCCCGGCGGATCACGCCCATCAGGGTTTCCCGGTCACCGTTTTCCGGCAGCAGTTCTTCTTCATTGTATGTCTGCCCGGAAGACAGAGCGCGACCAAACAGGTACCAGGTCATGGCGCTGGCCAGCAGGCCGCCGGCGATGGCGATCCCCAGCGTGGCACCAACATTCAGACCCGCCGCGGCCATGGGGAACACTACATTGGCCTGGGCCAGTGATAGCACCATGGCCAGTGTGGCGGCGATGTGGCGCGGCGACGATCCGTTTCTGGCCATGACCGCCAGGGTGGCGATGGGTGCGGCGAAACTCACCATGGATACCTGCATCATGGCAAAAATCCCGAGACCCGATAAACCAAAGATGGCCATGGCGGGACTGAAAAGGGCGACGATGCGGTTAAGAATGCCGCGCGATTCCAGCCAGTGCATAATGCTCAGCATCACAATCATGACCGGCAACAGGATAAAAAACGCCAGCTCGACGGCCGAACGTCCGGAAGAAAGAATAGTATTGGCTATCTGGTCCATAACAACTGACTGACTGATTAAAGGCGTACCATACCAGAGCGGGCCGGGTGGATGTTGGCGACTTTCGTCGTTCAGTATTTTTCGTCGTTCAGTCCCCTGGTTATGGCGTGGTTGCGGTTGTCAGGCCGGAGCAGGGTCATGATAATCCGTTGTGGTGGCATATCAGAGCAGAAGTATTCACAGAGATTATACAGGGTATCAGTCTCAATAGATTCGGGTGATGCGGCTGCTGAGGTATAATCGATCCACTTTAAACCGCCGTGGTTGTTGCGGTTTTGACACCCATAGAGAGCAGGCCGGATGTCGGGCTGCCAACACACGATAATTGAGGCTCAATAATGACTGGATACGTTCAGAAAGGTGGCATTCAGGTCGCTCAGGAACTGTACGATTTCGTTAACGACAAAGCGATCCCGGGTACTGGCGTCGACGCAGAAAAATTCTGGGCAGAGTTTGATGCTCTGGTGAATGATCTGGCCCCCAAAAATAAGGCGCTGTTAGCCAAGCGTGACGATATCCAGGCGAAGATCGATGCGTATCATACTGAGCGTAAAGGTCAGCCACACAATGCGGATGAGTATAAAACTTTCCTGCAGGAACTGGGTTACCTGTTGCCGGAAGGTGATGACTTCACCGCGACCACTGAAAACGTAGAACCGGAAATTGGCCAGATGGCCGGCCCGCAGCTGGTTGTGCCGATTATGAATGCCCGTTTCGCGCTTAACGCAGCGAATGCACGCTGGGGTTCTCTGTACGATGCCTTGTACGGCACCAACGTGATTTCCGAAGAAAACGGCGCCGAAAAAGGCGGCAGTTATAATAAAGTGCGCGGCGATAAAGTCATTGCCTGGGCGCGCGACTTTCTCAACGAATCGGCGCCACTGGCCACTGGCTCACACGCAGACAGCACCCAATACGCGATCGATGGCGGCAAACTGGTGGTTACCTTAAAAGACGGTTCCACCACGGGTCTGAAAGATGAAACTCAACTGCAGGGTTATAAAGGCGAAGCGTCTGCGCCGTCGGCTGTGCTGTTGAAAAACAATGGCCTGCACTTTGAAATTCAGATTGATGCTTCCTCCCCGGTTGGTTCTACCGACGCAGCGGGTGTGAAAGACATTCTGATGGAAGCGGCACTGACCACCATTATGGACTGTGAAGATTCCGTCGCCGCGGTTGATGCTGCCGATAAAGTGCTGACCTATGGCAACTGGCTGGGCCTGATGAAAGGTGACCTGGCGGAAGAGGTCTCTAAAGGCGGCAAAACCTTTACCCGTAAAATGAATCCGGATCGTGAATATACCGGCGTTAACGGCGATACGGTTTCTCTGAAAGGCCGCTCTATGCTGTTTATCCGTAACGTTGGTCACCTGATGACGAACCCATCGATTCTGGATAAAGACGGCAACGAAGTACCGGAAGGTATAATGGACGGTATGATCACCACCCTGATTGCCATCCATGACCTGAAAGGCAATGCGCCATTCCGCAACTCCACCACAGGCTCGGTTAATATTGTTAAGCCGAAAATGCATGGTCCGGAAGAAGTGGCTTTTGCCAATGAACTCTTCGGCCGTATCGAAGATGCTCTGGGTCTGCCACGCTTCACCATGAAGATGGGCATTATGGACGAAGAACGCCGTACCACGGTGAATCTGAAAGAATGTATCCGTGCTGCCAAAGACCGTGTGGTTTTCATTAACACCGGCTTCCTTGACCGTACCGGGGATGAAATTCATACCTCTATGCTGGCGGGTCCTTTTGTACCTAAAACCACTATGAAGCAGCAGGTATGGATCAACGCTTACGAAAACTGGAACGTGGATACAGGTCTGGAAACGGGTCTGCAGGGCCGTTCACAGATCGGTAAGGGTATGTGGGCAATGCCGGATGAAATGGCAGCCATGATGGAACAGAAAATCGGCCACCCGAAAGCCGGTGCCAACACCGCCTGGGTACCTTCGCCGACAGCAGCAACGCTGCACGCGACTCACTACCACACCGTGGATGTATTCGCCGTACAGGACGAGCTGAAGAAACGTGCTCATGCTTCCGTTGACGATATCCTGACCATTCCTCTGATGACAGAAGAGCAGGCTGCTGCGCTGACGGAAGAAGACGTCCGCAAAGAACTCGACAACAACTGTCAGGGGATTCTCGGCTACGTAGTACGTTGGGTTGATCAGGGCGTTGGCTGTTCCAAAGTACCTGATATCCATAACGTTGGCCTGATGGAAGACCGCGCAACCCTGCGTATTTCTTCCCAGCACGTGGCTAACTGGCTCGAGCATGGCATCTGCACCCGTGAACAGGTTGAAGACAGCCTGAAGCGTATGGCTGCAGTGGTTGATGGTCAGAACGCAGGTGATCCGGCTTACATCGCGATGGCACCTTCTTTTGACACCATCGCTTTCCAGGCCGCGTCTGACCTGATCTTTAAAGGTAAGGAACAGCCGGCGGGCTATACTGAGCCGCTGCTGCACGCTTACCGTCTGAAGTTCAAAGCTGCGCAAAAATAAACCGCGTATGCGGTATGGAAAAGCCCGGAACTTTCCGGGCTTTTTTATGCCTGTTTGAAACGCACTGCAGCAATAGTGTTAAAATCGCAGCGTTCTCACATGAGTATAAAAATAATGAAACTCAAGATTGCAGGGATCACAGCGGCCGCTGTGTCCGTTTTATTGGCCGCGTGCAGCGGCAACAGTTCATCGACGACGGAAGAAACCGTTACTCCCCGCTACGTCAATGGCTATGTCGGGGCCAGTCATATTCACAATGCGCTGCTGCAGGCGGTGCCTATCAGTGCCAGTGGTCAGCCCGCGACAGAACTGGATGATGAGCGCGTGGAAGTTTATGTCGGCGAAAAAGCCTCGACCACATCCCGCGCTTATTATCGGGTGGGCATTGATCAGGATAACGTCGGTTATCCGCTGACTATGATTGTTTTATCCAAAGAGGACGATGCCACTACGGCCCGTTGCCAATTGGTGGAAGACTGTTCACCACAATGGGCTTACGGTGAGGAAAGTCCGGTCGCAGAAGGCTTTGAGCGACGGGCATCGGTCAGTAATGCGATGGATAATATGCGCATTAATGTGAACTGGATTACCCATCTGGCCAGTGCTTTTGCCTACACCAGTTATATCGATCAGGATGGTTCAGAAGGTGATAATCCGACCACCCCCAGATCCGGGGTGTACACTCAGGCGACAATTGCCCGCGCCAATCTCTGGCTGAATAAACTTTTTGGCGTGGCGGATATTATATCCAGCCAGCCACTGGAACCCTACGATCTGCGCAACGACCACAATGTCTCCGCCGCTCAGATGAGCGATGCTGTTTATTATGGCGCGCTGGTGGCCGGGGCGCAGAAATTAGCTAAAGATGCCGGCGTGGACGAAGAAACCTGGCTCAGTATGCTGGTTGATGATTTTCTTACCTATAAGGGGCAGCTTTACCAGAAAGGGGGGACGGGTATATCGTTATACGAGATATATGCTGCCGCCTATCAGGTGTTGAACAGCAACCGTAATTATTTAGCCTCGCTCGATTACCCCTTGCCATCTCAGATTGATCAGGTGCTTACCCGTTTATCGGAGCGCATGGCGGATCAGCAGGATGGTGAACTGACGGATATTGCGGTCAGCTTTGCAGAAGTGGAAAACTGGGTGGATGTTATTGGCAATACCCGCTTATTTGTCGAAGATCTGAATGAGCGCCTGCTGAACTGGGATGCGTCGCACCCGGATACCTGTGCCAGCGGCAGTGACGACGATGACGACAGCTGTGTGCACAGTTTTGTCGATCCGGCGTATGTGGCAAAAACCCTGGCCTACTATAACAATCTGAATCAGGTGTATCGTGATATTGCACCTGGGCTGAATGCCATCACTAAACGCTTGCGCGATGCCAGTCTGGACTTTATTCAATGCCTGAATGACGAGCCTTCCTGTGCGGCGGACAGCGCATACGATGCGCAAAATCAGACGTATGCCGTGAATGATGACAATACTTTCAGGCTGACGGCAGAAGGCATTGGCTTAGACAGCAGCGACGAGGGCGAAGACGGGTATTACGCCTTTGATATTTTTCTCCCCGCAGGCGTATTAACGGTTCCTTACCGGGACAACGCCGGGCTTATGCAGCAGGTGAGTGTTGAATTTGCCACGCTGATGACAGAAGACGAGCTGGGTGATCCGGTTGAGAACAAACCTTATGTGCGTGTTGTTTATGATCAACAGTACGATACCGTGCCGCTCACGGCGGTGGCGGATGAAGTGACGGGTATGGTTCCGTCTGGCTATGTCGAACCGGTGGGCTTTACCTTCAGCTGGCCTTATTTTGAAATTCCTGTCGATCTGGATAACGACGATGTAGCGGAGCAGACCGGTGAATTCTATTTTGAGGCTACCTTGCTTGGTGTACGCGATGCGCTCGCCATTGCCGGCGGAGGACAGTCACCTTATCACTACAATCTTTCCGAAACCGGATTGCAGGTGCTGGCTCTGGGGGCTGATGAAGGTCAGCTGAATGAAAACGAAGGGGTGGTTACTCTGGGCGATCGGGCGGAATTTACGTTACGGGCCCAGGCCACCAATGCCGGTAATTATTATTCTGACAGTGTCTGGCCGCAAGCCGATGATTATTTCCGCGTGCGCGACGGTTTTGATGCCGGCGTAACGGAAAGCGGTCTGTTTAAATATCAGGTGCAATATGAGGAACCTGTGCTGTACGGCAGTGATAACACCGGGACTCAGGTTTACCGCGTTGCCGATTATCTTGAAGTGGAGGTTGTGGGGTACGGCATAAACCGCATCGAAATATTCGCGGATGACGATGTCGGCGTGGCCGGTGTGCGCAACTGTTCTGTGGTCGAAGAAGCAGGCAGCCGCCAGACTGAAAGCTGTACTCAGGTCAGTCAGACGGAAGAGCAATTGTCTGCCGCTGAATTAATTGATGGCAATTATCTGCAACTCTTTTCGGTACCTGCGCGCGGTGCTTATAAACCACTGTTTAATACCGATGGCGATGGCCATGTGATTCTGCCCGCAGAAGGAACGGTGGAAACCCTCGATGGGGAACTGGCCGCGGTGTTTACCCTGGGCCTGGATAACGTCGACCTGCGCATGGCGCATGAGCTGGTCGAATGCACCGGCGGAGGGGATTGTCTGGGAGACGTGGTGGATGACTTCCGCCGCTTACCATTGGCGCTGGTGGATATTAACCTCAGTCGGGAAACAAAAGACGAATGGGAAGTCGCTGTGACGGCCGGTTACGATTATGAGTATATTGTCGGCGGCATCCAGCTCGCCGGTGAACGCGCCCAGAGCCTGTATATTTCCTACGCGACGGGAACCACGGAAGTGGTTGATCCTGACAGTGAAGATATTCAGACTTACGGTTATGAATACGGTACCCTGCTGGTGTTCCGCGCCGGAGTGACCCTGCTGGGAAGTGAGAGCGGGGAAGGGGTGACCATGAGTGTGTTCTCTGATGTTGATTATGCCATTGACCCTGACGCTGATGATTACGCCTGTGGCGTTATTAATCGTCAGGAACTCACGGTCAATACCTGCGAGGCCGTCGCTTATCTGACGTTCCGTAATGCGCTGATCGGTGTTATCCGCGAAGAACGCGACGGGGTTTATGTGGTGCGCTTTATTGATGGCCGGTTTTTAATTCTCGGAGGCTGATTGAGTCTTACAAAGCTGACAGCGGGCGTGGCCTGTGGTTTTTTACTGGTTGCGCCGCTCTGTTCTGCGCAGGGGAGTATCTTTGTTGCGGCGGATATTCACGCCTCATCAGAACCGGTTTCCGTGAATGATATGGTCCATGGCTGGGACGGCGATTTCACGCCGGGCGAATATGCCTATGCGGATGTCCGCCTCAATACCGGGGTTCGCTACCACGACTGGCAGGTGTCCAGTGAAAAACGCTGGTATTACTATCTCAGTTTCAGTGAGGATATGTCCGTGTTTTATTACAACACGGAACATGGTGGCAGCGCTGATAAGGATCTCGATCTGGAACTGGATGTGGATTCTTTTAAAGCCGATGGTATCCGGCTGGGAAAAACCTTTTCACTGCCGGTCTGGCAGATTCATTCTTCGCTGGCGGTGTATAAAGTAGCGGAATATCAGTTTGGTGAACTGGACGGCGTATCATTAGCCGGCTCCGGCGACTCTGCCTCGGCGACGCTGGATTACCATTTTGATGAAGATAAAATTCTTGAGTATCCGGTGTCCGATACCCAGGGATATGGGGCCTCGCTGGATATTGCCATGACTTACAGCGGTTTGCGCGACTGGAATCTCAGCCTGCAGATGAAGGATATTGTAAACCGCTGGTATTTCCGCGATGCCGGCTTTACCACCGGCTGCATCAATATCGGCAGCAGCGCCGGCAGCACCTGCAGCAGCAGTGGTGCGGCGTCCGGGCGCGCCGGGCAGAAAGATTTCTACACCCGCATCCCGTTCACTCTGATGGCCGCAGCGGAATTGAAAAATACCGGTGTGAGTTTCAGCGCATATCGCCATGAGCGCTATCTGCGATTCAGTGGTGAAAAAGCCTGGGACAGCCGCATGGGTGAATTCGCAGTATCGCTGCACAGCACCCGGCAGCTTGGCCTGCACTGGCGTTCCGGCTGGCACCAGCTGAGTGTGATCAGTGATGATCACAGGTTCAGCCATGCCCGTGATCTGCAGATTCGTCTGGGTGTGAACTTTCACTGGCTCTGAAGCGGTTCTCAGCGCCGGCAGATAAAATCCGGTATGATGCCGCCTTCAACTGACAGCCGCACCGACCTTGTTATGTACCTGGAATATTTCGGTTTCGACCGCTTCCCCTTTACCATTGCGCCCGATCCGGATTTCCTGTTTCCCTCCCGTGGACATCAGGAGGCGCTGGCGCATCTTCAGTACGCGCTCACCGGGCTGGGCGGCCTGATCAGTCTGACCGGCGAGGTCGGGACAGGTAAAACCACGCTGTGCCGTTCATTCCTGGCCGATTTACCGGAAGGCATTAAAACCGCTTATATTTTTAATCCTCAGCTGTCCTCCATTGAGCTGCTGCAGAGTATCTGCGACGACCTGGGTATTGAATATGGCGAAAGTGATTCACTGCGTAATTTATACCGTTATCTGAATGCCTTTCTAATTAAGCAATATGCGGCAGGTCATAAGGTGATCTGCGTGATTGATGAAGCCCAGTCGATGTCGGCGGATCTGCTGGAGCAGGTGCGCCTGTTGACCAATCTGGAAACCCACACTGAAAAGCTGATGACGCTGATTCTGGTTGGTCAGCCGGAATTACAGGATACCCTCGCACGCCATGATCTGCGCCAGCTTAACCAGCGCATTACGGCCCGTTATCATCTGCGCCATCTGTCGTTGGCCGATACCCGGGATTATCTCAATTTCCGTATCCGTAAAGCGGGGGCGGAAGGGCCTCTTTTCACGGATGGTGCGGTGAAGCGTTTGTGGCAGGTGAGTAAGGGTGTGCCGCGGCTGATGAATACCATAGCCGACCGGGCTTTGCTGGGCGCTTATGCGCGTGAAGAAAAACAGGTCAGCGTCAGTCTGATAAAAGGCGCAGAGCAGGAAATTCTGCCGGCTGCCCCTGTACCTGAGAAGCGCCGCTCAGTACGCGTCAATACAAGCACGAAAAGCACAGCGGGCGGATGGCTGCGTAATCTGATGATGGTCAGTCTGGTCGCGGTGCTGGCCGCTGGTGGAGCGGTCGTGGCCTTGCAACCGGATTTGTTACAGCGCTGGTTTTTTCCGCAACAGAACCCGGTCGCCATCTTAAGTCAGGCAAGTCTCGGGCGGGAGATTACCGGCTGTCAGGCTGTGTCCATGACCGGCTATGAATGTTTATGGGTCGACTGGGATATCAGCAGTCTGACATCGCTGGCGCCTGGCCAGGTGCTTTATCAGATTGCGACCGTCAATGGCGATATCCGCTGGCAGCTGGAGGCACCGCTGGCGCCGGATAAGTACAATGGTCATGCGTTGCTGTTCTGGCAGCCACCGCCGGGCTTCGACCAGAACGCACTGATAAAACCCGGAGAGCGATCACCTGTGGTCAGTTGGGCACGTAAACAACTCGGTGGCGGCTGGGATGAAAACTGGGAGGTCATTACACCCCAGGGGCAGGCCATTTCGTCCACCGGTGAATTTTATGACCCGCTGCTGGCCAACCGTGTCGAACGTTTTCAGCGTCTCAATGGTCTGCTGGCAGACAAAATACTGGGGCCGCAGACGCTTTACTATTTACAGCAGGCCGGAGACTAGCCCATGTCGTATATTCTTGAAGCGCTGAAAAAATCCGAAGCTGAACGGCGCCAGCGTGATGCCGGTGCCGATGGCGACAGCCGCTGGGATGCGCCGGCGGCGGTGACAGACCGGCGTGGCCTGTATCTGCTGCTGGGCGTTGCCCTGGTGGTTGTGGCGTTATTGCTGTGGAATATCGTGTCGCTGACCAGCAGCGATGATACGGGGTCTGAATCCCGCATTTACGATGATGAGCAGAGTGTTACGCTACCGTCGGCGGCACAGTCGGCCGGGCAGTCATCCTCTGCGATTAAAATACCAGCGCCTGACACTGAAGCGCATCAACTGGTAGTACCGCAACAACCGGTGTTGGTTGAGACACCCGCGGAGCAGGGCTCTGTCGCATCGGCAACAGAGTCAGCACAGGCAGATTTACGGCAAACAGAGTCTCAGCCGGCAGCAACCGGCTTTCAGTCCGAGGCTGCGAGACGGGCAATGCCACCTGTGTCGGCCCTCAAACGTATTCCGCAATTAATGATTAACAGTCATATTTACAGTCCGGTGGCGGATAAACGCAGTGTGATTATGAATAATCAGCAATGGCACGAAGGCGATGTGATTGCCGATGGTGTTTATCTGAAAGAAATTACCGCCGACGGCATTATGCTGGACGTTGAAGGCTGGCCTGTGCATGTGGGGCGCAGTAAAGGCTGGCAGGCTATCCCGGGATCTGACTAAGAAGAGCTGAATGTTATCCAAAGAAACCAAAGACCGGATTCAGGCGTTATACCGAGAATGTATTAAAGCGCTGGCGCTGAAGCCCCGTTATGGCCAGCGGGTTATGATCGCTGAAGTTGCCAAGAGCCTGGCTGCGGTGCACGAAGACGATAAAGGTGCCCGGGATAACAATGCCGGCATCGCCGTGGTGGAAGCCGGCACCGGGACCGGTAAAACGCTGGCGTATTTACTGGCTTCGTTGCCGGTAGCCATTGAAAAGGATAAAAAACTTCTGATATCCACGGCCACGGTGGCTTTGCAGGAACAGATTCTCGATAAAGATCTGCCGAACCTGAAAAAAACTATTTCCATGCCTTTTAATTTTGCGCTGGCCAAGGGGCGTGGCCGTTACCTGTGCTTACTGAAACTGGATAAATCACTGCAGCATTTATCCGGCCTGTTGTCGACGGTTGATCTGTTTGAGCAATCACCGGAAGAAAAAGATAAAGCCTTGTATGAAGAATTGCTGCAGCAGTATGCCAGCGGCCAGTGGGACGGTGACCGTGACCGTCTGAATGAAGAAATGGAAGACAGCCAGTGGTCACATCTGACGGCCACCCATCGTGAATGTTCTAACCGCCGCTGTCCTCACTTTCAGAATTGTGCATTTTATAAAGCCCGTAATGCCATGGATGAAGCCGACGTTATTGTTGCTAACCATGACCTGGTTCTGGCGGATCTTTCGCTGGGGGGCGGCGCCATTCTGCCGGCACCGGATAAAACAATTTATGTGTTCGATGAAGGCCATCATCTGGCTGATAAGGCGCTGAATCATTTCCGTCTTGAAATCGGCATCCGCGGTCAGCGTCAGTGGTTGCAGCAGCTGGAAAAAGGGCTGGAACAATTCGTCGCCGCGGCCGGAATTCCCCATTCACTGATGCATGGTTTATCCGAAGCACCGGCACAGATTCAGGAAATACAGCAGGCCATCAGTCTGGTCTGGCCGCTGTTGATGGATATGATGGGCGAACAGGACCGCCTGCGTTTCGAGCAGGGGCGGGTGCCTGACAATCTGCGTCAGCTGCTGTCCAATATGAAAGGACCACTGCAACCACTGCTGCTGACGCTCGATAAACTGAATGACATGCTGCAGAAGTCACTGGATGCAAAAGAAGACGGCGACTTCAGCCGCGATATCGCAGAATCCTGGCAGGCGCCCATCGGCATTCTTCTGGCCCGCGCTGAACAGTTGTCGGAAGCACTTTCCTGGCTGTGTGCGGAAGAGGAAGAAGGGCAGTTGCCGGTGGCGCGCTGGCTGACAAAAATTCCTTTTGGTGACAGCTGGGATATCCGCCTCAGTGCTTCGCCGATTGCCGTGGCCGAACAGCTGAGACGCAATTTATGGAATCGCTGTTATGGCGCTGTGATTACCTCCGCCACACTGACGGCACTGAACAGTTTTAATAAATTAATCTGGGAATCGGGCTTGCCGGACTGGGCTGTCTATCAGCGGGTTGCCAGCCCCTTCGATTATCAGACCTTAGGTGAGCTGCAGCCGGTAGCGCTGGCCAGTGACCCAAAAAGTGATCAGTTTCAGAGTGATATTGAAAGCTGGCTGCGCGAACAGGTGGATCTTAAAAAAGGCACACTGGTGTTGTTCAGTTCCCGGGCGCAGCTGGAAGCCACCCGCGATACATTTTTATCGGATTGGTATGATTCGCTTCTGTGTCAGGGGTTTTTGCCCAAAGCTGAGATTGTCCGGCGTCATAAAGAACGCATTGATAATGACGAAGGCAGTATTATTTTCGGTCTGGCCAGTTTTGCTGAAGGTATTGATTTACCCGGCCAGTACGTCACCCATGTGGTGATTGTAAAAATTCCGTTCGCCGTTCCCGATGATCCGATTCATGCAGCTGTATCGGAATGGCTGGAAAGCCGCGGCCGTAATCCCTTTATGGACCTGACGTTACCGGCGGCTTCTGTGCGGCTGGTGCAGGCCTGTGGGCGGCTTATCCGTACTGAGTCGGATTACGGGCGCATCAGCATTCTGGATAAACGCCTGTTATCACAACGCTATGGCCGTCTGCTGCTGGATGCTTTGCCACCGTTTAAACGGATTTCCTGAGGCGGCCGTGTTACGCCATACGCTGCTGTGGGTTTTGCTGTTGCTGGTCATGGTTAACCAGTAACAGGCTGCCATCAAGATAGCGTAACAGGGTGTCTGCCTGTTTCAGATCGCGCTGAATAATTAAACAACGCAGCCTTTTTTTATCCCGCCCGAGAATGCGCAGATGATAGCTACAACCGGTTTCGGGCAGGCTGAGCCACAGATTGTCGCAACTTTCCGACAGGCTCAGATCCATGTGTGCCAGCGTCAGTTCGCAGCCGGCAAAATTAATATTATTAATGCGTACCGTGTGCTCCTGCCCCGAATCTTTATTCACCAGGGTATAGGGTTGGGCCAGTGGGCGCTGGCGTGACTGTAAGCGCTGCTCGGCATAATCAAAAGCTTCGGGATCGAAAACGCGGGTGCCGGGAATGGCACGGACATCATCGCCACACATAAAACGGTGAAAAAGCGCAGTGGCGGCCTGTTTGCGCTCAAACTGAGCCAGGTGATCGGCAGCGGAAATAATGGCAAACGTCGCATTGTGGCACTGACGGGCGACCGCGGCATTTTCCGATGGCAGTGTGAAATTATCGTATTCGCCGGTGGCAATCAGCGTCGGGCACTGAGGAAATCCGTCAAAGCCGGAGAAATCCAGTAACCGCCGGGTGTTCTGCTGGTAGCGTTGCCGTTCGTTGTCGTTCAGCCGGGCGATCTGGCGGTAAAGCAGGCGGCGGTAGGTGGGGCTGACGTCTGTTTCATTCAGACGGCTGTGATTGATCAGGTTGCATACCGCGGTGGTAGCAAAAGCTTTCATGTCGCCGGCCGCCAGTAACGTCAGTGAATCTTCCAGCAAGGTAATCAGACTTTCACGCCGGAAGCAGGTAATGCCGGATAACAGCAGACGTTCAATTTTTTCCGGGTAGGCATAAGCGAACAGGGTGGCCATGGCCGATCCGTAACTGATGCCCAGCATAGTGACTTTGTGCAGTTGCCGGGCCTCACAGAAGCGGGCAATCAGATGCGCATAATCCTGCAGTGTCAGCTCCGGTGCGAGCTGATCATTACTGCCCTGGGAGGGGAAGTCAGCCAGAATAACCGGGTGAGTGGTCAGTACCTGTTCCACTTCACTGCGGAACGAAGTAAAGCTCTGAAAGGCGCCACCGAGAAAGACAACCGGCGTCTTATGCCTGTTGGCAGGCAGGCTGAACGCCTGAAATTCAACCTTGTAGGATTGTTGCCCGTAAGACAGGGTCTGAACGCTGGGGGCCGCTTTGAGTGCCGCCACTGAGAAGCTGGAGAACTGCATGGCATTGACTGCTCTTTTATTCTTATAGTGGTTCGACTCTAAACCATTTATAGACAGATTGCCATACTTGTATGTTTTTCCAATGTAGCCTGTGTGGGATTTTAAATTATTGAAAAATAAAGGGTTTTTTAAGTCAGGACAGAATCCCGCTGGCCTGATGGGATATTAAATCAGACCATAATGGTACGACAGTTTCAATATTTTGCTGGAGCCTGTGAAGCGCTTCAGTCCGGCAGATTAATGGTGAACACAATATCGTCCGGGGTAACATCCACCTGATATTCTCCGCCTGGTGTGCGGAAGGAATACGGCGGATAATTGCCGGAATTCGGGATGGATATCGAGAACTGCGCCGGAGCAATCGTATAGGCACTGCCGGGCGGCAGGCTGCCATCCGGTGTTACGGCGGTGGGAAACTGCAGATCGCTGTAATCGATCGCGGTTCCGGGGTCGGGATTCAGTACATTCCTGAGTCGGCTGTCGCGTTCCTGTTTGAGTACATCGTAGGCGTGGGATGAAAAGGTGTAGTCCTGGCTGGCGTCCAGCAGGGCACTGTTAATATCGGCGCTGTAATCGTTTTCCTTGTCGACAGGGGGCATGTGTTGCCGTTGTTGGCCGTCCAGAGTATTGGCCGCGCTGAAACTTTTATCCGCGGGGGACACTCTGAGGGTAGCTTTGGCGCCGGGAGAGGTCTGGTGCGGTTCGCCATCTGCGGTGTTCCGTTCGCGGCGGATGATAACCGTGGTATCGCGGATGTAGGACTCGGTCAGCTCCTGCGGGCTGATTTCACGGATTTCTGCCTGTGCAAACAGTGGCCACAGCAACAGGCAGACGGGCAGCCAGCGTGCATGCCGGCACGGTTGCGCTGATGCTGTCGCGGCGTTTGTCCGACAGCGGGTAAATCGGCTCGACGGCTGTACCGTTTCGTGGACAGGCTGGTTCAGTATGCCAGTAAAGAGGGAATGTGACGGCCTCATAATGACCTCCGGCTGAACAGGGGTTGATCTTTGATTGAAAACCACCTGTTCAGGCTAGTGCAGAGCCGGCCGGCAGAACAGGACGTGCCGGGCCGTGTGCAGAAGTGTCAGGAAATAAACAGGCAGAATACGCCGGTTATGTTGTAACGGGCCAGGTTTGAGGTGGCGACCGTATCGCGGGTGTCGCCAAGCAGGACAGAGTCGGGCACTATGGCGCCTGCCAATTTAATCAATAAATCAGGAATCTCATGAAGTCTTCCGGTGTGTCGCTGCCCGTCTGGGTTGGCCTCCGTTATCTGGCCGCTAAGCGGCGAAATCACTTTATTTCATTTATCTCAGCGTCTTCCATGATTGGTATGACGTTAGGGGTAGCGGTGCTTATTCTGGTGTTGTCGGTTATGAACGGCTTTGACCGTGAACTGCGCGAACGCATCCTGGGGATGGTGCCCCATGGCGTTATCTATGAGCGTGGTGGTATCGATGATTGGCAGGCGCTGGCTGACAAAGTTCAGACCTTCCCCGGCGTTGCCGGAACTGCGCCGCTGACCCGGCTGCAGGGGATGATGGGATACGGTGGCCGCGTACAGGGCATTATGGTCACCGGCGTTGATCCGCAGGCCGAGAGTCAGGTGTCTATTCTGCCGGACCATATGAGCGAAGGCGATGTCGATACCTTAAAAGCGGGTGAATTTGGTGTCCTGCTGGGGGATCTGCTGGCGCAGCATCTGCGTGTGACCGTCGGCGATAAAGTCACCCTGATGTTGCCTGAAGCGACCTTGTCGCCGGCCGGGGTGCTGCCACGCATCAAGCGTCTGACCGTCACCGGTATTTTTTCGGTCGGTGCCGAGCTGGACGCTAATCTGGCGATCGTGAATCTGGATGATGCCCGCAAGCTTGGCCGTCTGAGCTTTCAGGCTCAGGGTCTGCGGGTGAAATTCGACAACCTGTTTCAGGCGCCGGAGGGGATCTGGAATATTGTCTCAGAGCTGGACGGTTCTTATTACGCCAGTGACTGGACCCGCACCCACGGCAATCTCTTTCATGCCATCCGCATGGAAAAAACCATGATCGGCCTGTTACTGCTGATTATTGTCGCGGTGGCAGCGTTCAATATTATCTCCACACTGGTTATGGTCGTCACGGATAAACAGGCGGATATCGCCATACTGCGCACCATGGGGGCGCGTCCGTCCACCATTATGAAGATCTTTATGGTTCAGGGCATTTCCATCGGTCTGGTTGGTGTGGTACTCGGAACCCTGCTGGGGATCGCGGGTGCACTGACGATCTCTGACCTGGTGGCCTGGGCCGAGCATCTGTTTGGTTTTAAAATTCTCAGTGCTGACGTGTATTTTATCTCCTATCTGCCATCCCAGCTGTTATGGGAGGATGTTGCCATCATTACGTCTGCCTCTCTGCTGCTGAGTTTCCTGGCAACCCTTTACCCATCCTGGCGGGCTTCCCGCGTACAGCCGGCGGAGGCCTTACGTTATGAATAATAAGGTGACACTGGCAGCCACCGGGCTGCGTAAAACCTATACCTCGGGGCCGCAGCAGGTGACGGTGTGGGACAATATTAATGTCGAAGTGCAGGCCGGTGAAACGCTGGCCATTGTGGGGGCTTCCGGCTCAGGTAAAACCACCTTGCTGAACGCCCTGGGCGGACTGGATACCGTGGATGCCGGCGAGGTGGTGATTGCCGGTCAGGCGCTGGCCCGTTTGACAGAAATACAACGTACGGCCCTGCGTAACCGTGAAGTAGGTTTCGTCTATCAGTTTCATCATCTGTTGTCAGAATTTACGGCGCTGGAAAACGTCATGATGCCGCAACTGCTGGCCGGCGTATCCCGTCGGGAGGCCAGTGCACGGGCGCGCGAATGCCTCGCTCAGCTGGGGCTGGAGCAGCGTGTTGAGCACAAACCGGCGGAGCTTTCCGGCGGCGAGCGCCAGCGTACGGCGATTGCGCGGGCTCTGGTTAACCGTCCGCGGCTGGTGTTACTGGATGAACCCACCGGTAACCTGGACGAGCAGACAGCTCATCAGGTGGAAGACGCCATGCTGGCGCTGGCGCAGGACTCGGATACCGCCTTTGTGATGGTAACCCATGACCGGGCGTTGGCAGGGCGTATGAACCGGTGTCTGCTGTTGCAGGATCAGGCGCTGAGTCCTTTGTAAGGGCTCAGTATTCCTCTTCTTCGGCTTTGCGCTTCAGGCGGCTGAGTCGACGGCGGCGCCAGTTGTTGATCACATGACGGCGCCAGATAATCTGGATGCTGATGTAACCTGCCACGCCGCAGATAACGCCAGCCACCAGAGAGCCGGCAAACAGGGGCTGCCAGATATTACCCAGCTCACTCAGTACCCACTGGACTGACAATTCAATCGAAAAAGGGTTGGGTGGTGTACTCAGTAACCAGGTGCCAAAACGGTAAGTGGCGTAAAAGATCGGCGCCATGGTGAAAGGATTGGTGATCCACACCAGGCCTATCGACATGGGCACATTGGCGTTAGCATAAAAAGCAATCAGCGCCGCAATGCCCATCTGGAAGGGGAGTGGCAGCAGGGCACAGAAAAGACCCACCAGAAATGCCCGGGCCACCGAATGCCGGTTGACGTGAAACAGGTTCGGCTTGGCAAATAAAGGAGCCAATATCCGCAGGGACGGATTGCTTTGCACCTGTTCCGGCGAGGGGAAATATTTCTGTAAGAACTTCTTCGGCATGGAAGGCGCCAGCTGGTTGTTGCGGGGCGATTATGCCGATAATGCCAGGGAGTGGCAATGCACAAACTCATGCTCAGCGGCATCACTGGTGTGATCGCCGGCTGCTTTATAACACCGTTTTACATCCTCACCACCGCTGCCGTCACCGTCAGTGTGGTGCTGCTTATCTGTGCGTTGTGGCGCTTTACGGGCCGTCATCTGACAGGCCGGAAGCGCTCTCTTGCATATCGGCTGTTGCAGTATAGCCTGATCCTGTTTGTGACTCTTCTGTTTTCCGCGCTTTGGCGACAGAGTCAGTTGCAGCACCGTTTGCCTCAGAGCCTTGATCGCAGCTACATCGAAGCGCGGGTACTGATTGATCAGGTTACTCAGCGCGAGCGTGGGCAGCGGCTGCGTGTCACTGTGTTGTCTGCGCGTATGCTTAATCAGGTTAATCAGACTGCTGAGCTGCCGGCGCTGCGTCAGCTGCAACTTAACTGGTATCCGCGCAGAGACGATGTCGTTCCGCGTGCCGGTAATGAAGTCGTTATCCGTGCGGTGCTGCGGGCACCGCGCAATTTTGCCAATGGTCTGGCGTTTGATTATGAAGCCTACCTGCTGACCAAGGGTATCGATGCCGGCGGTTATATCCGGTCTCTGGATCTGCAGCAGGAACAGCAGCCCCACACAGAGCCCCGTCAACAATTACGCCAGACGTTACTGAAACGGGTCACGGAGGCCGCCACTCCCTGGGTGGCGGGTCTGTTGCTGGCTGATCAGCAGGCTTTCTCAGCCCGCCAGTGGCGCACAGCGGCGTACACCGGAACCCTGCATCTGTTGGTTGTCAGCGGCCTGCATGTTGGTCTGATCGCGCTGGCGGGCTGGTTGATAGGCGCTGTTGTGATGCGCCTGGTCAGCCTGGTGCCCGCCCGGCGCTTGCCGTCCCCGGGCTGGCTGCGGCTGCTACCGGTTGTGGCGGTGACCGGTGGTTACGTCTGGCTGGCCGGTGCAGGCATTGCGCTGCAGCGCGCCTGGCTGATGATATTACTGGCAGCAGTGCTGGCCATGCACCGGCGCCGTCCGGACTGGCTGGAAATCGTGCTGGCGGTCATGCTGCTGGTACTGTTATTTAACCCGCTGATCTGGACGCGCCCGGGCTTCGGGTTTTCATTCGTTGCGGTCATCGCCTTGCTGGCAGGATTCCGTGGCCGTAAAAGTCATCGTCTGGAAGGCTTGATATTGCCCCAGTGGCAGGTATTTATGGCGTTACTGCCGGTTATGTTGTGGTGGGGACAGAGCGTCGGTGCTCAGCATCTGCTGGCCAATATCGTGGCGATTCCCTGGCTCACTCTGGTGTTGATGCCGCTGACACTGTTGGCGGTGTTGACCAGCGCTCCGCTGATCAGTGATCTGCTGGCTGCTGCCGGTGACCTGTTCTGGGCATGGCTTGAGTTTGCACAACAGCTGGCGTTGCCACAGTTTGCTCATTTGTCACTGCCGGTGATTGTTCTCTGGTATCTGTTGCTCATCGTCTTCTGGCTGGGGGTGCCCCGGTGGCTGATGTGGGCGGGGCAGGCCTGTATGCTCTGGGCGCTGTTTTTAATGCCGCCAGCGGAGCAGCGCAGCGTGATGATGGCCGATGTCGGGCAGGGGCTTGCAGTGATCTTCCGCGACGGCACCAGAGCCCTTATCTATGATATGGGCGCACGCTTTTCGGAGCGTTTTGATGCCGGCAGCGCCATTGTCTTCCCCTTGCTTCGTCAGAGTGGTGCGCAACAGGTTGATCAGATTATGATCAGCCATAACGATAATGACCATGCCGGTGGGCTCAGTGGCTTTCTGCGTCTGGCCCGGGCTTATGGTATGCCGGTTGGCAGCATCGTTGCCGGACAACCGCAGGAGGATGAGACCTACCCGCAAACGTCCTGTGACGATCCGCAGGCAGCGGATGGCCGTCTGTCCCGCTGGCAGAATCTGACGCCAACGCTGCGCTGGCGGATGCTGGCAATCCCGCTCTCAGAGCGCAGCCAGATACGGGCAGTGGACAATAATCAGTCCTGTGTGATTCAGGTGGACTGGCACGGGCTGAGGTTTATGCTCAGCGGTGATCTGGAAAAGGACGGAGAAGCACTGCTGGTCAGCCGTTATGGCGCTGAATTGCAGTCAGACATCCTGCTGGTTGGTCACCATGGCAGTAAAACCAGCACATCGCCGATCTTTCTTAACGCGGTAAAGCCGGCTCAGGCCTGGATCAGTGCCGGCTTTAATAACCGTTTTGGTCATCCTCATGCTGCCGTTATGGCCCGCCTGCAGGCACAGGATGTACGTATTTTAAACACCGCCGGCTGCGGGCTGGTGCGTATGAAGCGGCCAGGGCTTCCCGTCTGTCAGCGTCATGGCTGGCAACCGCCCTGGCGCCAGCGGTGAGCCTGAGTCCGGCGGCGGAGGAAACGACAGCGCCGGGCTTATCACAGAACAGACTTTCAGGTCTTATGCTGCCATACAGGCTTGTGCTAGAGTACGGCGAAAATTTATGACATCGCAGGAGTAAAGTACGATGCTGGAAATCATCCAGAGTGGCGGTTGGATGATGGTGCCTATCATCATTTGTTCAGTACTGGCGTTGGGAATCGCGGCTGAACGTTTCTGGACCCTGAGAGCGGGACAGATCGCTCCCAGAGATCTTCTGGCCCGTGTCTGGGGCTGGATGAAAAACAACCAGCTGGATTCGGCGCGTATTAAGGAACTGCGTTCATCCAGTCCGCTTGGCCGGGTATTGGCTGCCGGACTGATTAATTCACGTCATGGACGTGACATTATGAAAGAAAGCATCGAAGAAACCGCCGCCCATGAAATTCACGGCATGGAGCGTTATCTTAATGCCCTCGGAACCATTGCTGCCGTGGCACCTCTGATGGGGCTTCTGGGCACGGTGTTCGGGATGATTCAGGTGTTTTCAGAAATTATGTCTCAGGGAACCGGGCAGGCGAATCTGTTGGCCGGCGGCATTTCTGAGGCGCTGGTCACCACCGCCGCCGGTCTGATCGTCGGCATTCCCGCGCTGGTCTGTCACCGGGCCCTGCAGCGCCGGGTTGATAACATCGTGGTATTTATGGAACAGGAAGCCATTAAGCTGGTCGACGTTCTGCACGGTGACCGTGAAGTTGCGGATTCTTCAGAGGCTGGTTAAGTGAATTTTAAACGCCAGACCAAAGATGCAATTGACGTCAATCTGACGCCGCTGATTGATATTGTGTTTCTGCTGCTGATTTTCTTTATGGTATCGACCACCTTTACCAAAGAAAATCATCTCAGCATTGATTTGCCGGAAGCCAGCGCTGAAGCCTCAGCCACACCAGCCGAAGCCATTGAAATACTGATTTCCGCTAAGGGCGAGTACAGTGTCAATGATCAGGTGCTGGTTAATCATCAGCTGCCCACGCTGAAGCGCGCTATTCAAAAATCACTCAGTGGTGAACAAACGCCGCCTGTGGTGATTACGGCGGATGCCAAAACGCCTCATGAAGCCGTCGTCCGGGCAATGGATGCGGCTGGTCAGCTTGGTCTGATTAATCTCAGTATTACCACCCGTCAGCCGGGAAAAAGTGAATAATTCATGAGTGAAGAAACATCAGTCGGGCGCACTTACAAGCGCCTGCTGTCTTATGTCTGGCCGCATAAAGCGGCTTTTTCTGTGGCGATTCTTGGCTACATTATTTTCGCCTCGGCATCGCCAATGATGGCGCACATGATGGGCTGGGTATCCGAAACCCTGGATGCGCCGACCCATGACAATATCCTGCTGCTGGTGTTAACCCTGCTGGGTATCTTTCTGTACCGGGGGATCGGTACTTTTTTAGGTAAGTTTTTCATCGCGGTGGTGGGGCGCAATGTGGTGCACTCACTGCGTACCGAACTGTTCAATAAAATGACCCGGCTGCCCAGTTATTACTACGATGGCGAATCCACCGGGCGACTTATTTCGCGGGTTATTTTTGACGTCGACCAGGTCACCGGGGCATCAACACGGGCCTTAACCACCACCATTCAGGAAGGCGTGACAGTGATTGGGCTGTTGCTTTACCTGATATGGCTGGACTGGACGCTGACGCTGATCTTTCTGGCACTGGTGCCTGTGATTATTCTGGTAGTAGGGTTCGCCAGCCGTTTTTTCCGCCGCTATAGCCAGCGTATTCAGAAAGCCATGGGTAATGTGACCCAGGTGACCAATGAAAGCATCAGTGGTTACCGTGAAGTCCGCACCTTCGGCGGACGCGAATACGAACAGAAGCGCTTCAATAAAGCCAGTGAATATAACCGTAAGCAATCGCTGAAATTCGGCCTGACCCAGGCGATCAATATTCCGTTAACTCAGCAGATTGTTGCGCTGGGGTTAGGCGCGATGTTGTATCTGATGTTTCAGCGTCTGTCGGGTGGCCATATGGACCGCGATGAGTTCTGGCAATTTATGACCGCGGCTTCGCTGATTGCCAAACCATTGCGCTCGCTCACGGATATTAACGCGGTGATCCAGAAAGGCGTCGCGGCAGCGGCGTCGATTTTTTCGGTGCTGGATGCCGAAGCCGAGCCGGACACCGGCACCAGAACGCTGCAGCGGGTGAAGGGCGATGTTCAGTTCGACGATGTGAAATTCCGCTATCACGGCGCTGAAACAGATGCCCTGAAAGGCATCCGGCTGGATGTTAAAGCCGGCACTTCGGTGGCGTTTGTCGGTAAATCCGGCAGTGGTAAAACCACCCTGGTGAATCTGATTCCGCGTTTTTACGAGGTAACGTCAGGTTGCATCCGTCTTGATGGTGAAGATATCCGTGAAGTCACGCTGGACAGCCTGCGTGATCAGATTGCCATTGTCAGTCAGCAGGTCACGCTGTTTAACGGCACCATCAAAGAGAATATCGCCTACGGTGCACTGGCGGATAAAACCGACGAAGAAATCATTACCGCGGCCCGGGCTGCGCACGCCGATGAGTTTATCCGGCGTCTCCCACAGGGCTACGACACTACGGTCGGGGAGGATGGCGTGTTGTTATCCGGCGGCCAGCGCCAGCGTATTGCCATCGCCAGAGCCATCCTTAAAAACGCACCGGTACTGATACTGGATGAGGCGACCTCAGCGCTGGATACAGAATCTGAGCGTCATATTCAGGCTGCCATGGAAGAAGTGATGCGGGGCCGTACGACTTTTGTCATTGCCCACCGCCTGAGTACGATTGAAAACGCTGACCGGATCGTGGTGATCGATCAGGGGCAGATCCAGGAAGATGGTACACACACTGATCTGATTGCTCAGCAGGGTATTTACGCCCAGTTGCATCAGATTCAGTTCAGCGGGTAGCGGGTACAGGGTGAGCCAATCTGACGACAACACAAACGGCAGCCGGCTGGCTGCTGCGATTGAGCGCAACTGGTATCGCTCAGCGTTTGCCAATTTCTGGCTGCTGCCGCTGTGGCTGGTTGTGGCGGTGGTCGTCTTTGTTCGCCGCCAGCGGTTCCGTTTGCGGCCGCCAGCGCCTGCGGCCGTCCCTGTTCTGATCGTCGGCAATCTCACGGTCGGAGGCACCGGCAAAACCCCTTTGATTCTGTTACTGCTGGCCCGCGCCCGGGCACTGGGTCTGAAGGCGGCGGTCATCAGTCGTGGCTACGGCGGCCACAGCGAACACTGGCCGTTAACCGTGAGTGCGGAGACTGAACCCTCAGCGTGTGGTGACGAGCCCAAACTGATTCACAGCCGCACCGGTGCGGCTGTGGTGGTTGATCCGCGCCGTGCCCGGGCGGCGGCTCAGGTGCCTGCGGACTGCGATATTATCCTCAGCGATGATGGTCTGCAGCATTATGCTCTGGCCCGGTCAGCCGAACTGGTGGTGATGGACGGAGAACGCGGGCTGGGGAATGGCTGGTTGCTGCCGGTTGGTCCCTTACGGGAACCGGCCTCACGTCTGAAACAGGTCGACCAGGTGTTGGTGAATGGTCAGGATTTCCGGGTACAGCCGACGGCGCTGGTGAATGCCCTGACCGGCGAACAGCGGCCCCTCGACAGCTTCAGCGGGCAGCGTGTCTGGGCGGTTTCCGGCATCGGAAATCCGCAGCGCTTCTACCGCTCACTGACGGCGATCGGTGCGGAACCGGACCTGGTCCGTTTTGCCGATCACCACGCCTTCACGGCCGCCGATTTTGATTTTGCGCAGAGTTCGTCGCAAGCGGTCGTCATGACCGAAAAAGATTGGGTAAAATGCCGGACATTCGCACAACCTCACTGGTGGTATCTGCAGGTGGATGCGGTGCCGGAACCTTATATTCAGGAACAGCTGGATGCACTGCTGGTGCGGCTGGCTGGTTCATCACGTAAAGCGGGTAATAAACATGGATAAACAACTTCTCAGTATGCTGGTGTGCCCATTATGCAAAGGCAAACTGAAGCTGGATAACGAAGCCGGCGAACTGTTATGTACCTTTGACGGACTGGCTTATCCTCTGCAGGACGGTGTGCCTGTGATGCTGGAAAGCGAAGCACGACGGATGAGCGAAGAAGAAAAACTGGCCAAAGCTGAGCAGTCCGCTAAGCCTGCCGCCAGCCGGGACTGAATCATGATCCGTGTGCTGTTCGTTTGCCTGGGAAATATCTGCCGGTCGCCGACCGCCCATGGGGTATTTGTTAAAAAAACGGAAGAGCATGGCCTGCAGGGGCAGGTCGATGTTGATTCTGCCGGAACAGCGGCGTATCACTGCGGCGAAGCCCCGGACGCCAGGGCCTCGGCCGCCGCTGCCCGGCGTGGCTATGATCTGTCAGAACTGCGGGCACGGCAGGCCGTGGCGGAGGATTTTTACACTTTCGATTACGTACTGGCGATGGATCATGCCAATCTGATTAACCTGCAGGCGCTTTGTCCCTCTGATGCGCCAACCCGGCCTCAGCTGTTTTTACAGACCTATGGTCGCCGCTTTCAGGAGTCCGAAGTGCCGGACCCATATTATGGCGGAAGCGATGGTTTTGAGCATGTACTGGATCTGGTGGAAGATGCCTGTGAAGGTTTGTTAGCCGATATTCAGGCCCGTCTGGAACGTGCGCAGTGAAACCATCCGCCGCCGCTGCCCACAGTCTGCAATATGATTTCGATCTGACCCGCCATAATACTCTCAGGTTACCGGCCAGAGCACAGGCCTACGCCCGTTTTCATTCGGTGTCTGAATTGCTGTCTCTGTTGGCGATGGCTGACCGCGAGGGCTGGCCGGTACGCATACTGGGAGGCGGCAGCAATATTCTGTTGAATGGCGAAGTCCCGGGGCTGGTCCTGAGTTCTGCGATGACCGGCATCCGCCTGCTGGGCGGGGATGAGCAGTACCAGAGAGTAGCCGTGGATGCCGGCTGCCACTGGCATGACTGGGTATGCCGCAGTACGGAATTCGGCCATGGCCTGGAAAATCTCGCGCTTATTCCGGGCAGTGTGGGGGCTTCACCGGTACAGAATATCGGTGCTTATGGCACTGAAGCCGGCGATTATCTGGAGTCTCTGACCGGTATACAGCTGAGTACCCGCCAGTGGCGGACGCTGGCGGCCAGTGAGTGCCGTTTTGCCTATCGTGATTCCGTCTTTAAACGTGAACTGGCCGGTGACTTCATTGTAACCCGGGTGGTTTTTCGTCTGCGCCGGCAGTTTATGCCGGATCTCAGTTACGGGCCGTTAAAAGCCTGGTCAGAGTCAACAGAGCAGGTGACGCCTCAGGCACTGATCGCTGAAGTCTGCCGTATCCGCAGCGATAAACTGCCGGACCCGGAGGTTACCCCTAACGCTGGTTCATTCTTTAAAAACCCCATTGTGACGGCATCGGTGGCACAGCAGTTACAGGCGCTTCATCCGTCACTGCCGGTTTATCCCCAGGCGTCGGGTAAGGTGAAACTGGCAGCCGGCTGGCTGATTGAGCAGGCGGGCTGGAAAGGGCGCTGGCTCGGGCATGTGGGCGTGCATGACCGGCAGGCACTGGTATTGGTGACCGATGGCCAGGCCGACTATGCGGCACTGAGGCAATTACAGCAGGCCATTCAGCGTTCAGTGATGGCGCAGTTTGGTGTGGCTCTGGAACCAGAGCCACAGGTGTTCTGATCAGAAATCAAACGACTCCAGCGTCAGTTCTGCATCCTCCGCACGGATCAGCCAGCCACCGGTGTCACTCCAGTCTCCCAGCACGATACGGCGCATTGCCTGACCCTGATACTCCCAGCGATGGTCTGCCGGGCGATGAGTATGACCATGAATCATAACCCTGACGCCGGCTTCCGCCATACAACGGTCCACCTCATCCGGCGTAACATCCATGATGTCATTGCTCTTCATCTGCTGGCCACTCTGGCTTTCTGAACGTACATGGCGGGCAAAGGCAATACGTTCCTGCAGTGATTTGCTGAGGAATTCCTGTTGCCAGGCCTGGCTGCGGAACATCTGTCGCAGCTTCATATACTCAACGTCCTGAGTGCACAGGCTGTCACCGTGCATCAGCAGCAGGGGAGTGCCATGGAGGTCGATCAGCGTCGGGTCTTCCAGCATAGTGGCACCGGTCTGTTGGCAGAAAGTATCGCCGAGCAGAAAGTCCCGGTTACCCGGCATCAGATAAATGCGGGTACCGCTATCGCTGAGCTGTCTGAGCCCCTGTTTGATCTGACTGACAAAGTCGTTGTCAAAATCATCACCCATCCAGACTTCAAAGAAATCCCCCAGAATGTACAGCGCTTCTGCCCCGCGGATATCGCTGAGAAGTTCAAGGAACCCCCGCGCCATGGCCGGGCGTTCCGGTTCCAGGTGCAGGTCAGAGATGAAATAGCTGGTCATCAGTCGATGATTTCCGCTTTCTCGATGATGACGTCGTCAGCCGGTACATCCTGATGGCCCATTTTCATGGTGGTCGGGACGCCTTTGATGCGGTTAACCACATCCATGCCTTCGACCACTTCGCCGAATACACAGTAACCCCAGCCCTGGGTATTTTTACCCGTATGGTTGAGGAAATCGTTGTCGGAAACGTTGATGAAGAACTGTGCGCTGGCTGAATGCGGGTCCATGGTACGGGCCATGGCCAGAGTGCCGGTTTTGTTTTCGAGGCCGTTGTCCGCTTCGTTTTCAATCGGGGCATCGGTCTCTTTCTGTGTCATGCCGGGCTCGAAGCCGCCACCCTGAACCATAAAGCCGTCAATAACACGGTGGAAAATGACACCGTCGTAAAAGCCTTTTTTTACGTAGCTTTCAAAGTTGGCCGCCGTTTTCGGCGCTTTTTCGTGGTTCAGTTCGATTTTGATGTCACCAAAATTGGTTTTCAGAAGAATCATGTCTTGCCTCTGTTGAAATCATGTACCCCTGAAGGGGGATGAATGCGTATAATAGCGCCTTTTTCACGGCCATACAGTGCCGGAACGGACAGGGGCAGCCAGTTTATATGAAAATGGCTGCTGTATGACTCTTAAGCGGATGGTTATGACAGATACAAACCCAATCAGCCACAATTTTGTTGCCAAAGTCGTTCAGGAAGACCTTAAAGCCGGTAAGGTGGCTAAGGTTGTTACCCGGTTTCCGCCGGAGCCCAATGGCTACCTGCACGTTGGTCACGCCAAATCAATATGCCTGAACTTTGGCGTTGCTGAGCAGTTCGGCGGCGATTGTCATCTGCGCTTTGATGACACCAATCCGGAGAAAGAGAACCAGGAATACATCGATGCTATCAAGGCTGACGTGCATTGGCTGGGTTTTGACTGGGCCGGTGAAGTACGCTTTGCTTCCGATTATTTCGATCAGCTGCATCAGTGGGCACTGCACCTTATCCGCGAAGGCAAGGCCTACGTCTGTGATCTCACGGCGGAGCAGGCACGGGAGCATCGTGGCACCCTGACGGAGCCGGGAACGAACAGCCCCTACCGCGAACGCAGTGTGGAAGAAAACCTGGCGCTGTTTGAAAAAATGCGTCTCGGTGAGTTCGACGAAGGCTTCTGTGTGCTGCGCGCCAAAATCGATATGGCGTCGCCCAACATGAATCTGCGCGATCCGATCATCTACCGTATCCGCAAAGCGCATCACCATCAGACCGGTGACAAATGGTGCATCTATCCGACGTATGACTTTACCCATGGGCAGTCGGATGCCATTGAGGGCGTAACGCATTCGGTGTGCACACTGGAGTTTGAGGACCATCGTCCTCTGTATGAGTGGTTTCTGGCCAATCTGCCGGTGCCCTGCGTGCCGGTGCAGTATGAATTTGGCCGTCTGAATCTGGATTATACCGTTACGTCCAAACGCAAACTCAAGTCTCTGGTGGATGAGAAGGTGGTTGCGGGTTGGGACGATCCGCGTATGCCGACCATTTCCGGTATGCGCCGTCGTGGTTTTACCCCCCGTTCTCTGCGTAACTTCTGCGATATGATCGGGGTAACGCGCAGCGATGGTATGGTGGATATCGCCATGCTGGAGCATGCGGTCCGTGATGATCTGAATAAAAATGCTCCCCGCGCGATGGCGGTGCTTAACCCACTGAAGGTCATTATTGAAAACCTGGCGGATGATCATCTGGAAATGTTGTCAGCGGAGTATCATCCGGAGCAGGATCTGGGGACACGTGAATTTCCCTTTACCCGCGAAATCCTGATCGATCAGGGCGACTTCAAAGAAGAATACAGCAAGAAATTCAAGAAAAAATTCACCCCGGGTAAGCGTATCCGTCTGCGTCATTCTTATGTGATTGAAGCAACGGATTATGAAAAAGATGCTGACGGTAATGTCACCCTGGTGCGCGCCAAACTGATCGAAGGTACCCTGGGGGAAAATCCGGCGGATGGGAACAATCCGAAAGGGGTGGTGCACTGGGTATCCGCCAGTCATGCCATTGAAGCCGAGGTGCGTCTGTACGAGCGTCTGTTTACGCATCAGACACCGGATAAAACCGAAGGCGACTTTATGGAATTTGTGAATAAAGATTCGCTTGAGGTCATTACCGCTTATGTGGAACCGGCGCTTGCCCATGCCGCGGCGGAAAGTAACTTTCAGTTCGAGCGTGAAGGCTATTATGTGGCGGACCGGTTTGATCATACAGCAGACAAACCCGTGTTTAATCTGACCATTGGTCTGCGTGAAGACAAAGCCCTGACGCAGAACTGATTGTCAGCCACAGGCCGGCGGTCGACACAGAAAGACCGCCGACCCGACTAATACAGCCGAAGAACACAGCGAAACAATACAGCACATTGAAGCAACACAGCGGAACAACACCGCAGAACAACAAAAGGAACCTCATGAGCCTTAAAATATACAACACTCTGACCCGGCAAAAAGAAACCTTTAAACCCCTGGTGGAAGGTAAAGTCGGTATGTATGTCTGTGGTATGACAGTGTATGACTACTGTCACCTTGGACATGCCCGGGTGATGGTGGCTTTTGATGTGATTGCCCGTTATCTGCGTCATCGCGGCTACGATGTAAACTATATCCGCAATATTACCGATATCGACGATAAAATTATTAAGCGCGCCAACGAAAACGGCGAAGCCTTTAATGATTTAACAGAGCGTTTTATTGCTGAAATGCACCGTGACTCTGAGTTGCTGGGTATTGAAATGCCGGATTCGGAACCACGCGCCACGGCTCACATCGGTGACATTATCGCGATGGTGGAAACACTGATTGATAAGGGTTTCGCCTATGCTGCCGATAATGGCGACGTCTATTATTCCGTACGCAAGTTCGAACAGTATGGCCGTTTGTCCGGTAAAGTACTGGATGAACTGGAAGCCGGCTCACGGGTGGATGTTGAAGAGCTGAAGAGAGATCCGCTCGATTTTGTCCTCTGGAAAGCCGCCAAACCGGAAGAGCCGCACTGGGATTCTCCGTGGGGGATTGGTCGCCCGGGCTGGCATATTGAGTGTTCCGCTATGTCGACCTGCTGCCTCGGCAATACGTTTGATATTCATGGCGGTGGACCGGACTTGAAATTCCCGCACCATGAAAATGAAATCGCACAATCTGAAGCCGCTACCGGCCACAAATACGTAAACACCTGGATGCACGCCGGGGCTGTGCGGGTGGATGGCGAAAAAATGTCAAAATCGCTTGGCAATTTTTTCACTATCCGCGAAATTCTGGATCAGTATCCGGCAGAGGTAGTGCGCTTCCTGTTGCTGTCCAGTCAGTACCGCAGTCCGATTAATTATTCGGAAGACAGCCTGAAAGAATCTCAGGTTCGCCTGGAGCGTTTTTATAATGCTCTGCGGGGTGTTGATGTGGGTGCGATTGCAGATATCGATAACGAATATTCACAACGCTTCCATGCCGCCATGGATGATGACTTTAATACACCGGAAGCCATTGCTGCATTGTTTGATCTGGTGCGCCTGGTGAATAAATCCAGCGGGGAAGAGCAGGCGGCGCTGGCAGGGCAGCTGAAATATCTCGGCGGTGTACTGGGGTGTCTGCAGTCTGATCCGGAAGAATTTCTGCAGGCGGGTGCCGGTGATGATGCCGCCTGGATTGAAGAAATGATTCAGAAACGTATTGATGCTAAAAAAGCCAGAGATTTTGCCACCGCCGACGCTGTGCGTGATGAGTTGCTGGCCAAAGGTATTGTGCTGCGCGATGGTCCGGACGGAACCAGCTGGTCTAAGCAGTAAATTCAGAGCGGTAAAATAAAAAGCCCGGACTGGAAACAGTCCGGGCTTTTTTGTTTTTGCGCGCTGTGGCTGCTCAATCAGATATCGTGCAGGGTTTCGCAGGCAAACAGCGTGTTTTCCAGCAGCTTGGCGCGGGTCATGGGCCCAACGCCGCCGGGAACCGGGGTGATAAAGGAGGCGCGCTCGGCGGCAGCATCAAAATCCACATCACCGATCAGCTTGCCCGTGTCTAACCGGTTAATGCCAACATCAATAACAATGGCGCCGTCTTTTATCCATTCGCCATTCACAATGCCGGGTTTGCCCACTGCAACGATGACGATGTCCCCCTGACTGACGAAATACTCCAGGTTTTCAGTGAAGCGGTGACAGGTAGTCACAGTGCAGCCTTTCAACAGTAATTCCAGCCCCATAGGGCGGCCGACAATATTAGAGGCGCCGACAATCACTGCATGTTTGCCGCGGATATCGGTACCGGTACGGTCAAGCAGATCAACAATACCGGCAGGCGTGCAGGGGCGCAGCAGCGGGATGCGCTGTGCCAGACGGCCGACATTGAACGGGTGAAAGCCATCAACGTCTTTAGCCGGGGCGATGCGTTCGAGCACCTCGCTGGCTTCCAGTCCCTGAGGTAATGGCAGTTGAACCAGGATACCGTCGACGGTGTTGTCCTGGTTGAGTTCGTCGATCAGCGTCAGCAGCTGTTGCTGGGTCGTGGTTTCCGCCAGATCATAGGCTTTACTGATGATACCGACCTGTTCGCAGTCTTTACGTTTGTGGGCCACGTAGACTTCTGATGCCGGATCATGACCGACCAGTATGACTGCCAGTCCCGGAGCGCGTTTGCCGGCCCGGACGCGGGAATCGACCTGTTCACGGATGGATTGTCGGATTGCGGCGGCGGCAGCTTTGCCATCGATCAGTTGCGCGGTCATTGACGCTGTAAACCTGTAGCTGTGACTGAGGCGCGCGATTTTCTCATGCCGGGAAGATAAAAACAAAGCCTTACAATCGGCCCAGCCATTCGCCGGGACAGGGCTGTCAAAACGTCTGTAAGCGTCAGAACCGATTGTTTTTATTAATTTTTTTTAAAAAGCCATTGACGGATAGGGGAGCCGGCTATAATATGCGCCGCACTTGAGAGACAGACGTCTCGTGAGTAACCGTTCGGGGTATAGCGCAGTCTGGTAGCGCGCCTGGTTTGGGACCAGGATGTCGGGAGTTCGAATCTCTCTACCCCGACCATTTAATCCTCAGATTAAATGGACATGCGCCCGTAGCTCAACTGGATAGAGCATCGGCCTTCTAAGCCGAGGGTTGCAGGTTCAAGCCCTGCCGGGTGCGCCATGTCTTTTGGCAAGCTCAGCAGTCTCTGTGGTGGCCGTAGCTCAGTTGGTAGAGTCCAGGATTGTGATTCCTGTTGTCGCGGGTTCGATCCCCGTCGGCCACCCCACTTATTCTCCCTTTCTTATTAACTCCTTGAAAATTAAAGAATTTTTAGTGGTTTAAATCCGCCTGTCGGTTGCGTTATAATCCGCGACTTTCTTTATATGCAGCGTCCGGCGGTGTCCGGCGCTATGATCCGACAGTTAATTTGAGAGGCATCTATGCAAGTGTCCATCGAGACCACTTCTGGTCTTCAGCGAGTTATGACCATTGGTGTTCCGGCTGCAGAGCTGGAAGAAAAAATCACGACCGAGCTGAAGCGTATTTCCAAAGGCCAGAAAGTTAACGGTTTCCGCAAAGGCAAGCCTCTGCCACCGTCTGTTGCCAAGCGTATGTTCGGCAAGCAGGCCCGTTATGAAGCCATCTATCAACAGATGCAGCAGTCTTTCTTTAAAGCCGTGCAGGATGAGGAAATCAAACTGGCCGGTATGCCAAGCTTCGAACCGACTGTGGACGAAGATGGTAAAGATCTGGAATTCAAAGCCACCTTCGAAGTCTACCCGGATGTCGCGCTGGCAGATTTCTCTGCGATCGAAGTTGAGCAGAAATCAGCCGAAGTGACCGATAAAGATCTGGAAACCATGCTGGAAACTCTGCAGAAGCAGAATGCTCAGTGGGAAGAATCCACAGAAGCGGCAGAAGATGGTGATCAGGTAGTGATCGACTTTGAAGGCTTTGTTGATGGCGAAGCATTTGAAGGCGGTTCCGCGACCGGTTACAGCCTGACTCTGGGTTCCGGCTCTATGATTCCGGGCTTTGAAGATGGCCTGGTGGGTGCTAAAGCAGGCGAAGAGAAAACGCTGGACGTTACCTTCCCTGAGGATTACCACAAAGAAGAACTGAAATCGAAACCGGCTCAGTTCAAAGTGACTGTAACCACTGTTAAGAAGCCTCAGCTGCCCGAGCTGAATGAGGAATTCTTCAAATCATTCGGTGTCGAAACCAGTGATCTGGAAGAGTTTAAGACAGAAATCCGCAAGAATATGGACCGTGAACTGGCCCGTGCTCTGCGCAATCTGACCAAACAGCAGGTGATTAATGGTCTGGTCGCCGCGAATGAAGTGGAAGTACCGGCCAGTCTGATCGACCAGGAAATTGACCGTCTGCGTCAGCAGGCTGTGCAGCAGTTTGGCGGTGGTCAGCAACTGGATCCGAACCAGCTGCCGGCTGAGTTGTTTAAAGACCAGGCAGAAAAACGTGTCGTGATTGGTCTGCTGATGAACGCAGCGATCGAAGCCAATGAATTGACACCTTCGGCAGAAAAAGTCGAGCAGCTGATTGAAGAAGTGGCGGCGACGTATCAGGATCCTGATGAAGTCCGTAACTACTATGCCAACAACCCGCAGCAGAAGTCTCAGGTAGAGGCGCTGGCGCTGGAAGAGCAGGTGGTTGAGAAAGTACTGGCCGCGGCCAAGGTCAGCCAGTCCGAATCCAGCTATGAAGAAGTGATCCGCGAAGCGAATCAGCCTGCCTGATCACTCTCCGGAGTGACTGACACAGGGCCAGTTACTGGCTAAACTCAAGGACAGCCGCCAAAAGCGGCTGTTTTTGTTCACAAGTATAATCGCGTGAGGGAGTACTGAGTCTTATGTTTGACTCCATGAAGCAACAGTCACAAATCATCGAAGCCAGCGGTATGGTACCAATGGTGGTAGAACAGTCAGCCAGAGGCGAGCGGGCCTATGATATCTATTCCCGTCTGCTCAAAGAGCGCGTTATCTTTCTGGTTGGCCCGGTAGAGGATCACATGGCAAACCTGGTGGTTGCCCAGCTGTTGTTCCTGGAATCGGAAAATCCGGATAAAGATATCCACCTGTACATTAATTCACCGGGTGGCTCGGTATCTGCCGGTCTGTCGATCTACGACACCATGCAGTTTATTAAGCCTGATGTCAGCACCATGGTGATCGGTCAGGCCTGCAGTATGGGTGCTTTCCTGCTGGCAGCCGGCGCTGAAGGCAAACGCTTCAGTGTACCTAACTCCCGCATCATGATTCACCAGCCAAGCGGCGGTGCGCAGGGGCAGGCAACGGACATCCAGATTCACGCCAGAAACATTCAGGACACCAAAGAGCGCCTGAACCGTATCCTGTCGGAACACACTGGTCAGAGCCTGGAACGTGTCACAGCAGATACTGAACGTGATAACTTTATGGATCCGGATGCGGCACTGGAATACGGTCTGATTGATAAAGTATTGGCCAACCGTAACAGTTAATATGAATTACCTGTTCCAGGGGTTGAACTGGACGGGTTTAGGGTCCATGTTAAGGACTGTAGATACAGAAAAATGAGGCAGTCGAATGACCGACGATACCAAAGGCAAAGGCGACGACAGCGGTAAACTTCTTTACTGCTCTTTCTGCGGAAAGAGTCAGCATGAAGTACGTAAGCTGATCGCCGGCCCATCGGTTTTCATCTGTGACGAATGTGTTGATCTCTGCAACGACATTATTCGTGAGGAAGTACAGGAAGCTGAGAACAAAGGTTCCGGCGACCGCTTACCGACTCCGCAGGAAATTAAGCAGACGCTTGATGAATACGTGATTGGGCAGGATAAAGCGAAGGTTGTACTGTCAGTGGCGGTTTATAACCACTACAAACGCCTGCGTACCGGAGAAGGCAAAGCTGAAGTTGAGCTTTCCAAGAGTAATATTCTGCTGATAGGGCCGACCGGTAGTGGTAAAACACTGTTGGCTGAGACGCTGGCGCGTCTGCTGAATGTACCTTTCACGATTGCCGATGCCACGACGCTGACCGAAGCCGGTTACGTGGGTGAGGACGTGGAAAACATTATTCAGAAGCTGCTGCAGAAGTGTGATTACGATGTGGATAAGGCCCAGCGCGGTATTGTCTACATTGATGAGATCGATAAGATTTCACGCAAATCGGATAATCCATCCATTACGCGGGATGTATCCGGTGAAGGTGTGCAACAGGCACTGCTGAAACTGATTGAAGGTACGGTAGCTTCTGTGCCACCGCAGGGTGGACGCAAGCATCCTCAGCAGGAATTCCTGCAGGTTGATACTGCGAACATTCTGTTTATCTGTGGTGGTGCCTTTGCAGGTCTGGACAATATCATCCGTGACCGTTCAGAGAAGAGCAGTATCGGCTTCTCTGCCACCGTTAAAGGCAAGGAAGAGCAGAAAGCTGTGGGTGAAGTACTGCGCGATGTGGAACCAGGCGATCTGGTGAAATATGGCCTGATCCCTGAGTTTATTGGTCGTCTGCCGGTGGTTGCCACGCTGGATGAACTGGACCGTGATGCCCTGGTTCGTATTCTGACAGAGCCTAAGAACTCTCTGGTTCGTCAGTATGAAAAACTCTTTGAAATGGAAGACGTTGAGCTGGAATTCCGTGAATCGGCACTTGATGCCGTTGCCGGTCTGGCCATGGAACGTAAAACCGGTGCCCGTGGATTGCGTTCAATCCTGGAAGGCGCTTTGTTGCAGACCATGTACCGGATTCCGTCTGAGGATGACGTTTCTAAGGTAGTTATTGATGATAATGTCATCAAAGGGGAGTCTGATCCGCTCGTCATCTATGAAAATACTGACGTCGGAAAGGTCTCACCGGATAACGACTGACGAATCCCCCGGGAGACGTTTTTGACAAAAGGAGGCTTATGCCTCCTTTTGTTGTTTTACGCCTTGTAATTCTTGCCAGTGGCCCTCACTTACTGACATATTGGCACTTATACGCAGCTTGCAGGTACCTATTTAATGACACAAGAAGTCTTACCATTACTTCCGTTACGTGACGTGGTTGTTTTCCCGGCAATGGTTATTCCTTTGTTTGTTGGCCGCGAAAAATCCATACAGGCCCTGGAAGAGGCCATGGAGCAGGACAAGCGTATTATGCTGGTTGCACAGCGTGATGCCTCCGACGATGAGCCGGGTCCGGATGATATGCACCCGGTGGGCACCATCGCTAACATCCTGCAGTTACTTAAGCTGCCGGATGGAACGGTAAAAGTCCTGGTGGAAGGGGATGTGCGTGCTGAGCTGCAGGAACTGATGGATGAAGAAACCCTGTTCCGCGGCAGAGTCAGCGCGCTGGATGCTGATGAAACCACCGACCGTGAAAACGAAGTGCTGGTGCGCTCCCTGACCGGGCACTTCGAACAATATGTTCAGCTGTCGAAAAAAGTCCCCAGCGAAGTCTTATCCACCATTTCAGGCATCGAAGATGCCTCCCGCCTGGCGGATACCATTGCGGCTCATATTTCACTCAAGCTGGATGAAAAACAGCTGGTGCTGGAAATCACCGATCCGAAGGAACGTGTTGAGCACCTGATGGAGCTGATGGAGTCTGAAATCGATCTGCTCAAGGTCGAGAAACGCATCCGCGGACGCGTGAAAAAGCAGATGGAGAAAAGTCAGCGCGAGTACTATCTGAATGAGCAGATGAAGGCCATCCAGAAAGAACTGGGTGACATGGAAGACGGCGGTAACGAATTCGACGAACTCACGCAGAAGATTGAAGAATCCGGCATGAGTAAGGAAGCCCGCGAGAAAGCTGACGCTGAACTGAAAAAGCTGCGCATGATGTCACCGATGTCGGCAGAAGCCTCGGTTGTGCGGGGGTATCTTGACTGGCTGGTAAACATCCCGTGGAAAAAGCGTACCCGTGTCAGCCATAACCTGACCAAAGCCAAAGATATTCTGGATACGGATCACTTTGGTCTTGATGAAGTGAAAGAGCGCATTCTGGAATATCTGGCGGTTCAGAATCGGGTGAAAAAGGTCAAAGGCGCGATTCTGTGTCTGGTTGGTCCACCCGGGGTTGGTAAAACCTCACTGGGTCAGTCCATTGCCCGGGCGACAAACCGTAAGTTCGTGCGTATGGCGCTGGGCGGGGTGCGCGATGAAGCGGAAATCCGTGGGCACCGCCGTACTTATATCGGTTCCATGCCGGGTAAACTGGTGCAGAAAATGTCCAAGGTTGAGGTGAAAAACCCGCTTTTCCTGCTGGATGAGATCGACAAAATGGGCATGGATCATCGTGGTGATCCGGCTTCAGCCCTGCTGGAAGTACTGGATCCGGAGCAGAACAGCACCTTTGCCGATCACTATCTCGAAGTGGATTATGACCTGTCGGATGTCATGTTTGTATGTACCTCCAATAGCATGGACATACCCGGCCCGCTGCTCGACCGGATGGAAATTATCCGTATTCCCGGGTACACAGAAGACGAAAAAGTGAACATCGCTCAGCGTTATCTGTTGCCCAAGCAGATCAAACAGAACGGTCTGAAAGAAAGGGAAATTGAGGTGCCGGAAGAAACCATGCGCGATGTGATCCGTCACTATACCCGCGAAGCCGGGGTGCGTTCACTGGAACGCCAGCTGGCCAAATTGTGCCGCCGGGTGGTCAAAGCCAATATGCTGGAAGCGAATCAGTCAGCCCGTGAAATCACCCCTGAGCTGCTGGAAGAATACCTTGGCGTGGCGAAATTCCGTTACGGCCTGGCCGGCATGGAAAATCAGGTTGGTCAGGTAACAGGTCTGGCCTGGACCTCGGTCGGTGGTGAGCTTCTGACGCTGGAGTCCGCTGCGACGCCAGGGAAAGGCCGTATCGTCAAAACCGGCTCCCTGGGTGATGTGATGCAGGAATCCATTCAGGCGGCCCTGACAGTGGTCAGAAGCCGGGCTGTGGGAATGGGAGTCGCTGAAGATTACTTCGAAAAACACGATCTCCACGTGCACGTGCCGGAAGGGGCGACACCGAAAGACGGCCCCAGTGCCGGTATCGGTATGGTGACCGCGCTGGCATCCGTCATGACGGGAATTCCGGTCCGGGCCGAGGTGGCCATGACCGGTGAGATTACCCTGCGCGGCAAAGTACTGGCGATCGGTGGCCTGAAAGAAAAATTACTCGCAGCCCACCGGGGTGGTATCAAGACGGTGATTATTCCGAAGGAAAATGAGAAAGATCTCAAAGAGGTGCCGGATAACATTCAGCAGGATCTCAATGTTGTACCGGTTGACTGGATCGATGAGGTACTCGATTTAGCGCTGGAAAGCAAACCCGAACCCAATATTGGTGAAATAATCACCAATGAAGACAAGAGTTCGAAAAAAGATGATCAGGGTCGGCCAAGCACCCACTAAGGTTGCTTGACGGTCTCCTGGCCGCTTGGTATAAATCGTCGCTCTGATATTTCCTGTAGCGATCGCCCAGTCGCATAACAAGAATTCACAATTGCGCACAGAGTAAGGGGATAAGTGTGAACAAATCTGAATTGATCGATTCTATTGCAGCGTCAGCTGACATTCCAAAGGCAGCAGCTGGTCGTGCACTGGATGCTATGATTGAAAGCATCGGTGATGCTCTGAAAAACGGTGACCAGGTTGCTCTGGTTGGTTTTGGTACCTTCCTGGTGAAAGAACGTGCAGCACGTACTGGTCGTAACCCACAGACCGGCGCGCCAATCGAAATTAAAGCCGCTAAGGTTCCGGGTTTCAAAGCAGGTAAGGCTCTGAAAGACGCCGTAAACTGAGAAATTAAGGACCGGTAGTTCAGTTGGTTAGAATACCGGCCTGTCACGCCGGGGGTCGCGGGTTCGAGTCCCGTCCGGTCCGCCAGATCAAAAGCGCATCACTGATGCGCTTTTTTTGCGTTCTGGCCAAGCATTCATATTGGAGGAAATATGCTACAGACAATGCGGGATAATGCTCAGGGCATGATCGCTAAAGTAATTGTCGGTTTTATTATTATTGTTTTTGCGCTTTGGGGTGTAGAAAGCATTGTCAGTCTGGGCGGTGGTCCGGAAGCAGCGGCAACCGTCGGCGGCGTTGAGATTACCGAAGCTGATATCAGCCGTGTGGTGGAACAACAGAAAAACAACCTGCGCCGCCAGTTCGGTGACCAGTATGATGAAAACCTGTTTAACGAAAAATTTCTGCGCGACTCTGCCATTGAGCAATTAATAGAGCAGAATGTTGCTCTGGTTCAGGCCGATAACATGGGCCTTTATGCCTCCACGCGTGAGATTGACGAATCCATTGTGACCGTGCCGGCATTTCAGCAGGACGGTAAATTCAATAAAGACCAGTTCCAGACCGTTCTGCGCATGAACGGTATGACGCCGATGGGATTCCGTCAGGTTGTCGGGGATGAGATCAAAACCCGTCAGTCGCAGGCAGCCTTTGTGTTGTCCGGGATTGAAACGCCGGTGGCGGTAAAAATGTCGGAAGCGCTGAAAAATGAACTGCGCACTTTCAGCTACAGCGAAATTCTGGCTAAAGACCTTGAAAGCACCATTAGTGTCTCTGATGACGATGTGCTGGCTGCCTATGAAGCGAGCAAAGATCGTTATAAAACCCCTGAGCAGGTCAGCCTTAACTATGTTCAGCTGAAGCGTTCAGATCTGGCCGCAGATGAAACGGTCACAGACGAAGAATTGCAGCAGGCTTATGAAGATTATAAGCGTCAGGAGTCGGCCAAAGAGCAGCGTCGCGCCAGTCACATTCTGATCGATAACAGCGAGCGCAGTGATGACGAAGCAAAAGCACTGGCGCAGGAAGTTTATGAGAAGCTGCAGAATGGGGCAGACTTTGCTGAGCTGGCAAAAGAATATTCCGATGATATCGCCAGCAGTAATAATGGCGGAAGCCTGGGCCTGACACCGAAGGGCAGTTTTGTACCTGAGTTTGAAGACACTCTGTATTCTCTGGATAAGGGTGAAGTGTCCGCACCTGTGGCCTCTGAGTTTGGTTATCACATTATCCGCGCTGACGATATTGTTACGCCGGAGATAAAATCCTTTGCTGAGATTAAAGAAGATCTTGAAGAAGAGATGAAACTGGCCAAAGCAGAGCCTGTATACGCAGAACGTATGCAGGAATTGTCTAACCTGGCATTTTCTGCTGAATCCATTGATGACGTCGCGTCTGCCCTGAATCTGGAAACACAGACGACACCATTGTTTTCCCGTCAGCAGGGCAATGGTATTGCGCTTAATGAGGCGGTGCGTCAGACCGCATTCTCTGAGCCTGTGATGCTGGATAAGCAAATGAGTGACGTTATCGAAACGGATGACGGTGCTGTGGTTATCAGTGTAAAAGAACATGTGGATGCTTCAGTTATGCCGCTGGAGGTTGTGCGTGCACAGGTGGAAAAATCCCTGATCACTGAGCGCGCCACTGAGAAGGCAAAAGAAGTGGCCGAGGCTATTGCTGCCGGCGAACAAAGCACCGAATGGCAGCAGGTATCTGCTACTTTCTCACAGGGAACGGATGCGCCGCGAGCAGCCCAGCAGAAAGTATTCTCGATGCTGGAAGGGGATGCCGACGCTGTTCAGACACCGGGCGGTTATACCGTGGTCAAACTTGAGTCTGTGGACAGCAAAGACTGGCAGGAAATGGCGGTCAGCGATGAGGCTCTTGAGACCGGCCGTGCAGACAACAGCCGGGCGGCAATGGCCAGCTATCAGTCCTGGGCCCGTTCTGTTATCAAAGTCGAACGTTCAGGCAGCTAAGTCCGGACGTAACGGCTTAATAAAAACTCTGCTTAATGAATAAGGGGCCTTTGGCCCCTTATTTTGTTTTGGCCGGACGGAAAAGATTAAATAATATTTATATCTCACTGCCGGACCGGAAAAGCGGTTTTTTATGAATGGCTTTATGGTTTTGCATAGCGCTGCGATTGCGGCGGCTTTTCGATCATTCAAACATTGAAATGTTGATACAAAGCTGGCGCAGTACTTTCTTCAGGGGAGGCGGTGCTTTCAGAGTAAGTACTTTCAGGATAAGTAGTTTCAGGACAGCTATTTCAGAAACCGGAAAGCATGGCCTCCGGTAATCTTTTACGTCTCTTATCATCCGCTTTATATCGACGACGTTTTTTCTGGCAGCTCCTTGTCAGATCCCACAATCATGGCTTTTGACGATTTTTGATGGGCTGATTGCGGACGTTTAGTGCCGTTGTTGCAGGCTGTTATTACGTACGATTTCTCCGCGCTATTGTTCTGAATCCTGGCTGTGTGGCTGGTCAGGGTTAATAACCTCAACGCGTATCTTTTTATGGCCATTTTGTGGCTTGGCCAGAATGTCGGCCCGCTGCTTCTTATTTATCCAGAACAGGCCGCCATAGAGAGGAGAGAAGGGATCAAACAGCTTCTCTGCATAATAGGGCGCCCCCTGTGCAGGGAGGTGGAGCCATTGCCAGTAGGCAGCCTGCGTATAATGCATGGCAGGGCCAGGTGTGTATAAATTCTCTTCCAGCAGATACTGTTCAATGCGGCGTGCAGAATCAGCCGGGTTGTCAGGGTCTGCTTCAATTCCTGCCTTTGGGATACCGCCAATAAAGACCTGCCCGCGGGTTTTATTAAATAATGACACCAGTCCCTCATTCGACAGTGGCGCATTAAGACGCAGCCATACCAGTTCATATTCAGCGAGCGCGAGTTTATCGCTGAGAGCAGCCGGTGAGAGTTTTTTGAGCTGCAGGTTGATGTGATGATCAGCAGCTGACTGTTTCAGTTTGTCGAGAAAAGCCCGGTCGCGGTCGTCGGTATAACTCAGCGTTATGTTAGCCGGTGTCAGCTTCGGCGTGACCGGTGCCTGTTGCGCTTGTGCGTAGGCTGCGTGGTCTGCCAACAGGCCTGACTGCTGCTGCAATGGCGGCGTATAGTCGTTTTCAATAATGTATTGGATATTCAGCTGATTCAGCAGCCATGCCCGTTCGTGACTGTTATTGATGGTCTGCATCCTGGGGTTGATCAGCAGCCCGGACGGTGGTTGCTGACTGGAGGCGGATGTCAGCAGACGTACCAGACTGATGCGTTTGCCGCTGATAGCGGTTCTGACGACTCCGGATTGCCAGTAATCCGCATCACGGTATTCGATGGCGCTCAATTCCCCCAGGGTGAACAGCTGCAATTCACTCTCATGAATCTGCATAGTGCGGAATACAACCTGGTCGGCGTTGAAACGGTGTTTAAAGTAAGGCAGTTGATCTCCCCACCAATCACTGAGGCGACGGAACATCAGTGATTCACCGGCGCGTACCTGAGCCAGATAATAGGGGCCTGTCGTGGGCTCCGGGTACCAGTTGAAGGCTTCCGGCCAGTTCCGGCGATTTTCATAAACGTGGCGGGCGAAGGGACGGAAGCCGCTCAGTACTTTCAGGGCTTCATCCGCCTTGCCCCGGATACGGAAAGCGAAGACTTTGTCGCTGTAAATATTAATGCCGTCCGTCAGCCGCTCCAGCTGTCGCTTCTGCCATTCGGCTGCCGTTGTATCTGAGGTTATAAACAGCCCGGAAAAGGCAAAATCTTCGCTGTCGACAGCCACACCATCTGACCAGGCTGCATCCTCCCGTAAACGGAACAGCAGGAGTTTTTTGTCTGTGCTCAACGCCCATTGACTGGCCAGCATCGGCAGCCAACGGGTTGGATGTTTGTGTGTGGCCGGAATGTGAGCGACGAGGGGCAGTTGCAGGTTGTGCAGTGTGGCAGTGAAGCGCCCACTGGTTTGCGGGCCGATACGTCTGAGGTTATCCGGAAACGACGGCAGCGCAATAATAAAACGCCCGCCGTTCAAAGCCTGTTCCGATCCGGGAGAGGGCACGGCATCGCCATTCTGCCATTCTGTTTTGTTCAGCTCGGACAGATCCCGGTAATGAACGGAAAAAGCCTGTGCGGACGACACGGCCAGTACACAAAGAAAAAAAACACTGGCACGGAGCAGGCGGAGCCAGCCGATGGTGATCATCCGGTTACCTCTGGCCATTCAGGCGCTGCATGATGCATTCATGACCCATTAATGGTGCCTCTGTCTGTCCGCGTTCCGGCTAAAACCCGGCCCGCGGACTCCGGACGCAGACCCGGCTCAGCGCATAACGTCAACGTACAGCGTCAGCATCTGGCCGGGCTGCAGATATTTGGCTTTTACTTCGGAAGCATTCCAGCGTTTGAGGTCGGAAATCCGCACTTTGAATTTTTGTGAAATCCGCGCCAGCGAGTCGCCCTGGCGTACGCGATAACGTATTTTACGGATGACTTCGCGTTTACCCGGCGTCGCCTTTTTGCTCCAGATAACCAGGCTTTGTCCGGCTTTCAGTGGATCGCCTGGCGCCATGCCGTTCCAGCGTGCCAGCTCACCCACTGAGACGTCGTGGCTGCGGGCAATCTGCCAGAAGCTGTCACCACTGCGTACGCGGTAATCAATCTTTTGGCTGTTGCCCGGGCGGCGCAGGGTTTTCAGACGGTCCAGGCGCTGACTGACACTTTGCGAATAAGCCTGCTGAGACTTAAAGGCGCCTGGGATCAGTAACTGATCACCGGCACGGATAATGTTAGAGCGGATTCCATTCGCCTGTTTCAGGGCATCGGGGGTGGTATGGAATTTACGTGCAATGGTAATCAGGCTGTCGCCACTGGCCACCGAATAACGCTGCCATTTCAGGCGCGCTGAGGCCGGCAGGGCGGCAATCTGCTGATTGAAAATGTCTTTCTGTTCCACGGGGACCAGTACTTCATGCGGACCTTCCGGACGTGTGGCCCAGCGGTTAAAGCCGGGGTTGAGTTTGTAAATCTCATCCAGTGAAGTCTGCGCAAGTTCAGCAACCTGAGATAAATCGATTTGCCCGCCGGTCTCAACCACCGCGAAATAAGGCTTATCTTCCAGTGGCAGGAGTGTAACGCCATAGGATTCCGGTTCTTTGATTAACTTTGCCAGCGCGATCAGTTTTGGCACATAAGCGCGGGTTTCGCGTGGCAGATCCAGTGACCAGAAATCCGTTGGCCGGCCCAGGCGGCGGTTTTTCCGCATCGCTTTACGCACGGTACCGGCACCTGAATTATAAGAAGCCAGAGCGAGTAACCAGTCCCCGTTAAATTCACGCTGTAACGCGTTCAGGTAGCGTAAGGCAGCTTCTGTGGCGCGGCGGATGTCGCGCCGGCCATCGTGCCACCAGTCCTGGTGCAGGCCAAAGTCGCGCCCGGTTGCCGGGATGAACTGCCACACGCCGGAGGCCCGGCCATGGGAGTAGGCGAACGGATCGAAGGCGCTTTCCACCACGGGCAGCAGTGCCAGCTCCCCGGGGATATCACGGGCTTCAATCTGTTCGATAATATAATGCAGGTAACGCACGCCACGCTGAGCCACGCGGTCAAGATAAGACTGATGCGATTTATACCAGCGTAACTGAGATTCGATGCGTGGGTTATCAACGTTGAGATCGAGTTGATAGGACGCCAGGATCCGGTCCCAGACGGTTTCATACGTCAGTGGGGAGGTATCGGCCGGATGCCAGTCTTCAATGATCTGTACATCGGCTTCGGCGCGTTTGGTTTCAACGCCGGCCGTTGGTTTGGAACCCAGCTGAGCACAGCCACTCAGAACCATCAGGCTGGTCAGTAACAGGCCCGGAGCAGAACGCCGGATGGCTTTGGATAGAGAGAAACGATTCATAGGTTTACAATGTTAATTAACAGCGGCCAGTCTAATTAGCGTAGCTTTCATCCGCAAGTCAGCAACTGTAAATCAGCAACGACAGCGCCAGGCGTCGGTGGGGAATGAAATGAGCGGAAGTATCCGGATTAAACCGGAAATGTACCTTGATTGGGTGTCGACACCGGTAGCGCAGCGTCTGCTGGCGCTCGAAGCCGGCTGGTTGCGTGAATGGACCAGCCAGTTGCATGGTCACAACCTGCTGTATGCCGGTATTGATAATCAGCCACGTTTTCTGCGTCACGGACGTACCCAGCATGCCTTTAATATGGCGCTGCAGTGGCAGCGCCAGGATGTTGAAGCGGCCGGTATTATGAACGATGATGCCTGGCCTTTTGCTGACAATACACTGGACGTGGTGGTGTTGCAGCATGGGTTGGATATGAGTGGCAGGCCGCACCAGATCATCCGGGAAGCGGCCCGCAGTATCGTGCCAAGCGGTTATCTGATTGTCACCGGTTTCAATCCCTACAGTCTGTGGGGCGGTGTGCGCTGGCTGCGCACCTTTTCCACCCGTATGCCGTGGATAACCAATCCGGTAAGTGAACGGCGTCTGCGCGACTGGCTGACGTTACTTGATTTCCGTATTGAGCACAGCAATCCTATTGCTCACACCTGGCCTTTAACCCTGGGATCTGAAAAACTCAGCCGGCGAACGGACCGGGTGCTGGCCGGTGTACGCTGGTTGCCGGCCAGCGGATACATATTGATAGCACGTAAAACAATCGCAGGTATGACACCCATCCGGCCGCGGCGCTGGGTGCTGAGTGAGCCTGCATTCGGTATGACACAACCACTGGCAGGGCGTTCTGAACTGCCGGCGGACGAGCGGGAGAAACTGCATGTCGGCTAAGGTATATCTCTATACCGACGGCGCCTGTAAAGGCAACCCTGGTCCCGGAGGCTGGGGCGCACTGTTACGTTACGGTGCCAAAGAAAAAGAAATGTGGGGTGGTGAAGATGCGACTACCAATAACCGTATGGAACTGACGGCGGCCATTGAAGGTTTGAAAGCCCTCACACGGCCGTGCTCCGTGGTTCTGACCACGGATTCCCAGTACGTAAAGCAGGGCATCAATGACTGGCTTGCCGGGTGGAAAAAACGGGGCTGGAAAACGGCATCCAGACAGCCGGTTAAAAACCAGGATTTATGGCAGGCGCTGGATAAAGAATGTCAGCGCCATGAGATAGAATGGCACTGGGTAAAAGGGCACGCGGGTCATCCCGGCAATGAAAAAGCGGATGAGCTGGCCAATCGTGGGGTAGCAGAGGTGATGAATTGAGACAGGTTGTACTGGATACAGAAACCACGGGTATTGGTGATGGTCACCGGATTATTGAGATAGGTTGTGTGGAGGTGATCGAGCGTAAGCTCACCGGGCGGCATTATCATGTCTACATTAATCCACAGCGCGATATTGATGAAGAAGCCGCGGCAGTGCATGGCATTACCAATGAATGGCTGATCGAACAGAATGCACCGGTCTTTGCTCAGGTGGTGGATGATTTTCGCCAGTTTATTGATGGCGCAGAACTGGTCATCCATAACGCCGCGTTTGACGTCGGTATGATGGATGCTGAATTCGCCCGTCTGAACCTCACGATGACACGGGACTTCTGTGGCATTCTCGATACTCTGGCCCTGGCCCGGGATCTCCACCCTGGCGCGCGTAATAACCTGGATGCGTTATGTAAGCGTTACGGTATTGATAACAGTCACCGTGACCTGCACGGCGCTTTGCTGGATGCTGAGATCCTTGCCGATGTTTATCTGATGATGACCGGTGGGCAGACGGATCTTGCGCTGGCGGATGAGGATGACAATAAAGATGAAGTGGTGGATATCGATATCGATAATCTGGATATTGATACCCGGGACCTGAAGGTCGTCAGAGCGTCTGCTGCCGAGCTCGAAGCCCACGAGAAATTTCTGGAATTAGTGGATAAAAAAAGCGACGGCGCCATCTGGCGCCGTATCTGAAAATAACAGCTTCGTTGCTGTTACAGCCAGTGGGTGACAGCAAAGTAACCCACGCCTGTCATTACCACAGTGTAAGGTAATGCCATCAGTACCATTCTGCCGTAACTCAGACGGATAAGAGGTGCCAGAGCAGAGGTCAGCAGAAACAGGAATGCGGCCTGGCCATTCGGTGTGGCAACACTCGGCAGGTTGGTGCCGGTATTGATGGCGGTCGCCAGAACATCGAAATGTTCGCGGCTGATTTCACCACCGTCCAGTGCGGCTTTAACTTCTGAAATATACACAGTGGCGACAAACACATTATCGCTGATCATCGACAGGACACCATTGGCAAGAAAAAATATACCCGGCTGAGCCTGAGTGGATACATTGTCGGTATTCAGAATCCAGGTAATGATGGGGGTAAATAAATGCTGTGAGTGAATCACGCCGACGATGGAGAAAAAGACCACTAATAACGCGGTAAACGGCATGGCTTCTTCAAAAGCTTTACCGATCTGATGCTCTTCAATAATACCGTTAAAGGCGGTGAGCAATACAATAACGGTCAGACCAATAAGGCCGACCTCGGCAACATGAAACGCCAGTCCGAAAACCAGAAAGACAGCTGTAATGCCCTGAATCCATAATTGTGCTTTGCGTTTCGGAATCATCTGTTTCTGTTGTTCACGATCAAAATCTTCCAGAATGGTGCGCACTTCGGGCGGTAGTTTGGCGCCATAGCCAAACCAGCTGAATTTTTCCAATACCAGACAGGTCAGCAGACCGACGACCAATACCGGCATTGTGACCGGCGACATCATTTCAAAGAACTCAATAAACTCCCAGCCGGCGATTTTCGCGATCAGCAGGTTCTGAGGTTCGCCAACCAGAGTGCAGACGCCGCCCAGTGCTGTTCCGACAGCCCCATGCATCATCAGGCTGCGTAAAAATCCGCGGAAATCTTCAAGATCCTGGCGGTGTTGTTCTTTAAGCTGATCATCTTCACCATGGTTATGGTCAACATTAAAATTCTTGCCGCTGGCGACTTTATGGTAAACGCTGTAAAACCCGACGGAGACGCTGATCAGTACGGCGGTCACAGTCAGGGCATCAAGAAATGCTGACAGCAGGGCGGCCACAACAGAAAACAAAAAGGACAGCAGTATTTTTGAGCGCACGCCCAAAAGAATCTTGGTGAATACATAAAGCAGCAGATCTTTCATGAAGAAAATGCCGGCCACCATAAACATCAGCAACAGAATGACCGGGAAGTTGGCCAGCGTTTCTTCATAGATAATCTCGGGATGGGCCATCCCCAGGATGACGGATTCAATCGCCAGCAGGCCGCCGGGTTGCAGCGGGTGGCATTTGAGGGCCATGGCCAGCGTGAAAATGAACTCGACAATCAGAATCCAGCCGGTGATATAGGGGCCGAGCAAATAAATAAAAGCGATGTTGAAAAGCAGAAACCCCAGAATGGTCTTTTTGTACCAGTCTGGCGCACCGCCCAGAAAATTACTGATAAATGCTGCAGGTATGCTGTTGGGCATGGCAATATCCTTTGAAAGGCCTTATTTTGGCTGCGCGGCAATGTAATCGCTTGGTCGCTAATTGCAACTGGTAAAGTCAATAAAAGAGCGGATAATCAATAAATTGACGTTTTGGGAACTGGTTTGCGGGCGTATTGTCGCATTTGCCAACCGGTTTTTTCTCAGTGAGTCTAGTGGATCACAATTCGGTTGCGGAAAACGGATCGCTCTTTGCTTCCGTTGTCGTTAAAATACTTACATGATTATAAAGAATGACGCAGGCAATGGCTGATATATCGACAGGAAGTGAAGTCACCCAATTCTCCGTTTCCCTTAATCTGGTGAAAGCGGAAATTTCCAATGCGCTGGATCAGGCAGCGTCGCAGCTGGATGTCTATTCCGAACAGGCAGATCCGGACAGTCTGCGTGCCTTTCTGGAAGAGATTCAGCAGATTCGCGGCACCTTCAAAATGCTGGATTTCCGGGCAGGTGAAAGGCTGTGTGAAGAGTTGGCTGAAACCGGCCGTACCGCGCGCAGTCAGGCGGTGAATGAATCCGTCCTGAATGCCTTTACCCAGGCGGTTGTGTTCCTTAAACGCTATGTGGAATTTGTCGCCGCAGGTAATTCCGTGGCCCCCAGTCTGCTGATTCCCACCATCAATGTTGTACGCCGGGTGCGGGGCGATAAACCCTTACCGGAAGCCTACTTCTTCCTGGTGAACCTGCGTCCTAAGCTGCAGGCACCGGCGCCAATGCAGGAATCAACCCCGTTCCCTTACCGTCGTGCGCGTCAGCTGTATCAGCTTGGCCTGTTAGGTCTTATTCGTGGTCATGGCCGGCGTGGACCTGTGCAGGTCATGCAGCGGGCGGTCAAGCGCTTCGAACAGGCCAGCCGGGGCGGTGCGTCATGGCTTTTCTGGCATGTTGTGGAAGGGGCGCTGGACGCTCTGTCACAATCTGCTTTCGATATGACTCCGCAGCGAATTTCGCTGCTTGGGGCGCTGGATCGTCAGGTGCGCCGTATTCAGGAATCTGAAGGCCAGGCCTTTAATGAAAAACTGCCGGACTGGCTGCTCAAAGAATTTGTCTATCTGGTGGCGCTGGCGGAGCCGGAAACCGAACAACTGCGGACTCTGCAGCGCGAATTCCACGTAGAAAATGAAGCCCGGGAAACCGGCCTCACGCTGAGCCGGTCACGTTTGTCCGGGCCGGATCAGTCCGCACTGCAGTCTCTGGCGGATGCGCTGCAGGACGAACTGCAGTCGGTGAAGGATCAGCTGGATCTGATTGAACGCACGGATATCTCGGATAACAGTGTTGAAGACCTGTCTCAGTCACTGTCACGGATCGGCGATACCCTGCAGATTGCCAATGAGCAGGAAGGGGCAGAGCGCAGCCAGCGTCTGGTTGAACGGCTGAAATCCGGTGGCCAGGAAGCGCTGACCCGGGACGTGGCCTTTATTGCTGACGAAATTATCCATCTCGAGCAGGCAATCCGCTCCCTGACTCAGGAAGGTCTGGATCAGAACTCACTGGTTGACCCGGTCAGCCTGAATGAAGCCCGGATTGCCGTGTTGTCAGAGTCCATGACGGCCCTGACCATGATCAAACGGGCGGTGGGCGCCTACATTGACTCCAACGGTGACAAGCTTCATATCCGCAACGTCGGCAAGAGCATCGTCGATGTGGCGGGCGCTATGATGTTCCTGGAGCGTCCGGATGTGCACGATATGCTGATGGAGCTTAATAAGTTCCTGCAGCGCAATGTACTGGAATCCGAAATTGCCCCGAAAGATTCACAAATGGAAGCCATGGCTGATGCCCTGACGGCCATCGAATATTTCCTCGATTCTCTGGTTGGCCAGACGGCCGGCGCGGACGAGGCCATTCAACTTGCACGGGAAAGTCTTACCCATCTAAGGAAGTAACTCATGTTACAGGGAACACTGACTGGTTTAACCAGTGTCTTGCTGATCGCAGCGATTGTGATTGTGGTCGTGCTTTGGTGGAGACGCGGTTGGTTTATTCAGTGGCTGAAAGGGACTCTGGGCTTTGTCCTCCTGCTGGCGGTGATCGCCGGTATCTTTATGCTGGTCGATCTGTGGAGCTACAAACAGCTGCTGCAGGAGCAGCCTCTGGCAACCGTCAGTGTTTATCAGCTGGATGATCAGGTGTACGACCTGACGCTGGCCGGTGTCGACGGTGACGAGCAGCGTTACAAAATTCAGGGGGATCAGTGGCAGCTGGATGTCCGGCTGCTGGTGTGGAAAGGCCCGCTGGGGGCTATTGGTAAGATGCCTCTGTACCGCCTGGACCGTTTATCCGGTCGTTATCTGTCGCTGGAACAGGAGCGTACTGCTGAGCGCTCAGTGTATTCGCTGTCGGATTCACGCTGGATTGATCTGTGGACGGCGCTGAAAGGGCATGACTTCTGGCTGGAGGCCGAATCCGGCCGTGCTGTGTATATGCCACTGGTGAATGGCGCCGTTTATGCGGTTCATCTGACGCCTAAGGGCATGATTGCGCGGCCACTGAATGATGTGGCTGAAGATGCGCTGCAGGGCAGCTGGTAACCTGTCCAGGCTGAGTGGCAGAGAATAAAGACATAAAAAAAGCGGCCAGCGGCCGCTTTTTTTTATGCATGACGCTTAAGCAGGGAAGAGTTCGCCCAGCTTGGTTGCCAGCATCATGTCACCTTCAACGCGCAGCTGACCGGACATGAAAGCCTGCATACCATCAGTGTCGCCAGACACAATGCCTTCCAGGGTTTCAGTGTTCATGATCAGAGTTACGTTAGCGTCGTCATTTTCGCCTTCTGCAACGCTGCAGGTGCCGTCTTTAACGATCAGGTGGTAAGTTTCGCCGTCTTCAATGTTGAACTGAAAGATCAGGTCCAGGCCAGCAGCTGCCCCGGCGTCGAACTTGCTGTTCATTGTTTCGATGATTTCTGCAACAGATGCCATAACGGATTCCTTATTATTGCTACAAAAGACAGGAGGTCTGCTGATGAGATGATGCTGTTTCAGCATCCTGTCATGGGTGTTGTCCTGCGGCCTGGCCGGCAGGAACGCTAAACTCTATGGCGTGGAGAGTAGGCTGTCAATCAAAAATCATACGTGCGTTTGAATTGCTGGGCTAAACGCAGCTTGTCCGGGCGTTGTAATCCGTTATCCTGTCGCTCTGTTACGTTTAAAAGAAGTGATAAAGGATATACGCGTGGAATTTCTCTCAGAATACGGTCTGTTCGTATTGAAAGCGGTCACCATCGTGATTGCGATTCTGGTCGTCATTGGCGGCATCGTGGCTATTGGCAGCCGCAATAAGCGCAGCCAGCACGAAGGTGAGCTTAATATTAAAAAAATCAATGAAGAGCTCGAAGAGCATAAAGAGCAACTGGAAGAATCCGTGCTGACCCGTGATGCGGTGAAAGCCAAAGAAAAAGAGAAAAAGAAAGAAGATAAAGAAAAAGCCAAAGCAGAAAAGAAGCGGCTGAAAGGCCTGAAAGACGGTATGGCGGCGCCAGAGACACAGCGTCGCGTCTATGTGCTGGATTTTGACGGTGATATTCAGGCCAGTCAGGTTGAGCATCTGCGCCATGAAGTCACCGCCGTGCTGACCATGGCCGGTGGCGATGATGAAGTCGTTGTGCGGCTGGAAAGCGGTGGCGGCATGGTGCATGGCTATGGTCTGGGGGCTTCGCAGCTTAAACGTATCCGTGACCGGGGTATTCCGCTCACGGTCTGCATTGATAAAGTGGCCGCCAGTGGTGGTTATATGATGGCCAGTATTGCCAACCGTATTGTGGCCGCCCCTTTTGCCATCGTCGGCTCAATCGGTGTTGTTGCTCAGCTACCTAACTTCCACCGGCTGCTGAAAAAGCATGATGTGGATTACGAACTCTTTACTGCTGGCAAATATAAGCGCACCGTCACCATGTTTGGTGAAAACACGGACGAAGCGCGGCAGAAGTTCCAGACCGATCTGGAAGACACTCATGGCTTGTTTAAAAGTCACGTTAAACAGTTCCGTCCGCGGATCGACATCGATGAAGTGGCCACCGGTGATATCTGGTACGGACAGGAAGCGCTCGATCAACGTCTTATTGATGAAGTCGGCACCAGCGATGATTATCTGATGGCAGCCTGCGAGCGGGCGGACGTTTATCAGGTCCGTTATGAGTTCCGCAAAACCCTGCAGGAAAAACTCGGCGTGTCCGTAGAGCGGGGCGTTGAAGGGGCCTTCAGCCGCATCCTGACACTGCTGAGCCGTCAACAACAGAATAAGGGGTAAAGCCCCCAACGGGAGACGATATGGCATTTCTGGCGTTCCGGGCAGAAGAGTCCGGTGGCGAAAAACCCGAATACAGCACTGGCTGGCAAACGCTGGAAGACAGTGATTTACCGGCCGGTGATGTGCTTATTGAAGTCCGGTACTCATCGCTGAATTACAAAGATGCATTGTCGGCCTCCGGCAACAAAGGGGTCACCCGCAGCTACCCGCATACACCGGGTATTGATGCCGCCGGCGTGGTATTGGAAAGTGCGGCTGAAGCATTTAAACCGGGAGATGAGGTGGTTCTGTTCGGGTATGACCTGGGCATGAATACCAGTGGTGGTTTCGGCCAGCATATCCGCGTTCCGGCTGAGTGGATTCTGACCAAACCAGCAGCGTTGACACTGCAGGACGCCATGGCCTGGGGAACCGCCGGCTTTACGGCAGCACTGAGTGTGCAGAAGCTGGAACGTGCCGGTATGGCACCGTCCAGAGGGCCGGTGGTGGTTACTGGTGCCAGCGGCGGTGTCGGGTCGGTGGCGGTCGCACTGTTAAGCAAACTGGGTTATGAAGTGGTGGCCGTATCCGGCAAGCCTGAGCAACAGGAATTTCTTAAATCTCTGGGGGCGTCCCGGATTATTGGCCGTGATGAAGTGCTGGCTGTTAAAGGCAAAGCCATGGCCAAACCGCTCTATCAGGCGGCGCTGGACACCACCGGCGGCGATCTGGTATCCGCACTGATTCCACAGCTTCTGCCGGAAGGCGCTGTGTCGACCTGTGGCATGGTAGCGGGACTCAAAGTTGAAGCCAGTGTGTTCCCGTTTATTCTGCGCGGCGTCAGTCTGCTGGGCGTTGATTCAGTAGAGATTCCGCGGGCGGATAAACAATCGGTGCTTGATAAAGTCGCCGCTGAGTGGGCTCTGCCGGGACTGACTAATCTGACCACCGATATTGGCCGCAGCGAACTGGATGCTACGTTGAAAAAAATCCTTAATGGTCAGGGGGTTGGTCGCTACCGCCTCAATCTTATTCAGGAGTAAGCTTTAATCCGGTGGCTTTGCCACGGTTATAAAAAAGCCCGCTATTGCGGGCTTTTTTATTATCAGCGCACTGCCTGTGCGGGGTGGCTCTGTTTTTGTTGCCTGTCATCAATGGGGGGTTAATGGCCTGGTTCTTATCAGTCGCGGCGCAGTTTGTCACGCACGGCGATGGGATTCGGATAGTTGAATACTACGATGTAGCTGGAAATAACAAAGGTAATGATGGCTGTGGCCTGAATCAATAATGACCCGGTTTCACTGAGCAGCGCACTCTGCAGCGCGACAAATGCAATCAGCAGGGAAAATTCACTGATCTGGCCAAGGCGAAAGCCGACGTCCCAGGCAAGCTCCCGTCGCTCGCTGAAACGCCCCAGTAAAAAACGGAAACTGACGGGTTTTACCACCAGGATAATTAAAGCCAGTAACGCGGCAGGTACAAGCACATCAGTCAGTAAGCCGATATTAAAGCGCGCGCCGAGAGCAAAGAAAAACATTACCAGGAAAAAGTCGCGCAATGGCTTGAGGCTGATGGCCATAAACTGAGCAATCGGGCTGGTTGCCAGAGTAACCCCGGCAATAAACGCACCGATTTCATGGGTCAGTCCCACGACCTTAGCGGCTTCCGCCACCGCCAGACACCAGCCGATGGCAAGAATAAACAGGTACTCCTGATAGCGGTCGAAACGGGCAATCAACGGCAGGATAACGCCCTTTACCAACAGGAAGCAGCCGGCGGCCAGCAGGGGCAATGCCGCGAAGGGTTGCCATACCGGCATGTCTGAACCCCCTTTCATAACCCCCAGCAGCACCAGTACCAGAATCGCCAGCATATCCTGTATCAGCAGCAGGCCGATCATCAGTTCGCCCATGCGTTTGTGGTGCAGCACCGTGGTGGGCAGCAGTTTAAGGCCAATGATGGTGCTGGAAAACATCATCGCCAGGCCGATGATCAGACTGTCGGTGTGGCTGAAACCAAAGGCCTGAGTAAGGGCAAAACCAGCGGCAAAAAACACCAGTGAACTGATAAGCGCCACCAGCATGGCTTTACGCAGCACGGCGACCAGGGCACTGGGCTGCATATCCAGTCCGAGCAGAAAGAGCAGAAATATAATGCCGATATCGGCCATCTGAATCAGCTGTTCCGGGTCCCGGATCCAGCCGAGCCCGAACGGGCCGACCAGAGCTCCAAGCGCGATATAGGCAATCAGAACCGGCTGGCGGGTGTAGAGCGCAAAGGTGGCGAGAAAAGCCGCCCCGGCAAAAATGATAAAGATGGAAAAAACAATATCCTGCTGCATCGGCGCTCCGGGCAAAAGGAGTGATTATACTGCGGGAGAGGAAGGTTATCAGGCGATATAAGGATCAGACTAATCCAGACCGGGCAGCTTTGCTATGTGTGGAAGCCCGGTCAGGGGTATTGTCCTGACTGGCAGCTGCACGGCCTGAATCGGTTACTTCAGAGCAGGAGTGCCGCTCAGGCGCGGCGACGGAACAGTGGGCGCGGCTCCCGGACATCCGTCTGGTAGCAGCGCGTAAAGGTCGAGAAGGCTTTGAGTGCTTCTTCCGTATCCTGATCATCACGCAGGCTGAAACTGTCAAAGCCACAGCGCTGCATGGCAAAAAGCTGGTCGATCAGAACATCCCCCATGGCACGTAACTCTCCCTGATAACCATGGCGTTCACGCAGCAGGCGGGCGGCTGTGTAACCGCGGCCATCGGTGAATTTGGGAAAATCAATGGCGATCAGGGCAAAGGCTGAGGCGTCATCACCAATCAGGTCGGCGGTCTCATCACTGTTCAGAAACAGTCCGAGCTTGCCGGCCTCTGCGTGAGCTGCCAGGGCGCTACGCTCTGCCTGCCAGCGGGTCAGGGAGATGACAGCGTAATCAACCACGGCGGCATCATCTTCAATTATCTGCCAGTCATCGCTGCCGACAACCTGCTGTTGTTTAATCAGCCGGGCCATAAACTGCCTCCTTGAATGCTGCATGACCGAGCCGGCGATAGGCTTCGAGGAATGATTCACCGGCAATGCGTTTGTCCACATAGAAATCGAGAATGGTCTGGATAACATCGGCCATACGCTCGCGTGCGAACGATGGGCCAAGAATTTTACCCAGAGCGGCTTCGTCGGTGTTATTACCGGCGGAAGAACCACCAAGAGAGATCTGATAGAACTCTTCGCCTTTTTTATCCACGCCCAGTACGCCGATATTGCCCACATGGTGGTGACCACAGGCGTTCATGCAGCCCGAGATATTGAGGTCAATTTCACCCAGGTCGTGCAGATAATCCAGGTCATCAAAACGCACCTGAATGGCTTCTGCCACCGGAATGGATTTAGCATTGGCCAGGGCGCAGAAATCGCCGCCGGGGCAGCAGATCATATCGGTCAGCAGGCCCAGGGTCGGGGTTGCCAGGCCATTGGCTTTGGCCGCCTGCCAGAGGGCGAATAACTGCGCCTGTTCAACATCCGGCAGCACCAGATTCTGTTGGTGGGTTGAGCGCAGCTCGCCGAGGCTATATTGCTCAGCAAGATCAGCGACCTGATCCATCTGTTCAGCCGTAATATCCCCCGGTGGCGTACCTTTCTGTTTGAGGGTCAGAGTAACCACGGCATAGCCGGACTTTTTATGGGCGCGCACGTTGCGTTGCAGCCAGCGGGCAAAGGCCGGGTTTTCGCTGCGTGCAGACGTGAGCTCTGCGGGTTCGTCCTGCAGGTCTTTGTACGCGGGTTCGCTGAAGTGTTTTTTCACGCGATCCAGCTCCGCCCGGGTCAGTTTACCTTCGCCATCACGGATACGTTCCCATTCAGCTTCCACCAGCTCGCGCATGCGGTCGATTCCCAGCGCTTTGGTGAGGATCTTGATACGGGCTTTGTATTTGTTATCGCGGCGTCCGAACTGGTTGTAAACACGGATCACGGCATCCAGGTATGTCAGCAGGTCTTCTTCCGGCAGGAAAGCACGGATTTCAGTCCCGATGACCGGAGTCCGGCCTAGGCCGCCGCCGACCAGAATGCGATAGCCCAGCTCACCGGCTTCGTTACGCACGATATTCACGCCGATGTCGTGGATCTGAATAGCGGCACGGTCTGCGCCGGGCACTGCGTTCACGGCAATTTTGAATTTACGCGGCAGGAAGGCAAATTCCGGGTGGAAGGTTGACCACTGGCGGATAATTTCACAATAAGGACGCGGATCTGTGATCTCTTCTGCGATCACGCCGGCGTATTCATCCGTGGTGGTGTTGCGGATGCAGTTACCACTGGTCTGCACGGCGTGCATCTGAACGTCGGCCAGATCGGCGAGTATCTGTGGGCATTCCTCCAGCGCCGGCCAGTTGAACTGTACGTTCTGGCGGGTAGAGAAGTGTGCGTAGCCTTTGTCATATTCCCGTGCGACACGGGCAAGGGCGCGCATCTGGGTAGCATTCAGGGCACCGTATGGCACTGCGACACGCAGCATCGGGGCGTAGCGCTGTACATAAATGCCATTCTGCAGGCGCAACGGCAGGAAGTCCTCTTCCGGGATTTTACCGTCGAGATAGCGTGCTACCTGGCCACTGAACTGGGCCACACGCTCGTTCAGCAGCTGCTGATCGTATTCGTCGTATACGTACATAAGAAACCGGTTGCTGATTGGTTTAAATGATTATCGGGAGTCGGGATTCTGCCATCTCTGTGCCGGGCCAATCCGGGACTCCCAGTTATAGCAGCGCACCTTAACAGAGCTTCTATATATGCAAAACGAATATTTATCTATATCGCTAAAACTTGAAGGAATAACACGAGCCATACTTTTAAGAGCGCTGAACGGGCCGTCTCAGTGGGCGATGGATTGCCCTGCGACACTCAGGCTACGGATCATCTGCGCCGGGTAGTCGGTAAATACCGCACTGACGCCCATATCCAGCAGACGCTGCGCTTCCGCGCCATCATTCACGGTGAATACCAGAGTGTGATAACCGGCCTGGCTTATTTCCTGGATCAGTCCGCGCTGGGCAAATTCACGGGCAAAATGCAGACCCTGACAATCAAGTTCTTCCAGCCGGTTCTGCCAGTCTTTGGGGATGGCTTCCACATTCAGTGCACGGGTGAGGTGGGGCAGGTAGTCTCTGGCAGCACGCAGTGCATAGACGGAAAATGAACTCAGCAGTATGGCCTGATCGTTGTGCACGGTTTTCAGGGTGTCGGCAATGGCCCACACGGTTTCATCCTCGCGCCCGGGGGTGGGTTTTATTTCCAGATTCAGGCCAATCTCCAGCTCATTGGCCAGCGATACCAGATCGGACAACGCCAGCAGGGGTTCGCCGCTGAACTGAGCATCAAACCAGCTGCCACAATCCAGGTTTCTCAGCTGCGCCAGTGGCTGCTGGATAACCAGCCCGGAGCCGTCAGAACAGCGTTTGAGATCGTGATCATGATGAATAACCGCGAAACCATCGGCACTGATGGTGACGTCGACTTCAACCCAATGTGCTCCCTGAGCCGCCGCCAGACGGATGGCTGCGGCGGTATTTTCCGGCGCCTGGCCACTGGCGCCACGATGAGCCACCACTGGTGTGATGAATTCATAAGCAGAAACAGGCTGAAGGGGAATGGCTGTTGGCATAATGGCCTCGGGAAAATCAGACCGTCTTATTGTGACCGTCTGGTGTTACCTTAAAATGAAATCCGGCCCCAGTGCTGTTGTCGCCAGATAGCGCCGTAGATGGCGGATAAAGTAATACGTTGTATGCCCTGAAGCAACCAGATTCCGAGCAAACCGAAACCGGCCACAGGCCCCACCAGAAAAGCGAGCGGCAGCAGCACGCACCATTGCATCAGCAGATTAATCACCATGACCTGTTTGCTGGCTCCGGCGCCGAGTAATGCCTGAGTCAGTACCATAGCAGTCACTTCCAGTGTGATGTTGAGGCCGGTGATGCGCAGTGGCCATTCGCCCAGGGCAATCAGCTCCGGATGCGGGGTGAATATTCGCAGGACATAATCCGGGAACAGCCACAGCGGCAGGCCGGCAATCGCCATAATTAACATCGCCACCCGGGTGACTTCCCACCCCCAGCGATAGGCATCGTCGCGGGCGTCGCGTCCCAGGGAATGGCCGACCAGACTGGTTGCCGCCATGCCGAGACCCACCGCCGGCAGAATCATCAGCAACATCAGGCTGATGAGAATATGGCCGATGGCCTGCTCCTGAGTGCCAACCTGACCGATAATCCAGAACAACACACCATTGCCGAGTGCAAACAGCGTTTGCTGGGTGGAGTTGGGTATAGTGAGGCGCACAATGTTGCGCATGGTTTCGGCACTGACACCGTATAACCGGAAGCGTTCGCGGTGGCGGTGAAAGGTCAGCCAGAAATTCATGCCGCAGCCGAAAAACAGCGCAATGGTGGTCCCCATGCCGGAACCGACCGCACCGAAACCCTGCCAGCCGCCGATGCCGAAAATAAGCACCCAGCTGACGATAATATTGACCAGGTGCATCAGCAGCAGAATATAGAGGTATTTTTTGCCTTCGCTGATGCCATTCCAGAAGCCCCGGAAGACAAAGTTCATGCCCACTGCAATGGTGGCCAGGGTGCGCCACTCAAAGTAGGGGGCGGCAATATCGATCACCGCCTGATCACGGTTGAACAGGGGAATAATCCAGGGTGTGGCAATGTACACGGCAAGGGTCAGTGGCAGGCCGATTAACGCAGCCAGCTGCAAACCGGCAATCAGGGGTTCACCGATCTGATCGAACTGGCCTGCGCCCTGGCGCCGGGCAACCATTGCCTGCACACCCGCCGATAGCCCCATGACCACAGAAACCGTAATAAAGGTTGCGTATGAGCCAATGCCGACACCGGCCAGTGCGGCATCCCCCAGACGTCCGACCATGGCTGCATCGACCAGATTGATGACGCTCTGTGACAGCATGCCACCAATAATGGGGACACTGATGGCCATAATGCGGTTCAGGCGCTTTTCCTCGATGCGGAGAAAGGCGCCGACCCATGCCATGGTTTTTTGCCAGCCCTGCACAGGATGCATCATAAAAATTCAGCGGTCGTAGCTGAGGTGAGGGGCCAGCCAGCGCTCCATGGTTTCGACATCCATACCTTTACGGGCAGCGATATCTTCGACCTGATCTTTACCGATTTTGCCCAGGCCAAAGTATTTTGCGTCCGGATGGGAGAAATACCAGCCACTGACCGACGCTGCCGGCGTCATGGCGAAACTTTCTGTCAGCGATACGCCAGTGGCGTTTTCTGCATCCAGCAGACGGAACAGGGTTTCTTTCTCGGTGTGATCCGGGCACGCCGGATAGCCGGGGGCCGGGCGGATGCCTTTGTAGTTTTCTTTGATCAGATCGTCGTTGCTCAGTTTTTCGTCGCGGGCATAGCCCCACAGCTCTTTACGTACAATCTCGTGCATGCGTTCAGCAAAGGCTTCGGCCAGGCGGTCGGCCAGTGCTTTCATCATGATGCTGTTGTAGTCGTCGTGGTTGGCGTCAAATTCCTGTGCCAGACGTTCGGCTTCAATACCGGCGGTCACTACAAAACCACCGATATAGTCGTGTGTGCCTTGTGGTGCGATGTAATCGGCCAGGGAATAATTCGGCTGACTGTTAGGCTTGTCGGTCTGCTGACGCAGATGATGGAGTATGGCCAGCTCTTCGTTGCTGTCGGCATCGAACACTTTAATATCGTCGGCTCCGACACGGTTGGCCGGCCAGATGCCAACCACGGCTCTGGCGTTGAACAGTTTCTCATCGATAATGCGCTGCAGCATGACCTGGGCATCTTTAAACAAATTGGTGGCAGCTTCGCCCACCACTTCGTCTTCCAGAATACGGGGGTATTTGCCGGCCAGTTCCCAGGACATGAAAAACGGCGTCCAGTCGATGTATTCTGCCAGCTCCGCGAGATCATAATGATCGTAGCGGGTGATGCCGGTTTTAACCGGTGCCGGCGGGGTGTAACTGTCCCACTGGCCATCAAACGGATTGGCGCAGGCATCCTGATAGCTGAGCAGGGCTTTGGCTTTGCGATTGGCATTGCGCTCTCTGACCGCTTCGTATTCTGTCCGGCGTTCGGCGATGAATTCTTTTTTCGCGCTGGCGCTGACCAGTTTCTGAGCAACCCCTACGGCACGGGACGCATCGGCCACATACACAGCGATATCGTTCTGGTATTGCGGCTCAATTTTGACGGCCGTGTGTGCTTTGGAGGTGGTGGCGCCACCGATCAGCAATGGCAGGTGATAATCCTGGCGCTGCATTTCACGGGCAACGTGCACCATTTCATCCAGTGATGGGGTGATTAACCCGGACAACCCGATAATATCGACGTTTTCTTCTTTCGCCGTTTTCAGGATTTTTTCGGCCGGCACCATAACGCCGAGATCAATGACTTCAAAGTTATTACACTGCAGTACGACGCCGACAATATTTTTACCGATGTCGTGTACATCGCCTTTTACGGTTGCCATCAGAATCTTGCCCTGGGTTTCTGATTTGCCGTCTTTTTCTTCTTCAATAAATGGCAACAGGTAAGCAACCGCCTGTTTCATGACCCGGGCGCTTTTTACCACCTGAGGCAGGAACATTTTGCCTGAACCAAACAGATCGCCGACCACGTTCATGCCATCCATCAGCGGACCTTCAATTACTTCGATCGGGCGGTCAAAGTTCTGTCGGGCTTCTTCGGTGTCGGCTTCCACTTGGGCATTAATGCCTTTCACCAGAGCGTGCGTCAAACGTTCTGCCACCGGCAGTGAACGCCATTCTTCGTCTTCTTTTTCTGCCACTGAACCGTCGCCACGGTAATTGTCAGCCACTGCCAATAAGCGATCGGTCGCATCATCGCGGCGGTTAAGAACGACGTCTTCAACCAGCTCTTTCAGTTCCGCAGGCAGGTCATCGTAAACCGCCAGCTGGCCGGCATTAACAATACCCATGCTGAGGCCGTTTTTGATGGCGTAAAACAGGAATACGGAATGGATAGCTTCACGGACCGGGTTATTGCCGCGGAACGAGAAGGATACATTGGAAACACCACCGGAAATTTTTGCGTACGGCAGATTGCTGGTGATGAATTTGCAGGCATTAATAAAATCGACGGCGTAGTTGTTGTGTTCCTCGATACCGGTGGCGACCGCGAAAATATTCGGGTCAAAAATAATATCTTCCGGCGGAAAGCCGACTTCATCTACCAGAATACGGTACGAATTTTCACAGATTTCATTTTTGCGTGCTTCCGTGTCAGCCTGACCATCCTCATCAAACGCCATGACCACGACGGCAGCACCAAAACGCAGGCAGGCTTTGGCTTTGGCAACGAACTCTTCTTTACCTTCTTTAAGGGAGATCGAATTCACGACGGCCTTACCCTGAATGCATTTCAGGCCTGCTTCAATGATTTCCCATTTGGAAGAATCCACCATGATGGGAACACGGGCGATATCCGGCTCAGAGGCGATCAGATTCAGGAAGCGCACCATAGCGGCCTCTGAATCGAGCATGCCTTCGTCCATGTTGATGTCGATAATCTGGGCGCCGTTTTCTACCTGCTCTCGACAGATTTCCAGTGCCTCATCGTATTGTTCTTCAACAATCAGACGTTTGAACTTGGCGGAGCCTGTGACGTTGGCGCGCTCACCGACGTTTACAAACAGGCTGTCTTCGTCAAAGTTGAAAGGTTCAAGGCCGGACAGCCGGCAGGCGGGTTTAATGTCCGGTATCACACGTGGCTTGTGTTTGGCGACAGCTTCGGCAATCGCTTTGATATGCGCCGGTTCGGACCCACAGCAGCCGCCAAGGATGTTAAGAAATCCGGAAGCAGCAAATTCTTCCACAATCGCCGCCATTTCAGCCGGTGTCTGATCGTATTCACCAAACTCATTGGGCAGGCCGGCGTTGGGGTGGGCCGAGACAAAGCAATTGGCTTTGTTCGACAGTTCTTCGATATGCGGGCGCAGCTCTTCCGCGCCTAACGCGCAGTTGAGGCCGATGCTCAGCGGTTTTGCATGGGCCAGCGAGTTGTAGAAGGCTTCCGCGGTCTGTCCCGACAGCGTGCGTCCGGATGCATCTGTGATGGTGCCGGAAATCATGATGGGCAATTCTTCACCGCGCGCTTCGAACACACTCTGAGCCGCATAGACCGCCGCTTTGGCATTCAGTGTGTCAAAAATCGTTTCAATCAACAGCAGATCCGCGCCGCCGTCCATCAGGCCGTGGGTCGCCTCAGTGTATTCTTCTACCAGCTGGTCAAAGGTAATAGCACGGTAGCCAGGGTCGTTAACGTCGGGGGAGATTGAGCAGGTTTTACTGGTTGGCCCCAGAACACCGGCCACGTAGCGCGGAATGCCGGTTTCTGCCGCGACCTCATCAGCCACCTGGCGGGCGATGGCGGCCGCTTCACGGTTAAGCTCCGGCACCAGATCCTCCATCGCGTAATCTGCCTGTGACACGCGGGTGGAGTTAAAGGTGTTGGTCTCAACGATATCGGCACCGGCTTCAAAATACTGGCGGTGGATGCCGGCAATAATCCCGGGCTGGGTCAGTACCAGCAGGTCATTGTTACCTTTTACTTCCTGGGGAATATCGGCAAAGCGGGCACCGCGGTAGTCTTTTTCTTCCAGCTGATGGGACTGAATCAGGGTGCCCATGCCGCCATCAAGGATATGAATCCTTTCACTCAGGGCTTGTTTTAACTGGGCGATACGCTGTTGGCGGCTTGTATTGATCGGCATGTTCTTCTGACTCATTGGCTTTTGGGCAAAGGACTGGCGGAAAAATGGGCGCGAATTGTACCAGAGGTTGGTCGGTGTGTCTTATCCAACCATTTTACTAGGGTATTTTGTTGCGGCGCGCGCATGGTTTACAATGCGCCCATATGAGCGAGGTAGACACCATGACAAGTTACATAACCATCACTCCGGACGCAGAAACGTATCTGGCTGAATTGCTGGAGAAACAGAACGTAGACGGAATGGCGGTGCGCGTTTTTATTACTCAACCGGGTACCAAGTATGCCGAAACCTGTCTGGCATACTGCCGTCCGGAGGAAGTCCATGACAGTGACGAACTTCAGGAAATGGACAAGCTCCGCGTATACGTTGAAGGCATGAGCATCCCATATCTGGAAGAGGCGGTGATTGATTTTGCCAAAGACCGTATGGGCGGTCAGCTGACGATTAAGGCACCCAATGCCAAAATGCCTAAGGTCAGCCCCGACAGCCCGGTGGAAGAGCGTATTAATTATCTGTTGTATACCGAAATTAACCCTGGGCTGGCTTCCCATGGTGGTGAAGTGAGTCTGGTCGAGTTCACCAGCGACGGCATCGCAGTACTGCAGTTTGGTGGCGGCTGTCAGGGGTGCAGTGCAGTGGATATGACGCTTAAAGACGGGGTCGAAGCATCGCTGATCGCCAAAGTCCCTGAGGTTAATGGCGTACGGGATGTGACAGACCACACCCAGGCAGAGAATGCTTATTTTAAATAAGCCGTCGCTGAGCGGTATCTGAATATGTACAAAAAAGCCCGCGTTAAGCGGGCTTTTTTGTATCAGAGAAGGTTGTCGATGACAGCCCCGATGCGATATTCATCGGCCCCCAGCTGCTGCACCCGGCATACAGTGATGCGGGCTTCCAGTGGATTGGTGTAACCGCCGCCGCTGGAAATCACCAGGGTACCGGCGATATTGACCGGCAGTGGTTCAAAATGCTGCAACTGCACGCCGCTGCTGCTCAGATCCAGACAGGTGAGTTCAACGTTGTTGCCGTTGTCCAGTGTCAGCACGGCCGGTGCTGAGACCTGCATACGGATGAAATCCCTTTTTTCTTGGTAGTTGCGGGCCAGGCTTGTCATGGGCGTTCTCCTTGATAGGTTTGTTCGATGCTATCACCAGTGACTAAATTTTGTACATTGAGAAAAATTCAGCATGCTCTGTGCCAGTTCACGGCAGTTTTCATAGTTTATTTATCGTTATTGGGATCAAAAAACGATCAGACAAAGATCGTAATCGTCTATTTCTGATTCCGCAGGCAGGCAGGGGATTGCATGGTTGAGCCGATGGGGGTAGTGTTCGCCGGAATCACAGGATTCTTAGCGCAACAGGCACTGTCATATAACAACCCGGCAGGCACAGACACCAGGAGCAACGAATGGCCGCTAGTGTGCTGGTCATCGATGATGATTCAACCGTTCGTGACAGTATGGTCGCTTTCCTTGATGACTACGACTATCAGGCCCTTCCGGCGGATAATGCGGAGCAGGCGTTAAGCATACTGGCGCAGCAGCTGCCGGATGCGGTCGTCTGTGACCTGAAAATGCCCGGCACCCACGGCATTGAGCTTCTTGAAATCATCAAACAACGTTACCCGCAACTGCCGGTTATTGTCGTCAGTGGCGCCGGGGTGATGGATGATGTGGTGCGCGCGTTGCGGCTCGGCGCCGATGACTTTTTGGTGAAACCCATTCTTGATCTGGAAGTGCTGCACCATTCGCTGAATAAGGCGCTGCAGCGGGCCCGTCTGGAAGCGGATAATCAGGCTTACCGTGATCATCTGGAAAAAACCAACCGCGAGCTGAAGCGTGGCCTTAACGAGCTGCGTAATGACCAGCAGGCCGGGCGTCAGGCTCAGCTGCGTATGTTGCCCGATCCGCTGGAATACGAATCCATCCGTTGTGAACATCGGATTTATCCCTCCCTCATGCTCAGTGGGGACTTTCTGGACTATTTTGAACTGGGCGACAACCAGCTCGCCTTTTATATCGCCGATGTGTCCGGCCATGGTGCCTCGTCGGCGTTTGTCACCGTATTGCTGAAAAACCTGACCTATCGCCTGCGCCGCAACCGTCAGCGCGGCTCCAGTGATGACCTGATTCATCCCGCCAGAGTGCTGGATCGCATCAATTCAGAGCTGCTGGCGTCTGAGCTGGAAAAGCACCTGACCATGTTTTATGGCGTTATCAATACCCGCACCCTGCAGATGCGTTACAGTGTTGGCGGCCATTTCCCTATGCCGGTGCTGCTTGACGGGGAAGGGGGGCGCTATCTGGAAGGCAGAGGCATGCCGGTGGGGCTGTTCAGTGAAGCCAGGTATGAGGAATATCAGGTCGCATTGCAGAAGAACTTTGCACTCCTGATGTTCTCTGACGGTATACTGGAGATTATGAAAGAGTCTACGCTGAATGATAAAGAAGCCATGCTGCTGAATGTCGCGGTAAGAAGCGCGGGCGATCTGTCCCGCATCGCCACTGAACTGGGTGCCGGGACAACCGGGGATCTGCCCGACGATATCGCATTGATGGCCGTAAGGCGGGGACGTTTATGAAATCAGGAAGTATTCAGGTAGCTTATTGTCGCGGGGTGCATGTGATCCGCCTGCTGGGGGATGTGCGCCTGAACCTGAGTTCCGCCTTTGAAAATTACCTGGACGAAATTCTCTCGGCGGGAGAATTCCGCAATGTGGTGATTGATTTATCCCACGCCGAGGGCGTGGACAGCACCACGCTCGGGCAGATGGCCAAGATTTCCATTGTCTGCCGGGAAAAGTTCGATATAACACCCACCATCGCCAGTCCCAATCCCGGGATTACCCGGATTCTGCTCAGTATGGGCTTTGATCAGGTCTTCCATATTATGGATGAGCCTTTCGACGATGAAGCAGATTTCTGTGACTGGGTGGCGGAATCGCTGGACGAAGACACCGCCCGGGAGCAGGTGATCTCTGCCCATCGGGCGCTGATGACTCTGAATGACAAGAACAAGGATGCGTTCCGCGAACTGGTCGACTCGCTGGAGTCAGACAGCAATGGTTCTGAGAATTAATTAAAAAGCCTTAGGGGGCCCCGTGGCCATACAGACAGCAGCCGTCATTGGCGGCGGAAGTTTTGGTACCGTGATCGGTAACATCCTCGCCGACAACGGCATTGATACAACGCTCTGGCTGCGCAATGAAGACGCAGCCCGGGAAATCAACGACACCCACCACAATGAACAATACCTGCCCGGCGTAAAGCTCAACCCTGAGTTGAAAGCATCAGTCTCTCTGCAGCAGGCCGTCACCGGGGCGGATGCGATTTTCGTTTCTGTGCCCAGTAAGTCGGTGCGGGAAGTGGTGGCCTCTTTTCATCAGTGGCTGACACCGGAACAGGCTCTGATCAGTACCACCAAGGGCATTGAACCGGAAGGTTTCAAGCTTATGAGTCAGGTGCTCAGTGAACTCTGCCCGGATAATCCCATTGGCGTATTGTCCGGCCCGAACCTGGCCAAAGAAATTGCCAAAAGAGAATTGGCGGCGACTGTTTTTGCAAGTGAAAACAGTGACTTACGACGAAATCTTCAACAAGCTCTGAGCTGTGATTACTTCCGGGTGTACGCTTCCAATGATCTCTACGGTGTGGAATTAAGCGGCGCCCTGAAAAACATCTACGCCATCGTCTCCGGATTTGTTGCCGCGCTGGGGATGGGGGAAAACACCAAAGCCATGATCATCACCCGCTCGCTGGCGGAAATGAGCCGGTTTGCAGTATCGCAGGGCGCCAACCCACTGACGTTTCTGGGGCTGGCCGGGGTGGGTGATCTGGTGGTGACCTGTATGTCGCCGCTGAGCCGCAATTACCGGGTCGGATACGCCATTGGCGAAGGCAAAACCCTGGATCAGGCCGTAGACGAACTGGGCGAAGTGGCGGAAGGTGTAAATACCTTGCGTTATGTCAGGGCAAAAGCTGCTGAATCCAGTATCTATATGCCCCTTGTGATGGGCGCCTATGAAGTACTCTTTGGCGGCGCCGATCCCCGGGTTGTTGCTCAGGGGTTGATGACAGGCGATCATGCGTCTGATGTTGAATTTGCATTGCCAAGACACGAAATTTAATTCACCAGCCACTGCCAGCAACAGTAATCCATGAGGTCAGAAATGAACGATTTTAAGGAAAATGTAACGTCAGATGCCTTCTGGTTGCGGACGTTATACATCGCACTTTTCTTCCTGGTGTACCGGGTGCTCGATCTTGTTTTATTGGTTGTCACGCTCGGTCAATGGCTGTTCCGCCTGTTGACCGGACACCCGAATGAAGCGCTGGCCGGCTTTGGTCAGTCGCTGGGCGTCTACATCCAGCAGATTGTGCACTATCTTTCCGGCAGCAGCGAAGAAAAACCCTTCCCGTTCACAGACTGGCCCTCAGATGATGAATAGCAGGGTGTCTGCCAGTGAATATCTATATTGTCCGTCATGGGTCTGCCGTACAGGGCGCTGTTGACGACAGTAACCGCGAACTGAAACCGCGCGGTATTGAACAGGCCGCCGGCGCTGCCGGCTGGCTTAAACAACAGGTTCAGAACAAAGTCAGCGTTTTCTCCAGTCCTTACGTCAGGGCCATGCAGACGGCTGAGCAGATAGGTAACCAGCTGGAGGTGGATGTTCAGGTATCCGCTTTGCTGACGCCGGATGCGGATCTGCAGGCCTTACTGGATGAGCTCAGCCGCTGCCAGGAAGATCAGATACTGGTTTCGCACCTGCCGCTGGTAGGCCATCTGGCCGCCGTTCTGGTGGACGGCCAGGTGTATGATCAGCCCTGGTCACCGGCGGAAGTCTGGCGCCTGGAAGGTGATATTGCGGCGGCTGGCTGCATGACGGTGAAAGATGTCTGGTATCCGGTACTGGATGGTCTTTGATTCAACAGCGGGCTTCTGACATAAACGCCCCTTGTCTGGTGCCGGGACACAGGGTAGCTTACCGTCACAAAAGTCAGGTAAGCGGCCCGGCCACCGAACTCTATGAAAGACATTCTGCATTTTTCTCACGCCAACGGCTTTCCGGGGGGCAGTTACCGCAAAATGCTGTCGTCCCTGCAGGCGGATTACAACGTACAGGTCATTGACCGTCTTGCTCACAACCCTGTGTACCCGGTAACGGACAACTGGGCGCACCTGTGCGATGAGCTGATTCATTTTTTTGAACGGGAATATCAGCAGCCGGTAATCGCCGCGGGGCACTCACTGGGTGGTCTGTTGAGTTTAATGGTGGCGCAGCGCCGTCCGGATCTGGTTAAGGCCATCATCATGCTGGATTCGCCCGCGCTGACCCGACTGCAGGCCAATGGTCTGCGGCTGGCCAAATGGCTGGGTATGGTCGATCGCATCACCCCGGGCGGGCGCAGTGATGGTCGCCGCGCGGTATGGGCTGACCGCAATGAAGCCTTCGAATATTTCAGGGGTAAAACCCTGATGAAACGGTTCGATCCCGATTGCCTGAGAGATTACGTCGAAGCCGGTACCGAACCCTGTGAAGAGGGCGTCAGGCTGCGCTTCGATCCGGCCACAGAGCTGCAGATTTATCGCACCATCCCACACAACATCAGGGCTGTGCAGCCACTAAGCGTTCCTGGTCTGGCGATAGGGGGGAGCGAAAGTAAAGTGTACCGGCGGGTGAATGGCGCGTTAATGCACAGTCGCCTGGGAATGACGGTACGCTGGCTGCCTGGTTCGCATATGTTTCCCCTGGAATACCCGGAAAAAACCGCCGGTCTCATCCGCCAATGGCTGGAGACGTATTTATGACCCACGGCGAATATCCGGATTCAGCGACAGAACACTACTGGCGCTGTCGTTATGGTCAGCTGGCAGGGCTCAGCTGGGGAGAGCCGCGTAACGATCAGACCATCATCGCGCTGCATGGCTGGCTTGATAACGCTGCGTCGTTCGGGCGCATTGCCCCCCAGCTTAAAGGCTGCCACCTTGTTGCCCCCGATCTGCCCGGACACGGTCACAGTGACTGGCTGGGTGATGGCGGCGATTATCTGATCTGGAGTGGGGTCGAAGCCATCTATGATCTGATCAATCAGCTGCCGTTGTCACGGCCGCCGGTGATTCTCGGTCATTCCATGGGCAGTGCCGCGGGGTTGCTGTTTGCCGGCGCCTTTCCGCAATGGTGTCGTGGTTTTATTGCCCTGGACGCACTCGGACCGCTAACCACTCCCGCGAGCGGGGCCCCGGCGCAACTGGCCAGGGCGGTGCGGGAGCGGCGGGTGCGTCCGGCAGATGAGCGCAAAACCTATCAGAGTACAGAAGACGCGTTAAGCGCCCGGCTGCGGCAAACGCCCGGGCTGAGTGCTGACGCCATCCTGCCGGTGGCTGAGCGCAATCTGCAGCACACTGACGATCATTGTTTCTGGCGTACTGACCCCAGGTTGCGTGATACCTCGCGGATGCGGCTGACAGAAGAGCAGGTGGCGGCTTTTGCCGGTGCCTTAAACTGTCCGGCGCTGGCTATCCGGGCGCAGCAGGGATTGATTCCGGAAAGCCTGATACGCAGCCGCTCGGCGTATTTTCCGCGCATAGAATATTGCGAATTGCCGGGCCATCATCATTTTCATCTGGAGTCTGCTACCAGTGCGGCGGTGGCGGAAAAAATAATGGGTTTTATTCAGGGTTTATCATGAAAAAAAGCAGTCAGATTTTATGGTTTGTAGTGTTGTTCTCCGGTTTGCTGACCAGTCTGACCGCTGGCTGGTACGTTCAGGCGGCCCGGAACTACAACTATGATTTCTGGTACGACTGGTACGATATCGGCGCGCATATCGAAAAATTCGCGCCTCAGAACCGTTATATCAGTGGCTTCGAAGGCCTGAATAAAGAAGCGTACAGCGCCTTGTTTGCAGATATTGTGCAGGCAGTCCATCACCAGGGCGAAGGACTGACCGATATCCGCTTTACTACGGCATCCGGACAAACAAAAAACCTGCTGCGTAAAGCGGAAGTTCAACACCTGCAGGATGTCGCCAATCTGATCGAAATCGTGTCCTTTATTGGTTTGACGGCGGCGGTGATTGCGTTGGTGTTTGGCCGTGGATTAATACGCCGGGGAATTCAGCCGCAATGGAAAACGCAGGGTATATGTCTGGCCGTGGTGGCGGTTGTCAGTGGCGCGGTATTGCTGATCGCCGGTCCGAAAGCCGTGTTTTATCAGCTGCATGTATGGATATTTCCCGAAAACCACGAATGGTTTTTTTATTATCAGGATTCCCTGATGAGCACTCTGATGAAAGCACCTTATCTGTTCGGAGGGATTGCGGTGGCTATTCTCGCCACCGGTCTGATTTTTTTCACTCTGTTGTTAGCGGCATTACTGTTCTGGCAAAGAAAACAAGCGTCGTCTGGGCTTTAAAAATCCGGGCGACAGACGATCGCCATCGCCTCACCGGATACCGGGTGAGTAAAATCCAGCTCGCGGGCATGCAGCAGCAGGCGCTTTTCCTGGCGGGCAGCATCACCGGCATAAAATACGTCGCCAATGATCGGGTGTCCCAGCTGTTGCATATGAATTCTGAGCTGATGTGAGCGCCCGGTTTTGGGGTAGAGTTCGACCCGGCTTCCTTTATCTGTGGTGCCCAGCTTTTGCCAGCGGGTGAGGGCGTAACGGCCTTTTGTGTGGCTGATTTTCTGCAGCGGGCGGTTGGGCCAGTCGACGCAGATGGGCATATTAATACAACCGTGAGAGCCGGGCAGTACGCCGGTCAAAACCGCTTCATATACTTTGCGCGTGCGCTGTTTTTCAAACTGTTGCTGCACATGGGTCAGTGCCGGTTTATTGCGGGCGTAAACAATAATGCCCGATGTATCCATATCCAGACGATGAATAATATGTAATTCACCGTATTCTGCGGCCAGCCGGCCAAACGCCGAATCTTTGTTGTAACGCCCGGGAACACTCAGCAGGCCCGCGGGTTTATTAAGAACGATGAGGTGCTCATCGATATATAAAATATCAAAATTCATTGACTGTACTTGTGGAGTTTTAAAAGTTCGGCGTAGGTGCCATTGTCACGGATGCGGGACAGTCCGGTATTGAAAGCGTCGATTATAACATCCGCATCTTCGGCTGTCCGTTTAACACGCAGATGCATCAGCCGTTCGCCGATCGGAGTGTTGAGCATAGTCAGGTGATCTGCGACCGCCGGGGTCTGTTTCATTTCAATGGAACCGGCCCAGTGATCCAGCAGCGCTACATCCAGCGATTTATTGGCGACGTCACGGATAAGCTGTGAGCAGTAATCCCTGCGGTCAATCACAAAGCCCGACAGCTTTTTCTTAATCGCACTGCCGTAATCCACATCTTCATACAGACCGAGGCGATAGCCTTTGCCCTGAATGAATGTTTTCATATGCTGCGCATTTTGATACACAAAAGGGTCTGTGCTGCGTTTTACAAAAACCAGTTCATTGGCCAGGTAAGGGGCGGAATAAAAGTAATCGGTATCCGGGTTTTCACTTTGCCAGACGGCAACGTCACCGACCAGTTGCCCTTCATCGGTTTTGCTGTCGATACTCGGGCCTGACAGAAAGGTGATTTCGGTGCGGTACCCGAGCTGAGCGAAGGCCTGCGCAACAATATTAATGGCCAGCCCCTGGTTGGGCAGGCCGGGGCCCATGTATGGCCCCCAGCTCTGGGCGCCAAAGCGTAAAACCGGCGTTTCGTCCTGATATTCTTTATTCAGAATGGAAACAGTCTGAGCCAGACCCTGCTGGTCGATATTACGTGCAACCTGTTCACGGAACGACCGGGTGAGACTCATGCCGTTAATCATGATGTCATACACTTTCCACTGCTGGCGGATTTTATACAGACGGAAATCAACCCGGACGGTATTGCCGTTATTACGGATTACCCCTTCTACCAGCGCTTTTTTCCGCTTGTCACTGTACTGCGCCGGTTTGAATTGGATGTCTTTGCCATAGTAAGCGGAAAAGGCACTGGCATAGGTCGCCAGAATTTTTTCCCGGAAGGCTGTCATAAATGCCTGTTGCTGGCTGAAGGAAGCCCGTTTCCAGTGGTTACCGAGAATCTGGCGGGCCATGTATTCTTCATCCACCAGAGGAACAAAATGGTCGCGGATGAGTTTTTTCAGGAACGGAGGGTGGCGGCGGATGACATCCTGTTCGGTCGCCACTTCCGCCATAAATGCGTCCGCTTCACTCTTCACCGCGATCATCGCCGGGTCTTCTTTCGCGTGGGTCAATGAGGCAGTGAACAGCAGAAAGTAAAGCAGTATTTTCATGTATTCCTCTGGCAGTAACTGGCTGCGGATTAACGCATTAACTATAGCAAAGCAGACCAGTTGCCGCCGATGGGTACTTGCCTGCTGACTTACATGTCCGGCAGATTGCGGATCAGCAGCGCCTTACTGAGATCGCCCGGCGGGCAACCCTCAGGACGGTCGATACTGACAACAAACCCCGAACCCGGAGCATCATCGCGTGATTGCCCTTTACGGTCTGTGATGGATGTCAGGGTAAATTCAAGGTTACCTGCCGGAGTCATCAATTCCAGCCGGTCACCGGTCTGAAAACGATTTTTAACCTCCAGCGTCAGGGTGTCGCCGTTATCCTGCTGCACTTCAGCAACAAACTGCTGGCGGGTGCTGGTTGATACACCGCGTTCGTAATTCTGATATTCATCATGCACATGGCGGCGGAAAAAACCTTCGGTGTAGCCGCGGTTTGACATGTTTTCCAGGGTATCCATCAGGTTTTTGTCAAACCGGCGCCCGGCGACCGCATCATCAATGGCTTTGCGGTAGGCCTGGGCTGTGCGGGCAACGTAATAATGCGACTTGGTGCGTCCTTCGATTTTCAGCGAATGGACACCCAGCTCCACCAGCTTTTCAATGTGCTGAATGGCGCGCAGGTCTTTGGAGTTCATGATGTAGGTGCCATGCTCGTCTTCAAAGGCCGGCATGTACTCGTTATCCCGGCCCGCTTCCTGCAGCAGAAAGATCTGATCCGTGGTTTTGCCCTGGCCAAGAGTAGGATCAAATTCACTGACGCCGGCGGGAATGATGTCCCCGGACGGGGTTTCCTGCGCTTCGTGGGCGTCGTACTTCCAGCGGCAGGCATTGGTACAGGTACCCTGATTCGGGTCGCGGTGATTCATATAGCCGGATAACAGGCAGCGGCCGGAGTAGGCGATGCATAACGCACCGTGCACAAAGACTTCAATCTCCATTTCCGGACAGCGCTGGCGGATTTCAGCAATCTCATCCAGCGATAATTCCCGTGACAGAATAATGCGGCTGACGCCCTGGCGGCGCCAGAATTCGACAGAAGCGTAGTTCACCACGTTGGCCTGCACAGACAGATGAATCACGGTATCCGGCCAGCGGTCTTTGACCATCATGATCAGGCCCGGATCTGACATGATCAGCGCATCCGGATTCATCGCGATCACGGGCTCGATATCGCGCATATAAGTGTCGATTTTACTGTTGTGAGGGGCGATATTGCTGGCAACGTAAAATTGCTTCCCCAGCTCGTGGGCGCGGGCAATGCCTTTGCCGAGGTTGTCGAGGGTGAAATCGTTGTTGCGTACGCGCAGGCTGTACCTTGGCTGGCCTGCATAAACCGCATCGGCGCCATAGGCAAATGCGTATTCCATGTTGCGGAAGGTGCCCGCCGGAGAGAGTAATTCTGGAGTCATGTGGATGATATTAATGCCCGGTTAAAAACCCGGGCATTGTAGCAGTGTTTGGCTTGCCTGTGATCATTCCGCCGGTGCTGTGGCAGACTCCTCTGCTGCATCCGGAGCTGGTTGCTCTGCAGCGCTGGCCGTTTCTTTCCCGCTGATCAGGGCGTCAAGTTCGGCTGAATCATCGATAAACGCTGTGTCAGTGACCGACAGATCCTTAACTGTAAAGACAGATACGGCAGAATCCCGGGTCTCCCAGTCTCCGGTTTTCTGTCCGACTTCATCAATAATGACCTGATAAGGAAGCTTGCGCAGTGCCGGGAAAGCAAACATCCGGGCAATAATGCGCGGCATGCCACTGATATTAACCACATATACAATGCGGTTATTCTTCATAAAGCCATCATCTTTGGATTCCAGCCATTCTTCCACCAGGTCTTTGCTGGACATATCATGGGCAAAGACCACATAACGGGTATCAGTGGGAATTTTTACCGGTGTATCGTGCTGATCTTTTAACCGCAGGCGGTCCAGATCATGGGGCAGGGCATTGGTAGCCGGCGCCAGCAGGCTGAGGGTCAGGAGGGTCAGAGCAATCAGGTTTTTCATTATTTATCCTCTGGTTATTACACTGGCAGAATGCCAGATATCAGCGCGCCAGACCAAACAGACTGGCATCGGCTTCCTGCAGCAGATCAAAATACGCAGCGGGTAACGGCCGTGAGGCGTTATCGCTGACGACTGTGTCACAGGCTTCGGACAGGCTGTTGAAGTAACGGATCATTTCCTGTGTATCTGTGCCGGCCGCTTCCATGTCAGCGTACAGCTCATTGACCGCGCCGGTCAGCAGCGGGGTATCGTCACATTCACCATCGAACAGCATTTCGACCGTGGCATAAAGGGCGGAGTTAATCAGCTCGATGATGCTGTCATTGAGATTGGTGGCGGCAGGCTGTTGTTCACGCCACTGGCAGAAGGCTTCATGAAAGCGCTGCAGGTTCGCTTCGGATTTAAGCTCTCCCTTAAGATAAGCGTCTGCTTTCTGCATCAGTTTTGTCAGCGCAGACATATCGTCCCGGCCGGATGCCTCCGCCAGCTGAATATGAGGGGCATTAACCCGGGCAATTAAAAAACTGTAGGCGGCGCGGCGGGCTGGTGAAGTCACTGTGCTATGAATCCCTGGTGGTTAAAATACTGTACCGAAAACAGTCCGGGCAGAGCCCAGCTGCTGTTGTGGGGCAATGCTAACCGGAAACGGCGCATAAATTCATCCTGGTCTATTGCTCTGACGAAACGTTGCGGCTTCGATAGGTCGTTAGCGAAAAAATCTTCCCAGTGACCAATAATAAAGTGGCCAGCCTGAGTATTGTGCATAACGGATTCAGGGTAATTCTTGATCTGGGCGAATGATGCGGCGCAAAGAATGGCAATATCAATGCTTTTTCCATCTCCCAGTGGCGGCACCAGACCTGCGGGAGCCTGACTGGCAGAATCCTGATAAAAAATCCGGAACACCGGCTGGCGGCTATCGGCGGACAAAAAATCAATCAGATACGCCATTGTCTGGCCTTCTTTCCAGCCAAAGGCATGCCAGGGCAGGGTTTGGCGTGCGGCAGAGTATTGCCCCTGCATCAGAGTAATTCCCATAAAATGCGGCGCATGGGCTGAGCGGAGCGGCATAATGCGGATGCGCCCACTGCGGCTGTATATCCAGCTGCCGGGGGTATCAGCCGTCCCCATCAACTCATTCAGTGCATGAATCCGCTGCTCGCTGACCGCGGGCTGAATGGCATGTTTCATTGTCAGGGAGCCGTAAACATGGGCTTCAGGGGCATGTTTTTCCATAATGTAAGGCACATCCATCAGGTGGTCATAATGAGCATGGCCGACAAGAATCATTTCGGCGTCGCTGACGTCCGGTAAATACCTGTCTACCCGTGCTTTGTCCGTTCCGATGGGCATCAGTGGTCCGAGGCGAAGTAAGTGAGGATTGCTCAGGGAGGGGGCGGTTAACAGGGTGGTGTTGTTATAACGCAGAATATGGCCGCCAACGCCCAGATATTGAACGGATAAACGGGGCTCATCCGGGGCATCGGCTATTGCCTGTGTGTATAGCGGTATATGCCGGGGGGAGGCGCAGGCGGCCAGCAGAATACACAGCAGCAGTATCAGAGATTTGTATATTTTCATTTTTCTTCTTTATTATAAATAGATGAGCTGTAACCTGATTGTATACAGGTCGTATTAGGGTGTATCCGGATATGGCTTATCAGCACGTCTGTTTACAGACGGAAACATGAAATGTATCACAAAAAGCCTGTCTGCCATTATTCGCCCTGTCATGCATTGATGCCGGCTGTTTACAATTGTATTGCAGCATTATATATATGGGCTATCGTTTAATTTATATACAGCTAACAGGTGTGATCCCGATGGAAAACGTTCTGTTAAAAGAGAATGAAGAAGTATTATTGCAGGGTACAGTGACCGATCTGACGCCAATGGGCTTCGAATGCAATGTCGAACTGGATAATATGAATGTGCTGCGCGATGGCAGCGGTAAATTCAAATATCTGGATATCGAAATTGTATTGAATACCCATAATGGCGATTGTTCAGTCTGTGGCGGTGGCTGTGTTCACTCGGTAAGACGGGTATCCCAGCAGCATTGCAAAGTAACCGTTCGTTTTAAGGAAATGGAACAGAACGGCTATAAACTGATATCAGAACATCTCTCACCCAATCCGGTGGTGAATCTGGATGATGTCCGCTCTGAACGGCATTCAAAAAGAGCCTGATATTAATCTGTTTCTATTTGTGCAGTATGAAATTCAGCAAGGACGCATTCTTCAATCTGCATTAAATCCGTTTTTCCCGCTTCAATATCCAATATAACGCCTTCCGTATTAAAGGTTTCTGATATCACCTGCGCATTATAAAGCGCCAGCTGACGTCGTATGGCCGATTGATCCTGGAAAGAACACATCAGCCGGGCCGGATATTGTGGCTGATAAGGTGCGAGGCCGGCACTGTTTCCGGCCATTTCCAGCACGGCGCGGGCACTTTGACTGTAGGCCCGCTGTAAACCTCCCGTGCCTAACTTTGTACCGCCAAAATAACGCACGACGCAAAGCAGAGCATTCACTACGCCTGCATGCTGAAGTTGCTTGAGCACTGGCATGCCCGAGGTGCCTGAGGGCTCGCCATCATCGCTGAATCCCTCCTGGGGGTGTATTTCACCTGCCAGGCGACTGGCCGAAACCACATGATTGGCTTTCGGGTGGGCTTGGCGCAGGGATTCAATGATGTGGCGAATGTCATCTTCACTGGCGACCGGGGTCAGAATGGCCAGAAAACGGCTGTTTTTCTCGGAGATTTCGGCTTCGGCAGGCTTAACGGGAATCTGTGATTGCTGCATATGGCGTTACTTAATGCACAGGAAAAGGTTGAATCTGGGGTCGCTGGCCACGGTCTTAACACGGCCAAAACAACGCTTGAGCTGAGCGAAATAGGGCAGATGACGGTTGGCTATAACCCAGAGTTCGCCACCGCTCACCAGTTGCTCAGCCGAATCCCGGAACATGCGCACAGCGATATCAGTGGATTGCCGGTGTCCGTCATGAAAGGGCGGGTTGCAGACAATGACGTCGGCGTTGAGACTGAGACCCGACAGGGAGTCATTGTGAATCACCCGGATATCCAGCTCATTCTGCCCGGCGTTTATGCGACAGGATTCTGCGGCACATTGCGAATCATCGATGGCGGTAACCATCAGGTCAGGCCAGAGTTGTTTAAAACTGAGTGCCAGCAGACCATTACCGCAGCCAAGATCGATGAGGTGAGCGCCAGGTTTGCTGGCGTGGTTTGTCGCGGCTGGCATATTGGCCAGCAGCAGATGACTGGCAATGTCCTGTTTTTCTCTGGCAAACACGCCTGGCAGGCCCGTCAAGGTCAGTCCGCTTTGGGTTTTATAGCCACTCAGGCGTTTAACACCGGAACCCTGCCAGTGCTTTATCTGTATCAGCCTGGCTTTACGGCGCACCGGATACTGATGGTATTCACCACTGTTAGTCTGCAGGTATTTAAGCCAGCTGACCGGGATATGCTTTGCCATGCCGGCCAGCCAGAGTGACGCATCCGGGCTGACGGCAGCGATCTGATCCAGCCAATAACACAGCTGATCAAAGCTTTTCGGCATTTTAATGAGAGCCTGAGGCGTGTCAGGTGCCAGGTCGCTGAGGTGGTTAAGTACCCGCTTTGGTGACCAGGAGAGATTGTTGTCGGTCGCGTTGGCCTGCCAGCTGCGCCTGGCGCTGTCACTGTCGGTCCAGGCCTGCCAGTCAGGACGGGCACAGAACAGGGCACCAAAACGGTCGTTCACCAGCAGCCCCGGGGAATCGCCGTCGGTTTCCAGTAGCAGATATTCGTCGGCCGCATCCCAGGGGCGCGCCACATGGTCGGGCAGAGGGGGGACGCAGGCCAGATTCAGGTTCGTCAGGCATTCAGCCATCAGTAAATGTCGCCGAAGTCTTTATCATCCAGCTTATCAAGCAGGTTGCGGCGATCTTCATCGTCAGCCGTTTTTTCAGCGGGCTCATCCTGGTCGGCCTGTGCGGCGTCTGCCGCCGCTTTTGCTTTGGCGGCCTTCTCAGCCTCAGCGCGCAGTTCGGCGTCGTGGCGGGCTTTGGCTTCAGGGTTGTCCTGCAGGAATTTTTCATACACCGACAGTTTTTTCTTTTTCTGCCGTTTGCCTGACTGACGGTCGTGGCCTTCTCCCCGTGCCTGCTCTTTAAATTTCGAGATGCTGCCGGTTTTTACTTTATGTATGCGTTTAAGAGAACGCGATTTCTTTGCACGGGTCATTGGTAAGCCTGTTTCATTGTATTCTGTCCGCTGAGTCAATTATCAGTTGTGGCGGGCGGCTCTCAGTCGC
>DCCG01000020.1:0-5574 GCA_002314145.1 Thalassolituus sp. UBA1087 | reverse complement strand
GTCGCCCGCCACAACTGATATCAGAGGAAAACAGTGTTCATTTTACCTGACCGGGGAGAGCACATACCAGCGCTTTACTTTTTGGCTGGCTGGCGTACTGTGCTGCGCTCCCGGATAGCAGAGATTTTCATGAACAGCCCTTCTTTTTTTGCGCCTTTTGCCGTGACCGCCCCCATTTTCCTGATCATATTGCTGGGTATCCTTCTTCACTGGCGAAAGATTATTAATGATGACTTTGTTACTACGTCATCGCGTCTGGTATTCACCGTGGCATTACCCATATTGATGTTCAGAGCCATTGTTATGGCAGAACTGGATCTTGCTGCGCACCTTGATCTGGTGGTGTGTTCGCTGGTCGCCGCCGTGCTGGCACCTTTACTGGTGATTCTGTGGGCCCGGTGTTTCCATGTGGCAGTCCCTGCCTTCGGCGCTTTTGTGCAGGCCGCGTTCCGTTCCAATCTCGGCATCATTGGTCTGGCCGTGTGTATTGCCGCTTATGGGGATTCCGGGGCTGCGCTGGGGGCGTTGATTCTGGCCGCGGTGACGCCAGTGTATAACCTGATCTCAGTATTGGTGTTGAGTAAAGGTCACGCACCGGACTGGCAATCGCAGCTGCGCGGCATTATTACGAATCCTCTGATTGTCGCCATCCTGCTGGCAATCCCTTTTCAATTGGCCGGCATCCGTATGGCTCCGGTATTTGACGACACTGCGCGTTTGGTGGCGCAATTAACGCTGCCACTGGCACTGCTGGGAGTCGGCGCCAGTCTGAACGCCAGCCTGCGGGGGAGTTTTAATTCCCTGGTGCTGCAGATCAGTTTGCTGAAGCTGATCCTGTTGCCCGCGATCATTACTGCCGGCGCCTATCTGGCGGGCATTCGCGGCGAGGAGCTGAACGTACTGGCCATTATGTTTGCCAGTCCGACGGCTGCCGCATCTTTTGTTATGGCCCGCGCAATGGGGGGTGACGCCCTGTTGACTGCCCGCGCCATCGCAGTGACGACGCTGGGGGCATTGGTGACGATTAGTGTTTTTCTCTATGTTCTGGACGGCTTGCCGCTGGTATAGTCTATTAATATGAAAAATCAATAATTTATACCGACTACTTCAGGTTCAGAGAGTGAATTCCGGTCAGGGACAAAAACGTTATCTCGTATATCTTGCATCCAACCTGCAGGGGCTGGATCTCGAACGCTACGAGATGGGAAGACAATTAGCCAGGCATGGAATGCTGGATATCGGTATTCCGTGCCGTGAAGATGCCGGTCCCTATGACTGGGATCTGGTCCGTTCGCAGATCGAAATAGCGGATATGTTCATCCTGTTGCTGGGTGACAGCTATGGGCCGATGTCGCCTACCGGTATCAGCCACCTTCATCGTGAATTTGTCCACGCCCGCTCGTTAAACAAACCTACTCTGGCCTTCATTAAAAACATCCCCCCGGTTACCAATCCATCCGAAGATATCCGTCGCCTGGCCGGCTTTCACCGCGTGGTTGCCCAGCAATCCCCGTACAAACTCTGGCATTTGCGTGAAGAGCTGATGACGCACCTGCGCGCATCGCTGGCCAGTCCTCATCTGCAGATGGGGGAAGGGTGGCTGCCGGCTAAATCAGCGCCGGTGCCTGTGGTTACTCCCGGGGCTGACGTGGCTGACGGCGATGAACTGTCGCCCAGTCAACGCCTGGCGCGCAGTCGCCAGCTGATCAATCTGCAGGTTACCGCTAAGGTGTATCAGGGTGGGAACCTGTCGCTTGAAGAAGTATTGCTGCCGGCCCGCATGGATCAGTTGCTGTTAGGGATTACCCCGGCACTGAAAAACGGCGCCAGTGAAGACCGGGCGAGAAATCAGCTGGAAGGGGCTATTGCACCCACCATCCAGAAACAATTACTGAAACTGCACCCAAAGGCTCATGCGGTGGATGATGTGCGCATTGGTCGCGGGCAATTTCAACAGATGCTTAAACAATGGAAGCAGTTGGGCTTTATCCGTTCGGAAGGGGAAGGCAGCCGGACCATCTGGCGTGTGGCGGCTGCCTGAGAAGGCCTGACCGGCAGGGCAGGCGCTGCTATTAGTATTAGTTTGTGCTCAGGCCATGGTGCCCAATAAAGAGGTTTTCTGTTCCCATTCATCCTTCATGCTGTCACAGACTGTGTTGCAGACATCAAAAATAAAGGGGGCACCAATGCTGAAATACGCCATATTACCGTCCTGGCGACGCTTGACCAGGCCGTGAGTACGCAGGGTCGACAGGTGTTTGGATACATTAGGCTGGGAAGCACTGGTGGCATCCACCAGCTCTGAAACCGACTTCTCGCCGTTCTGAAGCTGGTGCAGAATCCGCAGGCGCATCGGGTCCGACAGTAATCTGAAACGCTGTGCGATCAGCTCTAACATTTCTTCTGACATCATTTCTGACATAGTGAGTCTCCATAGCAATCCCTTATTTTAAGCGAAACCTGCATAATGAAAATATAACCAGGTGTTCATTAAGTGTAATAATTAATTCTAAGGTTATTACTCCTGGTTATTCTTGGTGGCTATGAGTGCAGTGTGAAAGGTGAAGGCGTATACTGACGCAAATTTCCGGAGGTCCTATGTTGCGCATACTATTGTTACTGGTCTTTGTTGGCATAACTGGCTGCAGTGACCGGGCGTCAATAGTCCGCATAGAAGGGCCCACCATGGGCACCGCCTACCATATCGCCTGGGTTGGTCAGCAGGATGACGCCGCCAGCCTGAAAGCTGAGGTTGACAGCCGTCTGGCTGCCATCAACCGTATCATGTCCACCTATGATCCGGCATCTGAATTGTCGCTTATAAATCAGGGCAAGGCCGCCACAGACGCGGATGGCTGGATCCCGGTTTCGGCGGATCTGGCCGAGGTGCTGGCAGATTCCCTGACAATATACACCCGCAGTGACGGTCTGTTTGATATCAGTGTGGGCCCGCTGGTGAATCTCTGGGGATTCGGGCCGGATGCCCGCTATGACGAGGTCCCTTCCGCAGAAGCCTTGCAACAGGCGATGAATGAAACAGGCCTGAATGCTCTGCAGTATGATGCTGACAAGCCGGCCATTCGTCTCAACGGCAAACGTTATCTGGACCTCTCCGCCATTGCCAAAGGCTGGGCGGTGGATGATATCGCTGAACATCTGGAAGCTCATGACATCCATAACTATATGGTCGAGATCGGCGGCGAGATCCGTACCGCCGGCAGTAAGCCTGGCCAGGCCCCGTGGCGTATCGCCATTGAGCGGCCGGGAGCTCTGACAGAAGGACGCAGCGCGGAGCTGGTTATTGAGCCCGGGAATGCCGCGGTGGCGACGTCCGGCGACTACCGTAATTATTTCGAACAGGATGGTGTGCGCTACTCTCATACCATTAACCCTTTTACCGGACGGCCGGTTACCCACCGGCTGGCGTCGGTCACTGTAATCAATGAGTCATCAGCCATGGCTGATGGCTGGGCCACAGCGCTTAACGTGGCCGGACCGGATAAAGGCATGGCATTGGCGGAACAGTACCAGCTCGCTGTTTTTATGATCGTGCGCAGTGAGGATGGTTTTATTGAGAAGGCATCACCGGCGTTCCGCAAGGCCTTTATGAATTCTGAACAGCCCGACGGGCAGGAGTAATGTTATGACAACTATTTTGGTGGCATTTGGCGTTATGTTGGCGATTATTGCTGCAATGGCGGTAGGCGTTATCTTCGGACGCAAGCCGATCAGTGGCTCCTGTGGTGGTATGTCTGCCATCGGCATGGACAGTGCCTGCGATGTTTGCGGGGGCGATAAAGCCAAATGTGAAAAAGAGAGTAAAGAAGCTGCTGCAATTTCCGATCAGGCAGACTTTTACGATGCGACTAAGCGCTAATCGGGCGTTGTAATCGTTTTCACCTAGAATACACTTGTCCGTATATACGGACATCTGATACAGAATATGGAGAGATAACGCATGACAGATTATCACTACGACGTGGTTGTAATAGGGGCCGGACCGGCAGGCGAAGGGGCCGCAATGAACGCCGCTAAAAAAGGTAAGAAAGTCGCCGTCGTAGAAGATAAAAACATGGTTGGCGGGAACTGCACCCATCTCGGGACTATTCCTTCCAAGGCCCTGCGTCATGCGGTTAAGCAGATCATTCAGTTCAATACCAATCCTATGTTCCGGGAAATCGGCGAGCCCCGCTGGTTTTCCTTCCCCCGGGTGCTGCAAAGTGCTGAAAAAGTGATTGGTAAGCAGGTTAAGCTGCGCACTGAGTTCTATGGCCGCAACCGCATCAATGTGTATACCGGCAAAGCAAAATTTGCCGATGTGAATACCGTTGATGTGTTCCACGGCAGTCAGACAAACACCCGCCTGCATACCAAAGAAGTGGTCATTGCGACGGGCTCCAGCCCCTGGCGTCCGCCCAATATCGATTTCTCCCATCCGCGCGTCTACGACTCGGACACGATTCTGCATCTGGAGCACACGCCGCGCACCCTGATTATTTATGGTGCCGGGGTGATCGGCTGTGAATACGCTTCCATCTTCACCGGACTCGGTGTCAAGGTGGATCTGATTCACCCGGGTGACCGCCTGCTGAACTTCCTTGATGATGAAATATCGGATGCGCTCAGCTATCACCTGCGTGACAAAGGTGCTCTGATCCGTCACCACGAACAGTTCGATTCCGTCGAGGCCAACGATAAATACGTCACTATGGTGATGGCATCCGGTAAAAAAGTGAAAGCCGATGCCTTTCTTTGGGCGGCCGGACGCAGTGGTAACACCCGCGATCTCGGGCTCGAAAATGTCGGCCTGCAGCCTAACAGCCGCGGGCAGATCGAAGTGGACCGCGAATACCGCACCTCGGTAGAGAATATTTATGCTGCCGGCGATGTGATCGGCTGGCCATCACTGGCCTCCGCTGCCTACGATCAGGGGCGTGCGGCAGCGGCGATGATCTCCTCACCGGAAGATTTCCGTTTCGTCGATACTGTGCCGACCGGTATTTACAGTATTCCTGAGATCAGCTCGGTTGGTAAAACTGAGCGGCAGCTGACGGAAGAGAAAGTCCCTTACGAAGTAGGGCAGGCTTTCTTTAAGAATATCGCCCGTGCACAGATTACCGGGGAAGGGGTCGGGATGCTGAAAATCCTCTTCCATCGGCAGACGCTGGAAATTCTGGGTATCCATTGCTTTGGTGACCAGGCTGCCGAGATTGTTCATATCGGCCAGGCGATCATGGAGCAGCCGGGGGAAGGCAATACGCTGCGCTATTTTATCAATACCACCTTCAACTATCCGACCATGGCAGAAGCCTACCGGGTAGCTGCACTGAACGGACTCAACCGTCTGTAAACTGCAGACGGCTGTCAGTGTCAGAAGCCGCCTGCGGGCCACTACTGGCTCACAGTTTGATAGTACTCCGCTTTCTATAAACAACTAGTCTGTAGTGACTGATGCCTCCAAGGGGAACTTATCCCCTGGCCGGCAGGGCCGCCCCCAGCTTTTCGCTTTCTGGAGCGTCACCCTCATTTTCTCTTGATTTTTCCTGGCCTCGCGCCCGTGCGACATCCCTGTCG
>DCCG01000040.1 GCA_002314145.1 Thalassolituus sp. UBA1087 | reverse complement strand
GGTTGAATCACAGTCGCTTGTTAGTTGCTTGATTTAACTTCATGTGAAAGTTCAAAGCCTGCATCTTTAATGGTTTTAGCAGCTAATGATAAAAACTTAACAGCCTCTGAGTTTGGCTGGTATTTAGACACGATACTTATTTTTACTGGCAATCCCACAGCCTTGGGATAATGCTCATATATTTCTCCAGACTCTATAAATGACAAGTATAAGTTGAGCTTGTCTTGTAGGAGTAATAGCTTTTCGTTTTTATCGTCCCACTTAAGATGATCAGAGATGACCAACTCTATATTAGAGTCGTCTGTTCCAATGATATCTACCTTGTCCAACTGCTCGATAGTCATCTTCTTCCTTTGCAACTAACGCCTCAAGAACCGGCGCTGCTTGCAGCGTCCGCGTTACTTGATTTGTTAGAAGACTGTTTTATGTATTGAGCTATTTGTGAAAACACCAGCAACCCTATTAGAGACTCTTTTTTTTCATACAGCTCTATTGAACTTGCGCCATGAGCAACTGAATGGCGGCTAATCTGATTATTCTGGCTTGAAGCGAGAAAATCTTTGAAATAGCACTCATCAAGATACCTTTTGAACCTGTCAGGTATATATGTTGTAAGTGATGACAACGTATGCTGAGTCTTCTCGGTTATGTGATCCACAAGCATATTCTGTTTACGTCCTTCTTTGCCCGGATTATCCTTTATAAATTCTTGCCTAATTAAACCTTCGATTTTAGGGTAGATAATAGAGATGCTACTGATGTAGTCTTCAGATTCATGCCTTTCTATTGCTCGCTCTAAAAAACCAACAAATGGAGCCAAACCTTCATCTTTCAGCCAATCAGGAATCCAGTCATGAAGATACTCTAGCGTATCAAGCTCTATCGTATTTATGAGGTCGTCAATATCCCATCCAGCTCTAACGTAATTTATAATTGATTCGATTGTAGAAAACTTTAGCGAGAAAAAAGGGAACCAATTTTGTTTCAAAAGCCGATCCCAGTCAGGATCTGATATTTTGTGGATTGTTTTAAATGAAAGATATGAGAAATATGAACCTATAAACTTCTCCACATCATACTCGATCTTTCTTTGACTCTGATCATCCAGTGGTGAAAAATCGAACATGTATGCCTTGTCCCAGCCAAGAGATAATACGCAGAAATATGCATTGTCATTAGGAAACTCAATATCACCAAGTTTTACCCTTTCAAATCCAGATATATCATCTTTCTTGAGAGCTTGACCTTTCTCTACTTTCTTGGCTTTTACATGCGCATATCCAAGTACTTCAAGCTCATTGATATAAACTTTCGCAGTAAGATCGTGAGATATAAGGACAACCATTGATTTAATATCAGCCGGCGTAATATCTTCATCTATCATCGAAAGAATCGTCTGAGGAAAACCTTCTAGGTACTTAATATGGAGATCGCCATCTTCTGTTGATGTTGCTCCCATATATCTCACTTGAGCCATATCACCGCCACGAGCTGGAGAAACCGAATAGCCCATGATTCTCTCTTGTAATTTGACTTCTCGCACTTTGCTTATTTTTCCTTGGTCTTCTAACGCTTAGAAAATGGGCCGCGTTTTTTGCGGTCCCAATTCTTCGATTTGTTGTCTCAGTGCGCAGCCTACCTCTGACATTTCTGACTGCTTTTTGGTCAGAAATTCAGTGAGTAGCGCACGGGGATAGGAAGCAGAAAGGAAATACGAGAGACGAGGAGACACTGCTAGGTAAGTACTGGTTGGCGTCCGTATTAACTGCACGCGTTTGTTATACGGCGCCAACCAGTACTTACCATAGAGGGGATAATTTGACTCGTCCAACATCTTTACCTTTTCTTCCCGATATTCCCGACTAAACTCTGAATTCCGACGCGTATTTTGGCGTCGAAAAGGCCAAGTTAGTTTGGGAATTTATGCTTACTATATCCAGACAACAGTTTTATTCATACGCACGCTCACTTTGCCACCGGCGCCCTCTTCTCATTCCCACCAACAACCCATTGATTCCATTAAGAAAATCCACACTTCTTATACAAACCTTGTCGGCAAAAACGCGCATGCACATAAACACACCAATCACTGGCACACTAACTCCGGCCCACAAAAAACAATCTGTGCAAAATCATGGAGTTACATTGAGCAGCAAAAACAAAGCGTGCGATATAAAAGGCAAAGCGTGCACAGTTCTCCTGTACATGGGGAATATACTGTATGACATTGACTAATGAGTCAATGAGCTGTGTCCTGCTGGTTTTCAACACCAAACAATACGAGCCGATTTGGAAAATTAAATTGGTCAGGATGAGGGGTTTATCGGGCACGCCCAGTGCGGGGCGCGTAGCTACGGCCGGTTGGTCTCCGCCACCGCGAATACAGGCAAGAATAAAAGGGAAAATTGGTCGGGATGAGGGATTTATCGGGCACGCCCAGTGCGGGGCGCGTAGCTACGGCCGGTTGGTCTTCGACACCAAACAATACAGGCCGATTTGGGAAATTAAGTTGGTCGGGATGAGAGGATTTGAACCTCCGACCACCTGCACCCCATACAGGTGCGCTACCAGGCTGCGCTACATCCCGACACAGGCTCAGATGAACATCTGAGAGGTCTCGAAGTATACCTAAGCCACTGAAAAGTTAAAGTTTTTTTATCTTAAAGCGGGTGTTTGGGATCGAGCAGGTCAGCCAGCTCTTTCAGCTCGGTGATCATGTTCTTGATCAGGGCTTTGTCCATCGCGACTGCGGCGGAGTCCCCTTCTTCTGACAGGCGCTGTCTGGCGCCACCAATGGTGTAGCCTTCGTGGTACAGGAGTGCACGGATTTCACGTACCAGAATGACGTCCTGGCGCTGATAGTAGCGGCGGTTACCACGGCGTTTTACCGGGCTCAGCTGCGGGAATTCCTGCTCCCAGTAGCGCAGAACATGTGGTTTGACGTCGCAAAGTTCGCTGACTTCACCAATGGTGAAATAGCGCTTTGCCGGAATCGGAGGGAGTTCGTTATTGTGGCTGGGTTCCAGCATAGGCTTCCACGCGCACTTTGAGTTTCTGTCCTGGTTTGAACGTGACAACACGACGGGCCGAGATCGGGATCTCTTCACCGGTTTTCGGGTTGCGGCCCGGACGTTGGCGTTTATCACGCAGGTCGAAGTTGCCAAAACCTGACAACTTCACCTGTTCATTGCGGCTCAGACTTTCGCGGATCTCATCAAAGAAGAGATCCACCATGTCTTTTGCTTCGCGCTTGTTAAGACCAAGGTCTTCAAACAATTTTTCTGCCAGTTCAGCTTTGGTCAAAGCGGTCATGCTTAACCTCTCAGCGTTGCTCCCAGGCTCTCTTCTAGATGAGCCAGCACGGAATTAACCGAATCGTTTACTTCTTCGTCAGTTAATGTGCGGGAAGGATGCTGCCAGGTCAAGCCTAAAGCGAGACTTTTTCTATCCGGATCAATACCTTTGCCGACATACACATCAAACAGGTTGAGCTTTGTGAGGTAATCCCCTGCTTTTGCTCGGATTGCTGTCAGTACATCGTCAACCTGGGTATCAGCTGCCACCACAAGGGCCAGATCGCGGCGCATTTCAGGGTATTTCGACAGTTCGTCGAAATCCGGAATGGCAGTCTGGCGCACGGTTTCAAGATCCAACTGGACCAGAATGATGCTTTGTTTGGTGCCGACGGTTTTGTACAGGCTGGGATGCAAGGCCCCGACCACACCGGCGGGCTGCCATTGGCCATTTCCGTCAGATTTTTCAATGATCGCAGTCTGTCCAGGGTGCAGCGCCGGATGCTGACCTGCCACAAAGCGGTACTGATCCAGTGTGCCGGTACGGGCCAGCAGGGCTTCGATATCCCCTTTCACATCAAAGAAATCAACGTCTGCGGCGCTTTCAGCCCAACCCTGAGGCTGGCGGCTGCCGGTAGCAGCGAAGGCCAGTGTCGGAATCTGAGCTAAAGAATCACCGTCCGGAATAAAGCGCAGACCAGTTTCAAACAGGCGTACACGGGGCTGCTGACGCTTGAGGTTATAGCTGACGGCCTGCACCAGGCCGGCGAGCAGATCGGTCCGCATCACCGACATTTCGGTGGAAATCGGGTTCAGCAGCGCAATCGGCGCGTTGGCCGGGTCCATGGCTTTCTGAATCTGCGGGTCCACGAAGCTGTAGGTAATGGCTTCCTGATAACCACGGGCCACCATCTGACGACGCAGGTCGCCCATGGGCAGACGGTTTTCAGGATGACGGGCCAGCGGCGATGCTGCGGTTGGCAGGCGTACCGGCAGGTTTTCATAACCGTAAATACGCGCCAGTTCTTCGATCAGATCCGGCTCGATGGCCATATCAAAGCGGTAGCTTGGCGCAATCACATCCCAGCCGTCTTCGGTGGCTGTGATCTGCATACCCAGACGCTTGAGAATATCTTCAATTTCGCTGTCATCGAGTTTGATACCCAGTACCAGTTCAGCACGGGCACGGCGCAGATGAATCTGTGCCTGCTTCGGCAGGTGCTCGTCAGCGGCGACTTCCACCACCGGGCCGGGCTTACCACCGCAGATGTCCAGCACCAGCGCTGTGGCGCGTTCCATAGCTTTGGCGGCCAGGTTGTAATCCACACCACGCTCAAAGCGGTGCGAGGAATCTGTGTGCAGGCCATAGCTGCGCGCGCGGCCGGCAATGGCCAGCGGGCTGAAGAACGCGGCTTCCAGCAGCAGATCCTGAGTGCTTTCCGTTACTCCGGAATGTTCGCCCCCCATGATGCCACCGATGGCCAGTGGTTTTTTATGGTCGGCAATCACCAGGGTATCGCTGTTCAGGGACACTTCCTGACCATCAAGCAGTGTGAGCTTTTCGCCCTGCTCTGCCATACGTACGCGGATGCCGCCTTCTACCTGAGCCAGATCGAATGCATGCATGGGCTGGCCCAGTTCAAGCAGTACGTAGTTAGTAATATCAACCACAGGATCAATAGAGCGGATACCGCCACGACGCAGTTTTTCCACCATCCACAGCGGTGTGGCGGCTTTTACATTCACGCCTTTAACGATACGGCCCATATAACGCGGGCACTGTTCAGAAGCTGTGACTTCAATATTGGCTTTGTCGTCGATGGCTGGCGCCACTGGTTCGATTTCCAGTTCGGTCAGATCGGCTTTGTTCAGTACGCCGACTTCACGCGCCAGACCGGCCATGCTCAGGCAGTCTGCGCGGTTGGGCGTCAGATCCACTTCGATGATGGCATCGTCGAGGTTCATGTACTTGCGGAAGTCTTCGCCCACCGGCGCATCCGCTGGTAATTCCATCAGACCGTCGCTGGCGTCTGACATGCCCAGCTCGGCTTCGGCACACAGCATGCCGAAGGATTCCACACCGCGCAGCTTGGCTTTTTTGATTTTGAAGTTGCCCGGCAGAACGGCACCGATTTTGGCGAAAGGAATTTTAAGACCTTCACGCACATTGGGCGCACCGCAGACAATCTGAAAGGTTTCAGAGCCATCAGACACCTGGCACAGGCTGAGTTTATCGGCATCCGGGTGCTGTTCACGTTTAACCACTTCACCGACGACCACGCCGCTGAATTCGCCGGCCACGGCTTCAATACCATCAACTTCTAAACCGGCCATAGTGACCTGATGAGCCAGTTCTTCGGTGCCCACTTCAGGTTGCACCCATTCGCGTAACCACTGTTCGCTGAATTTCATGTTTTGCTGATCCTGTTGTGAACTTAACGGAACTGCTGCAGGAAGCGCAGATCATTTTCAAAGAATAAACGCAGGTCGTTAACGCCATAACGCAGCATGGCCATACGTTCCATGCCCATACCAAAGGCAAAACCTGTGTACTCTTCCGGGTCAATGCCCACATGGCGGAATACTTCCGGATGCACCATGCCGCAGCCGCCGATTTCCAGCCAGCGGGTTTTGGTGCCTTCCGGTGTTTCTATTACCCATTCAATATCAATTTCAGCGGACGGTTCCGTGAACGGGAAATAGGACGGACGCAGACGCACGGCGATGTCTTTTTCAAAGAACGCCGACATAAATTCTTTCAGTATCCCTTTCAGATCCGCAAAGCTGACGCCTTTATCCACCAGCAGGCCTTCCATCTGATGGAACATCGGTGAGTGGGTCTGATCGTAATCGCAGCGGTAAACACGCCCCGGGCAGATAATGCGCAGCGGTGGCTGTTGTTTTTCCATGGTGCGCACCTGTACCGGTGAGGTATGCGTACGCAGCAGGCGGCCGGCATCAAAATAGAAGGTGTCGTGCATGGCACGCGCCGGGTGATGCTCCGGAATATTCAGGGCTTCGAAGTTATGAAACTCGTCTTCGATTTCCGGGCCTTCCATCAGCTGGAAGCCGGCACCGGCGAAAAAGGATTCGATACGTTCGATGGTCCGGGTAACAGGATGCAGACTGCCTTCCTGTACGCCGCGGCCGGGCAGCGTCACATCAATGGTTTCCGCCGCCAGTTTGGCATTCAGCGCGGCACTTTCCAGCGCCTGCTTGCGGTCATTGATTGCGGTCTGAACCTGGTCTTTGGCTTCGTTGATGACCGCGCCGATTTTCGGGCGGTCTTCTGGCGCGACCGAACCAAGGTTTTTCATCAGGGAGGTGATCTCCCCTTTCTTACCCAGAAACTGAACCCGTACCTGATCCAGCGCCGCAACGTCCTGCGCTTCTTTCACTGCGGCCAGGGCCTGCTGAGTCAGGGCCTCAAGGTTTTCCATCGTTGGTATCCATCGTTAACTGCTGAGAGCCGCCCGTTGCAGCTCTCTGAAATTTGGTCAAAAAAATAGGGGAATCGCCCAGCATTACCTAAGCTCATCCCCTATTTCGCGGATCTGTTACCGGAGTATCAGATCCTTTTCCGGCTATGCGGTGAAATTACAGGCTGGACTTGGCTTTTTCAACCAGAGCCGCAAACGCTGCTTTTTCATTCACGGCCAGATCAGCCAGTACCTTACGGTCAATTTCAACAGTGGCTTTTTTCAGGCCGTTGATGAATTTGCTGTAAGACAGACCATTCTGACGCGCGCCGGCATTAATACGTGCGATCCACAGCTGACGGAACTGACGCTTACGCTGACGACGGTCACGGTAAGCATACTGACCTGCTTTGATCACAGCCTGCTTAGCTACACGGAACACACGGCTGCGAGCACCGTAATAACCTTTAGCCTGCTTCAGAATTTTCTTGTGACGACGACGAGCGATCACACCACGTTTTACACGAGCCATAATTTATCTCCTGAACAGAACCGATTAGAGGTTAGGCAACATACGAATAACAAGCTTTTTGTCAGAGCCGGACAGCTGTGACATACCACGCAGGTGGCGCTTACGTTTGGTGCTCTTTTTAGTCAGGATATGACTGCGGTAAGCGTTACGGAATTTGAAACCGTTCGCTGTCTTTTTGAAGCGCTTGGCAGCGCCGCTCTTAGTTTTGATTTTAGGCATTTTTGTACTCCAAAAGTGAATGGCGCATACAGAAACTAAGACCCTGTATAACACCTGCCGCATTAACAGAAGCATTGGTGCTTCTGCAGCGTCTGGCAGAACGTATAAACCCCGGCTGATACAACTATTTTCAGCCAGGGTTCAGCGTCCGTTTGAAAACCAGACTACTTCTTTTTGCTTGGCGCAAGCACCATGATCATCTGACGCCCTTCCAGTTTCGGGCGCTGTTCCACGGTCGCCAGATCTTCGAGATCCTGCTCCACGCGGTTCATCACTTCCATCCCCAGATTCTGGTGGGCCATTTCACGGCCACGGAAGCGGATAGAGATCTTGGCTTTATTGCCACTTTCAAGGAAACGACGCAGATTACGCAATTTGATCTGGTAGTCACCTTCTTCAGTGCCAGGACGGAATTTGACTTCCTTCAGCTGGACCTGATGCTGTTTCTTTTTGGCTTCGGCTTTCTGCTTTTTCTCTTCGTAAAGCTTCTTGCCGTAATCCATCACTTTACAGACAATCGGGTCGCCGTCTGAAATCTGGACCAGATCCAGTTCGGCTTCCTCTGCGATGCGCAGCGCTTCGTCTATACCAACAATGCCAACCTGGCCCCCATCTGCCCCGATCAGGCGTACCTCGGTGGCACGGATCTGATCGTTGATGGCGGCACGGTTGTCTTGGCGGCCGCCTCTTCTGTTATCGCGTCTGATATTCAGTTCTCCATTCCAAACCGACCGAGCTGTGCAATGCCGCCTTCCAGAACTTCGGTAAAGGCGTCAACGCTCATAGTACCCAGGTCTTCACCGGTACGGGTACGCACAGCGACGGTGTTTGTTTCGACTTCTTTATCCCCTACCACGAGCAGATAGGGGACCTTGTGTAATGTGTGCTCGCGGATTTTAAAGCCGATCTTCTCGTTTCTCAAGTCCGCCTGAGCCCTAAACCCTTTTGAATTCAGGGTTTTGGCCAGTTTTTCACAATATTCGGCCTGATTATCGGTAATATTGAGGATCGAAACCTGGTTAGGCGACAGCCATGGCGGCATGGCACCGGCATAATGCTCGATCAGAATCCCGATAAAACGCTCGAAGGAACCCAGAATAGCACGGTGCAGCATGACCGGGGTCTTACGTTCGCCATCTTCATCAACAAACTGTGCCCCCAGGCGGCCCGGCAGCATAAAGTCCAGCTGCAGTGTACCGCACTGCCATACCCGGCCGATGCAGTCGCGCAGGGAGAATTCGATCTTAGGCCCGTAGAAGGCACCTTCGCCCGGCTGCAGCTCCCAGTCGAGACCCGCGTCATTCAATGCATCTTCCAGTGCCGCTTCGGCCAGATCCCACTGTGAATCCTCACCGATACGACCTTCCGGACGGGTGGAGAGCTTCATCTCTACGGCGTCGAAGCCGAAGTCTTTGTACACATCCAGCGTCAGGCGGATGAAGTCTGAGGCTTCCTGACGGATCTGTTTCTCAGTCACAAAGATGTGAGCATCGTCCTGGGTGAAGCCACGCACACGCATAATGCCATGCAGGGCGCCGGACGGCTCATTCCGGTGACAGGAACCAAACTCGGCCAGACGCAGCGGCAGCTCACGGTAACTCTTCAGCCCCTGGTTAAACACCTGAATGTGGCACGGGCAGTTCATCGGTTTCACTGCATAGTGGCGCTTTTCCGATTCTGTGGTGAACATAGCGTCCTGGTAATGTTCCCAGTGGCCGGATTTTTCCCACAGGGTGCGGTCAACGACCTGCGGTGTTTTGATTTCCTGATAGCCGGCATCACGCTGAACTTTGCGCATGTACTGTTCCAGTACCTGATACATGGTCCAGCCATTCGGATGCCAGAACACCATACCCGGCGCTTCTTCCTGCAGGTGGAACAGATCCAGCTGCTTGGCCAGTTTACGGTGGTCACGCTTCTCCGCTTCTTCGATGCGGGTGATATAGGCTTTCAGGTCTTTCTTATCGTTCCACGCCGTACCATAGATACGCTGCAACTGTTTGTTCTGCGAATCACCGCGCCAGTAGGCACCGGATACCCGCTGCAGTTTAAACACCCGCATTACCCGGGTGTTCGGTACGTGTGGTCCGCGGCACATATCCACGTATTCTTCGTGATGATACAGACCAACTTCTTTCTCGCCCTGCTCGATCAGATCATCGATCAGTTCGATTTTGTAATCTTCTTCGCGGTCGACGAACACGCGACGCGCTTCTTTAATCGGCGTCATTTTCTTAACGACGTCGTAGTCTTTTTTGATCAGCTCTTTGATGCGCTTTTCGATGGCGGCAACGTCTTCCGGTGTAAAGGGACGTTCGAAATCGATGTCGTAATAAAAGCCGTCATCAATCACCGGGCCGATCGCCATTTTGGCTTGCGGATAAAGCTGCTTAACCGCATGACCGACGAGGTGTGCAAATGAGTGACGGATAACGTCCAGACCATCCTGATCACGACCTGTGATCAGAGTAACTTCAGCGTCTTCCGTGATCAGTTCGCAGGCATCGACCAGCTCACCATTAATACGACCACACACCGTCGCCTTCGCCAGACCAGGACCGATGTCTTCGGCCACCTGCATCAGGGTTACGGGTTGATCAAATTCGCGTTTGGAACCATCAGGAAGGGTAATAACAGGCATATCATGTCCTTGTCAGTGGTGGCCCCCACGACAGGCCACGTGAATGAAAAGAGGCAGGTACTGTACAGAGCGGAAAGGCCCGTGTAAACCGCAACCATGCCTGTGCATCAGGCTTGTTGTGTTTTGACCCAGGAGCCCGGAGGCAGTCCGGTATTCTGTTTAAAGGCGCGGTTAAACGCACTTTGTTCGGAATAGCCTAATAACAGTGCAATTTCGCTCTGGGTCAGATGCCCTTCCAGCAGATATTCGCGCGCCAGCTGCATACGCACCTGCGTCATTACGTCGCTGAAATTCAGACCGCCCGCTTTCAGCCGACGGAACAGAGTGCGCTCAGAGATATGCAGAAAGCGGGCAACAAAAGCCGCGTCCGGTTGCCCCTGACGGATGGCCGCCAACAGTGCTTCGCGCAGACTCAGAGTAAAGGCATCTTCATCGGGCAGAATTCCCATCAGTGCCTGGGCCTGTTGTTCCAGTAAACGGTGCATCGATGGATTACTCTGACACACAGGCAACAGCATCTGGTCAGGCCGGAAACAGATAGCCGTGGTGCGCTGACTGAATTTAACGTCGCAGCCACACACCTGCTGCAGACTTTCTGCTTCCGGCGGACGGTTAAAGGTAAAATGAATGCGCTCCGGAGACAGACTGCCGTCCGCCACCAGAGTGCGGGCGAAATGAATAATCCCCACCACCAGAATCTCATCCGACAGCCGCGATGAGGCACCGTAATCTGTGGTCCAGCTCATACAGATCAGCCCATCCTGGGCGGTCACCACCGCCCGGTCACCGTCATGCAGCAAGCGCTGATAACGCTGAAAGCCCTGCAGGGCATCGGTCAGGTTTTCACTCGACAGCAGCAGATGCCCGAGCACACCAACAAAGTCGGCGCGTATGCGGCAACCCAGTTCAATGCCGATATAGCGGTCGCTGAACATCGTCTGCAGCTCATCCAGCACCGCCCACCAATGTTGAAACGGCATACGGCTGTTCGCCGAAACACCAGAAAGATAACGGTATAATTCCGACTGTGTCTGCTCATGCTCCTGCAGAAATTCCCGCACCAGCCCGGCCAGATCACCGCTGACCTGAAGATTCGCCAATAATCCCATCAATGGTTTCTCACATCACAATGGCAGGGATTGTCAAAACCCTGTCACTAAATGTCAATCCCGCAGAGGGAGCAAACGGCTACTCTGGAGGAAAATAACAACAATAATGAGGTCCTCATGCAGGATGTTATTCATGCACTCATGTTTATTGCCGCCTTCGGTGTGGTCTTTTCTCTGGTGATGGTGGCTGAGCATCTGTATGCCCAGTACCGGCGCCGTGGTCAGATTTATTATCTCAAAGAAACCATCGCCAACCTCACCATCGGTGCCTCCTATAAGGTTGTCGATGGCATTGCCATCGCTCTGTTTATTCAGGCCTTCTATCAGTGGGTCTACGCCCGCGGACTGCAATGGGACCCGGCGCTGTCAGTGTGGAGTGTACTGTTACTGGTAATCTTTATTGATTTCTGTTTTTTTATTAATCATGTGCTGATGCATAAAGTGCGCTGGTTCTGGAATGTACACGTAACTCACCATTCCTCTGAGCATATGAACTTCTCCACCGCGCTGCGCCAGAACTTTACCTTTGCCCTGTCCGGTGCCTGGTTTTTCTGGTGGATTCCCGCCGCCCTGATTGGCTTTGATAAGGACTGGGTGCTGATTGCGATTGAAGCCAATCTCGTTTATCAGTTTTTTCTGCATACCGAACAGGTCGGTCGCCTGGGCTGGCTGGAAAAAATCTTCAATACCCCCAGCCATCACCGTGTGCATCATGGCAGCAATCCGGATCAGATTGACCGTAATTTCGGCGGTATTCTGATTGTCTGGGATTATATCTTCGGCACCTTCCGCGACGAAGGTGACGCCGGCGTCATAAAATATGGCGTCACCCGTATGCCGTCACGCCCTTACAACGCCTGGGACCTGCAGGTGCATGACTGGATTGCCATGTTCCGGGATGTGTGGCGCTATAAAGATCTGAGAATTATCTATAAACACCCGGACTGGGTGCTGGAAAAATACGGCCGGGAGACGGCTGTCAGCGATAAAGACTAACGCCAGGCACTATTCACAAACTGCCATCCACAAACTGCCCTCTTCAGCGGCAGCTTTTGGACAGCAGCTTGTGAATGGAAAAACGCAGACTCTGAGTCAGGCAGTCGCCAGCATGCCTTGTCCGACTTCGCGGGATTTTTCCGGACCACAGAGTTTGCCGACCAGTACCAGCGCAAAAGTCACGGCGGTCGCCGGTCCACGACTGGTGACAATATTTTCATCCACCACCACGGCTTCGGTGAGTGCCATAGTGGCTGATTCCAGCAGCAGTTCTTCAAACCCCGGATAACAGGTTGCTTTTTTGCCGTCCAGCATGCCGTGTTTCGCCATCACCACCGCCGGTGAAGCACAGATGGCTGCAGCGACTTTATTATCAGCCAGCTGCTTTTTCATCAGCCCGGTAAATACTGCATTGTCCGACAGGTGTTCTGCCCCGGGCATACCGCCAGGTGCGATAACGGCGTCCCATTGCTGGCCGTCACAATCGCTGATCATGGCATCGGCCGTGATTTTTGTGCCATTGGCACAGGTAATTTGTTGGCTGTCCATAACCGAGGCAACCGTAACTTCGACGCCGCCACGACGCAGGGTGTCGATAATACTGACGGCTTCAATATCTTCACTGCCATCAGCAATGCCTACCAGAGCTTTAACCATAGGGTGTTCTCCTGTTCCTTTGGGAAGTGTATGCACAGCAAAGCGGCTGCTTTTCTGCCTGTTTGCCGCAATACCAAATAGCAAACCAGCGTTATGGCCAGCGTTTTAACCCGACGCCTTTACCAGCCAACGCGGTCTGATAATAACCTGCCTCTGATAAAATAAAACCATGACTTATTCGCATCCTGCCGGATTATCCGACAGGATCTTCACAACCGCCGATAGCCGGTCCGCTCAGGAATAAAGTACAGGGCGGGTATTGCTTAACGGCACCATCGTTTAATTAACTCAGAATTGAAATACAGAGGTTTAAATACAGGACGTTTGAATACAGGGAGACTAAACAGACAGAATTTAAACTGACAAAGGTAAGACACGGCAGGTTACATACCAGATCTCTCTCCAGGCCTCTCTCCAGGCCTCTCTCCAGAACTCTCTCCGCAGCTCTCTGTATACCCGCCGGCTTCAGCCGGTCAGCTGAATACGTAACAGCAAGGCTGTTTCATTCCGGGCGGAGAATTTTATTCAGGCAAAGCACATTGGCTTTCATCACTGACTTTACGCATCACCAACAATATCCTTCCGACCTCCACGCCGAATTTTTTCATCCGGGTTTCATTCACCACCACACCATCGGCTACCTGATACATACGATCATCCATACTCAGATCAATGGTGTCGCCCGGCTCGCCATAACGCAGCGTATAGGCCATGTGAATGGTATTGCCGGCATAGCGCATGAGTGCAGCATCAGGGACATCCGTTGCACTGGCCAGATAGCCTTCTGGCACAGGTTTTAATGTCCACACCCGCTTTTCTTCGGTCGCCGGCTGGTCTTTGTCGTCATAAAAATAGAAGACTTCATCCAGCGTTCCGGTGCCACTGGCGTCCCAGGAAGCCCGGATCAGCGCATTAAACTGCCGTATCTGTTCTCCGGAAAAGCCTTTAACAACGCCGTCTGCACACAACAGACCGCTGAAGAACTGCCGCGGGTCCAGTTCTGGTGAGCGCCAGGCTTGCCGTTCCGGACCAGAGGAAGAACAGCCCGCCACGGCAAGCGTTGCGATCATCAGGGCTATCCCGATCAGGTAAGTTTTCATCCTGCAGCTCCTCCTTCACAACGCCCGGCCGGATGCCTGGGGCAAATCACCGACTTATAAAATGTCGGACAATATTTCTTATACAATACCTATTCAATATTATACATTGCAAATTCTGTTGCCAACCGGACGTCATGGCCGGTTGCAGGCGATCCGGCGCTTGCTGGCGCATAAAAACCCGGTACACTGGCAGCTTTCTGATTTCACAGGATTTTTTCTTATGCCCCGCCTGGAAGTATTCGAACAGGATCACCTGCAAATGGCCTATGGCATCTTTATGCTGACGGCCAAAAATCCTGTTGTAAGAAAACTCAAACGCATTGCCAAGCCCAATATCCACGGCCACAAAACCTGGTCATCCAGTTTTCTGATCATGGATTACCTGCAGGAAAACCGCCTGAAAAAGAACCGCCGTGTGCTCGAACTGGGCTGTGGCTGGGGGCCGGCGGCGGTGTATTGCGCCAGCCAACAGAAAGCCAAAGTCACGGGGCTGGATCTGGATGAAAATGTTTTTCCATACCTGGAAGTGATGGCCGCGGCCAACGACTGCAAAGTCAAACCTCTGCAGGCGTCTTTTGGCGATATGAAAGGTAAGCAACTGGCAGATTTCGATGTCGTGATCGGTGCTGACATCTGCTTCTGGGATGCTCTGGTAGACGACCTGTTTAAACTCTTTAAACGGGCGAAACGGGCCGGCGTTAAGAAGATTATTCTTGCCGACCCGGGGCGTTCCACATTCGATGAATTATGCGAAAAATGTGAGAAAGCCTGGCCTGCCGCCTACACCCATGAGTTCTGGTATGCATTGGAACCCAAACGCTTTGAAGGCCGCCTGCTGATTCTCGACTTCGACTGACGCCGCTGAGCGTCAGCCGGGTTCACTTTCCTCATACTGTGGCAGGTCATCACCGATGACCAGCCACGGCACTTTATTTTTCACCCAGATATGAAACTGTGGCTGCACAGCGTCAGGATCATCCAGCGTTGAGATGCTGACATCCAGATCGTCTGGTGCGGCGCTGAAACGAAACGCCAGCTGCGCACCGCAATGGGGGCAGAATTCGCGTTCGGCCAGATCGCTGGAACGGAAAATCGCCGGCTTGCCGTGAGTATAGGCAAACGCCTGACGTGGATAGGTTGCCCAGGCGGTCAGTGGCGCGCCACTGGCTTTACGGCACATGCTGCAGTGACAGATACTGGCGTCGATCAGAGTGCCCTGCACCCGGTAACGGGTGGCGCCACACTGGCAGCCTCCCGTTAAGTTATGATGCGGTAGCGGGTTCATAACTGTTTCTCCACCACTTTGACGCCGTCAGGAATCTGTACCCAATCCTGTTTTTCACTGGTCCAGACATGGACCGTGGGGCGAATAAATCCGGTGTCGGAAAAATACGTTGGTTTGAGTTTGATCATGTCCGGCTGTGCCGGATTATAGTGATAAATACGGTTGCCACAGCCCGGACAGAATTTAGCGCCATTGATATTGCCGCTCTCGGCTGTGCGCTGCCAGTCTTTGAGTTCGCCGTGAATTTCAATGTCGGTGGTTTTCACCATGGCCGTCAGACTGAACGCACTGGTCGACAGCTTCTGACACTCACGGCAATGACAGGCGACCACCATCTGCGGGGCCGCTAATAAACGCAGTTTCACGCTGCCACACTGACAGCTGCCTTCCAGCGGGTAGTTCATCACTTTCTCCCTTGCGCGGGCCTGAGCGCCAGGCCGGTTAACCATGTTATTACCCTGATTGGCAGCCATCATAAAGATGACATCAGGACGCTGTATCAGGCGCCGTAAAGATTCATTATCCAGCCGATGATCAACACCTGAGGCACAGTCACTAACGGCAGAAAGAGTGAAATTTTCCAGCTGCCGGTGGTTTCTTTCAATGACATTATTTCGGTGTAGTCTGTGGCCGCGCCCGCCATTAAAAACGTAAAGGCGTTGCCCGGCGCACCGGCGCGGTTAAACAGATCAGCGGCGATTGGGCTGGAGCCTTCCGAGCACACTTCAATCAAGGTTGTCGCAATCAGCGTCATCACCAGACCGCCGAAACTGGCGCCGAACCAGACGCCGAAGTCCTCTGCCGGCACAAACGCGCGGATCAGTGCGACCAGGACCACCCCGAACACCACCCAGCGCAGTACCATCTTCGATTCTTTAAGACCTTGCCAGAACATACGCAGCAGCGCCGCCGGTGACCAGTCATGATCGCCCCAGGTCTGCTTCAGGGTCGGCCACAGAGGCACTTCACTGTAGCCTTCCTGATGCGGGTTCGCCGGCAAGGTACCACGCGCCACCAGACGGTCAAAGATCCAGCCACTGAGCCAGGCGATCAGCATGGAGAAGACGATAAACAGCAGCGTCCACTTGAGACCGATCAGACCGATTAAAATCAGCGTCAGGGTGAGCGAGTTCCATGGACTGGCAATCAGAAACGCCATCACCTGACCAATGCTGGCGCCCCGTTCATAGAGTTTCATACCTACCATCAGGATGCCGTGGTTACACAAATCCAGCATCAGGCCCGCCAGTGTTGCACGGAATACACCGCGCTTACTGCCGCCCCGGCCCAGTACCGACATCACCAGTTCACGCGGGATACGGCCAAGAATACCGACAAAAAATGCGGCGCTGAGCACCCCCCACCACATGGCATTCACCATTTCGTAACTGGTATGGGCCATAACATTCAGCCAGGGCGCCGGGTTTTCTGAGTCATGCCCCATGACCAGCGCCAGCAGATAACCGGCGATCACCAGTGGCAGACAGGTCCACATAATCCAGTCTATGCGTTTTTTGCCATCCGCCGGGCCACAACAGCCGCCGTCAGAGCCTACCGACTCACTGCCGCAACAACCACCGCTACTGGCAACCTGTGTCTGCGTTCCACAACAGGAAGAAGCCGCCGCGGTGCTGGCCTGCGCGGCATTGGCGGTAACAGCCTGTGCGGCGTTGACGGTACCGGACTGCGTGGCACTGCAACCGCAGCCCCCGCCCGTGGCCGGTTGTTGTTCTGGTTGTTGTTCCGGCTGTTGTTCCGGGGCAGTATCCTCGGCCGCTGAGGTTTGACTGCCACAGCAGCCACCATTGGGTTTATTCATGAGAAGCATCTCCGCCACGGTTCTGCTCCGTATGGTCAGAACCTTCAATCAGAAGACAAATATGATCACCACAGGGCTGACAATCCGGCTGTTCCTGCCAGCTGGCCACGGCATTTTCCATGCGTTCAACCAGTGCCTGCATGGCTTCCAGCTTTTCTCTCGCCTGCTGTAATCTGGGTTCAATCAGCTGCCGCACCGTGGGACAGGGCGACTGCCCCTTTTCGGCGTCCTGCAATATGGTCTGAATATCTTCCAGCGTAAAACCCAGCCCGCGCGCCTGGCGGATAAACCTGAGACGCCGCTGCTCAGGTTCAGCAAAGACATGATAACCGTTTGAGCCTTTGCGCGGCTGCAGCAGGCCTACCCGCACATAATGGCGGATCGTGGCCGCGCTGACCTGCTCCGAACGGGCAAGTTCATGCACCTTCATATCAGCTCCCGTCGTTCGTTATGACGGCAGAATAAACCTGAGCCTTACTCTCAGGTCAACACAGTAAGACGGCAACGGCGTTTTTTATCCCGGCCCGTTTTTATCCTCAGCCCGTAAGTGCGATATATCATCTATGCTTAAAAAAGCTTTACCCTGTGTCTCATCGTTCCGGTCATACCATGTTCTCAATCCGTCAGCTCTACATCCTGGTTTCAGTCGGCTACACCCTGCTGCTGTTTCTCGCCATGCTGATGCTGAGAGCCTTCTGGTACTACCCTCAGGAAGAAGACCGGGCGCTGCAGTTTCAGCAGAATGAAATCCATGGCTTTCTGTCGGCCTTTGCCCTGCGCCGCGAACAGCTGACCACACTGTCCCAGGATTACGCGATCTGGAACCAGAGCGTGGATTTCACCCAGACACAAAACCCGGATTATCTGAGCGACAATTTCAGTATCGGTACCTTTACGACCCAGAGTCTGGCGGCGACCATCATTCTTGACCGCTGGGGCAAGCCGCTGTTTATGGCATCCAATCATCAGGGTCAGCTCTTTGACTCCCCTGCGTATCTCAGCGACTGGGCCGAACAGTCGTCAACCGGTTTTATGCCGTCTGCAACCACCAGTGAAATCCAGCTCATCAGAAACGCCCCGCATCTGGTGGCTTCAACCGCTATTCGTCTGACAGAAGACAGCCGTGATATTCATGGCTGGATGATCCTCATCCGCGAAATTGACCAGGCTTTTATCCACGTGCTGGCAGAGATTTCGCGCCTGGATATAGCATTTATTCCGCCTCCTTATGCGGCGGATATGAGCAACCTGCTGGTACCTGTGCGTGACATCATGGCCAACCGCCCGGGCTGCTTTCTCGATAACAGCGGCCTGCCGGCGCTGTGCGTAAATATCCGGCACAGTAATGGCGATGGCCCCCATATCATTAACTTTTCTATATTCGTAGGATTTCTGCTGATCAGTATCATCCCGGCCATTATTTTTATTATGCTGTTGCGAGTCATCGTTGACCCTATTGAACATGCCCTTAAATTTTTACGTCACAACAACCGCAACGGCCAGGTGCGGCCGCTGGTTTTCAGCAAAAGCCCTCACGTGAAAGAACTGATCGAACTGAAAAATGCTTTTAACCAGCTGGTGTTCGCCAGTAAGCGCCAGCAGATCAAACTGCAGCACATATCCAATACAGACCGGCTGACCGATATCGACAACCGCCGTGCATTCGATACGGCTCTGGATAAATGCTGGCGCCGCATTCAGCGGCATCCGCAATCCATCGCCCTGATTCTGGTGGATATTGATTACTTCAAATACTACAACGATCACTACGGTCATCAGGCCGGTGATAAGGCACTGCAGCTGACCGCCAAAGCGCTGGCCGGCTGTGCACGCCGCAGTGATGAAATAGCCGCCCGTTTCGGCGGTGAAGAATTTGCGCTGATTATTGAGGTGGAAGATGCCAGGGCGCTGGAGTCACTGCGCCATAAAATCAATGAAAGTATCCGTGCGCTGGATATTCATCATGAGTTTTCACCGGTCAGTAAACAACTGACGGTCAGTTACGGTATCGCCTGGATTAAGGACTCCGGCCCCTGGCTGCAGAATGTCGATTCCTACAGCTGGGTGAGAGCCGCCGATTCGGCTCTGTACGAAGCCAAAGCTGCGGGGCGCAACTGCAGCATGCTGCAGATGATCACCCGCGAGCTGCCGTTTACAGAGTCACCTGTATTGCAGAAATTACCTGATTAGCCCGTGCCCGGGCGTCATCTGTGGATTCACCCCGGGCCAGGGCCACCCCCAGACGGCGTTTGCCCGACACTTCAGGTTTGCCAAACAGACGCAACTGGGTATTCACCCCGGCCAGTGCCTGCTGCAGATTGCCGAACTGCATAGCCGAGGATTCGCCTTCCACCAGCAATACAGAAGAAGCAGAAGGCCCACACTGTTCGATAGCCGGAATCGGCAGCCCCAGAATAGCGCGGGCGTGCAAGGCAAATTCTGACAGGTCCTGAGAAATCAGCGTCACCAGCCCGGTATCATGGGGCCGTGGCGAGACTTCGCTGAAAATCACATCATCGCCTTTGATAAACAGCTCGACGCCAAACAGACCGAGTCCGCCCAGATCCGCGGTGACTTTACGGGCGATATCCTGTGCTTTGCTGAGTGCCGCTTCGGACATCGCCTGTGGCTGCCAGGATTCCTGATAATCACCGTTTTCCTGACGATGACCAATGGGGGCACAGAAACTGGTCTGCGTCTCACCCGCTGCATTTTTATGGCGTACGGTCAGCAGGGTAATTTCAAAATCAAAATCAACAAAGCCTTCCACGATCACTTTGCCCTTTCCGGCGCGGCCGCCTTCCTGCGCATACTGCCAGGCAGCGTCCAGCTCGCTGGCATCACGCACGAAACTCTGCCCTTTACCGGAGGAGCTCATAATGGGTTTCACCAGACACGGCAGACCAATGGTTTCTACCGCCTGATCAAAAGCTTCACGGGTATCGGCAAAGCGATAGCTGGACGTCGGCACCCCAAGGGTTTCGGCTGCCAGACGCCGGATGCCTTCACGGTTCATGGTCAGCTGAGTGGCCCGTGCGGTGGGAATAATATTCACCCCTTCCTGCTCCAGCGCTGCCAGTGTATCGGTGGCGATGGCTTCGATTTCCGGCACCACCAGATGCGGTTGCTCCTGTTCGATCACGCCCCGTAATGCGTCACCGTCCAGCATGCTGATAACATGGCTGCGGTCGGCCACCTGCATTGCCGGCGCGTGCTCGTAGCGATCCACGGCAATCACTTCGCAGCCCAGACGCTGCAGCTCAATCACAACTTCTTTGCCCAGCTCACCGGCACCACAAAGCATGACGCGGGTCGCCACCGGGGAAAAAGGGGTTCCCAATGTGGTCATAAAATTTCCAGAAAATTCAGGATTTGGTTACGCCAGAAACTGGCATAAAGTTCATTGCGGCCTGCTCACGCCGGGCCACGTTTTTTAACACTTCGCGTTTTTCATCATCACTGTAACTGCCCCAGCGGGATATTTCCTCGCCGCTGCGCTGACAGCCAATGCAGATGTTATTGTCATCCAGCGCGCAGATGTTGACGCAGGGAGATTTTACCGCCGCCATCAGAGTTCAACCTCCTGCAGGGAATCCATATAACGGCGGGCATTATGCACATAATGGGCAGCGCTGGCTTCCAGCAGCTGTTTCTGTGGTTCACTCAGGGTGCGTTTGATAACGGCCGGAGAACCGACCACCAGGGAACCATCCGGAATGTCCATGCCTTCCGGCACCAGTGCATTGGCGCCGATAATACAGTGCCTGCCGATTCTGGCGCCGTTGAGAACCACCGCCTGAATACCGATCAGCGAATAATCGCCCACCGTGCAGCCGTGCAGCATGGCCTGATGTCCGACGGTGACGCCTCTACCGAGCGTCAGTGGTATGCCGGCATCGGTATGCAGGACCGCATTATCCTGCACATTGCTGGCCTCACCGATGGTAATCGGATGATTGTCGCCGCGGATCACCACCCCGAACCAGACGCTGCTCTGGTGCTGGAGCTCCACACTGCCAATCACCCTGGCGTTGTCAGCAACGAATACGTCATCACCTTTGACCGGGCAACGGTCTCCCAAGCGGTAAAACATAGTGGCTCCTGTGCCTTCAGATGCGGAAAGGAATATTACCGTCCCACAGATTGTTCATCATCTCGGCGATCATCATGGCGGTCAGCCCCCAGATATGGAAGTTCTCATAACGGTAACTGGGGATTGAGGTTGTGCCGCGCTCAAAATATTCAGCGGGCGGCTGACGGAACAGATCCAGCGGCGCCATAAACACAGCATCCAGTTCCGCCGGATTGGGCTGATAATCCAGCCCTGGCGGCACCACGGCCAGCACCGGGGTAATCAGATAGCCAAAGCGGGAAACCACCTGATCCAGTTCGCCCAGCACCTGAACGTCCTGTGCCGCCAGTGCCACTTCTTCATGGGCTTCGCGCAGTGCTGTGGCAATGATATCGCGGTCTTCCGGGTCACGTTTGCCGCCGGGAAAGGCCACTTCGCCGCGGTGCGACGAGAGATTGACGGAACGCAGGGTGAGCAACAGGTGGGGATCATCTTCGTCGGTCAGCGCCACCAGCACCCCTGCTTCTGCCAGTTCCGGCTGCTGTATGCGCCGTGGCCGATGCTGATCTAAGCGCTGCTGCAGGTATTCGGATAGAGACGGTTTCATGTCGTTATTGTACTGCCGGCCGCCGAACGGGGCCAGACTATTACCGGAGGTCATGAACGCCTTTTCTTTATACTGATTTGTTATAAAACCTGACAACCACTGCTGCAGGCGACAAAAAATTGTTACTTACTGCGTCAAAACGTTTACTTAACAGCTTGTTTTTAAACCACTTTTTATTTTTAAGCCCTGCGGATAATTTTAATTTTATCTTACATTTCAGTGAGTTAGAGAACCTGACATTGCTGACCGTGGAAGTATTGACGCTCATGATTTTTCGGTAGACTAGTTTCCAGAAAATGCGAACAAAGAACTCTGGAGCTGACTTATGGATCTGCCTTCCTTTGAAGAACTTAGAAATCTGGCTGAGAAAAATCCGGAAAAACTGGAAACTCTGCGCCAGACTCTGATCGAGGACACCATTGCCGGGGCCCCGGACGAGATACAGCGCCGCCTGCGGGGTCTGCAGTTCCGTATTGATGCCGAACGCCGCCTGGCCAGTAACCCGATGTCGGCCTGCATCCGTATTTCAGCCCTGATGAACGACCGCCTGCATTCCCTGATGGAAGCACTGAACACGCCCTCAGATGAGCTGTCTGCCCAGCGCCGGGAAAACACCGCGTCTATCATCAGCTTCCCTTTAATAGCCAACTCCTGACATACTCTGCGCATTGTTCTTCAGTAAGGCTCCGCCATGAAATACTGCAGCCAATGCGCCTCTGAGCTGGTTATCACGGTGCCTGACGGTGACAACCGTGAGCGCCATGTCTGCCCCAGCTGTGAGACCATTTTTTACCAGAATCCCAGAATCGTCGCCGGTACCATCCCGGTGCACCGCGGCCAGGTGCTGCTGTGCCGCCGCGCCATCGAACCCAGACGCGGATTCTGGACGCTGCCCGCCGGTTTTATGGAAAACGGGGAAAGCACCGAAGAAGCCGCCCTGCGCGAAACCCGTGAAGAGGCGCTGGCAGATGTCAGCATCCGGTCACTGTTCAGTGTAATTACCGTGCCGCATATCGATCAGGTGCATATCTTTTTTCTTGCCCATCTGGAGCAACCGGATTTTGGTATCGGCGAAGAAAGCCTGGAAGTACGTTTATTCAGCCCGGACGATATTCCCTGGGATGAGATGGCCTTTCCCACGGTCAACGAGACCCTGAATCTGTGGCTGAATAATGATTCTGCCGGCCAGCCGGCGCACGTATTCGATATCCGCACGCCCTATCGTAAAGCTGAGTAAAAGCTGTATCAGAGGGCGTCCGGATCAACCAGCAGCATGACATCATAGGCCGGTTCTTCGTAGGGGTGAGCCGCCTTCAGCGCGGCAATCGCAGTGCGGATACAGTCGTCGGCACACACCAGTTCAACCCGATATTCTCTGACCTTTTCCAGCTCGCCGGCACGGCCTATAAAGGGGTTGGCCGCCGCTGACGGGCGGAACTGCCCTTCCCCTTCTGTTTGCCAGCAGCAGTGTTCGTAGTCGCCGATTTTTCCGGCACCGGCAGCAAACACCGCATTCTTTACCTCTTCCAGATGGCTCTCCGGCACAAAATATACGATTTTATACATACTTCTTTTGGCTCCTCATAAGGCAATCTCTGGCCCATGTTCTAGGCTTATGTAAAGCGCTTTAGATAACAACCAGCAATAAAGGGTTATTCATGAAGGTTAACAACCTGTCCATTCAGCACAAAGTCTATCTGGCATTAGGCAGTATTTTTCTGCTCGTGCTGATTGTCGTGATCAGTGTTGCTGTGAACTCTGAGCGCAATATGAGTGAAGATATGGCGCACAGCCAGCTGAAGGACAAGGCATCGGGTTATCTGGATACCATGAATATGCTGATGATTTCCGGGGCCATTGCCAACCGTGAAATGGTGCGCACCAAACTCCTCTCCGACGACGTTATCGTCGAAGCGCGCATGATCCGCGCGCCCCAGATAGACAAGTTTTATGGCAAAGGGCTGGAACACGAATACCCCCGTGATGAGCTCGAAGAACGGGCCCTGCAGGGCGAAGAGACCCTGATCACAACCAACGATGAAAACGGCCACATCATGACGCTGGTAACGCCGGTGTACGCTTACGAAGATTACCGCGGCACCAATTGCCTGGGCTGCCACCAGGCCGAAGACGGCGATGTTCTGGGCGCCATCCGCATCAGCTATTCGCTGCATGAAATGGATGCCCATATTTTCAAAAACATGCTGCGCATGGGATTGATTCAGGCCGCCATGTTTATCGCCGCGCTGATCGTACTTTCGCTGTTGCTGCGCAAAGTGGTCATCACTCCGGTGCGCCGTATGCACCAGACGTTAACCACCATGGACGAAGATTCCGATCTGACCCAGACCGTGGCGGTCAGCAGTAACGATGAAATCGGCAGCACCGGCCGCGCCCTCAATCATATGATTGAAAAGCTCTCGGATTCCCTGCGCCGCGTGGTGCAGACCTCGGCAGAACTGGAACACGCCGCCCAGGATATTGATGAATCCTCTTCTGAGTCACTGCAGGCGGCGCAATCACAGAAAGCAGAAACATCCGACATTCAGCGTGCCATTGAAGAGCTGCATGAAAGTATCCGTCTGGTTATGGAAAATGCCGAACACAGCAGCGAAGCCTCTGCTGAAGCCAAAGTGGTGGCCCATCACGGGGTCAGTAAAACCGATGAAGCCTCGGCCAATATCCAGAAAATGAATGACGCCATACAGACCACCACCGGGGTTATTACCAGCCTCGACGAGCAGAGCAATAATGTGGGTGGCGTACTGGAAGTGATTAAAGGCATCGCCGAGCAGACTAACCTGCTGGCGCTGAATGCTGCCATTGAAGCGGCCCGGGCCGGTGAATCCGGGCGCGGCTTTGCCGTGGTCGCGGATGAAGTCCGCTCGCTGTCACAGCGCACCCATGAATCCACTCAGGAAATCGAAGCCATGGTGGAAGCCCTGCAAAGCCGTGCGCGCGATGCCGTGAATTCCATGGAAACAGCACAGACCATCGCCGGTGCCGGTTCCGAGCGGGTAAAAGAAGCCGCCGAGGCCCTGCACAGCATGACGCAGCATGTTGACCGCATGAGCGAGCTCAATGCCGAAACCCTCAAACGCATGCAGTCTCAGGTCGAGCTGGGGCAAAATGTATCGCGCGGTATTGATACCATCAGCCAGCATTCCCTGAATACCGAAGCCTGTGCCGAAAAAACCACGGCGATATCCAAAAAACTGGTCACCATGGCCAACCACCTGACGACCATGGTGGGCAAATTCCGGCTCTGATACGGATTCCCTGTGTCGTCAGGTAATGCGCTCCAGTTCCTCAATAATGATCAGCGCTTCTTCCCGGTTGTTGCCACACACCGCCTCTTCCGCTTCAAAGCGCCCGCACACAGCGGGCCTTTGCGGCAGGCCAAACAGCTTACACAGATTATTTTCGTCCAGCTGAACACAGCGTACGCCGGCGGGTTTTCCATCCGGCATACCCGGAATCGGTGAGGATATGGACGGTGCGATACAACAGGCACCGCAGCCTTCTCGACATTGCAAAACAGAGATCTCCGGCAGCCACTCAGTAGCGATAGCGGAATGTATTTTTGCGCTTTTCGGTGGTGAGTAATTTCCACAACATCCGGTTATAGCGCGTAGCGTAACGACGCATATTGAACAGGCGTTGGGGATCATCTTCAATATTAGAAAAGGTTTTCCAGCGGTAATTCAGCATTGCCACCGCATATTTCTGCCGCACCAGCTGCTGCTGGCGCTCATCCAGGCCCGGCAATTCCACCGTTTCTTCAAACTCAATGGCGGAAAACTCATACGTCTGCGCCGCATAATTGTCTTTGGCGTCCTGCACCGGGTCCGCGGGAATGCGGTCATAAGATTCAGCCCGGACGGCCACCGCCGGTAGCATGAGTACAACCAGTACAACAGCCATCAGCCAGCGGGCGGGAAACGCCGGTATTATCGCATCTGCCTTCATTACTGCCCTTTCATTTTTACTCTGAGTGAACACTGAGTATAGAAGATTGCCGCTGCTTGCTATCCCCCCGGGCCTGGGATAGCCTTTGCGGCCAATTGACCCTCTCACAAAAGGCTGTACAGATGCTTGCACCCAGAGTGCTGTTACTGAGTCTTCTGCTGGCGGCGACCAGCAGTTATGCAGAACAAGATTTCACCAACTTCCGGGTGGGCGTCGGCAGCTACAGCGCCGATCTGGCCGGCGGACCACAATGGATGCCGGACGGCAGTCAGGCAGGATTTTCTGTCTTTGCTGAATTCCCGCAGAGCAATATTGCAGCCTCACGGTTTATTCTTTACCGCATTAACGGTGAGGACGGTGTCCGCCTGCAGGGCGGTGAGACTCAGCTGATGTGGGGCTGGGGGCTGGCTCAGTCCGGCCCCCGGATCTACACCGGGCCCACCTGGCATTATGAAAAAATCCGGGTACAGCGCGGCACCTCAGACCGCTACCGGGTCTTCAATGGCTGGGGCTGGCAGTTAGGAGCCGGCTTTCAGTATCGTGCCATCACCCTGGATTTTGCCTTTGGCTGGCACGATGATCAGGATTATAACGACGAAAACCGCTATGCAGGCCTGGACGATGGTGATTACACCACCCAGAGTCTGCTGCTCAGCTACCGCTTCTGACAGCGGCAGAAATTACGGGAAGGAAAACGCATGACAACGCCGGTTGCCGTACGCTACATGTCACGGGCTGAAATTGAACGTCTGATGTACAGTCTGAACGCCTCAGCAGACAACGAAGAAGCACAATTATTTGAAGCACTGGTGCGCCGCCTGCTGGAAATTATGGAGCAGGAATCTTACTGAGTGTCTGAACAAGCCAACACGCCGCTGACGATAGTGCATGAAACCAGTCACTGGCTGGTTATCTGTAAGCCGCAAGGCTGCAGTATGCACACCGAAGACGGCGTGCCCGGCCTGGTGGTCACACTCAGTGAGCAGCTTGGCTATCCGGTCTTACCTGTGCACCGGCTGGACAAAGTGACGTCCGGCCTGCTGTTGCTGGCAAAAGACAGCCAGACCGCCGCGCGGCTGAGTGATTTATTTGCCCGCCACCGCATCCGCAAATACTATCTGGCGCAAAGCCAGCACAAACCGAAAAAGAAACAGGGCTGGATTAAGGGCGACATGGTCAAAGGCCGCAATGGCAGCTGGCTGCTGAAGCGCTCCACCCATAACCCCGCTATCACCCGCTTTGTCAGTGTTTATGACGACAACGCCAAACGGCGGCTGTTTCTGCTGATGCCGCACACCGGCAAAACCCATCAGCTGCGGGTGGCTTTGAAAAGCCTCGGCAGCCCCATTGATGGCGATCAGCGCTATGGCGGTGCAGCCGCCGACCGCACCTATCTGCACGCCTGGGCCCTGCAATGGAAGGACGACGATGGTGAACATAGCTTCACGGCGCCCCCGCCAGACGGCAATTGGAGCAGCCTTCCCGCAGAGTGGGAAAATCCCGCCCCGGATCAGCTTTCCCCCTGACACCTGTCAGTTATACCTTTTCTATCTCTCCTATACTCGACTCAGGAAGCCTCTGCCTGCCCCTGCAGGACTTGCAATTGCCATATTAGTATATTCTAATACAGGAATATTTGGTTAAGCCCAATCATTCAGCCCGCTTTGGCCGCCAACATTCGAAGAGGAATTGTTCATGTCCAGCCAATCATTTCGTCAGCGTACTCTGCGCTCTTCCCTGAAAAGCGCCCTTCAGATCAGTCTGCTGGCCGCTGTCTTACCCACGACGGCTCAGGCCGCGGAATCGGTCAGTCTGGAACCCGTCACTGTGCCTGTGTATTTCGACCTGGAAGCAACGCTGGAAGCCGTCAACGAAAGTACGATTTCTGCCCAGACCAGTGGTGCGATCAAAGCTGTTTATTACGATGTGAATGATCAGGTTGAAAAAGGCGCCCTGCTGCTGGAAATCGACGACACCCAGCAACAGGCTGAACTGCAACAGGCGTACGCCAACCTGGCGCAGGCAAAAGCCCAGAATGAAGACGCTCAGGTACTGCTGCAGCGTAATACCCGTCTGTATAAACAGGGCACCCTGTCGAAAGGCGAAATCGACAGTACCACGGCCCGGGCCAAGAGTGCGGCCGCGGCGGTTAAAGCAGCGCAGGCAGCACTGACACAGGCCAGAGAACAGCTGGCCTACACCAAGGTGAAAGCACCCTACGCTGGTCTGGTAAAAACCCGCCACGTTGAGCTGGGCGAACTGGTCAACCCCGGGCAGGCTCTGATGACCGGCCTGTCACTGGATAAACTGCGCGCCGTGGCCGATGCACCGCAGCGCATTGCCAGCCAGTACCGTTCGGCTGATCAGGTCACCGTGCGTATCGGCGAACAGTCGGTCGCGCCGGAAAGCGTTGTACTCTATCCCTTTGCCGATGCCACCCACCACAGCGTGCGTCTGCGTGCCAACCTCAGCAGCGGCACCACAGGGGCGGATAACCGCCCTCTGTATCCCGGTCAGTGGACAAAAATCCGCGTTCAGACCGGTGAACGCGATGTGCTCCTGTTGCCACAGTCTGCCATCCTCAAGCGCTCAGAGCTGACCTCTGTGTATGTGCTGGATGACGGCCAGCCGGAACTGCGTCAGGTACGCACCGGTAACCTTCATAACGGTGAGATCGAAGTGCTGTCCGGCCTGCAGGCCGGCGACAAGGTGATCACCGACGCTCTGGCCCAACTGGCCGAAATCAGCAAAGGAGAGTAACGCATGTCGCTCGGTATTTCCGGCAAAACAGCTCAGGCGTTCCAGAGCTCTGCCATTACTCCCCTGCTGGCGCTGGTCGGCCTGCTGCTGGGCTTCTTCGCCATTATGGTGACACCGAAAGAAGAAGAACCGCAGATCGATGTGACCTTTGCCAATGTCTATATCGGCTTTCCTGGTGCCAGTGCACGCGAGGTAGAACAGCTGGTGTCGATTCCGGCGGAACAGGTGCTGTCTGAAATCAAAGGCGTGGATGATATTTTCTCCATCAGCCAGCCCAGTCAGTCCGTTCTGACGGTGGCGTTCGAAGTGGGTGTCCCGCGTGAAGAAGCCATCCTTAATCTGTACAACCAGATTCACAGCAATAAAGACTGGTTCCCGGAAAATCTGGGCGTGTCTGAGCCCGTGATCAAGCCCATGGGGATTGATGATGTGCCCATCATGGCAGTGACGCTGTCCGCCAAAAATCCCGACGTAACGGCAGAGAATCTGACCCAGGTAGCCCATGCTCTGGAAGTCGAGCTGAAACGCATCCCCGGCACACGCGATATCTACACCATCGGCGGCCACAACGACGTCGTTCAGGTACGCCTTGATCCGGCGCGCATGAATGGCCACGGCCTCGCCTTTGATGATGTCCGCAATGCCCTGATGAGCGCCAACGCCGGCGGTTATCGCCAGCCGCTGATTCAGGATAATCAGGTGATTCAGATTCAGGCCGGCAATTTTCTGCAGAACACCACCGAGCTGGAACAGCTGATCGTCGGCAAGTCGGCCAGCGGGCTGGTGTATCTGTCGGATGTCGCCAGCATCAAACGCATGGCCGACGTGCCGGATCAGGCCGTCTTTACCCGTGATCTGGGTGAAAGTTCGTCGTCGCCGGCGGTAACTCTGGCCATTGCCAAACAACCGGGCACCAACGCCATTGATATCACTCAGGCCATCGACGAACGTCTGGAAAAACTGCATAACCGCCTGATTCCGGATGGCGTCAAAGCCGAAGTCACCCGTGACTACGGCATCACAGCAAAAGCCAAATCCGACAAGCTGATCGCCAAACTGCTGTTCGCCACCGCCGCGGTTGTGGTGCTGGTACTGGCTCTGATGGGCTGGCGCGAGGCCATTATTGTGGGCGGTGCCATCTTTATTACGCTGGCGATTACTTTATTTGCCAGCTGGGTATGGGGCTTTACCCTCAACCGGGTATCCCTGTTCGCACTGATTTTCTCCATCGGGATTCTGGTGGACGATGCCATCGTGGTGGTGGAAAACATTCACCGCCATCTGCACATGGGCACAAAGAAACTGCTGGAAGTGATTCCGGAAGCCGTGGATGAAGTGGGTGGCCCGACCATTCTGGCAACCTTCACCGTTATTGCCGCGCTGATGCCGATGGCCTTTGTATCCGGCCTGATGGGCCCCTACATGAGCCCGATTCCGATCAATGCCTCCACCGGTATGCTGATTTCACTGGCAGTCGCCTTTGTCGTGACGCCCTGGCTGTCTTACAAACTGCTGAACCGCCATGTTCCGGACGGTGCCCACGCACACGACGAAGAAGATCCACGTCAGGGCAAACTGTACGACTTCTTCAATAAACTGATGCGTCCCTTCACTGTGGGGGCTCACGCCGGTAAAAAACGGGTGCTGCTGTTTGCCGGTATTACCGGCCTTATTTTCCTGGCAGTCGCCCTGCCCGCCTTTGAACTGGTGGTGATGAAAATGCTGCCGTTCGACAACAAGTCGGAATTCCAGGTGATTGTTGATATGCCGGAAGGCACCCCGGTGGAAGAAACCCTGGGCGTGCTGGAAGAGCTGTCCGATGAGCTGATGAAAGTACCGGAAATCAAAGATGTGCAGCTGTATGCCGGTACCGCCTCGCCGATCAACTTTAACGGCCTTGTGCGCCAGTACTATATGCGTGAATACCCGAATCAGGGGGATATTCAGGTGAACCTGGTGGACAAACACGAGCGTGACCGTCAGAGCCATGAGATTGCCCTGTCAGTACGGGAACCGCTGCAGGCCATCGGCCGTGCCATGAACGCCAACGTCAAAATTGTTGAAGTGCCGCCCGGTCCGCCGGTCATGGCCCCGATTGTCGCCGAAGTGTATGGTCCGGATTACGATCGCCAGATCGCCGCGGCTAAAGATCTGCGCGCCCTGTTTGAACAGACGCCGGATATTGTTGACGTCGATGACTACGTCGAAGCCGATCAGGAAAAATGGCTGCTGGATATCGACCGCCAGCGGGCATCCATGCTGGGTGTGGCGCAGAGCAGTATTGTTCAGGCCATCAACACCGCCCTGGGTGGCGAAGACATCAGCTATCTGCATACCGAGCACAACAAATACCCGCTGCCTATCCGTCTGGAACTGGCAGAAGGCGACAAAGTGGACCTCAACCAGCTGATGGTGATGAAAGTCCGCTCACAGTCCGGCGCCTTTGTACCGCTGGCGGATCTGGTGAAAGTCCGCAAGAGCACCATTGAAAAAAATATTTACCACAAAAACCTGCAGCCTGTGGTTTTCGTCACCGCTGACATGGCCGGTGACCTAGACAGCCCGCTGTATGGCCTGTTCAGCATTGCCTTTGGCATGGATGACGCCGGCCTCGACTGGAATCAATGGTATATCCGGCAACCGGCACTGGCGGATGACATCAGCATGAAATGGGACGGTGAATGGCAGATTACCTATGAAACCTTCCGCGATATGGGCATTGCCTACGGCGTGGGCATGATCCTGATTTACCTGCTGGTGGTGGGTCAGTTCCGCTCTTACCTGGTGCCGCTGATTATCATGGCGCCGATTCCGCTGACGGTAATCGGGGTGATGCCGGGCCATGCCCTGTTCGGTGCGCAGTTCACTGCCACCTCCATGATCGGCATGATCGCACTGGCGGGGATTATCGTACGTAACTCCATCCTGCTGGTGGACTTTATTAACCAGAAATCCGCCGAGGGTATGGCATTTGCCGATGCCGTGATTGTCGCCGCTGCGGTACGGGCACGACCCATTGTGCTTACCGCCGTGGCCGCCATGATCGGTGCCTTCTTTATTCTGGATGATCCGATCTTTAATGGTCTGGCGATATCACTGATCTTCGGTATTTTCGTCTCCACCATGCTGACCCTGGTGATTATCCCGCTGCTTTACTACGCCGCGTTCCATAAACAGCACGACTGACACCTCCTCCTGATCAGTCTGTCTGTCCTCAGCCCGCGAAATGCGGGCTTTTTTTTATTCTGGCAGTGCATATTCTTCTTTCGCCTGCCTCTGCTAAACTGGAATGAAATAGCTGCCAGAGCGTCTGCCGCTGCAAGTTTGAGCAGGAAGACGCGTATTGACTGACGGAAACCACCCGGGGAATCATGGATAACTTCACCGACGATCTGCAAGAAACCGGCAGTACCCCGCGGCGATCTATCCTGTGGCGGGTTATCTTTTACTTTGCCGCCGCCTCGGTCGCCCTTTCCCTGCTGCTTTCCACCATTGTCGGCGTGTGGAATTACCATGACGAAACCCGGGAATTTGAAAGCCGCCTGCAGGACATTCGCAACAGTTATTCTGAATCGCTGGGTTCCAGCCTGTGGTTTTACGATGAAATTCAGATCCGCTCCCAGATCAAAGGCATTATGAACCTGGAAGCCGTACGCTATGTACGGGTAACCGATCAGCTGAATATGAATGTGGAACAGGGCTCCCGCCCGCACCATTCGGAAATTCAGACCATTCCGGTTTCCTTTAATGAAAAACAGATCGGTATTCTGGAAATTGCCTTTGACCGCGATCTGGTGATCCACCGCGCCTGGAATGCGGCGCTTTCAGGGATGGCGGTTCAGCTGGTCAGTCTGATGTTACTGGCGACCATGCTGGGCTTTATTGTCCACACACTGATCAACCGGCGGATTCGTCTGCTGGCTGATGAAGTCAAAGAAAGGACCACCAACAGCTATACTCCGCTCAGTGTTTATGAGGGCGAAAGTCAGGATGAAATTGATCAGCTGACCCGTGCCTTTAACGCTTTGGGTGAGCAGATGAACAATGAGCTGCTGCAGAAAAATCAGGCCCAGCAACAACTGAAAACCATCAATTTAGAACTCGAAGACCGGGTTGCTGAACGCACCCATAATCTGCAGCGAACAGTGGATGAACTGAACCAGACGCTGGATGAACTGAACACCGCCCAGAATAAACTGATTGAAGCCGAAAAATTATCATCACTGGGCAGTATGGTGGCCGGCATCGCCCATGAAATTAATACACCTCTGGGGTTATGCATCACCATTCAGTCTTATATTCAGGATAATTATCAGGCCGTCAGCCAGGCTTATGAAAAAGGGGAAATGAAGCGTCAGGACTTTGCTGATTTTATGGCCATGCTGGATGAAAGCCTGTTCATTCTGGATAAAAATCTGCAACGTGCCGCGCAGCTGATTAAAAGCTTTAAACAGGTATCCGAAGATCAGACCGGTGAGCATATCCGGCGCTTTACGCTCAATGGCTATCTGCATGAAATTCTGGAAACCCTGTCCCCGAAATTCAAACAGAATCATCACACCGTAGACATCGACTGTGCAGACACACTGTGGATGGAAACCTATGCCGGTGCCATCAGCCAGATCATTACCAATCTGATTATGAACTCACTGCTGCACGGGTTTGAAGAACGCAATGATGGTCAGATCCGCATTCAGGCTGCGGAAGCCAAAGGCGATATCATTATCCGCTACAGTGATAACGGGAAGGGCCTGAGCGATGAAGCCAGACATAAAATCTTTGAGCCTTTTTACACCACGAAACGTGGACACGGCGGGACCGGGCTGGGCATGCATCTGGTGTATAACATTATTCACCAGCGCCTGAACGGCGATATTCAGATCGAAGATACTGATGAAGGGGCCGCGTTCCGTATGACGATTCCGAAGGTCACGGTGGAACAGCCGTAACAGCCGTGTGACGCTTTTCAGCGGCACTCTTCACGCCTTTTTGAGCAACTGACCTGAGCTGACACAAACAACCTGGCTAAGAAGCTGACCCAGGCAACACCTTAAACAACCTGACGCCGACCGGGGCAACATGCCCCGGCGATCAATCTCTGGCGCTATCAATGGGCTATCAGGCCAGTTCGTCCACCGCCACCCGGTAGTTGGGATCTTCAATCACATTCACATCACACAGAGTGCCGGCTTTCTTCAGCATCATACGGCAATCTTCACTGAGGTGGCGCAGGTGCAGTTCTTTACCGGCTTCCAGATAGCGCTCGGCAATCTGATCAATGGCTTCCAGCGCTGAATGATCCGCCACCCGTGAATAACGGAAATCAATGATCACCACATCCGGGTCATTTTCAATATCGAACAGATCTTTAAACTGGCTGACAGAGCCAAAAAACAGCGGCCCGACCAGATCATAAATTTTGGTATTTTCATCTTCTTTGGTCGTGACCCGGATACGCTTGGCATGCTCCCAGGCAAACACCAGAGCAGACACAATCACGCCAACAATCACGGCAATCGCCAGGTCTGTAACGACCGTCACACCCGACACCAGGATGAGTACAAAAGCATCGTGTTTCGGAATTTTGCCCATGATGCGGAAGCTGGACCATTCAAAGGTACCGATCACCACCATAAACATCACGCCCACCAGTGCCGCAATCGGAATCTGCTCAATCAGTGCAGAAGCAAACAGAATAAAACTGAGCAGAAAGAGTGCTGCGGCAATACCGGATAAACGGCCGCGACCACCGGAGCTGACGTTAATCATACTCTGACCAATCATGGCGCAGCCGCCCATACCGCCGAAGAAACCGGTAATCACGTTGGCACTGCCCTGGGCAATGCATTCTTTGTTACCGCGGCCACGGGTATTGGTCATTTCATCAATGACGGTGACCGTCAGCAGACTTTCAATCAGACCGACAGCAGCAAAAATAACGGAATACGGCAGAATGAACCACAGAGTGTCCAGCGTGAATGGCACCATAGGGACAGAAAACTGTGGCAGGCCACCGGCGATATCAGAAAGATCACCAACGGTTTTGGTATCCAGCTGCAGGCCCCAGGCCAGCAGGCTCACCACCAGAATACCGGCCAGCGCTGAAGGAATAGCACGCGTCAGTTTCGGCAGGTAATGGGTAATAAACATGGTCAGTGCGATCAGCCCCAGCATAACCCACAGAGCGGCACCGTTCAGCCAGTCCCCTTCCGTCCAGCCCCATTTCCCACTGGGAGTGAAGGTCTGCAGTTGCGGCAACTGCGCCAGAAAAATCACGATCGCCAGACCGTTCACAAACCCCAGCATCACAGGGGTTGGCACAATGCGGATAAACTTACCCAGTTTCAGTGCCCCGGCACTGATCTGGATAATGCCCATCAGAACCACCGCTGCGAACAGAAACTGTGGCCCCGAGCCGGCGCCGAAATCCCGTTCCGCCTCGGCCACCAGAGATACCATTACCACGGCCAGAGCGCCGGTTGCGCCAGAAATCATCCCCGGACGACCGCCAATCAGTGACGTGACCAGCCCGACCATAAATGCCGCATATAACCCGGTCAGCGGATGTACGCCAGCGACAAACGCAAAGGCGACGGCCTCCGGCACCAGCGCCAGTGCGACCGTCAGGCCGGACAACACATCATTCTTGATGTTAGGAGAGAAAGTCTGCATAAACTCGCGCAGCAACAGCATTGAGGAAAACTCCGGGTTTTCTGGTTAAGCGGGGGGTTGGTATCCGCGAAAGCGGCGCACTATACCAGCACGGGATAACAATTTCAGTGGTTAGCAGGTTTTCCGCCTGACAAACCGTCACAAGCCAGCGCCGGAAGCTCTGCTCCGGGGCAGCCCGGGAAGACTGCCCCGGGCCGGACGGGCGTCAGCCAGCGCGGTCGCCCTGCTGACCAGACACTTGTTGTGGGGCATGTCCATGGGGATCATTGAGCGATGCGTGCCCACTGAATCCGATCAGCCGCAGAAAGCTGTCGAGAAGCACATACAGCGCCGGTAACACCAGCAGACAGACAAAGGTGGTGAACAGAATACCGAAGCCCAGCGACACCGCCATCGGGGTAATAAACTGTGCCTGACGGGAGGTTTCAAACACCATCGGCGACAAGCCGCCAAAGGTGGTCAGTGTGGTCAGCAGAATCGGCCGGAAACGCCGTATTCCGGCCTCCCGCACGGCCTCCAGGGCGGTCAGATTACTTTCCACCCGGCGCCGGTTGGCGTAATCAATCAGAATCAGGCTGTCGTTCACCACCACCCCGGCCAGCGCCACGATGCCCATGATGGATACGATCGACAGGCCATAGCCCAGCAGCATATGGCCCAGAATGGCGCCGACAGCGCCGAACGGAATCACCAGCATAATCAGCAGTGGCTGGCTGTAACTGCGGAACGGAATCGCCAGCAGCACGTAAATCCCCAGCATGGCAAAGAAACCCATCAGTTGCAGATTACTCATGCTCTCCTGCGCATCGGCCTGACGTCCGCGGAAACCGAATTCCACCGCCGGGTAACGTGCCTGCATATCCGGGAAAATATCCTGGCGTAACACCGCCATGACTGCGGGTGTCATCTTACGGTCCTGCACTTCGGCGGTAACCTGAACCACCTGACGGCCGTCACGGCGGTTGATCACCGACGGCGCGATGCCCTGATGCAGAATGGCGACTTCTTCCAGCGGCACATAGCCACCGCCCGGTGTGAGTATTTCGACCTGTTCGATATCCGCGCTGTAGGAGCGTTCCGCCTCCGGCAAACGCACCAGCACCGTCACTTCGTTACGCTGACGCTGCTGGCGCAGCGCCCGCGCACCGTACAGCGCAGCCCGCACCTGAGCGGCGACATCTGCCGGGTCCAGACCGAGACTGAGGCCCAGCGCATTAAGCTCAACATCCCACTGGGGCTTGCCCTGGGTAAAACTGGAGGCCACATCTTTCACACCGGCCAGCTGCGCCAGCTCATCACTGAGGTCTTCACTGGCCACACGCAGACGTTCGTTATCCGTGCCGCGCAATTCCACCGTTAAGCCAGCACCGCGGGCCGGGCCGCCACCGCGTTCTGCATCAAACGCCAGACTGCGGATATTCGGTATTTCGCCAATGGCAGCGCGCCAGCGCTGCACCAGTTCGTTGGAACTGATGGGGCGCACATCGGTATCCACCAGACGCGCTTCAACTTCAACCTGCGAGCCTTCAATATCCCCTTCTACGCTGACCACCAGTGGTGTGCCTTCGGCTTCAACCGGGTCGGTGACTTCGCGCAGATGAGTTTCCAGAATCTGGCGCACCTCGCGCGCCTGCTCAATCGGGGCATTGGCGGCCAGCTGCACGGTGGCAACCGCATATTCACCTTCCAGACGCGGGAACATACTGAACCCCATACGCCCGCTCAGCGGCCAGGCCAGCACCATCAGCGCCAAAGCCACGGCCACGGCAATCACGATTCCCGGCCGCTTCAGGCCGCGGTCCAGTACCGGCAGATAGCGGTTGTGAATAAACCCGGTCAACGCAACATCGACCCGTTTCTGCAACCGGTCGAGGGCATTAGTGTTGGTGCGTTTTTTTAATTTGCCTAAATGCGTCGGCAGAATAAACAGCGCTTCCAGCCATGAGATCATAAAACAGCTGACGACCACGGCCGGAATCGCAAAGAAGGCTTTCCCCATCATGCCCGGCATCGACAGCAGGGGCAGAAACGCCACCACGTTGGTGAGAATGGCAAACGCCAGTGGCATGGCCACTTCCCGCGCGCCATAAATGGCGGCATCCATAAAGGGCATGCCCTTCTGCATATGCTCGTAAATATTTTCACCGGCAATGATGGCGTCATCCACCACGATCCCCAGCGCCACAATAAAGGCGAACATAGAAATCATATTGATGGACACATCCAGCCCCGGCAGCAACAGCAGCGCCCCGAGAAACGAGGTCGGAATCCCCATGGTGACCCAGAATGCCAGCCGGTATTCCAGAAACAGGCTGAGCAATACCAGCACCAGCACCAGACCAATGACCGCATTTTTCATCAGCAGGCCGACGCGCTGCTTGTAAGTATCGCCGTCATTATCCGTGACCACGATTTTGATGCCTTCCGGCATTTTGGCGCGGATACCGTCCAGCCGTTCCATAACCGCATCCACCACCGTCATCGGGGTCTGATCTTCGGCGCGGTAGATTTTCAGCCGGATGGCGGTTTCACCGTTGTAGGTGACTTCATCGTAACTGTCACCGAAGCCATCCCGTACACTGGCCACATCCCCCAGCCGCAGAATCACCCCGGAGGCATCCGACACCAGCGGAATATCCCTGAATTCATCAGCCCAGTAACGGCGGTTATCCAGGGTGACGAGTATTTCGCCGCCGGAGGTTTTCACGCTGCCGGCACTGAGTTCAATAGCGTTGTTGCCAATGATGTTGGCCACTTCTGACAGCGTCAGGCCATAGCGTTTGAGATCCTGACTGGCGATTTCAACATGCACTTCTTCGTCCGGCGTACCGCGCATGTCAATCTTGGTCACCTGAGACGACAACAGCAGCTCGTCTTTGATCTGTTCACCGAGGCGTTTCAGGCCGAATTTATCCAGCGGCCCGAAGATCGCCAGCTCAATCACATCAATGGTGTGCCCGGACATGCTGACAATGGGCGTATCCATCTCCGCCGGGAAGGTGGAAATGCGGTTAACCGCCTGCTGAATATCCTGATACGCCTGCTGGCGGTCGGCGCCGTTTTCCAGTTCCGACACAATGGACGCCGACCCTTGCGTCACCCGCACGGTCATTTCTTTGATGCCATCCACATCCGCCAGCTCATTCTCAATGGGCAGTACGACCCCCTGCTCCATTTCTGACGGTGTGGCGCCGGCATAACTGACCCGCACCGAGACGCTGTCTACTTCAGTGCTGGGAAAATATTCTTTACGGATCACCAGTGCCATCAGAAAGCCGCCGATAATCAGAAACGCCATCAGCAGATTAGGCGCCACACCATGGCGCGCCATCCAGGCCACTGGTCCTGTGTAACGCAGACTCATGGGCGTGCTCCGCCAGCAGCGGATTCTTCGCCCGGCAGGCGCACTTTCATACCGTCGGTGGCGGTATCAATGCGGTTTTTAAGCACCGCATCCCCTGCTTTAAAGCCGCCTTTCAGCCACACGTTCTGGCGTCCGCGAAACATCACCTGGGGCTCACGGCGACGCAGCCGGTGATCATTCACCACCCACACCACACCGTCTTCATCCAGCAGACGGCTGGCGACCACATAGGCTTCGACTTCCCGGCCCGGTAACTGCACATCAACATAATCATTGACCAGCACCCGCGGAGCGGCCATCGGATCACTCAGCTCGATCACCACCCGGGCCTGACGGTCCAGTTCATCAACATCCGGCAACACATTCAGAATCTGTGCGTCGCGCTGCTCCCCCAGCCAGGATGGCAGGCTGACTTTTGCCGGCGCGTCTGTGTCCAGCCAGGGTAAGAAATACCGCGGTACTTTGACTTCAATCCACACCCGCTCGGTGCCCACCACTCCGAAGATGGCCGTACCTGAGCTGGCGTAACTGCCCACGCTGGCGCTGCGACTGCTGATGCGGCCATCGAACGGCATGCGGATTTCGCTGCGCTTCAGTGCCAGACGCGCCTGTGCCAGTGCCGCTTCAGCATTGGCCACCGCGGCCTGTGCCGCAGCGCGCTGTGGCTTACGTAATACCAGATCGCGTTCGTCCTGACTGAGATCCTGCGCCGCCAGCGCATATTCTTCTTCCGCCAGATCCCCCTGACCTTTTTCCACGGCCAGATCGGAACGGGCCTGGGTAAGGCTGGCTTTGGCCTGTTTCACCTGCAGCTCAAAATCACTCTGCTCAAGCCGTGCCAGTACCGTGCCTTTTTTCAGCAGGGTGCCCGGAGCCGCATCCGGATTGACCCAATCAATACGGCCACTCACCTGAAACACCAGACTGACGCTGTCCACCGCGGTGGCGATACCGCCGGTGCTCCAGTGCGGACGCGACTTCGTCTGCTGCAGCTCAGTCACATCCACCAGCCGCGCCTGCTCCTGCGGCGGCATCCGTTCCGGACGTGGAGCGGAGGAGATAATCCAGTAGGCCAGACCGCCCCCGGCCAACAGAATCACAATGACCCACAACCAGGTCTGACGATAAAGGGCGTTTGACGAACTCATGCAGAGGCTTCCTTCTTATGGGTGGTGCTGAGCGATGTACTGTTCAGTTGATTAAATCTGCGCGGCGCTACCGATGGCGCAGTGTCCGGCCCGGGTTCAGCCTGTTCTGCGCTTTGTTTTGTGGCCGGCTGAGGGGATGAATCCTGTGTCTCTGTATGACCGGAAGCCGGTGCTGATGTCCCGGGTTCCGGCGCTGGTTCCGGCGCTGTTGTTGCCTGCTCTGCTTCTGCGGCTGCCACCTCAGCGCTGTCGTCCGGATGGTTGTCTGGATTATTGTCCGGCTGCACAAAACCGCCATGGCTGACGGCGCGGAATAACGTAATGCGGCTCTGAATCTGATTCCAGTGAGCCGTCAAGACGCGCTGTTCCAGACTCAGTACATCCTGCTGGGCGGTTAACAGAGAGAGGAAGTCGCCCACCCCTTTACGGTAACGGTTGTGCTGAAAGGATTCGGTTTTTTTCGCCAGCGCCAGCTGACGCTGCAGACTGATTAAGGTTGCGGCATTTTCCCGTTCACTGATCAGAGCCTGCTGAACGTCCTGTGCCGCCTGCAGAATCGCCTGCTGATAATCCGCCATGGCCGCATCCAGCGCGGCCTGGTTACGGGCCACCACCGCCCGGCGGTTACCACCATCAATCAGTGGCATGGCCAGTCCGGCGACCAGATTGGCAACCCAGTTATCCAGTACCTGACCCAGATCTTCATCACTGCCACGGTAACTGGCGCTGAGAGTAAAGCGCGGATAACGGTTAGCTTCCGCTGCGGCCAGTCCGGCGGTGGCCGCCTGTACGCTGTACCAGGCCTGCTCAACATCCGGGCGTTCTGCGATGATCGACAAAGGTAAGGAAGGCACTGCTTTTGTTACGGCAGGAAGCGCGGCAGCGGCCGGGTTAACGACAGGGTCAGTGTTCAGCGCCAGCCAATCGCCCTGCCCGGTCCACAGTGCCAGCTGTTGCTGATAGCCATCCAGGGCTGCCTGAGCGGCAATCACATCACTGTTGAGGGACTCCAGTAATTGTTCCTGTTGCCAGACGTCACTGATATCCGCCTGGCCACGCTGGAAGCGCCCGCGGGTCACTTTCAGCGCCGCATCAATACGTTCTTTCTGGGAATCAAGCAGACGCAGATTGGCCTGCTGCATCAGATAGCCGTACCAGTTTAAGGTAATTTCTCCCGCCACCGTATTGGCCTGAGTACGCACCGCCGCTTCGCTGGATAAGGCTTCCATCCGTGCCTGATCATCCAGCGCCGCGACCCGGCCCCAGAAATCCAGTTCATACTCGCTGCTCAGGCCGGCCGTCCAGGAATCCGATGTGGTTGACGCTTCAGACCCGGCTGAGGCGGTTTCGCTTTCCCGCCATTCGCGGCCTTTTTCCAGACTCAGCGACAGATCAGGATACTGGCCGGCACCGGCCTCGCGCCACAGGGCCCGGCTGCGCGCCAGGTTCGCCCAGGCGGATTTCAGACTGTAATTCTGTGTCAGACCCGCACTGACCAGCTCGTCGAGCTGTTGATCATCAAAACTCTGCCACCAGCTGACCGGCGTCTGCAGGGCAGCGTGCTCCGGCCCGGCCTCCGGGTAGCCGAGCCGTTCGGGCAGATGATCAACCGGGGGTTGTTCAGTCGTCACCGGGGAACAGCCCGCCATAACAGCCAGCGGAATGATAGCCAGCATCCATGGCCGGCCTGCGGGTTTGAAAAAGCGGGATAGCGATCCGACGCCTGTCGTTATCAAGCGTTTTTCTCCTGAAACTCGTTACCTGAAACGCTCCTGACGGTTTCGGCTTGACCGCACAAACCCGTCAGGTTGTCAGCGGCTGTTGCTTTATCAGGCGACGATGTCACCCGACGGCCAGCGGAACAAATAAGAATAAATAAAATAACTGACTGTATTGTAACCTTGTTAAGGATGACAAAGTACCGTCCGCAGCCGGGCAGAATCGTAAATAATTGTCGGGATTCGGGATTGTTTAAAACCGGTTGCCGGCGCTGAAACCCGGCTGAGCACCGATGGCATTACACACCGCAGGCCGCCGGCGCGACTCAGCAGCAGTCAGTGATGATGCATGCGGGCCTGTTGTAGTTTGTGTGACAGCGCCACTTCAATAAAGAAAGGTCCGGCCTTGGTTTCAAAGGGAATGACAACCACAGGTCCTTCGGTATTGTGGTGAATTTCAGCGTCACCTCGGATGACACCGGGTTTGGCCATTTCAAAATCGTAGCCTTTTTCCCACAGGAGTTTACGTGCCCCGCCGGACAACATATTAGTCAGTTCGCCGGTGAGGTCGTAACAGGTGTCGTCAACTTCGGCGATTTCTTCCCCCAGCATACTGCTGCTGATTTTGATAATGGCGCCGGCAGAAAAGCTGATGGCCAGGGAACCGCGCACCGACTCCCCGGCCATAGGAATAATCCCGGTGACCACGCCCAGCGGTTTTTCATGGTCTTTCAGGTAGGGTTTGCCGTATTCACAGCTGACCGACGCCATGGTTGCCAGGATATTATTGATGGATTCAACGAATGGATTAATAAAATCGACGTTCATGGCACCAGCACGGATTCAGGGGCAATGAGGTCAGTGTAGCCCTGATTATCCGGGCGCTTTAGACGAAAAAGGCACCCGTAGGTGCCTTGATATAACTGCCGGTTTGCCTGTGTAACCTTTTTATTACATTCGCCGGTTACAGTCCTTTGACCGCATAAATACCGGCCGCATTACGCCAGTAACCACGATAGTCCATACCGCAGCCGAAGACATAACGGTCTTCCACATTCATGCCGATAAAATCGATTTTTAAATCGGTATTTTTGCGGTCGTGCTCCTTATTGACCAGCACTGCCGTCAGCACTTCTTTCGCCCCCTGGGCATGACAGGCCTTTACTACTTCAGCGAGGGTATTTCCCTCATCAAAAATGTCATCCAGAATCAGCACGGTACGTCCCTGCATCGGGATCGAGGGTGGCGCCTGCCATTGCAGATCGGTGTGACCCGAGGTTTCACCGCGGTAGCGGGTGGCGTGCATATAGCCCTGCTCGAGGGGGAAGTTAAGCTTGGTCAGCAAGCGTCCGGCCATCACCAGGCCGCCATTCATAATGCTGTAAACCACGGGCATGGAATCGTTCAGACGGGCACTGATCGCCTGCGCCAGTTTTTCCAGGGCGACATCCACTTCTGCTTCTGTCTTCAGCAGATCGGCCTCGGCCATTACCTGATTCAGTTGTTCCAGTGTCAGCGGCTCACTCATCTTCTTTACCTTTTACTGATCCGACTTATCCGCCACGTCTGCACCGGATGGTAAAAAGCCGGGCGGTAAAAAGCCGGCTATGGTAGCCAGCAGTGTGCCCTATAGCAATGACCGCGGCGCTTTTCCCTGCAACAAAAGCGCGGCACACTGGTCGTATATTGATATCCGACAACAGGACACCCCACTATGCGTTTCTGGATACTCACTTTGTCCGGCCTGTTCCTGCTGCTGACAGGCTGTGCCTCCCTGCCCGACGACGTCGCCGTTGAACAGCCGGATAACCTGCCCGCGTACAGCGATGTCAAAACCGACCCCGGCCAGTATCAGGGCCGCGAAGCCGTGTTTGGCGGTAATATCGTCCGCGTCATCAATCAGGCGGATGTCACCACCGTTGAGGTACTGCAACTGCCGCTGTACAGCTCCGGGCGCCCACAACCGGATACCAGCCGCTCGCTGGGCCGCTTCCGGGTGACCTTTGATACATTCCTTGACCCTGAGATTTTCACCAAAGGCCGGCAACTCACCGTGCGGGGTGTGATCAGCGGCGTTACGCGCGCAACCATCGGCGAGCATCCGTATGATTTTCCGCAAATTGAAGGCAACGGACTCTATCTCTGGGATGAACTCAATGACACCGTTGAAATCCGCTATATCCGCGGCATTCACGGCTACTACCCCTATTACTCAGATCCGTTTGCTACCCCTTATCCACTGCGTCTGCATCGCCTGCCGCATCCCCCGGCCAGCAAGGACGACTGAGGCAAAAGCAAAATCGCCGGGCTTCTGATATTATGCCCGGCTTTTCAAACCGACCCGGAACACTGTTTTATGACGCCGACCCTGCAACTGGCCTTTGACCTGATATCCCGCCGTTCTGTCACACCGGAAGATGCCGGTTGTCAGCCACTGATGATGGAGCGCCTGGCGGCGGCCGGTTTCAGCAACGAACCCCTGCGTTTTGCCGAGGTTGATAACTTCTGGTCACGCCGCGGCAGTGAATCCCCACTGGTCTGCTTTGCCGGTCATACCGATGTAGTACCGACCGGTCCGGAAGAGAACTGGACCCACCCGCCCTTTGTGCCGCAGATTGTCGATGGCCTGCTGTATGGCCGCGGCGCAGCGGATATGAAAGGTTCTCTGGCGGCCATGATTGTGGCCACGGAAAACTTTGTAAAAAAACACCCGCATCACAAAGGTTCCATCGCCTTTCTGATTACGGCGGATGAAGAAGGCCCGGCGAAAAACGGTACCGTTAAAGTGGTTGAAACCCTGGAAGCGCGTAACGAAAAAATCGACATGTGTATTGTCGGCGAGCCCTCCTCCACCAATAAAACCGGTGATGTGGTGAAAAACGGTCGCCGCGGCTCTCTGGGCTGTGTCCTCAAAGTCAAAGGCATCCAGGGGCACGTAGCTTACCCGCATCTGGCGAAAAACCCGGTGCATATCGCGGCACCGGCGCTGGCAGAACTGGCTGCGGAGGAATGGGACCAGGGCAATGATTTCTTCCCGGCCACCAGCTTCCAGATTTCCAATATTAATGCCGGTACCGGCGCCACCAATGTGATTCCCGGTGAATGCGAAGTGGTGTTTAACTTCCGTTTTTCCACGGAGCTGACAGCCGATGTGCTTAAGCAGCGCACCCAAGCCATTCTCGATAAACACGGGCTGGAATACGATATCCAGTGGAATCTCAGCGGCGAACCTTTCCTGACCTCCCGCGGAGCCCTGGTTGATGCCAGCGTGCAGGCCATCCGTGAAGTCACCGGACTGGACACTGAGCTGTCCACCGCCGGCGGCACATCCGACGGCCGCTTTATCGCCCCGACCGGTTCTCAGGTGCTTGAACTCGGCCCCTGCAATGCCACCATCCATAAGGTGGATGAGCACGTCACCGCGGTGGATCTGGATACCCTGACCACCATCTACGAACGTATTCTTGAGTTGCTGCTGGCCTGATCATGTCTGAACACAAAGTGATTGCCTGCCCTGTGTGTGGGCAGCCTCTGCATGCCTGCGGCAAAAACTGGCGCTGTGACAGCGGCCATTCCTATGATGAAGCCCGCCAGGGCTATCTCAACCTGCTGTTGCCGCAGCACAAGAAATCCAAAGCACCCGGCGATACCCTGGAGATGGTCGACGCCCGCCAGCGTCTGCTCGACAGCCAGCTTTACCGGCCCATTTCCGACTCACTTAATCAGTGGACGCTGGAGTGGGCCTTAGAACAGACGATGGAAAAGGCAACGGAACAGGCAGCTGACAGCTCAGCCCTGCAGATTGCTGACGTCGGTTGTGGCGAAGGGTATTACACCCAGCGCCTGCAACAGATGCTGGAAGACCATCTGCAACCCCATCAGGTATATGGCGTGGATATCTCCAAAGATGCCATCAAACGGGCAGCCCGGCGCAGCAAAAACATCGACTGGCTGGTCGCCACCGGCGGCAAATTACCTTTTTTACCGCACAGCCTGGATCTGATTGCCTGTCTGTTCACTAACCTGATGCCGGAAGGTTTCCGGCAGGTGCTGAAACCTGCGGGGCAGGTTGTTTTGCTCAACACTGGCGGCCAGCATCTGTTCGAACTGCGGCAGCTCATCTATGACGAGGTGAAGATCAATCCGCTTGATCCGCGGCCGTTAATGGAAGCCCACGGTTTTCATTGCCAGGGCGAGCAGGTTATCAAATACCCGCTGACGCTGAACTCTAACCAGCAGATCATGGACCTGCTGACCATGACGCCTCACCGCTGGAAAATCCGCACTGAGGCACTGGAACATCTGCAACAGTTAGCGCAGCTGACAGTCACCATAGACGTCGTGATGCACCAGTTCACACTCGACGACTGATTACGACCAATCCATTCCGGAACGGACGTCACACTTCCTGAAAAAGCCCGGTAATCAATGCCGATCGCCGGGCCACTCCGGCGTTTGCCACTGATATAGTCGCCAGCCATTGGCCCGCTACAACAACCTTCTGATCAATCGGGAATGTGACTGTGACTACCAGACCTGCCCTTCTGCCGCGCTTTAAATCCTCATTTCAACGACCGCTGATGCTGACAATGCCTCTGCTGTTCAGCGGCCCGCTGTATGCAGCCGATGTCGTGTTCACCATTGATGCTGACCAGTCCGGTCACGCCATCAGCCCGCTGATTTACGGCACCAACAGCGGCATGCTGACGGCGGGCACAGAAAACCCCGGCTTCTTCCGCATCGGCGGCAACCGTTTCACCGGCTATAACTGGGAAAACAATTTCTCCAGCGCCGGCGACGACTGGAACCAGGTCAGCGACGCTTATCTGGTTCCGGATGGGGCTGATCCGTCCGTGCCCGCCATCGTACTGACGGACTTTATTGATCATCAGGCGGTCGACCCAGCCCGCGCACTGGTTACCCTGCAAATGGCGGGCTATGTCGCCGCCGATGGCAATGGTTCCGTGTCGGAAGGCGAGCAGGCTCCTTCAGAGCGCTGGAAAAAAGTCCTGCCGCAAAAAAACACGGCCATCAGCCCGACGCCGGACACCTCCGATGCCGCGGTTTATATGGACGAGCTGGTCAGCTATCTGGTGGATAAATACGGCACCGCGGAAGATGGCGGTGTACTGGCCTATTCACTGGATAACGAGCCGGGTCTGTGGAGCAAAACCCATCCCCGTATCCACAAAGAGAAAATCACCGCCGACGAATTGCTGAGCAAGTCCATCGCGCTGTCATCAGCGATCAAATCCGTCGACAGCAGCGCCCGGGTCTTTGGTGCCGCCTTCTACGGTTTCACCGGTTATCAGACACTGGAAGGTGCAGAGGACTGGCCGTCCGGCCAGTACCGCTGGTTTATCGATTACTATCTGGATAGCCTGCGCCAGGCATCCGCTGTCCGCGGTGAACGTCTGCTTGATGTGCTGGATATCCACTGGTATTCCGAAGCCAAAGGCGACAGCCGTATCGTATTCGAGGGAGACGCCGTCAGCGCTGCCGACCGCTACGCCCGGGTTCAGGCACCACGTACCCTGTGGGATGAGCAGTACCTTGAAAACAGCTGGATTGCCCAATACCGGTCTGAATTTCTGCCCCTGCTGCCACAACTGCAGCAATCCATCGACAGTTATTACAGTGGCACCCGCCTCGCCATCACTGAATACAATTTTGGCGGTGGCAATGATATCAGTGGTGGCCTGGCTCAGGCCGACACACTGGGGATTTTCGGTAAATACAATGTTTACGCCGCCAACCTCTGGGTGGTGGACAATAAAGATGAGTACCAGGCTGCCGCCTTCCGCCTGTTCCGCAATTACGACGGCAATAACCGGACCTTTGGTGACACCAGTCTGTCTGCAGCGACATCGGATAACGAAAACACCTCGGTATACAGTGCCACAGATTCCGCCAGTGGCGATCTGCATATCATTGTGCTGAACAAAAGCTTTTCTGACAGTGTCGACGGCCGCTTTACCATCAACACAGATGAGCACTTATATGATGGCGCCAGCGCCTGGGCCATGACCTCCGCCGGGACTCAGATAGTCTCCCGTGGCAGTTTTGATATTACCGATAACGGGTTCAGCTATACCCTGCCCGCCGCCAGTGGCTGGCATTTTGTTCTGACAGCGGCGGATGACGCTGACGATTCCGGCGATGCGGACTCTGACGATTCCGGCTCCGGCGACTCTGGTTCTGATGATTCTGGTTCTGATGATTCTGGTTCCGATGATTCCGGCTCCGGTGATTCTGGTTCCGATGATTCTGGTTCCGATGATTCTGGCTCTGATGATTCTGGTTCTGATGACTCTGGTTCCGATGATTCCGGCTCCGGCACGGACAACGGCGATTCCGGTGCTGACGATGCCGATGACACAGACACGGACCCGCAACCCGAGCCTTCACCGGCTACCCCTGACGATGAATCAGAAGACAGCTCAGGCGGCAGTTCCGGTGGCGCTCTGTCCCTGCTGTTACTCAGCGCCCTGCTGCTGCGTCGCCGCCCGGAAGTCTGAAAGCTGGCGGGTCAGGATTGCCAAGTTTCCGGGAGAGGACTAGCATACTCCTCCCCGGAAACAGCGAGCCGCTATGACTCAGGTAGACTTTTACATCCTTGCCGCACAAACGCCGGAAGAACGGGCCATTTTTGCCTGCCGACTGGCGGAAAAAGCCTTTGGCCGCGGCAACCAGGTGCTGATACAGACCGACGACGAAGCCAGCGCCCGCTATCTGGATGAGCTGCTGTGGACGTACCGCCAGGAATCCTTCCTGCCCCACGCTCTGCTAACTGCCGATGATGCGCCGGCCAATTGCCCGGTCAGTATCGGCTGGCATGATGAACCTGGCCATCATCACGACGTAATCCTCAATCTGAGTGCCAACCTGCCCGCATTTTTTGGTCGTTTTCAGCGTTTTATTAATATTGTTATCCAACAGGATCAGGTGCTGGACTACACTCGTAGTCACTACAAATATCTCAAAGACCGGGGTTACCCGATCAACAGCCACGATATGAGATTAGGTTAATGGCCGCCTCAAAAAGTAAAAACGGGCAACCGGGCAAGATAGCCGGCCCTCAGAACAGCCCCCCAAAGAAAGAATCTGCTGATCTGCTGCGCGAACTGGAAACCCTGCAACAGGTGCTGGATGACGCTGCCGGAGATCATATAGAGCACGGCTCTGTGCCGGTGCTCGACCCCATGGCGGATGAGATTCCGGTACTGGACGATCTTTTCACCCAGGATGATATCCCGGTTCTGAAACCGGTGAAAAACACCCCGGCGCCGGAAACCGTGGCCAGCCGTCCGGCTGCGCAGGATGAGCCCGCCAATACCATCGCACCGGATAAAGTAGCCGATGCCATTGCCCGGGCGATGCCTCAGAATACACCGCAGGCGCCGCTCGATGATCTGTTCGGTGATATGGACATCATAGGTGCCGAAGAGGATGTACCGGCACCGGCCGTTGCCCAACCGGCGACCCGCGTATCAGCGAATCCTTTCCTGCCCCAGGCCGTGCTCGACCGTCTGCAAACGGAGCGGGCCGCTGCCCAGCAAAGCGCAGAAGAGGCCCACCGCACCATGCAGCGGGTGCAGGACAGAAAACAGGAAGACGCCAAAGCCGCCTTAAGCAACATTGGCCGCCAGCTGACAGCGGAACAGAAAACTGCACTGATCGACCAGCTGGTTGAAGAAATGCTGCCACAGCTGGCCGAACGTCTGAAAGACAAGCTGCGTCAGTCACTGAAGTAACCCTTCTCTGCAGGGGCGCCCGCAGCGCCCCGTTTATCTCCTGCTTATACCGGCCCGCCCTGCATAACGCCCCTGCCCACTGCGGCGGATTTCCGCTATAATCCCTGCCATTTTTCCGAACCCATAATGCCCTCTTTGCCCGGCGCCCCTGGTCAGCCGGAGTCATGAATGGCAACAACGTATTAACGAGCATCAGCGATACTATGGATAAGACGTACAAACCCGGCGCGATTGAACAAACCTGGTACAAAGAGTGGGAAGAAAAAGGCTACTTCAAGCCTTATCAGGATGGCTTAACAGGCGAAGGCTATTCCATCATGATCCCGCCGCCGAACGTCACAGGTTCACTGCATATGGGTCACGCTTTCCAGCACACGATTCAGGATGCCCTGATCCGCTATCACCGCATGCTGGGCAAAAAATCCCTCTGGCAGGTGGGCACTGACCATGCCGGTATCGCTACCCAGATGGTGGTGGAGCGTAAACTGGCAGCCGAAGGCCAGCCTGACCGCCATGCATTAGGGCGTGAGAAATTCCTCGAAAAAGTGTGGGAATGGAAAGAACAGTCCGGTGGCACCATTACTCAGCAGATGCGTCGCTTAGGTAACTCCGTTGACTGGGATACCGAACGCTTCACCATGGACGATGGCTTTTACAAAGCCGTGCAGGAAGTCTTTATCCGCCTGTATGAAGACGGCCTGATTTACCGGGGCAAACGCCTGGTGAACTGGGACCCGAAACTGCATACCGCCATTTCTGACCTGGAAGTGGAAAACAAAGACAAAAAAGGTCATATGTGGCACCTGCGCTACCCGCTCGCCGATGGCCTGAAAACCGGTGAAGGCAAGGATTATATTATTGTCGCCACCACCCGTCCGGAAACCATGCTGGGCGATACCGGTGTCGCGGTTAACCCTGAAGATCCGCGTTACAAAGATCTGATCGGCAAAGATATTATTCTGCCTCTGGTCGATCGCCGTATTCCGATTGTGGCTGACGAACACGCTGATATGGAAAAAGGCACCGGGGCCGTCAAAATTACCCCGGCCCACGACTTTAACGACTATGAAGTTGGCAAACGCTGCGGTCTGCCGATGATTAATATTCTGACGCTGAACGCGGATATCCGTGAAACCGCCCAGGTATTCAACACGGATGGCAGCGTTAATAACGATATCGAAGCCATTATTCCGGAAAAATACCGCGGTATGGAACGCTTTGCGGCCCGTAAAGCCGTGGTCGCGGATTTTGAAGCAGCCGGACTGCTGGAAGAAATTAAAGATCACGACCTGACCGTCCCTTACGGTGACCGTGGTGGTGTTGTGATTGAACCCATGCTGACCGATCAGTGGTATGTGGATGCCAAAACCCTGGCAAAACCAGCGATTGAAGCGGTGGAAAAAGGCGATATTCAGTTCGTACCCAAATCCTATGAAAATATGTATTTCAGCTGGATGCGTGATATTCAGGACTGGTGTATTTCCCGTCAGCTGTGGTGGGGGCACCGCATACCTGCCTGGTACGACGAAGAAGGCAATGTGTACGTTGGCCGTACGGAAGAAGAAATCCGCGCGAAAAATAAACTTGCCGATGACGTGGAACTGAACCAGGACGAAGACGTTCTGGATACCTGGTTCTCCTCCGGTCTGTGGACCTTCGGTACGCTGGGCTGGCCAAACGTTGATATCGAAGAAGTGGCTCAGCGCATGAAAGACTTCCACCCGACCGACGTTCTGGTTACCGGTTTCGATATTATTTTCTTCTGGGTCGCGCGCATGATCATGATGACCATGCATATGATCAAAAACGAAGATGGCACACCGCAGATTCCGTTTAAAACCGTTTACGTTACCGGCCTGATCCGTGATGAAGTCGGCCAGAAAATGTCGAAATCCAAGGGGAATGTACTCGACCCTCTCGATATGATTGACGGCATCGACCTGGATGCCCTGCTGGAAAAACGCACCGGCAATATGATGCAGCCACAACTGGCCGAAAAAATTGCCAAGCGTACGAAAAAAGAATTTCCGCAAGGCATCGCCCCGCACGGCACCGACGCTCTGCGCTTTACCCTTGCTGCCATGGCAAGCACCGGCCGTGATATCAACTGGGATATGAAGCGCCTGGAAGGCTACCGAAACTTCTGTAATAAATTATGGAACGCTTCGCGCTATGTGATGCTGAGCATCGCCGGTGAAGATGCCGTTGAAAAAGCCGCCGCAGACAATACTCAGATCGCCATCACGGACGAAATGAAAGCCGCCTGTGGTGCCAATGGTGAACCGGCAGCTCTGTCGTTAGCCGATCGCTGGATTATCTCACGGCTGCAGCAGACCGAAACCGAAGTCCGCCGCCATATGGACCAGTACCGCTTTGATATGGCCGCTCAGGCGCTGTATGAATTTATCTGGAATGAATACTGCGACTGGTATCTGGAGCTGTCCAAACCGGTTCTGTGGGATGACAACGCCAGTGAAGAAGAAAAACGCGGCACCCGTGGCACCCTGGTACGTGTACTGGAAGCCACCCTGCGCCTGGCGCATCCGATCATTCCGTTTATCACAGAGTCCATCTGGCATCAGGTAAAAGAACTGGCGGGTAAATCCGGCGACAGCATTATGCTGGCTGCTTACCCTGAACCACAGAAAGGCCTGATGGATGCCGATGCTGAAGCCGATATCGAATGGCTGCAGGGCGTGATCACAGCAGTCCGTAATATCCGTGGTGAGCAGAATATTCCGCCAAGCAAAGAACTGGAGCTGATTCTGAAAAATGGCGGCGATGAAGACTTCCGCCGCGCCGACGACAATCAGGCCTTCCTGATGAAGCTGGCGAAACTGGAAAAAGTGACCTGGCTGAACGAAGGCGACGAAGAGCCGATGTCGGTGACCCAGCTGGTTGGCGATATGGAAGTTCTGATTCCAATGGCCGGCTTTATTGATAAAGACGCCGAAGTTGCGCGCCTCAACAAAGCCATCGAAAAACTGGAAAAAGAACAGGAACGCGTCAACAACAAACTGAATAATCCGGGCTTTGTTGATAAAGCGCCGGAAGCCGTCATCAACAAAGAGAAAGAAAAAGCCGCCGGCTTTGCCCGCGACGTGGTAAAACTGAAAGAGCAGATTGAAAAAGTGAAAGCGCTGTAACAGCGTCGGACTATCTCCTCTGACAATCAGAGGAGGCTTCGTCTGTAAACAAAAACCGCCTGTGTATAAAACACAGGCGGTTTTTTAATACCCGGGATTACACTTCCCAGCTTCCTCCGGGCGTTGCGCCAACCCCCAACTGACGACCCCACCCCGGATTGATCATCAACTGATATCCGCGTAAAACTTCACGCTGAAACTCAAAAAAATCCTGCATATTGGCGACATACCGGGCCTGCGCCTGATTGGGAATAAAAGCAATAAAATCCATTTCAACTTCATCAACCATCGGGCGCCCGGCTTCGTCACTGTGATGAACCATATTGCCACCGGTATAACCAGCTGCGCGGATACGGTTATTCAGCCGGTTTTTAATATCAGCCATGCGCGGAGTGATATTACCCATATGCGGATCTTCATGGCGAATAAAGTCCCTGATCGGCAAAACAAAGCGGTTGGCCCCCGGCACCGGCCGGCGATCATCCCCCTGTGGATCATAGCGATCATTCCCGGCAACCGGCGGCAATACGCCCCAAAGATCGTAATCCCCCGTCATGGCAGCGCGATAGGTACCAAAAACGTTGCGGTCACATAAGGGGTCAACCAGAGCCATCACCGGAAATAAATTATTTGCGGCAGCCACGGGCGCTGTCAGATCAGCCGGCATGGGTCTTTCACCATTCGCATAGTAAAGCCCCCACATCTGATTCGCTGTGCCCGGCGCATTCATCTGGCGTTCCAGAACGAACCGGACGTTTCCTCCATCCGGTGAAGTAGCACGATACTCGTATGTATTAATCGTATGGTTTAACTCGACAACGGATGGCAGGTTTTCAATATAGGTTTTCCTCTGGTTGGAGAGAAATACCTGAGTCACCGTGGCCCCTCCCCTCATCGCATTCTGAATATCCTTTCTTTGCTTTTCCAACGCGGTACGTGACATTCCCCGCTTGGTAAATCTCGGATCCGATAACACAAAACCGGCCATCGGCCCCCAGTTGCAGGATTTTGCTTTTACATGAAACCCCTTAGAGGCGTAATTTTCCAGAATAAGACCAGTTGCAAACTTTCCTACCGAACGACTGGCTATAACACAATTAACGTTGTCAGCCACCTGCTGAAAACAGGTTGCGTGTGCCAATGGCATTCCGGATACATCACAGGCCTGCTGAGTATTTCTGATCATGGTGTAAGTCCCTTCAGTATTTAGCGGTTATTTCCCAGATGACTTCACCTCTGATCAGTCTTTTTTACTACCAGAGATCAATGGTGGTCGTGAACATACAATACGCCTGTCGGTGACTATTGGAACCTTTAACCAATGCGCTTTACGAAAGACTCCCTTGAACAGTAAAAGCCGCCACAAAAGCGTCTGAAAAGAAAGATAACGCCGTCCACTTTGCGTATAAAAGCATGAGACACAAGCAGCAAAACCGTAAACTGGTCAGACAGCTGATAAGCTTATAAAAAAATCAAACACACAGACTGAAAAAGGAATAATGTAGCTTCAGGACCTGATACTGAATATTACTGGCGCATAAAAAAACCGCCCGGCTGAGGCAGCGCGGGCGGTTTTGACAGACAGCAGACACAACTTACTTGTAAAAGGCTTCTACTTCGCCCTTCAGTTTCACCAGCATCGGCCGGCCATAGCGGTCTTTCGCAGTAGGCGATGCCGTTTTCACCCAGCCTTCACTGATGCAATACTCTTCCACATCGTTGCGCTCTTTGCCGTTCAGGCGGATACCGATTTCGTGCTCGAAGCATTCCGCGATATGGTGCGGGCTGCGGGGATTACCGGACAGATGATCCGGAAGTTCGGGTTTGTCGCTCATATTCATATCCTGAATCAGGTAAAGTTGGCTGCATTGTAAATAGGATACCCTGCCAACTCAACACAGCCCTGAAACACTGCTGATATCGCAGCTGTCCCTATAACCACCAGACCGGAATAGCCAGACCAGTTCCATGAACTCCTGCGCCACTCAATCAGGCAAGCGGAAGGCATGCAAAAAAATATGATAGCCAAATCCGCCCTGCCATCCTTTCTGTGTGAACGAAGCCGTTAACTATCAATCGCCGTATATTCATCTGTCGGCAGCGTCACCCGCCACTGGCGGGCCGGACGTTCTTTTTTATCTTCTGCCCCCGAGGGCCGGGCCGGATCAGTTAACACCTGCAGACGGATTGTGGCATCACCCGCTTCTGAGCCTTCAGCCAGACGGATATCCCGTACCATCCCCGCGGAAAAGCTGAATTTTGCAATATCTTTTCCTTCCGGCCAGGTAGCGTTGTAGATACGAAGAATACTGAATTTGGGTTTAGTCACATCACCGCCAAATCCCCAGCTGAGACTGTCGTTGAAGTACACCATAATGCGGCTGTTTATTTCCGCGAAGTCGTACATGTCCGGTAATTTGGCATGCAGATAAAAGGTATCGGGATCAACTTTATGCGCACGGAAGGTATCCCGCTCAACCTGCCATAAGGGTGTTTCCGTGCCCTTATCGGTATGCTGGTATCCTGCCATGACAAAATATCGGTCGTTGGCCCAGGCGGCGTATTGAATGCCGGTACTGATGGTTTCACCGGTTTCTTCATCCACCAGTGTACCCACTGCCTGCCCTGCTTTTCCTGCCTGTTCATGAAATACCTTACCGCTGGCCAGCAGCAGGGCCTCGGTACTGCGGGCATATTGCGGCGGGTTATCCAGCGCTTTCAGGCGCTCTTCAATGGGTTGCCAGAGTTCAGCCTGACGGCTGTCATACGCACGTCTGTTGATTCCCGGCGGCAGAGGCAGGCGGTAGGCAGGCTGACCGGATTCGGTGGAAGAGTACGTCTGTGCAGGTGTAACCGTACTGTCTTCCTGTATCAGCCATCCGGCGTCAGGGTCTTCTGCGCGGCCGTAGTGACGTTGAGGTTGCGGGCCATGGTAAGGGACTTCCTCAATACTGACGCCCTGTGCCAACGGCATAAAATCATCCAGCCGGTTAATTTTGCGCTCAGCAATATGACCAACGAACAGAAAGGAGTACAGGATCCAGCCAACGAAAAGTAAACCACCTGCTGCCACGATGGCGACGAATATACCTAAGCCCATCAATACTGATTTCATAACAATTCCACTACCTGATTTCCCTCAAAACAGACCACTCAGCGATCTTACGATGCATCCTGCTGTGATTCTTCACGTAATTTGCTGCGTATCCCCATCAGCATTTTACCGAAGTGGTTCCCGCCGCGCAGATCACGGCCCGTTCCCCAGAAGTAGTCGTACATGGTCAGATCAGCGATCAGTTTTTCACCACTGTCTGTCAGCGCTTTGGCGACCTGCGGGTGGGTACGGCATTTGATGTAGTTCGCCCGGGTCATATACGTAATGCGGTTTTTCTTCCAGTCCTGGCGGCGTTTTTTAAACCATGATTTGCCCAGTTTCGCAGCCTGCTCTGGCGTAGCCGCTTGGCGAATCCGTTCCCGGTAGTCTGCGTCTTCAAATTTCATTGCCTGATAGTAATGCTCCGCGGTCGGCCATTCAGCACCGTCCAGCTCAAAAGCGTAAGCTGCATAGGAAGACAAAGGGTTGCTGGCGTCACTGCGGATCACTTCGTAGCGCTCCGTTTCCTGCAGTTTGCCGTCTTTATTCTGGAAGAACATGGGAGGATATCAGCCTGTCCGGGGTTAAAGCGCTATAATACCCGAACCGGCCGTGTGACAGTAACCGTCTCATCAGCCCCGGTTTGGCCGGGATGGCTGTACCGCAGAGCGCCCCGGTTTATTGGGTTGATGGCTTATTGACGGCTTAAGTCGTTAATCCGTTTTTCAGCCATGGATCTGGTCTTGCTGTCGGAGTTTTCATTGGTGAGCGCCATATTCATATAGCGCAGCGCTCTGGCATTATCCTTCTCAACACCGAGGCCATAGGCATACAGATCGCCCATATACAGCTGGGATTTTGCATCGCCCTGCGCCGCAGCTTTGGTAAACCAATAAGCGGCTGACTCATAACTGGGCGACACGCCGGCGCCAAAGGCATACATATCGCCTAAGCGGACCTGGGCTTCAAGATCGCCCTGTTCGGCAGCAGCCTTGAAATAGCCGACCGCTGCGCTTTTATCGCCACCCATACCCGCCGCCTCATACAGGCGCTGACCTTCCTTATACAGCTCAGCCGCGGTTGCCTTACCCTGCCGATAATCTGACGGTGCTATAGCAGGCTCTGCGGACACCGGCACAGCCGGCAATAAGATGGCGCCGATGATGATCATAAGCAGCAGCCATAAATGACGCTGAAAAGCAGTCATCTTCAGATGATCCAACATCAGTCGTGCTCCTTTTTTCTGTCTGTCTTTGGATATGATTATTTAGCCAGGTTCCGGGTCTTTACAAACGCCACGAACCCGTGACTCAGGCCGGTTCAGATAAGCTTAAAAGAATGATTCTACCAACTGGAAAAGTCCGGTGCTGGTGAATAATCCGGGTCCCGTTCAACAACATGACCATCCCTGTCGATATCCTTTTCCTCCCGGGCGGCCGGATAAAAGCCCAAAGGCGGCAGTTCTTCATCGGGCACAGAGCCTGCTTTAATAATCTTAAAATGGCACAGGTATTCCATAAAAAATGTCATCAGATGCGCTTTGACATCAGCTGGTGCAAAGCCATCACGATACCAGCATGGGGAAGCGTCAAAGTTTATCTGGAGAACTAAATTTTCATCCAGCTCTGTCATAAAAACGTCCAGCTGGCGGTAATCATCAAGCGCCATATGCGCCCACAAGCGATCATTGATTGTTATTACATCAATATCAGACTCACTCTCGGGATAGTATTCATTGCCAGTATCCGAAGACTTCCGCGTTCGTTTTTTGTATTTCTCCAATAGAATCGACTTAATGTCATGCTCGGTGTGCCACCGATTGTAATTTACAGACAATTCAGACTTCGGGCATAAGTGAGCACCAAGATGTGTTCGCCATGTAGGGAATTGTTCTCTATCCTTAATATCAGCCAGAGCAAAACTGCCCGATATTTGAGTGATAGTACCTATACGGTCGGAATCAACAGTCAGGCCATCTGGCATCCTGGTAAATTCGTATTCATAAACAGATTCATGAAAGGAGCTGTCGTCACAAGGTACTACAATCCGGCATTGATTCACCTGAATAGTACATAGAGCAAACTCTTTTGGTGATATCAGAGCCGGCAAAGAGCTACCAGTCATTGCTTTATCCTTATTTTCCATAACCATCAACCTGTCTTCTGCAAAGCAAATGACGGCTTCATACCACCCCAAAGTTCAATAAAGCTGATACCTGGGTTACCTGCGAGAAGCTTCTGATAAGTGGCATACACTTTTATTTTATCTTCTTTGACCGATTCCGGATCTAACATCTGATGCCGGCCTGAAATAGCAGTGGAAAGAGATTTCTCAAGTACGACCGAGGCACCACAATGCTCTGCCATCTGTTTAATCAATGAGAAAGGCATATAAGGTGCCAATACTTTAAATTCAAACTTGGTGAGTTTAGTGCCGGAAGCAGCCACTAACTTCAGAGCATCCACCAGTAATTTAGAGGCATTACCATACACATAAGCGTCATATTTCTGATATTGGCCAGCGTCCCACTCACCTAACGAAGCGGTATTAATCAACACATCGGCCAACTCTTTGGGGCTGGCGATCTTTTTACGGGATTCCGGTGTTTTATACTGCTCACCGTATTCAATTACCGCCAGAGGGCTGTGATACAGATTAAAATCGGTTTTAAAATCTTTTTGACCGGATGCCTGCAACATAGCTCTCGCTTGTTCTGACAAGTACTCAATATGACCGTTACCCCCAGTCAGAGATCCGATACGCAGTGTTTTTTGATTTAATGTCATAGACATATGAGGCCGTGCTTGCCATTGGTTATTCTCATAACTCATATGAAACAGCCCCGCACCAACGCCCGCTGAGTTATGAGCAAACCGACGCAAACGATTGATATAAACCCCGGGCCCCTTGCTTTGTCCGCCGCCATTATCCTGAAAGACTTTATAGAAGACCCGGACACAGTGGCTGTTTATATCACCGAAGTCGTGGAAAAACGCACCGGCTTCGGCTTCTGCCATCCCCGCTTCCAGGCCACCGGCCTCCGCTGACAGAGTGTGCTGGATATCATTGGCAATCTTTTTGCCGGAGTCTGTTGCAGGGTCGATAAAATCGGAGAAATCAACAATCAGTGCCGGGTCGATATATACCTTGCGTCCGGTTTCGGCTGGCATATAAACGATATAATCCGAATACGGGGTACTGCTGTTCAGCATACGTCTTACGTCCTTGTCTCAATTGTCTTAATTGGTGGCAGGTATCTTCCTGACAGCGATATTACTCTCTTCCATAACAGGATCAATGACATGCGTCGCGGAACAGTGATTCTTTATTTTACGGCCGGAGAATGCGGAATAAAGCACAGAAGTTTCCCCCAAAGCCGGGTCGGGCTATGTTAGTATCAGCGACGTTGAATCCGGCCCTGACCGCCCGGGCAGCGGGCTGCCGGCGGCATTTCCTGCGGCCATAGGACCATCCAATTCATACCATTCTACTAGTACAGGACGTTTTATGTTTACTCTGACCCACGAAGGCGACGTGATCGGCACCTCTCAACTGGAAAGCGGCGATCCGACGGCCATGTCCGTTTCCGGCCTTTTTAATAATGTCGGGGGCGCTGACACCCTTGCAGCCTGGATGCGCAGCATCGGTGCCAAAGAAGAAGACAACATTACTTTTATCACTCTGGATGAGCCCTTCCAGCTGCAGGATGCCTACGGTACTGTGATCAACTTTAAAGAAGGCAGCCTGATTGCTATTCCCGATGACGAGGAAGTGTTTCTGGAGGTTGAAGGCCTGTCTCCGATGGATTATCAAACCCATTTCCGCAGCCACATCCTTGCGTTCCATAAATCGGAACAGGAATCCTGAGTTGCGCTTTTCCCGCTGCCTCTGAGCCAGCGCCCAGTGCTGCCTGCTGTCATTATGAGCCTGGCAGCACTGATGATTCGTTATCCTCCTGCCGTTTTCAGAACCCTTACCAATAACCGGTTATTGTACCGGATTGATCAGTTTGCTCTCCTCCTGCCGGAAAACTCCCGGAACTTTATCCTACGGTGACAGTCGGTTTTACAGGTACTGATGATTTTGATCAGTGGTGACAATGAATTTACACCCGCCAGGAGGAGACAATGTTAGGTTGGTCTATCACGTTTTTATTGGTTGCGATAATCGCGGCAGTGCTGGGGTTTGGTGGTATTGCCGGAGCTGCGACAGGCATTGCAAAAATTCTGTTCTACATTTTTGTCGCCTTGCTCGTTCTGTCCATGATTGGTTCTTTCTTACGTAAATCCGGACGCTGACACACAGATTTCTGTTTACAACCCCTACCTGTTAATCATTGATAAGCATGCTGGTAACGCTCGCGTAACCAGGCTGACAAGGGTAACTCTTAACCCGGGAATTACCCTTGTCAGTTGTTTGCCGGGCGGGATCAATCACCATCAGCGATAAAACGATTCACTGAATAAAGGCGTTGCTGAGCCAGCTGACGGATCTTTTCATCCGCACCTTTATTGTCCGCTACGCGCTGCATGTAATGTCTGGCTTTGGCATCACTTTGTTGGACGCCCAAACCGTATGAATAGAGACTGCCAATAGCAAACTGTGCTTTAGCATTGCCTTGCTCTGCCGCCTTGAGAAACCAGTCTGCTGCTGACTTATAATCCGTTTGTGTGGCGTCACCCAGCGAGAGCAGCTCCCCCATCATGACCTGGGCCGGAGCATACCCCTGCTGCGCTGCCGACTGAATATATTCAATCGCCTCTGACCTGCGATCGGAATATGCATAGAGCCGCATTCCCTGATCATAACGCGTTTGTGCCGACGCATTATTTTGTACGGATACTTCAGTCTGTAATTGACTGTCTGCCCGGGCACCGGACAGAGGGATGGCGAGACTCATAACGGTCAGCCCACAAATAAAAAAACGGTATGCCATGGTGTATTCCTTTTATTATATTGCTGCGACCATACAGGCCAGCGACAATTCCACCGCCGCAACGGTAAGCATTATTATCAACATCAGAATCAGCACTCAGCATAAACAAGCCGTCTACACACTGGCTGACAGAATGGTTCAATCATCCTCGCCAGTTAATACCCCTTTTTATGTATCGCTTAACAGGCCTGTTATCCTCTGTCGGCCAGCTTTAATTACCGGCTTCTGTTCCCTGCTGTCTGACCTGATTCATCATACCGTCACAAACCCATACGGGACCAGCAAAGTACGCCAATTAGCACTTTTGGCAGATATGATTATTCCACGCTCACTTTCAGTACTTTGTTACTAAAATAATAAAATCCGAGAGTCTGAATGACGCTATCCGTCAGCCAGGCTGAGCTCATAATCACTACTGATTAAACCGGCATTAACTGGCCGGACGGTTAATGGACTCCTAAACTTATTGGCATCGTTTCTGTGGCCAGGATAGCTAGAGGAGTTCCCATGCTGCCGTCAGCACAAGCATTTACGTCGTTTCTTACACAACCAATGTCAACGGCACCAGCCCCCTTGTCCGCTGATGACCTGGCCAATGCCCTGATGACCAGCGTCGCCGACAACCCCAACCGGATCAGAGGTACGCGCCACTGGCTGGGAGAATACGGAGGCGTCACGTTACAGCTTTTGCTCCATTCGACGCAGCAACAACAAAGACTCTGGGCACCGCTGGGGGTACCGGATAAGGCGCTGACGTTATGGGCCACTCCGCTGGTCACTGCCACCGAGTATGCCGTCAGTCATGATGAAACGCCGGATCAGATTACCCGCCATGAACAACATATCGAAAGTGATTACGCCGCCCGGCTTAAATCGGTCGTTGCCCGGCTGACTCAGCCTTTTGACCGCCCTCTGACGGAAGTCACAGCCGCCGTTGCTGAGAATGCTTCTCTGACACTGGATAAACAGACCTGTCACTGGGCCTGTGCTACCGCGTCAGGTCAGCAATGGTTGCTGTGGCAGATTATGCGTTTCCGTGAACTGGAATGGCAGTACTACAGCAGTGGTCATACTCACCTGTCGGCGCTGAAGCATCTGCTGTATTCCCTGTTTGAAGTCGTCAGCGGCAAAACGCTGAGTGACCCGGACAAACAACCCTATCGCCGTAAAGATGAAAACGGTGAATGGCGTGACAGCGATGAAGACTACCTCGCCTCCTGTGCTGACCGGTTGCTGGCATTGCTGAAAAATGATGCCTTCGATGTGCGCCGCTTTGCCACAGAATCCCCCTGCGCCAGACTGGGTGCCAGTGAGTGGGAAACCGTGCCGGGATCAGAAATGTACAGCGTGAAGCTGCGCCATTACCCGCGACCGGCCGGCGTCAAAGCCAATGGTAAAACGCTGTACCTGGCAACGCCGATGATTAACCGCTGCGAGCTGTTCGACCTGGCACCGGGAAAATCCGTTATCGAAGCCATGCTGAAGCAGGGTTACGACATTTATATGGTTGATTACGGTAACCCGGGGGCGGATCAATCTGAACTGGGGCTGGATTTCTACGGGCAGACAGTGCATGACCGTTACCTGCAACTGGTGCTGGAACGCCACCCGCAGCAGGACATCAATGTTATGGCGTATTGCATGGGCGGCACCCTGTTTCTGCCCTATCTGGCCCGCCGCATTGAAGAAGCACAGCTGGCCGGTACCGATATTAAAATCCGCCAGCTGGCACTGCTGACCACCCCCGCGTTATTCGATGATGAAGACAGCGGCCATGGCTGGATGCGGGATATTATCCGCCAGAGTTATAACGAGTTTGGCATGCGCCTCTTCTACGGCCACAGTAATGTTTCCCCTTATGCCATCAGCTCCGGCATGTATGGCATTCAACCCGGGGTTGAGGAAAGCACACCGGAGGGGTTTTTCAGCCGCGCTGATCATCCAGGTGCCATTGAAGATGCCGGTCCCTTCCTGAAATGGCTGTACAGTGGTACACGTTTTCCGGCCAAAGCCCACCGGCAGTGGATACGCCGAGTGTATATGGATAATCAGATCTGGCGCGGGGAATATTGCATGTCGTCAATTTACCCGGAACTGGATGGCAAACCAGCCGACATGGATAAAATCGCTGAAGCTGACATCGACATTTTTGATTACTGCGGCTTGCGTGATCCGATCGCTCCGGCGGGCTCCTGCCGTTCCAGCGAACGCTGGGGGCGTGTGAAAACGAATCAAAGAATGGTCGGTGATGGGCTGAACCGTACCATTGAAAAAAACATCGGCCATATTTTTGTTGTCAGCCGTAAACTGCTGGCTGAATTTCTTGATGCGGTAACAGACTTTCTGGACGATGAGCCTCCGGCTTACCGGCCAGCAGCCGGCACTTCCAACAAGCCATCAGTAAAGAGTCAGACAGCGGATGGCAGGGGTAAAAAAACGGCAACTAAAGAGACAGCGCCGGCAAAAAACAAAACCACGCAGAAAACCAAAGCCCGGGCCAAACCAGCAGCCAAACGCCGCTCAGCTGCGCCTGACACTCAGACTTCAACGGCCAGTGAAAAACCAGCGCCTGATAGCGAAAACAAGGATAGTTAAAAAGGGCTGGCACCGTACGGTGAACAGACGCCAGCCTGTCATCTGAGCAGTGCTGGCTCTGTTCGTTTATCTGCACAGGTGGTTATACGTGATAAGAAGACACCAGTTTGTCCAGACCACTGGCAACCGCACTGAGCGCCTGAGCATTGGCTTTTAACTGACCGGCATTGTCTGCAGTCTGCCCTGCGCCGGCGTGAATATCGGTCATATTCTGATTAATTTCTTCCGCGGTCTGATGCTGCTCCTCAGCCGCGGCAGCGATCTGATTGGCCATGTCCCGGATGGCATCCACGGATTTATGGATCTGAGCAAACACTTCACCAGTCTGCAAGGTCGCCTGAGTAGTCGCCTGAGAATATTCCAGACTGCTGGAGAGTTTTTCCGACACATCCGTGGTACGGCTGACAAACGCAGAAATCAGCTTGTCGATCTGTTCCGTGGATTCAGCGGTACGTCCCGCCAGGGTACGGACTTCATCGGCGACTACTGCAAACCCGCGCCCCTGCTCTCCGGCCCTGGCGGCCTCAATCGCTGCATTCAGTGCCAGCAGGTTGGTCTGCTCGGCAATGCCGCGGATGGTATCCAGAATGCTGGAAATATTCTCGGTTTCGTCTGACAACAGACGCATGGCTTCGTTGGAATCCGTGATGGCCTGGCCCAGTTTATCCACCACCTGAGTGGTTTCATCGATATAACGATGCCCTTTATTAACCTGTTGCTGGCTTTCATCGGCTGACGAAGCCGTATCACTGCAATAACGTGATACTTCATGGGCGGTTGCTACCATCTGGTTGAAAGCGGTCGAAACCTGCTCAATGGCGTTACGCTGACCGTCCGCGCCATCGCTCATCTGTGCCGACATCGCCTGAGTCTCATCCGACTGACGGTTAATCTGCCCGGCACTCTGTTTAATATCCCCCACCAGATCATGAACAGAGGCGACGAAGCGGTTGAACGCAGCCGCCATTTGCCCGGACTCATCAGCGCTTCTGACCTGCAAGCGACGCGTCAGATCGCCGCCCCCCTCGGCGATTTCTTCCAGCCCGCGGGTGACGGCAACAATGGGTTTGGCAATCACACGACTGATCACAACGCCAATGACGGCAAACACAATCACCAGAACCACAGCAATCACCAGAATAAAATTACGTAACCGGTCTGCCGTACTGAATACTTCTTCCTGAGGAATCAGGCCAACGAACTTCCAGCCCAATGCCGGCGACGTGACGGTCTGTGCAAACCATGCGCGCCCGTCCATTGTCACTTCTGACATACCCTCGGCCTGATTCATGCGGGCATAAATACTGTCCATATCCGCGACATTTCTGAAACTGTTTTCACTGTTGCTGCCGTCGGCCAGAATCGTGCCCGTTTCTTCGATAAGAATCAGATACCCTTCTTTACCAAACTGCACCCCGTGCACCATGTCAGAGAGTTTTTTCAGCGTCACATCCACGCCCACCACCCCTTTAAGGCCGGAATCTGTGGTGAAGGTATGCAGATAGTCCAGTATCGGCGCGCCGGTAAACACATCTTTATAAGCGGGTGCTCTCACAGGTTGTCCGGGCTGTTTCATCGCCGCCTGATACCAGGGCCGGGCGCGGGGGTCATAATCACCTAATTCACCGGACGGCCACTGTACATAGGCGCCGTTTTCGAGCCCGAGAAAAACATAGGCCAGATCCGGACGGGCTTCACCATACGCTTCCAGCATGGCAAAAGCCTCAGCTTCTGCGCTGCCAGAGCGCTCAGAAAAGGTATCTTTAGCGGCTCCCATATAATGACTGGTATTGCTGGTTAAAGCCTTGACCGGACGGCTGTTTGCCAGATAAGCGGCATCTTCTGCCAGGCCGGTCAGATAGAGCGTAAAGGCCGTATCAATATGATGCACTTCGGCGTTTGCCCGGGCGACAAAGTCGTTATAGACCTGACGTTTAACATTATGAGTGACCGTGAACGTAATAATCGTTAACGGCAAAATCACAGCTGACAGCAAAGCAATCAACAGGCGTGTCTTAATGGACATGGTTGTCAACCTCAATCACCACCGGCGAATAATGACCGGCAAGTTGTCTGGTTCTTTCAGTGTAGTCAGCGATTGGGTTAATAATTTTATTAAGAAGCCCGTATGATCAGGCGTATTCCGGGCTGATGGTTAACTACTGCATTACTTCCTGTGTCACTTGCCTGCTGATATTTTTAGTAGCTTATTGTTACCCGGATCAGACTTCAAAGTGTCACAATCAGCGTTCAGATTCTCACCTGCTCCATTAGCCTGGCACCCGGCAGGCTGTTTTAAATACGGTACATCAGTACCTGACTGGCTCAGGCAATAAGAACCAGGATTCAGGGAGCGGAATTCAATCACCCGTATTTATACGAATAATTATTCGATTTTAAATGATATTCTTATTTATAAAATATTACTTACCAACAGTTAAAAAACTTAACTGATATCTTTAAGTTATAACAAAGTAATCTGTTATTTTTTTGCAGACATATTGTCCTGAAATGTCTAAGATCACCGCCTAATGAATTGAGGCTACTGCGGTAAGATCCCTCCTTAGCTCTGGTGAACTACACTCAATGGAAACCAGCATTAACGGTACCTACGTACTCAGAAAACCTGACACTGGACGCAGACATGCAGCACCTTGTGTTTGACATATCGGATCTGGCGCAGCTGACCAACTGGCTCAGCGGTTTGCCTGATTCTGTCAGAAACAAACACATCCTGGCCGGCATTTATTCCTCAGAACCGGACCCCGAATGGTTCGTCACATTACATGACACCATACGCGCACATCTGCCTTCAGCGACCATCACCGGCTGCAATTGCCCGGCCACCATTCACAGTTCGGTGGATACCAACCAACACTCGCAACTGTCTCTGATGGTATTTGAATCCTCATCAGTGCAGGGATACAGCCTTCCGATGACGCACGCCAGCCGACATGACGGCGAGCTGCTGGCTGACACCATTATCAATGCTTCTCCTGTGCATCCGGCCGGCGTCATGCTGCTTTTTTCACCCACTCTGCTGGATGTTTCAGAATTTTACAGCGGCCTGTATGAGGGACTTGGCGGAGTACCGGTATTTGGCGGTGGTGCCGGCGATATGGACGACATACATAATGTGATCATGATGCTCAATGGCGAGATATTTGAATCAGGATTTATCGCCATTGCTTTTTACGGCAAACAGCTGCGGCTGGAAACAACCTATCATCTGGGCTGGATTCCGTTCGGTGAGACCATGACCATCACATCCGCTCACAACAACACCGTCGATTCCATTAATCACCGTTCGGCAGCCGAGTTGTATAATCACTTTATCGGTTTTGAGGAAGAGGACTTTTTTTCACACGCCCTGGAATTCCCTTTTATCATTAAACGTAACGGTGTTGATATTGCCCGTGTGCCTTTTTCTGTCACGGAGCAACAGCAAATGACCTTTGTTGCCGATATACGGCGTGGCGATCAGGTCCAGTTTGCCTATGGGGATATTAACAGCATTCTGGAAAACCTCGATTTCAGCGAAGAAAACCTCAACCGCTTTCAGCCGGAGGCTGTTTTCTTATTTTCCTGTGTATCGCGCCTCGGTTTTCTCAACGACCATCCGGATGTGGAAATGGCCCCCTATCTGAATATTGCCAATGCCGGAGGGTTTTTCAGTTACGGGGAAATAGACAGCATGAACTGTCACGGCAACATCCTCAATGCCACAATCGTTGCAGTAGCATTCAGTGAAAAACCGGTTGATCATGAGCGTCAGTCCGTGAGCATTCACTATCAGGACAATAAAGTCTCTAACTCCCGCGATCTTACCCGTTTAAAACGGCTGATGTTTTTTATTTCCCGGGTGACCGAAGACCTGCAGAAAGCCAACCAGGAACTGCGTAATATTTCACAGAAAGATGCGCTCACGGGTATTTACAACCGCCGGGCATTGACTACCAAACTCAAACAGGAACTGCAATACGCCTTCGAAGGGGCACTGCCTATTTCTCTGATCATGATGGATATTGATCATTTTAAAAGCGTTAATGATAACCATGGCCACCTGACCGGCGACAAGGTCATTACAGCCACGGCATTGCTGATTGCCTCCTGCACCCGCCCGGGGGATTTTCTTGCCCGTTATGGAGGTGAAGAATTCATGCTGATTCTGCCGGCGACCAACCGCTCTGATGCAGTCGAAATTGCTGAAAGAATCCGTCTGACCATTGAACAACAGACGCGCAACATGGATATTCCGGAAGTAACCTGCTCGGCCGGTGTTGCCTGGAGCCTGAATGGCAACACGCCGCCCGACACTCTGATCAACCAGGCAGACCAGGCCCTGTACCGGGCCAAGCTGAACGGCCGTAATTCTGTTTTTCTCAGCCGGGACTACTAGGCAGCAGAATGCCTGCTTATCGCCTTCCGCTACCGGTAAATGGGCAGATACATAATCGTCATAAACAGATATCCTCTGCATCCACCAGATAGCGGCGGTAATTTCTGGATATCTGCTCATGAATGCGTAACTTTTCAGTATCGTAGATGGCATCTTCACTGAGATTAAGAAAAAAGGCAGTGGCCGGTTTACGGGCGCAGCACATAAAGGTTTCTCCATGTACTTTAAACCCGAATTTAGCATACAGATCGAGAACCCTGGTTTTCTCTGCCATAGCCCAGACAAACATACCGGCGACACCGGACGCCTGCAGATAATCATAGGCTGCCACCATCAGGTAAAGTGCAATAGGCCGGGAACGGAATTCTTTCAGCACCGCCAGTTTACATATTTCACCGATATTGTTTTTCCCCGCAGTCAGGTAGATTTCTAACGGCAGACGATCCTGATCATCTCTTTTAATATTGGCACTGACACAGCCAATCACTTTTTTATCGGCCATGGCCAGAAAATGCACTGCTGACTTATCCTGAACGGAGACGATACTGCCGTCCGGATAACCATCTTCTTCTATAAAAACACGGGTTCTTATGTGGGCGATTTTTTCAAACCATGGGCTATCGGTTCCCAGGACTTTTATAATGGAATATTTCATTCGACCTCATCCGGTATTGATTAACAGGTTATTATTCAGGGGATATTCTGTATCGGCTTTATAAACCGCCACCGGTTCCGTCAGCCGGATTTATTCTGATACATTCGCCTGATAACCGGATTAACCATACGGATTAGAAAGCCGGGCAATTAATAATATAATTATTATTAATTGCCCGGAGAGTATCGGAGTTTTTATGAACCGGCAACTAATGACAGATATAATTTTAATGCTTTCTCAGTATTCATTAAGTTTTTCAGACCGATGGAGGAAAAATGCGGATTAGTGACTAAACTTAAAGACAAAGAAAGAAAAACGCTGAGCAGTCGCAAACAGCTTATCGCCATGGAGGTAGATATTCGTATGACAGACCTGAAGGATAAGGAACAGGAAGTCGCCCGTCTGCATGAAGAGGTCGAACGTCTGGAAGATGAAATACACCGCATCTCAAACAAGCTGAACAACGAAGGTTTTGTTTCCCGGGTTCCGGCGGCCATGATCGAAAAGGAACAGAAGAAACGCGCGATCTGTCAGAAAAAGCAGGCCAGACTGAAAGAACAGCTGCAGGCCATCGAAGCCTGACTCAGCAGCCTGAGCCAGAAAGTCTGAAGCCACAGCAAACACGCTCTGACGCAACACCGTCACTGCAGGTGCACAATGCCCCGCCATCCGACCAGAGCGGTAGTTAAACCGCCCCGGCTCACAAGGCCCGCTTGATTGGCCCCTCCGGGCCGCTGCTCCGGCCATAACCTTTCATAATCTGTGTCAATTTCCCCGGCCATGCGCTGCCCTAAAATCGGTGCTTCATCGACTGGAGACCACTATGGATTATGATATTGCCATTATTGGCGCCGGGCCGGCCGGACTGAGCTTTGCGCTGTCACTGCGGGACAGCGGCCTGAAAGTCGCCGTGGTTGAAAAACAGACCTCAGAAAGCCTGCAAAACCCCGCATACGATGGCCGGGAAATCGCCTTAACCCACCTGTCCAAACGCCTGATGCATCAGCACGGCAGCTGGCAGCGCCTCGGCCAGGACAATATCCATCCGCTCAAGGCTGCCAGCGTGATCAATGGTACATCTGACTATCGCCTGCATTTTGATGCACCTGAGCATCGTCAGGAACCATTAGGCTATCTGGTTTCCAATCAACATATCCGCCGCGCGATCTTTGCCGAATTCAACGCCAGCCAGAACGACAGCCGGGCCGCCGAGCTGCTGGCCGGCCAAAGCGTGAGCCGGGTCCATACCGACAGCAATGGCGGCTACCTGACACTGGACGACGGCAAAACCATCAGCGCATCCATGGTGGTGGCGGCTGATACCCGCTTTTCCACCAGCCGCAATCAGATGGGGATCGCCTCGGATTACAATGATTACGGCCGCAGTGCCCTGCTGTGTGTGATGAACCATGAAAAACCCCATCAGCACACGGCACTGGAATGTTTTCTGTATGGCGGCACCCTGGCAGTACTGCCACTCAACGAATACCAGTGTTCAGTGGTGATTACGGTTAATTCTGCCGAAGTAAGCGAACTGCTCGCAATGCCGGAAGATGCCTTCAACCGCGAAGTGGAGCACCGGCTGGGATCAAGACTGGGGAAAATGACACAGAGCGGTGAACGTTATCACTACCCTCTTGTCGGCGTTCATGCACGCCGTTACCAGGCCAACCGCTTTGCCCTGGTGGGCGACTCTGCGGTAGGGATGCACCCGGTTACCGCCCATGGTTTTAATCTGGGTTTAAGCGGTCAGGATCTGCTCAGTACCGAAATGATAAAAGCCATCCAACAGGGCCGGCCGTTCTGGGACAGCCGCGTACTGAAAGCCTACGAACACAGACATATGCCCAACGCACGTGTGCTGTATCACGGCACCAATACCGTGGTAGGGCTGTTCACCGATGACCGCCTGCCCGCCCGGGTGCTGCGCAATGCGGTGCTGCGTATCAGTAATCATCTGCCGCCACTGAAACAGGCTATCCGCCAGAAGCTGATGAACCGGCAACACCCGGCGCTAAGATTGTTTTAATGCGATTGTTCTGATGGCGTTGTTTTGATGGCAGTCAGGCCCGTTGAAGTGCGGGCCGTACCTGCTCAGGCGTGCGGCCTGCCGGTTAAGTGAGCGCAGATGCCCTAATCTTCTTCATTCAGCAGCGACAGTGCAAAGGATAAACGATCATTGGCATTATCCAGCTGCAGACACTGCTGCAGAATTTCGGCCTCAAAGCGGATAATACCAAACAGGCGGAAGCTGAAGGTTTCGGCATCCATCGCCTGCCACTCTGATGAACTCAGCAGCGCAGCAATTTTATGATCCAGAGACTCATCGGCCTGCACTATAGCCAATAGGCGGTGCAGTATTTTTTGCTTCAGCAGTTCATTATCAGCCTGCTGCGCCGGTGTCGGGCGGCGATCAGGGAAAGGCTCACATTCGTATACCTGATACGGCAGCAACTGTACTTCTTCGCCCAGACGGAAACGCTGCTCAATATGCACATTCAGGTACATTCGGCCATCCGTTGTTGTTTCAATCAGTTCACAGCGACCAGCGCTGAACACATCATAAGGGCGGTAGGTTGCCTGATTGGAACTGAGCGCATCGTTCATATTATCGGCAGGTTTGGCCGGGCTGATCACCGACTGAGTGTGACAGATAGCAACCAGTCCATCCTGATCCAGACAGCGCTGAATCATCGACCGGTAGCGCGGTTCAAACACATGCAGAGGGAATACGGTTCCCGGGAAGGTGACACAGCCCGGGATCGGGAATATGCAGATTTCAGCCATGATATGTCCTGCGGTTTGCTGGGCAGTGATGTCACTGCCGGAGGCAAGTGAAGACTCAAGGCTACCGTCAAACCGCCGGTAAATACCAGCCACGGAACAGAGAAACTAACGCCCGGCGGCAGAATCAGAAACCGGATTCTGCCGGCGGATGATAAAATCCGCGACAAGCGTTACCACATTGTCTGACATTTACCCGCTGAGCCCTGCTATGTTTAACAGACACCAGACCAGAAAGACCCCATTATGCTGACTGAAATTTCGTTTGCCGGCATGTTGTTCAGCCCGCTGGTGCTGTGTATCCCGGTGGCGTTGCTGCTGACCTGGCTGGCGCGCCGGCTGATGCACCGCCTGAGCATTCACCATCCGTTCTGGAATCAGATTTTCTGGAACGAAGCCTGGCTCGACATCTCATTATTTATCCTATTTCTCGCGTTGACCGTCTCTGTGACAGGAAGGTATTAATCTATGCAGAAAACCCTGCGTATTGTCATCAATCTGGCTATTCTTGCGGCCGCCATTGCGGCGGGTTACTGGGTATGGCATGTATACATGCACTCGCCCTGGACCCGCGATGGGCGCATACGTGCTGATGTCATCACCATTGCACCGGACGTTTCCGGCTGGGTCAGTGAGCTGCAGACCGGCAATAATCAGCGCGTCAGCGCCGGTGATGTGTTATTTACCGTCAATGATGAGCGCTATAAAGCCGCCGTCGCCGAAAGCAAAGCCCGTGTGGAACAGGCTCGTTATGCCTGGGAGCTGGCCAGGCACCAGTACCAACGGCGCAAAAAACTGAACAAAAATCAGAACATCAGTGCCGATGATCTGGATGTTTACCGCATTCAGATGGATTCGGCCCGGGCCAGCTATGACCTTGCCCAGGCACAGCTGAACACCGCTATGATCGACGTAGAGCGCAGTCAGGTCGTGGCCCCGGTGGATGGCAATATCATCAATCCGGGACTGAGCAACGGCAATTACGTGAGCAAAGGCACGCCGGTGCTGTCACTGGTCAAAGCCGGATCTTTCTATGTCACCGGCTACTTTGAAGAAACAAAATTACAGAAGATCCATGTCGGCCAGACCGCCTCCGTGCAGCTGATGAGCGGCGGTCAACCCCTGACCGGCCGGGTCGTCAGCATCGGTAAAGGCATCGCCAACAATAACACCAGCGGCGACGCCCAGCTGTTGCCTCAGGTGCAGCAGAGTTTTAACTGGGTCAGGCTGGCACAGCGTATTCCGGTTGATATCGAACTCGATCCGGTACCGGAAGACATTCACCTCAGCGCAGGTATGACGGCCACCATCGAGGTTGAAACCGACTGACACTATGGCGTTAAAACTGGTCCTGAACACACTCTTACTGCCGGAAAAGCGCGCCGCCATCTTTGCTACCAAAGGGGTGATTGCCATGGCGCTGTCACTTTTTGTGGCCATGTATCTGCACCTGGACCGCCCCTACTGGGCTATGGTGTCAGCGATTTTTTTACAGATACGTCCGGAAAGTGGTCTGGTGATTGAAAAAGGCATTATTCAGATTATCGGCTCCGTCGCCGGTGGACTGTTCGGCCTGATGATACTGGATGTTTTTTCGCCCTATCCGCTGATCGCCCTCACCCTGCTGGCACTGTGGATTGCCCTGAATGCCGGGCTGGCAGCCACCGTGCGCAGCATGAATTTCACCTATGCTTTTGCCATGTGCGGTATGACGGCCGGTATGGTGGTGCTGTTAGTGATGAGCAGCGCGTCAGACACCAACAGCCAGACAGCTTTCAGCATCGCTCAGGCACGTATCAGTGAACTCTGCGTGGGCTCTGTGTGTGCGGTTCTGGTCAGCCGTCTGTTCTGGCCCGTCACTGTGATTGCCGGTCTGCGCATGAGTGCGCGTACGACCATTAACAAAACCATGCAATACCTGGCGCTGGAGCTTGATACGGAAGGTTCCCACGAGGCCCGCCACCAGCACGCTGATCAGATTCTGGAATCGCTGATGGCGATGACCGATAACGCCAGCGCGGCATTTTATGAAGGCCCGCAGGGGCCGGGACGCAGCCGGGCTATTACGCTGCTGTGCAACAGAGTCATGTCGTTACTTTCCATGGCACAGATACTCGGCCGCTTTCAGCGCAATCATCCGGAGTTGATGTCAGAGTCGTTCAGTCAGCTGTTAACCCGGATGCGCAGCGGCTTTTTACGGGTGGCAGAAGTCACCGATTACGACCAGGCCTACCGTGAAAATCAGCAACTGCGGCGACAGATTCTGGACTACGGCGAACGCCTTGATCAGTCTCCGCTGGAAACCCGCATGACACAGACAGCGGCTGAACTGGTCACGGCGTTAAGTCTGGTATTGCGTGCTTATCAGGCACTGGCAGTACCGGATCAGACACTGTCATCCGCCACCCGTCTGCAGCCTCATCGGGAGCCTTTGCTGGGGGCGGTTAATGCACTGCGCAGCGGTCTGGTGTTTGTCTGCGGAGCCGTGGTGTGGATGACCACCGGCAGCTATGCGGCACTGATGATGATGATTTTACCCGTGGTCTTTTCCATCATGTTTTCGCGCCTGCCGGGGGCTGTGCTCAGCGTCGTCTTCAAGCGCCTGTTTATCGGTGCGCTGGCTGGCATCCCCGCCGGCCTGGTGGCGCTCAGCCTGCTGGCCCGCAGCAGTGGGGATTATGAAGTCCTGGTGCTGGTACTGGCACTGCCCTACTTTCTCGGTCTGCTGCTGCTGGCAAACCGCCCCACACTGCCGTTCGGACTCGGCTTCTGTATTCCCTTTACCATTATCGTCAGGCCCGGGCCGGCGATGAGTTTCAGCGCCGACACGTCCGTCAGTATCGGGCTGGGCATTCTGGCCGGTATTGCCGCTCTGTATGCGGTTTTTTCATTAGTGACGCCACCGGGCACCAAGCGTCTGCAGCGCCGCCTGTTGCAGGCCACTGCCCGCGACCTGAAAGAACTGCTGCAGCATGATTCACCGCGCGACTGGTATAACGGCCGTATGGGCGAGCGCCTGCTGAAGTTATCCAATTACGATATGGCATCCGGCAGCAAAGACCGCAATATGACGGACCTGGGGTTTACCGGCCTGAACCTTGGCCACGCGATTCTGACGGTACAACACTACCTGAAAGAGATGCCGTCAGAGGCGGTTGAAGATGCGTTTATCCGCTGGCATCAGACCACTGCTGATACCTACCTGAGCGTCGCCCGTGGAGAACAGACCGGGTTATTTGAAGGTGCCTGTGATGAACTGCTGAGCAGCATCCACAGCGCCGGTGGCGAAGCAAAAACACGGGACATGATTGAAGGTATCTGCAACCGTCTGCAGTTAACGTTTGAGCGCACCGCCACCAGTATGCAACCGGCTAACGGATAACTCGCCGCGCCTGGGTGAATCTGTCTTTCCAGTAATAATCATCAAGGCGGGAAATCATCACGCCCTTTGACGTTGAAACATGCAGGAATTTTTTATCTTCAATATAAATACCCACATGGCGGGATTTATAACTGGTTTTAAAAAATACCAGATCACCGGCACGCAGCTGATCCCGCCGCACCGGGCTACCGGCGAACCTTTGCTGGGCAGTGGTGCGCGGCATACTGACCCCCAGCTCATCGCGGTAGGTAATATAAACTAGGCCGGAACAATCGAGTCCGTTTTTACCTATGCCACCGTAAGCGTAACCCGTTCCCTGCCACTGCCGGTACTGGCGATAAATGGTTGCTTTAACATCATCCAGTTGCTGTTGCCCGGCACGGGTTAACGGCTGCGCCGGAGCCTGCGACGGACCCAGTGCCTGCTCCACCGATACCATATTGCTGCAGGCTGACAGCGTCACGGTCAGAGTCAGCAGAACACCGCACACCCGTGGGCAGACATAGCGTTTTTTCATCACCCTTATCTCTGTATTCGTGGAACTCACTCAGACATCTGTTCACATTCACTGGCCGGTGCTGCGGCTGGCAATCACAATACCAGTGAAAATCAGCACAGCACCCAGCAGGTGATACAGATGAATCTGTTCGCCAAGATATAGCACAGACAAGAGTGCACCGAAAAGCGGAATCAGATGAATGGATAAGCCTGCCCGTGCCGGTCCGAGTCTGGCAACACAGGCGTTATAGAGTAAATACGCCAGTACCGAAGGAACAACCCCGACGTAGGCAAGTGACAGCAGCGAGTGAAAATTCCACACCGGGCGTTGTCCGGAAGCCAGTTCCCAGCCCCAGAACGGCAGCAGAAAAATCAGTCCGGTGGCCATCTGCACAGACAATAATCCGGTACGGTTAATCGCAGCTGGCACGGCTTTCAGACCCAGGGTATAAAACGCCCAGCACAGCATGGCGGACAATAAAATCAAATCCCCGTGAGCGACATTCAGTGACGCCAGTCGTTGCAGATCACCGCGCATCACAATCGCCAGTACACCGGCAAACGAAATCACCATACCGGCAATCTGTACACGACGGACGGCATAACCTAAAAAACACCCGCCCAGTAAGACAATTAACAAGGGAATAAAAGAATTCAGAATAATGCCATTGGCCGCCTGGGTCGTCTGCAAGCCAAGATAAATCAGCGAATTAAACGCCGTGATACCGGTCAGGGAAATGCCCAGAATAAGCCAGCGATGCTGCCAGTAAAGAGGATAATCACGGCGTACCGCACGCCAGGCAAAAGGCAGCAGAATAATGGATGCAATAATCCAGCGACTCACTGACAAAGTGACCGGCGGAATTTCGTTACGCACCGCCCGGCCGACAATAAAATTTCCGGCCCAGAATAATGGCGGTAACAGCAACAGCATGGCCGTCACAAGAAATGCCGGGCCAGGCTGTTTATTCACGCCGGTCTGACTGTTGTCAGGCGCGGCGCCAGCCGGATTACCGGCCTGATAAGTGTGGTTTGTCGCTGTTGTTTCTGGATGTTGTGTCACAGGGATCAACCGGATAAATACATGGGCAGGAGGATTATGTCACGCCAGACCGGCATTGCCGCCCTGTCGCTATGAATAACTATCATCCTCTGTTGCAACAATCCCTGTGCGGTTTTTCTGCTGAACTATATGACGGAGCGCGATGCCGGCGCGTGGACGTCTGTCCTGGTGTGTCGTCAGCCACGCATAAAGGCATCCACTTCCGCCAGCGTTGGCACTGACGACAGTGCACCGTCACGGGTCACAGACACGGCAGCGGCCGCGTGGGCACGACGCACAGCTTCTTTCAGTCCTGTCCCGGTCAGCAGACAGCTGACCAGGGCACCATTGAATGTATCTCCGGCAGCCGTGGTGTCGCGGGCTTCGACATCAAAGCCGGGAACCAGCTCACCGCAGGTGCTGTGCGATTCCCGCCGGCTCACCCAGGCGCCCTGACGCCCCATGGTAATCACCACCACTGGGATACCCCGGTCATGCAAGCGGGCGGCAGCCTGTCCGGCACTGATTTCATCGCTGACGTTAATGCCGGTTAATGCTTCGGCTTCGGTCTGGTTGGGCGTAATAATATCCACCAGCTTAAGAAAACGATCTTCCAGAACACTGGCCGGTGCCGGATTAAGAATCACCAGTGTATGATGTTTTACAGCTTCTTCGGCAGCCAGCTGCAGCGTTTCCTGAGGTGTTTCCAGCTGCATCAGCAGATAATCGGCATGGTGAATCAGCGAAAGGTGAGGCTGGATAGCCGCCGGTGTCAGACAGGCATTACTTTCCGGGGCGATACAGATGCTGTTTTCTCCCTCGGCATTTACCTGAATCATAGCAACGCCGGACGGCTTACCGCTGGCCGTCATCACCGCCTGCGTATCAATGCCTTCACTGGCAAAGGTATGACGCATCTGTTCACCAAAAGCGTCTTCCCCCAACATGGCGATAAATGCAGGCACGGCTCCCATGCGGGCTGCGGCAACGACCTGGTTGGCACCTTTTCCTCCCGGAGCCACGCGATAATGGTGGCCGGTGACTGTTTCTCCGGGCTGGGGGAACCGGGATATATTCAGAACATGATCGGCGTTCACACTGCCAAGTACCGTCAGACGTTTCATAAAACCGGCAAATCGCCCTTTCATTTACAAACAAGGCGCTAAGAATATTTGAAGCCCGGTTAACTAAGCAAGCGCCATGTTCTGCGTGCGTATATTGCCTATTAATGATGCGTAAAAAGGCAGGAACATGCTGCGCTTTACACGTCATATTGCGGCATCAGAGCGGCGCTGTTTTTATGCGCTATTGATTTTTTTCCACCTGCCCGGGTGGCACACCAAACTCCCGCCGGAATGCACGGCTGAACGCAGACTCACTGGCATACCCCAGATCAGAAGCAATGGCAGTGATGGACGCTTTGCCCTGCTGTAACATTTCACGTCCCAGCTGCATACGCCAGCGGGTGATATAACGACCCGCAGACTCCCCCATTAAATGCGAAAACTTCTGCATAAAGACAGAACGTGACATCCCCGCAACCGCACACAGGCGTTGCACTGACCAGTCCTCTCCGGGGCGGCGGTGAAAAGCAGCCAGCGCCCGGCCAATGTGTTTATCCCGCAGCCCTGTCAGCCAACCGGCTGTCACGGGTTGCTGATCCGTGGACGACTGCTGAAGCCAGCGGCGGATAGCCTGAATAATCATAATATCCGCCAGGTGGGTAATCAGGGTTTCACTGCCGGGTCCCATGCCTGCGGCTTCACGGGCAATCAGTCGGATTGAACTCTGCAGCCATTCGTTTTCTTCCGCTGCCAGGTCATCGGTGTGAATGACAGAAGGTAAGCAGCGGGTCAGCTCCTGGCCGGTAAAATGATCAAATCTGGCGACACCACAGGTTAATCCGGTGACCTCTCCGCCACCGCCATAGTGCATGATTTCCAGACGGTCACTGACTTTTTCCACCGGAATATCAAACAGCCCCTGGGACGTATTTGTCCCCGGACTGCTGATACGGTGCCCCTGGCCGTGAGGCAGCAATGCCAGGCTGCCTTCTTTCAGCAGAACCGGCGGCTGCCCTTCCACATGCAGCCAGCATTCGCCAGCGCTGACGATATGAAACATCACGCTGTGTTCAAACGCCGGGAATTCAATGCCCCAGGGCGCAGACAGTTCAGATCGGCAGTACAGAGTGCCGTTCAGTTTCAGCAGATGCAGCACTTCGCCCAAAGGGTCATGAAACAAAGGAATATCCCGTTCCGTCATAAGGCGCTCATTTTCCGGACGATTGGTAAAAATTAAAGGACTTTCTGTGATTGTTCATCCTGAAGTATACGCACAAACTGTTCAGCACTTAAACAGCTAAGCCAACAGGACATTGTTATGAATACTCACAACCGTAAGCCATCCCGGCGCTTCGCAGTTATTGGCGCGGGTGGAAAAACCGGCCGCCGCGTAACACAACGGCTGCAGTCGCAGGGCCACTCTGTGCGCACACTGTCGCGCTCCACAAGCCCCGCATTCGACTGGGCGCAAGCGCATAACTGGCCCGCGGCGCTACAGGGTATAGACGCCCTGTATGTAACCTACCAACCCGACCTGGCAGTTGCCCGGGCACAGGAGGATATTGGTCAGCTGATCCGCTGTGCCAAAGACTCAGGTGTAGAGCATATTGTGCTGCTTTCCGGCCGTGGTGAAGCCGGCGCACAACAGGCGGAACAGGTACTGATCACCAGTGGCTTATCCTGGAACCTGGTCCGTGCCTCATGGTTTTGTCAGAACTTCAGCGAAAGTTTTATGGCTCAGGGCATTCTTGATGGCGAACTCTGTCTGCCCGCTGACACCATCCGAGAACCTTTCGTTGATACCGACGATATTGCCGATGTCGCCGTCGCGGCGCTGACCCGGCCCGCGCTTGCCAACCGGGTGTTCGAAGTGACCGGACCTGAGCTTCTGACCTTCGCGGAATGTGTGGCCGAAATCAGTCGTCAGACAGGAAGGCCCATCGCCTATCGCACTGTGGCGGCGGAGCAATGGTTACAGGTGCTGCAGCAACAGGGCGTACCGGATGACATACGCGATCTGCTGAAGGAGCTGTTTACCGAAGTACTGGACGGGCGCAACGCCAGCCTCAGCACAGGCGTGACAGAAGCCCTGCAGCGTCCGCCCACCCCGTTCGCCACCTATGTGCGTAAAACCATCGACGCGGGCCTTTGGTCCCCTGCCGTGACGGACTGACAGACTAACCATTTTCAAACAGGAAAACAGGCTTATGCATGAATTCATTCAGGCAGCAGAATGTTTCGCCGTCATCAGTATGGCACTGATGGGCGGTGTGTATTTTGTGTTCTCTGCGTTTGTCATGAAGGCGCTGCAACACGCCGGCAACGGATCTGAGGCTATGGTGGAGATTAACCGGTTCATACTGAAGTCTCTGTTTATGCCGGTATTTTCTGCATCCACATTGTTGGCGCTGATGTTGTTACTGTGGCAGCTGATGAATGAACAGAACATCTTCATTATCAGCGGCAGCGCAGTGTATATCGGCGGTATGTTTATCTGCACGGCGCTCTTCAATGTACCGTTAAATAACCGCCTGCTGGCGGCACAGCACAGCAACGGGGAAAATCCGTTCTGGCCAGTGTACCTGCGGCAATGGACACGCTGGAATCACCTGCGCATGCTGAGTTCGTTACTGGCAGCAGCATTAATCGGTGCTGCCTGAAAAGGCCGAATTAACTGGCCGGACTCTGTGCCGGTCAGAATCTGACAGTCACCAGAATCACGCTGATAACAATTAAAATTCCCCCCAGCCATTGCTGTGGCGTGATACGTTCACCGAAACGGCGACGGGAAAAATACAGCGTACCAATAATTTCTGCCTGTCCCAGAGTTTTAACCAGCGCCGGATTAACTAGCGCAAATCCGGTAAACCAGCCAATGGAACCGAGCGAACTTAACACCCCCACTTTACTGCTGAGTCTGATATCCGCCCGGAAAGGAGCCAATAAATCGCGGGATTTAATCATCTGAATACTGCATAAAATAACTGACTGCAAAACCAGTACGTACCAGAGTGTTACCCCGGCATTAATGATCAGCGGACCACTGAAAGCGTGACTGGCAACAGAGGCAGCCACCGAAGTAATCGCAAAACACAGACCACTGGCCAGTCCGAGCATGAAAGACACATCTTTGTGCGCTTTCAGCAGGTTGCGCCACTGAACACTCATAATCAGGGCCCCGGCCACCCCCAGTACCACGCCGGCCCAGCCGGACATAGTGAGCGAATGATGCAGCACCGGCAGACCAATTAACGCGGCCAGTACCGCTTCTGTTTTTGCCAATAAGGTGCCGAGCGCAAAACTGCCGGAGTGAAAAACCCGCAGCATAAAATAGGTCGCCAGAATCTGAGCCAGAGCACAGACGGTCGCGGCAATAAAAAACCTCGTGGCATTGTCAAAGGCCGTACCGCCGAACGCATACCAGACGCCAAGCAGATACACACTGACCAGTGGCAGACCATACAGAGAGCGCGCCATGGTGGCGTGAAGAAAACCGGCTTCACGGGAAAGCGTATTCTGATACGCAGTCCGGAATGACTGGCAGGCAGCCGCAAATAAGGTAATGGCGATCCACATAAACAACCCCGTGTTAACAGGGTGCAGAGAATGACCGCCCACTATCTATTTGTAAAAGGAATTAATTTTATAGTTTAAATTCCTTTGAAGAATTCAAACACCGTCTCAGCCCAATGAGCGGATATTCTCAGCCGTCAGTTCAATAATCTTCTGCCGCGCCTGAGGACTGATCCAGGCATTATGGGGAGTGACAATCAGATTCAGATTATCATCCAGGGCTTCCAGCAATGCATGACCCTGGCGCGGCGGTTCCTGCGGTAACACATCCACCGCCAGTCCACCCAGCTGTCCGCGCTTCAGCGCCTGCAGGGCAGCGTCCTCATCAATAATGCCGCCACGGGCGCAATTAACCACCAGTGCACCGGTTTTCAGCTGCGCGAGATTATCCTCATTCAGCAGATGATGCGTATGCTCATTCAGCGGGCAATGAAAGCTGATCACGTCAGCCTGAGGCAACAGAGAATCAAACCCCGGCCGCTGATCATCTGTGGCACCGGGACGGGCACAGAACTGCACCGTCATCCCCAGCGCCTGAGCCAGGCCTGCGACCGCTTTGCCCAGCGTTCCCTGCCCGGCGATCAGTATGGTTTTACCGCTGAGCTGGGTGGTACTGTGATTTAACAGACAGAAAAAATCACTCTGTTGCCAGGCACCCTGTTTCAGATCCTGCTGATAAACCGGCAGCCGGGCCGCCAGACTCAGCATCAGCATTAACGTGTGCTGAGCGACAGAATCCGTACCGTAATTTTTAACATTCAGAACAGGAACCCCGTGCCGGGCAGCCGCCTCCATATCAATATTATTGGTCCCGGTTGCCAACACCAGAATACCTTTCAGGCGGTCCATCACCTGCCCCGGAATCACCACTTTATTGGTAATCACCAGATCCGCAGCGCCGATGTGATCTGCCAGTTTTTTGTCATCCGTGGACGGGAAAATTCGCAGTTCACTGACCGCCTCCCGGATCGGTGTGAAATCCACCTCTCCCATGGTATCGGCATCCAGTATGACGGCTCTGTACATTGCGGTGCTCCGGCAAATTAAGAATAAAAGACAGGCGGCAGTATCCGTCAATGCAGAACACAGGGTCAAACAGACGCTGCACTGCCTTCTATATTTCAGGATGCATTAAAGGAGATAACCCGCCGGCAATGTATCAGGGAATCAACACTCTGTTCCTTTATCCACCACTTTAAAAAGCAGCGCGCGGATGCATAAATGATTGTGCACAACATTTATTTCAGCGGAGCATTTTATGCCAGCACCAACGTCTTCTCTTTTCTCCCCGGTTACCCTGGGCAATCTGGAATTACCCAACCGTCTCACCATGGCCCCTCTGACCCGGACCCGTGCCATTGACCACCAGCCCAATGCGCTGATGGCTGAATATTACGCCCAGCGTGCCAGTGCCGGTCTGATCATTACAGAATGCACTATGGTCACGCCTGACACCTCAGCCTTCGGTCATGATCCCGGCATTTACTCAGAGGAGCAGATTGCCGGCTGGAAAGCAGTCACCGATGCGGTGCACGCCAAAGGTGGCCGCATTTATATGCAGATATGGCACGCCGGCCGATCTGCCCATCCGCTGCTGAACGGCGGCAAAGAATGTGTGGCGCCCAGTGCCATTGCCATCGACGATGAGACTCATACACCGGAAGGCAAAAAGCCCTACACAGTGCCGCGCGCACTGACCAAATCCGAAATCAGCGACATTGTTGAAGACTTCCGCCGTGGCGCAGCTAACGCCATTGCCGCCGGCTTTGACGGAGTGGAAGTCCACGGGGCCAACGGTTATCTGGTTGATCAGTTCCTGCGCCAAAGCGCTAATCAGCGTACCGACGAATACGGTGGCTCACTGGAAAACCGCACCCGTTTCCTGCGTGAAGTTCTGGATGCGGTTACGGCAGAAATCGGCAGCGAGCGCACTGGCCTGCGTCTGTCGCCACTGAACAGTTTTAACAGCATGAAAGAAGAGGATCCGGTGCGCTGGATTCAGTACCTGGGCGAAATACTGAATCCCTACGACCTGGCTTATCTGCACGTTATGCGTGCGGACTTCTTCGGCCTGCAGAAAGCCGATGTTATTCCGGCGGTACGTGACGTTTATAACGGACACCTTATGGTGAATATGGGCTACAGTGCAGAAGAAGCGGCTGAACTGATCAGCCATCAGGGCGCTGATTCCGTTGCCTTTGGTACCGCGTTCCTGGCGAACCCGGATTTACCGGAACGCATAAAGGCGGGGGCTGAATTAAACGAACCGGACCCTTCTACCTTCTATACCTCCGGCGCGGAAGGTTATACAGATTACCCGGCTATGAGCCGCTGATCTTCTCTGCTGGCGGACACAAAAAAGCCCGGAAATTCCGGGCTTTTTTGTTCATCAGAAGCGTTTTATCCGTTCAGTGCTTTTTCCAGCCCGGCTTTGAATACCTCATCTTCCACCGTCACGTCCGGGGCAAAACGGGCGATAACTTCACCGTCTTTACCGACCAGAAATTTTTCGAAATTCCACATAATATCGCTGTCATTTTCCGGCAGCAGATCTTTGGAACCCAGTTTCTGCTTCAGTCCTTCCTCTGCCGTTTTAATAGCCTGCGGCTGAGCAGCGATCAGCTGCTGATACAGGGGATGGCGGCCGGCGCCGTTGACTTCAATTTTACTGAACATGGGGAAGGTGACGTCGTACGTCAGAGAGCAGAATTCCTGAATTTCTTCTTCAGTGCCTGGCTCCTGGGCCAGAAACTGGTTGCAGGGAAAGCCCAGCACTTCAAAGCCTTCCGCTGATTTCGCTTTGTACAGGGCTTCGAGCGACTCGTACTGTGGCGTCAGACCACACTTGGAGGCGACATTCACGATCAGCAGCACTTTGCCCTGATAGTCCCCCAGTGATTTCTGTTCACCCTTGATGGTTTTCACATCCGTTGCATAAATACTCATAATCACTCCACTTATCTTGGCTTAACTTGGGTTGAAGAAGGATTGCCTGCTATTTAACGGTCAGTCTATATGAAACAACAACGCAGGAATAATTCCCACTACAACCGTCGGACAATGAAACGCTGTGTTGTACTCCAGCCATGGTCAAAGTGGCCTTTACAGCCATAAAGCGGCAGTCATAAAAGCTCACTACACTGTCCCTTACTGATACACTACGCGCTTTTTGGCCCTGAGGTCATAACCATCTCTCGTCACCAGCTGCTCAGCAGCCGGTTTTACAGCTCATTCAGCGGATCAACTTGTTGTGAACACATCCAACCATACCCATCCGGGGATCGCACTGGTACTCGCCATGGCCATGGCTCTGGGCCCCCTCGCCCTGGACACTTACCTGCCCGCGTTTCCGGCAATGGCCAGTGACTTCGGAGTCAGCGTGCATCAGGTTTCGCTGACCATCTCACTGTATGTCTTCGTCATGGCCTTCGGCCAGTTATTCGGCGGTCCTATGTCTGACCGTTTTGGCCGTGACCGCATTATGTTGCTGGGCATGGCAGTGTTTTCTGCTGCCAGTCTGCTGATATCACTCTCAGACGCCCTGAATGAAGTATTGATTCTGCGCATCATTCAGGCATTCGGCGGAGGCTGGGCCATGGTCTGCGTTCCTGCGCTGGTGCGCGACCGTCTGTCCGGACAGGAAGCTGCACGCTTCTTCAGTCTGATCGGCCTGATGATGGTCATCGCCCCCGCCGTCGCTCCGACGATAGGCAGTGCCCTGCTGGCCTATACCGGCTGGAGCGGTATTTTTGCTTTCCTTTGCCTGTATTCCTTTGTTGTTCTGTTATTGCTGCGGCTGTTGGTATTCCGTGGCTATCAGCGTCCGCCGCATGAAGCCCATGTAAGCGTCATCAGCCGTTACCGTTCAGTTCTGGCTACGCGGCCGGCCATGCGCTTTATGCTGACCGGCGCGATGGGATTCTCCGTCATGCTGCTGTTTATCACCCATGCATCCTTTATTTATCAGGAACACTTTGGCGTCAGCCCGAAAGTGTTTGCCCTGCTGTTCGGTGCCAATGTGGTGCTGATGCTGGTAATGAACCTGACCAACCGCCGCCTGCTCAGACGCCTGATGCCGGCGCGCATTCTGCGCTGGGTGGTGACCCTTCAGTTTGCGGCACTTATCCTGCTGCTGACGGTGACCGCTGCCGACGCGGGTCTGTGGCTGTTCGTGCCGGCGATGGTGCTGTCAATCGGTGTGCTGGGGGCGGTATCCCCCAATACCCAGGCCTGCTATATGGAGTTTTTTCCTCAGCATGGCGGTACCGCCGCGGCGCTGATGGGCGCGACTCAGTTTTCTCTGGCGGGTCTGATCTCGGCCGCCTCGACTCTGCTGCCTGAGAGTGTGCTGTCGATTGTGCTGGCACAGATCGCCTGCTCGGCTATTTGTGTTCTGCTGATGTGGAGTGGCCGTCCGGCGATCCGGGAGGCGGCGGCCGCACGCTGAGCGGGCTTCTGGCCCCTTGCTCCCAGCAAATGGCGACCCTCAGGTAAGGGGAATATTATCCGGTGAGCGAATGCTCAGCGGCACTTCCAGCTGATTAGAAACGCCGCGTACGGGCTGATTAATCATCTCATCATAAGCACTCTGGTGGCGCAACACCATAGCGGCCACGGGCAAGCCATCAAACTGGCTTTTCATCTGCAGCAGACTGAATGCCCGCAGCAACCGGCCCTGTTTATCAGTGATCATCTCTTCCCGGCCATCCAGTTCAGCGGCGGCCTGATAAAGACTCATATCCAGCGAGTGAATAATGATTCTGGGGATGTGGTGCTGCTTCTGCAGTTCTTTGATCGTGATGGTCATAGCAAGCTCCTGCCATTAAGATCGTCGTACAATAACTATACACAACGAACAAGATTTGCATAGTTTTTGTATAATAAATAACAAACAGATAACGACAGAAAACCCGTGCTTCAGTCACCCTGACGGGTACGTTTGCGGAACACTGCACGGCAGTCCGGTGTGACCAGGTTAAAAATGCTGTAGCGCTTTTCACCGAATTTCACGTAACTGGCCACTTCTTTAATGCGACTGGGATGGTGCATTTTCAGCACTTTGGCCGGGTGAAAAATATCGCCCTGTTTGCGGAAAAAACTGAGTGCCTTTTCATCACTGGCATCTTTGGCTGCCTGATCCCGGCAGGGCTCAATTGCCTGCACCGGCCATGCTGTCAGCACCAGTATCAACGGGATTAATGCTTTCATAACCGCCCTCCTGCTGTTCAGTCTAGCTGATCACCACAGACACCAGAGAAGAACGGGCACAAAAAAACCGCATCCCTTGTGAGGATGCGGCCAACTTCTCGAGCACAGAGAATTCCCTCAATCCCGCCATGACCAATGACGGGAATGAAACGCTTATTCGTCGCCCATCACACCCAGAATCTGCAACAGACTCAGGAAGATGTTGTAGATAGAAACGAACAGCGTCACGGTGGCAGAAATATAGTTGGTTTCACCGCCGTGAATAATCGCACTGGTCTGATAGGCAATCAGCGCACTGGACAGAATGATAAACAGTCCGGATACCGCCAGCGCCAGCACCGGCAGACCCAGGAAGATATTGGCAATGGCCAGCACGAACGCCACAACCAGACCAATCATCAGGGATTTGCCCCAGCCGCTCAGTTCTTTACCGGTGGACAGAACCCAGCCGGACATCGCAAAGAAGATCAGGCCGGTACCACCCAGTGCCGTCATCACCAGCTGAGTGCCGCCAGGTATACTCGCGTAGTAAGACAGAATCGGTCCCAGCGTCAGACCCATAAAGCCGGTCAGTGCAAAGACGGACACAATGCCCATGGCGGAGTTTTTGGTTTTCTCAGTCAGGAACAGCAGGCCGAAGTAGCCAACGATGGTAATGATAAAGCCCAGTGGCGGCATATTGATCGCCATGGCGATACCAGCCGTCACGGCACTGAACAGCAGTGTCATGGACAGCAGCAGGTAGGTATTACGCAGCACTTTTCCGCTGTCGGTGGCGACTTCGTAGGAATTACCCTGACGATCCGCATCCAGTACGGTAGGCTCAGACTGAGCATTGGATTTCATATTCAGATAATCAGGACGACTCATATTCAACTCCTGTTTGATAGTTAAAGAGATTGTAGAAGCCTGCAACACAAAATAATATTCGAATTATCTTTTATCAATGGTTCGGAAAACCCGAATTGTCATTAATTGTCATGAAGCGACTCAACTACAAACATCTGCAGTATTTCCATGCCGTGGCGGAGGAAGGCAGTGTGCTGGCCGCAGCCAGACGCCTTAACGTTACACCTCAGACCATCAGCGGGCAATTGCGCCTGCTGGAGGACGAGCTCGGCAACCAGCTGTTCGCCAAAGCCGGACGCGGCCTGGAACTGACCGACGCCGGCCGGGTGGCGCTGGACTATACCCGCGAAATGTTCCGCCTCGGCGATGAACTGCAGGAAGTCATGCATCAGGAGACGACAGAAAGGCCGCTTGAGTTCCGTGTGGGCATTGTTGATGCTCTGCCCAAATCCATCGCACACCGCCTGTTGTCCCCGGCCCTGGCCGGCCCCGGGCGTATGCGCATTATCTGTCATGAAGAGCAGATGCCGGTTCTGATCGGCGAGCTGGCGGTGCACCGGCTGGATCTGGTGCTGGCGGACAGCCCGATTCCCAGTGGTATGAATGTGCGCTGCTTCAGCCATCCGCTGGGGCGCAGCCCGCTGGCATGTTTTGCCTCTCCCCTGCTGATTAAGCTGTTCCCCGGCCGGTTTCCGGATTGTCTGCACGATGCCCCTCTGCTCCTGCCGACCGATACGGCGTCCGGACTGCGTACCGAGCTGCTCAGCTGGCTGGCCCGGATGGGCATCAGTATGCGTATCAGTGGCGAATTCGATGACTCAGCGCTGTTACAGGCCTTCGGCAGCGAAGGCCATGGTTTCTTTTTCGCCCCGTCGGCCATCCGCGATGAAATCTGCGCCAAATACGATGTGCAGTGTATCGGCGAGGTCACGGAGCTGGTACAGGAATTTTATGCCGTATCGGCGGAACGTAAAATCAGCCACAAAGCTGTTAAACTCATTACCGACAACGTCACTGCCGCCCTGATAGGCCCGGCAGCAGCAGGCGGCAACCCGCAGAACTGACACTCAGGCCTGACTGCACCGGCCTGTCTGCCGCCTCAGTGTGCAGCCGGCAGGCATTCACTGCGGTCGGGGTTCATCCGGCAACGCACTTTATGCGCCAGCCGCAACATTAACGGATCGTAGACCCCCTGCCCGCGCAGTGCCTGGCGACTCGCCTGCATACGGTTTTCCAGCACAGCGATTTCCCGCTCACTGACATCCAGCCACAATCCGGCCGCGATATTGCTGCGCTCCTGTTCCACGCGGCGGACATAGTGAGGAAATTTCAGCAGGAAATCTTCGCGGATAATCTGTGCCAGCTCCGGCGGGAAACGCGCTTCACGGCCGATCATCTGAATCGTCGACTGCGACAGCGGATAATTGAGAATCCGGGTTTCATTACCCGCCTGGCCGGCACCAGCAGCATAAAAAGCCACCAGCGGCGCCATCAGCAGTGGCGTCTGTTGCGAAGAGAATGACTGCACCGCCGCCATCTGACTCTGAGGTTCGGGTTGCGCCTGCAACGCCCTGGCCAGCTGTCGCAGAGAAGGGTCTGAAGCCGGCACAGCCAGGGATTGCCCGGCAAACGTGGAATAGCCGCGCAGCGTCTTTTGATTACTGATGGCGTAATGCTCACCCAGTGACGCCACCCCCAGCACGATATAGCCTCCGCCCTGCAGATGTTCAGTCATTTCCGGGCTGGCGATCACCTGTATCAGCGTATACAGATGATCTTTATCCGGTACTGACCCGGGCGCCTCCAGCGTACCGGCAAAGCGGTTAAAGGCCAGTGCCTGACTGCCACTCATCAGTGCTGCATCACACGCTCCGCTGCGCAGATCTGCCACCAGCCGCTCTTCATCCTGATAAGCGACCGGCTGTAATTCCAGTCCGTAATGCAGTGAGCGTAATGCCTGATCTTCTACCGTAGAAAACACAGGGCCGCTGCGTCCGAGCATATCCCATACACAGAATGTCCGCACAATGCGGCCGTTTTCCATCTCATCGGCATAGAGTTCACGTAACGCCCGGATACGTTTCTGCAGAGGCAACGTCTGACTCATTGCGGTGGTACTGAGGCGCTGCTGATGACGTTCAGCCTCTGACAATTGCTCAGCCTGAACCTGCCCTGAAGCGGGCAGCAGAGCCACGGCTATCAGCGCGCTGCATAATGATCTGAGGAATAAAGCGGAATGTCGTATCTGCATACCTGTACCTGTCATGCGGACCAGCCGGTGCCGGTTTTTATTGTTGTTATAACGCGGAATTACACGCCCGCCCTCAGTGCCGGACAATGTCTGATCCGGTCTTCTGACGGTGGTTACCCGCCGTCGGCGGACAATGGCCCGAATCTTCCAGTCCCCGAATCTTCCAGTCAGTGATCCGGGAGCCAGCCCGGAAATACTCTGTACCACCGTACAATGATCAACAGTTCAGCTATTTACGATTTTTAACAGTACTGCCCGGATGAAATGTTTAGGGTGGGTGGAAATAAAAATAACAAAGGAATGGAAATGGACGTTAAAACGCCTCTTGAAATGCTGTACCGCTGGGAAACCACCAAACCGGATGCGGTATTTCTGCGCCAGCCGGTCGATGGTGTCTTTCATGAGCTGACCTGGCAGCAGGCCGCCGATCAGGTCCGCCGTATTGCCAGTGCCCTGATTGCCCAGAATTTCGAACAGGGCAGCCATATTGCGATATTTTCCAAAAATTGTGCTGAATGGTTTATTGCCGATCTCGCAATCATGATGGCCGGGCATGTGTCGGTGCCGATTTACGCCACCGCCGGTCAGGAAACCATTCGCTATATTATTAACCACAGCCACTGCAGTGCGGTGTTTATTGGCAAACTGGATGACACCCAACACCAGTGTGCCGCCATACCGGATGACGTTGTGCGATTCGCTTTTCCGTATGGCGATATCCCCGCCCGTTACCGCTGGCACGAATTATTACAGCAACCGCCCATGGGCAGCTCACCGGTACCATCCACTGACGATGTGATGAGCATTATTTATACTTCCGGCAGCACCGGTAATCCCAAAGGCGTTATTAACACTTTCGGCGCCTATGGCTGGAGTTGTCAGACGCTGGCCACTCATCTTGACGCCAGCCAGGAAGACCGGCTGCTCAGTTACCTGCCACTGGCACACATTACGGAACGGGTTTATGTCGAAGGAGCAAGCCTGTATATCGGCTGTAACGTCTCTTTTGTGGAATCGCTGGATACTTTTGTTGATGATCTGAAAGCCGTCGCACCGACCCTGTTTATCTCTGTGCCGCGCCTGTGGACACGATTCCAGATGGGTGTACTGGCGAAAATTCCGCCGCACAAACTCAATCGTCTGCTGAGCATTCCGGTAGTGAAAAACATCGTCGCGAAAAAAATCCGCAAGCAATTGGGGTTCGAAAATGTACGGATATTTGGTTCCGGTTCGGCACCGATATCCCCTGCCACTCTGCACTGGTATCAAAAAATTGGCGTACACATCTGTGAAGGCTGGGGGATGTCAGAAAACAATGGCCTGGGAACCCTGAGTTATCCGTTCCGCGCCGACAAAGTCGGCAGTATCGGCAAAGCCTACGATGGTCTTAACCTGCGAATTTCAGACGAAGGCGAAATTCAGCTGCAGGGGCCCTGCGTGATGACAGAATACTATCTGGAACCAGAAAAAACCGCAGAGACCTTTACCCCCGACGGCTGGCTGAAAACCGGCGACAAAGGCGAAATTGATCAGGACGGCTATGTCCGTATTACCGGGCGGTTAAAAGATATTTTTAAAACCGCCAAAGGGAAATACGTCACGCCGGTTCCCATTGAAGCATTACTGATGGAAAACCCGCTGATTGAACAGGTCTGCGTCACCGGCAGTAACTTAAAACAGCCGGTTGCTCTGCTGGTATTAACACCAGAAGCAAAAACCCATAATGCTTCGCATATCAATGCCAGCCTGGAACGTACCCTGAAACAGGTAAACAGCCGTCTGGAGAGCCACGCGGTGCTGGATCACATGGTTGTGGTGCACGACAGCTGGAGTGCCGAAAATGGTCTGCTGACCCCGACACTGAAAGTGAAGCGCCATCTGGTGGAAGCCAGATACCAGACACTGCTGCATCAGGAGCACACGGCAGCGGTGGTCTTTCAGTAACCCCCCGGCAGGCCATCAGGCAGGTATAAAAAAACGCATCCGGTGGATGCGTTTTTTTATTGCCTGCACAGGATGCAGAAGACCATCAGGGACGGTCATCCACCTCTTCTGTTTCCGGCGGCATCAGATCTTCACGACTGATATTCATCGCCATCAGAATATTGGAAGCGACAAAAATCGATGAATAAGTACCCACCAGAACACCGATCATCAGGGCAACCGAGAAGTTATGAATAATATCACCGCCCACAACCATCAGCGCCAGCAGCACCAGTGCCGTGGTTAACGACGTCATAATGGTACGGCCCAGGGTCTGGTTAATGGAGTAATTCACGATCTCTTCAGAGTCACCTTTACGCAGCACGCGGAAGTTCTCACGGATATGATCCGACACCACAATGGTATCGTTCAGCGAGTAACCGATCACCGCCAGCAAAGCAGCCATAACGGTCAGGTCGAATTCCCACTGGAACAGCGCAAACAGGCCGATGATAATGATCACATCGTGAAACAATGCCACCACAGCGCCCACAGAGAATTTAAACTGGAAGCGCACGGCGACATAAATCATCACAATGCCCAGCGCCAGCAGTAACGCCAGCCCGCCCTCATCGCGCAGTTCTTCACCGACCTGGGCACCCACAAATTCACTGCGTAACAGCGTCAGCTGATTATTGGCCGTGTTTTCCTGCAGAATACCCAGCACTTCGTTACCGAGGTTGTCGCGGAAAGCTTCCGACATACGCACCAGCACATCCGTCTCTGAGCCAAAGTTCTGCACTGTCACGTCACGATAACCCGCTTCAGTCAGTACTGCAGAAACACTGTCGAGAGCGACCGGAGTTTCATACTCCACTTCCAGCAGCGTACCGCCGGTAAAGTCCAGTCCCAGATTCAGCCCGCGCACAGCAATCGCTGCAATGGCAATCACGATCATGGCAATGGACAGCACCGAGGCGATCCGGCGCATGCCCATGAAATTAATTTCCGGAGTCTTCATACTCTTCCTCCGATAGACAGGGTATCAATGCGGCGACCACCATAAATCAGATTGATAATGGCGCGGGTCAGTACAATGGCAGTAAACATGGAAGTGATAATCCCGAACGACAGGGTGACCGCAAAACCTTTCACTGGCCCTGTGCCTACCGCAAACAGAATCACGGCAACAATCAGGGTGGTGAGGTTGGCATCAAAAATAGTTACAAAGGCACGGTTATAGCCTTCGTGAATCGCCTGCTGCGGCGACCGCCCTGCTCTCAGCTCTTCACGGATACGCGAGAAAATCAGCACGTTGGCGTCGACTGCCATACCCACCGTCAGTACGATACCGGCGATACCAGGCAAGGTCAGAGTGGCGCCGATCATGGACATCAGGGCAATCAGGATGACGATGTTCGCCATCAGTGCCACATCAGCCACCAGACCGAAGACACGGTAGTAAACCACCATCAGCAGCAGTACCAGTGCCAGGCCAAGAATCACAGAGTTCACACCCTGTTCAATGTTTTCTTTACCCAGGCTTGGGCCCACGGTGCGCTCTTCCACAAAGTACATGGGAGCAGCCAGCGCCCCGGCGCGCAGTAACAGTGCCAGTTCCGACGCTTCGGCGGACTGCAGCCCGGTAATGCGGAAACTGTTACCCAGCGTGCTCTGGATAGTGGCCAGCGAAATGATGGATTTTTCCACTACCTGAATGGTTTTCGGCACTTCAACACCATCAACCATTTCATACGTGGTTTTGGGTTTGCGCTCAACAAACAGAACGGCCATGCGTTTGCCCACAGCTTTGCGCGTCACCTGAGTCATCATGGCGCCGCCTTTGGAATCCAGGTCGATGTTGACCTGCGGGAAACCGTTTTCATCGAAAGCCGGCTGAGCGTTAGTCACGCTGTCACCTGTGGTTATGACTTTTTTCTGCAGCCGCGCGGTACGGTATTCATCATTACGGAAACCATATTCTTCGGTCAGGAAGCGGCTGGCGCCCGGTTCCGCTTCTAAGCGGAATTCCAGGTTAGCGGCTTTACCCAGAATCTTTTTGGCTTCCGCAGTATCCTGTACGCCGGGCAGTTCCACCACAATGCGGTTACGGCCCTGACGCTGCACCAGAGGTTCAGCCACACCCAGTTCATTCACCCGGTTACGCAGGGTCGTGAGGTTCTGTTTGATGGCGTAGTCTTCAAATTCTTTAATCTGGGTTTCTTTGATGGTGAGGCGCAGATCCGCGTATTCGCCGTCTTCCTCATCCTGCAGAAATTCCGGGTAGTTGCGGCTGAAGAAAGATTCCCCCGCAGAGCGTACTTCGCCATCCACAAAGCTGACCACCAGCGTCTGTCCGTCCAGCTGAATACGGCGGTACTTGAGGTCTTCCTCACGCAGACGGTTACGCAACTCTTCGCGGTAGTTACCCATGCGGCCTTTCAGATAATCATCCATATCCACTTCCATCAGGAAGTGCACACCGCCGCTCAGGTCCAGACCCAGCGTCATCGGGCCGGCACCCATTGCCAGCAGCCAGTCCGGAGTCGTCGGTGCGAGGTTAAGGGCTACGATGAACTCATCCCCCAGCACACGCTGTACCGCGTCTTTGCCTTTTAACTGGTTTTCAGAAGACGTCAGACGGAACAGCGCAGTGCTGCCGTTGATTTCTTCACCAAAAAATTCAATATTTTTCTCAGCGAGGGTATCGCGCACACGATCAAGCGTGGCTTCCGACATTTCGGCACCAGAACGGGCCGGGGTAACCTGAATGGCAGGGTCTGGCGGATACAGATTTGGCGCTGCATAGATACACGCAAACACCAGGGCCAGAACAATCAGCAGGTTCTTCCACAGGGGGTACTTATTGAGCATACAACTGCCCTTTATCCTTCTTTAAAGAAAGACGGCCTCTGGAGAGGCCGTCTGTCGCCCGGTACGAGCTTATGCTTTAACGTCTTTAATGGTGCCTTTCGGCAGGGCTGCGGTCACAGCCACTTTCTGGATAGGCAGCTGCACACCGTCGGCAACTTCAACCACCACGAAATCATCAGTGACTTTTACGATTTTGCCCAGCATACCGCCGGCAGTCACCACTTCGTCCCCTTTCGACAGACCGCCGATCAGATTTTTGTGCTCCTTCTGACGCTTGCTTTGCGGGCGCCATAACAGGAAGTAGAAAATCAGCAGGAAGCCGCCAAGGAAGACCAGCTGGCCCATAACACCCATGGACTCAGGGGCTGCACCGCCTTCAGCCATGGCAGATGCGGACATTGTTAAAGCCAGGGCGGCCAGAATAGATTTCATAAAGAGATTCTCCCAATGTTTTGTGACATGCGCATGTCATGCCTTTCGTCGTTCGTGTCTTTTAATCGCAGTCTTATAGGCAGCACGCGTTGCATGCTGCGGTATTCTCTGACTCAGGAAGCCGGTTCTTCTGTCGCCGTGCTGTCATCTAATGGCGGCGTCTTCATGCCCCGCTTGGCATAGAACTCATCGACAAACCCGGCAAATGTACCTTCTTCCAGAGAGCGGCGCAAACCGGCCATCAGGGTCTGGTAATAATGGAGGTTGTGAATCGAATTTAAAGTGGCGCCCAATATTTCTTTACACTTATCCAGATGATGCAGATACGCGCGGCTGAAATTACGGCAGGTATAACAGCTGCATTCCGGGTCCACCGGCCCATTATTGGTTTTGTTGGCTGAGTTGCGGATCTTCAGCGTACCGGTGGAGGTAAACAGGTGTGCATTACGGGCATTACGGGTCGGCATCACACAGTCGAACATATCCACGCCACGGCGTACGCCTTCCACCAGATCTTCCGGTTTGCCCACGCCCATCAGATAACGGGGCTTGTCTTCCGGCATCTTAGGGGCAATGTGCTTCAATACACGCATCATTTCATCTTTGGGCTCACCCACGCTCAGACCGCCGATGGCGTAACCATCAAAGCCAATATCGAGCAGCCCCGCCAGAGATTCATCACGCAGGTCTTCGTACATGCCGCCCTGAATAATACCGAACTGGGCCGACGGATTATCGCCGTGAGCATCTTTTGAACGCTTCGCCCAGCGCAGCGACATACGCATGGAATCGGCGGCTTCTTTCTCTGTCGCCGGATAAGGCGTGCATTCATCGAAGATCATCACGATATCGGAGCCCAGATCACGCTGGACCTGCATAGAACTTTCCGGCGTCATCAGGACTTTCTCGCCATTCACCGGCGACCGGAAGGAAACGCCTTCTTCGGTGATTTTGCGCATATCCCCCAGACTGAACACCTGGAAGCCACCGGAATCGGTGAGAATGGGTTTGTCCCAGCCAATAAAATCATGCAGGTCGCCGTGCAGTTTGACGATCTCGGTGCCGGGACGCAGCATCAGGTGAAAGGTGTTGCCGAGAATAATCTCTGCACCAATGTCTTTGATCTGTTGCGGAGTCAGCCCTTTAACCGTGCCGTAAGTCCCCACCGGCATAAAGGCCGGGGTCTGAATGGTACCGCGCGGAAAGGTCAGCTGTCCGCGGCGGGCTTTACTGCCGCTGTCTTCGGTTTCTGACAACAACTCAAATTTCATAAAACATTCGCGGGTCATGCAGATTCCTCACTGACAAGGGGCTGTGGACGCTCAAGGAACATGGCGTCACCATAACTGTAAAAGCGGTATTTTCCGGCCACTGCCTCAGCATACGCCGCCAGCGTATTGTCGCGTCCAGCGAAGGCTGAGACCAGCATAATCAGGGTCGATTCCGGCAGATGAAAGTTGGTGATCATGGCATCCACACTGCGGAAACGGTATCCGGGGTAGATAAAGATACGGCTCTCGCCGTAGAAAGGGGCGATTTCACCATCGCTGCTGGCACTTTCCAGACTGCGTACCGACGTCGTCCCCACGGCAATCACGCGTTTTCCGGCAGCACGGGTGGCTTTTACCGCATCAACGACATCCTGGGGCACTTCAATGTACTCAGCATGCATTTCATGCTCTTCGATGGTATCCACCTTCACTGGCTGAAAGGTTCCGGCCCCGACGTGCAGGGTCACGTAGGCGAAGTTCACGCCCTTCTCTTTCAGCGCCGTCAGTAACGGCTCATCGAAATGCAGGCCGGCAGTGGGCGCAGCCACGGCCCCCGGCTTCTCGGCATAAACAGTCTGATAGCGTTCGCGGTCTTCTTCAGCGTCCTCGCGCGCCATATAAGGCGGCAGAGGCATATGGCCAACCTCTTCCAGAATACTCAGCAACGGCCGCTCATCCAGAAAGGTGAGCTCAAACAGTGCCCCCTGACGACCGCTGACGTCAACCTCAACGCCCCCCAGTGTGATCCGGCTGCCGGGTTTAGGCGAACGGGACGAGCGCAGATGCGCCAGCGCCGTGTGTTCGCCGGTCATGCGTTCAATCAGCGCTTCCAGCTTACCGCCGCTGGCTTTTTCACCAAACAGCCGCGCCGGGATCACCCGCGTATTGTTGAACACCAGCAGGTCACCCGCTTCTGCTTTATCCAGCAGATCGCGGAACACCAGATGAGTGGTTTGCCCGGTGACACCGTCCAGAACCAGCAGACGTGAGCTGCTGCGTTCGGCCATCGGATAGCGGGCAATAAGCTCATCCGGCAGGTCAAAATCAAAATCTTTGGTTTTCATGGTTAGCCTACGTCAGGGAACGCCACCGCATCTGCATGAGCAGAAGAAAGTGGCTGTCCGGAAGGGCTGCAAGATTACCGGAGATACTCCCCTAAGTTAAGGAAATCATTAGAAAAAGTGTTGACAGCAAAATTTTTGCAGGTAATATGCGCGCCACTGACGAGCTACTGATGCGCCAGAGTGGCGAAATTGGTAGACGCAGGGGATTCAAAATCCCCCGCCTTTGCGGGTGTGCCGGTTCGAGTCCGGCCTCTGGTACCAAGCAAAAAAGAGCTGTCAGAATGAAGTGCGAAGTGGTAACATGCCGCGCCTCACATGCCCAGGTGGTGAAATTGGTATACACGCTGTGTTCAGGTCGCAGTGGGCTCACGCCCGTGAGAGTTCGAGTCTCTCCCTGGGCACCATCTTTCTCTTCTGAATGATGGTGCAGTGCTGAAGAAGCACATAAAAATTTGCAATGCCGAAGTGGTGAAATTGGTATACACGCTGTGTTCAGGTCGCAGTGGGCTCACGCCCGTGAGAGTTCGAGTCTCTCCTTCGGCACCATTCCTTAAGTCTTTATCCCCCTCTTGTAACGCATCACTGTTTGTAATTTATTACAAAGCGGTTGTTCATCGATGTAGCCGTTACTCCGGCCATCACCCCCAGCTCTTATCTGTCAAAAAGTCAGTATAGTCAGGATTATTCAATAAAATCCTGTCTTCTCCTCCGTATTCACCGCACCCGTTCCGGTAAAGATTAGCCGCGCCTTTTGTGATGTCGCTTTTTTCCAGCGCCTTATTGCAGGAATTGTCTACTCTGAACAGAGTCGCCGAGTGGAGATATCGATGAATAAATATCTTAAGAGGATGATCCTGTCTTCTGCTGCCAGTGTCGTAATCAGCCTGATTGCCACCAGTGCTTTTTATCTGCCGGACATAATGCCGCTGACCAGCCTGATGAGCGTAATCACAGCCAATCTGATCAGCGTTGGCGCTCTTTACTATTTAATCATCCGTCCGCAGATTACTCTGGCACAGGAAATAGCCCACCGGATGACGCATCATACGCAGGAATACGATAACCGCAGGAATCCCCTGCCCGCCTTCCTGCAGGAAGAAATGAACAGCCTCGACAAACAGCTCACTATTTATGCGGAAATGAGACAGAAGCTGTCTGCCCACGGTGGCCGGATTGCCATCGCTGCCGCCGAAATGTCCTGGGCCGCCGATCAGATGAAAGCCAAAATCCACGAGGAAGCGACCGATACCAACCAGATAGCGGCCTCTGCATCTCAGATTCATGAAACCATCAACCAGATGGTCACTCAGACACGGGCGGTAGCTGACGCTACCACCGAGGCCAAACGTATCAATTCATCGGGCAAACAGGCTGTGGATGAAGCCATTCCGCAAATGGAAGGTACCCGGGGTGAAGTGAATGCCAATGCGGAATTAATTTCCGGGCTGGAATCCAGATCAGAAGAAATTAAAGCGGTCACCAGTGTGATCAGTGACATCGCCGAACAGACCAACCTTCTGGCGCTTAACGCCGCCATTGAAGCAGCACGGGCCGGCGAACAGGGCCGAGGCTTTGCCGTGGTGGCTGACGAGGTCAGAGCCTTAGCCGCCAAAACCTCCGACGCAACGCAGCAGATCGGCAACACGGTTAATATTATTAACGAAGAAATAAAAAATGCAGTCGGCAACAGCCGCGCACTGACGGTCACCATTGGTAAAAATGTTGAAATGACACAGATGGTTTCTTCCCACCTGAATGATATTTATGGCCGCTCAGAAGATATTGAAAGCAACGTTAATGAGCTGGCGGAAAGCGTTCAGGCAAACAGTACGAGCATTGGCTACATCTCTTCCATCGTACAGGAAACCAGCCAACGTCTGGAATTAACGGAACAGGAGATCGCTTCTATTTCACAGAAATCACTCGATCTGTCAGAGACCGCCGAAAAAATATATGAAGCCTTTGGCAGCACAGAATTGGGAATGCCCCACGATGAAGTAAAAATACTGGCAGAAAGCGCAGCCTGTGAAATCGGCAAATTATTTGAACAAACAATCAAAGACGGTACTTTTACCGAACATCAGGTATTTGACACCGATTATCAGGCCATAGAAAAAACTAACCCTAAAAAATACAACACGGCATACGATCATTTTACTGATCAGAAATTTCCGTCAGTACAGGAACCCATTCTTCAGCAACACCCCTATATCGCTTATGCTGGCGCCGTGGATATTAATGGTTACTTCCCCACCCACAACAATAAATTCGCCAAAGCCCCGACCGGTGATTTTGATACTGACCTCATTCACAGCCGCAGCAAACGTATCTTTAATGACCGTACCGGTTCCCGTTGTGGTTCCAATACACGTCCCTTCCTGCTGCAAACCTATAAACGTGATACCGGGGAAGTGATGCACGATTTATCTGTTCCTATTTATGTGAACGGCAGGCACTGGGGCGGTTTCAGAATTGGCTACCGCAGTGAATAGACCGCAGTGAATAGACCGCAGTGAATAAAATGAAACCAGACATTCATTCACCGCAATATTTCTGTCATATAAAATGTGCTGACCGTCACAGGCCTCAGCCCCAGGGCCATCACGCAGCAGCTGACACAGGAAAAGATTCAATTGATAGCAATGAATCTGAAAATGGCTCAGTCAGTACGATAGTCTGGCTGAGTTCAGTACTTACGCTCACGGCAATGGCGTAAAAGCACCCTATAAAAACAGTAGTTTTTCCCTGCATTCATATCTTTAACAAATTTAACAAAAAGACTAAGTCATGTTTTTCATATTCCGCCAATACTTATTTCGGGTCATAACGGATATTGTGGCGTTTTTCTGAACTGTTCACAGTTTTTTTACCGGTGGCCTGATATAACTTAAGCGTTATACAAAAAAATAGTTAAAAGTTTCCCGACTCAGCCGGTCAGGGACGATATAACCGTGAACTCACGCAGGAGTTACAGATATGAGAGGGATAATGGGGCTGATAATTGCCGTCATGGCAGTTATTACGCTTTCAGGGTGTCAGACGGAATATTCCGGCGACGTTGGCGGGGCCTCGAACGGGGGCGACGGTACGCTGTACAACGCCTATAACCCTGAAGGCCAGCGCGCATACGAACAGCAATGTGCATCCTGTCATGGTGTCGATGGTAACGGTACCTCAGTCGGATCATCACTGGTCGCCTGTGCGACCTGTACCTCGCTGAGCGTTCTGGCACAGGAAATCAGTGCCACTATGCCAATCAGTAATACCGGTGCCTGTACCGGCGACTGCGCCACCAATACCGCCGAATACATAATGTATGCCTTTAATGGTGAAGTATTGTCCGCAGCCACTACGTCGCTGGACGGCGTGCAATCCGTTGAACTGGCGGAAACCCTGCGTAAAGCGTCCCTGCAGCTGGCTGACCGGCTGCCGACCGCCGAAGAACTGGCCATGGTCGCCGAGAGTGGTGAAACCGGCCTCAGCCTGGCACTCAATCAGGTGATGACGGAAGACGCTTTCTATGAAAACCTGATGGAAATATTCAATGTTCAGCTGCTGACCGATAAATACCTCAGCAGGAACCTCTACGAGGGCGGCATTAACCTCCTCGACAGCGACGATTATCCCAACCGCAAATGGTACAACGATGTCTACGCCGGCGAAGAACTGAATTCGTTCCGCAGCTGTGTGCGCAGTATCACCAACGATGCCGTGGCCCGCGCGCCACTGGAACTGATCCGTTATGCGGCCATGAACAATCTGCCACACACCACCTTTATGACCGCTGACTATATGATGGTTAACTGGTACAGCCAGCAGGTCTATGACGCTGAGCTGATTGATCCGTCCGCCAGTTTCCGTCAGCTTGATGAGCCGGTCTGCGATAACAATGGCACACAGGTTTTTTATGATCCGACGGATTTCCGCCCGGCCCGTATTAACAAAGATCTGCAATATGAAATGGGCGGCATTCCCCACGCCGGTATCCTGACCGATCCGATGTTCCTCAACCGCTATCCGACCACCAGTACCAACCGTAACCGCCACCGCTCACGTATTGTGTTCGATTACTTCCTCGATACCGATATTCTCGCCATCGAAGGCGACCGCCCGGGTGATGGTATTGGCAGCGAAGCCGCTAACCCGACCCTGCTTGATCCGGCCTGCTATGCCTGTCACCAGGTAATGGACCCGGTGGCTTCAGCATTCCAGCACTGGACAGACCGCGGCCAGTACATAGTAACCGGCAGCACGTCTGCCAACCGCTGGGACAGCTCTGATATTGAACCTGCCGGGCTGCGCAGTGAAACCATTCCCCTGTCCGGTGGTGACGGTTACTTCCGTCGCATGCTGCAGTGGTTAGGTAATGCGATTGCCGAAGATCCGCGCTTTGTGCGGGCCACGGTACGCACTCTTTATACGGGGATCGTTGGCCAGGAACCTCTGACCACTCCGGGAGACAATGCCAGCAACGCTGAGACCCTGGCCTTCAACAGCCAGCGGGCCATTATTAACAGCATCGGCCAGAACATGGTGGCGGATAACTGGAATATTAAAACCGCGGTAAAAGGTATCGTCATGAGCCCCTACTACCGAGCGTCAGCGGTGGATACCGGATCACTGACGGAGAATAAGCATATTGGTTCGACACAGTTCCTCAGCCCGGAAGCCATGCAGGCCAAACTGAACAGCGTGTTTGGTTTTGGCTGGGACGAATTCCGCAGTGAGAACAACCGCATCATGTACGGCGGTATGGATTCTGACTCGGTGACCGAAGAAACCAAAGACCCGAGCGGCCTGATCATCGCGATTCAGGAACGCATGGCAACGGAAATGGCCTGTCGCAGCGCTGCCTATGATTTCACCTATAGCAGTAACGAACGGCGCCTGTTCCCATACGTCGAGGTCACAACAGAACCTCAGACAGACACAGATATCAGTCTGATCAAACACAACATTCAGCATCTGCACTGGCGTTTACTGGGCGAACACCTGGAAGCCGACAGTGCCGAACTGGAAGCCACTTATCAGCTGTTTGTGGATACTCTGAACCGTGGACAGAACCTGCTGCAGAATGCCGACCAGTATGATCCGCGCCCGAGCACTGCTCTGGAATGGGAATGCCGTGGCCGCTGGAACCGTCAGCCCGATGGCCGCACCGACGGTGATTTACCGGCAGAAACCCGTATCGAGTACGACGACAATTACGTCATCCGTGCCTGGACCAGTGTGCTGACCTATTTAATTTCTGATTACCGCTTTGTCTACGAGTAAGGAGCCGTCATGAAACGTCGTCAATTTATGCAACTCATGGCCGCTTCCGGTCTGACCGCCAGTATGCCGGTGTGGACACCCAAAGCCGCGGCCGCCACCGTTCCGGATAAATTTCTGGTCGTGGTGAACGCCGGTGGTGGCTGGGACCCGACGTCCATCTGTGATCCCAAAGGTCTGAATCAGGCCTACGCTGATCGTTCTGACCGCAATGAAGGTTCCACCAACTCAGTGGCACTGGACAGCAACAAAACCTACGGCAACATTCAGTGGAGTGCGATCCCGGATCAGGTGTCCGACGATGATGCGGTACTCAACCGCATCAACGACCAGTTCGATGATTTCTTCACCACTTATGGTGATCGCCTGACGGTCATCAACGGTATCGATACCGGCACCAACAATCACGATACCGGCAACCGCTTCGTCTGGTCCGGCTCCGATGAAACCGGCTATCCGAGTCTGGCGGCCTATTATGCGGCGGCCGTCTCCCCCAACCTGCCACTCGCCTACATCAGTAACGGCGGCTACGACTTTACCGATTCACTGGTGGCCCGTGCGCGGGCCAGCAGTGCCGGCTTTATCAGCCAGATATCCGACCCCAACCATTACAGTGGCGACCGCGGTTTCCTCTACCGCACCGGCGCCCGCGATGTGGATATGTACCAGGATATCAAAGCCGCTCAGGCCGCCCGCCTGCAACGCCAGCTGGCCAATGAAACCCTGCCCCAGCGCCGCGCACAGCTGCAGAGTCTGCTGGGCATACGCAGCGTGGATTCCAACCTTGGCGAACTGACCGTACGACTGGACGATATTCAGGCCAACGTACTGCGCGACGAACACTGGAACGAGAACCGTGGTGAAGGCCTGAAAAGCCAGGCCGAGGTCGTCAGTGCCGCTTTTGCCGCAGGTTTGTGTGCCAGCGCCAACCTGAACGTGGGCGGTTTTGATACGCACGGCAACCATGACCGTACTGCCTATCCGCGCATGGGCGATATGCTGGAAGGCGTACACTTCCTGCTGCAGGCACTGGAATATGCCGGTGTTGCCAATAAGACCACGGTCGTCATTGGTTCTGACTTTGGCCGCACGCCCTATTACAATTCCGGTAATGGTAAAGATCACTGGCCGATTACCAGCGTCATGGTTGTTCAGCCCAACAATACCGGCGGTAAAGTATTCGGCGCCTCCAGTGCGGATTTCCGTTCACTGACAGTGAACCGCAATTCCGGCCTGCAGGATTCATCCGGAGAAACACTGACACCGGCGCACGTTAACCAGGAACTGCGCCGGCTGCTGGGCGTTGAAAACGCCGCGCTGGCGGAAAGCTACCCGCTTAACGTCAATTCATTCAATATATTCAGCTGATGCTGCCAAGGAGAATACAGTGCGTATCATTGCTCCACTGATCATGTTTATTTCCGCATTACTGACCACTCAGGTGGTCAGTGCCGCGGGAGACCCGGCACCGGATTTCAAACTGCCGTATCTCACTCAGAAAGGAAACACCAGCTTATCTGCCTATCGCGGGAAAGTCGTGTACGTCGATTTCTGGGCTTCCTGGTGCGGCCCCTGCCGTAAATCCCTGCCCTTCCTTGATGGTGTACGAAAAGATTTAAAAGGCAAAGGTTTTGAAGTGCTGGCCATTAATCTTGATGAAGATGTGAAAGCTGCGCGCGAATTTCTCAAGCAGTACCCGGTTTCTTACCCAACACTGCACGACGCCGATGGCAACACCCCGGATGCCTTTGGTCTGCGCGGCATGCCGACGTCTTATCTGATTGACCGTCAGGGTAAAATCCGTGTCATTCATCAGGGGTTTAAACCTTCTGACAGTCAGAAAATACGCGCCGAAATCACAGCGCTGGTATCCGCCAAATAACCGGATTTTCAATAACGGAATATTGCATGTTCATTCGCTTTAGTTCTGCTGTAGTTGTTCTGCTGTTGCTCAGCGGCTGCAGTACCGTCAAACCCTGGGAACGGGGCAATCTGGCTCAGGATGTTATGGCCTGGCAGTCAGATCCCCTGAAATCCTCGCTGGATAATCACATTCATTTTGCCAAAGAAGGTTCGTCCGGTGGTGGCCAGGCAGCAGGAGGCGGTTGCGGCTGTAACTGAATAACATGCAAAAAAAAGGAATCAATTCCCTCGCCGCGTTAACTGCGGCAGCAGCCAGCCTGCCGGCTTACGGTGAAGCAACCCCGACGGATGAGGTATTCGCCTACCGCAACACGCAATATCAGGAAGCGGATGCACCCCGGGCACGTACCTTCACACCGGTCACCGAACGCTACAGTATTGATGTTCACCAGTTCCGTTACGCCCGCCCTCTTGCCGGTGACTGGTACATTAACAGTGAATTTCAGTACGAGACCATGAGCGGCGCATCACCGATGCAGACCTACGAAAATGCCGAGGGGAAAAGCGTCCTGCTGATGAGTGGTGCCAGTATTGAAGAAACCCGTTACGATTTAAAAGTAGCGCCGAAAAAATACATTCAGGGTGCCTACAACGGACAGATTGACGGCACCCTCGGCGGCCTGTTCGCCCTGTCGCTGGAAAATGATTACCGCTCACTGGCACTGGGCGGTGACGGCTCGCTGGAACTGTTTGATAAACACACCACTTTATTTGCGTCGGTCAGTGCATCACTGGATGAATTATCGCCGTCGGATGCCTGGATATCCGCTGACCGCCAGCGTGCCGACGGCCGCAGCAAACGCAGCCTTTCACTGTATGAAGGCGTTTCTCAGGTGATCGATAAAAACCGGGTAATCAAAGCCGGCATCGGTTATACCCGTTTAACCGGATACTTATCCGATCCCTATAAATTTGAAGACCGCCGTCCCGGGCAGCGCGACCAGCTGACTCTGGATGCTCAGTATCGCCAGTTTATTCCTTTCTGGGATGGCGCTGCCGCGCATGCTGACTACCGCTATTACAGTGATAACTGGGGCATACGTTCACATACGCTGACCTTACGCTGGGCACAGATGTTTAATATGGCGCCGTTTTCACTCGAAGTGATTCCCATGACGCGCTACTACCGTCAGACCAGCGCCGATTTTTACAGTCTGGAGCAAGCTCCACCGGACGATCAGTACAACAGCTCAGATTATCGTTTAGCGTCCTACGGCGCCTTCAGTTTCGGAGCCGAAGTGAAAGCTATTTATCGTCAGTGGACGGTATCACTGGACTGGCAGCAATATTATTCTTCGGAAAACTTTGCCATAGTACAGACCTCAAGTGATGAAACACCTGCTTTGGTTGACTACACGGTGCTGAGCATTGGCATTCAATACAAACACTGACGGTTTTTTCTGCCATCGTTTCACCGCGATGGCGTCCCCCTGCTCTTTTCTGTTACCGGATAACACCCAGGCACGGGCGCAGGTAGCAGCCATGGAAACCGCTGTGCGCCGTATTGAGCACAAATACAGCCGCTACCGCGACGACAGCATCCTCTCCCGTATCAACAATAACGCCGGTCAGCCGACACCCATCGACGCTGAAACTCACTGGCTGCTGAATTATGCTGCCGTCTGTTACGAACAGAGTGATGGTTTATTTGATATCAGTTCCGGTGTACTGAGGCAGGCCTGGGACTTCAGAAAAAACCTTATCCCTTCCGCTGACGCCCTGGCCAGCCTTCTGCCCCGCATTGGTTTTGGCGCAGTGAAGCTATCGGATCATGAGCTGCTGATGCCGCCCGATATGGAGCTTGATCTGGGCGGGATAGGCAAAGAATACGCGGCAGATGTGTGCGCCGATATTGCCCGGCAGGGCGGCGTGAACAGCGGCATTATTGATCTCGGCGGTGATCTGCACATTCTCGGTCCGCGGCCGCAGGAGGACAGCCACCAAAGCGCCGGAACAGCCAGTCACGTTCAGCCGTGGCAGCTGGGAGTACGCCATCCCAGAAAACCACAACAAGCCATTGCCCGTTTACCCGTGTATCAAGGTGGTATGGCCACCAGTGGCGACTATGAGCGTTTTTTCGAAAAAAATGGCCAACGTTTCTGCCATCTGCTGAATCCACATAATGGTTATCCCGTGGACCATTGGGCGTCGGTTACCGTACTGGCTCCATCAACATTACTGGCAGGCACTCTGTCCACCATTGCCATGCTGCGTCAGCAGGCTGCCCCGGACTGGCTGCGCGAACAGAATCTCCACGCCCTGCTGATCCGCCCGGATCTCAGCACAGTCACACTGACACCAGACCCGGCGCCACAGACAACGTCTGAGTAAAGCCAGCGCAGGGCAACAGATACAGCAGCAGAGTTGTCATCGGCAGGGGTTCCTGTTATTTGTTGCAGCAGCCATGCATAACAACAAACTCTGGGCCCAGCAATCATGACAACCCCTGCCAGCGAACACAGTACCAGCCGCTTCTCACCGTCTGACTATCAGAATTATGATGCACTGGGGCTGGCCGCTCTGGTGCGTGCCGGCGATGCATCACCGGAAGAGTTACTGCACTGTGCCATACAGCGGGCAGAAGAAGTCAATCCGGCCATTAATGCCATCATCACTCCACTTTACGATTATGCCCGTCAGCAGCTGCAGCAAACACAGCCGGATGGTCCCTTCCGCGGCGTACCTTTTCTGTTGAAAGATCTACTGGCGGCTCTGGAAGGCACTCCGATGAGCAGCGGTAGTGCTGCTTTGAAAGGTGTCATTTCACCAGCTGACAGTGAGCTGGTTCGTCGCTTTAAACAGGCTGGGCTGGTGATATTCGGCAAAACCAATACGCCGGAACTGGGATTAATGGGGGTCACCGAACCCAAAGCCTTTGGCGCCTGCCGTAACCCCTGGAATACCGGCCATACGCCCGGCGGTTCCAGTGGTGGTTCCGCTGCAGCAGTGGCCGCCGGCATATTGCCCATGGCATCGGCCGGTGATGGCGGTGGCTCCATCCGTATTCCGGCCGCCTGTTGTGGCTTATTTGGCCTTAAGCCCAGCCGCGGCCTGGTCCCTACCGGGCCTTACGCCAGCGAATACTGGGATGGCGCCGCGACCGAGCATGTGATTACCCGCAGTGTCCGGGACAGTGCCGCCATGCTGGATGCCGTGGCCGGCGCAGATGGCTCAACACCCTACCCGGTGAATATCCCCGGCGGCTATCTGCAAAGCCTGCAGCAGGCACCGCGCAAACTGCGTATTGGCTATACCTGCCGCTCCTTTATCGGCCGCGAGGTGACCGCCGATGCGGAGAAGGCTGTCAGTCACAGCGTGGACTTGCTGACACGCCTCGGTCATGACGTTGAACCGGTAACCCTGGAATTTGATGGTGAAGCACTGGCCGACAGTTATCTGACCATGTACTTCGGTCAGGTCGCCGCTGATCTGGATTTTATGGCGGCCCAGCTCAGCGGCCGTGTCAGTAACCTGGATACCGAAGATGCCACCAAAGTCCTCGCCTACCTTGGCAAAACCATCAGTGCCGGTGATTACGTCAATGCCAGACGCCGCTGGAACCAGTTTGCCCGCAGCATGCATATGTTTCATCAGAAATACGACCTGCTGCTGACGCCGGTACTGGCGTCTGAACCAGTGCCTATCGGTTATTTTGATCCGTCACCGGCAGAAGCCGTGGCTATGAAAATCATCAATGGCCTGGGGCTGCACAAGCTGCTGTTAAAAACCGGTCAGGTAAAGAAAATGGCGCTGGATAATCTGGAAAAACTGCCCTTTACCCAACTTGCCAATATGACCGGACAGCCAGCCATGTCGGTGCCACTTTACTGGACAGAAAACGGATTACCGGCAGGTACACAGTTCATCGCCCCGCTCGGTCAGGATGCGCTGCTGTTACAACTCGCCGCGCAATTAGAAGAAATACAGCCCTGGTTTGACCGCCGGCCGCCATTATAACGGTGAAGCGGACATACAACGGCGGACAAACGCGGGCTACCACTGACAGCGAGATCCCACAGAAACGATCACCACAGAAACCATTACCACAGAGAATAAAAAACGGAAAACGCATGACACAAAAAAATGTCCTGATTACCGGTTGTTCATCCGGTATTGGCCGCGCACTGGCAGAAGAATATCTGCGTCAGGGATACCGCGTTTACGCCACCGCACGCAACACAGACAGCCTGAAGAACCTCAGCAGTGATGGTCTTATTCCCATCGCCATGGATGTGAATAACGCTGATGACATCGAAGCGGCCATCAGTCATATTGAGCAACAGGACGGCCATCTCAATTGCCTGATCAATAACGCCGGTTATGCTGCCATGGGGCCGTTGGCGGAATTAAGCCGTGATTTACTGGAACAACAGTTCGCCACCAATGTGTTTGCGCCCCTGGCGTTAACCCAGGCAGCGGTTCCCCTGCTGAAAGCCGCAGGCTCCCCACAGCGACCGGCACAGGTAATCAATATCGGTTCAGTGTCCGGCATTCTGACCACGCCTTTTTCCGGTGCTTACTGCGCTACCAAATCAGCTCTGCATTCCCTCAGTGATGCTCTGCGCATGGAGTTAGCACCGTTTCATATTCAGGTCGTTACGGTTCAGCCCGGCGCGATCCAGTCCAGATTCGGTGATAATTCCCTCAGCCACTTGGCTCAGGGCCTGCCACAGGATTCAATGTATGCGCCGCTGAAAACACAGATGGAAGCACGGGCGACTGCCTCCCAGGATAACCCGACGCCGGCAGCGGACTTTGCCAGAGAATTAACTGCTCAGCTATTGAGTAAACCCGATGAAATCATCCGCATTGGCCATGGTTGCCGTATTCTGCCGCTGATTGCCCGCTGGCTGCCGGTAACCCTGCGTGACCGTATTCTGAGCCGGAAATTCGACCTGAATACCCTAACGCGGAGATAAAATGCGGCCATAAAAAAACGCAGCCAATGGCTGCGTTTTTTTGATTAGCTCACTATCCGATTAAAAATCAGAAGTAGTAATCCATGGTGAAGTACCATGCATCATAGTCACCGTCGGTAACCATGCCATTAGCATCGATACCACCGTCGTTGCTTACGTATTCAACGTAAACCCAACCCGGACCATAGTCATAGCTCATGCCTGGTGCCCAGCTATCAGCCGAACCCACAACATCGTCATTGCCATCAGTTTTCGCTTCGGCGTTGGTGTAATCCACGTAGAAGTAGAAATCGTTCAGAGCGTAAGTAACGGTTACCGCTTTACGGTCGTTTTTGACTTCTGTGTCATCCAGCGCAGTACCGGCAACAGCAGTCAGACCGCTCAGGTCACGTTCTGTGGTCATATATTGGGCTTTTACGCCAAAGGCCCCGAAGGTACCTTCGTAGTATGCAACTGCCGCGCTGTGATCGCCTTCCATAGGACGGTCAGCATTGCCGGCCAGATCGCGCAGTTTACCAATCTGGTAAGAAGCACCGACTTTCTGACCTTCTGCAATTTCATAAGAACCGTTCAGAACAACTGTCTGGCCTTTTTGATAAGTAGTAGATGAGCCCCAGTGACCACCATCATCCATGCTTTCGGTGCTGTTACCGAAGTCATCAACGTGGTAGTAAGCAACGTCATAGTGGAACTGGCTCGCATCCGCGCTCCATTTCACACCCACGTCGTTCTGGTCGGCATAGCCACCCAGCATTTCATCACCAGGCCAGAAGTTAACGGTTTTCCAGCCAAACGGTACCTGAGATTTACCGATTTTAATGGAACCTGTTTCAAAATCTTTACCGATCCAGGCTTTGTGGAAGCCGTAGTGGCCGCCGGTGTTGTTGTTATCCGGGTCTGTAAAAGCACCTTTGCCTAAACGGAATTCAGAAGAAAACTTCCAGCCTGTTGCTTCATCAGTGTGGTCCATATACAGAATCAGCGATTCGTAGTTGGTATCACCGTAAGTGACTTCGCTCGCATCATCGTTATAGATGGAATGGTTCATCCAGATGCCGCCGCTGATTGAATCAGAAGCCATTGCAGGTACAGCACTCATTGCTGCAGCAATAGCCAGAGGCAGTCGAAGTTTTTTCATAGTGTCTCTCCTCGTTCGTTTACTAACAGATCCATTAATTCAGTCATCTTCCGATAACATCTTTCCTAACAGAGTGTGATAGAGCTCTCTGTCTCTTATCACACCTGCTATCCCCTCTCCTGAGTGTACAAACACAGAGTGCCCGGTATGGTAAAGCAGTTCCATGGCTTCCCTCATCGGGAAGTCTTCCGGGACACAAACAGGATGTTTTCCAAGTTGTTCAATGGTATCACCTGACTGCCAGAAATAAATGTCCTGGCGGTTACCGTTTACAATGACTGCTTTTTTGTCTGACGACAACCAGTAATCATCGCGGCGATTCAGGCAAAAACCTTCTTTTTCTGCACTGAAGTCTTTTAATGGCCACATAATCGATGAGGCGCGCAGAACATTCAGCGGATTCGTATGCGCCACAAAATCACGCACATAATCATTTGCTGGGTTCAGCACAATATCTTCCGGCTTACCGTGCTGAACAATTTCACCGTCCTTCATGATCGCAATATGATTGCCTAATTTCAAAGCCTCATCCAGATCATGACTGACGAACAGAATCGTCTTCTTCAATTTTTTCTGCAACATCAGCAGTTCATCCTGCAACTGCGTACGAATCAGAGGATCAAGCGCAGAGAACGGCTCGTCCATCAACAGGATATCAGTTTCAATCGCCAATGCACGCGCCAATCCGACGCGCTGCTGCATACCGCCGGACAATTTACCCGGTTTAAGGTGGCGCCATTCGCTCAGACCAACCAATTCCAGCTGTTCATTGACACGCCGCTGAATTTCTGCGCGGTCAAGTCCCTGCACTTCAAGTGGCATTGCCACATTTTCTTCCACCGTCAGCCACGGCATTAATGCGAATTTCTGAAATACCATGGACACCAGGCGCTGGCGAATATCGCGCTGCACACTGGCATCGGCGCTGACAAAATCAACCATGGTGCCATCACGCTCAATGCGGATAGCGCCCCGTGCCACGGGGTTCAGGCCATTAATACAGCGCAGCAGGCTGGATTTACCCGAGCCAGACAAGCCCATCAGTACACATATCTCGCCATGACCTACGGTCAGTGACGCATTTTTTACACCAACAACCTGCCCGGTTTTTTCGCGGATCTGTTCACGGTCTTCACCCTGATCCAGCAGTGGCAGCGCCGATTGTGGATGACGACCAAATACTACATCCAGATTTTCTATCTCAATCATCTTATTTCACCGCCTCTGGTTGTTTAAACAAACGGTCCAGCAAAATCGCTAACAACACGATCGCCAGTCCGGCTTCAAAACCAGACGCAATATCGACGGTATTCAGTGCCCGCACGACCGGCTTACCCAGCCCGTCTGCGCCCACCAGAGCAGCAATCACCACCATCGACAGCGACAGCATAATGCACTGGGTAACCCCTGCGGCAATGCTGGATGCCGCTGCCGGCAGCTCAATGCGCCACAGCAGCTGATTTTGCGTCATACCAAATGACTGCCCCGCTTCCACCAGCTCTTTCGGCACTTCCGATATTCCCAGGTACGTTAACCTCACAGGTGCGGCAATGGCGAATATAATAGTGGAAATAAGACCCGGAACGACACCCAGGCCAAACAGGGTCAATGTCGGAATCAGATAAACAAATGGCGGTACTGTCTGCATTAAATCCAGTACCGGACGAATAAATTTAAATACTAACGGATGGTGTGCCGCGTAAATACCGATCGGCAAACCCACGAGAATACAGAGCAGCGTGGCATATATCACCAGTGACAGCGTCTGCATGGTTTCTTCCCAATAGCCGAGATTCCAGATAAGAAGCAGCGAAACTATCACAAAAACGACAAGGGGCCATGCACGGTGCACCCAATATGCCAAACCAGCCAATACGGCGATAAATGCCAGCGGATGCAGCCATAACAGGACATCCGTCGATGCCACAATCAGCCATTCCAGGGAAACGGAAATGGCATCAAAAAAACCGGAGGCTGAGCTAACCAACCAGTCAAAAAATATTTCAATATATTTGCCGAGCGGCAGCTTATACTGTTCCATAGACATGAGTACCCATACGGTTGTCCCGCAGAATCTGGTTATTAAAAAATATTAAGAGAGAAATACGGTGGACCAGGGAATATCCTTAACGGATATTCCCCTGATCGCCAGCCGTTATCAGAGGCTGGCTTTCACCGCAGCCAGTCCGGGCTTGCCGTCTTTGGTGGTCACACCTTCCAGCCAGGCATCCAGCACCTGTGGATTGGCTTCGAGCCAGTTTTTCGCTGCAACCGCTGGTTTTTTGCCATCGTCGAGAATGGCTTTCATCACCTCATTTTCCAGCGTCAGGCTGAATTCAAGATTGGTCAGCAGCTTACCAACGTTCGGGCATTCTTCCACATAGCCTTTACGTACGTTAGTCATAACGCTGGCACCACCCAGATTCGGACCAAAGTAATCATCACCACCTTCCAGGTAGGCGATATCAAAATTACTGTTCATCGGGTGTGGTTCCCAACCCAGGAAAACAATCCATTTATCACGACGGGTTTTACGTTTTACCTGCGACAGCATGCCGGCTTCACTGGATTCCACAACGCTGAAATCTTCCAGGCCGAATGCATCTTTATCAATCATATCCTGAATCAGACGGTTACCATCGTTACCCGGCTCGATACCGTAGATTTTGCCATCGAATTCATCCTGATATTTGGCAATATCAGCAAAGTTTTTTACCCCGGCATCGTACACATACTGAGGTACCGCCAGTGTATATTTGGCGCCTTCGAGGTTAGTTTTAATGGTTTCAACCGTGCCTTTGTCCAGGTAAGGACGGATATCGCCTTCCATGGTTGGCATCCAGTTGCCCAGAAATACGTCAATATCACCATTTTCAAGCGATTTGTAAGTGACGGGTACAGACAACATCTGAGTGCTGGTTTCATAACCCAGCCCTTCCAGTACCACTGACGTCAGTGCTGTTGTTGATGTGATATCTGTCCAGCCGACATCGGAAAAACGAACGGTATCACATTGTCCGGCAAAACTGACTGAGGCCGCAGCCGTCAGCGCACCTGCGCAGATATTTCTTACTGTCTTCATGTTCTTACTCCTGCTTGATTAAAGTTAGTCATTTGTCTTTACATGAATTTCATCCGTCAGGCTCAGGCCTGAGGACTGCGTGGTCTCTGATATTCTTTCCACCCCGGGTCCATCCCTACTTCGGCATCCGATGGCGGCAACATACCCTGTCCGCGGATCAGGTCTGCTGCACGCTCGGCCACCATAATGGTGGGCGCATTTAAGTTTCCGTTTGGTATCGTCGGAAAAACAGACGAATCAACGACTCTCAGGCCTTCCATCCCGTGCACCCGGGTCTGGCTGTTAACCACCGCCATCTCGTCTTCTCCCATTTTGCAGGAGCAGGACGGATGGTAGGCACTTTCGACATTAGCCCTTACAAAGGCATCAATTTCTTCGTCTGTCTGAACCGATTCGCCAGGCTGAATTTCACCATCACGGTAATCATCAAAAGCTGGCTGATTAATAATTTCACGCGTCAGGCGTACACAATCGCGGAAGCCTTCACGGTCTTCCTCCGCCTGAAGATAATTGAATAATATTGATGGATGATCCGCTGCATCCGGGCTGAGCGCATGCACACGTCCGCGACTGCGCGGTTTATTGTGGCCAATATGAACCTGAAAACCGTGGCCATCAAACGCCGTGCGGCCATCGTAACGCATGGCAGCCGGCAGGAAGTGATATTGCAGATCCGGCCATTCCACACCGGCTTTGGAGCGGATAAAGCCACAGGACTCAAAGTGATTGGTAGCGCCGAGGCCTTTGCGGGTAAACATCCAGCGGGCGCCGATCAGCCCTTTATGGAACCAGTCAAGCTGGCCATTCAGAGTAATAGGCTGCTTACAGCGGAACTGGAAATAAAATTCCAGGTGATCCTGCAGGTTTTCCCCCACTCCCGGTAAATCGTGTGCAACCTCAATGCCCGCTGCTTTAAGTACATCCGCATTACCGATACCGGATAACTGCAGAATATGCGGCGAGCCCACCGGACCTGCTGACAGAATCACTTCGCCTTTGGCTTTAATATCGGTTTTCTTACCATCTTTCAGTACGCGCACCCCAACGGCACGCTTGCCGTCCAGCAGAACTTTTTCAACCTGAGCTTTGGTCATTAACGTCAGATTAGAGCGTTTCATGGCCGGACGCAGGTAGGCGTTAGCGGTTGACCAGCGCACACCATTTTTGACCGTCATATGCATGGGGCCAAAACCTTCCTGCTGTTTACCGTTGTAATCGGCAGTAAAGTCGTAACCCGCCTGCTGCCCGGCCTCGATAAAGGTTTTGTACAGCGGGTTTTTCATATTATTGCCGTTATTGGTGCCCAGCGGGCCGCTGTCACCCCGGTATTCATCGCCGCCAAACGTCCAGGTTTCTGCTTTCTTAAAATACGGCAGACAATGAGCATAATCCCATTCTTCAGCGCCGTGCTCTGCCCACTCATCAAAATCTCTGGCGTGACCACGGACATAAACCATGCCGTTAATCGACGATGATCCGCCCAGCACTTTGCCGCGGGGACAGTGCATGCGGCGCTCATCCAGATAAGGTTCCGGGTCTGTTTCAAACTGCCAGGCGTATTTTTCCGTATTCATCGGAATCGACAGAGCCGTCGGCATCTGAATAAAAATACTGCGGTCGCTGCCACCGGTTTCGATTAACAGCACTTGCTTATCCGCATCCTCGGTCAGACGGTTAGCCAGAACACAACCGGCGGACCCCGCCCCGACAATAATATAATCGTACGCTGCCATAACTACCTCAGAACGGACTTTCCAGTGGATTCATCCCCACATACACCGCTTTCAGCTGGGTGTAGTGACGCAGAGTTTCCATACCATTTTCGCGGCCTAAACCAGACCACTTATAACCACCAACAGGCATTTCTGCCGGTGAATTACCGTAAGCATTCAGCCAGCAGATACCGGCTTTAATCTGATGAATGACGCGGTGCGCGCGGCGGATATCGCGGGTAAACACACCGGCAGCAAGACCCAGACGGGTGTCATTGGCACGGCGGATCACTTCATCCTCATCCGTGAAACTGAGCACTGACATCACAGGCCCGAATATTTCTTCCCGCACGATGGTCATATCGTCCGTGCAGTCAGCAAACACGGTTGGTTCGACAAAATAGCCGTTTTCCGCACCTGCCGGTTGCATCGCCTTGCCGCCGGCGGCCAGCGTTGCCCCTTCCTGTTTACCTTTTTCGATATAACTCATCACCAGCTGATGGTGTTTTTCTGAAATCAATGCACCAAAGTTCACATCCGGATTTAACGGATCACCGGCCAGGATATTATTTTTGGTGCGTTCCAGCAGACGCTGCATAAAGGCGTCTTTAATACCCTGCTGAACAAATACCCGGGTGCCATTGGTACAGATTTCACCCTGAGTATAAAAGTTACCCAGCATGGCGGCGGATACCGCATCTTCCAGATCCGCATCATCAAAAATAATTAATGGGGATTTGCCGCCCAGCTCCATGGTAACTTCTTTCAGTGTGGTCGCCGCGGCAGCCATCACTTTCTTACCGGTTCCGACTTCACCGGTAAAGGACACCTTGGCGATATCTTCATGATGAGTCAGCCAGGAACCCACGGCACCGTCACCGTGCACAACATTAAAAACCCCGGCAGGCACACCGGCTTCAATAAATATTTCGGCCAGCTTTACGGCACCGTGCGGCGTTTCTTCCGACGGTTTAAAAATCATGGCATTGCCACACGCCAGTGCCGGGGCAGATTTCCAGCAGGCAATCTGCAGCGGATAATTCCACGCACCAATACCGGCACACACACCCAGAGGTTCACGGCGGGTGTAATAAAAATCGCCGCCCAGATCCTGCTGATTACCTTCAATCGACGGCGCTAAACCGGCAAAAAACTCGATGGAATCCGCCCCTGTCACCACATCCACCACGGATGCTTCCTGCCAGGGTTTGCCGGTATCCAGCACTTCGATTTTTGCCAGTTCGTCATTGCGCTCACGCAGTAATGCAACCGCTTTTAACAGAATACGGCTGCGCTCCATACCGGTCATGGCTGACCATTCAGCAAAGCCTTTCTGCGCGCTGGCAATGGCCGCCTGCTGCACAGCCTCATCGGCGATTTCAGTCTGATAAATCACGGCACCCGTGGCCGGGTTAACCACATCGAAGGTATCTCCGCTGCGATTGTCCATGGGCTGTCCATCAATAAAATTCTTAAGCACGTTCACCCGTTGTTACTCCCCGTCGACTGATGACCAAAACGCTCAACCTGAAGATGAATAAATTCTTTACAAAGCCGTTCGGCTTCCCGGAAATTTCTGTCCTGCGGCGCGCTTAATGTGCTGCGCAGCCACATACCGTCAATCATGGCCGCCGTCATACCCGCGGTTTCCCGCGCCCGCGCCAGATCCGGAATCAGGCGGCGGAACGAATACAGCAGATTGCTTTCAAGACGACGCTGGTTAACACGCTGCAAACGGGCCAGATCCGGATCATGGATCGCCTGCCCCCAGAAAGATAACCAGGTACTGGACGCCGGTGATGACTGCTGAAAGCCGGAAAAGTTGGTTTCCACCACCATCATCAGGCGTTCCAGCGGCGTAATCTCTGCGCGCGAATTCAGCCGGCTCAATAACCCCTGCTGCAACTGTTCCAGCAGATGGCGTACCGCCGCTTCAATCACCCCCTGCTTACCACCAAAGTAATGACTGATAATCCCGGAGGACATCCCGGCCAGACGACTGATAGTAACGATGGTCGTGCCCTGAAAGCCGTTGGCTTCAATGGACTTCAGCGTCGCCTCGATCAGCTGCTGTTTACGTACTGGTTCTATTCCGACTTTTGGCATATTTCTTTTGATTGAACGTTCAATTAATTTCGATACTAAAGTTTAGATCCCTAAATATCAACACACACCTGACCACCATAACAGGCCAAACAACCCCTTCAACCCGCACAGATACTGGCAGGAAGCCCATTTCAAAATATTTACACGTCTATTGAATTGGAAAGATTGTTAGCTCTGATGACCAATCAGACCATTAGAGACACGAAAGGGAATTGAACCGGCAACCTCCGCCCAGGCCAGGCGCAGTGCGGCCTCAGACAAAGGCACTCAGCGTAAAAGGCATGGCAAATTACCGCCAGTCGCAGAAAGCCTGCTGTGCAAAAAATGCTCAAATAAGGTAAGAGTTAACGGCGCAGAGATCAGCCGTGACTATTGCCGGAAAACAGATTAATGGTCAGCACACCCGCCATGATCAGAGTCATACCCAGAATCGCCGGCCAGTCCAGCACCTGCTTAAACACCAGCCAGCCGATCAGGGTCACAAAAACGATCCCCAGACCGGACCAGATGGCATAGGTAATGCCCACCGGTAAGGTTTTCAGCACAATGGCCAACAGATAAAAAGAAATGCCGTAGCCAATGACAACCACCACACTGGGCCACAGCTGACTGAAGCCATGAGATGCCTTCAGCGCGCTGGTTGCTATGACTTCGGCCGCCACAGCAGCGGCCAGCAACCAATAAATATGCATAAGATTTTCTCCGCGAATCGCCGCTACTGCCCGTCAGTGGTTCCGGCTCTGACCGCCCAGTGTGCGGGCAATCCGGTTTTTCGTCGAGTGCCAATAGGTTTTGGGTTGTACCGGCGCCATCGACAACAGCTCGGCAAACGGAATATCCGCTCCGCTGCGGGCCGCCAGATGAGCGAAAAATACCCGTTCCGCCTTTAACTGCGCAACCCTGGCCAGCGATTGACGATATTCCTGCGGATGATAAACCGGATACGGCGGCACCAGCGTCTTTTTAACCATGACTACCAGGTCGGCCACATAAATCTGATGCGTCGGCTGATGCAACAGCGAGATATCATGATCGGTATGGCCGGGCGTACAGATCACCTGCCATTCATCAAAGCCTGGTAACGGTTGCGCGTCCTGCAACAGATAATCGGGCCGGAGCAGCGCGTCGTACCAGATATGCCGTTTTGGCCGCCCCATGCGCCCCGCCACCCAGAGTGTCAGCAGCACATCAATGCCATGGGCAATACGTCCCAACGGACCGGCATACCAGCGCCGGGTCCCCGGATGAGCCGCCACCGCCGCGCCGGTTCTGTCACGCAGACGGTGCGCGCCACCGGCATGATCCGGGTGCATATGAGTGACCACAATCAGCTTAAGATCGGCCAGCGGGCGCTGCAGCGTGTGCTGAATGTAATCGCACAGCATATCGGTATCAGCACGGCTGCAGCCATCCAGCAACAGCAGCTTATCCGGGTATTCCACCAAAAAAATATTCTGAATATACCCTTTCAGGGTATGAATCTGCATAGATGACATCTTGTTATACTTTTTTATTAATTGTGCAGAAGGCGCAGCATAACAACCGGGCAATAAAAAAGCAGCCTCGGGATACTGCTACCCCACAGTTTGATAGCACTCTGCTTTCTGTAAACGACTTTTAAGTCCGCAGTGCCTGATGCCTCCCTGGGGAACTTATCCC
>DCCG01000039.1 GCA_002314145.1 Thalassolituus sp. UBA1087 | reverse complement strand
TTTTTCTGGTCCGCCGGGCATGGATGCCCGGCCAGCGGACAGCGACAGGGATGTCGCACGGGCGCGCGGCCAGGAAAAGCAAGAGAATGAGGGTGACGTTCCAGAAAGCGAAAAGCTGGGGGCGGCCCTGCCGGCCAGGGGATAAGTTCCCCTGGGAGGCATCAGACTCTACGGATTTAAAAGTCGTTTATAGAAAGCAGAGTGCTATCAAACTGTGGGACATACCCGGCTCTTAACCATAAACCTCAGTCAGTACTCAGGTCCGCTTCCACAATATAAAGACGGTTGCCGTCGATGGTATTGCTGTCGAGCATTTTCTGCTCCAGCTCGCCGCCGGTTGACCAGGTGGCAAAGTCATCGTCGTTTAACACGCCAAGGTGCGAGTCATCGATGACCCACAGGCCTTCCATCTTATCGTGCGGATAGTTCACCACGCTGACCATATCCACTACCAGTGCTTTACTGACCGGTGTAATACCGGCGTCGGTCAGAGCACTCCAGCCCTGGTTCAGAACCACTTCTTCCAGCGTTTCTCCCGCGATTGTCAGACCCAGTTCACTGTCCTGAGCCAGGGTGCCGGAGTCAGCAACACTTTCAAGATCTGTGGCATCCGACAGGTCGATACGGTAAACCTGTTTCTGGGCATCCGGATCGGCTGCTTTCGGTCCACCATAAAGGAAGCTGCCATCCCGTTCGAGCAGCAGGAATTCAGTACCCGAGAGGGCCACCAGTTCGGAATTGGAATTCTGATTTTTTTCCTGCTTATACAGATACTGAGACACGCTGCCGTCTTGCAGGCTGATTTTTACAATCCGCGTAATATCCAGATCTTTCACGGCGCTGTCCGGGTTATACATAGTGGACTGCATAACACCTACCAGATATTGCTGATCCGGTGTTACTGCCAGACCTTCCATGCCACGGTTGGCACGGCGGTTAGCGAATTCAGCCGGCAGGTGGAAGTTAACCCGGTCATCGTCAGCGAAAGCATTAATACGATCCAGTTCCACACCCTCTGCAGAAAAATGGACAATATGGGGGCCATATTCATCACTGATCCAGAAGGTACCATCATCCATGGCCGCCAGGCCTTCACCATCGAGACCATAATCGTCCAGTCTGATGGGGTTGGTGGTTGCGTTATAGGGCAGGCTGTCGTCCTGTGGGATTACCTTACCATCGGCGTCATACGGGGTTTCCCCGGTACCGCCTAAGGCCGAGGTATTGGGCAGGCCGGTAATGGCATTACCCTGGCGATCTTTCAGCAGAATGGTATCCAATTGAGTGATGCTGCCATCGGTATTGACCTGAAACAGACCAATGCGCGGTGTGTAATCCGCGACCGGAAATTTTTTGCCTTTCCCCTGATCACCCGTGTAGGTGGCATTCGGGCCGCGGTCAGTGAGCGCATAAAACCAGTTTTTGTGGGACGGGTGAGCGGTCATGGCTGACCCATAGCCACCATTGCGTATTTCAAATGTTTGCTGGGTTTTACCGTCAATCAGATCCGCGCGCAGAATCTGGTAGTCGAGCAGAGTTCCGTCAGCAGGGAAGTTATCGAGAAATGCCAGTTCGTTATGGTGGCTGTCGTCGTCGCTGCCGCAGCCGGCCAGCATAAGTCCTGTGGTTGTCAGTGCTACCGCCAGTGCTTTTTTAAGCATGGAATATCCTTATAGAAATAATGAAAAGAGCGGTAGGTATAAGTCAGAAGCGTGTCAGTCTGGTGACAGTAACGTTTAAAGCAGATAAAAGAGGGACAATCCGGCAATATTGTCTGTCAGGGACAACAATGCCGGTTGCCTGGTGCCTGTATGGCCATGGGCCTGCGGATTTGATGCCGTTTTCAGCTGAAGACGACGTCAAACACATCCTGATATTTCTGCGCAAAATGCGCGGTCATTCCCTGACGGATATGCTCAGGTAATTCCTCATAATCGCGGCGGTTGGCCTCCGGTAAAATGACTTCATAAATTTTTGAGCGCCGTGCGGCAATCACTTTTTCACGGATGCCACCCACCGGCAGCACCTGCCCGGTCAGGGTTAATTCACCGGTCATCGCCAGTGGACGTTTTATCCGCTTATTCAGCATCAGTGACATCAGCGCTGCGGTCATGGTGACCCCGGCACTGGGGCCATCTTTCGGCGTGGCGCCTTCCGGAACGTGCAGGTGAATAAAGCGTTTATCAAACCAGTTCTCATCACCGCCAAACGCTTTGGCATGGCCGATGGTGTAACTGTAGGCAATTTCCGCGGATTCTTTCATTACATCACCGAGTTTACCGGTCAGCTTAAACCCTCGGCTCTGATGATGCACAACCGCTGCTTCAATGGGCAGTGTGGCACCGCCCATGGCTGTCCAGGCGAGGCCTGTAACGACACCGGTACCACTCAGAATGCGCTCCGCACGGAATATCGGCGCTCCCAGAAACTCCATCAGGTCTTTCTGGGTAACGGAAATTTTCTGCTTCGGTTGTTCCAGCAGTTTTACCACGCATTTGCGTGCAATCTGCTGCAGCAGTTTTTCCAGACTGCGCACGCCGGATTCCCGGGCGTAGCCTTCAATAATGGCTTTCAGTGTGGCATCACTGATTTTTACCTGAGTTTTTTTCAGGCCATTACGCTCAAGCACACGCGGCCATAAATGATGTTTGGCAATGGCCAGTTTTTCTTCCGTGATGTATCCGGACAGCCGGATCATATCCATGCGGTCCAGCAGGGGGGCAGGGATAGTGTCTAACTGGTTGGCGGTACAGATAAACAACACCTTGGATAAATCCACGCGCAGATCGAGATAATGATCGAGGAATTCTTTATTCTGTTCCGGGTCCAGCACTTCCAGTAATGCCGACGCCGGGTCGCCCTGGTAGGAAGCACCGAGTTTATCGATTTCATCCAGCATAATAACCGGGTTGGCAACATCCACATCTTTCAGCGCCTGAATCAGTTTGCCGGGCATGGCACCGATATAAGTGCGGCGATGGCCTTTAATTTCGGCTTCATCACGCATACCACCGACGCTGAAACGGTAGAATTTACGCCCCAGAGCATCGGCAACTGAGCGTCCGATGGAGGTTTTACCGACCCCGGGCGGGCCTGCAAGCAGCATGATTGAGCCGGAAATTTCTTTTTTATATGAGCCCACGGCAAGAAACTCCAGAATGCGCTGCTTCACGTCATCCAGGCCGCTGTGGTGGGCGTCCAGAGTTTCGCGGGCATGCTGCAGATCAAACGAATCTTCAGAATAGACACCCCAGGGAACACTGGTTGCCCAATCGAGATAGTTGCGTGTGACCCCGTACTCAGGGGAGCCGGTTTCCAGCATCTGCAATTTGTGCAGTTCTTCATCAATGCGTTTGCGCGCTGCTTCGGGCACGGTTTTGCCTTCCAGCCGCTGCTCAAACTCTTCGATTTCTGCGGTTTTATCGTCTTTTGAAATGCCGAGTTCTTTCTGGATGGTTTTCAGCTGTTCTTTTAAGAAAAACTCGCGCTGATGTTTGCTGATGCTGTCGTTGACGGATTCGTTGATCTCTACCTGCAGGCGCGCCACTTCAATTTCTTTTTTCAGCAGCATCAGCACCTTTTCCATGCGCTTCTGCAGTGGCAGGGTCTCCAGTACGCCCTGCAGCACATGACCTTCCGCGGTGGTGATGGCGGCTGCAAAGTCGGTCAGCGGTGACGGATCATTGGGACTGAAACGGTTTAAATAGTGTTTCAGGTCTTCTGAATACAGGGGGTTGATGGCCACCAGTTCTTTAATGGCATTAATAATGGCCAGAGCATAGGCTTTGGTTTCGTCCGTAAATTCACTGCTCTTCTGCGGGTAATGTACGCGTGCAGAAAAAGGCGCCTGCTTGTGTATCCACTCGAGTACACGGAAGCGGCGGATGCCCTGTGCAATAAACTGTACCTGACCATCTTCGATCTGCATTTTGTGCACACGCACAACGCAGCCGATCAGCGGGATATCCTCCAGCTGAGGGACATCATCGGCCTGTTTATCATCAACAAAGGCAATACCCAGTAATTTGTGTTCGGTTTTGGCGACGCGTTTCAGCGTTTCGCCCCAGACGTCAGCACTGATGATGATGGGCTGAACCTGGGCGGGGAAAAATGGCCGGCCATTAACCGGCAGCACCAGCAGGTGATCCGGCAAAATATCATCCGGCAACGCCAGCTTGCTTTCGTGTTCTTCTTTACCGATATATTCCTGTTTGTCGTCCATCTGTTACTACCTACCTGTCTCGTATGTCTGCGGTAACCACTTAACTGCTATGTGGGGTGGGCCGGGACGTGTTTCAAGCAGACCAGACTGTTCCACTCATGGGCAGGGGGTTGTCCCTGTGTCTGTATATCGGTTTTGCCGAATAACTATAGAGGAATGTTTTGTTTTTACGGATAAGAAAACAGGAATATCGTTATTCCTGTTGGTTTTAAATGCAGCAGAACACCGGAGGACAGCGGATGAACAGTGACCCCTATGCCATCAGACCTCAGAAAGAGCCCGCCTGGCAGAGTCTGTTGCCGGCGCTGTTAATCGCCATACTGATTGTGCTGATCAGCGCTCTGTCGGTGCAGCTGGCGTCGCTGCCCCTGGTTCATGCTCTCGGCATCGGGGCGCTGCCGGTCAGTATTATGCTGGGCATGATGATGGCGGCTTTGCCGGTGGTTGAGCGGCTCAGGCAACAGCCGGCCGCGTTCCGGGTGCAGCGTGTGGCGCAGAAGCAGCTGTTGCAGTGGGGCATCGTACTGTTCGGCCTGCAACTGAATCTCAGCGACCTCGCGGCGGTTGGCTGGCAGGCGCTGGTGGCCGACATAACCACCATTGCGGTGATTCTGCCGCTGGGCATAGTGCTGGGATGGCGTGTGCTGAAGATGTCCCTGTCACTGACGCTGTTTCTGTCAGTCGGCAGCGCAGTATGTGGTGCCGCGGCTATTCTGGCGGCAGCGCCGGTACTGGGCCGTTATCTGCGTGATGGTGAAAGCGAAGACCAGCTCAATCAGTCAGCCGGGCTGGCCGTCTCTGCGGTGGCGGTCTTCGGAACTCTGAGCGTGTTGCTGTATCCCCAGGTGCAACACTGGCTGGCGCTGCCGGCGGATGTCAGTGGCGTTTATATCGGCAGTACCATTCACGAAGTCGCACAGGCGGTCGCAGCCACGGATGCTGCAGATACGGCCACCCGGCATAATGCCGTTATTGTGAAGCTGATGCGTGTGGTGATGCTGGCGCCGGTACTGATTGCGCTGGCGTTGTGGTTGCAGAAAATCCGCCCGGCTGCTGGCGCTGCTGAGCCTGCGCCTGCCAGAGCATCGGTGCCCGGATTTATTGTGATGTTTCTGCTGGTTGTGGTGCTGAACAGTGTGCTGGCACTGATGCCGGACAGCCACTGGCTGGCCCTTGTGCATACCCTGGCAATGCCCGTGTCGGCCACGCTGCTGGCCTTTGCCATGGCGGCGCTGGGGCTGAATATCCACTGGCGCGATTTATTGCAGGCAGGCTGGAGGCCCGTTGTACTGGCGTTGCTGCTGTGGCTGATTCTGTTATTGGGCGGCGCGCTGCTGTGCCGGTTGCTGATGGCTGGCGGCTGATCCGGCGCCGCTGGTGTATTGCTGCAGCAACTGACATGCGTAACTGGCTCGAGTCCTGACTTGGCTACTGACCTGGGTTACTGACCTGGGTTACTGACTTGGGTTACTGACTTGGGTTACTGACTTGGGTTACTACAGAAGCGCGGCGAAGACGGTTAAACTAGCGGTTTCAGAATGATAAAGCACAGAAGGGTTTATGAAACAGACTAAAATTCTGCTTCCAGAAAGCGAGATCCCCAAACAGTGGTATAACGTGGTCGCCGACCTGCCAACACCGCCGGCGCCACCGATGGGACCGGATGGCACGCCAATGGACCCGTCCGCGATGTCACCGATTTTTGCCGACAACATTATTGAACAGGAAGTCTCTGCACAGCGCTGGATTGATATTCCGGAGCCGGTGCGTGATATCTACCAGCAATGGCGCCCCAGCCCTATGTTCCGTGCGTACCGTCTTGAAGAAGCACTCGGAACCCCGTGTAAAATTTATTACAAGTATGAAGGTGTCAGCGCTGCCGGTTCGCACAAACTGAATTCCGCCATTGCTCAGGCCTATTACAACAAAGAAGCCGGTATTAAACGCCTGACGACAGAAACCGGGGCCGGGCAGTGGGGTTCATCGCTGTCGCTGGCGGGTGAGATGTTCGGCATCGACGTGCGCATTTATATGGTGAAAGTCAGCTATGAACAGAAACCTTTCCGCCGCTCGATGATGCAGACCTGGGGCGGGGAAGTGATCGCCAGCCCCAGTAATATGACAGAGTCCGGCCGTAAGATTCTGGCTGCGGACCCGGACAATCAGGGCTCACTGGGCATTGCGATTTCCGAAGCCGTGGAAGAGGCGGTCAGTCGCGAGGATACCAAATACTCATTGGGTTCCGTGCTTAACCACGTATTGCTGCACCAGACAGTCATTGGTCTGGAAGCCAAAAAACAGTTTGAGATGGTGGGTGACTATCCGGATATGGTGTTTGCGCCCTGTGGTGGTGGTTCTAACTTTGGCGGCGCAGCCTTCCCGTTTTATGCCGATGAAGCCGCGGGCGGAAAAAAAGTGCGTCTGGTTGCGGTTGAGCCAAGCTCTTGCCCAAGCCTGACCAAAGGGCATTATGCGTATGATTTCGGTGATACCGAAGGCTTTACCCCGATGATGCTGCAATACACCCTGGGCCATGATTTTATGCCGCCGGGTATTCATGCCGGTGGTCTGCGTTACCACGGTGCCTCGGCTCTGGTTTCTCAGATGTATCACGACAAGCTGATTGAGGCCGTGTCTGTACCACAGATTGCCACCTTTGAAGCCGGTGTTCAGTTCGCCCGCGCTGAGGGTATTATTCCGGCGCCGGAATCCAATCACGCTATCCGTGCCTGCATTGATGAAGCACTGCGCTGCAAAGAATCCGGTGAAGAAAAAACGCTGTTCTTCAACCTTTCCGGCCACGGTCATTTCGACATGGTATCGTACGACAAGTATTTCACCGATAAACTTGAAGACTACGAATACCCGCAATCTGAAATTGATGCGGCACTGGAACGTCTGCCAAAAGTAAAATCCTGACGTTAAACATTCAGGTTAAACCCAGGATAAAGTAAAACGAAAACCCTGCACTTTGTGCAGGGTTTTTTATGGCACACCGTCAGAAATAAAAGCCGTTATACGTTGAACGGCATAAAGCATTTTTCAGGGTTGATTGCATTGGACTGACCAATCGATATCCGCTGACTCTTCCTTTGAAATCATTCCATCGCCGTTAATATCCGGTACGTCACGCGTTTTGATGCCACCCTGCGGGCACAGGTCACTGGCCTGAAATGGCATGGTGATACTCAGGGTTTCAATGTTGTTGTCAATACCGCTGTCCGTTTCTTTGTTGTCGCAGCCTGTGATAACGCCGGTTAAAGCAGTAAAGGTAAGACCAGTTAATAAAAAACAAGTGGTGGGTTTCATTTTAATTCCTGAATCAAGATGCACGCTTTGTTGGAATATAAAGAAATTATGTTTCATTTAACCGTACGGCAGGGGTGCCCCGGGGACTGGAAAAGATTGTTGTTGATTATTTATCAATGCCTGTCTTTTTGAAAAGATAACTGGTTAATTATATTTTTAAATAAAATAGTTATTTAAAATCAATGACTTGTGTATTTATTCCTTAAGTTTAAATTTTAATCAAACCAAAAATAATGTTTTAAAAGCCCCGGATTTAATCGCTTTGCGGTGGTCGTCATGTTTGTCATTTTACTGAATTAAAAATGTCATGAAGTCGCTATAAGGTCGCGCCCTCAATCCACCAATTAATTCGCATTGGGGCGTTTTTAATGTTTTCCATAAAAAATAAATGGCTGGCATCCTGGTTGATGACAGCTGCATTGCTTTCCTTAACCGGGTGTGGATCTGATTCATCCGGTTCCGGTCATGGCACTGAACCCGGGGCACAGGACGATGATGCTCCGGTTGAACCGGCACCGGGGGGCGGTGACGGCAATCCGGGAGATGGTGATACCGCCCAGGACGAAGCGGACAATACCTTTACCATTGCTGTACTGCCGGATACGCAGAAGTATGCACGTTACTCTCCGGAACGTTATTACGCACAGACACAATGGATTGCTGAACATTATCAGGACGAAAATATTAAATTCACTGCCCATCTCGGTGATGTGGTCGATATCCCTGATGCGCTGCAGGAATGGGATGTGGCACGGGTTGCTATGGGGTATCTGGAAAACAACCCGGACACCCCATACAGTATTCTGGCCGGTAACCATGATGTACTGAATTCCGGCAGTTATGACGATTCACGTGATAACGCCGCTGAACTTTACCTGCAGTATTTCGGCCCCGAACGTCAACAGGCGATCTACCCGGACAATTTCGGTGGCTATCAGCAGGGCACCAATGCCGACGGACATAATGCTCCGTTTAACACTTATTACACCTTCAGTGATGATGACGGTCAGGAGTATCTGCTGCTGGCGCTGGACTGGAATCCCAGTTACTGCGATCCCAGCTGGGATTGTGAAGGCCAGTATTATCACCTGACACTGGAATGGGTTAAGCGTGTACTGGACGAACACCCGGATACCCCGACAATTCTTACCACGCATCAGCTGCTGAATATTGATGAAGACGGTGAGACAGCCATCTTTACCGAAAAAGGCGCACGCTTTTGGAATCATCTGATCCGTGATCATGACCAGATTTTCCTGACCATTAATGGCCATCACCATGGTGAAGCTGTGATGGAAGCCAACAATAAGTTTGGTCATAAAGTGGTGATGGAAGTCGTGGATTATCAGTCCGGCTATTGGGGCGGTGATGGCATGATGCAGCTGATCACGTTCAATAAAACCCAGAATTCGCTGGATTTCCGTTCTTATTCGCCTTATGTCGCCGGTTTACCGGAAGCGGAGCGCGAAGATGATCAGGAAGTGAGCCGCTGGGCGTTCAGCATTCCTTTCGATTTCTCTGAGCGTTTTGCCAACCTGAATGCGACTAACCCGGACGGTTCCGATGCGGTTAATGCCGAAGGTGCTATCGAAGGCAGTAAAGCATACTGGGTGCTTGATGCAGACCATATTGTGGGTGCCAATATTGAAGAAGTGCCTGATCTCAGTGGTTCCGGTAACCCGTTAACGACCGGGCATATCGGTCAGGGTGATCAGAGCGATTATCTGATTATTACCGATGATAAACCGCCCTTTGGTTATGCCCGTGGGTCTGTACGGTTTAATGGCAATAACGCGGATGGTTATTTCCTGACAACGGCTGCGGGGGCCAATATCGCTCAGGAACAGCGCTCAAACGGCTGGGGTGGCGCGATTCAGAATTACACCATCGAAGCCACCTTTAAATTACCGCAGGACTGGACGCCGGAGCGTGGTGACTGGTCGGGTATTCTCACCAATATTTCATCCATCGGCGCGGTTTGCGGATATCACAATTTCAGCTGTGGTGGTGGCGATCCTTCTCAGGCGCTGGCCATTTCCAGTCTGCGCGAAGCCCAGTGGATCAGTGTTAACGATGGCGGTAAAGGCAGCGACAGCTTCTCCTGGGATCTTAACCGTGGCCAGTGGTACAACGTGACCATTACCAATGACGGCCATCAGACACTTATGTATGTCAACGGCTCACTGGTCATGCGTACCGGCGAAGATGAGCAGCACGGACTGGTGGTTATCGGCGGTCAGCAACAATGGCGTCTGGGGATCAGCAGCTGGGACAGCGATAACTCAGATCCGTTTTACGGCAATATTGCGGAAGTCCGGATCACCAACCGTGTATTACCGGTCGATCAATGGCTGTACTACCACGATAACAACTGACAACCCATGCCGGTGTTTGTGCCGGCATTTTCAATGATGAATAGCGGCTCTCCTGTGCAACACTGTTGTCGCAGGGGACGCCTTATTTCCTGGTTTACGTTTCGGAATACCAATATGAAATTTCCTTTAAGTACATTATTTATGGCTATGTTTATGTCCGGCACTGTGCTGCTGAGCGGATGTGGCTCAGACAGCAGTGACAGCTCAGCCCCTGTGGTTGATGACGGCGGACAGGATAACGGTGGCGAAACACCGGATGACGGTGGTGATCAGACCCCTGACGAACCCTCCCAGCCTGACCCTGCTGAACCTGAAACACCGGCAGAGCCTGTGGCTGGTCACTGGGTCACCGGTGATCTGCACGTTCACACCGCACTGTCGAATGATGCCCGTTCACCCCTGTCTGATGTGCTGGATCATGCGTTTAATGATTTCGATCTTGATTATGTCAGCCTGTCGAACCATATGCGGAATAACAGCCAGACCAATGATGATGAAGATGTGGGGACCAAGCTGTATGCAGACGCCCTGGTTGACTTTGAACTTCCCGGAGTTGAAGCCCTGGTCGCCGCCAATGATAATTATCAGGACCGTTTAATTTATTCCACGTTCGAATGGGATATGCCTGCCCACGAACATTATAACGTCGGTATTCTGTGGGACGATGACAGCCATGAAATACCGGTCGATAAAATTAAGGAATTTGAATACCGCTTCAGCAGTAAAAATAACTATACCGACTTTTCTGAAGCCGATCGTCTGCAGTGGACCGGCGAAGGTATTGTGCGTCAGAACTCTACCCATCGTGATGCTGTTGCGGCGCTGAGCTGGCTGCAGGAAAACTTTCCGGACAGCAGTTATGGCATGCTGAACCACCCGTTACGTTACGCTGACAGCTATACGATTTCTGACGTCCGCGAATTAAACGATGCGGCGCCGGATGTGTTCTTTCTGGCAGAAGGCATGGTCGGCAACCAGTTCAATGGCAATCGTGGTGATTATGGTTCAGGCAGTAAAGACGGTGTTCACGGTGGCGCCGATCCGGTACTGGCCGAACTCGGCGGCTGGTGGGATGCCCTGTTAGGGGAAGGCCGTAAAATCTGGAATATGGCCAACTCTGATCATCACTTTAAAACCCGTGACCCTTATGCCAGTGGTTATTACCCCGGCGAGTACGCGAAAAACTATACCTGGGTCGGCGGCGAAGAGGGCAGTGAGCTGACGACAGAGCGTCTGCTGGCCGGACTGCGTTCCGGTAATTCTTTCTCTGTTTTTGGCGATCTGATCAATGCACTGGACTTTCATGTTGCCGACAGTCAGGCCGCACAGGCGACCATGGGGCAGGCGTTAAATGTCAACGCTGGCGAAACGGTCAGTGTAACGGTGCGCTTTAAACAGCCGGAGTACAGTCACCGTGAACAGACGGTGGGGGATGAAGACTTCGCCCAGACTCTGAATCCCGGAGTTGACCATGTCGATCTGATCGTTGGTGATATTGGTGAAAAAGCCGCCTATGGTACCGAGGCTTACCGTAAAGAAACCAACGACAGCACGCATATTGCCAAAACCTTTACGGCGGCAGACTGGAGCCTGGATGACGACGGGTATTTTTCAATGAGTTATACCTTTACCGCAGAAAAAGATCAGTATCTGCGTTTACGGGGGACGAATCTGGGCATGAACGTCGACGGGCTGACCGTGGATGGCGAACCTCAGCGGTCTGAGGTGGTGTCTGATGCGGATTATAATCAGTATTACGAAAAACTGAATGAACGTAACTACCGCGACGTCTGGTTCTACTCGAACCCGGTATTCGTTTCTGTCGCCGAATAGTCGTTTGCTGATTAGTTGTTTGCGGAGTCATCCGCACGGTTAATCAGTTAACCAGACAGAAGTAAAACAGCCCCGTTACGACGGGGCTGTTTTTTATTATTGTGTGACTGTTAGTTGGTTAAGCAGCAGAGTTTAATAATTAAACGCGATGGATATACGGTTGTTTTTTAACGCAATGTCATTCCATTCACCGGCGCGCATTTCCGGATAAGCAGCGGGATATTCAAACCGTGGTGATTGCAGACCGTTGGAACGGATCTGTAAACCGATGCGACCATCCCGGATAGGCTCAGCGGTCTGCTCAAAATTAATCAGGGCTACGGATAACAGATTTTTTACCGACAGGTCAGGGTTGGTATCTTCCAGCATAATACAGTCAGCCACAGGCATATCATCCGGCGCTAAGGCATAGTTACCGGCATCATCAGCCTGCAGGCAGACATTACCAAAGTTGGTAATTAACTGAACCTTACCTGTGTAGCCGGCATCAGCCATGCGATAAACCAGGTTGCTGATATTGGTGACCCGGGATTCACTGAAGGGTTGCTGGTCATAGCCAAAGTGGAAATCAGTATCCATGGCCCAGCTGATCACATCCACCAGACCGTAACTTAATGACGATGCATCATCTCCGAACGCGGCAGACGCGCCCTCACTGCCTGTGCCCTGAGGACTCTGTTGCACACTGTTCTGTAATTCGGTGAGGCGGTGTTCAACGTCACTGAGCGAGTCTGAGGTCTGATACAGAGCAAAGCCGGTTACCGCCAGCCCCACAAAGGTCACCATCTGCAGGAAGTTGGAAAAACGCATGGTGCGCTGCTGATCGGCGGCAATTTTTTCTGCTATTTCCGGCAGCACAATATCGCTGATGCGGGTTTCAGCCTGTTTGATGGCTTTCTGGTTCTGCTGAACATCACTGCGGGTGGAATGTACCGAGCCCAGAATCAGATGGGATTCGTCGGCTATCTGTTCACGCAGACGGGTGCTCTGGCGTTCAAACTCGTTGAACAGCTGGTCATAGCGCGGATCCGCTTTGTCCTGGTTGTTCTGATGCTGCCAGAGTGCTGCGGCCGGTTCTGAGTGGTTCAGGTCTGTGTGGTCGGGGTCTGCATGAGGTGTCTCAGCAGCGGGGCTGGCGGATGCGTCTTCGCCATTGGCGGCGATGCCCAGGCCTTTTAATACCTTACCCAGCTGATGAGGTTTCATGCTGCCTTTGGAGAGGATATCCAGCGCCCCTAAGGCCCGGGCCTGGCCAACGTAAACGTCGCCCTGCTGGGCGGTGTACATCACCACCGGGATTGTCGCAGTGGCCGGGTTGGCTTTAATGATTTTCAGCGCTTCGAAGCCATCCATATCATCCATGTGGTGATCGAGAAAAATAATCGACGGTGCCGGCTTATTCTCCAGATAGCTGAACGCCTCTTCGGCGGAAGATGCACATTCCGCCTCAAGATCATAGCGGGCCAGCATACGTTTCAGATGGAGCTGGGCGGTTTTGGAATCGTCGACAACAAGAGCACACTTCATGATACAGTCAGTCCGGGCAGGTCCTTTGAATAATATTGCGTTACCGAAGCACGGCGGACGGCTTCAGTGATGGCGGGCTTGATCTGCGGGCAGTGTAAACAGGCAGTGGAATTTCACACCAGAGGCAAAAGCCTATTCTGTGAACCCTTAAAACTTTTTTGTGTGATACGGTTAGTCTTTCGTCAATCAGCGCCACGAAAGGCACATCTGGCGTACTGACTGACCGGCGTCGGCAGAACGCCGGAAAGAGACGCCGGAAGCGACGGACATCAGCCGGTTAAACGCCCGATTTCCGCCTCGCTCAGGGGGCGGAATTCACCTTCTGCCAGCTCTTCGGGCAAGGTCATCGCTCCCATGCGTTCGCGGTGCAGTTTGTCGACATGGTTACCTAAGGCGGCAAACATGCGGCGTACCTGATGATAGCGGCCTTCGTGAATGGTCAGCAGAACTTCCTGTGGTGAAATCCGCTGCAGCTGGGCCGGTCTGGTGCGTTCCGGGTCATCTTCCAGCAGAATTCCCTGTTCAAACTTTTGTTCGGCGTCGTCTCGCAGGGGTTCGGCCAGCCAGGCACGGTAGGTTTTCGGCTGATGATGTCTGGGCGACGTCAGATGATGTGAAAAGTGACCGTCATCCGTGATCAGCAGCAGGCCTGTTGTCTCTCGGTCCAGACGCCCGACGGTATGCAGCGCCATACGGTTAACCACGCCCTCCAGTAAATCAAACACCAGCGGATGCGTGCTGTCTCTGTGGGTGCAGACATAGCCTGCCGGTTTGTTCATGACAAAATAGCGGAAGCCTGCTTCCAGTGTCAGTGTTTCACCGTCCAGGGTCACCTGGTCTTCCGTGGTGATTTTTAGCGAGGCACTGCGGGGTTTGCTGCCATTCACCAGGACGCGTCCGGATTTTACCGCTTTGGTTGCCAGTGAGCGGGTCAGGTCAGTAGTGTCGGCAAGGAATTTGTCGAGGCGCATAAGGATCTCCGGTAATGGGCGGCGATTCTACCACGAACCGGTCTGGCGGTGTTTCTGTCTCATACTTCTGATGTATTTTGTGGTGGGTGACAGGCTTGTCACGGAAATGTATGCGTACTGAAATATCCACTTGTCAGCGTGGCCTCACCGGTATCCGACCGGTGACTTTCAGACTGCTTTCCACGGAGGAAAACATGCAACGATCGCTCTCACGTTTTATAACCACTCTGGTGCTGGCCACTATTGGCACCGCGGCCTGCGCTGGCCATCCGGAAAGAGACTTTGACCGCAGCCATGACAGAGATTATCAGGGCTGGCACCATAATCCGCCCGCAGACTGGCATGACCGTGATGATCACCGGCGTCCCGGGTACGGTCATCCGCAGCATCGTCAGCAGGTTGAGCTGGGTCCCCGGCCTCAGTTTCTGGTGAATGATATGGATGAGGGTCGTCTTAAACGGCGCCTGGCCAGCTGTGACAGGAATAGTGTCCGTCCCAGCAAATTTTCCATTGCACACCGTGGCGCACCTCTGATGTTTCCGGAACATACCCGTGAAGGTTATATCGCCGCCGCCAAAATGGGCGCCGGTATTATCGAATGTGATGTGACATTCACCAAAGACAAAGAACTGGTATGCCGTCATTCACAGTGTGACCTGCATACCACGACCAATATTCTGGCTACCGACCTGGCGCAGAAATGTACCGTACCACCGGAATTCGATACCGATGGCAAGCTGACCAACGCCGGTGCTATTCAGTGCTGTACCTCTGATATTACGGTCGCTGAATTTAAAACCCTGCGCGGTAAAATGGACGCCGCCGATACCAGTGCTACCAGCATTGAAGATTATATGAATGCCACCGCCGGTTACCGCACGGACCTGTACGCCACACCGGCCAGCGGAACGCTGATGACGCACAAAGAAAGTATTCAGCTGTTTAACCAACTGGGCGTGGATTTTACCCCGGAACTCAAATCGCCCTCAGTCGCGATGCCTTTTGACGGCGATTATACCCAGCAGGATTATGCGCAGCAGATGATTAATGAATATAAACAGGCGCATATTCATCCGTCACGGGTCTGGCCGCAGTCGTTTAATTATGACGACATTATGTATTGGGTTGAGCATGAACCGGCCTTCGGACGTCAGGCGGCTTACCTGTTGCAGACAGGGCTGGACACGACAACGCTGACCGATATGCGCGACTGGTATCACAGTGGTGTACGGGTCATTGCTCCGGCGACCTTTATGCTGGTGGATGTGGATTCTTACGGCAATATGGTGGCCTCTGAGTATGCCAGAAATGCCCGCAGCGCCGGACTTAAAATGATCGCCTGGACACTGGAGCGTTCCGGCCCTCTGGCGACTGGCGGTGGCTGGTATTATCAGACCGTGAATGGTCAGGATGGCGGTGAAAATATCATTAATAACGATGGCGATATGTACACCATGCTGGATGTACTGGCACGGGATGCCGGTGTGATTGGCGTATTTTCTGACTGGCCCGCGACAACGACGTATTACGCAAACTGCATGGGGAAATAATCTGCTGCGTGTATAAAGCAGAAAATCATTTTTTGTTAAATATAAAATGATGTAAAAAAGCGGCCGTTTGTCATCACTGGCAAACGGCTTTTTTATGGATGACAGGCAATTGGTTGATAAAAATGTCGTGAAATTGCCAGATGCGCTGGTTCTGGTATGGTTAAAAATCCGGTATCAGCGCAGAGGTCTGCGCAACCCATGCAGCGGACCCGGAAAGTCCCTGTGTACCGGATAATCAAAAAAATAACCGGCAATGGGGAGAACCTTGTGTCCACTCTGCATGTTATTGATTACGCCATACTGGCGGTGTATGTCGCGGTGGTGGTGGTTGTCTGTATCCGTGTCAGCCGGCGCTCGCCGGATATGGATGAGCTGTTTCTTGCCGGCCGCAGCCTGGGGCCTTTTGTTATTGGTCTGTCGTTGTTTGCCTCCAATATTTCTTCCACCACACTGATCGGTTTGCCTGGTGCGGCCTGGCAAAGCGGCATTTCCGTTGCGAATTATGAATGGATGGCGGCGCTGGTGCTCCTGTTTGCCGCTATTTTTGTGGTGCCGGTGTTTATCCGTCATAAAGTCACGACAGTGCCGGAAATTATGGAACGGCGCTTCAGTCCGGTGATGCGCCGGTATCTCTCGGTCTGTTCATTATTTCTCAGTATTGTGCTGGATACGGCCGGCTCCATTTATGCCGGGTCGCTGGTGCTGATGCTGTTTATTCCCGGGCTGGAATTGTTTCCGACCTGTATTGCACTGGCACTTTTCGCCGGGATTTATACCACCGCCGGGGGCCTGAGGGCGGTGGCTTACACGGATGTGCTGCAGGCCGTGGTGTTAATACTCGGCTCTGTGATTCTGACAATTACCGTGTTTGCCCAGTTTGATTACAGCTGGAGCAATGTGCTGGCTCAGGTACCTAAGGATCATATGTCGCTGATCCGGCCGCTGGACGATGAAGCCTTACCCTGGCTGGGTACCCTGATTGGTTTACCGATTCTTGGTTTTTACTACTGGACCATGAACCAATACGTTGCGCAGCGGGTGCTGGGGGCGCGGGATGTTAATGCCGCCGGTTACGGAGCGCTGATCGCTGCGGCGCTGAAACTTCTGCCGCTGTTTATCATGGTGCTGCCGGGGGCTATGGCCGCGGTATTGTTTTCTGATCTTGAACGGGCGGATACCGTCTTTCCACGCTTAATTGCAGAATATGCGCCGCCCGGGTTAGCGGGGCTGATGGTTGCCGGATTATTAGCCGCCATTATGTCCAGTGTGGATTCCACGCTGAATTCAGCCTCGACGTTATTAATCGCCGATTTTGTTCAGCCGCTGAAACCGCGTTTATCTCATCAGCAGCTAGCCAGACTGGGGCGCTATACCACGCTCACACTGATGGTGCTGGCTGCCCTATGGGCCCCTTTAATTGATTATTTTCCGGGGTTGTTTGCCTACCTGCAGCAGACCTTTGCGTATGTGACACCTCCGCTGGTGGCGGTATTTGCGGCCGGGTTTATCAGTCGCAAAGTCTCTGCCAGAGCAGCGTTACGCGGTACACTGAGCGGTCACCTGATGTCTGTTTTACTGTTTATTGGTGCTCAGCTTGGCTGGCACAGCATACATTTCACGATCGTCGCCGGGATACTCTTTGCCCTGACGCTGCTGGCCATTGTTATCTGGCAATGGCTGCTGAAAACACCGACGGACGCCGCGCAGGCGGCTATGACCGCACAGCAGCCAGCCGACCTGCCGGTGAAAGCTGTCCGTACCGGTGCTGTGGTACTTACTTTGCTGACGCTGCTGCTGGTGGTGGCTTTCTGGTAAAGACCATTCACTGCCATCCGCAGGCAGAGCAGAGTGTGGTTTAATGTCAGGTTATATCTGAATGATTTAAGGCTTTTATCATGCAACGCGGAGCAACTTCCGGACTGAGCCCCTTAATACGCTGGCTGTCCGGACTGAACGCACAGATACTGATCGCAGCGGCGGCTGGTATCCTGCTCGGGTTTCTGCTGAACCCTGTGGCGGATGAGAGTGCACTGAAAACGGAAGTCCTGTACTGGACCGGTCTGGCAGGCCGTTTTTTTATCGACCTGCTGAAAATGATTCTGATACCGCTTATTTTTACCTCAATAGTAACCGGCATCGCCAATCTGCAGGCGCATCAGCAGGCGGGTAAAGTATGGCGTTATGCCCTGGGTTTTTTTGCCTTATCCATGGTGTGCGCCATGCTGTTATCACTTATCGTAACCGGCTGGCTTAAACCCGGTTCTGATCTGCAGCTGGCGATGTTTCAGCAAAGTATGGACGAAATTCAGGCGCGTCAGATGACGGGTGGTGAATTTCTCGCACAGTTTTTACACAGTCTGTTTATGAATCCTTTCGGCGCACTGGCTGACGGAAAAATTCTGCCGGTGGTGGTGTTTGCTGTTTTTTTAGGTGTTGCACTGGTCAAAGCCGGCCCTTCGGCAGCGGGCCATACTGACCAGGCTGGCGAAGGCCGGGGGAAGCAATCAGGCGGTTATGTACTGGCGGTATTGCAGGAATTTCTCGACCTGCTGATGCTTATTATTGGCTGGGTTATGAAGCTGGCGCCGCTGGGGGTGTTTGCTCTGTTAACCAAACTGATGGCCACTCAGGATATGGCTCTGCTTGGCACCATGGGTGAATTTATTGTGCTGGTGTTTGCCATTACCCTGATTCACGGGGTGCTGGTGTTACCCGGGTTAATGTATCTGTTTACCCGGAAGTCACCGCTGTGGTTGTTACGGGGAGCACGGCCGGCCATGGTGACCGCGTTTGCAACCAGTTCCAGCGCGGCGACATTGCCCCTGAGCATTAACTGCGCGGAGCAGTCTCTGAGTGTGAAAAAAGATGTTGCCGGGTTTGTGTTGCCGGTGGGGGCGACCATGAATATGGACGGTACCGCGCTTTACGAAGCCTCGGCGGCGTTATTTATCGCTTATCTCTGCGGTATGGATCTGTCTGTAGGGCAGCAGATTATCGTTATGCTCACTGCCATGGTGGCTTCGATGGGCGCACCCGGTATTCCCAGTGCGGGAATGGTGACCATGGTGATGGTGTTACAGTCGGTGGGACTGCCGGCAGAAGCCATTGCTATCCTGCTGCCCATTGACCGCATACTGGATACCGTACGGACCGCGGTGAACGTCGAAGGCGATATTGTGACCAGTGTGGTGGTGGATAACGCGCTCGGCAGCGGGCAATAATCTTTTAATCATCTGTACCACGGGGAATCCGTCAGCACCGGATAACAGCCCGGTATTCTGAAGCTGGCCAGGGGATTATTGAATACCCCTGGTTAACATCCTTTTCCGCGGGGCTTTGGCATAATTGGCGTAGTGCCCGTCCCGTTGGCGTGAATTGCGTTATAAATGCAGAGGAAAGCATCATAGTTCTGTCATGATTAATCGTCGTTAATAGCGAATCAATCACTATTCACAGGGATGGAATATGGTCGCAAAATATTTATTACCCGGGCTTTGCTTTTTATCCTGCGCCGCGCTGGGCGATATTATGGATGATTTCTTTCCGGGGTATGCTAATCCGACCAGAAGCAGCTGGCAGGATAACTTCCATTTTTCAACGTCCGACTACACCTTCACCATGGCCAACGATGCCATTTTCGGCAGTACGGACCGCTATTTCACCAATGGTGTATGGGGCAGCTGGTCTGATCCTCTCGATCAGTATGTCTATCTGACTGAAGATAATCAGGTTCACCTTATTGAGGATGAGGCGCTGTTGCAGGATGCGGAATTTCAGCGCGACCCCTTACTGATGTTTCATGGTATGACCCTGGGACAGCATATGTATACGCCATCGGATATCCGGCTGCGTCCGGCGGATGCCAGCCAATATGACCGGCCTTATGCCGGTTATCTTTATGTCTCCTTTGATACCTCACTGCATTCATCTGATCAGGTTGATTACCATTCCTGGGCGGTCGGCTGTGTGGGGCCCTGTTCCGGTGCTGATTCCAAACAGACCTGGGCCCATGAAGAATTGTCGCCGTCGTCTCCCAAACCCCGCGGCTGGTCCACTCAGGTGAAAAACCAGCCGGCTATCCAGTTTGCCAGGAGCCGGTATCACTATCAGGATTTCTCACTTCCTTTCCTGCCGCAAACCAGTGGCGGCACCTTCTGGGAACTGGAATACGGGTCCGTCTTTAACCGTGCCGGGGCCGGTGTTCATACGGTAATTACGCTGGCGGGACACAGAGACTGCAGCGCCACCGGCTATAACCTCCCTGAAAGTACCGGCCGTATTCCCAAAGACAGAAACGGCGGCGCGGGCGCAAAGCAACAGGTCATCAAACCATTCTGTAAACCCTACGATCAGCATCTGTCTCTGTATGCCTCTGCAGGTTTTAAAGGTGTATTGTCGAATACTCTGATTGAAGGCGGGATACATACGGATGATGGTGTAATCCGTCACAAGGCAGCGCCACTCTTCACCGAGCTGAAAACCGGGCTTGAATGGCAGATGAGCGATTATGTGGCCGTGTCTGCCAGTTACGTGGTGCGCTCGCCGGAAGTCGATGACGAAGGCTACGTATGGAATAAACATCGCTGGGGAGAAGCCTCTCTCACCGTAAGGGATATCGGTCCCTGGGGAATCGCGCTTACCGCCTTGCTGCTGGAAGGCATCGTGGCTTACAAATCCGGAGATGAAGACACCGACGACTGAGCGGCCGGGGGATCAGTCACCATGACTCCGGCAGCCGTATTCTGTACAATCGCCGCCAATTTCTTCTGTATTTCCGGACTGCCGGCGTCAGACCGGCAGCCACTCCCGTGAGGTTTGAATATGTCCGATGGCAATGTGTCCGGCGGTAAAGTCGGTTTTGTGTCCCTTGGTTGCCCGAAAGCACTGGTGGATTCTGAAAAAATCCTGACCCAGTTGCGTCTGGACGGTTATGACGTGGTCAACAGCTATGACAACGCCGATGTGGTGGTGGTCAATACCTGTGGCTTTATCGACGCCGCCAAACAGGAATCGCTGGATGCCATCAAAGAAGCCATGACGGAGAACGGCAAGGTCATCGTCACTGGTTGTATGGGCAAAGGCAAAGATGCGGAAACCATCAAAGAGCTCAACCCGGGCATTCTGGCGGTTACCGGCCCGCAGGCCTATGAAGAGGTGATGGGCGCGGTGCATGAATGGGTCCCGCCGGTGGATAAAGAACACGATCCCTTTATCGATCTGGTGCCGGTACCGCCGGAAGGTGTGAAGCTGACACCGCGTCATTATTCTTACCTGAAAATCTCCGAAGGCTGTAACCACAGCTGTACCTTCTGCATTATCCCGGATATGCGTGGCAAACACGTCAGTCGTCCTGTCGGAGATGTGCTGGACGAAGCCAAACGTTTAGTTGCCGCCGGTACCAAAGAGCTGCTGGTGATCTCTCAGGACACCTCAGCCTACGGCGTGGATACGAAATACCGTACCGGTTTCTGGGACGGCAAACCGGTTAAGACCAAACTCTACGATCTGTGCAAAGAGCTGGGTGAGATGGGCGTCTGGGTACGTCTGCACTATGTGTATCCGTATCCGAGCGTGGACGATATTCTGCCGTTAATGGCCGGGGGTAAAATCCTGCCGTATCTGGATATCCCGTTTCAGCACGCCAGCCCGCGCATTCTTAAGCTGATGAAGCGTCCTGCGCATGCGGAAAACACCCTGGAGCGCATCAAAAAATGGCGTGAAGCCGTGCCTGAGCTGGTGATCCGTTCTACTTTCGTGGTTGGTTTCCCCGGTGAAACGGAAGAAGACTTCCAGCTGCTGCTGGACTGGCTGGAAGAAGCCGAACTGGATCGTGTCGGCTGCTTTAAATACAGCCCGGTAGAAGGTGCGAAAGCTAACGATCTGCCGGACCATGTGCCGGAGGAGATCCAGCAGGAACGTTTTGACCGTTTTATGCAGGCGCAGCAGGCTATCAGTACCCGCAAGCTGCAGCGTAAGATAGGTACCCGTATGACAGTGCTGGTGGATGAAGTGGACGAAGAGGGGGCTATTGCCCGGACCTCAGGAGATGCCCCGAACATTGATGGCATGGTGTATCTGAATGACTTCTTTGATTGCCAGCCCGGGGATTTTATTGAAGTCACCATTGAGCATGCCGACGAATACGACCTCTGGGCCTCTCCACTGGCCTGATGACCTGCCTTAAACCCCCGGGTGTTTCCTGCCATGCGGCCGGCACCTGGGTGGTGCTGTATAATAATACCGTTATTTTTAGATATTCTTATAAAGTCCTTTTTTCGGAACTTTATGCCTAATTTTTGTTTTTAAGTTGCTTTATTGGAACATTATAGGTCTTTGTTTATTTTTTAATGTTAGTATAATGTGCAGGAAAAAGGATTTAACTGAGCTTAAATCCTATAAAGTGCTAAAAGTGTAACATTGTGGATGTCTTTATGAATGGTGTTGCTGACGGTCTTGCTGACCGTGCTGCTGATTTTGCCCAACAATCACCGGCAGCCGTTTGTGAGACGCTGGGTGAGCGTCTGAAGCAGGCCCGCCTCAATCAGGACCTGACCCAGACTGACGTTGCGGAACAAGCCGGCGTGAGCCGCAAAGCCGTGCTGAATGCCGAAAAAGGCAAGGTACAGCTGGAAGTGCTGGTGGCTATCCTGCAGGCATTGCGGCTGACTGCTCAGCTGGATCAGTTTCTGCCACCGGCGCCGGTCTCGCCGCTGCAGTTAGCGAAGCTGCAGGGTAAGCGCCGGCAGCGTGCGTCCGGCAGCCGTAAAGAGTCTGACAACGACCCGATGTCCGGAGAAGATGACTCATGGTGATGGAAGTCATCCGTGTTCAGTATGTGGGGGCAGGCCAGCGCCATGAGGTGGGTGCTGTCAGTTTTGATAGCACCCGTGGCCTGGGTGCCTTTGAATATGAACCGTCCTTTATCCGCACAGGAATCGAGCTGGCGCCTCTGACCATGCCGTTGTCTTCACAGATATTCAGCTTTCCACAACTGAACTTTGCCACCTTTAAAGGGCTGCCGGGGTTGATTGCCGATTCACTGCCGGACGATTTCGGCAATGCGGTATTAAATGCCTGGGTGGCCAGCCGGGGTAAGCGGCCACAGGACATCACACCGCTGCAGCGTCTGCAGTATACCGGCAGGCGTGCCATGGGCGCGCTGGAGTTTGCCCCCGCGACACGGTTAAAGAGTCTGAATGCTTCCCAGCAGGTGGAAATCGAATCGCTGGTGGCAATGGCGCAGGATATTCTTGATCAGCGCAGCAATTTTAACGTTGCACTGGATCAGCATGGCAGTGATGACAAAGAAGCCATGCTGGCGCTGTTATCCGTGGGGATGAGTGCCGGCGGCGCGCGGCCAAAAGCGGTACTGGCTTTTAATGAAGATTTTACTCAGGCCCGATCCGGTCAGACGGATGTACCCGACGGGTTTACCCATTATCTGATGAAGTTCGATGGCGTCAGTGAGCATAATCAGAATCAGGAAACCTTTGGCGACCCTATGGGCTATGGTGCCATGGAGTATGTGTATGCACAGATGGCCCGGGCCTGCGGTATCGATATGATGCCCTGCCATCTGTTGCAGGAAGGGGAACGGCGGCATTTTTTAACACAGCGTTTTGACCGTCGTGGGAATGATAAAATTCACATGCTGACGCTGAATGGCCTGGCTCATGTGGATTACAAACAGCCGGGCAGTTTTTCCTGCGCGGAGGTGTTTGCACTGGCGCGCCAGTTAAAACTGAGTGGCCGGGAAGCGGAACAGCTTCTGCGTCGTATGGTGTTTAATATTGTTGCCCGTAACCATGATGATCATGCCAAGAATCTGGCCTTTCTGTTGCGGGATAATCAATGGTCACTGGCTCCGGCTTACGATCTGGCCTACAGCTATAAACCGGGCAGCCCGTGGGTGAACAGTCACTGGATGAGTCTGAATGGCAAACGTGATCACTTCCGCCGCGAAGACATTTATTCATTAGAACCACTCAGCCCGCTGTTCAGCCGTAAAAAACTGAATGATGTTATTGATGAAATAACGCATCAGGTATCGCGTTGGCCTGTGCTGGCAAAAGCGCAGGGGGTGCCGGATTCTCTGGTGCAGGAAATTACTGCCAATCTGCGTCTGTCATTATGAAAAAACGCATTCTGTTGTTGTCTGCTTATTGCTCGGACAGCCATGCCAGCTGGGTAAACTGGCTGGTGAATAATCTGGATGCCGACTGGCAGGTACTGGAGCTGCCCGGGCGTTATTTCCGCTGGCGCATCCGTGGTAATCCGCTGAGCTGGCTGGATCAGTTGGCTTTGTTACTGAAAGACTGGCAGCCGCAAAAGATTCTGGCGACCTCCATGGTGGACATCGCCACCATAAAAGGCCTTTATCCGTCGCTGGCGTCCGTGCCGGTGAGTTATTATTTTCATGAAAATCAGTTCGCTTATCCCCGCGCAGAAGGGCAGCACGATTCTGTCGATCCACAAATGGTTCAGCTGTATGGGGCGTTGGCAGCGCAGGAGTGTTTATTTAACTCAGACTTTAATCGCCGGACCTTCCTGGCGGGAGTGGATGCCTTATTAAAACAGCTGCCCGACTGTAAGCCCGCAGGGCTGGCTGAGAGGCTGGCAGAAAAATGCCGGCTTTTATCTGTGCCGGTAAAAACAGTGGCTGGCGGCGAAAAAATACCTGGCCTGATTCTGTGGAATCACCGCTGGGAATACGATAAAAAGCCGGAACTGTTTTTGCAGCTGCTGCATATCCTGAAGGAAAAAGACGTTAATATTTCTGTGGCGCTGTTAGGAGCCCGGGCAGAAAAAATACCTCCAGTGCTGGGCGCAATACGCAAAGAATTCCCTCACCTTATTGTTGCTGATGGCATGGTCGGCCGCGGTGAATACGAATACTGGCTGGGGCAATCTGAATTTGTCGTCAGCACGGCAATCCATGAATTTCAGGGCTTATCCGTGCAGGAAGCCGTCAGTGCCGGTGCGCTTCCCGTGGTGCCCGATGCGCTCTGTTATCGCGAACAGTATGCTGATGAGTACCGTTATCCTGCAGGTGATATGTCCGCCGCAGCGGACATCATCCGGCAATTCAGGGGTAATTATTGCGCTTCAGACAGCGGCCAGCGTCAGCCGGCGGTCCTGTTTGCGGATGGCTGGTATGACTGGCTGAAGCAATCGTAAGCTGCCGGGTTACTGACGTTTTAACAGCTCTTTCAGCACATCCACCAAGTGTTGCAGGCTGGCTCCCAATTCTTCGGAACGACCGGAAGCCTGTTCAATGCGATCCGTAGTGATATTGGCCAGGCGACGCAGTTTATCTTCCTGATCATCGTCCAGACCCAGTTTATGCAGCAGGTCGTCCTGCGCATTGATCATATCGCGGATGGCATTCATCAGGCTGCTGGAAAATTCATCAATATCCCGGCCTGAGCGGGTCACGCAGTCCTCAGCAAGACTAATGATTTTTTTCAGCATGACGATGCGCTGTTGTTTCATTTCCAGCGTATGGCCGGCTTCAATGGCGACTGCCCGGTCACTGGCCACATCGGTAATCATGACTAGCAAATCTTTGAATCGTCCGTAGCGGGTTTCTTCGTCCACCGGCATATTTTTGATCAGGGTGACCACGCTGGCGCTGTCAATTAAAGTACGGTTGCCCAGATGGGTCATTCTCTGGCCGGAAGCGTGGAATTTTTCCATCAGGGAGGCTTCCAGGGAACCGCGTTCGCAGCCGGAATAAATATCGCCGCCGGCACGGATCATGACGCAGCAGGAAAGGTTAAACGACCCTATCGAGTTGCGGATGGTGTCCGCCAGCGGTTGCTGTTGTTCAATCTGATGCACGGCCCGCAGCAGTTGTATCAGCTGCCCCAGTTCACTGGAACTGGTCATGGCTTCCATGGCAACGTTCATGGCTTCGCGGGATTGTTTCAGCGCTTCTTTTTTATCGATACTGCGCTGAATATGAAATTTCACTTTCTCCTGCAGTACCGTGCCATCGATCGGCTTGGTGAGGAAATCATCTGCGCCGGCTTCGAACCCTTCCAGGCGTTCTTCAGGGCTGTCTTTGGCGGAAACGAAAATCACCGGAATACCGCTGGTGGCGGGATTTTTGCGGATCGCCACACAAGTGTCATAGCCACTGATGCCCGGCATGCTGATATCCAGCAGTATCAGGTCGGGTTGGTCGGTCTGCAGCAGCTCAAGGCATTGATCCCCGGATTCAGCCTCGCTGGTCTGATAGTCCGCTTCCAGCAGCGTGCTGAGAACGAGTCTGTTATCGATAGCGTCATCAACAATAATGACGTGCGGCATACTCATAAGTACGGGTCTCCGGCCTGATCTGACTGCTATTAACGCATTAATCTGAGTGTAGTCTGTCGTTGTGGTGATGTGCCGGAATTAATACTTATGAATGATCGATAAAATCCTGCACATGTTCGAAAAAATCCTCACCGGCCTGGCTCAGGGCCTGTATCAGCGACCGGCACCGGACTTCATTCCCGTTCAGGGCTGCTTCTTCCAGGTGATTGGCAAGGCGGTACAGTGCGGTGGCGGCGAGGTTGCTGCTCACGCCTTTGAGACTGTGGGCGTTGCTGTGCAGTTCTTCATAGTCCTGCTCGTCCATGGCGCGGCTGATATCAGCCAGACGCTGGGGAAACTCGGCACTGAACATCTCAACCAGCTGACGTAACAACACCTGATCGCCCATCAGCCGTTCCAGCGCACTGGCTTCATCCCAGATGTCGTGTCCGGTGTCGCTCTGTTGCGTACCTTCAGTCTGTGTATCCGGCACGGAGGGCTTGTCAGGCAGCCATTTCAGCAGCGTGGCGAATAATTGCGCTGATTGCACCGGTTTCGTCAGATAGTCGTCCATACCGGCGTCCAGGCAGCGTTCTCTGTCGCCCTGCATAGCGTTGGCAGTCATGGCAATGATGGGGAGCCGGGCGACGGCGGCGCCGGCTTTTCCGGCGCGGATGGCCCGGGTGGCTTCAAAACCGTCCATTTCCGGCATCTGGCAGTCCATCAGTATGGCGGCGTAGGGCGGATGCTCAGCGGTGTCAGCCAGGCGGTTCAGCGCTGCCACACCGTTATTGGCGATATCAACATGGTAGCCGGCACCTTTTAACAATTCTGACGCCACCAACTGGTTAATATCATTATCTTCCACTAACAGCAGCCAGTGCCCGCCGGTCGCGCCATCGGTGGGCGTATCTTCTTCGCCGGCGCTGGTTTCGGCCATATCCAGGGCAACGAGATAGTCTCTGAAGGTAACGGGTTTGGGGAAGTACTCCGTAATCCCGGAGCGCTGCAGCCGGTCCGGCACAGAAATAAAGTCCATCGGCGTCATCAGGATGATGCGCAGACTCTTGCCTGTGGCCGCGGACGTCACCCGGGCAGCCAGGTTAATAATTTTGTGACCTTTCTGCAGACTGAGATCAAGCAGGGCAATATCAAAACGACCACTGTTCAGTACCTGTTCTGCCTCTTCGGCATTGGCTACGCCTTCTGCCCGGGCCCCCCACAGTGAAAACTGGCGCACCAGGCTGTCGCGCTGACGCGCATTGGCGTCCGCCACCAGTATGCTTTTATCGCTGATATCCCGAGGTGGCCGCGCCAGCGCCGATTCCGGGGCCGCATCAAGATAGACCCGGGCGGTAAAGGTGCTGCCTTTATCCGGCTCACTGCTGACCTGAATATCGCCGTCCATCAGGTCGCACAGACGTTGCACAATAGCCAGCCCCAGACCGGTGCCCCCATAACGGCGGGTGGTGGAGGCATCAACCTGACTGAACGCCTGGAACAGACGCCGGGTCGCCTCTTTGGGAATGCCGATACCGGTATCCTGTATGGTGGCGGTCAGTTGCCAGCGGTCTACCGCGGCAGGGGTCAGTGACAGCGTCAGGCTGACTTCCCCCTGACTGGTAAATTTGATGGCGTTGCCCAGTAAGTTGGTGAGTATCTGGCGCAGCCGGCCGGAATCGCCGACCACTTCCCGTACCGGTACCTGATGGGTATCGAGAATCAGATCCAGATGTTTGGCCTGAGCCAGCTGCGCCATGTTTTCTGCCAGATCACCGGCCATTTTCAGCAGGTCAAAGCGCAGCGGTTCAAGCTCCAGTTTATTGGCTTCTATTTTGGAAAAATCGAGAATGTCATTGATCAGGCTGAGCAGGGCATTGGCACTGCTGGCGGCCAGTTCAATGCGGTGTTTCTGTTCGCTGTTAAGCTGCGTTGTGCGCAGCAGATCCAGCATACCGATGACGCCATTCATGGGTGTGCGGATCTCATGGCTCATACTGGCGAGAAATTCGCTTTTCGCTTTTACTGCACTTTCGGCCTGGGTTTTGGCTTCCAGCAGCGCGATTTCATCTTTTTTCTGCTGAGTAATATCGCGGTAGCTCCAGACCCGGCCACGCACGGCATCATCAATCAGCATCGGCAGAGAGGTGCGTTCAAATACCCGGCCGTCTGAGCATTCCAGAATATCGAATACGCCCTGATGCTGTGAATTAAACACTTCTTTTACCTGCCGGCGGGTACGTTCCGGATCTTTCAGCTGCGGCAGAATTTCCTGTTCGACCAGCAGTGGGTAGTCAATGCCGTACAGGTCTTCGCGGGTGATGCGCCATAAATGCCGGTACTGGGCATTCCAGCGGATCACCTGCTCGTGTTCATCCGTCACCAGAATACCGTTGTCAGTGGATTCCAGAGTGGCTTCCAGTAACGACAGCGTCTGCTGATTTTCTTTGTCTTTGTTCTTGATGTCGGTGATTTCATAATTAACACCGACCAGGCGGACGGTCTGGCTTTCATCGTCCTTCAAAATCAGAGCGGATGAGCGCAGGTGCCGCACTTCGCCGTTATCCAGACAAATACGGTAGTCGGTAAAAAAGCTTTTACCTTCTTCGATAGACGCCTGAATCAGAGATTCGGTGCGGAACAGGTCGTCCGGGTGCACCATGGCTGAGATAATGCGTCCGGAAAACGCCGCACGTGAGCGTTCAGGAAAACCGTATATACGGCACATCATTTCATCGAAATAAATCGTATCGGAATCCGGGAAATACTCCCAGATACCGATATTGGCGGAGTCTGCCGCCAGCTTCATGCGCCGGTTAATTTCTTCCAGACGGTGCTCAGCCAGTTTGCGCTCGGTAATATCCTGACGGGTTCCCGACATCCGCAGTGCACGGCCATTGTCTCCCCATTCCACCACGCGGCCGATATCAAGCACCCAGACCCAGTGGCCATCTTTATGGCGCATGCGGCATTCAAATTCGTAATGGTCGGTTTCGCGGTGCAGGTGGGCACTGAGGATACGTCCGGATTCCTGCAGGTCGTCCGGGTGAGCGAAGCGTATCCAGGTATTGACGGATACGGGCTCCAGTTCTTCTAATGTGTAGCCGATAATGTCTGCCCAGCGGTCATTGAAAATAGCCGACTCATTGACCATATCCCAGTCCCACAGCCCAATCGCTGCAGACTCCACCACCAGATTAAGGCGATCAACCTGGTCAGAGGCGGCTTTTTCAGCCCGGATTCGGGCATCAATATCACGGACAGAACCGTTGAGACGGATGCACTGGCCATCGCGGAATTCCGCGTTCCCCTGCATGGCAACCCAGATTTCTCTGCCACTGGCCGTTACCATCAGGCCTTTTTCATCCCAGGGTTTACCCTCTTGCATGGCCCGGGTCATAAACTGAATAAAGTGTTCTCTGTGTTCGCCGGCTTTATGAAACTGTAAGGCGTTTTTACGGTCCGGTGTGAAGTCTTCCGGTAGTTCCAGAATGTCATACATCATGGGCGACCAGTAAACATTGTCGTTGTGCAGATCCATGGTCCACACACCGATACGGCCGATTTCACTCATGCGCTTCAGCAAGCGCTGTTGCTGGTCGATGTTTTCCTGCTGGCGGGCGTTTTCCTGCTCATTACTGATCCATTTGGTGATCAGTTCAATCAGGTTTTTTTCATGTTCTGAAAAAGGTTTTCGCCTTGGACGTGTGCTGATAAAACTGACATAGGATTCTGTATCACTGTTTGCAGCGATCATTCCGATCGCGGCTTTAATCCGGTGTCCCGGTAATAACGGCAGATCGAGTATTTGTCCCTCGGATTCCTCTTCATAAATAAAGGGCCGGCGTTTATTGTCTTCTGCATTTAACAGGCAGGAAGATGCATTGAACAGGGTGCCCGGATGAATCTCATTGCCCGGGCTGACGGCGTGACAGATCCGCTGCTCACTGCCGTTCTGTTCGGATACAAAGCCGTAAGGGGTATCAAAGACACGGCAGCCCAGCAGCAGAATTTTTTCCACTTTCTGGTCCACATTCTGATTACCCGAAGAGATTTCATTCAGTTGCTGCAGGACTTCAAACATGCGCCGCTGATCGGTGATGTCCGTGCGTATGGCGATGTAGTGCGTGCCGCTGGCATCATTCACCGGCACGATGGTGGTGTTTACCCAGTAAAGATGGCCGTCTTTGGCGCGGTTACAGAAATTCCCGTGCCAGACTTTTCCGTCTCTCAGGGTCTGATACATGGTGCGGTAGTAGTCGGCGGAATGGTTACCGGATTTGAGAATTCTGTGGTTATTACCGATTAATTCATCCGTGCGGTAGCCGCTGATTTCGCAGAAGCGGTCGTTGACATAAGTAATGGTGCCGGTTTTATCTGTGATGGCGACAATCGCATGCTGATCCAGGGCAAATTTCTGATCCTGCAGGGCGTGCAGTGCTTTGCGTGTCTGTTCATGGCTTTCACTCAGTGACTGATTCAGTTCATAGCGCATATCGGTCATGTACTGCAGACTGGCAGAAAGCTGATTAATCTCACGGATCGACGTGCAGGGCAGGTCGTCGGAACGGATCACCATATCCTGATTACGTGTGACCCGTCTTACCAGGGTATTGAGGTGACTGATGGGGGTGGACAGATAACGTGCAGTGAGTACCGAGGCAATCACCACCATAATGGCGAGAATACCGCTGACTATTCCAAGATTCGGCAGCAGGGTATCCATGGCCTGATCGATCACCGCCAGTGGCAGTTCACTCACCAGATACCAGTTTTGTCCGGCCAGCTGAACTTCCCGGGCAACCCCGGCAACCTCTGCGCCGTCAATGGCGGTGTAGTGGTTAATGCGGCCCAGTTCATGGGGCGTCAGGGTATATTTCTGCCGGTTACTGATGGTGCTGCCAAACAGGACGTCATGACCAAAAAAACGGGTCATTGTGGCGCCCTGTTTATTCAACAGGTAGTAGCGGTTGCTCTCAGTGTGTTTATTCTCTGCCAGGGTCAGCAGGTGATCGGTATAGAACTGAAAGATGAGCACACCCGGGCTTTCACCCTGGTTGTTATACATTGGCGTACTGACCCAGAGGGCAACCTGGCCGGCTGACGGTGAGTAGACTTCCAGATCTGAAAACATCGGGTTCCCGGTATCCAGGGTATAGCGCACGGTATGGCCGAGCCCGGTGTCAGCGAACGGGCCGTCAAACAGGTTACTGCCCAGGCTGGCTTCTCCGGCGATGGAATACAGGATGTTGCCCTGGCGGTCAGCCAGCATCACATCGTAGATGTAGAGATAATTCCGGCTCAGGGCAAGAATCGGCCCGGTTGCTTCGTCTGACAGGGCTTTCCACTGCGCGCTGCTGACAAATGCCTGCGGGGTCATGCCTGAGTTCTTCAGGGCGTGGCTGAGGTTGTCCATCAGGGTAACAAAATGATCCCCGTGGGCATGATAGTTGATATCCATCAGACGGTAATTCAGCCAGCTTTCGACGGCCTGCAGTTCCAGCTCAGAGGCGCTTAGTAACTGATTTTCAGACAGACGCTGAAGGTTATTCTGGCTGTCACGCAGGGTCTGTGCGGCCAGCAGGATCAGGGGGACCAGAGCGACAATCAGCATCGGCAGGAAGATACGCAGACGCAGGGATTGTTCCCTGGGCCGGGTGGCTGCCGGAGTGGAAGGGGGGCGTTGCTCTGGGGTCATGCCGTCTGTCCGCTGATACCTGATTTCAGCTTAGCAGCTGTTGTCGCGGGCGGGCGGACAATCGGTACAGACAGACAAACGGCCGCTGTGGGCGGCCGCTCAGGTGTGACCTGTTAAAAAACGGTCAGGCAGGCTCCTGAATATAAGGCGAGGTCCGGCTTTCATCCCACTGGTGATCCAGTTCCGGGGCGCGTTCGGCACGCAGCGCAACCCAGGCGCCGACATCTTCCCGCCACTCTTCCACCGGACGGATACGGGGCGCAGCCAGACTTTTGGCTTCGGTTCCCCGGCCGGCAAATACGACGATACCATTCACGGTATAAGCTCTGAGACGCATAAGGGGATCTGTTGTAATGAATTCAGCGCAGTTATATCAGAAAGCCGCCTGTGGGTCATGGTTTGCGGGGCCTCAGCGATTGCTGTGCTGCTGCATCCACTCACGGAAGCGTGCCTGGTCCTCGGGGGTCGCAGCGCGCCACAGAGATTGCAGGGATTCCAGCACATCGGTATCCGCAGACGTCGTCAGTACCGGTCCGTGGATCACTTTGCCGCTGATGTCACCCTGGACTGAGGTTAAGCGGATATCCGGAGATTGCACCCATTGCTCGGCATCACGCCGCGAAGACATGGCACTGTGCTGTAAACGGTATTTTTCACCGGCGACGAATTTCGTCCGTATCTCGATCGGAGCCGAGCGGATAATGTGGCCGGAATCCTCCATGGAATTCCAGTTTTCTTCGTAGCGCAGTAACAGGGTATGAACACCGGCCGGTAAACGAAGCTGATAAGAACCTGCGTAAAGAGAGGGGGCATTGATTTCCCGGGTATCGACGGCGATGACTTTAATGGTCGACGGCACGGTGATATTTACATCGCCGGACCCCAGTTCAACCGCAGCCGGTTGCTGCAGCAGACTGCAGCCATTGAGCAGTGCCAGACAGATGGTCATTAAAGGTATCAGGTACAGACGGACAGATGCTTTCATAATTTACTCTGCAACGACGGAATTAACGGCATAAAAAAGCCCGCCGGGATCGCCGGCGGGCTTACTTTAACATGCAGGAGAGGTCAGGCCCGCATGTTATGCGTCAGACTTCCTCAGAAATCGAAACGCACACCCACCTGAGCTTCAGACAGGTCGCCTGCAGCCGGTTCACGGGTATCATCCGCATTCAGAGTTTCGTAAGAAGCCCAGACGCGGTAGTTTTTCGCCAGGTAACGGATGTATTCCACTTTGATGGAATCAACATCACCGGCATCATCGCAGCTGTCGACAGCGTAGCGGGTGTGAACCTGGTTAGCACCGGTTTTGTAGCTGGCATAAACACCGGCCGCAGAACGTTCTTCACCGGCACAGTTGTTAACACCTGCCTGAGATTTATCCTGCAGACGCACGTTACCGGTTGAACCATTGCTCAGACCATAATCGTCGCTTTGCAGATGATAGAAGGCAGACAGTTTGACTGCGCTGGTGGCGTCAAACCAGACACGGGCACCCATCAGCTCGCCGTCACCGACGCGCTCATCTTTGACATAAGCCAGCTGAATTTTGGCTGGGCCTGCAGTGTAATCACCGGCCAGTGACCAGCTGTCAACGTCATCGCCATCCTGAGTTTCAGTCTGCATGGCAGCTGCTACGCTGAAGTTTTCCGCTTTGTAGAAGTACTGAGTAGTATCGTCTTCACGTACGGTACCCAGACGGATGGTGTCGTTACCGTCGGAGAAGTAAGCACTGCGTACATAGCTGTGCCAGATCGGTGTCTGGGAACCGTAATAGATTTCACCAAAGCCGCCTTTCAGACCCACATACGCCAGACGCAGAGTTGGCTGACCATTCTGGTTGATATCGATAGCGTTAGCGTCACGGATACCGTATTCCACGCGACCAATACCGGTCAGGCCATTACCCAGATCGGTGCTGGCTTTAACGCCCACACGGCTCAGGTAGTCACGGCCGTTCATGCCGGCGGCATCGCCATCATCTTTGGCGCTGACGTCATCGATACCAATGCGCAGGCTGCCGTAAAAATCGGTGGTTGTGGTCTCTGCCTGTGCTGCAGAAGCGCTCAGCACCGCGATGGCCAGAGCCGATGGAATAGCTGAAAATTTCATAAAGCTGTTCCTGTGTTGTGTTTTATCAATTGTTTTATCAATTATTGGTTTTTCAGAGCTCATTCGATTGGATGGCGGCGTCGATCAGATCGGCTCCGATTTCATCCTCGAACATTTTCCAAACAGGTTTCATGGCATTGACCCACTGCTGACGTTCTTCAGCGGTGATTTCAATGACTTTGGTTTTGCCGGAATCGATAATGCGCTGACGGTCTTCCTGGCTTTGGGTAGCCGCAATCTGGTTACCATAGGTGATGGCTTCTTCCATAGACTTTTTCAGCGTGTCGCGGACATCATCCGGCAGGCCGTACCAGAACTCTGCGGATGTCACGACGAGATAATCCAGCAAACCGTGATTGGTTTCAGTGACGTAGTCCTGAACTTCAAAAAATTTCGAAGCATAGGTGTTGGACCATGGGCTTTCCTGACCATCAATGGCACGGGTCTGCAGCAGGGTAAAGACTTCGGAGAAAGGCTTTTTCAGCGGAATGGCATGTACAGCTTCATACTGTGCCTGCAGTACATCGGAGGTCATGATACGGAATTTCTTACCGGCGATGTCGGCAGGTACACGGATCGGATCATTAGACGACAGCTGCTTCATACCATTGTGCAGGTAACCCAGACCAACCAGCATTTTACTGGTCATGGAGTTAAGCAGTTTCTGACCTTCCGGACTTTTCTGAAAGCGGTCTACGGCAGCCATATCGTCGAACAGAAACGGCAGATCAAAGACCTGTAACTGAGAATTATACTTCTGGAACTTGGATAATGCCGGTGCGGCGATTTCAACATCACCCAGTTGCAGTGCCTGCAGAACCGCACTGTCAGTATACAGCTGCGAGTTAGGGTAAATCTTCACTTCAACTTTGCCGGGCAGACGCTGCTCTGCCAGCTCTTTAAATTTCAGTGCCATCTGGCCTTTGGGGGTGTTTTCTGCCACCACGTGGGAAAATTTAATTTCGATCGGGCGGGCTTCCGCAGAAACAACAGTCAGCATGCTGGCCATCAGCATCAGTAGGGTAGTCAGACCTTTCATCGTATTTCTCGCTCTATTTATTATGAGTTGAGGTTAGTGTGCCGCAGCTGTTGAGCAAGCGGTATGCCATGCTGATGCAGGAAAGTCCGGTACAATCTCGAAATCCGCGGTTTTATCGGCTTTTTCCCGTTTTAATTCCGACCAAAGTCGCAGGTGTTTTGCTCAGCCGGTGATCACAGGCGATCAAAAGGATAGGCCGGAACGGGTGGCTTTCCACCCAAATTTCAGGGTGGATGGGTATTTTTCATCAAACAGGAAAAACCGCGGCGTTAATTCTGATATAAATAGAGCCGGTGCTGATTTAATTTATATCAATAAGTCAGCCGTGCCTGCTCTGTGGTTGGTTTGCTGATGGCCTGTTGACGGTCTGTTGAGATTATTCTCAGCGCTCAGCCGGCTCATAACCGACAGACGTTTTATGATTGATAGGTTACCTCCTGCATGGACAACAGCGACAACATCACGGCCCAGACCACCCCGGCCGAAACAACCGGATTTTCCTCCCGGGCAACGCTGCTGATCTGCCTGATCTGGCTGGCGGGCTTTCTGCTGGTGATGCTGGTCAGTTCCGGCAGTCTGCGCGATGACGTGCTGGCCAGGCTGGAAACTGGTGCTCAGCAAATGCATGCCACCATTAATGAGGAACTGAACCCTTACGAGAGCATTGCCTCCGGTATCGCCAGAATGCGCACGGTTAAAGAAGCGCTGACCGGGCAACAGGATGGTGCGGCGCTGAAACGTTTTCTGCTGCGCGCCAATGATGATATGAAAACAGAAGCTCTGATCGTGCTGGCGCCCTCGGGTTTTCCGATGGCGGCGAGCAAAGATTTCGGGATTGATTTTGAGCAGCGGGATTTTTCTTTCCGGCCGTATTTTCAGCAGGCCATGCTGGGTGAGCAGGGGCGTTATTACGCCACTGGTTTTATCACGGGTCAGCGTGGGTACTTTTTTTCCGCACCGGTCTGGCATAACGAAAAAGTCATTGGTGTGGTGGTGGTTAAAGCGGATCTGGAACCTCTGATGTACCGGATTAAAACGCTGGCACCGGATTATATGATCATCGGTTATGACGGTGTGGTCTTTTCCGCTTCCCGCTCCGGCTGGGTGTATAACTCGCTGTACCCGCTGGCAGAAACTCAGCGTCTGGCGATTCATGAATCCCGGCGCTATCCCCGCACATCACTGGTGGGGCTGTCGTCTGAGCCGTTGGATGATATTTTTCACAGTGACCAGATCGTCCTCAATGCCACAGGTCTGGCTAACCGTTATTTTGCCCGCCGTACCCGCGCCCCCGAGCTGGGCTGGCATATCTTTGCCCTGGCGCCTTCCAGTGTCCTGTTTCAGGATGTGGCCATCTATCTGTTGTATTACACCCTGGCCTTTGCGCTGCTGTTTCTGATCTGGCTTTACCAGCGGAAACGTACGGAAGTGCAGCGCCATGTGAAAGTGCTGAACGCCGAGCTGGAGCGCCGGGTTGCACTGCTGACCCGCGAGCTGAAAGAATCCAACGAAGAGCTGCAGGAACTGGTTGATCATTACCGTACGACGCAGGACCAGCTGAAAGAAACCCGCGGCCAGCTGGTACAGACTGCCAAACTGGCCGTACTCGGGGAAATGTCGGCCGGCATTAACCACGAGCTCAGTCAGCCGCTGTTAGCGCTCAATACTTACATAGAAAACAGCCAGCGCTTACTGGCGAAAAGCGAATATGACAAAGTCGGTGCTAACCTGAAAGAGCTGCAGCAGGTGGCCGGTAATATGCGCGATATTGTCTCGCGCTTTAAAGTCTTTGCCCGCCGCACACCGCCGGAACCCAGACCCTTTGGCCTGCAGGAGGTGATCAGCGGTACCCGGGTGATTATGAAACCTCTGCTGAGTAAATCGGCACTGGAATTGCGCATCCGGCAGCAGGGAAATATCCCGGATCTGTTCGGCGACCCGGTGCAGGTTCAGCAGGTGCTGGTGAACCTGGTGACCAATGCTGCCGATGCGCTGGAGGGCGATAAAGATGGCTGGATTGCCATGGATATCTGCGCGCGTGGTAAGGAAGTGGAAATTCTGGTTACCGATTCTGGTGCGGGAATTGCTGTCGAATTGCGGGATAAGGTGTTTGAACCTTTCTTTACCACCAAAGCCCGCGGCCTTGGGCTGGGGCTGGCGTTGTCGCGCCGTATTATTGAAACGCTGGGTGGCAGTCTGACCCTGCAGGAAACCGCTGCGGGCGGAACCTGCTTTGTATTGAAATTACCTGTTTATACACACGGAGAAAATGCATGACTCTGGTGCTGATCGTCGATGACGAAGAGAGTGTTTGCCGGGCACTGGCGCAGACGCTTGAAATAGAAGACTGCGACGTACTGACAGCAACGAATGGACGTGATGCCCTGCGTTATATTGAGCACAGCTGGCCAGGAATTGTTATCACGGATATCAATATGCCCGGCATGGATGGCATTGAGCTGATGAAAGAAATTCACGCCATCGATCAGGACCTGCCGGTGACCATGCTGACCGGGCACGGCGATATATCCGTGGCGGTGGATGCCATGCGTGCCGGCGCCTACGATTTTCTGGAAAAACCCTTTCCCACTGACCAACTGCTGGAGATTGTTCAGCGGGCCAGTGAAAAGCGTGGTCTGACGCTGGAAAACCGCGAGCTGCGCCAGGAAGTGGAAGCTCAGTCGCGTCCGGGGCCGAGAATCATCGGCAAACATCCGGAAATGAAAAAACTGCGTGGCACCCTGGATCACATCAAAGATACCCCGGCCGATGTTCTGATTCACGGCGAAACCGGCTGTGGTAAAGAACTGGTGGCGCGATATTTACACGCCCACAGTCAGCGCCATGAAGAGCCGTTTGTGGCGATTAACTGTGGTGCGATTCCGGAAAGCCTGATTGAGAGTGAACTTTTCGGTCACCACGCCGGTGCCTTTACCGGCGCCGGTAAAAAACGGGTGGGCAAATTTCAGCATGCCAACGGTGGCACACTGTTTCTGGATGAAATTGAAAGCATGCCCATGGTGCTGCAGATAAAAATGCTGCGTGTGCTGGAAGAACGTAAAGTGGAGCCTCTGGGAGGCAACGAACAGATTCCTCTGGATATCCGTGTGGTGGCGGCCACCAAAACGGATCTTAAAGAGCTGAGTGAACGGGGTGAATTCCGTCTTGATCTCTACTATCGACTGAATGTTGTGCAGGTTTATATTCCGCCTTTGCGGGAACGCCGTGATGACATTCCGCTGTTGTTTGAACATTTTCTGTGGGCTGCTTCTAACCGCTATGGGTCGGAAATGAAACCTCTGACCTCCGGGCAGCGCCAGGCACTGCTGAGTCATGACTGGCCCGGTAATGTGCGTGAGTTACGTAACCTGGCCGAATGTTTTGTATTACTGGGCGGTGACAGAGCTTTCGAAAGCCTGCTGCGCGGTGAAGGCGCTGCAGAAAGCAGCCGCGTGTCGCTGGCAGAGCAGGTGGCCCGTTATGAAGAAACCCTGTTACGCGAAGTACTGACCCGCCATCAGGGACGCCTGAAAGAAGTTCAGGAAGAAATGATGCTGGGACGTAAAACCCTGTACGAGAAAATGAAAAAATACGGTCTTGATAAGCAGGCCTTTAAACACATCGACTGATGCGCTGCGTTCGTTCAGCGCTGTTTCTTATATTTCCTTCTGATACTGGCTTTGGGTGGATATCCACCCAAGGTTAACTAAGATTTTCCTGTCCCTTCATGGACATCCATTCTGTGTATTTAAGTTGTCTTTAACTTTCGTCGTAGATGAAAGGAAGGATAAGGCGTGGTTGTGGGATTTTTTACAGAGTGAATATAAAAGTCCGCATTTTCATGACGCAATTAAAAAAATTGGCACTGGGTTTGCTCTAAAGGCAGCTCAACGGTCTGCCGGCGTGGATTAATAATAATCTTATTTAAATGCTGCAGTGCCGGTGAGTCTGTGACCTGTCCGGGGATGGCCGGACGGCGCCAGGCTCAACCAATCACTGGTCTCGCTTCATCAATGTGAACAGGCCCTAATACAACAATAACGGTGGCTAACCATGATCAAGAAAATTAACCGGCTGGAGGACATAATCATCGGCAAATTGCTGGTGGTGGTAACACTCATTGTGTTTGCCGAAGTCATAGCCCGTTTCGTATTTAATACCGGCATTCACTGGGCTCAGGAAGCGACCCTGTTACTCAGTGCCTGGATGGTACTGTTGGGTTGCGCCTGGGCGGTGCGGGAAAAATCCCATATCTGTGTGGACGCATTACTCGACCGGCTGCCCCAGGGGGTGCGTCGTTATGTGGTTCTGTTTTCTGTGGTGGTAGCCCTGATTTACAGCGGCATGTTTGGTTACAGCTCCTGGATTTATGTGTCCAAGCTGAAAATGATCGGTATCCCGCTGGAAGATATTGATATTCCGAAATGGGTGGCTGTCTCTGGTCTGTTAGCCGGTTTCGCCATGCTCGCCATCCGCTTGCTGGAGCTCGCCTGGGAAGTATGGAAAGGCGATGCTGACAGTTTTCATAAACACCGTGAGGTGGATTTTGATGAAAACGAACTGAATAACGGTAAAGGAGGTGACGCCTGATGGTTGCCCTGACGTTATTCCTGCTGCTGTTCGTGTGCATGGCCATCGGTCTGCCGATTGCCTTTGCACTGGGTTTTTCTTCTATTACTGCCATTCTGTTGTTTACCAACGACTCCATGGCATCGATTTCGCTCAAACTGTTTGAAGCGGTATCTGAGCACTACACGCTGCTGGCCATTCCATTCTTTATTCTGTCCTCTGCGTTTTTATCTTCCGGTGGTGTTGCCCGCCGTATGATTGATTTTGCCATTGCCTGTATCGGTCATGTCCGTGGTGGTCTGGCGATGGCCTCGGTTCTGGCCTGTATGCTGTTTGCCGCGGTATCCGGTTCATCTCCGGCGACAGTGGCCGCTGTGGGCTCGATTGTACTGGCCGGCATGGTGCGCGCAGGCTATCCGTTATCCTTTGCTGCCGGTGCGGTTTCTACCGCCGGTACACTGGGCATTCTGATCCCGCCATCCATTGTGATGCTGGTCTATTCTGCCGCCACTGAAGTGTCCGCCAGCCGGATGTTTATGGCCGGTTTTGTGCCCGGTATTCTGATTGGTCTGGTACTGATGGTGACCATTTATGTGGTTGCCCGGCGTAAGAATCTGCCGGCAGAACCCTTTGCCGGTTTAAGGGAAATTCTGCGCAGTGGTTTCAGTGCGTCCGGTGGTTTGCTGCTGATTATTCTGGTTCTGGGCACTATTTATGGTGGTGTTGCCAGTCCGACGGAAGCCGCCGCCGTTGCCGCTGTGTATGGTTTCTTTGTGGCCATGTGGGGTTATCGTGATGTTGGTCCGTTAAAAGGTCAGCCCTGGCGTAAAGAAGGTGAAAATCTGATCGCCGCCGGCGTACGCAACCTGGTGCTGTTGTTAACCGGTACCGTGCGTTCCGTTTATAACCCGGAAATTGCCGGCATTGTGCGTGAGGCGGCGCGCGTCAGTGTGACGCTGCTGTTTATTATTGCCAACGCTATGCTGTTTGCCCATGTGCTGACCGCTGAGCAGATTCCGCATTCTCTGGCGGCGACCATTGTTGAATGGGGACTGCCGGCCTGGGGCTTCCTGATTGTGATGAACCTGCTGCTGTTGATGGCCGGTAACTTTATGGAACCGTCAGCGATTCTGCTGATCATGGCGCCGATTCTGTTACCGATTGCGCTGCAACTGGGTATTGATCCGGTGCACCTGGGTATCATCATGGTGGTGAACATGGAACTGGGAATGCTGACACCGCCAGTGGGGCTCAACCTGTTTGTCACCGCGGGTATTACCGGCAAGAGTATTGGCTGGGCCATCAAAGCCTGTCTGCCATGGTTGCTGCTGATGCTCGTCTGTCTGGTGGTGATCACGTTCGTGCCGCAGATCAGTCTGTGGTTACCTGAGTATCTTGAATCCCTGTAATACCATAAGCCGCCTCCACGGCGGGGCGGCTGTTACCGATGTTGTACCGGCTGGCAAGGATGCCGGCTATGGCCCGGTTCGCCGGGCCGTTACTCTCCCTGAAGTGTTGTAACAGATCTTTGCCCGGTCACTGGCTTGCCAGCCCGGGCTTTTTTAATTCTGATCCGGGCCATCCGGGTTGCGGTGAAACGGTGTCAGGGTGCTGGCCTCGGTAAAATAATGTTCCACATGCTGTCGTTCCTGAGCAGCAAATTCCTGCACGGCATCCTGAAACGGTAGCTGCTGTAACTGATGAAAACTGTGGGTATAGACAGGCTCAAAACCCCGGCTGATTTTGTGCTCTCCCTGAGTGCCCGGATCAAAACGCTGCAGTTTATGTTCAATACAGAATTCGATGCCCTGGTAATAGCAGGCTTCAAAATGCAGCGCGTCGAACTCCTGAACTGCCCCCCAATAGCGGCCGTAGAGCGTCTGACTGTCGAAAAAGTAGAGTGCGGCGGCCACTGGCTCACCCTGGTGCGCGGCCATCACCAATAATAATTTATCCGCCATACCGGCCTGCAAACGGCGGAAAAATTCGCGGTTAAGGTAAGGGTAGGAGCCGCGCTGATGATAGGTGTTCTGATAGCAACGGTAGAAAAAATCCATGTCTTGCGGGCTGATATCCGCTGCGGTTTTTCGTACCACATCGATACCCTGATCTTTTACCCGCTGGCGCTCTTTACGTACCGATTTACGTTTACGGCTGACGAAGTGTTGCAGGTAATGATCAAAGCTCTGGTAGTCACGGTTAAACCAGTGGAACTGGCAGCCCTGACGGTGCGCAGGTGCAGTCTGACTCTGCAGGTAGTCCGTGGTCTCTTGATCGGTAAAATTCAGGTGCCAGCCTGATAATTGCTCCCCTTCGGTGTAAGCCTGTACCCAATCCATAGCCCGTGACAAATCCTGTGGGTCGCCCAGCAGTCGTGGTCCGCTGGCCGGGGTAAAGGGCATCGCCCACAGCAGTTTCGGGTAATAAGCCAGACCGTAGCGCTGATAAGCTTCAGCCCAGCTCCAGTCGAACACATATTCGGCGTAGCTGTGCTGCTTCACAAAGGTGGGAACAATCAGACTGTGGCGGCTGTCGGTGAGATAGCAGGGTTGCCAGCCACTGGGGTGATCCGTTGCCGCGCCGATGCAGCCGCTGTCTTCGAGTGCTGCCAGAAAACGGTAATCGAGGAAAGGGTAGCCCGCCGGCTGCAGCCTCTGATACAGGGCGTCCCAGTGCTGCTGCGGTATGTCGTAAATACTGTGTCGCGCCTCAAATTCACTCATAGTACTGCCTTGATGTCGCTGTCTGCTCTCCCTGAAAGATGGTGACCCGGGCGCCATCCCGGCCTATGATTGCACTATGACCGATGGCTCGGAGAGAAATATGTTCCAACTGGACGAACGTCTGCAGTCAGACACCACCCTGATTGGTCGTCTGCCTTTATGTCAGGTGCTGTTGATGAACGACAGCCGCTACCCCTGGGTCATTCTGGTGCCCGCCAGAATCGATGCCAAAGAAATTTACCATCTTTCCGGGGAAGACCGCATCCAGCTGATGAAAGAATCAAGCTGGGTTCTGGAAAAAATGTCCGATCATTTTTCGGCCAGATCCATGAATGTGGCTTCGTTGGGGAATGTGGTAGCACAGCTGCATGTGCATCATATTGCCCGTTATGAAGATGATCCGGCCTGGCCGGGGCCGGTGTGGGGCCACAGTGCGGCGGTGCCATATGGCTCGGATGCTCTGGAAACCCGGGTACATGAGCTTAAAAACCTGTTCAGCAGCCATTTTGTGGCAGATCTGGATGGCGAGGACGACGCAGAAAATTACATTTACTGGTAAGGGGGATTTATGCTGGTTCTTCGACGATACATGCACAACGGCCTGCGTAATTTCAATTATCTGATCGGTTGCGAAGAAACCGGTCAGGCCATTGCGCTGGACCCGCTTGATGGCGAACAGATGCTGGCTCTGGCAGATGAGCATCAGCTGCAGATCAAACTTATTATTAATACCCACGAACATCACGATCATATTGATGGTAACCCGGTGGTTCAGGCTGCCACCGGTGCACCGGTATGGGCGCATAAAAACGCCATGGGAAAAATACCCGATCAGGCCCACGGTCTGGTTGCCGGAGATGTTGTGGAAGTGGGCACCATCCGGCTGAAAGTATTGTTTACTCCCGGCCATACTGCTGTGCATCTGTGTCTGCTGGCGGAAGTGTCGGAGACCAATCCGGTGCCTGTGCTATTTTCCGGCGATACCTTATTTAATGCCTGCGCCGGGAATTGCCGCAATGGTGGCAATGTGGATGATATGTATGAAAGCTTTGTATCACAGCTGCAGCCATTACCGGATGAAACCCTGCTGTATCCGGGGCACGACTACATGATCAATAATCTGAATTTTGCCCGTACCCGGGAGCCGGAAAATTCCATGGTGGATTACTGGCTGGATCAGGTGCAGGCCAATGAAGCGGACGATATGCCGGTGATGACGTTAGGTCAGGAGCGTGAATATAATCCGTTTTTACGCCTGCACAGTAGCGCTGTCCGCCAGCACCTGAAACAGGAATTTCCGCAGCTGGGTGAAGGGGACCGGGATGTTTTCCGTGCCTTACGCAGTCTGCGCGATCAATGGTAAGCAATACTGACCCGGCGGTGCCGGGTTGAATACGCTGGTGATCGTCATTCAATCAATGCGCCGCCGGGGGTAACCGGGGGTAAATAGTACACCCGGTGACAGGCATTACAGCTGTTCAGCAGTTTTTGGGTCGTAGCGCTTATCTGCGCCGCATCGTCTGTTGGCGTTGCAAGTTCTGTCCAGCTGGCATTCATTTGCCGGGCCATACTTTTAAAGCCCGCCGGAAACTGCTTACCAATCCCTCTGGGTTTGGTATTGCGGGCAAATGACCGCACAGACGTTGCCTGCTCAGCAACCTTCTCTGTATTGCCCGTGGCCAGATGGCCCTGCATATCGCTGACGGTTTCCAGCATGCGGCGCATGTATTCCAGTACCCAGTCATGCTGTTGTTCATTAAGCCTGACGGCTTCGCGGGTTTCTTCTGCCTGGGCAGGCGCAGACATCAACAGCGGGCTGATGCTCAATGCGCAAAGAAAGAATGTTTTTTTCATTATGCTTTTCCGGTGTTGGCATGGCCCTGATCACCTGATCAAATGGGCGCAATAAAGGCTGATACTGTGCATTGTCATCTATCCGCCGGCGCGTCAATATGCGGCGCGATGTCGCATAACTGTCTGGTTATGTATCGGCAGTCAGTGGGGCAGGATTATCCCTCTGTTGCCAGTGATGGGCGGGCCAGGTAGTGACGTATACGGGATTGCAGTTCAGGGATGGCTTCCTGCTCAAACCAGGGATTCTTTTTCAGCCACAGCTGGTTTCTTGGCGAAGGATGGGGCAGGGCGAAATAGTCAGGCGGATAATCGCGCCAGTGTTTTACCCGTTCTGTGAGTGTTTTAAATTCGTCGTGCAGATAATAATTCTGTCCATATTGGCCGATCAGCAGCGTGAGCTGAATCTCCGGCATTAAATCCCGCAGTGGCTGATGCCAGCGTTGTGCGCATTCCGGCCGTGGCGGCAGGTCGCCGCTTTTACCTTTGCCGGGGTAACAGAAACCCATCGGCATAATGGCAATGCGGTCAACATCGTAAAATGTTTCATCATCGACGCCCATCCACTGGCGCAGACGTTTACCACTGGCATCATCCCAGGGAATACCGGAAGCATGCACTTTGGTGCCGGGCGCCTGACCGATGACCAGGATTCTGGCCGTCGTGCTGATGCGTACCACCGGGCGGGGTCCCAGCGGCAGATGTCCGGCGCACTGAGTGCACTGGCCGACCTCGTTGAGAAGAGGGATCAGTTGCTCAGTCATGGTGAGAAGATCCGTAAACGGCAGGCAATAAAAAACGGTCTGCCGCCAGGCGGTCAGACCGTTTTTCTGACAGGCTGGCGCTTACAGGGCCATATCCTTCAGTTTTTTCAGCGGCAGAACCTTCACTTTGGTAGTGGCAGGTTTGGCTGCAACGTCCATGGTTTCACCCGGACGGAATGGATTCGGAACATTCTTACGTGCTTTCTGAGCAGGTTTTTTGATGGTCTTGATTTTCAGCAGACCTGGCAGAGTAAATTCGCCTGCACCACGTTTTTTGATATGACGTTCGATCAGCACAGACAGCTCATCCATCACAGCATTCACGTCTTTGCGTGTCAGACCTGTGTTATCAACGATTTCGTTAACAATCTGAGTCTTGGTGTATTTATCGGAAATCGCCGTCATTTTGCGGGCTGGTGCTGCTGCTTTAGCCGCCGGGGCTTTTTTCGCTGCAGCTTTTTTAGCCGGTGCTTTCTTGGCTGGTGCTTTCTTTGCTACTGCTTTTTTAGCAGGTGCTTTACGTGCGGCCATATTTGGATCCTTATGATGATTGTAGTTCCAGTCGGCTTATCTCATGCGAGGCCTTCTGTTTCCTCTGAGATAAAGGACTCGTGGGATTTTTAAGTAAATCCCGATGTGTGGCAAGCGTTTTACCCCTGTTTTTCAGGGATTTTTCTCAAAAAAATGATTTAGGCATGAAATGACGGCCCGGATCGCCGGATTCGCTCCCGGTGACCCATGGCTGTGGCTGCCAGAGCCGACATTCTGCGCCTGCCGGCGGCCTGACAGCACTGCCGTGCCAGACTGACGCATACGGCATTGAATGATGGCAGAAGCGGCAGCTGACTGAGCATCAGGCAGAATGATCTGCCGCGGCTTGCGCAGCTGCCCGGCCAGGGGGGGTGGAAATCACTGTGCTGACTATTTCCCCTGCGCTGAAGGTATCGGATAACGGGTGAAATCCGGTATACTGCCTGCCTTTTTATATCCGGCCGTTTTACAGCACCCCTCCGCTCACCCGGAGGCTGCTGCTTCAGGCCCTCAACGACAAGAGATGCAGGACCAGGCAATGCGCACGCACTATTGTGGTGATATCAACGAAACTTTGATCGATCAAACCGTAACCTTCTGTGGCTGGGTGCATCGTCGCCGTGACCACGGGGGCGTAATCTTCCTCGACGTCCGTGACCGTGAAGGTCTGGTGCAGGTGGTCTTCGACCCGGATACGGTGGAAGCCTTCAATACCGCGGACAGTGTTCGCTCTGAGTTTGTCGTGCAGATTACCGGCCGTGTACGTGGTCGCCCGGAAGGGACGATTAACGACAACATGAAGACCGGCCAGATTGAGGTGCTGGGGAAAGACATTAACATCCTCAATAAGGCTGCGACGCCGCCGTTCCCGCTGGATGACTACAGCGATGTGGGCGAAGACGTCCGTCTGAAGTTCCGTTACATGGATATGCGCCGTCCGGAAATGCAGGAGAAACTGCGTTTCCGTTCCAAAGTGACCACGGCCATCCGTAACTACATGGATGAAAACGGTTTCCTGGACATCGAAACGCCGATTCTTACCCGTGCGACTCCGGAAGGTGCCCGTGACTATCTGGTGCCCAGCCGTACGCATGAAGGTTCCTTCTTTGCGCTGCCACAATCACCACAGCTGTTCAAACAGCTGCTGATGGTGTCCGGCTTCGACCGTTACTACCAGATTGCCAAGTGCTTCCGCGATGAAGATCTGCGGGCTGACCGTCAGCCTGAATTTACCCAGATTGATATCGAGGCGTCTTTCATTGATGAAGACACCATCATGGGCCTGACGCAGGACATGATCAAAGGCATCTTCCAGAAAGAACTGGGTGTGGATCTGGGTGACTTCCCGCAGATGCCTTATGCCGAAGCGATGAGCAAATACGGCTCTGATAAACCGGATATGCGTATCCCGATGGAAATCGTCGACGTGGCTGAATTCCTGCAGGATATCGAATTCAAAGTCTTTGCCGGTCCGGCAAAAGATCCGAAAGGCCGTGTGGCAGCCCTGAAAGTACCGGGTGGTGCTGAGCTGTCGCGTAAACAGATTGATGAGTACACCAAATACGTTGGTATTTACGGTGCCAAAGGTCTGGCCTGGATCAAAGTGAACGAGATTGAAAAAGGTATTGAAGGCCTGCAGTCTCCGATCATTAAGTTTATCGGCGACGACAACACCATGAAGATCATGGAAAAAGTCGACGCGAAAAACGGCGATATCGTGTTCTTTGGTGCAGATAAAACCAAAGTTGTGAACGAAGCACTGGGCGCATTGCGCTGCAAAGTGGCAGAAGACATGAACCTCTACACCAGCGAATGGGCTGCGTTGTGGGTGGTCGACTTCCCGATGTTCGAAGAGAACGACGACGGTTCGATTTCGGCGCTGCACCATCCGTTCACAGCTCCGAGCTGCTCACCGGAAGAACTGAAAGCGAACCCACTGGAAGCACTGTCCCGCGCCTATGACATGGTACTCAACGGCGTTGAGCTGGGCGGTGGTTCTATCCGTATTCATGACGAAGCCATGCAGGAAACAGTCTTCGAAGTGCTGGGTATTTCTGAAGAAGAACAGCGTGAGAAATTCGGCTTCCTGCTGGACGCGCTGAAATTCGGTGCGCCACCACACGGTGGTCTGGCATTCGGTCTGGATCGTCTGATCATGCTGATGACAGGTGCTAACTCTATCCGTGAAGTCATTGCCTTCCCGAAAACCCAGTCGGCTGCCTGTGTTATGACCCAGGCGCCGGGGATCGTGAGTAATGCTCAGCTGCGCGATCTGCACATCAAACTGCGTGAAAAACCAAAAGCAGAATAATCTGTCTGCAGGTGTAAAAACGGGAGCTCAGGCTCCCGTTTTTTATTCTGAACAAGGAGGACGCTCTGCTATGAGTAACCCGATCCAGGCGAACCCGGCGTTATTGTCACTGACGGATATGGCCAGTGAGGCACATGCCCGTATTCAGCAGGATTATGCTGAACTGAACCCGGTCATCGGGGTTATGCAGGGTATGCGTAAAATGGGGATTCCGGCCGATGTGATCAGCATCGACTGCCTGCCCATTAAAAAACGCATTCTGATTATCCTGCATGATGAACATCCGGGTCTGATTCAGTATCAGTATACCTACACAGATCAGGACCCAGGCGATGAGTACCAGGCAATTAAAGCAGACGACGCCAGCAGCGATACGCTGTACCAGTGGATGCTGGATTACTTTCAGCCGTGAATATTCTGAGTATTATGGCATCGGCTTCTGTCAGGTGACGGTATGCAGTTTGAGTACGCAGAAACTCTGAAGCAGGATTATCTGGTCAGTGGTGAGTTTTACCGGCTGCAGGCTGGCCAGCAAGGGTTTCTCTGTCGCCGCCGGGCGGAAATCTGCCATCGTGACAGCGGGCTGCAAAGCCGCCCGGATGCCGTGGCAGTGTTAATGAATCCCGGCAGTGCCCGCCCGCTCAGTCCTCTGGTGGAAGACAGACTGCCATGGCTGGCATCCGCTGCCGGGCTGCGCATCGACAATCGCCGGCTGCAGGCATTACATCCTGACAACACCCAATATCAGTTAATGCGGTTGATGCGTTTAATGAACTGGCGCCATTTACGCCTGATCAATCTGTCGGATTTGTGCGATGCCAACAGTCAGTCGTTCGCACAATTATTCACACAGCTCGGAGCACTGGATTCATCCCACCCCGACAGCCTGCTGCATCCTGCCAGACAGCCGGAGATGAAGCGTCTGTTAAAAGCGGACGTGCGGCTGGCTGCCTGGGGGTCCAATGCCGTGTTGAAAGAACATGCGCAGCAGTTTCTGAAAAGCAACCGTCAATTAAAAGGGCTGGCACTGGAAGCTCCCTGGTACCGCTTTGCCAGCCCTTATCGTAAGGATCAGAAGCTGAGCTGGCTCAGTGGTATGCAGCAGCTGTTGAACAGCAGTGGAGTGGCGCCCACGGGTTAGCTCTGCACTGCCGGCCCGTCGCCGTTCTCAATCCGTCTGGCGCGGGTGCGTCTGCGGGCACTGTGTTTGCGCCACCAGATAATCACCCCGGTTACCGACAGCAGGGCGACCACGATGCCCATCAGTGAAATCAGAATACGTCCCGGTAAACCGAGAATACGGCCTGAATGAAGCGGGAACTGGGCCTGCACAAAGAGATCAGCGGCGGTCCCTGTCCAGGGAATCCGCTGGCCCAGCGGTTTGCCACTGTGAGCGTCGAAATACAGGGTTTTATGCCCGCCACCTCCGGTACCGTGATCGTCTTCCGGGTTAAAAAACTTCACATCATAGAGGCCGAAGTTACGCGCATAAAAGACGGCGCCTAATGGTTCGCTCCAGCCTTTTTCCTGTGCCTCTGTCTGTGCCAGCTGCATAACGCGACTGAACCCCAGTGGTTGCTGATTGACATCAGATAAAGCGGTAAAAGGGCGCTCGTCATACGGCGTCGGCGTGACATCCGATACCAGTGACATCGCCGGGAAAAATACTTCCCGATACAGATTCAGAGAGAAAGCGGTAAAGGCAACCACCAGCAGTAGTCCCCAGGTCCACAGACTGAATGCCTGATGCAGATCGAAATTCAGTTTATAGCTGCCTTTATTCCAGCGGATTTTAAAGTTTGCCAGCCAGCGTCCGAAGCGGCTGCTGCCGGCTTTCGCATTGGACTGAATCTTTTTCGGCACTGTCAGTAGTAATCCGCCAAAGCAATCCAGTGTCCATATCAGGGCAATGATGCCCAGTAACCAGACACCCCATTGATCGATGCCGAACATTTCCGGTAAATGCAGCGAGTAGTGCAGTTTGTATAAGAAAGAAACAAAGTTCTCCCGCGTTATGGGCCACACAGCGCCCCATTTGCGTTTACCTAAGATCTCACCGGATACCGGATCGATAAATACCTGATTGAATTCTTCCGCATAGGCTTTGCCTGTTTCCGGATTAAGCCTGGGCTGAACATAAAATTCCAGCGCATGACCGGCTTCCGCATGGGTGGGAAAATACAGTACTTCGATGGTGGGAAAGGTGGTTTCTACCTTTTGTACCAGATCCATAACCGGTTGCGGTTGTCCGGGTGTATGGGCCTCAGTCAGGTGACTGTTAAGCAGATCATCCAGCTCGTGGTCCCAGGAAATAACAGCACCGGTTAAGCCGGTAATAAACAGAAAAACCGCTGTGGTCAGTCCGGCCCAGCGGTGCAGCTTTACTAATATCGGTCGCATAATAATTCCTGTTTAAAAAACGATGGCCGCCATAAGCATTATGTTTATGGCGGCCAGAATTTTCTGAAGCCGTGATCAGAATTTGTAGTTCAGGCTGAGCGTGCCATTACGCGGCGCGCCATATCGATACTGATCGAAAAAGCCGATCTGGCTGTAATATTTTTCGTCCGTCAGGTTGTTCAGGTTCAGCTGGGCTGATAACTGCGGATTAATGCGGTAACGGCTCATCAGACTGACCAGACCGTAGCTGCCTTGCTCCAGCTCGCCGGCGTGGGTTTTACCCTGCCAGTAACACCACCACCGACGGTGAATTTACCGGTTTCATAAGTGGTGTACAGATTAATCAGCTTGTCGGCATGCTCAGTGTTGAGTTCATTGCCATCGTCGTCTTCAGCTTTGAAACGGGTGACCCCGAAGTTCATTTGCCAACCGTCAGTAATTTCCCCGACCAACTCAAATTCAAACCCTTTGCTGGTACTGGTATCCGCGGCGCGATAGGCCTGTTGAGCGGGGCGCCCGACAACGGTTTCACTGGTCGCCACGGCGAGGTTTTTCTGACGGGTGTAAAAGATCGCTGCGCTGGTCTGCAAGCGGTCATTCAGGAAGCTGCTTTTCAATCCCAGCTCATCGGTGATGCCTTTGGTCGGATCAATGGTGTCACCGTTAACTTTGCGCTCACTCTGAGGATTAAAAATACTTGTGTGGCTGGCGTAAATACGGTGATTGTCATTCAGGTCATAGAGCATCCCGGCGTATGGAATCCAGACATTATCGTCACCAAAATCCACGTCGCCGTAGTTTTCACCTTCACGGTTCCAGCTGGAAACCCGGGTACCCAGGATGACTTTCAGCTGATCATTGATACTCAGGCGTGTCGCGCCATAGAAGCCTTTCTGCTCGGTAGTCATATCGACATTCACATCGGTCTCATCGGCCCAGCCCGGTTCTGCAACGGAACCGTCCCACTGGGTGAAGTCACCGACCACCGGGAAATCCTGTTCAGCGTATTCTTTGGTATAAGCATCCTGTTCGCTGTACAGCGCACCCAGGGTAAATTCATGCACCTGATTAAAGGCGATAAAATCACCGGTTAAATGCAGGTCGATGCTGTTCTGAGTGCTGACCCCATAGCTGTTGATCGGCCAGCCGGTGGCCAGCCCAACCGGGTCAGTGGTGGTCATCAGGTTACCATTGGCTTTATCAACGGCACCGGACAGATAAATCAGTTTGCTTTCCTGTTCGTACACCAGACGGTTGAGGTTGGCAGAAATCTGCCAGCCGTTAGTCAGCATGTGATCGACGGCGGCAAAGTAGTTTGTGCCTTTGGTTTTCCAGTAAGTCCAGTCAGCGGACGTCGTCTTAGATACATCCCAGTCGGTTTGGGTGCCGTCCGTGTACCAGGCGGGGAGGGAACCCCAGCTGACGCCGGTCGGGTTGTTTTCGTCATAGCTGATGCCGGCCCGTAATTGCGTATCTGGCGTCAGGTCGGCTTCGATGGTGCCGTAAAAAACGCTGCGGTCGTCTTCATACAGATCCTGAAAAGATTCTTCTTCACTGTATTTGGCGACCACACGTCCGCGCACACTGCCGCTCTCGTTCAGCTTTGAACCTACGTCAGCCATGACTGAGCGCTGTTTCCAGTTGCCCGCCGTCAGACTCAGTTCGCCGTTCAGTTCCGCACTGTCAGCACGTTTGCGTACCAGGTTTATGGAGGCCGAAGGGTCGCCGGCACCGGTCAGCAGCCCGGTTGAACCCCGTACCACTTCGATGCGCTCATAAATGGAGATATCGGCGATGGTTTCACCGGAGTCACCGGCCAGTGACCAGGACAGGGGAACACCATCGACCTGATAGTTGGTGACTTCAAAACCCCGCGACATAAAGGTATTACGGACATCATCCACTTCCTGAATGGTGACACCGCTGACACTGGAGACGGCCTGAGCCACAGTATCCAGTTTCTGATCCTTAATACGCTGCTCAGTAAAAATCGTAACCGATTGCGGTGTCTCCTGCGGTTTCAGCCCCAGGCCTGTGGCTGAGTTCAGCTGTTGCCGGGGCAGGTAGGTGCCGTAAGCACTGACGTTTTCCAGCGTGACCGGGGCGCTGGCGTCAACGGCATCCGGGCGTTTTACGGTGTAGCTGTTGTTGCCACTTCTGACCACGGTCAGTCCGGATGTTTTCAGCATAATGGCGAGGCCTTCGCTGACGCTGTACTGGCCGTTCAGGGGCTGACTCTGCAGTCCCTGCAGGTCGCGGCTGCTGGCGGTCATCTGGATACCCGTGGCGGCGGCCAGTTTATTCAGCGCATCCGCCAGGTTCTGGGCAGGAATGTTCAGTGCGTAAGTCTGTGCGCTGGTTGCTGAGCTGTCAGCAGGGGCTGTATCGGCGGCATAGGCTGTGACTGTGAAAGGGACGGATAACGCGGATGCCAGCAGTGCGAGCGCCAGAGTAGAGCGGGTGCCGGCGTGGAAACGTAGGCGAAATTCAGACATGAATACCTCTGCAAAGTCTGTGTCCGTAACAGATTCCCGGGATGAGAATCTTAATCATTTGATTTACAGGTAGAAGACGCGCTGCAGCGGCAAAAGCCGTAAAACTTTTTTAAAAAATATTTATGCCGGGAAAATGAAGGCAGGCCGGGAAGCAGAAACGGCCAGCAAAAACCCGTGCTTAGCGGGGATCAGGCCATCTGCAGTCTGATCAGGGTCGTGGTCTGGCTGGCCGTAATTCAACCCGGGTGGCGTAGCGTCCGGCCTCAATATCCGCCTGTAAATGGAAGAGATCGAGCAGCGACACCAGTGCCTCATCCGTGTGATTCAGATAATAGGTCGCGGTAACACCGGCATCCGGGTCGGGCAGATAGTCGGTGACAAAGTGATAATGGCTGTAGCGTTCAATCTCGCTCAGAACATCGGTTAATGGCGTATCGCGGAAGACCAGCATGCCTTTGGTCCAGGCGGTTATTTCATCCGTACTGACGGGCCTGATGTGGCCTGGCTGACCAGCAGACACCTCAATGCTCTCATTGGCCCGCAGCAGCTGTTGTTGCGACTGGCTGATACCATGGCGCGCCGGTGCGCTGTGGTCTGAGACGGCGACCACGCCTTCGGTGACGGCAATATGCGTACTGCGGCCCGCTTTCCGGTGCACACTGAATTCAGTCCCCACCGCGCGTGTATCCACTTCGCCGCTGTGAACGATAAAGGGCCGCGTCGCATCTTTTGCAACAGTGAACAGAGCTTCGCCGCGCTGCAGGTATATATGGCGGGCAGTGGCGGTGAACTCCGTTCTTATCTCCGTATTCCAGTTGAGTACCATATGGCTGCCATCGGGCAGGTCGTGTTCCCGGGTTTCCGCCCGGGTAGTGATATGGTTGCGCTGCACCGCGGCGACGCCGGCATCCTGCGCAGAGAAAAAGGGTTGCGTGAGCAGCGGATACAGCAGTGACAGAGACACCGCCAGCAACAGGACGGCGGCCACCGCCATATAACGGCGCGCAGCAGGCTGTTCAGGCTGTTGTTGTTGCGCTGTATTTTTCCGCCCGGCTGGGGCCGCTGTCGCTGTATCCCCGCCGGATACGCTGTTTGCGGCAGCCAGGCTGTCGGGTCTGGCGATCTGGCCCATTAATGCCCAGTCATCTTCAGCGCGGGCCATCGCTTGCGCATGGCGGGCCGACCGCTTGCGGAAGTTTTCAACCTGTGTGGCGGCCTCCGCTTTCTGCTCAGCGGTATCGGCTTCCCGGCAGGCCAATAACAGCGCAAAAGCCTGATCATCCGTTATCTGCGGCTGCTCGGGGAATACATGAATCTGCGCTGTAGGGTCATTGTGTGTGGTCAAAGCTGAGTTCCGTTCGTTCATGTATCCTGATTAGACGCCTGACGCTGGTCATAACCGTAATCGTCCATCGCACGCAGGGCATTGCGGCAGTGGCGCAGTGCTGAGGCAAGATGTTTTTCAACCGATGAGAGACTGACATTAAGCTGTTCGGCAATCTCTTTCTGTTTGCGCTGTTCAATCCGGTATAGCCAGAACACCTGTTGCGTCAGCTCAGGCAGATTCTGCAATGTCTGGTTGAGTTTTTCGATTTTGCGCCGTGCAATCAGGGTTTGCTCAATATCCGCCGTACTGTCGTTGAGCGTGCGTAGGTCCGCGTATTCGTTTTCATATTGTTCACGGGTCGTCTGGCCACGGAAATAACTGATGATTTCATTCTGTGCTGAACGGTAGAGGTAAGCGCGGGCGTTCTCAATATGTGCTGCCGGCGCCTGGCGGAGGAGTTTTTCCGCCATCTGCTGAAACAGATCCGCTGCCGTATGCGGACAATGGACGCGGGCGGTAAAAAATGTCCTTAATCCGGATTCGTGCTCTTCCAGAGCCTGAAGCAAAGGGGTCAATGGTTTCATCAGACAGACATGGAAAGTGAAAGGTCGCGCCGGTTGGCAGGATTTTCCAACAGTCTACCCAGAATGATCCGGGCTGTCATTATTAATGGGAATTATTATCAGTAAATGCCGGCATGGCCATTCCGGCATGTCCGGCACTGTGCTGATACCTTCAACCGTCAGTCGGTGGCCTGGCTTGCGCCTGTCTCGCCGGCATTCAGTTGTGCCAGTTGCTTATCCTTTTCTTCCCACATCCGCGTTACCCAGGCCTGAATTTCTTTTTTCAGTTGCGGATCGTTCTGATAATCCCCCTGACTGAATTCTGCGGGAATGGGTTGTTCCTGTACACGCATGACGCAGCGTCTGAACGCGCCGCACATCATATCCCAGAATGTGGGAATACCATCCGGGTAATAAATGGTGACATTGGTCAGAGCACTGAATTTATCGCCCAGAGCCTGAATCGCAAATGCCAGTCCACCGGCTTTTGGCTTAAGCAGATAGGTATAAGGTGACTGTTGCTGGTCGTGCTTCTGTTGGGTGAAGCGGGTGCCTTCAAGAAAGTTCATCACAGCCGTTGGCACACGCGAGAACTTCTCACAGGCCTTTTGTGTTTCTTTGATGTCATCACCGGCTTTCTCCGGATGTTTGGCAAGAAACTCTTTTGAGTAGCGGCGCATAAAAGGGAAGTCCAGCGCCCACCAGGCCTGACCCACAATAGGCACATAAGCGAGTTCTTTTTTAATAAAAAACTTCAGAAACGGGCCTTTGCCCAGATACAGCTGGTACAGCGCGAAAATATCGACCCAGCTCTGATGATTGGCGCTGATCAGGTACCAGTCATGCCGGTTGAGCCGGTCCAGCCCCTGAATATCCCACTTCACCCGGTAAATATTGTTAATCCACCACATGATGCCTTTCAGCCACACAGTGGCGATCGCGGTAATTACCGGATTGGCCGTTTTTTCTGCAATGCGGGCCGGTAATATCATGCGCAGGATAATAAAGGTATACAGGAAAACACCCCAGAACAGGGTATTCAGCAGCAGGGCCAGGGAACTGATTACTCCCAGAAATTGCGAGCCCTTCAATTCGGTTGGCTTGGTCACAGGTGTGTCTCTCGGGATTCTGAAGCAGCTGGCATAGTAGTGAATGGTTTTGTCAGCAGCAACTGTCTGAGCGGATTAATTAGTGAATTAAAAGAATCGGATAGTTTCTTTTAATTCCTGTAAAGCAAAAAACCCGGCCGGAGCCGGGTTTTTTTATCTACCCAAAAAATGGATTGCTTGTCAGAAGCACTTACTTATCTGATGCAATCACTGCGGTGGCCGCTTTTTTGGTGTACTCGTCCATCTTGTCGAAGTTCAGGTACTTGTAGATATCGGCAGACATACTGTCCAGGTCTTTGGCGAATTCCATGTATTCTGCTGTGGTCGGCAGTTTACCCAGAATGCCACCAACCGCCGCCAGTTCGGCAGACGTCAGGTAGACGTTGGAGCCATCACCGAGACGGTTCGGGAAGTTACGGGTAGAGGTCGACAGTACAGTGGTGCCGGCCTGAACACGCGCCTGGTTACCCATACACAGGGAGCACCCTGGCATCTCGGTACGCACACCGGCGGTACCATAGATGTTGAAGTAACCTTCTTCCATCAGCTGAGCTTCATCCATTTTGGTTGGCGGCGCCATCCAGAAACGGGTCGTCATGCCACCTTTGTGCTGAGCCAGCAGTTTACCGGCGGCACGGAAGTGACCGATGTTGGTCATGCAGGAACCGATGAAGACTTCGTCCACTTTATCGCCGGCAACGTCAGACAGTGTTTTGGCATCGTCCGGGTCGTTCGGGCAGCAAACGATAGGCTCTTTGATGTCGGCCAGGTCGATTTCGATCACGTGAGCGTAATCGGCATCGCTGTCGGCACGCATCAGGCTCGGGTTTTCCAGCCAGGCTTCCATCGCCTGAGCACGACGTTCCAGCGTACGTGGATCGCCGTAACCTTCAGAGATCATCCAGCGCAGCATCACGATGTTGGAGCGCAGGTATTCAGCAACAGACTCTTCCGACAGGTTGATGGTACAACCGGCGGCAGAACGTTCGGCAGATGCGTCAGAGAGTTCGAAGGCCTGTTCAACGGTCAGGTGTTCCAGACCTTCGATTTCCAGAATACGGCCGGAGAATTCGTTGATCTTACCTTTCTTCTCAACGGTCAGCAGACCCTGCTTGATACCGTACAGAGGAATGGCGTGCACCAGGTCACGCAAAGTAATACCCGGCTGCATTTTGCCTTTGAAGCGAACCAGTACAGATTCCGGCATATCCAGTGGCATAACACCTGTGGCGGCCGCGAAAGCCACCAGACCGGAACCGGCAGGGAAGGAGATACCCATCGGGAAACGGGTGTGAGAGTCACCACCGGTACCGACGGTATCAGGCAGCAGCATACGGTTCAGCCAGGAGTGGATGATACCGTCGCCCGGACGCAGAGCCACACCACCACGGGTCTGGATAAAGTCCGGCATGGTGTGTTGCATTTCAACGTCAACCGGCTTCGGATATGCCGCGGTGTGACAGAAAGACTGCATCACCAGATCCGCCTGGAAGCCCAGACATGCCAGGTCTTTCAGTTCGTCACGGGTCATCGGGCCCGTGGTGTCCTGAGAGCCTACCGTGGTCATCTTAGGTTCGCAGTAGGTGCCCGGACGTACGCCCTGACCTTCAGGCAGGCCACAGGCCTTACCCACCATTTTCTGCGCCAGAGAGAAACCTTTGCTGCCGGCTTCCGGATCAACCGGCAGACGGAAGAGATCCGTTGCACCCAGACCCAGGGTTTCACGGGCTTTGGTCGTCAGACCACGGCCGATGATCAGCGGAATACGGCCGCCAGCCTGAACTTCATCCAGGATCACGTCTGATTTGAAGCTGAATTCGGAGATCACATCACCGGCTTCGTTCAGGATTTTGCCTTCATAAGGACGGATCTCAATCACGTCACCCATGTTCATGTTGTCGACCGGGGCTTCGAATACCAGAGCGCCGGCATCTTCCATGGTGTTGAAGAAGATAGGCGCCACTTTAGAACCGATACACACACCGCCGGCACGCTTGTTCGGTACACCCGGGATGTCGTCACCGAAGAACCACAGAACAGAGTTAGTGGCCGACTTACGGGAAGAACCGGTACCTACCACGTCACCAACGAAAGCAACCGGCAGGCCTTTGGATTTGATGTCGTCGATCTGTTTCATCGGGCCGGTAACGCCTGGTTCTTCCGGCTCCAGACCATCACGCTTCATTTTATAAGCAGCGCGGGCGTGCAGCGGGATATCAGGGCGGGACCAGGCATCCGGAGCAGGGGAGAGGTCGTCGGTGTTGGTTTCGCCAGTCACCTTAAACACAGTCATTTTAATGCTGTCGGCCACTTTCTTACGCCTGGTGAACCACTCGGCGTTGGCCCAGGATTCCATCACGGCTTTGGCAACCGCATTGCCTGAATCCATTTTGTCTTTTACATCATTGAATGCATCGAACATCAGCAGCGTGTGCTTCAGCTGTTCGCCGGCCAGGGTGGCCAGTTCTTCGTTGTCCAGCAACTCAACCAGTGTGGCGATATTGTAGCCGCCCTGCATCATACCCAGCAGTTCAACGGCTTTTTCTTTGGATACCAGAGGAGAAGTGGTTTCACCTTTTGCGATCGCGCTCAGGAAACCTGCTTTAACATAAGCCGCTTCGTCCACACCGGGTGGGATACGGTTTTCAAGCAGTTCGACCAGAGTGTCTTTTTCACCAGCAGGTGGGTTTTTCAACAGTTCTACCAGAGCGGCAGTCTGTTCAGCGTTCAGTGGCTTGGGTGGAATTCCCTGCTCTGCACGTTCAGCGACGTGTGCGCGATAAGCTTCTAACACAGTGGTTTCCTCATCGTTAACAATTAGACTCTTCACGGTTAGCTCTGTTTTTCGGGGCAAATTATAGCTCCTTCAACAAAGTCTAACATCTGTGCCAGTAGAAATACTCAGAGACGAACGTCGACTATGTGCAGCGCAACAGCAGGCATAACGCTGCTTGCAGCGGTTTGGGCAGCAATGCTGAACGGTGTTGTTCGGGCGCTGGCCCGGAAGGCGTTATTCCATAACGGGCCGCCATATAAACGGCTGCCGTATAAAGGGGCTGTTAAGTAAAAACCGGCGCCTCTTGCGAGTGCCGGTTCTGTTTTCAGGTAATGAGTCAGGTAATGAGTCAGGTAATGAGTCAGGTAATGAGTCAGTTAGTCAGTTAGTCAGTTAGTCAGTTAGTCAGTCAGCATGACTGAATTAGCGGGCAGTACCTGCTTAAACCGCTTTTAACTGTTAGCAGCGATAATATCGCGCAATACCATTGGCAGGATGCCTTTGTGGCGAATCTGCTCAAGCTCAGACGAGGTATCCACGCGCGACAGTAACTCATACTGTGCGCTTGAACCGTCTTTGCGCTTAATCGTCAGCGTCACAGACCCCCGTGGCATCAGGGTATCAATACCTGCCAGATCAAAGGTTTCAGAGCCATCTAAATTCAGCGAACCCAGTGTCACGCCTTCCGGCAATTGCAGCGGCAATACCCCCATGCCCACCAGGTTGGATTTGTGAATACGCTCAAAGCTCTCGGCAATAATGGCTTTCACACCCAGCAGCGCCGGGCCTTTTGCTGCCCAATCCCGTGACGAGCCAGTACCGTACAGTTTGCCGCCGAATACGACAGATGGCGTACCTTCCTGCTGGTAGCGTGAGGCGGCGTCGTAGATCGACATCGTCTCGGCGTCGCCATTGGCATCGTAGTAATTCGTCACCGCACCGGTCGTGCCCGGCAGCATCAGGTTTCTGGCTTTTACGTTGCCGAAGATACTGCGCAGCATCACATGGTGATTACCACGGCGGGCGCCAAGGGAAGTCAGATCATTTTCATCAACACCAATCGACATCAGGTACTCACCCGGTGGTGAATCCGGGCGGATACGGCTCACAGGGGAGATATGGTCGGTGGTGGTGTTGTCATCGCACATCACCAGCATGCGTGCATTGCTGATGTTACTCAGTGAATCTTCCGGCGTTTCGACAGAGAAGCCCTCGAAGAAGGAGATTTCCTGAATGTAGCTCGACTTCTCGTCCCACTGATACACAGGTCCGGTCGGTGAATCCAGCTTCTGCCAGGTCTCCGGGCCATCCAGTGAGTTCTCGTAGGTAGCGCGGAAAGCTTTCGGGTCCATGCACTCGTGCATGGTTTGCGTGATTTCCGCATTACTCGGCCAGATATCTTTCAGGAAGACATCATTGCCCTGAGCGTCTTGGCCCAGCGGCTCTTTGGTCACATCAATATTTACATTGCCGGCGATTGCCATGGCAACCACTAAAGGCGGTGACATCAGGAAGTTGGTATCAACATCCGGGTGCACGCGGCCTTCGAAGTTACGGTTACCCGAGAGCACAGATGAGACAATAATGTCATGGTCGCGCAGTGCCGCTTCAATACTCGGTGCCAGTGGGCCGGAGTTACCAACACAGGTGGTACAGCCGTAACCTGCAGTGTTAAAACCCAGCGCATCCAGGTGCTCCTGTAATCCGGCTTTGGTTAAGAAGTCAGTCGCTACCGGTGAGCCCGGAGCCATCGAGGTTTTTACGCCGTCCGGCACTTTCAGGCCCAGCTCGTTGGCTTTCTTGGCCAGCAAGCCAGCGGCAATCAACAGGCCCGGGTTGGAAGTATTGGTGCAGGCGGTAATCGCCGCGATCACGATATCGCCGTCTTTCAGTGTGCGCTCTGGCAACGACTGGAATATACCGGCTTCGTCTGCCTTAGTCGGAGTCACAGTGACTTCTTCTGGTGTGCGATCGCCTGCCGTGGCAGCCTGTTGGAATACCTTGCCGATATCGCCCAGAGGCAGTCGGTCCTGTGGTTTTTTAGGACCAGCGACAGACGGCTCGACCGTGGATAAATCCAGATGCAGCAGGTCGGTGTAGCGCGGCAGTTTCTGGCCCGTTTTCCACGCCATATTCTGCGCCTGATAATAAGCCAGTGGCAGGTCGCCATCACGGCCGGTCGCTTTCATATAGTCGGCCGCGATTTCATCAAACGGGAAGAAGCCCATGGTCGCGCCGTATTCCGGCGACATATTAGCAATGGTCGCGCGGTCTGGCAGAGACAGATTCGCGCTGCCTTCACCCACGTATTCCACGAATTTACCCACCACACCGCGCGGGTACTTGCGCAGCATTTCGGTGATGGTTAATACCAGATCGGTGGCGGTGACGCCTTCGCGCAGGGCGCCGGTGAGTTCAACGCCAATCACCTCAGGTGCCAGCATTTGCATCGGCTGGCCCAGCATAGAAGCACCGGCTTCAATACCGCCCACACCCCAGCCAACAATACCCAGCGCATTGGCCATGGGCGTGTGGCTGTCCATACCGATCAGGGTATCCGGGATCATCAGCTCGTCTTGCTTTAAATAACCCTGCGCCAGATATTCCAGGTTCACCTGATGCACGATGCCTGTTTGCGGCGGAATAATACGGATGGTGTTAAACGCCTGCGCGCCCCACTTCAGAAAGGCATAACGCTCTGTGTTACGTGCCGCTTCCAGCTCGCCGTTAATGCGCAGCGACGCCGGGCTGCCGGTGTTGTCCATGGTGACCGTATGGTCGATCACCAGATCCGCACGCACCAGAGGTTCGATGATGGTTGGGTCCAGCCCCATACGCTGCACTGCAGAACGCATCGCGGCGAAATCGACGATGGCAGGGGTACCACTCAGATCGTGCATGATCACCCGGCCAGCAGTGAAGGGAATTTCTACCGGCTCCTGCCCCTGATGCTCAGGCCAGTTGCCCAGCGCCTGCAGCTGCTCAACCGTGATGCCGTTTTTGCCGACGTTACGTGCAATACCTTCAAGAATAGGGCGCAGAGAAAACGGCAGATCATCCAGCTTGATGCCTAAGCGTTCTGCTGTATCTGGCAGGCTGTGAAAACGATGAGACGTGCCTGGCAGCGTCTTAACCGAGCTGGATGGATCAAAGTTAGCGAGTGAAGTCATGCTGGGTACCTGGCAGTTTGTTGAGTGCAGGGGTTGGCTGAAACCTGTATTGTCGCCAATTTTAACGGTGTGAAGGGCTAAATCAAGGTTCCCGGGGGCTGCTTTAGTCGGATTGTATACAATCTTGTATGGCTAAGTTATGCGGCTGCCTTGTCCAGCCAAGGTGTCGGATTGCTGTGTTGAAGGTGGTAGGGACAGTTGGGGGCAGGGATTCGGGGAGCTTGTCTCGTCAGCCCGCATCGGGCCTTCAAAGCATACCTTCTGTATTTAAAAAATATCGAAGCCCCCGGCCAACCCCTTCAGACCGCACACAATCTTTGGCGAGTAAGTCAGCTAAATCACGGGTAGCGGTTGCCTTAGAACATTTCCCCAGCGCAGCATACTTTTGCGCACTGACGCCGTTAGGGAAGCCTGCTTTCCCGGCTTTGAATATCTTGTTTAAAACCGTTTTCTGACGCTCTGACAGCTCCGTATTTTTGTGTCGTTGCCAGAATTCAGTTTTAGCAAATATTGTTGCTACTTTTTCTGCAGCTTCCTGTTGAGCTGCGATCAGGGTTTCGATAAACCAGCTGAGCCAGACAGTAATATCGAGCACAGCAGGGTCATCCAATTCCGATGCGTCACAGCAACTCGCCGCGTTCAGTTGGCGGTAATATTCCTTCTTATTCCTTTCGATATGAGTCGACATGCTGAGCACCACAGGCATGCCTAAATCCTGCGCCAGTGCATATTCGATGATCGCACGGCCAATCCGGCCATTTCCGTCATCAAACGGGTGAATAACCTCAAACCACAGGTGAGCGATACCGGCGCGGATTACGCCCGGTATTGTTTGGTTCTGGTGGTTGTATTGAAGAGTATCTTGCTGATTAAACCAGCTCAGGAACTCTGTCATAAAAGCATCAACATCCTGGGCGGCAGGTGCTTCGTAATGCACACGCTCATAACCAACCGGCCCGGAAACTATCTGCATCGGTTCCGGGCTGTCGCGCCATTGCCCGACGGTGAGGTCGCTGTGCAGGATATTGTTTTCAAAGCCCGCGAGCACCATGCGGTGCCAGCTGAACAGCATCTCTTTGCTGAGAGGCTGATTGAAGTGCTTACGCACATCCACAAGCAGCGCCGCCATGCCTTCTGCTTTAACGTCCGCGACGTTGGTGGGAGCAGGAGGAAGGTTCAGACCAAATGCCAGGTTTAAGAAGTGTTGTAACGAAGAACGCACACTGGCCGGATTCAGGTTCTCACCCTCGATCAGGCTGGTGTTGATCGCCTCATCCACCATCAGATCCAGCTGAGCGGCTACAGCGTCGTCCTGATCTGTTGGCGCCAGACGGCCAGACAGCTGAGCTGCTTGCTTGGCGTAATGGTAAGCCAGAGCCGATAGCTTGCTGCTGTCGTAGCTGAACTGGGGCCAGTGCTTGTGTTGCCAGATGTAGTTCATGGGCTGTCCGGGTGGCTGCGATACGTCTTATACAGTGCTGTGAGCCGCAAATTTCAGATTTGCGGCTCATTATAGTGAGATATTTGAGCCGCAAAGGCAAGATTTGCGGCTCATAATGGATGGTTATGTGAGCCGGGAGTGGGTTTTTGGCAGTGTGTTAGCGTGGGTGATGGGATGGACGCTCCCCATTCATCACCAGCGTCAAAAGCGCTAAAGTTTTAATGCGAACTAAAACTTAAAAACGAGGAGCGTCCACATGTCAGAGTTTAATACTATCGCTATCGATCTTGCAAAATCTGTATTTCAACTTTGCGTTATCTCAGATCAGGGAAAGTCGATTAAAAGCTTAAGATTGAACAGGACCAGGTTCCAGGATTTCATGGCTAACAGAGAAAAATCCCGCATTGTTATGGAGGCTTGCTATTCCTCACATTACTGGGGCCGGTATTTAGAGAAGGCAGGTCATGAAGTTCTGTTAATCCCAGCGCAACATGTAACCCCTTTCGTTCGTGGAAACAAAAATGATAAGAATGATGCATTGGCGATTTATGAAGCATCACTTCGGCCTAATATCCGATTTGTTCCAGTGAAGACTGAACATCAACAGGATATCCAGTGTCTTCATAGGATGCGTGAAAGACTTGTCGCAAACAGGACGGCATTATGTAATCAACTTCGGGGCCTGCTTGCTGATTATGGCCATATATTCCCAGTTGGGATCAATGCCATCATTAAAGGTGTGCGAGAGATCATCAGAGATTCGTCTCTGTCGGGTACTCTCCTATCTGAGTTAGAGTCATCCATCGTTGAGTATGATTATCAGACTAAACGCATTGATAATATTAATAAATCTCTGAAAAATCATAGTGATAAGAATCCTCAGAGTCAGCGACTTATGGAGATTCCAGGAATAGGAGCTCACATTGCTA
>DCCG01000035.1 GCA_002314145.1 Thalassolituus sp. UBA1087 | reverse complement strand
TTTTTCTGGTCCGCCGGGCATGGATGCCCGGCCAGCGGACAGCGACAGGGATGTCGCACGGGCGCGAGGCCAGGAAAAATCAAGAGAATGAGGGTAACGCTCCAGAAAGCGAAAAGCTGGGGGCGGCCCTGCCGGCCAGGGCGGTCCGACGTATCGGATAAGTTCCCCTGGGAGGCATTAGGCTCTTCGGATTTAAACGTCGTTTACAGAAAGCAGAGTGCTATCAAACTTTGGGGCAACAGTAGGTTACGACCGGCTCTTTTTACGATGGCTGAATTATTTTCTCATACACCGGGTACCTTCATATCCGGGCAGCTCTGGCGTTTAATCAGCCGTTCGTCCTTAAACGTCTCCAGGTGAATATCGAACCCCCATAAATAATGCAGGTGCTTCATCACCTCATGAACGTCCTGGGACAGTGGCGTATCGTTCTGCATGGTATGGCGCAGGGTCAGTGAGCGGTCGCCTTCAATATCGACACGGGTAATCTGAATGTTGGGTTCGCGCATGGACAGGTCATACTGGCTGGCGAGCATCTCGCGGATTTTACGATAGCCCTGATCGTTGTGAATGGCCTCTACTGTGTAGTGATCTTTTTCGTCGTCATCATAGATGCTGAACATATGAAATTCGCGCATCAGGTTAGGGGACAGAAATTGCTGGATAAAACTCTCGTCTTTGAAATTGCGCATTGCAAAGTGCAGAGTGTCGAGCCAGTCGGAGCCTGCCATTTCCGGAAACCATTCCCTGTCTTCTGCGGTTGGATTCTCACAGATACGTTTGATATCACGGAACATGTTAAAGCCCAGCGCGTAAGGATTGATGCCACTGAAGTAAGGGGAGTCGTAGCCGGGTTGATAGATGACATTACTGTGCGATGACAGAATCTCCATCATAAAACCATCGGTTACTTTGCCATCGTCGTACAGGTGGTTGAGCAGAGTGTAGTGCCAGAAGGTTGCCCAGCCTTCGTTCATAACCTGCGTCTGGCGCTGCGGATAAAAATACTGTGATACCTTACGTACAATACGGATCAGCTCACGCTGCCAGGGTGCCAGTAATGGCGCGTTCTTTTCCAGAAAATAGAGGATATTTTCCTGCGGCTCTTCCGGAAACTGACGCTTCATGCGTTTTTTGGCTTCCTCTTTCGGTGAACTTGGCAGTGTTCGCCAGAGGTCGTTCACCTGCTGTTGCAGAATGCTCTCACGCTCTTCCTGGCGCATCTTTTCTTCGGCCGCTGAAATCGGTTTCGGCCGACGGTAGCGGTCAACACCATAATTCTGCAATGCATGACAGGCATCCAGCACCTGCTCAACTTCCTGCTGACCATGTCGTTCTTCACATTTACGCACATAATTTTTGGCAAACACCAGGTAATCAATAATGGCACTGGCATCCGTCCAGGTACGGAACAGATAATTACCTTTAAAAAAAGAGTTGTGGCCGTAACAGGCGTGAGCAATCACCAGAGCCTGCATGGGCATGGTGTTTTCCTCCATCAGATAAGCAATGCAGGGGTTGGAGTTGATCACAATCTCATAGGCCAGACCCATTTGTCCGCGCTGGTAATTTTTTTGCGTGTGCAGAAATTGCTTACCATAAGACCAGTGGTTATAACCAATGGGCATGCCGACGGAGGAGTAAGCATCCATCATCTGTTCGGCGCTGATGATTTCAATCTGGTTGGGGTAAGTGTCGAGCCGGTAGCCTTCTGCGATACGCGCGATTTCCCGATCGTAAGTTTCCAGCAGTTCGAAGTTCCAGTCGGAATCGGTGGACAGATACTGTCGTTCGTTTGCAGGCATTTGTTCGTTCATGATGCCTCCTGATAGCGGTCTTTCGCAAAGAGTTCACGAAACACCGGGAAAATATCGGCCGCTTCACGGATCTGCGCCATGGCAAACTCGGAAGGATGAGATTTCTGCAGGCCGGTATAAGCCTCCCACAGTGCCTGATGCTGATTGGGGGTGATCTCAATATACGCAAAGTACTGCACCAGCGGCAGCAGATGCTTTTCCAGAATCTCAGAGCACTGTGGCGAGTCATCGTCCCAGTTATCGCCATCAGAAGCCTGGGCGGCATAAATGTTCCATTCACTGGAGCTGTATCTTTCCTGCACTATGTCATGCATCAGTTTCAGCGCGCTGGACACAATGGTGCCACCGGTTTCTCGGGAATAGAAAAAATCCTGTTCATCCACTTCTTTGGCGCTGGTGTGATGGCGGATAAATACCAGTTCGATGTGTTCATAGTTTTTCTGCAGAAACAGATACAGAAGAATATAGAAACGCTTGGCGATATCTTTAATATCCTGTGTCATCGAGCCGGAAACATCCATCAGACAGAACATCACAGCTTTACTGCTTGGCATCGGTACTTTGACCTGACTGCGGTAGCGCAGGTCGAGATCGTCAAGAAAGGGGACCGTTTTGAGTTTCTTTTCCAGCGTTTCTATCTGTTCACGCAGAGCCAGTACTTCCGGACGGGTATCGTCGTCAGTCGGGTTCAGTTCGGCCAGCGCCAGATTCAGTTCTTTGAGTTTTTTGCGTTTACCGACGGTCATGCCGATACGGCGTGCGTGGGCATTACGCAGTGAACGCACTACTGATAAGTTGTTGGGCGTGCCTTCTGAGACAAATCCGGCCCGCCGTGTTTTGAAGTCTTTGGACTGACTGAGTGTTTTCTTGATCATGTTCGGCAACTCGAGATCATCGAACAGGTAGTTAAGAAACTCCTCTTTGGTGATATAAAAAGAAAATTCGTCCTCCCCTTCGCCCTGATTACTGGCGTTTCCTGAGCCTGATCCGCCACCACCACCGGATTCGGGTTTCTCCAGTTCATCGCCGGTGTTGAATTCTTTGTTGCCGGGGAACACCCGGTGTTGCTTTCCACCCGCACCGTGAGTGATAGAAGGCTCGTGCGTATTGCGTGTAGGGATACTGATCTGTTCGCCCCGTTCCATATCGGTAATGGAACGGCCGTTAACCGATTCAGATACAGCGTCTTTGATGTGCTTGCGGTAGCGTTCAAGAAAACGCTGCCGGTTTACCATGCTTTTGTTTTTTCCGTTCAGGCGTCGGTCAATAATGTACGACATGCATCTCTCCTGCTTGTCCGGACGTTATGGCCCGGAAGAGAACCCGCCGGTCAGCGGCGGGCCAGAGCGAACCGATGGACTTACTGCGATTTACGCACGCGCAGATACCACTCAGAGAGCAGCCGTACCTGTTTCTCTGTGTAGCCCCGGGCCACCATACGGTCGACGAAGTCATCGTGTTTTTTCTGATCATCCGAGGACGACTTGGCCGAGAAGGAAATAACCGGTAACAGATCTTCTGTGTTAGCGAACATTTTCTTCTCAATAACCGCACGCATTTTCTCGTATGACTGCCAGGATGGATTGTTACCATTATTGTTAGCGCGGGCACGGAGTACAAAATTTACGATTTCGTTGCGGAAATCTTTTGGATTACTGATGCCTGCCGCTTTCTCGATTTTCTCAAGTTCCTCGTTGATGGCAACACGGTCAAACATTTCCCCGGTTTCCGGATCACGGTATTCCTGATCCTGAATCCAGAAATCGGCGTAGGTAACATAGCGATCAAATATGTTCTGGCCGTATTCGGCATATGACTCCAGATAAGCGGTCTGGATTTCTTTACCGATAAAGTCAACGTATTCGGTAGCCAGATATTCTTTCAGGTAGTTGAGGTAGCGGTCATGAATCTCTTCAGGGAACTGCTCCTGTTCAATGGCCTGTTCCAGTACGTACATCAGATGCACCGGGTTGGCAGCCACTTCGGTGGAATCAAAGTTAAATACCTTGGACAGAATTTTAAAAGCAAAGCGGGTTGAGATACCGCTCATCCCTTCATCCACACCGGCGGCATCGCGGTATTCCTGAATGGACTTGGCTTTCGGATCGGTGTCTTTGAGGTTCTCGCCGTTATAAATACGCATTTTTGAATAAATACTGGAATTGTCCGGTACTTTCAGGCGTGAAAGTACGGAGAATTGTGCCAGCATACTCAGTGTGTCCGGTGCGCAATGGGCGGCTGATAATGAACTGCTCGACAGCAGTTTTTCATAAATTTTTACTTCTTCATCGACCCGCAGGCAGTAGGGCACCTTAACGATGTACACCCGGTCGAGAAATGCCTCATTATTTTTGTTGTTGCGGAAAGTCTGCCACTCGGATTCGTTGGAGTGCGCCAGAATAATACCTTCATAAGGGATGGCCCCCATGCCTTCGGTACCATTGTAATTGCCTTCCTGGGTGGCGGTCAGCAGAGGGTGGAGCACTTTGATCGGTGCCTTGAACATCTCCACAAATTCCATCAGCCCCTGGTTGGCACGGCACAGACCGCCGGAATATGAGTAGGCATCCGGATCATCCTGAGAAAAGTCTTCCAGCTTACGGATATCGACTTTTCCGACCAGAGAAGAAATATCCTGGTTGTTTTCATCACCAGGCTCAGTTTTGGTTACCCCGACCTGGTCGAGAATGGAAGGGTACAGCTTAACCACTTCGAATTTACTGATGTCGCCGCCATATTCATGCAGACGCTTAACGGCCCAGGGCGACATTATTTTTCCCAGGTAACGGCGCGATATTCCGTAATCTTCTTCCAGGATTTCAGCATCTTCGTTGGGGTCAAACAGGCCAAGCGGTGATTCAAATACCGGTGAACCCTTAATGGCATAGAAAGGGATGCTTTCCATCAGATATTTTAACCTTTCTGCCAGTGAGGATTTACCACCACCGACCGGGCCAAGCAGGTACAGAATCTGTTTGCGTTCTTCCAGCCCCTGAGCGGCATGACGGAAGTAAGAAACTATATTTTCTACGGCATCTTCCATGCCATAAAATTCGGAAAAAGCAGGGTAACGTTTAATGACTTTATTGGAAAAAATACGGCTGAGGCGTATGTCTTTTGAGGTATCTATCAATTCGGGTTCGCCGATAGCCATCAACATACGCTCGGCGGCTGTGGCATAAACGGATTTATCTTTCTTACAGAGTTCAAGGTAGTCCTGAAGGCTCATGACCTCTTCCTGGGTCGACTGATACCTGTCTTTATACCGGCTGAATACACTCATAAGTTCACCTCTCCGTTCACCTGATTTTCAGGTTACTTTTCTAAGATTTCTTACATAAAAATCCGTAATAAATTTGTGATAGCTCTGACACAGTATGGTTCAGAGTTTCCGGCATATGCCAGTAAAAAAATGTTGATGGGAACGGCAGGAATTTTTTATGACAAATTTCTGCCAATATATGGAGTGCTATGCATCGAACGTGCCCGAATGCAGAAAAAAGATTCAGCACTTTGGTATTAAGCGTTAAAAACAGAATTAAAAATAAGCTTGGAGAGGGTAGTAAAAAGCCCGTGAATACGGGCTTTAAGGCGGGGATCAGTTGGCTTCGGTAAGCTCCGGGAAGGCCATTTTCCAGAGTTCAAAACCACCGTCCAGACTGTACACTTTGCTGAATCCCTGGCCCGCAAAGAACTGCGCTGCCCCCTGACTGGAGTTACCGTGGTAACAACAGACCAGTAATGGGTCATCTTTTTGGATTGAATCGATAAAGTCGGCCAGGTTGTCGTTATCCACCCGCTCGGCATTGCGGATGTGGCCGGCCTGATAGCTCATGGCATCACGGATGTCGGCCACATTCAGGGTGCCCTGTTCCATTAAGGCCTTGGCGTCGCCCGCTGTAATACGCTGAAAACCACTCATGTTATTTCTCCGGTTGGCTCGGCACCCTGAACCATTGCTGGTCATCGAGTCGCAGTGCCGATAATTGTCCACCCCAGACACAGCCAGTATCCAGAGCATAAATATCAGGGACGGTGACCTTTCCTTCAAGTGCTGCCCAATGGCCAAACAGCAGGCGTGTACCGGCCGCTTTGCGTCCGGCGACCTCAAACCAGGGAATGAAGCCTTCCGGTGCTGTATCAAGCCCTTCTTTGCTGGTCAGATCCAGCTCACCATCGGCACTGATAAAGCGCATGCGGGTGAGGTAATTAACAATCAGGCGCTGGCGGTCTGTCCCCCGCAGGCCTTTTTGCCAGCGATTGGGCAGGTTGCCGTACATATTGCGGAAGAAATCCTCGCATTGGTCTCCCTGCAGAACGGCCTCAACCTCCTGCGCCAGACGTCTGGCCTTGCGTGCACTCCAGGCGGGTGGAATCCCGGCGTGGGTCATACACCAGTTGCGGCCTTCGTCGAGCACAACCAGGGGCTGAAATCTGAGCCAGTCCATCAGTTCATCACGATCCGGTGCACCAAGTATGGGCATCAGCGTATCGTGGTTGCGCACAGATTGACCGCCATAATGAATGGCGAGCAGGTGCAGATCATGATTTCCCAGCACACAGCGGGCCCGGTGGCCGAGGCCTTTGATAAACCTCAGCGTCTCCAGCGACATGGGGCCACGATTAACCAGATCGCCGGCAAACCAAAGCTGGTCGCAGCGGGGGTCAAACGCGACTTTGTCCAGCAGTCGCTGCAGGGGTTCGAAACAGCCTTGAATGTCACCAAATGCGTATATTGCCATATAGTAATCTTCTGGTCGACCGCGGAACGGTGAATATCAGTTTAATGCCCGGGGAATTGCCAGCGTAAAGACCGGCACGGTGGCATGGAACAGGGTGCCATCATCGGCTTCCATAACATAGTAGCCGCGCATGCTGCCCACTTCTGTGGCGAGCACGGAGCCGGACGAGTAGCGATAGGTTTCACCAGCGTCGATGGTCGGCTGTTCACCTACCACACCGTCGCCTTTGACTTCCTGCATCTCATTATTGCCATCCGTAATAAACCAGTGGCGGGTACGCAGGGTCGCTGCCTGATCGCCCTCATTGGTAATGGCTATGTGATAGGCGAAGACGAAACGCTTATCTTCCGGCACCGACTGTTCACTCAGGTATTCGGTCTCAACCTGCACATGAATGCTTGCGTTGAGTTCGTCGGTACTCATGATGCCTCTCCGTTGTTGTCTTCGTCGCTGCTTTGCTGCTGCAGATCATAAACGGCATCGGCGATGCGCACATAGTCCTGCAGCGACAGGCGCTCGGGGCGCAGGCCATTGTCGATGCCCAACGCTTCCAGCTGATCCGCACTGATCAGGTTCTTCAGTGTATTACGCAGGGTTTTACGCCGCATGCTGAAGGCTTCACGAACCACCCGTTGCAGGGTTTTGACGTCTTTGGCGGGAAAGGGCAGGTCGTTATAAGGGGACAGCCGCACGATGGCGGAATCCACTTTGGGCGGCGGATTAAAGGACCCGGGCGAGACGATAAACAACGGCTCAACTTTGCAATAATACTGCGCCATGATGCCCAGACGGCCGTAATCCGAGGTGCCCGGCCCCGCTGCCAGACGATCGACGACCTCTTTCTGCAGCATAAAATGCATGTCCTGCACGATGGTGTGGTGTGCCAGAAAATGGAAAATCAGCGGTGTTGAAATGTTGTATGGCAGGTTGCCGACAATACGCAGCTGCTGACCTGGCTTGAGGATGGTGTTGAAGTCGAATTTCAGCGCATCCCCTTCGTGGATGGTGAACTCCGGGTAGTTGAAAAACTTGGTACGCAGGATCGGAATCAGATCGCGGTCCAGTTCAACAACATCCAGCTTGCCACAGGCATCCAGTAACGGCTCGGTCAGTGCACCCATGCCCGGGCCGATTTCCACCAGTGCATCACTGTGCTTCGGATTGATGGCACGGACGATTTTATCGATGACGTGGGTGTCGTGCAGAAAGTTCTGACCAAAGCGTTTACGTGCTCTGTGGCCGTGGGCTTTGGGAATATGTTTATCGGTCATGAGATTGGGCCATTTGCAGTGCGACGTTGATGGCGGTATGCAGGCTGCCGGCATCGGCGTTGCCCGTGGCTGCCAGATCCAGCGCGGTACCATGGTCGACCGATGTGCGGATCACCGGCATGCCCAGGGTGATATTCGCCGCCCGGCCAAAGCCGTGGAATTTCAGAACCGGCAGGCCCTGATCATGGTACATGGCCAGTGTTGCGTCAGCGTGTTCAAGATGTTTGGGAGTATAGAGGGTATCCGCCGGCAGTGGGCCGGTGAGGTGCATACCTTCAGCGCGCAGTTCGTTAAGCGCAGGAATAATAATATCCAGTTCTTCACGCCCCAGATGGCCGTCTTCACCGGCGTGGGGGTTAAGCCCGGCGACCAGAATATGTGGCTCAGCGATAGCAAAAAACGTTTTCAGGTCGTGGTGAAGAATGCGCGTAACGCGTTTGATTCTGTCCGCTGTAATAGCGTCGGCAACGGCTCTGAGCGGCAGGTGAGTGGTCACTAAGGCCACGCGCAGGTCGCTGGTGGCGAGCATCATGACCACTTCTTCAACGCCGCAGTAGTCGCGGAAATATTCGGTATGGCCACTGAAGTGAATACCGGCGTCATTGATGATGCCTTTGTGCACCGGGGCGGTGACAATGCCCTGCCAGTGCTTATCCAGAGCGCCCTGTACCGCGGTTTTCAGGGTTTCCAGCACATAATGGCTGTTGGCCGCATCCAGCTGACCGGCGGTCACCGGTGCGTGCAGGTCCACCGGGCACACACAGAGTGTACCGGGGTCATCCATGCGGGGGGCTTCAGCCGGGTCAAACAGGCGTATATTGAGCGGCAGATTCAGTTCTGCCGCGCGCTGTTGCAGTAATAGCGGGTCTGCGATGACCACCAGTTCGCAGTGGCGCTCTTCCCGGGCCATCTGAATACACAGATCAGGGCCGATACCGGCCGGTTCACCCGCCGTAATGGCCAGCCGGGCAATCATGAATCAGCCTTGATATCAACGTAGGCTTCCGAGCGGATTTTGCGCAGCCAGATGGGCAGCTCTTCTTCAAAGCGACGGTTGTACAGCATATTGCGCACCTGATTGCGCTGATTTTCGGCGCCGACATCGGTTTCCCGGCGGTCTTCGACTTTCAGGATGTGCCAGCCAAACTGGCTTTCAAAGGGGGCGCTGATATGTCCGGCAGCGGTATCCTGCATGGTGGCGTCAAACGCGGGAACCATATCGCCCGGATTAACCCAGCCCAGATCGCCGCCACTGGCACCACTGCCCGGATCATCACTGTATTCGCGCGCCAGTGCAGCGAAATCTTCACCGGCTTTAAGACGCTGGTAAATCGTCTGGATCAGCTCTCTGGCATCCTGCTGGTCGCGCAACTCATTGGTCTGAATCAGAATATGGCGGGTTTTGGTCTGGGTGATCATCTTGCTGGTACCACCACGCTTTTCCAGCACTTTCACAATATGGTAGCCGCTGGCACTTTTGATCGGGTCGGATACCTGGCCGGCGTTCAGTTTGGGCACCGCCTCGGCAAAGATGCCCGGTAACTGGGCTTCTTTGCGCCAGCCCAGATCGCCACCATTGAGTGCATTGCGGCCCGAGGATTCAGCAATGGCTGTTTTACGGAAATCGGCACCGTTGCGCAGTGACTTAACCAGACGCCCGGCTTTGGCCCTGGCTTTTTTCAGGTCGTCGGCGCTGGCCTCTGAGGGCACGGAAATCAGAATATGGCCAAGGTGGTACTCTGCCGCTGAGGCCATTTTGCCCAGATCAGATGCGAGGAAGTAATCCACGTCCTGATCAGTGATCTGAATGCGTTCTCCTACCTGATAACGCTGCACCCGGCTGATGCGCATTTCTGTTTCAATCTGTTCACGGGCCTGGGAAAAGGGCACGCCTTCAGCTTCCATGGCGTTGCGGAACTGGGCCAGCGTCATCTTGTTCTGTGCCGCAATGCGGTTCAGCGCTTCATTCAGCTGATCATCTGTAATACGCACACCGGCCCGGTCGGCCATCTGTAACTGAATACTCTCGGTGATCATCTGTTCCAGTACCTGATTACGCAGCACATCGGCTGGCGGCAGGCCCTGGCCTTTGCTCTGTTTGCGGATCATATCCACCCGCTGGTCGAGTTCGCTCTGCATAATGATGTCGTCTTCTACCACCGCAGCCACTTCGTCAATCAGTTGTGGGGCGGCCTGGGCGGTCACACTGAGTGCGGCCAGCAGGGTGTTGAGCAGGAAATTCTTAATAGTCATGATATTGTCGTCTTGAGTATCCGGTTATGCCTTCACTGATGATGCTGTCGGAGCCACTGCCAAAGTTGCCCAGCCCTTTTAACTGGATGCTGAGCATAAAGCCGTAGCGCTTGTCTGTGCTGTATTCTGTATCGGCATCGGTATCCGATGGTGATGTTTCACGGTACAAAAACTGCGCCCGCCAGCAGCAGTTCTGGTATTCAAAGCCGGCCAGCGATTCCAGTACCGGGCTGATCGGCTGGCGTTCATCGGCGTCATAGGAACGCAGATCGCGTAACTGACGGCCTACGATGGCCCAGCTGTCTGTCAAAGCCCAGAAAAACCCGGCATCAATCTGGCGGGTGCTGGTATCGACCTCTTCATCCGTGGTATTCCAGCTTTGCACTGTATTGGTGGCGACGTTGAGAAAATGGTTGTTTTCATCTTCGTAGCGCACACCGTAACGGCGCTGACGGGCAAAGTCACGGTAGCTGTCCCATTCCAGCGTATGATAGAGCGACCAGTTGAGCGTCGGGTTCCATTCCACCTCGCCCAGCAGGCTGGACATGCCGCGGGTGTCGGCGTCAGGTATGCTGCTGCCGTCCAGCTGTACGCGGCGGTCGCTGTTGTACCAGATGCGACCGGCGCTGGCACGGAATTGTTCCAGCCCGGCATCGTTAATAAAGCGCGTCGTTACCCCGGCACTGATCTGATCCAGGTCGGCCAGACGGTCACCGCCGGTAAAGCGATCGCCGGTAAACAGGCTGTTATAGGTGACAGTGGTGCGGCTGCTGTCAAAGTTGGGGATGTCCTGCTGACCGCTGAGGAACGGACTTTTCACCCAATACAGCCGGGGTTCCAGGGTTTGCTGGTACTCACCTCCGAACCAGTCGAATTCCCGTTCAAAGTAAAGACCGCCGTCGAGGCTGTAACGTGGCACACCATGGCTGACCTGAGTATCAAAATCGCCCAGTGTGTCGTCGTCATTGGTCAGCTGGTAGTGGCGATAGCGGTATTCTGCCTGGGGCGTTAAAAAGCCGAATGGCCATTCCATGGGGTAGGCGATGCGGGTATCGGACAGGACGCGGTCGCCGTTCAGGGCATCGAAGCCGGTTAAGTTCTGCTCGCTGTCGCCAATCACGTCTTCGTCTTCGCGGGTAAAGCGGGTTGTCTGCAGCGTCTGACCGATTTCCCAATCATTAATGGCCTGTGAGGAGTAGCTCAGGTTGAGCTGCGGCAGACGGCGGTAGGGCCGGTTGCGCAGCGCAATGGAATCATCAATGGTCTGGAAACCTTCGGCAGTGATATCAAAATGCCAGGCTTGCTGGTCCCAGCGGATAACGCCCCGGCGGGGCATATGGGTGGTGCGGTCGACCGCTGCCGCAGGGTTCATATCCGACAGATAGTCTTTATCGCTGAGGTGATTGTACACCCAGTCATGGCTCCAGCCCTGGCCGAATTTTCCGGATTGGGTGTAATTGATCAGCCAGCGCTCGTCGTCTTCGGTTGCATCGTGGCCCAGATAGCCGTAATTCAGCTCACCATCACCGAACCAGCGGGTCTTATGCCGTAACTGAGTTTCCCACAGCATGCCACGGTCAAGGATATGGTGAGCGACGAAGGTGGCGTCGGCGTTGGGAGCAATATTCCAGTAAAACGGAATCTGAATATCTTCTGCCTGACCTGCGCCGTTGACCGCGAAACTTGGGTCGAGAAAGCCGGTCATGCGGCGGTCATCAATCGGGAAGCGGTAATAAGGTATATAAAGTACCGGTACTTCGGCGATCCGCAGGCGTGTGTGCCAGGCACTGCCAATGCCGTTTTCCTGGTCCAGATTCAGTTCACTGGCCGCCAGATCCCAGTCATTCTGGCCAGGTTCGCAGAATGTGAAGGTGGCATTGGTGAGATTAAGGCGGTTTTCCTCCGGCGTTTCTATGCTGTCGGCACTGCCGCGGAAGTGGCGGGCCGGTACGGAGTACTCCGCCTGATAAAAATTGACCTGTTCGCCGGCATTGACCACGGTGGCGGATTCGCCCTGCATAACCATGTCCGGGCTGGCGAGGGATACATGGCCGCTCAGCTGGCCGGAGTAAGTGGTCTGGTTCCAGCGCACCGTGTCTGCCCGCAGACGCTGATCAGCCTGGCGGATAATCACGTCACCGGTTAACACCGTGTTGCCGTCACGGTCTGTGGTGGACTGATCGGCTTCGGCTTCAATGCGCCCGTCCGGTAAGGCAGTAAAGGCCGGCACGCGGTAATCACCACTGCAGAAAGCGGGCAGCGACTGTTGCTGTTCTGCCGGCAGCTCTGCACGCGGGTACCAGCTCAGCGCGGGGATGGTGTCATCGGCAGAGGCCTGCATACCAGTACCGCCCAACAGGCAGACCACGGCCGTTGAGAGCAGAGTACGGCCGGTCGAAAAGCAATGTCTGACGGGATAAAGCTGAGTCATGTGCGGCTGTAGCGCCTATCCATATTGAGTGTGTTATCTTAGCCCCTGCAAACGGCCGCAGGTTCCGGAAATATCCGGTAGCCATAAAGGCGCCCAATTTTAGGGCCTGTTGAGTTGAATTAACAGAGCCAGCTGAGTGCGGGTCTGCGCCGGCACTCAGCGCATGACGAAAGTTTAGCCAGCGAACTGAAAAATATGCGCGACAGCAACCGCATGACAGCAGGCCGTTGAGGCCTTGGTTAAGGGCCATCACAGGCCCTGCATCGCGTATTGCTGATAACCGCTTCGCTGTCAGATAACGCCATGAATACCGCCGCTGCGGCGCGTGTCTGACGAATTTTATCCATTAACCGGCCCGCCTGAATTTCTGTTAACGGGCCGGAACGACGAACACTGAGAGGCCAGCATGGATCAGCGCCGGGACGATCTCGCGCGATGGGCAGCCGATGCAATCCGACGGCATGCCAGCAGCACAACCGACAGCCAGGATACCGCACAGGCGGAATTTGATGTCACCATGGTCAGTGGCGATGCCAGTTTCCGCCGCTATTTCCGCCTGCATTATAAAGAATTCAGCTGGATCGCTGTGGATGCACCACCGGATAAAGAAGATAACCCGAGGTTTGTCGCCATCGCCCGCAGCTGGCGAGATCACGAAGTCGCGGTGCCGCGGGTGATCGATCACGATTTTGAACGCGGCTTTATGCTGCTGGAAGATTTTGGCGATCAGATACTCTGGCCGGCTCTGCATCAGGAGGACACCAGCCTGGCACAGGTGCGCGAATATTACCGTCAGGCTATCCGCCAGTTATTGCATATTCAGACGTTGCCGCTGAAAAATCTCCCTGCCTACGATGCCGTGTTGCTGGATACCGAAATGTCGCTGTTCCCGCAATGGTTGTGTGAGCAGCAGCTGAACCTGACCCTCACCAGGGGAGAGCAGGCAATGCTGGGGCGGACGTTTGCGTTACTGAAAGAACGCGCCCTGGCCCAGCGTCAGGTGGTGGTTCACCGCGATTTTCACTCACGCAACCTGATGTTGCGTAACAGCGGTGAACTGGGCGTGATTGATTTTCAGGACGCCGTCGCCGGGCCGGCAACCTATGATCTGGTGTCTCTGTTGCGTGATTGTTATGTGCGCTGGCCGGCGTCGCTGGTGGATGAGTTGGCGGCGGATTACTGGGAAGAAGCCAGACCACTGGGCGTTTATCTCGCCGGCTGGGAAGAGTTTCAGCGCGATTTCGACTGGATGGGTATGCAGCGGCATTTAAAAGCCGCCGGTATTTTTGCGCGCCTTAACCTGCGCGACGGTAAACCCGGTTACCTGGCCGATATTCCCAACACCTGTCAGTACCTGCTGGAAATCAGCCGCGGATACAGCGAACTGGCGGGCTTCAGTGAATGGCTGAATGAGCGGGTGATGCCAGCGCTGGAACAGCTCCGGCCGCTGATGCCATCCGGCCACGAAAGCCACCAGAGAGACAGCAGTGCCGAATGAAAGCCATGATTCTTGCCGCCGGCCGCGGCACCCGTATGGCCCCGCTGACGGATCAGTGTCCCAAACCACTGCTGCCGGTAGCAGGTAAATCCCTGATAGTGCATCACATTGAAAAGCTGGTGGCGGCTGGTTTTACCGAGCTGGTTATTAATCATGCGTATCTCGGCCATAAAATCGAACAGCAGCTGGGGGATGGACGCGCCTTTGGTGCCAGTATCGAATATTCGCCGGAAACCGAAGCACTGGAAACCGGCGGTGGAATTTTCCGGGCTTTACCCCGGCTTGGTGGTGATCAGGGCGATAAACCTTTCCTGTTAGTGAATGGTGATGTATGGACGGACTGGGATTATCGTTCCGCTCACGACATAACACTGGATACCGGTCTTGGCTGGTTATGGCTGGTGGATAATCCTGAACACAACCCGGACGGTGATTTTATCCTGCAGGACGGCAAGGTGATTAATCCGTCCGCAGCCGATGATACGCCGCGACTGACGTTCAGTGGGATCAGTGTGCTGCATCCACAGCTTTTTAATGGATGTCAGCCAGGCAAATTCGCGCTGGCGCCTCTGTTACGCCAGGCGATGGAACGGCAGCAGATTCTTGGCCAGTACCTGAACAATGACTGGGTCGATGTAGGGACACCACAACGTCTGGCAGCGCTGGATGCAAAACTCCGGCAACAGAAAACGGCAGTATTATGAATTCGTTCAGTGGAAAATTCTGGGCCGGCAAATTGGTCGGTGCATTAATTGGTTTTGTCAGTGGTGGCCCGTTTGGTTTGCTGGTTGGCGCTTTTGCCGGACACCTGCTGGATCAGGCATTAGCCCGGTTTATTTCAGGTCAGGATGCGGTTGCCGCCGGTTCTGCTGGCCGGGCTCAGGTGCAGCAGGTTTTTTTCCGCGCTACGTTCCGCGTGATGGGACGCCTGGCGAAAGCCGACGGCCGCGTCAGCGAGCAGGAAATCGACGCTGCCTCTCATATTATGAACCAGATGGGATTAACCGGCCCACAACGTCAGGCCGCCATTGGTTTCTTCACCGAAGGCAAAGACCCGCACCTGAATTTAACCGATGATCTGACCATGCTGCGCAACCTGTTTGCCCAGCGCGCAGAGCTGGCCCAGATGTTTATGGAAATTCAGCTCAGTGTGGCTTATGCCGATGGCAAATTGTCCGTTGAAGAGCGCAAACTGTTCGACAAACTGTGCCGCGATTTAGGCATCAGTGCCTTTCAGTTTGAATGGATACATGGCCGGATTCAGGCTGCGATGCGTGGTGCACATTCCTATTCAGGCTTTAATGGCTCAGCCGGCCGTCAAAGTAATCATCGGGGTTCAGACTTAAAAGATGCCTACGCCGTATTAGGCGTAAAATCTGATGCCTCAGACGATGAACTGAAAAAAGCCTACCGCAAACTAATGAGTCAGCATCACCCTGACAAACTGATCGCCAAAGGTCTGCCGGAAGAGATGATGAAGATCGCCAAAGAAAAAACCCAGGAAATTCAGACGGCGTATGACCTTATCCGGAGATCAAGAAAATAACAGGCGAATAAAAAATGATGAAATCCAGAATTTACTTATTACTGATTGGTGTATGTTTTCCGCTGGTGGCTTCTGCGCTGGAGGAAAAACGGATTAACGACGATTACGACCGGTGGCGGGGCTGTTATTACTATCAGAATGAAACGGATGTAAAAACCGGTGGTACAAGGTTCTACGCCGATCTGTCCACTGATGGTATTAGTTTTAAGGGCCGAATGTATGAAGATAACTTTGTGGCTGATTATGACGCCGAAGTACTTACCTCAGTCATTGTTGGTACCATCTATGAAGATATACTGAGCTTTATCAAGCAGTATGATACAGCATCCGGATTGAAGTATTTTGTTATGTACTTAGGCAAAGCTAATGCTGAGAGGAACAGGATAACCGGAACCTGGTCTGTTCCGGAGAGTGGCAATTGGGGATATTTTGTTATGTCTGACCGGGGCTATCCCTGCGATTAGTGAGACTTTTTATTACTCATAAAACTTTAAGCCACCTTATACAATCCCCAGCACCTTACGAAGATGATCGTTCAGAAATAAGCCGTGCGGGTCCATTTCAGCGCGGACGCGGCGGAAGTCGTCAAAGCGTTCATAGCGGGCGGCGAATTCTTTCGCATCCAGTGTATGAATTTTGCCCCAGTGCGGGCGACCATCGTACTTCCAGAAGATCGGCTCAATCGCAGCAAAGTATTTTTTATAATCTTTGTCGTGGAAATTGTGGCAGCTGATGGAGAAGCCATCGCGTTGATAAAACGGGCTCAGCCATACATCGTCGCCTTTGATATAGCGGGCTTCGATAGGGAATACCACGGGGATATTTTCTTTTTTAATGGTCTGCAGAATTTCACGCAGACACTGTGGGCCCACTTCGGCGGGGACTGTGTATTCCATTTCGTTAAAACGGATATCACGCAGGTTGCCGAAGATTTCATGGGATGGCCCATAGCGGGTTTCCGGCTCGACGCCGCCGGCACCAAAATTGACCAGCCAGCTGCGCAGGAAGGGCAGATAGTCAATCAGATTGGCCAGTGTACGGAAGGCTTCATAAGCATCCCCACTTTCAACCGGGGGGACTGACGGAATATCTTCTTGAGCAATTTTATCAATGCTGATTCCCAGCATGTAATCGCCATGGGGCAGAGCGTACATTTCATAATGACGGTGGGCATCACGTAATTCTTCCGCGCGTTCCAGCCCTTCTTCTTCCGACATCATCCAGCTGTGTTCTTTCAGATAGTAAGCTTTTTCGGTACGGATACGGGCTTTGGTGACGACGCCGAGCGCCCCCAGATTATTGCGCGCGGCGTGAAACAGGTCAGCATTATTGTCGGCGCTGCATTCAATAATATCGCCACCGGCATTGGCAATCCGCAGGCTTTTTACCTGCGTGGAAAGGGTGCCCAGTGTTTTACCTGTGCCGTGAGTCGAGGTAGCCAGAGCACCGCCAAATGCCTGGGTATCGATATCCGACATGTTAATAACGGACATATCAGCTGCCCACAGCTTTTTGCCCAGTTGCGATAAACGTGTTCCTGCCCAGACGTCGGCTTCCATGGCGTTAAGGTCGGTATTATCAACGCCGCGTAAGCGGGCCAGCGACAGCAGAGTGTGGCCGGTGGGCACGAGAGCACTGAAGCTGTGGCCGGAGCCAACACAGCGGATGGGTTGCTGTGCGCTTTTGATGGCAGTGATCAGTTCATCTTCGTTCTTCGGCACCAGACGTTGGGTGGGCTGGCAATGCTGGTTGCCGGACCAGTTGCTCCACGGCAGCACCCGTTTTCCGTCTTTGCCGATAATTCCCGGGCTCTGGGGTTTCACGTTGTCGCTGCAGGCGGTGGTGCCGGCTGTACCGGCCGCTACCAGTGCCGCGCCGGAGGCTTTAAGCAGATCGCGCCGGTTCAGTTTAATACGGTCAAAATTCATGTTTACTGCTCCTGCGCCATGTAGTGAATGATGTTCTCCAGATCTTCGGCGCTGCATTCAACACAAGTGCCCATGGGGGGCATATTGCCGACGCCATTGATGGCGTGATTGACCAGTGTCTCCATGCCCTTATCCAGACGGTCGCGCCATTCATCGGTAAAGGCCTGCGGGGCACCGGATGCTTTCACGGCATGGCAGGCTGTGCAGTAGATGTCATAGAGTTCAATGGTGTAGTCGTCCACAGACGGCGCCGCTGAGACGGTGCCGGACAGCGCTGTCAGTACGAGTATCAGCCGCGCTGAGCGCAGGCTGCACAGTATTTTTATCATTCTCTGACCCTCATAAAACTGACCCGAGATTACCCAAATTAGTACGATGGTACAAGTGTCTGCCGGTGCCAGTCGTGGCGCCGGATGCCATTGTTGACGCTGCAGGATACCCGTTTTGTTATGGCTGTATCTGTGGCGCAGTATGCAACAGGTAGCGGGAGGGAGCCGGGTCCGGGGAAGCCAGCCGGGTCCACAGGCGCTGGCGCAGAAACTGGTCGATGCTGGTCAGGTGAACGTCTCTGGGTTCCAGGTCCGGCAATACCTGATGCAGAAAGGTCAGGGTCTCCGGATAGGGGTGTGCAATCAGCACGGCGTAGCCGCGTGCTTTCGCCAGTGTGACGGCCTGTTCAAATTGTTTGCGCAGGGATGCTTCATCACGCAGGTTGTCGAGAAACACATCCCGGTGCAGGGCGGGGACGCCGCTTGCCTGTGCCGTGGCCAGAGCGACACTGGCCGGACTGGTCAGGCTGTCGATAAAAAACAGTCCTTGCTGGCGGGCAATTTCCATTACCCATTGCATAGCGTCGGTTTTTTGCGTCAGCAGGCTGCCGGTATGGTTGTTGAAGCCCTGGACATAAGGAATGGACTGCAGATCGTCCAGCAGGACCTGCTGCAACGTGGGTTTGTCCATATCCGCATGCAGCCCGCCGGGTCCCAGCCGGGCACCCTGTTCATTGTCCATAGGCGCGTGCAGCATTATGACATGGCCGCGGGCGTTGGCACTTTCGGCCAGCCGGGCGGCAAACGGGGTGTGGGGCAGAAACGCCAGGTTGACCGGGGCCGGTAAATCGACCGTGCGTTCGCCCAGTGTGCGGTTGTAACCGATATCGTCAATGATCAGCAGCAGTTCGGCGGCGCCGGCGCTGGCGGGGATCAGCGCTGCCAGCAGTGCGAAAAGCATGGGCAGGCTGATCCGGGCTGGTGTAGCCCGGAAACAGCGGATGTTCAATGGTTACTCCTGACGCAGTCCCAGAATACTGACGCCGCGCAGCAGGGTGTGGGCTTCGTACAGCTGGAAGTCTTTCTTCAGCAGGTTCGCATCGGCCTGCTGACCCTCAGTCTCTGACGGGGCATCCTGATCAGCCTGCGGCTGATCTTCAGGGTTCGCCAAATGGCCGGGGAGATCGGCTTCTTTATAGTAGCGCTGTTCATACGGCGTCACTTCACTCTGTTCTACCCAGATATCAGGGGTAATGCCCTGGGCCTGAATCGAACGGCCATTGGGGGTGAAATATCGGGCGGTGGTCAGTTTGATGGCGCGGTCCTGAGTAATGGGCAGGACGCTTTGTACCGATCCTTTACCGAACGACTGAGTACCGACAATGACGGCGCGTTTATGATCCTGCAGGGCTCCGGCGACAATCTCTGAGGCTGATGCCGAGCCACCGTTAATCAGCACCACCGCCGGTACATCGCCGGCCGCGGTGTGGTTAGTGGCGCTGTAGCTGAGTTCGGAACTTGGCGTGCGGCCTTCGGTATAGACGATACGTCCCTGGCTGATAAAGCTGTCGACCACATCCACCGCGGCATCCAGTACACCGCCGGGGTTATTGCGCAGGTCGAGAATAATACCGTTCAGCTGGCCTTCATCGCGCCATGTCTGCAGGGCTTCTGATAATTCAGCGCCGGTTTTCTCCTGAAACTGGGTGATACGGACATAGCCGATATCGCCGTTCAGACGGTCAGTGCGCACGCTGGCGACTTTGATTTCGGCCCGGGTGAGAGTGAACGTCAGCAGTTCTTTTTCGTTTTTACGGCGGATTTCCAGCGTGATGTCGGTGCCTGGTTCGCCGCGCATTTTTTCTACTGCGTCGTTCAGGTTCATCCCCATCACGGCTTCGCCGTCCAGGCTGACGATCAGGTCGCCGGCTTTGATACCGGCTTTCTGGGCCGGTGTATCATCAATCGGGGTGACAACCAGAATCAGTCCGTCCTGCTGGCCAACTTCAATGCCCAGGCCACCGAACTTGCCGGAGGTATTTTCCTGCAGGTCAGAAAAGTCTTCCGGTTGCAGGTAAGCGGAATGGGGATCAAGGGACGTGAGCATGCCGTCAATGGCGTATTCCAGCAGTGTGCTGTCATCCACTTCTTCCACGTAAGAGGAGCGGATGCGTTCAAAAATCTCGGTGAAGTTTCTCAGTTCTTCCAGTGGCAGCTGGCCCTGCAGATGATCCGGTGACGGGGCATCCGCGGTGGCGGATTCTTCCGCCTGCGCCGGCATCAGCAGGCAGGTCGTCAGAACAGCGGATAACAGAAGTTTGGGGCTGAACGCGGTCTGATTCATAAACATAGTGATAAAACGGCTTCCACACTGAAAGTTTGCAGCTAAGAATGGCACAAAAGTCAGCAGAACTCACTGCAATTGAGCGTTCGTCCGCCGGTGCTTATCCGGCTCAGCGTTTGACCCAGGCCGCCGGGTCCAGCGGGCGGCCTTTGTAGCGGATCTCAAAATACAGGCCGGGCTTATCCAGGCCACCACTGCGTCCGGCGGTGGCAATGGTATCGCCCTGATTGACCCACTGGCCAACGGAATGCATCAGCGCCTGATTATGCGCATACAGGCTGAGGTAGCCATTGCCGTGGTCCAGAATGGTCAGCAGACCAAAACCGCGCAGCCAGTCGGAATACACAACCCGGCCATGGTGCACTGCATGAATGGGTTCGCCGTCGTAGGCTGACATCATCCAGCCTTCCCAGCGCGATTTGCCATCCGGGGTGCGGTTGCCAAAGGCATGGGTAATACGGCCATCCACCGGCATCGGCAGTTTGCCTTTGAGTGCCCGGAACGGGCGCGCGTCATTTTTACGCGGGCTGGTTTCCAGCAGAGTCTGTACTTCGTCAAGTAAGGATTCCAGCCGTTTGCGGTCCGCCTGTTTCTGCGACAGCCGCTTCTGCTCAGAATTCATGCGGCTTTTCAGGCTTGCCAGTAACTGCTGCTGTTTCTTTTTACCCTGTTCCAGGCGGCGGTTTTCGGCAATCAGATTCTGTTCGGTTTTGACCAGTTTCTGTTCAGAGCGGGTAATAAGTTCGGCAATCTGGTCCAGGCGTGTCAGCTCCGCAATGATATCGCGGATGTGATCGATCCGGGCGGCGTTAAAATAACTGAAGTAGCGCATCATGCGCTGAGCCTGTTGCGGGTCATCCTGATTGAGCAGCAGCTTTACCGGCCCTTCGTTGCCCAGCTTCTGTGCTGCGCGTAACTGTCCGGCAAGATGCTTACGGTGTTGTTGCTGAAGCTCGCGGAGCTGTCCCTGCTCCTGTCTGAGCTTTTTTAGGCGGGCTTTTTCCTCCGCCAGCTGACTGCGGGTATCCTGAATCTGCTTGCTGAGCGCAGCAATTTCTTCGTCGGATTGACGCAGCTTTTCGTTCAGGTCAGAAAACTCGTCTTTGGCGGAGTTCAGCCACTGTTCGAGTTTGGCTATTTCGGCTTTCAGCGCTTCCAGTTTGGCTTCGTCATCTGCCGAAGCAGGGGCTGACAGAGCTGCCAGCACCAGGCCGCACAACAACAGCGGTCGGATCATGAATATTTTCTCACTTACTTATAGCGGACCAGGCTTTTTCCTGTCATCTCCGCCGGTTGTTCTGTACCCATCATGGCCAGCAGGGTCGGGGAAATATCGCACAGACGCCCGGGGTTGAGCTGTACCTGATCGCGTTGGTTCACATAAATCAGATGCACCGGGCCGGTGGTATGCTGTGTCATAGCCTGGCCATTATCATCCAGCATCTGTTCGGCGTTGCCGTGATCGGCTGTGATCAGGCATTCGCCACCGACTTCCAGCAGTGCATCCGTTACCCGTTTCAGGCAGTCATCAATGCATTCAGCCGCTTTCACCGCGGCGTCGTACACACCCGTGTGGCCAACCATGTCGCCGTTGGCGTAGTTGCACACAATCAGATCGTATTCGCGGTTCTTAATGGCTTCAACCAGTTTGTCGGTGACTTCCGGCGCGCTCATTTCCGGCTGCAGGTCGTAAGTGGCCACATCCGGTGATTTGACCAGAATACGGGTCTCACCGTTGTATTCAGCTTCCTGACCACCGGAAAAGAAGAAGGTGACGTGGGCGTATTTTTCGGTTTCGGCAATGCGCAGCTGTTTCATGCCCAGCGAGGAAACGTATTCCCCCAGTCCGTTGTGCAGAGCCTCAGGCGGGAAAGCACAGCTGGCATCAATATCGGCGGCGTATTCCGTCATCATGACGTAGTCTGCCAGCGCCGGGCGGGCCGTGCGTTCAAAGCCACTGAATTCGTCACCTTCCACCAGGGCGCGGGTGATTTCGCGGGCGCGGTCCGGACGGAAGTTGAAGCAGATGACGCTGTCGTTGTCGTGAATACTGCCGTCTGCTCCGGCAATGACGGTCGCTTTGACGAACTCGTCGTTTTCATCGCGTTCATAGGCCGCGGTTAAGGCATCGCTGGCGGTGGTGGCTGTGAACTCAGCTTTGCCCTGGGTCATGGCGTCGTAGGCCTGCTGTACCCGGTCCCAGCGATTATCACGGTCCATGGCGAAGAAACGGCCGACAAGGGTGGCGATCTGGCCGTTGCCCAGTTCCGCAAATTTATCTTCGATCAGCTTAATGGACGGCGCAGCCGAACGCGGCGGCATATCACGGCCGTCGAGAATAGCGTGTACATAAACCTTCTCTGCGCCCCGGGCTTTGGCCAGGTCCAGCAGCGCCAGCAGGTGGTCTTCGTGGCTGTGCACACCGCCCGGCGACAGCAGACCGGTAAAGTGCACCGCCGCACCGTTAGCCACGGCTTTATCAATGGCTGCGGTCAGGGCGGCGTTATTGGCCAGCTCGCCATCCTGGATGGCTTTATTGATGCGGGTAAAATTCTGATACACGATGCGCCCGGCACCCAGATTCATATGGCCGACTTCGGAATTCCCCATCTGGCCATCCGGCAGGCCCACGGCTTCTCCGGAGGTCTGGATCAGCGTGTTGGGATAGTCGCTCAGCAGCCGGTCCCAGGTCGGGGTGTTGGCGTTGGCGATGGCATTGTTAGCGGTTTCTTCACGATAGCCCCAGCCATCGAGAATGATCAGAGCAGTTGGTACAGGGCGTGAATTCATTCAATCGGACTCAGTTTTGTTACCAGTTTGACCACTATTGTACCCAAAAACGCCGGCTTAAGTCGCGTTTGCGGCACTCCAATAGCGTGGCAATCGATTGAATATAACTCACAGTCTGATAGTTAAGGTGTTCGTTGCCGTCTGACGGCCGGATAATCCCGCCACAACTCCCGAGCACCCCCGATACAGCCTTAATGACGGTGTGGACTTTCTGTCCGGCGGTGGTCCCTGCCACACTCAGACGGTATACTCCCGCCTTCTTTTTGATTTGATGATGAGAAGTTATGGATCGTCTGTTTGAATTCGTGGCCAATCACTGGTGGCTGGTGGGTATCTGGGGCGCATTTTTACTGGCCCTGTTGTGGGATAATAACCGCCGCAGCGGGCTGTCGGTGTCCACCTCCCAGGCAACCATGATGGCTAATAATGAAGATGCGGTGTTTGTTGATATCCGTGATGCCAAGGATTTCAGTGCCGGTCACATTGCCAATGCCGTGAATATTCCTTTTGCTACCCTGACAAGCCGCATGAGCGAGCTTGATAAGTACAAAGATAAACCCCTGATTCTGGTTTGTAAGAGTGGTCAGACCGTGAATATGGCGGGCAAAACGCTGCGCGAAAAAGGGTTTAATGCTGTGCGCATGAGTGGCGGCATGATGGAATGGAATAACCAGAACCTGCCCGTCGTGCGCAGTTAATACAGGAATTTTACTATGTCTGAGAATAATCAGCCGCAGTTCGCACTGCAGCGTATTTACATTAAAGATGCTTCTTTTGAAGCACCGAATGCACCGGTGGTCTTCACCAAAGAGTGGAAGCCTGAGATCAAACTGGATCTGAACAGTGGCGCCCGTAAGGTTGATGACACCCATTATGAAGTGTTCGTAAAAGTCACTGTGACCGCCACCAATGAGGGTGAAACCGGTTTTCTGGTTGAGCTGGTGCAGGCTGGTCTGTTTGCCATGGCCAACATCCCTGAGCAGCAGCTGAAGCCAATGCTGGGCGCCATGTGCCCGAATATTCTGTTCCCTTATCTGCGTGAAAGTGTGGATGCCATGGTAGTGAAGGGCGGTTTCCCGCCACTGATGCTGGCACCGATTAACTTTGATGCTCTTTATCAGCAGAAAGCGGCACAGGAAGCCAAGGCGGCCGAAGGCGAAAACGCCGAGCAGCCGACGCACTGAGTGGCGGACCGCTTAACGGTACATGAAAAAGGAGCCATGCGGCTCCTTTTTTGTGTCGGTTGATTGCGTGGTGGGTGCCTGTCCAGTGGCCAGCCGGTTCAGGTGTCCGGGGCGGCGGATAAGCGATAAATCCGGCCACTGTCAGCAGCGATATACAGCCGGCCCTGTTGATCGGTCGCCAGTGCCCGCAGTCTTTCCTGCAATGCACTCAGCAGCCTCTGTTCGCTGGCGGCTGAGGTTCCATCAAGACTGACACGGTTCAGGTGCTGCAATTTCAGGGCACCGGCCAGCAGATTGCCGCGCCATTCCGGTATTGCATCTCCCCGGTACAGCAGCAGTGACCCCGGCGCGATGGACGGGTCATACATCTTGACCGGATCTTTCATACCCGGTTTTGAGCGGGCCTCGCCGACGTACAGTGGGTTCCAGTACTCTTTGCCCCAGGAAACCTCCGCCCAGCCATAGTTTTCACCTTTCTCAATCAGATTGATTTCGTCGCCGCCGCGCGGACCGTGTTCGATGGCCCACAGGCGCTTATGCAGGTTATCCCAGGCCAGTCCCTGCGGGTTGCGATGGCCGTAACTCCAGATTTCCGGCAGTGCAGAGGGGTTGTTCACAAAGGGGTTATCTGCCGGTACAGAACCATCGCGGTTAAGCCGCAGGATGCTGCCGGCGTGGGTTTCCAGATTCTGGCCATTGCTGCGCTCCCCGCGGTCACCGACGCTGAAGAAGACGTGTTGTCGGTCAAAGGCGATACGGCTGCCATAATGATGCCGGGTGGTCGCGGCTGACTGCGTCACCAAAAGGGTTTGCCAGTCGGTCAGTTGCAGCGGATCAGCGTTCAGTTGCAGTCTGGCACGGCCCAGTGCCGTCGCTGCCAGGCGCTCCTGCAGCGGCTGACTCCAGGTGAAATAAACCCAGCCACCGGGTTTGAAATCCGGCGCCACGGCGACATCCAGCAGCCCACCCTGACCATCGAATACCACGTCCGGAGCCCCTTTGACGGGGCGCAGCCGGCCGTTGCGGATATCCAGCAGCTGCAGGGTACCGGCGCGTTCGCTGATCAGCAGATGATGCGCGGATACAAAGGCCATTCCCCAGGGACGCTTCAGTTCTTCTGTCAGTATTTCTTCGGCGGCCTGAGCACGCAGGATGCCGGTGAATGTCATCAGTAATATCAGCAACAGGCGCATAGCGTTCTCCTGTGTGAGCGGGCCGGTGTGAACAGGCAGGCGGTTCAGTGGCCGCCGTCATAACCCAGCTGACGCCAGGCCTCATATACCATGACTGCCACGGCATTGGATAAGTTCATGCTGCGTGAATGCGGCATCATCGGCATACGCAGCCACTGATCTTCAGGAATCATCGCCCGCACTTCTTCCGGCAGGCCCCGGGTTTCCGGCCCGAACATCAGATAATCCCCGGCACTGAATTGTGCGTCGGAATGCGTGGTGTGGCCTTTGGTGGTCAGCGCAAACAGGCGGGCAGGGTTTTCGCTGGCCAGGAAAGACTGCAGGTCCGGATGGATGTTAACCCTGGCCCATTCCGCATAGTCCAGCCCGGCACGACGCAGCGCTTTTTCTTCCATACGGAAGCCCAGCGGTTCGATCAGATGAAGCTGGCAACCGGTGTTGGCGCACAGGCGGATGATATTGCCGGTGTTTGGGGGAATCTCAGGCTCGAATAAAACGATGTTAAACATAGGGGTTCCGGAGTTGATAGTGGGCCGATTATAGCGCGTCGGGTGCGCCGGCGGTCAGAGGAATTCGTTTGGTCAGTCTGCGCCAGATTCATGGTCTACACTTTTGACAGGTGAAGATTTCATAGTAAAGAGGTGGCCGTGGGTTTTTCCTGGTCGTTATTTTCAGCCACAAAACATGGTGCCGACCAGCGCTGTCTGGGGATTGAACTGCATAACAGTCAGGCGTTTGCGGTTTACTCGGACCAGGGTGGCGTGCGCCTGTGTTATACGCCCAAAGAGGGCGAACAGGGCATGGCAGGGCTGGAGCAATGGATTGCCGATAACCGTCTCAGTGAGCTGCCGGTGGTGATTTCACTGGACAGTCTGGATTACGAGCTGCATCTGCTGGAAGCCCCGGCGGTGGCTGATGACGAATTGTCGGCGGCCTTACAGTTCCGCATCCGCGATATTATTTCCCGCCCGGTCAGTGATGTCATTGTGCAGGGTTTTCGTCTGCCCTCAGATGCGTATCGCGGGCGTATGGATATGGCGTTCGCAGTCGTGGCTGAGCGCGAGGTTGTGCGTCAGCTGGTGAGCTGGTGCGAGCGTCTGGAGCTGACACTGGAGCTGATTACCGTCCCGGAACTCAGCCTGCTGAACCTGCTGGCAGATTATGCGCCGGATGGCAGCATTGGCGTGCTGCGGCTGGATGCCAGTGACGGCATGATCTACCTGTACCGTGAAGGGGCACTTTATCTGGCCCGCCATCTGCACACAGGTGCCGAGGTACTGAGCCGCGCTGCGGCCGCCATGCCGGCGGTGGAGGACGGCCTCACCCTGGCTACGGATCACAGTGATATCGATGCTGTGGCCCTGGAATTACAGCGCTCGCTGGATTTTTTCGACAGCCAGCAGGGGATGGGGATGGTCTCGGAAATCTGGGTTCTGCACCCTGATGAGGCGGATATTTCGGCTGTGCTGCCAGTGCTGGAAGCCAGCATCAATGTCAGTGTCCGGCATTTTGCCCTGCCGGTTTCCGCTGCGCCGGGCGCACCGTCCGATGAGCAGGAACAGGCCACATTGACGGCTTCTCTGGCGGCAGCATATGGCGGCATTCTGGCCCGTCAGCAGATGCTCGCGGCCGGGCAGGGAGTCGCCGTATGAGCTGGCAGGTTAAGCAATCTATCAACTTTTATACCGACGAATTCCGCCCTCCGGAACTGCCGGCAGAAATTCGTCTGCTGTTCCGTTATGGCGCTGCTGGTCTGGGGTCAGCGCTGTTGCTGACGCTGCTGCTGGTGTTGAGTGATGTGTGGTTCGCCCGCCAGTTAACACAGACCCGGCAGGCGGTCGCGGATATGAATGCGCGTCTGGAACAGGAACAGCGCCGTATGCCGCCACTGACCCTGGACCCGGCGCTGGAAAGCCAGCGGGTTCAGGCTGAAGCGAATCTGCACAACAGTCAGCGTGTGCTGAATTACCTGAGTCAGCAGAACATTGAAGAACGCATCAGTTTCACTCCCCTGCTGCGCGATCTGGAAAAAGTATCCGTTGATGGCGTCTGGCTCACCGGCGTATCCGTATTCCACGGTGGGCAGCATCTGCAGTTGCGTGGCCATACCAGTCAGGCTTCCCGGTTGTCCCCCTACATCGCCCGCTTAACCAGTCAGCCGGCGTATATCCGCCGCGGTTTCCGCCGTATTCACGTGACCTCCCCCGGAGAAAACGCGTCCAGCCGCCATCAGCGGGCCATGACGTTTGTGCTCGACACCCGCGCCGCGGCGGATGAAGAAGCCCGGACCACGGCAGAGGGCGGTTTATGAATCAGCTCAGATACTGGTGGCGGCATCCCAAAGCGGCGGGGCTGATCAGTCTCTACCGGCAGCTGTCCGGGCGGGAACAGAAGCTGATGCAGGTAACCCTGGCGGTTGTGCTGGCAGCGCTGGTGCTGTGGCTGGCCACCATCCCGGTATGGCAACAGATACAGCTGAACCGCCAGCAACAACAGCAGGCCAACCAGGAATATGCGCACTTGCAGGCGCGTCTTAAAGCGCTGCATGACAGCCGCCGGGTGGATCCGGATCAGGCGGTACGTGACGAGCTGGCGCGGCTTAAAACCCAGCAATCCCTGCTGGATGAACGGATTAACACCCTGACCCGGGCGCTGGTATCACCGGGCCAGATGACCTCTCTGCTGGCCGATATGCTGACCCAGAATAAAGATTTGATCACCCGTTCCCTGCAAACGCTGCCGGCTGAACGGGTCAACCTGGGTGACGGGTATGACGATGTGCAGCTCTTCCGCCACAGTCTGCAATTGACGCTGGATGTGACTTTTCCTGCGCTGGTCACCTATTTACAGGAACTGGACCGCGTGCCCTGGCTGCTGGGCTGGGAATCGCTGGAATTTAATATTGAAGATTATCCCCGCGGTCAGGTGGTGCTGTTGGTTTCCACGCTGAGCCGTCGTCAGGAGGTGTTAGGTAGTGATTAAACCTGCTCTGGTGTTGGCCATGTTTATGTTGTCAGTCGCAGTCAACGCAGCTGACCCGATGAAACCGCCGGGCTGGGGGGCGCCGGTACCGGTAATGGATGAATCGCCGGCGCCTGCACTGGCTCTGCAGCAGATCCGTTTGCGCGGCACGGAAGCCAGTGCGGTGATTAATAATCAGCTGGTGCATACCGGCGACCTGGTGGAGGGCGCCAGAGTGGTGTCCATTCAGCCGCAGCGGGTGACGTTAAAAATCCGGAAAAAACTGGTAGAGCTGTCTTTACTTAAACCTGTGAAGCATTAATTTTTTGGTCGTCTTAATGAGTAATTTTGTGAGCATCCGTTTCCACTACACACTGTCTGCAGCACTGACGTTACTGGTTGTCCTGCTGATGACGGCCTGTGCTTCCCCGCAGTCCGGCAGGAGCGACCCGGATGCCGGCAATGTCCCTCTGGTCAGTGCTGATCCGGTGAACACCGATGACCCCGAACCTCTGCCGCTCGCTGAGCTGTTGCCGCCACTGCAGGCTGAAGCAGCTGAAGAACGTTTTGATGTGGCGGCCAATGGCGTCGCGGCGGATGTATTTTTTAACAGTCTGGTGGAAGGAACCGGCAATAACCTGGTGGTACATCCTGGCGTCAGTGGCGTTATTTCCCTGAATCTTAAACAGGTGACACTGGAAGAAACCCTGCTGGCGGTGCGCGACCTTTATGGCTTTGATTTTGTCCGCTCGCCGTATGGCATTCAGATTCTGCCGGATCAGCAGCAGACGCGTATTTTTCCGATTAATTATCTCAACGTAAAACGCTCCGGTGTTTCCGGAATGCGGGTCAGCAGTGGCCAGGTAAGCTCGGCATCCGAGTCAACCGATAATGGCACCACCGAACGCGTACGCGTGGTAAAAAATGCCAACAGCAGTGAAGTGGAAACCGAATCCGCCACCAACTTCTGGGACAGCCTGAAAACCACCCTTGAACTCATCATCAGCCGCGAGGAAGACGCCAGTGTGGTGGTTGATCCGCACGCCGGTATTGTCATTCTGAAAAGCAAACCCTCTACGCAGATTGCCGTGGCCGAATATCTGCAAAGAGCTGAGCTGAGTATTCAGAAACAGGTATTGATAGAAGCCAAAATTGTTGAAGTGACACTCAGTGATGGCTATCAGTCCGGCATTAACTGGTCTGCACTGGGCGGTAAAAGTTATCGCGGTACCGTTTATCAGGCGGATACCAGTCTGTCGTCCGCTCCGTTACAGAATGATGATCTGATTGAAGGTATTTTTACTGCGAATTTTTCCCTCGGTGATTTTACCGGCGCTCTGCAGTTGTTGCGTACACAGGGTGATGTGCGTGTGCTGTCCAGCCCACGCATTGCCACGGTTAATAATCAGAAAGCGGTTATTAAGGTAGGCACGGATGAGTTTTTCGTCACCGACGTCAGCAGTACGACTACGACTACAGGTACCACCACCAGTGATACCCCGGATATTGAATTAACGCCTTTCTTCTCCGGCATTGCTCTGGATGTTACCCCTCAGGTAGGGGAAAACGGCGAAGTCACATTGCATGTGCATCCGACCGTTACCGAAGTTGAAGAAAAGCAGAAAACCCTGGAGCTGAATGACGATGATTATACCTTGCCTCTGGCTTACAGCTCTGTCCGCGAAACCGATTCCATAATCCGGGCAAAGTCCGGACAGGTCGTCGTTATCGGCGGGCTGATGCAGAACCGCAAGGTAAGCACCCAGGCAGGGGTTCCCGTCTTACGTGATATTCCGTTACTGGGCTGGTTTTTCAATCAGACCCGGGAAGAAAGTGTGCAGAGTGAACTGGTCATTCTGATACAGCCGCGGATTGTCGAAACAGCGCTGGATGAAAACCAGCTGGAGGCGTTGAATAAACGTTATTCCAGTGCCCTGCCGGCGAGGAAGTCTTATGCAACTGACTGAGTTGTCGCTGGCCTGCGAACAGTTTTACGGACTGAAAAAACCGGCCTTCAGCCTGACGCCGGATACAGAATTTTATGTTGATCTGCCCAGTCAGAAAGCCGCGTTTGATATTCTGGTTTATGCTCTGTCAGGTGGTGAAGGTTTTATTAAAATATCCGGTGAAGTGGGCACAGGAAAAACCCTGTTGTGCCGGCGCTTACTGAACCGCCTGAGCGAGCAGCAGATACCGACGGCATACATTCCTAATCCTGATCTCACGCCCAGCGCTCTGTGGCGTGTGATTGCGCGGGAGTTACAGATTGACGATCAGCCTTTACCTGACAGCCAGGTACAGTATTGCGTTCAGCAGGCGCTGCTGACGATGGCGGCTGATGGCAAAACTCTGGTGCTGTTGATTGATGAAGCTCAGTGTATGCCGCGCGATACGATGGAAGCTCTGCGTCTGATTTCCAACCTGGAAACCGAGCGTCAGAAACTGATTCAGATTGTGCTCTTCGGTCAGCCGGAACTGGATACGCTGTTGCAGAATATTTCATTGCGACAGCTCAGACAGCGTATTACCTACAGCGCAAGGCTTGAGCCGTTAAATAATTCCGAATCATTATCCGTGTATCTGCAGCAGCGTCTGAGTGCGGCCGGTTACCGCGGCATGCCATTATTTCAGCCCGGCGCTTTAAAAGCGCTGTGGCGGGCCAGTCAGGGGATTCCCCGTCTGGTTAATATCCTGGCGGCCAAAACCCTGCTGGCCGGATACGGCAGTGGCTGTCACTCGCTCGGTTATCAGCATGTCATGCGCGCCGTTGCAGACACAGAGAGCAGCTTTTATCAAACAGCGCCGCTGGCGTCTGAATGGCATTCCGCCGTGCCGTATCACTGGTACGGCATTACCCTGACAGCCTGTCTGCTGCTGGTGATGTTATGAGCCTCTTGCATAACGTGCTGCGTGAGATTGATCAGCGTAACAGCACGGATACGCTGGCCCTGCCTTTTATGTCTGCAGGGCAGCCACAGGTAGCAGGCTTTATGGCCGGCCGCTGGTGGCTGTTGCTGCCGGTACTTGCCATTGTATGTCTGTTGGTGTGGAAACAGGCAGGCTATTACACGGATCCGTTGCAAGGTCCGGATACCGTCAGCACAGATCAGAATGTTTCCGGGGAATATCCGGAAAACGGCAGTACGCCCGCAGAGGCGACCCGGCGGATGACAGATCAAGCTGCCGTTGCACCTGCTCCGTCTTTAACATCTGCAGCAACTGAAACAGTAATAAGAGGGTCTGGCGAAGTATCCGTGGTGAAGGCGCCTGTTGCTGAAAGAACCACGACCGAGGTACTTAATACCAGAGAGTATGAGGCGATGTCAGCAGCTGAAATGGCGGTGCCAGAACGCCATGATTCTGCACAGCACCTTCGTGCTTCAGTCAATGATGATGCTGCAATCAATGATGATGCTGCAATCAATGATGGTGCCTTAAGCCGCGCGCATGTCGTGGCCACAAAAAATGACAACAAAAGCAATACGGATGCCGCTTCGTCAGTACCGGTGGTAGCAGACACACAGCCTGTTGCCGCCGCTCCGGCGGCGAACGTCAGTATCGTGCGTCGCCAGAGTAAGGCGCAGTTATTTTATACACAGGCTGTCAGTGCCCTGGAAAAAAAAGACACTGACTCAGCACTGACACTGATTAATCAGGCACTGCAGAATTCAACAGCCGCCAACGACGCGGATTACCGCACGCTGAAGCTGAGAATTCTTCTGGAACAGCAGGATGCAGCCAGTTTTGTGTCTTTTTATCAACAGAATCCGTCCATGGATTCGGTACGCTGGCTGTCGGTTGCTGCCCCCGGACTGCACATGCTGGGCTATGAAAAAGATGCTGTTCTGCCGTACCAGAAACTGATTGTTCAGCAGCCTGCCGTTGTCCATTGGCCGCAGGCGCTGGCTGCCGCCTGGGCCGCGCAGGGACAAAACGCTGCGGCCGTCGCGGTGCTGGAAAATGTCATGACGCATTATGCACTGACGCCACAGCAGCAACGCTGGGTGCAGCGCCGCCTGCAGCAGTTGAGGTAAATATGACTGTACGTAAAAAAGTACGTCTTGGTGACCTGTTACAGGAAAAAGGGCTGATCTCAGAAGAGCAACTGATTCAGGCGCTGGCGGAACAGAAACGCACCGGCAAAAAACTGGGCCGTGCGATTACCGACCTGGGGCTGATAAAAGAAGATGAGCTGCTGTCCGTTCTGGCAGAACATCTGCAATATCCGTTTATTGATTTAAGCCGTTACCGGATTAATCAGGCTCTGGCGATGCGTCTGCCGGAAACCATTGCCCGCCGTTATCGCTGTCTGCTGTTGTCGGAAGAGCAGGGCGGACTGCTGATCGGTATGTCCGACCCGATGGACCTGATGGCCATTGATGATTTACAGCGTATTTTAAAAAGCCAGGTATTACCCGCTTTTGTACGTGAGCAGGAACTGCTGGATGTTCTGGATACGGTTTACCGCCGCCAGGAACAGATGGCCACCATCGCCGGTGAGCTGGAAGGCGAATTACAGAGCAGTGATTTCGACATTGATGAAATGGCCATGTCGACCGACGTTAATGAAGCGCCGGTGGTGCGATTGCTGCAGAGTCTGTTTGAGGATGCGGTACAGGTTAAGGCATCTGATATTCATATTGAACCGGAAGAAAATCAGCTGCGCATACGGCTGCGCGTCGACGGTGAACTGCAGGAGCAGGTGATGAAGGAGCGGCGGGTCGCGTCGGCTCTGGTGTCACGTCTTAAAATTATGTCAGGGCTGGATATTTCAGAAAAGCGCCTGCCCCAGGATGGCCGCTTTAATATCCGTGTTCTGCACCACAGCATTGATGTGCGTTTATCCACCATGCCGGTGCAGTTTGGCGAATCTGTGGTGATGCGTCTGCTGGATCAGACAAGCGGAATTCTGCACCTGAATACGCTGGGCATGCCACAGGTGCTGCAGGACAGGTTTGAGTATCTGATACACAGGCCCCACGGTCTGGTGCTGGTGACCGGGCCGACCGGCAGCGGCAAAACCACCACTCTGTATGCCGCACTGTCTTTACTGAACCAGCCGGAAAAGAAAATTATTACGGCCGAAGATCCCATTGAATACCGCTTGCCCCGTATCAATCAGGTTCAGGTCAACAGCAAAGTCGGGCTGGAATTTGCCACCGTTCTGCGCGCGTCGCTGCGTCAGGACCCGGACATCGTGCTGATCGGCGAAATGCGCGATCACGAAACGGCAGAAATCGCTCTGCGCGCAGCCATGACCGGACATATGGTGTTGTCGACACTGCATACCAATGATGCAGTATCCACCGTTGCCCGGCTGCTGGATATGGGCGTTGACCGTTATCTGGTTGCTTCATCACTGCGTGCTGTACTGGCACAGCGGCTGGTAAAAAAACTCTGTACCCATTGTCGCCGGCCGTATGAACCCGACAGTCAGGAACAGGTGTGGCTTGACAATCTTCAGCCGGGCTTTGCCGACGGCGATTTTTACGCCGCCAATGGTTGCCACCGCTGCCATAACACCGGCTATCACGGACGCCTGGGTGTATATGAATTACTGGAAATGACGCCCCCTCTGGTGGCTGCTCTGCGTACTGACCAGCAGCAGGATTTTGCTGACAGCGCGATGCAGCAACACGGCTTCCGTTCTTTGTCTTTGTGTGCACTGGATTATGCGAGACAGGGAATCACCTCGCTGGATGAAGTGTTCCGGGTATCGGCCACCCTGGATGATGGTGGCGCAGATGTCTGAATTTACTTATCAGGGACGCAACCGCAACGGCGAACTGGTGAAGGGCAATGTCTCCGCCAGCAGTTATCAGGCGGCTATTGATCAGTTGCAGCAACAGCAGGTAACCATTACTCAGTTACAGGCCTCAGCGACGCCAAAAACATCCGCAGTGAAGCCTCTGATCCGGCGTCATAAAAAAGTCAGTGCCGAAGAATTAATTCTGTTTACCCGCCAGTTATATGCGTTAACCAAAGCGGGGATTCCTATTCTGCGTGCCATTAAAGGCTTGTCGGAATCAACGCCATCCGCGGCTTTGTCTGAGTGTCTTGAACAGGTGTCCCAGAGTCTGATTGCCGGGGCGGATCTGTCGTCGGCGTTGCGCCGCCATCCACAGGTTTTTTCCTCGGTGTACATCAGTCTGATTCAGGTCGGGGAAAATACCGGTCAGCTGGATCAGGCGCTGAAGCGTATGGTGTTCCACCTGGAAACCGAACGTGAAACACGCAAACGCATGAAGGCCGCCATGCGTTACCCCGTCATGGTGATCACTGCCATGATAGTGGCGATGATTATTATTACTCTGTTTGTGATACCTGCGTTCAGTGGCGTGTTTGATAAGCTCGGAGCTGAACTGCCGCTGGCAACCCGCATCCTGATTGGCGCATCGGATTTTGTACAGAACCACGGTCTTGTGCTGGCGCTGTTACTGACGCTGACCGGGCTCGGCATCCGCATTTATATCAAAACCGAAGAGGGCGCTCTGTGGTGGGATAAAGGCAAACTGAAAATTCCGCTGCTGGGCAGTATTTTTGAACGTATTGCACTGGGGCGCTTTTCCCGTTCTTTTTCTATGATGATGGCTGCCGGTGTGCCTGTACTGCAGAGCTTACAAACGGTTGCTGATACCGTCGGTAATTCGTATATCAGCCGTGCCATCCGCGATATGCGCAGTGGTATAGAACGTGGCGACCGGTTAACCAATACCGCAGCCGCGACTGGTTTATTTACGCCTCTGGTGCTGCAGATGATGGCCGTGGGCGAAGAAACCGGCGCGGTGGATCGCCTGCTGGATGAAGTTGCTGATTTTTACGATGAAGAAATAGATTATGAAATCAAACAGCTGGCCGATGCCATTGAACCGGTTTTGCTGGTCTTTATGGCGGCGCTGGTTCTGGTTCTGGCACTGGGTGTTTTTCTGCCGGTCTGGGATCTTGGCAGCGTGGCGACGGGGGCTGCTTCCGGGCGCTGACCGACACTGCACACTCACCTCTCCTCAAGCGGCCTGCCGTTATCTTTGCCGCGCTCTTTAATACCTCTTTTCCGGCCAGATGTGGCGGTGTTTTTAACCGCCCGCTCTGTTATCCGCCGGTTTTATGCCTATTTGTTTTATTTCGTAAATCCGCGGGCAAAACAAAGCGACTCAACTAAGGTTATAAACAGAGGTTTGCACCGATGAATCCGAGTATCAGAAGCTTTGAAAGCCCGGGATTATTCCACTTTTCACTGGTGGTGATGGCGCTGTCTTTTCTGCTCTGGATTCTGCTGAGAAGTATCTCATCAATTATCGATGATGCTTATGAAACTCAGGTGCGGGCAACGGCTATGTCGTTACAGCGGGCGGTACTCGGTGCCAGAGAGCAATGGTTTGTTCAGGGGAAACCCGGGGTCATTCCGCCACCGCCGCATGGGCCATACGCTTTACTGATGTCAGCAGCAGGCTGGCCGCTGGATGCACTGGCAGGAGACCATAACAGTGCCGGGGCAGAATCCCTGTCCCGTTGCCAGAGATTGTGGCAGGCCCTGTTGCAGGACCAGACACTGACCTTGCAGGGACAGGATATTCCGCAGGCTGAAAGCCGCGATGGTCAGTGCATTTATCGTTTTCCCGGGGTGGGTGATCAGGGAAAAAACGCTGAAATTGAATACACTCCGTCCCGTGGACGGATTAACTACTTTATCCGATAGTAAGCAGGAGTCGGAAATATGAAAAACACAACTCGCACAATGCAATCCGGTTTCACTCTGATCGAGCTGATTATGGTCATTGTTATTCTGGGCATTCTGTCAGCGTTTGCTCTGCCACGTTTTGCCGATCTGGGCGGCGAAGCCCGGGCAGCTTCGATTCAGGCGGCGGCCGGGTCGATCCGCTCCGCAGCCAATATTGCCCACGCTCAGGCGCTGGCAGCCAACCTGGCGTCAGGGGCATCTGTTGATCTGGAAGGACAGACAGTCACTATGGTGAACTTTTATCCGACAGCCGATGCGGCGGGCATTCTGGAAGCTGCGCAGATCAGCGGCAGTGTGGCACCGGCTACGACCGGAGATTATGCCTTAATTGATACTGACGCAGGCAATGCAGCCGGAGACGAGATTATTATCCAGGCGCGTGGTGCCAGTACCGCAGGCAACTGTCAGATCAGTTATACCGCAGCGGCGACGAATGCAACGCCACAAGTTGTTGTGGATGTCAGTGACTGCTGATAAAGCAATGATATGATTCGGAGCCGCGGCTTTACCCTGACAGAACTGATTATTGTGATCGTGTTGATAGGGGTGATCAGCGCTGCGGCTTCTTCTTTTTTTTCCCGTACCGGTGCGTTTAATGCCGTGGCGGCACGGGATCAATTGATTGCTATGGCCATGCTGGCACAGAAACGTGCTCTGGCGGATGCCGCTTCCTCCCGGCCCGTTTTCCTGCAAATTACTCAATCGTCTTCCGCATGGACACTTTCCATAACACAGAACGCACAGATTCTGATGACTGAAAGTCTGCAACGTCCAGCCGCTGCTTTGCAGCTGAACGGAAGCAGTCTGGCGGACGGTGAAAGCTACACTCTGAGGTATGCCGGCGATGGCAGCACAGGCCATAATGAACAATGGACGGTGGTCGCTGAAAATACCTACCCCCTGTGTATTACCTCCACCGGGTTTTCTCATCACGGATCTTGTCAGCCATAACGGCAGCGGATGGTTTTTTGCACTTTGCACATTGGCACAGGAATTCTTTCATGCGTTCAGTCAGACGTTACCGGCTCCGGGCATTTACCCTGATTGAAATGATCATCACCATCGTGATTATCGGTCTGGCGCTTACCAGTGGTTTAAAGGCTTTTTCGCTGCTTGCCGGGCGCAGTTCCGATGCTCTGATACAGACCAAAACGCTGGACCTGGCACAATTATATCTGGATGAAATTCTCGCCAGTCGTTTTGATGAAAGCAGTGGTAATGGCGGCAGCCCGGCCTATGCAGGGTGTCGTATCACAGACGATGGGGAAAGCCGTGCAGGCTATGATGATGTCGACGATTATGATGCCATCGATAATGAAATACCGGCATTTGCCGATGCCTCGCTGGCAACTTACTACGCCGGTTTTTCTGTCAGTGTCAGTGTACGTTGTGATGATTCCGTGGGGGTTAATGCCGGTGGCGCAAAACGTATTGAGCTGACCATCCGCTCCCCGGACAATCAGAGCAGTCGTTTTACGGCGTATCGGGGGAATTTCTGATGCAACGCCGCGCAGCCTTCACTCTGGTTGAAATGGTGATGACCATCATGATCGGCAGCATCATTGCGGTGATATCCGTGCAGTTTATCAGCCGTTCTGCACAAAGTATGCTGGATACGGGTGAGCGTCAGCGCCTGGCTGATACCGCGGACATTATCAGTGAACAGATTTCACGGCGTGTCCGTTACGCATTACCCGGCAGTCTTCGTGTTACGTCCGATCAGCGCTGTCTGGAATTTATGCCACTGGTTTCTGTGACGGCTTACACCCGGCTGGATCGTGGCGGCCTGTCGAACAGCCTGACAGCCCTGCCGGTATCGGCTACTGACAGCGTCAGCGGCCACTTAAGTATTTATCCGATTCTGGGAAATTTATATAACCCGTCAACGGCGGGCCCGTTAACGCGCACAGAAGAAACCCTGCCCGCCGGCAGTGCGGAAGTCGATATTGTTTTGTCTGAACCTCACCGCTTCCCGCGCACATCGCCACAGCAGCGCTTATTTATCAGTGGTGCACCTCAGACTATCTGTCAGCAGGACAACTGGCTTTATTTATATTCCGGCTACGGCTTTATTAATAATACCAACCAGTTGCAGGCTGCATTACCTTCTGCATATAGCACTGGTCGTGAAGTATTGGCCAATCAGTTGCAGACCGGCTCGCTGGTGTTTTCCTATCAGCCTGCAACCCTGCGGCGTAATGCGCTGGTGACCTTCAGTTATACTCTGCAGGATCAGCGCGGCAATACCTTATCGCTGGCACAGGAGGTACAGGTTCGCAATGTTCCCTGAGACCATGATAAAACAGAAGGGCTTAGGATTACCGGCAGCGATTTTTGTGATCACTGTGCTGGCGGTGATTATTACTGCTATGTCATCCATTCAGACCCGCAGTGGTCAGTCGCTGTCGTTACAGGCTAATTCATACCGCGCTTTTTATGCCGCAGAATCGGGCGCTCAGCTGGCGTTAAACCTGCTGATTCCACCGGATGGCAGTGCCGGACGACAGTGTGATACTTCTCCTTTTTATGCCCGCACCTTTGCTGTTACCGGGTTGCAGAACTGTTCAGTATCGGTGGCATGCAGCAGCAGCGTATCCGGCACTGATACGTTTTATACCATTACCAGCAGCGGTCAGTGTGGCTCTGCCAGCGACCGCGCCTGGCGGGAAATCGAAGTGATGGTGAAATAATATGCGCCGTTGTTCTTTTCTGCTTCTCGCCGCTCTGTTACTGATGGCTTCTGTCAGGGTCTGGGCGGTGGATTACGTTATCCGTAATGGCGATACCAGCGGATTACCTTTCTGTTCGTCCGGTAGCTGGACTCAGTCCGGTACGACATTCACCTGTGGCGGCCGGGTAACGCTGGGCAACGGCGATACCTTACGTGTATCCGAATCTGCCGGTGAAATTCTTGATGATGTCACCTTACAGGCGCCTGCGGGGTTTGAACTTAACAATAATGTGATTGGCAACAGCAATAAACGTATTCACTTATCAGCAGATTATGGTGAGCTGACGGCCAATGGTAATAACAGTATTTTTGGTGATATCAGCACCCGCTCCGGTGCGATTAATCTCAACGGTACCAGTGTGCAGGGCAGTATCGACACTGACAGTACACTTACCATGAATAATGGTCGTGTCAGTGGTGATATTGTGGCAGACAATGGTATTCGCCTCACAGACACTCAGGTCTCGGGTACCCTCACCGCTGTCAGTGGCAGCATTGTGCTGCGCGGTGGTGACGTTCAGGGATTAGTGCGCAGTAACTGTTGTTTTATTGATGCCGATGGAACCGGCCTCTATGGCGGGGCCCGGTCAGAAGCCAACGGCTTTAATATCCGTAACGCTACTATTGAAGGTGGTTTTTACGCCGCCAATAATGCTGCTGAGTTAACCAACGTTGATATGCTGGGCGGGACAATATCCGGGGCCAGTTCACTGGAGGTGAATGACAGTACTCTGGGGTCAACGTCATCGCCGGTTGAAATTACCACCCAAAGTGGTGCGATCACGCTCAATGACTCGCAGGCCTACGGGGACCTGACAACACCGAACTGGAGCAGTGTGATTGCCAATGGTACCTCTGTCGTGATCGGTACCTGTACGCCACGCTCGACACCAACATCGGCCTGTATGGCCACGCCGCCGCTGACATGCCTCAGCGATGACTTTGGCCGTTCGGCACTGGGCGATGATTGGGTCGTGTCGACGTTCAGCGGCGGTTTTTCACCTTCAATCCGCTCCGGGCGTCTGTTGTTGACTGAGGATGCTGATCAGCAGTCTACGGCATCGACACTGCAGCGTTTATTTCCGGCAGACAATAATAAAATTGTGGTGGAATTTGATCATTATGCCTGGTCTCCGGATATTTTCGGCGAAGGAGCCGATGGCATTACACTGGTATTTTCTGATGCCAGAGTGACGCCGCAGGCCGGCAGTTATGGCGGATCTCTGGGCTATGCTCAGCGTACAAACAGCCGCAATGACGATGGCTTTGCCGGTGGCTGGCTGGGCATTGCGCTGGATGAATACGGCAACTTTTCTAATCCCACTGAAGGTCGTATTGGTGGCCCTGGGTTCAGGTCGGATTCCGTTACCGTACGGGGATCCGGTGAGGGAACCGGCGGATACGCTTATATTACCGGTGCCCATCGACTTAACCCGTCCATTGATACCCGCTGGTCATGGTTTGGCGCCAATCCCGGCTATCGTTACCGCATTACCATCGACGCCAGCGTGGCGGGGACTGCCATTCTGTCCGTGGAACGCGATACCGGCCGGGGTTTCACTGAGTTAATTGCGCCGTTGGATGTCGCCGCTGTCAGCGGGCAATCCGCGATTCCGGAAAACCTGCTGCTGTCAGTGACCGGCTCCACCGGTGACTATTCCAATAACCACGCCATTGATGATCTTGAAGTGTGCGCCAATATTATTAATCCCATGGACGCGCTGGTGCATCATTTTGAATTTTATTACAGCAGCCGGGCACTGACCTGTTCTCCCCAGGAGGTTCTTATCCGCGCCTGTGCCAATGCGGATTGCAGCACCTTATATACGGATCCGGTTGAATTGACCATGGCCCCCGGCGGCTGGGAAGGCGGCGATACCATCAGTATCCGGGGGGGCGAGACCACCGCCGCGCTCTGGCATACCACGCCGGAAAGTGTCGATCTTGCCGTCCGTTCTTCGCAACCGCTGAGTCTCGCGTACAGTACTAATCTGTGCATAAAAGACGGACAGCCAGCCGGTACGGACTGCAGTATGACGTTTTCTGACAGCGGTTTTATTGTCGACAGCCCGGACTTTACGGCAGGGCAGGGGCTGGCCAGTGCCAGCATTCAGGCAGTGCAGAAGGACGATAGCTCACGCCAGTGTGTGCCTGCGTTTGCCAATGTCAGAAAAGACATTGCTCTGTGGGGGGATTATGTCAGTCCGGCTGCAGAAAACCGCGTTGTCAGCTGGCCTCTGCTGGTGAATGGGCGGGAAATTGCTATGAATGAAACGTCGGCCACGACCACCCGGCTGAGTTTTGATGCCACCGGCACAGCACGTTTCCGGTTAAATTATAACGATGCGGGACTCATGCAATTGAATGCACGTTATCGCGCCGACAGCAGTGCTGACGATGCGGGGGCAGAATTAAACGGCAACGGCCGCTTTGTCAGTGTGCCGGCCGGATTTTGTCTGCACACCGGTGGTGAATGCAGCCAGGCAGACAGCCGCTGTGAAGCCTTTGCGGTAGCCGGGGAGAATTTCCCGCTGCGTATTCAGGCGGTCGGCTGGCAACGCGATGGTGATACCGATATGTGCCAGGGCAACCGTCCAACCCCTTCGTTCAGTCAACCTGATATGACATTGAGCAGTGCTGTGGTCAGTCCGTCCACAGGTAGTGACGGGGTTGTGACGCCAGCGCTGTATCAGCATACCGCGGCTGCGGATAACATTAATACAGTGACAGTGAACCAGTCAGAAGCCGGTGTGTTTAATTTTATTGTACGTGCCCGCAGCGATTATTATGGCCAGACGCTGCCTGAGGGAGTCAGTGCCCCCAGCGGCCGTTTTTATCCCCATCATTTCAGCGCCCGCGTGCTGAATAACGGTGAGCTGAATGCTGCCTGTAATGCTGCCGGCGCTTTTACTTATACGGGTCAGTCATTTGGTTGGCTGACGGCGCCGAGGCTGCAGCTGACCGCGCAAAATGCTGCGGGTGTGACGACTCAGAATTATACCGCTGCGGGTTTCCGTAAACTGGAAGCCACTGATATCCGCATCGGTGCCGTCACCCAGGACAATCAGACAGTGGACAGGGATGGCAATGCCATGCTGTTTAATGCCAGTGTTTTCTCCGGTTTACTGGCGGTATCTTCACCGGGTGTTCTGCAGTATGACCTGAGCGCAACGGATGCGTTTTATTATGACAAAACACTGACTACTAAAATCGCTCCTTTTTCGCCGGATCTGACCTTCAGTCTGAATTCAGCCACCGATAGCGACGGCGTGAGTTTACAGGCGCGGGCGGATTTTCTGCCTGAGGCCGGTTTTGATATCCGCTATGGCCGGCTGTGGCTGAATAACGCTTATGGTCCGGAAACTCTGGACCTGACCATGGATATGGAGGCTGAATATTTTGACGGATCAGAATTTGTCAGTAACACAGATGATTCCTGCTGGCATTATGATGCGGCTGCTCAGGTGGTTCTTTCTCCGGATAATATAACCCAGGTCGCCGGTCACTCCGGTACTCTGGTCAATGGTCTGGCAGAGGATGCAATATTGCTCCGCGCGCCGGTTAATGTCGCAGGCGGGCAGGACACTGGAGAAGTGGACGTGACTTATCCGGCGCCCCTGTGGCTGCAGGATGATGTGGATCTTGATGGGGTATTTGATGATCCCATGGGCACCGCAAGCTTTGGCGTGTACCGCGGGCATGACCGGATTATTTACTGGCGTGAGAAAAAAGGCTTCTGAGTGATTCAGAAGCCTGGCGCAATAATACGCTGCCGGTGAAGCCTTTTATTCTTCCCCTTCGTCTTCATCTTCCGCGCCCTGACCGTCCATGTTCAGCTCTTTAATTTTACGCGTCAGGGTGTTCCGGCCCCAGCCTAATAAATTAGCCGCGTCACGGCGGCGGCCGGCGGTATGTTTCAGCGCGGTTTCAATCATGATGCGCTCAAACACAGGTACAGCGTTATCCAGCAGATTAGTAACCCCGGCTGATAATTGTTGATCAGCCCAGTAACGTAATGCCTGCTCCCAGTTACCGGAGGTATGAGTGCTGCCTTGCTGATCCAGCAGTTCCGGTGGCAGGTCGCTGATTAACACTTCACGACCGGAGGCCATCACTGTAATCCAGCGACAGGTATTTTCCAGCTGCCGCACGTTACCCGGCCAGTCGAGCGAGCTCAGGTATTCTTCGGTTTCCGGACGCAGCGTTTTTACCTCGACTTCCAGTTCTTCTGCGGCCCGTTTGAGGAAATGTGTCAGCAGTTTCGGAATATCTTCACGACGGTCGGCCAGACGTGGCAGATGGATGCGGATCACGTTCAGACGGTGGAATAAATCTTCACGGAAACGGCCTTCTTTCACCAGCGTTTCCAGATTCTGGTGCGTTGCGGCGATGATGCGTACATTGACTTTAACCGGCGTTGTACCACCGACGCGGTAAAATTCGCCGTCTGCCAGTACCCGTAACAGGCGGGTCTGAGTATCGGCTGGCATATCACCGATTTCATCCAGGAATAAGGTGCCACCATTGGCCTGTTCAAAACGGCCGCGGCGCTGGCCGCCAGCGCCGGTAAAGGAGCCTTTTTCATGGCCGAATAATTCGGATTCAATCAGGTCTTTGGGAATTGCGGCCATATTCAGCGCGATAAAAGGTTCTGCCGAACGCGGGCTGTGTTTATGCAGTGCGTGGGCAACCAGTTCTTTACCGGTACCGGATTCACCATTGATCAGAACTGTGATATTGGATTGCGATAAACGTCCGATGGCGCGGAAAACTTCCTGCATTGCCGGCGCTTCACCGATGATTTCATGTTCTTCATCGGATTCCGGGGCTTCCGGTGTTGCGGCATTAAGCTCTTCAAAATGCGCAATGGCGCGCTGAATTAAATTCACCGCTTCATCTACATCAAACGGCTTGGGCAGATATTCAAATGCCCCCTGCTGATAGGAGGATACGGCACTCTCAAGATCGGAGTGGGCCGTCATAATGATTACCGGCAGATCCGGGTTAGCCTCGTGAGCATGACGCAACAGGGTGAGACCATCCATTCCTGGCATACGGATATCGGAAATAATGGCATCAGGGTGCTCACGTTTCAGAGCGGACAACGCGGGTTCGGCCTGCTCAAAAACGCGTGTACGGATATTCGCCTGTTCAAGGGCTTTTTCCAATACCCAGCGAATGGATTTGTCATCATCAATAATCCAGACTGTGCTCATAATTATTCCAGCGGTAAATAAATTGAAAAGGTCGTTTTACCAGGGTCACTGGTAAATTCGATAATGCCGTTTTTCTGATTAATAATAGACTGCGAGATCGACAGTCCCAGTCCGGTGCCGTCGGCACGGCCACTGACCATGGGATAAAAGAGGTTTTCCCGCAGAGTGGCCGGAATGCCCGGCCCGTTGTCGGTAATATCGATCTGGGCCACCAGGCGATGCCTGTGATGACCAATAGTAAACTGACGTACGGTGCGGCTGCGCAGTTGCAGCGTGGGGTGTTCAATGGCCGGCGACGCTTCGATCATTGCCTGCATAGCGTTGCGGCAGATATTGAGCAGCGCCTGAATTAACTGGCCTTTGTCAGCTTCCAGTTCCGGAATGGAAGGGTCATAGTCGCGTTCAATGCTTACCTGACCCTGGGATTCAACTTCGATCAGCTGACAAACCCGTTCCAGTACTTCGTGAACATTCACCTGCTCCTGCTTGGGAATCTGTCGCGGCCCCAGCAGGCGGTCGACCAGGTCACGCAGGCGGTCAGCTTCTTCAATAATAATGTTGGTGTATTCTTTCAGGTCCTCTGACGGCAGCTCCCGTTCCAGTAACTGGGCTGAGCCGCGGATGCCACCCAGCGGGTTTTTAATTTCGTGGGCAAGGCCACGCACCAGAGAACGGGTGGTTTCCTGTTTGGCGATCAGCTGCTCTTCGCGGCTGATGCGCATCAGTCTGTCACGTCCCTGCAGTTCGATGAGCAGAGATGGCAACCGGGTTTCCGGATGTGCCACCGGGCTGACGCTGTAATCCAGGGTAATGTGCTGTTGGTTATGCAGCTGAATAATGGCTTCACGCTTGGTGTAAGAGTGGCCTGTGATGACGGATTGTTCCAGCGCTTCCGTCGCCTCTGCTGATTCGTGCGCCAGATCGTAAAAAGGCACGCCCAGACAGCGTTTACCACTCATTTCCAGCAGAGCTTCTGCAGCCGGATTGACGTACAGGACGATAAGGTCTGCGTCCAGCAACAGAACACCGGTATTCAGGTGCTCAAGAAGGCGTTGGTTAATGATCGCGCTGGCCAGCATTCAATTCTCCGCTTGCTGCCGGTGGCCGGGAATACCGGACTAGTCTGAGGCTATGGGTTGTCGACAGGCGTGTATCAGCAAAAAACAAGCCATTATTACTTTATGCACAATATTAGCGCTGACTGTGATGATAAGTGGCACCAAAGAGAACACCGTACAAATGTATAGCTTTTTTTGTGTTCTTAAATGGTGCGTTATGGGTCTATAGTGACCACTTATGGTGCCATGGTAAAGAATCTTTGCATGAAACCTGGCCTGTTGAGCCAAAAGGTTGGTGCGGTTGAGCCATTGGCAGTCAGCCGCCGGCAGGATTTATAAAGGAGATAGAAGAAGAAGGGGCGCTGACGCCTGTGCCGGGTGTGGGTTGTGCCGGGTATGGTACAGAGTACAGGGCGGGGCGTTATCAGCCGCCGCGATTCAGGCTGGATGCCCGGTGTACATACAGGATAACCGGATTACTGCTGATCATGACTTCACCTTCCGGGTTTCTGACTTCCATCTGCAGCTGATGCTCGCCACGGAAGAGATTCTTCAGGTTGAAGTGGGTCTGGCGGCCCTGACCCACAATTTTGCCGTTATCCAGCAGGACGATCTCATCATCCGGGCGCAGCCCCGGGCTCAATACTCCGGATACCTGCACATTACCGGCATAACCCGCCTGCAGGTGATCTTCGTTGCGCGGGGTAACAATGCTCAGACTGGTATAGGAAAACGCAGGCTCCGCTGGCTTTTCTTCCGGTTTTTCCTCCGGAATGGCAAACGCGGGCATGGTAGGAATTTCTTTGACCTGATGCTTTTTCGAGTTTTTGCCTGGCTTGTCACTGAATACCACGTTGCCGTTTTCATCGCGGTAGGTATAAACCTCCGTCGCCTGGGCGGCGAGGGCTGATAAAAGAACAAGAGCGCAGAGAACTAACTTCATCGCAGAACAACCCGGGTGCATCATCAAAAGAAAGACAGGTATACCATAACTGAATATTATTCTATAAGCCCAATCGTAAAGCAGTCAGCGGGAGTTCACAGAATTTATGATCGGTTTGATTCAGCGTGTCAGCCACGCCAGTGTCGAGGTTGAAGGGGAAATCTGCGGTGACATCGGGCAGGGGATACTGCTGTTGCTCGGTGTACAGAAAGAGGATGATGAAGCCAGGGCGGATAAACTGCTTCATAAGGTACTGAATTACCGTATTTTCCCCGATCAGAACGGACGCATGAATCTGAGCCTGACGGATTGCGGCTACAGCCTGTTGGTGGTTTCTCAGTTCACGCTGGCGGCTGATACCGGCAAGGGCATGCGCCCGGGGTTCTCTTCCGCCGCTGCGCCGGCAGAAGCAGAGAGATTGTATGAGTATTTTGTCAGCCAGGCCGCAGAGCAGGTGAATACGGCCAGCGGGCAGTTTGGTGCCGATATGAAAGTGTCTCTGCTGAACGACGGTCCTGTCACCTTCCATATCGAAGTCTGATCGCCAGGCGGTGTACCGGCTGGATTATCCGCTAAAAACAGCCAGACTGACACTCAGGGTAAATAACGGAGTGCTGGCTTATGCTGACGATTATTTACAACATCGCTTTCACCCGGCTCGATCAGACACACCGCTTTGTCGTCGAGCTGGATCAGGCCAGCCTGTGTCACCGTACAGCGCAACCCTCGCCATTGCCGGAATGGCTCACGCTGGCTTTTGAACGCTGTGATGATTGTCCGTTGGAGCGCCGTACCGGCGCCTGTCCGGCGGCACTCAGCCTGTATCCGCTGACCAGGACCTTTTCTTCGGTGGTATCCCATGAGCCTGTGCAGCTGGAGGTGCAGAGCGGTGAACGCCTGTTGTCACAGCCGGCAACGGCGCAGCAGGCGATCGGTTCACTGGCCGGTCTGTTGCTGGCTACCAGTGGCTGTCCTCATCTGGCTTTTTTGCGCCCCCTGGCCCGTTATCATGTCCCCCTCGCGGGGCTGGAAGAAACCCATGTCCGTGCTCTGAGCGCTTATCTGATGGGGCAATATCTGCGTCAGCGTTTCGCTTTGCCGGCGGATTTTTCAGCCCACACACTGGCACATTGGTACCAGCGTGTGGGCCGTGTTAATCAACGCCTGGCGGCGCGTTTGCGAAAAGCCACTCAGGAAGATTCGATGGTGAATGCTGTGGTGCTTCTTGATATGCTTGCGAAAACTTTTTCTTTATCGCTGGATGATATTCCGGCCGATGTGCTGGCAGTCTACCAATCTTATCTGGACTCTGAACCGGGTGGATAGCGGCTCAGGCCCTGCGCCTCTGACTATCAACACAGCAGAAACAAACTTCTCAGTCTGACATTCAACCACGCATAACGGGATACACGGTGGATTATTCTTTTCTTAAACACAGCCATGCGGGTCTTGCCTACCTGACCATTTTACTCTTCGTTGGTCGCTTTATTCTGTTTTATTTTTACCCTGTGTTAAGACGCAACAAAGTCTTAAAGATTATCCCGCATGTGCTGGATACCCTGTTGTTGATATTTGCCATACTGCTGTGTATCAAAATCGCACAATACCCACTGACGGATCACTGGCTGACCGCCAAAGTCATCGGCCTGCTGGCCTACATAGGTTTCGGAGCTGTTGCTATCAAGCGTGCCAGCCGGCGGGCATTTTTTACCGCGGTCATTATTTATCTTTATGTGCTGGGCGTGGCAAAAACTCATGACCCGTTATCCTGGGTCAGTCTGTTATTGCAATAATCTTCTCGTTATCCGTAAGAATAAAAACCGGGCCAAAGCCCACTGCTGTCCTATAGTTTGATAGCACTCTGCTTTCCGTAAACGACTTTTAAATCCGCAGTGCCTAATGCCTCCCAGGGGAACTTATCCCCTGGCCGGCAGGGCCGCCCCCAGCTTTTCGCTTT
>DCCG01000018.1 GCA_002314145.1 Thalassolituus sp. UBA1087 | reverse complement strand
ATACCTTGGGCGTACGGAGTTCTCCATAGTGGTCGAGCGGGTTGATTGTTTACCTGAAGGAATGAGTTGTCTTAACCCTGACCATTTTGAGCAGGTAATTTTACGTTTTCTTTTTGATAAAGGGCCCGACTCTCCGGATCTGATAAAAAAGATCGCACCGGTAAATTGGCAGGTTAAACAGATCGGTAACCAGCCCTGGGTACTGTTTGAACAGCGGGTTTGGGTTAAAGAAGGGGTTCCGGACCGGGATATTACTGTAGCAAATTTTCGTGCTTATGCGGCTACGGCAATTGATGACCGTTATTTTCTATTACTTGATTTCAGAAACTTTGGTTATACACCTTCTGACATATCGATTGCCAATATGAATGCGCTAAAAGATCAGGTTATCGATAGTATCCGTTGGCAACTGAGTGACGCTGCCCAAAATCGACTTAAAGAGGTTAAGGACCTTTGGCCGGACGCTAAGCTTTCTCAACACCGTGAACCGGAAGACTGGGTGTATCCAGAGTGGCGTGATGGCGATAAACAAAAAGGCGAACCCCATATCGTGATTTTAAAACGCAATACACCTCCCCCTGAATTTGAGATTTGATACTTAAGGAGACAGACAATGACCGGAAGTCATGGCTATAAAAAAATACTAGGGCCAGAAGATGACAGAAGCCTGAGCCGCAATGTCTGGGTGCCGGACGCCCAGTATAATGAATGGAAGTGAGTGAAAGACGGCAGAGATGGTAACTATTATATGACCAGTCTTTTCCGTTCTGTTGAAACCTTGGCTAAGACGCCGGGAGGGCGCCGGACAGCCACTCAAGGGGGAAGGTATGGAGACTTCGATATGTCTTACCATATATCGCCTGCTTCCAAAGATATTTATCTGAACCTGGTGGCGCTTTCCAATTCTTCCGAATCCAGAGGTCTCCAGACAGCAGGTTTATACCGGACTCGTTGGGAGGGAAATGCAACACAAGGTGAATGGACCGTTAAAGATGAATCCTATTCACACATGGACTTCTCTGAGGACTGGGGAGGCGCGCATTCTGCGGTAATTCCGGGAAAATTTAAAAACAAAGAAGACGCTGGTGCTCAAATGGGCAAGCATCTGTAAAATGCTTACTTTCCTAATACTCACCAGAGGAATTCGATTCATGAAAACAATAACCATTTTTCCATGTTCTGGCTGAATAATGAGTTTACCAGTGACGCGCATGTGAAAAGCCTGGTATCTATGATGCAAATGGCGCGTAAGCAGAGTGCCTCTCTTCAATAGCTTGTACACGGTGAAGCCTGTGGAACATTCGTCAGAGCTGCAGAATATCTGAAAAAAATCCAATCTCAGATAACCCTCATGAAGCTCAGAAAGGCTTTGGATTGCAGAGTTTTTACTTTTCTAATCCGCGTGGACGCCGGACCAGTAAATCGGATCTTGAAAAAATCTGTAAAGACGTTGGCCTTACTTGTGAAGGTATTAACCTTAACAAAAATGACATATTTAAGAATTCTGATTCCAGGAAATCTCTGGTTATGGAACTAAGCCTGATTGGCGCCGGTGTGGCGACTACCGCAGGAGGTGCTTATGGATCGGGCATTGGTAATGAAATAATCGGCCTGGATAAAATACAAACGGTAGTCGATACCGTCAGTTCATCGTCTATCAGTTGGGCTGCAGGTCTGGCGATGGCTGGTGGAGTCCTGATTGTAGGTTCCAAGACACTGAAAGCGGGTGGTTATTTGAGAAATATGCCAAAAGTAATATCCAGTACCTTTGGCACAGGCAATCAGGAATGGGCTGCCTGATAGCCTGTGTCATCTGAATGTCATAAAACCCGCTGCGGCGGGTTTTTTTATGGGCGTTATCCGGTGACTGAGTTTTACCTTAACCGGCGATGCTGCAAGGAAATCAAAGGTGATGGTCATCAGTGGCGTTCTGTGTCTGCTGCGTGGTCTGCTTACCCCGTTAAAAACTACGTTTTGCGATCTGTGTTTAGTTTTGAAATGCGATATCCGTTATATCTGTAGGTGTTTAACAACAATCTGTTTTATTACCTGTGTATCTGCTACTTGATGAGCTCTGCGCTCCCGGGCGGTTAAGGTAGAACTGTCAGTTGAAAAAGGGCTGTCAGATGAAAAGGGGAAAGTGGCGTGACCTTCATCAGAATAAAAAACATGTGTATGGATATGTGTCTGCTATGTATTGTTTCGGCCTGGGTCTGGGTGGCGATTGGCTGAAGCACAGGCGCTGAGCCGGCCATAAGATGGTCAGCCGGCGGGCGACATTTTTTCGGTTAAATAATCCAACAGGATTCTGACCTTGGGCGACAGCTGCCGGCCCGGCAAGTACATGGCCCAGATGCCTTCGTCGGTGGGGGCAAAGTTGGTCAGTACTTCGCGCAGGGCGCCGGTTTCTATGTAGGGCAGTACGTAATAGTCCGGCAGTTGCACAATGCCCAGTCCACGCCGGGCGGCATCGGTCAGGGCGGCGCCGCTGTTGCAGCGCAGGCGGCCATGAATACGCACCATGCGTTCCCCGCGGTTGTCACGGAAGCGCCAGTAATCCAGGGTGCCGACCAGGCAGCTGTGGCGGCTCAGTTCCGACAGGGTATCCGGGGTGCCATGGTGATCAAGATACGTTGACGAAGCGCAGGTATACAAGCGGCGCGTCCCCAACCGGTGAGCGACCAGGTCTTCGTTCTCCAGCCGTCCGAGACGGATGGCGATATCATAGTTACCTTCCACCAGATCCATCTTCTTATTCGTCAGATCACAACTCAGGCTTAGCTGCGGATATTCCTGCAGAAAGCGGTTGAGGACCGGCATCAGCTGACGTTCGCCGTAGGTGACCGGGGCTGTGACCCTGAGTGTGCCCTGGGGAATACTCTGCAGCTGGCTGAGGCTGCGCTCTGCATCATGCAGGGCATCCTGTAACGGGCGGCAGGACTGATAGTAGAGCTGGCCTGCCTCTGTCAGGCTGACGCGCCGCGTTGTGCGGTAGAAGAGCTTGATGCCGAGACGTTCTTCCAGCCACTGAATCTGACGGCTGACCTGGGCGGTGGATATCTTCAGTTGCTGGGAGGCGCGGGTAAAGCTTTCGGTTTCCGCCACAGCAATAAACTCACTGAGGCCCTGCCATTCGTTCATTATTACATATCCGTAATAGTGATTTTATATTCAGGTAGATTATCGCTCAGAAAAAGGTAATTACAATGGTCACCATCATGAAACAGGAGAATGACCATGACTGATACTATTACCTGCCGTGCCGCCGTTGCCTGGGCAGCGGGCGAACCCCTGAAAATCGAAGAAGTTCAGGTTGCGCCGCCAAAAGCCGGGGAAGTGCGGGTGAAAATCACCGCCACCGGTGTGTGTCATACGGATGCCTTTACATTGTCTGGTGATGATCCGGAAGGCGTATTCCCGGCCATTCTGGGCCACGAGGGTGGCGGTATCGTTGAAGCTGTGGGTGAAGGCGTGACCGGCCTGAAAGTAGGCGATCATGTGATTCCGCTGTACACCGCTGAATGTGGTGAGTGTAAGTTCTGCAAATCCGGTAAAACCAACCTGTGCAGCGCAGTACGTGAAACTCAGGGTAAAGGTCTGATGCCGGATGGTACGACCCGCTTCACCTGTAACGGTGAGCCTATTTTCCACTACATGGGTTGCTCAACCTTCTCTGAGTACACTGTTCTGCCGGAAATCTCTCTGGCCAAAGTCAACCCGGAAGCGCCACTGGAAGAAGTGTGTCTGCTGGGTTGTGGCGTGACCACAGGTATGGGCGCCGTGCAGAAAACGGCTAAGGTCCAGAAAGGCGATACTGTGGCTATCTTTGGTCTCGGCGGTATTGGTCTGTCAGCGATTATCGGGGCAAAAATGGCCGGTGCCGGCCGTATCATTGGTATCGATCTGAACGAATCCAAATTCGATCTGGCCACTAAACTGGGTGCGACCGACCTGGTTAACCCAACCAAATTCGACAAACCGATTCAGGAAGTCATTGTTGAAATGACCGACGGCGGTGTGGACTTCTCCTTTGAATGCATCGGTAACGTCAATGTTATGCGTGCGGCGCTGGAATGCTGTCACAAAGGCTGGGGTGAATCTGTGATCATCGGTGTTGCCGGTGCCGGTCAGGAAATCTCTACCCGTCCGTTCCAGCTGGTAACCGGCCGGGTATGGCGTGGTTCTGCCTTCGGCGGTGTGAAGGGCCGTTCAGAGCTGCCAGGCATGGTTGAAGACTATCTGGCAGGTAAATTCGCCCTGAGCGATTTTATTACCCATACCATGCCGCTGGATCAGATCAACGAAGCCTTTGATCTGATGCACGAAGGTAAAAGCATCCGTAGCGTCATTCACTACTGAGTTCATTAAGAAGCGCAGCCAGGTCTTTCCTGGCTGCGCTTTTTTGACAGGAGAGCATTATGAGTCTGGAAATCGTAAGCCAGAACAAAAGCTTCGGTGGCTGGCATAAGCAATACACGCATCATTCGGAGGTGCTGAATTGTGACATGCGTTTTGCCGTCTTTCTGCCGCCGCAGGCCAGTACAGAAAATCCGGTACCGGTACTTTACTGGTTATCCGGTCTGACCTGTACCGATGAAAACTTTATGCAGAAAGCCGGTGCCCACCGGGTCGCCGCTGAGCTGGGGGTTGCTATTGTTGCGCCGGATACCGGTCCGCGCGGTGATGATGTGGCTGATGAAGCGGATCAATACGATATGGGGAAAGGCGCCGGGTTTTACCTGAACGCCACTCAGGCGCCGTGGAGCAAGCACTACCATATGTACGATTACGTGGTAGAAGAGCTGCCGGCTCTGATTGAAGAAACCTTCCCGGTCACACAGCAGCGGGCTATTGCCGGCCACTCAATGGGTGGACACGGCGCGCTGGTGATTGCGCTGCGTAATCCGGAGCGTTATTCCTCTGTGTCGGCCTTCAGTCCGATTACCAATCCGGTGAACTGCCCGTGGGGACAGAAAGCCTTTGCCGCTTATTTAGGCGATGATCGCGAACTGTGGCGTACCTATGATGCATCTGAACTGATGGGGCAGGCGAAAGATAAACTGCCGGCGCTGGTGGATCAGGGACTGGCAGATAACTTCCTGCAGGAACAGCTGAAACCGGAAATGCTGGAAGCCGCCGCGTCACGCAGCAGTTTCCCGCTGCAACTGCGTCAGCATGAAGGTTACGATCACAGTTATTACTTTATCGCTTCCTTTATTGAAGACCACCTGCGCTTCCATCAACAGCATTTCTGATCCTGTTGAGCGCTTGCACATCACATAGTGATGGTTATTAAAAACGCCGGTTTTGCCGGCGTTTTTTTATTTCAGCGTGAGCCGGTAACCTTCAGGTTATCAAATGACTGAGTGACTGAATAAACAACAGGCTGCCGACTAATAGAAGTAAACGGAAGATAACTCTGATAAAGGTGGCTTCATTGATTCTGTGGTGCAGGGCGTTGCCAGCCAGCGCACCGGCAATCACACAGGGCGTCAGCCACAGGATCTGCTCTGTATACGAGCCCAGCGCCCCCTCGATAAAAAACCACAGTGTCATACCGGTATTGAGCGTCAGCCAGACGGTCAGCATAGTCGCGCGGAAACCGGCCTTATCCAGCCCGGCACGGGCCATGGCATACACCAGTAAAGGCCCTCCCGATGCGAATAAGCCGTGGGTGATGCCGGCCAGTGTTGTCAGGGCATTACGTTGGGCTGACGCAAGTTGCGGCGGTTGTTTTTGTCTGATGGCGCGCCACGCGAACCAGATAATTAACACCGAAAACAAAAGCTTTGCCCAGCCTGCCGCAATAAAAGGCGTCAGTGCTATGCCAGCCAGAGTGCCTGTCAGAATAAAAGGCAGGATAATGGTGAACAGCAGCCGCCACCGAATGTGAGCGCGGTGTAACACCACCAGTGGACCTGTCATAAGAATATTGAGCACGACCATAACCGGCACCAGAGACTGAATATCGAATAACAGCGCACTCAGTGACAGTGCAATAACGATGCTGCCAAAGCCGGTCATCGCCTCAATACTGTAGGCAATCAGCACCGCACAGCCAACCCAGATCCAGGACATAAAATCAGCTCCGGCGCACACAAGCAGACGGTATCATGGCAGCAGCCCCTGCTGACTGGCGTAATACTCAAAGACTTCGCGGGAAGATTTTTGTGGCCGGAAGCCAAAGACATTTTTTAACGCTGTATTGTCCAGTACCGGCCGGTAACGCAGAAAATCGAGCTGTTCCGGACCATATTGTGTCAGCCTGGCAGATTTCCCGATAAACAGTGCCGACTTCAGAAGCCAGGCAGGCAAAGTCAGGTTCTTTTTTCCTAACACCGCAGCGATTTCCTGAATGGTCATGGCGCCATCCCCGGCCAGATTAAATATTCCGCTGATACTGTTTTCACACCCGCTGCGCAGTATGTTGACGACATCCTCATCCCAGATAAATACAAAGGGCGATGCTGATCCCTGAATCGCCAGAAGACGATTCTTGCGGAACAGATTGGTAATCATATTATCGGTATGTTTACCCAGTACCGTTCCCGGGCGCAATATCAGCTGTTTTAACTGGGGGGCTTTAACACGATAATCCTTCAGCATTTCTTCGATTAAACGCTTGTGATAACTGTAAGAGAAACTGGCATTGCCGCGCAGGGTATCCGTTTCTTTCAGCCAGGCCGGATTATCCGCATAGTAGCCGTATGCAGCGCCACTGCTGGTTACGGTTATATGCCCGACATTATGTGCCACACACGCCTTAAGCAGGTTGCGGGTACCGTTTATATCGATATCAAAATCACGCTCAGGATCGGCACCGGGGGAAACAATACTGGCCAGGTGAATCACGTGGGTGATCTGCTTATCACGGATCAGGTCAGCCAGCAGGGGATCACGGATATCCATACGGGTATAGTGATAGGTTGATGGAGAAGTCTCACGGATATCAATACCAAAAACTCTGTGGTGTTGACTCAATACTTCTGTCAGTCGGGAGCCAATATAACCTTCACTGCCGGTAATCAGAATATTCATTGACATATTAAAGCCCTGTTCTTTTTATTATCATCGATTGAGTTTGCCGGTCTCTGAGATTCCAGAAAGCCGTCAGAGTCAGGCCGCTGATCAGATGCCAGATACCCCAGGCAGCAGCAATAATCGCCATGCCGGATAACTGATCAAAAAAGGTAAAAATAATACCCAGCCCCAGTCCGGAATTCTGAATGCCAACTTCCAGCGTCACCGCACGACTGTCCTGTTTATTTAATCCGGCGGCTGCGGCTGACAGCCTGCCAACACTCAGAGCCAGGGCATTGTGTAATATCACCAGAATAAAAAATCCGCCGATACCATTGACGAATACCTGCCAGTGTTTGCTCAGTGTAAAGGCAACAAACGCAAACAATACGCTCAGAGAGACGAGTCGGAACAGCTGATCACTGCGTTGTGCAAACTGCGGATTAAAACGCGCAGTCATCAGCCCCAGAATTAACGGCATAATCAGAACTAATACCACAACCAGTAACATGTTCTGTACCGGGACGGCGATTTCCTGCAGTAAGGATGCTGTCGCCGGATTCAGGCCGCTGTAAAAAATAAAGCTGGCCGGAGTCATAACTGCGGCGCCCAGGCTGGAGATGCCGGTCATGCTGACTGATAAGGCCGTATTACCTTTGGCCAGGTGCGTCATAATATTCGAAAAGCTGCCGCCGGGGCAGCATCCCACCAGAATAATACCCAGTGCTATTTCAGCTGGCATGGCAACCAGCATGGTCATCGACCAGCTGGCAGCAGGCAATAAAATAAACTGGGCGAATATCCCGGTCAGTGGACCTTTCGGTTGCTTAAGAATACGGCGGAAGTCCTCCACCGTCAGGCTCAGCGCAATACCGAACATCATAAAGGCCAGAATCAGGTTCAGCAGAATCAGGCTGGTGAGTGACATATTAAGCGCCTGCTTCCAGCGCTTTGCGCGCCCGGCCAATGGCATCCAGATAGTCGGCTTTATGAACGTAATACGCCATGCGGGCCAGTTGCAGGTATTTCAGGCCGCCATCAACACGCTGTCCTGCGTGGTTGCGGACTTTTTGCATAAACTGATCTGCTGCCGGCGACTTGTCCTCGCGACTGCGGATAAAACGCGCAACCAATTGTGCCTGGTCATCACGCCCCTGCCAGCCAAGGCCGGAAGCCTCTACCATGCCCATGACAAATAAATTATCGAAATGCGGCGTAAAGACATTCAGGTACAGCGCCGGCGCATCCCCTTGCCAGTTAAGGTATTGCTGGTCGATAAAAGGGTAATGCAGGTTGTACCCTGTGGACTCCATAATCAGATCATAGTGACCACTGAGGCCATCATTAAACTCGGCTCCGGCGCTTGTCAGCTGCTTAATGGCCGGGCGTACTTTAATATCGCCGTGACCGATATGATGCAGAAATAACGAGTTCACCACCGGATGGGATTCATACATCCGGTAATCCGGGTCAGGCAGACCGAAGCTGCTGGGTTTGCCGGAAATTAACCGTACCAGGGTGCCGTCCACCATCTGTTTCAGGCGATTGGGTAAACGGATTTTTCCTCCCAGGGTGTCGGTGGGTACACCAGCGACAAACTTGGGTAAAAAGTAATAGCCCCGGCGTACCACCATATCGACACTTGCCGCTCTGTGTACCGCATCCACGGCAATATCACAGGCGCTGTTACCACAGCCAATAATTAATACACGTTTGCCGGCAAAAATATCGGCACTGCGATACTCACTGCTATGCAGCATCTCGCCACCGAAGTGCCCCTTAAAATCCCCATGGCGGGGTTCATGCAATGTACCATTGGCCAGTAACACGCCGGCACAATCGAGACTTTCCTGTTTTCCCCCGTGGGTAAAATGAATACGCCAGTCCTTACCGTCGGGTTCAACCTTATCCACCCGGGTGTTAAAGCGGTAATACTGCTGCAGATTAAAATGATCGGCATAGTCTTGCAGATAGGCAGCCATCTGGTCATGGCGCGGGTAAGTAGCCACCTCATCTTTCATCGGAAAGTCGGCAAATTCTGTCATGCGTTTGGAAGAGATCAGGTGCGCGGATTCGTACATGGTGCTGGTAGGACTGTTGATATCCCACAGGCCACCAACGCCGGAATGTATTTCGAATGCGCATACCGGGATGTTCTGTTCCGCCAGCCGGCGGACGGTGCACAGGCCCATAGGGCCTGCACCGATAACGACGTAGGGTTTCATTGTGCTGTACCTGCCTGCTTATTATTTTTGTTCTGCTTTTTTATCACCGGCAACAGAACCGGCTTTGTTATGTCTGCAGACTAGCGTGGGTGAGACTATAAAGCGCTGGCCCATTGAGACCAGTTCTGGTTAATATGGGACAAAATAACAAGAAGAGATAACGATAAGAGATGGCGATAGCATCGACCGTAACTCCGGGGTTCTCCCGTGCCATTCAGACACTCCTGCCCGAACTGGGCATCCATTTACCACAGGTTCTGACACAGGAACTGGCCGTCTACCGGGCTGAGGAACGCCTGCCGATGGCGTTGCAGAATACGCTCTGGCAGGAAATCGAACGCCAGGCTGCAGGCTTACCGGCTGGCCGCTGTATTGGCCTGCAGATTGGTCAATCCCTGCAATTGGCCAGCTTTGATATGCTCAGCTTTCTGTTACTGGCCAGCCCGACCTTGCTGGATGCAGCAGAAGCTCTGGTATCTTATTCCACTCTGATCGGAGAAGGCGGAAGTTTTATCCGTGAACGCACAGATAAAGGCTGGAAACTGATTTACCAGGCCCGGTTTGAACACGGCCGTTACATTCGTCTGGATGCCATTCTGGCCGGCATAATGCAGGGAGCGCGCTGGCTGGTAGGGAAGGATCTGCAACCACTGACGGTGGGTTTTGAATGCCGCAAAGATGATTGCCCGTTACACCGCCAGCTGTTTGGGGATGCATCCTTTTATTTTTCCAGTCCGTCGGCGTTTATCGAATTATCCACGGCCGACTGGCAAAGGCCACTGAGCAGCGGCAGTGAAGAAATTCAGCAGCAGATGCAACGTCTTGCACAGCAGCAGCTGCAGAAAATCCGTCCGCAGACCATGGAAGATAAAGTCACCGTGCTGTTACGGCAGCAGCCCTGGTTAAGCCGTACACAGATGGCGACGTTGCTGTCAGTCAGTGAACGCCACCTTAACCGTAAGCTGGGTGAGCAGGGTAAGAGTTTCCGCGTCGTGGCGGATAAAGTGCGGATGGAATCCGCGTTGGAATTACTGAAAGAACGTGGCGCAACACAGGAAAGCCTGGCCAGCTATCTGGGTTATGCCGACGGCAGTGCCTTTGCCAAAGCCTTTAAGCGCTGGACTGGTATGGGCATGCGCGCTTATCTGACCAGCCGGATGAAATAGTGGCTAAAAACGGATATCTGCAAATGAATGAACCGCAGGGTGTTGCGCAGACTCAGGAATAGCCGCATCACGCATCACCCAGCAGGTTTTTAATCCGGCTTCTGCAGCGGCATCCAGCTCTTCTTTGACGTCTGATAAAAAGAGCACCTCCTGTGCCTGAATATCGTGCTCCTGCTGTAATTGAGACAGAATATTCCGGTAAGACTGAGCGTCACGCTTAGCGCCCATCCGGGTGTCAAAAAAGCCATTGAAAAGCGGCAGTAAATTGCCCGCAGAAGAATGACCAAAAAATAATTTCTGCGCCGCTACCGAGCCGGAGGAATAAACATACAGTGGCATACCGGCGGCGTGCCACTGTTGCAGATATTCTGCTGCATCAGCATACATGTGGGCTTGATAATCGCCGTTTTCATAACCGGCCTGCCAGATCATGCCCTGTAATGTTTTCAGTGGTGTGGCTTTTTTATCTTCCGCAATCCATTGCAGAAGAATTCTGATCAAGGCTTCGCTATCGTCGTAATCAACCGCCTGGTTTTCGCTTTCTGCAAGCTGTGCTGTCTCTTGCAACAGGTGACGTACGTCGTCTTCCTGTCTGTGGGTACGGATAAAATCCGGCAGGTGTTCAGCAGCATAAGGAAACAGGACGTCTTTCACAAAAGAAATGGATGACGTTGTACCTTCAATATCCGTGAGAATGATTCTGACCGTCATCAGTTATCCAGCCGGTTAAAGTGCGTGGCAATCTGATCGCCGGTAAAGTTAGCTACCCAGCCATCCGGATTATTAAACATGCGGATGGCAATAAAATTCGGATTCGGGCCCATGTCGAACCAGTGGCGGGTATTAGCCGGTACACTGATCAGATCGCCCTGATGGCAGAGCACTTCATAGACTTTTCCGTCAACGTGCATGCTGAACAACCCGTGACCGGCAACGAAAAAGCGTACTTCATCTTCACTGTGAGTGTGCTCGCTGAGGAATTTCTCGCGCATTTCTTTTTTCTGCGGGTGGTGAGCATCCAGGCTGACAACATCCACCGTCTGATAGCCTTCTTCTGCCATCAGGCGATCAATATCCTGTTGGTAGGCTTCGATAACACTGTTTTCATCCGCTCCGGGCGACAGATTAGCCGGCGTCAGCCACTGTTCAAAGCGCACACCAATTTCCTGCAAACGGTCGCGGATTTTGGTTTTATTTTCGCTGGTGAACAAAAGATCGGTGGTGTGACTCAGATTACTGTCTTTGTAAATGCGGATAACGCTCATAATAACCTCACGGTGGAATCAGGGCTTCGGGGAATGCCCCAGCTTCAGTAATTCAAGCTGATAGCCCAGAAGATTTTCCAGTGCTTCCAGATGACGGAAACAGCTGGCCAGGTCTTTGCCCCATGTATAAACACCATGGCCGCGGATCAGATAAGCATGCCCCTGACCCTGTGCTTGCATGGTTTGTTCTACCCGGTTGGCCAGGCGTTGAATATCCTGGTCGTTATCAAACAGCGGGAAGGTGACCCTGCCTTCGTGGCTGTGTTCACCGGCGAATGCTTTCTGCAGCTCCCAGCCAGTGAAAGATAATGTGTTGTCCGGCCATATCTGAGACAGAACAGCAGCAACGGGAGAGTGGGTGTGCAGCACCGCACCAATATTCTCATCGCGCTGATACAGCTGAGTATGCAGCAGGGTTTCTGCCGATGGCCGGCCCTCAGTCAACGCATGCCCCTGCCAGTCCACCACCATAATATCATCCGCTGTCAGTTCGCCTTTATGTTTGCCTGAACAGGTCAGAGCGCAACAGCCGGAAGTCAGGCGTACTGAATAATTAGAACTGGTCGCCGGTGACCAGCCCCGTTCATACAAGCTGCGCCCGTACTCACATAATTCACGCGCGGCATGCCGGAAGTCCTGTGAATGCAACATGGGTAACGTCCCCGGTCGGATGTCAGAATCGGTTGTCACTGCTGTGGTACAAAATGTCGTACTGATTAACGGGCAAACAGCAGCGCAATACTGTCAGTATCCGGCTGCATAATCAGGCCTTTTTCTGTGGCGATAACGTCAATCAGGCCAGCGGGCGTGACATCGAAAGAAGGATTGATGGCATCACACCCGGGTGGTGCTATCGGCTGACCATTCAGATGGGTGACTTCCGCAGCGGGACGTTGCTCAATCGGAATATCGTCTCCGCCCGGTAAGGACAGGTCAAATGTTGATGTCGGCGCTGCCACCATCACATTAATACCATGATGTTTGGCCAGCACCGCCAGACTGTAAGTGCCGATTTTATTGGCTACATCGCCATTCGCCGCAATGCGGTCAGCACCGACGATCACCCAGTCTATTTTTTCCCGGCGGAAGAGTTGCGCCGCTGCACCATCACATACCAGCGACACCGGGATATTATCCTGCATTAATTCCCACGCTGTGAGGCGTGCGCCCTGTAACCAGGGGCGGGTTTCACCAGCGTATACCTGGCTGACTTTGCCATCAGCAAAACCCGAACGTATTACTCCTAACGCAGTTCCGTGGCCGCCAGTCGCCAGAGCACCGGTATTACAGTGGGTATAAATCATAGAATCATTGTGTAACAGAGAGGCGCCATACTGGCCCATCATCTGGTTGGCGAGAATATCTTCTTCGTGAATCCTGCGGGCCTCGGCAACCAGTGCGTGAGGGGCTTCCGTATTCAGCCCCGCCATACGTTCCAGTGCCCAGAACAGGTTGACCGCCGTCGGGCGTGATTCCGCCAGTACCTGATAAGCCTGCTGCAGGTCGCGTCCGGCCAGGGCATCCAGTGCATAGCCATAAGCCGCTGCGATACCGATCGCCGGTGCTCCGCGCACCACCATAGAGCGGATAGCATCGGCCACTTCTGCGGCAGTGTTGTACTCATTCATACGGTGCTCATGGGGCAGGGCACGCTGATCAAGCAGAAGAAGAGACTGATGCTGCCATTCAATGGCATGAAATGCGGCCGGAGGGAATGCGTGGGAATGTGCAGACATAAATGCCGTCCTGACTTGCCGGTGGCTGGCGGGTGATGGCGCTATTCTAGCGCAGTAGGAAAGGTGACTGTAGCCTGTTTAGCCTGAACAAAGTTTTTTTTGCATTTTAATGCGGCTATTGAGTAATTTGTGATCATTCGGCATGCTGAATGCAGTAAAGGATAACTGGAGCATGAGTGTGCAATGTCGGGACAAGCGGTTTTAAGTCGGTATTACGCGCATTCTGCTGAGGGAGTCACCGACAGCGAATGGCAGCTGCTCAGTGATCACCTTATCAGTGTTGGCCAGAAGGCTGCTCAGAAGGCCGGACACTTCGGTGCGACAGAGCTGGCTGAAATCGCCGGACTACTGCATGACCTGGGCAAATACACTGTTGAGTTTCAGCAACGGTTACGCGGAAGTACGATAAAAGTTGATCATTCCACACATGGTGCACTGATTGCGTTGCAGCATTTCAAGCACAATCCACTTATTGGCACTTTGCTGGCTTACAGTATCGCCGGACATCATGCTGGATTGGCAGATACCCGTGAAACCAGTGACAAACAGACAATCACTGATTTGCAACGTCGTCTGGCAGCGAAAGAGCTACCGCTACTTGATGACACCTGGAAACAGGAAATTGATCTAAAGACTGACATTAATAAGCTCACCATCACACCTCTGAATACCACTAACGGTATTGCCTTTCAGTTATCTGTACTGGGACGAATGATTTACTCCTGTCTGGTCGATGCTGATTTTCTGGATACTGAAGACTTTTATAACCGCATTGAAAACCAACCTGCACGGGATAGTGATTACCCTTCTGTAATTCAGTTGAAAGCAGAACTGGATCAATACCTTAGCCAGCCAAAGTTTCAGTCAGGATCCGGGATAAATACCATACGCCAGCAGATTCTGAGTACAGCCCGTCAGCAGGCAGAACAATCTCCCGGTCTGTTTTCCCTGAATGTACCTACCGGTGGAGGTAAAACGTTAACTTCACTGGCTTTTGCTCTGGATCACGCCGTTGCTCACGGTTTGCGCCGGGTGATTCTGGTGATTCCGTTTACCAGTATTGTGGAACAGAATGCTGCGGTCTGGCGCGAAGCGCTTGGTACCCTGGGAGATCTCGCTGTGCTGGAACATCACAGTGCGTTCAATGCCGATAAACAGGACTATGCCGACCCCAACAGTAAAGACAAACTCAGGCAGGCTGCAGAGAACTGGGAGCCACCTGTTATCGTAACGACGGCGGTACAGTTCTTTGAGAGTTTGTTTGCCAACCGTTCATCCCGCTGCCGTAAGCTTCATAACATTGCCAACTCCGTCGTCATCCTGGATGAAGCTCAGACCCTGCCAACAAAGTTGCTGAAACCATGTGTCGCTATGATAAAGGAATTGGCGTTGAACTACCGCACCAGCCTGGTCCTTTGTACAGCAACACAGCCTGCGTTACAGAGTAAAGACGGTTTTGAACAGGGTCTGGACTATGTTCGGGAACTGATCCCTGAGCCTGAGCAATTGCATAAAACACTTGAACGGGTGAGCGTGGAGTACATTGGTGAGCGATCAGATGCTGAGCTGATCCAAGAACTCCGGCAGCATGATCAGGTGCTTTGTATTGTCAATAACCGCCGCCATGCCCGGGCTTTGTTTGAAAGCATCCGGGATATGGAAGGCAGTGCCCACCTGACGACTCTGATGTGCGCAGATCACCGCTCAGTCAGTCTGACTGAAATTCGTCAGCGCCTGATTGAGGGGCAACCGGTGCGGTTGATATCCACCTCCCTGATTGAAGCCGGCGTGGATGTGGATTTTCCTGCAGTTTACAGAGCCGAAACCGGGCTGGATTCCATTGCCCAAGCGGCAGGTCGCTGCAACCGGGAAGGTAAACGGCATAGCTCAGAAAGCAAGGTCAGGGTGTTCCGGGCAGACAAACAATGGTCTGTACCTCCGGAGATAGAACAGTATGCCGCTGCTTTCCGGGCTATCTGCCGGAAGTTTCCGGATGATCTGCTTTCGCCTGGCGCGGTTCAGGAATATTTTAAAGAAGTATATTGGCAAAAAGGTAAGGCATTGGATGCCGGAGGGATTATGGAGTTGTCGAATCTATCCGGTACCGATCTGGACATTGCCTATGATCAGATGGCTCAGCGTTTCAGAATGATAGAAAGCAATATGCAGGCGGTTATCGTGCCCTATCTTGGGGATGCAAACACGCTGGATCAGTCTGAGGTCGGAAAACATATCCGGGCATTGGAATTCGTTGATAAACCAGGTGCTGTTGCCCGTCAGTTGCAGCGTTATCTGGTGCAGGTACCGGAGCGTGGTCTGAAGGCTCTGATGGCTTATGGTGCAGTTCAGGCGATTCATCCTGAACGCTTTGGCGGTCAGTTTCTGCTGTTGGAGAATACAGGGCTTTATGACCCTGAGTGTGGACTTAGCTGGGATAATCCGGCATATCTGTCAGCTGAGAGAACTATTTTTTAACTTGTAGTGAAAAGAAGTTTGAAATATGAGGCAGAGTTGAATATCTTGTTTATGTCGACACAAGAGGGTTCATCATGCCGAATCCAGAGAAAGCTGATCCTTGGTTTATTCTGTCTTTGAAATTTGGCCGAGGAGCTAGTGCAACTCGTATCCATATTCATGGTGGACCCAGATCGTTGTCGGTAGTAGTCGTGCTTATTGGTATTCTTGCTTCTCCTGATTTCGGAAGCTTTATCCATACTTTACTGAATGCACGCGGATAGAAACTTTTCACTACATGTGATGATTTAGAGGCCCCCGGGTGTGGGGGCCTCTAAGCGCAAAAGGAGGTCTGATGGCATACGGAATTAAGCTGAAGGTCTGGGGGGAGCGTGCCTGCTTTACCCGGCCGGAAATGAAAGTAGAACGGGTCAGTTATGATGTGATCACGCCATCTGCTGCCCGCGGTATTCTGGAAGCAATCCACTGGAAACCGGCGATCCGCTGGCACGTCGACAGAATTCACGTACTCAATCCCATTCGTTTTGAATCCATTCGCCGCAATGAAGTTGGCAGCAAAATATCCGCCCGGAATGTAAAAAACGCGATGAAGGCCGGGAATACCAGCGGTCTTGTTCATTATGTGGATCAGGACCGTCAACAGCGTGCGGCGACCATACTGCGTGATGTTGCCTATGTGATTGAGGCACACTTTGAACTGACTTCACGGGCAGATGAAAGTGACAGTGAGGGGAAGCACCTGGATATATTTAACCGCCGGGCCCGCAGAGGTCAGTATTTTCATGCCCCTTGCCTTGGTGTGCGGGAGTTTCCCGCCAATTTTGAGCTGATCGAAGACGCGGATGAATTACCGATAGCTGATGATACTTTATCCGGTGAACGGGATCTTGGCTGGATGTTGCATGACTTTGACTTTGCCAATGATACAACCCCACATTACTTTCGGGCATTAATGCGTAAGGGCATTATTGATATACCGGCTTTCAGTGCCGAGGAGGTCAAGGCATGATTCTGGCAGCTCTGAATAACTATTTTGACAGGCTGACAGAACAGGGTAATGACGACATTGCACCTTATGGCTTCAGCCAGGAAAATATCAGTTACGCACTGGTTATTAATACTGATGGTGAGCTGGTTGATATCATCAGCCTGATGGACACTTCAGGGAAAAAGCCAAGACCATCAGTGCATCAGGTACCCCAGCCACCTAAGAAATCGGTCAATATTGTTCCTAACTTCCTGTGGGATAAAACAGCTTATGTTCTCGGGCTGACCACCAAAACTTCCGCAAAGGAAATCGACCGGGCGAGAAAGACCCATGAAGCGTTTAAGCAATATCACCATGAATGGCTTGATGATTCTGATGATGAAGGATTGAAAGCCTTACTGGCATTTCTGGATCACTGGAATCCTGACGATAAGGCATGCTCTGGACGCCTGACGGAAGAGATGCTGGATACCAATATGGTATTCCGCCTGGATGGTGAGCGGCGCTTTATTCATGAGCGACCCGCGGCTAAAGCAATCCGGGCGCGGCAGTTATCTGCTTCTGTTGGAAGTAATCAGGTATGTCTGATTACCGGAGAGCTGTCACCGGTAGCAACTCTGCACCCATCAATAAAAGGTGTGAAAGATGCCCAATCATCCGGTGCGTCATTAGTATCCTTCAATCTCGATTCTTCCGAGTCATTTGGTAAAAAGCAGGGGATGAATGCGCCGGTTTCAGATAAAGCCGCATTTGCTTATGGTACTGCCTTAAACTATTTGCTGCGCCGTGATTCTTCTAATCACCAGCGGGTTCAGATTGGTGATATGACCATTGTATTCTGGGCTGAGGCAGATCTCAGACAGCAGGCAGAAGCCAGTGAACGCTTATTGAGTAGTCTGTTTTCCAGTGCTCCGGTTATCGACGATAACGATGCCGGAGAGATTTCTGATAAAGCAGAAACCGGGAAGCTTGAGAGCGCTTTAACTCAACTGGTGATGGGCAGGCCGCTACAGGAAATAGGGCAGGACCTTAACCCGGATACCCGGATGTATATATTGGGCCTGGCTCCCAACGCGGCCAGGCTGTCTGTCCGTTTCTGGGAAACGGATACCCTTGAACATTTTTCTGTGCGTCTCGCACAGCATTATCAGGATATGTTGCTTAACCCTGTGCCGTGGAGAACTGAGCCAAGCATCTGGCGGCTGATTAACGAAACAGTCCCTCATCGCAAAGGAGCAAGACCGAAACAGGATGATGCTTCCCCCCATCTGGCGGGTGAGTTTACACGTGCGATCCTGACGGGGCAGCGTTATCCACAAAGTCTGTTGGCTAACCTGATTATGCGCTTCCGTGCCGACGGTGATATCAGCAATCTGCGTGTTGCACTATGCAAAGCTGTTCTTGTGCGTAATGCACGACTGAAGAACCAAGTAACCTATGAACATTATGACAAGGAGTTATACGTGAGCCTGGATACTGAAAATAAAGACCCCGGATATATTCTTGGGAGGCTGTTTTTCAGCCTTGAATCTGCACAGAGAGCTGCCTTAGGGAAAGGTGTGAATGCGACGATAAGGGACAGGTTTTATGGTTCTGCCTCAGCGACGCCAGCCAGTGTTTTTCCGGTATTGCTGTGTAATGCACAAAATCACATCAGTAAGGTCCGGAAAATTAAACCCGGGCTTGCTGTTACGCTGGAAAAGCAGATCGCTGAAGTAATAGATAAACTCGAATCCTCCTTTCCCAGAAGTCTTGGTCTGGAGGAGCAGGGGCGTTTCGCTATTGGTTACTACCATCAGCGCAGTGAACTGTTTAAAAAACATGAAGAAGATATCGAAGCACCGGCTTCTGATGAACATACCACGGAAGGAGATGAATGATGTCCGCTATCCATAACCGCTATGAGTTTGTATTCTTTTTTGATGTGATCAATGGTAACCCTAATGGTGACCCTGATGCAGGTAATATGCCACGTCTTGATCCTGAAACCAATCAGGGGTTGGTTACAGATGTGTGTCTGAAAAGGAAAATCCGTAATTTTGTTTCTTTGGCAAAAGAAAAAGAAGCGGGCTATGACATCTACATGCAGGAAAAGTCAGTTCTTAATAATCAACATAAGAAAGCCTATGAGGCTATAGGAATAGAGCCGGTTGCTAAAAAACTGCCAAAAGATCATCAGCAGGCATTGGATCTGACACAGTGGATGTGTAACAACTACTACGATGTACGTGCCTTTGGTGCAGTAATGACTACTGAGGTTAATGCTGGTCAGGTCCGGGGACCTATTCAGATTGCTTTTGCAAAATCAGAAGATCCGATTGTTCCTTTGGAGATTTCCATTACCAGAATGGCAGTAACTAACGAAAAGGATCTGGAAAAAGAACGCACTATGGGCCGTAAACATATTGTTCCTTATGGACTTTATCGTGTGCATGGTTATGTTTCCGCTAAATTAGCGGAGAAGACGAACTTTTCAGAAGGTGATCTTCAGCTGTTATGGCAGTCCATGGTTAATATGTTTGAGCATGATCATTCTGCAGCCCGGGGAGAAATGTCTGCCCGTAAACTTTATGTATTCAAGCATGATAATGCTCTTGGCAATGCACCAGCACATAAATTGTTTGAGTTGGTATCGGCTAAGAGGATTAAGGGTGAACCCGGCAGTCCGGCCCAGGCATTCAGCGATTATGACATCAGCCTGAATGCAGAAGCCTTGCCGGAAGGTGTCAGCGTGGAAGAAGTTCTCTGATATAAAAAGGATAACAGGTCATGGACGACATTCTGGCTGTTTCTGCGATCCAACATTATGCCTATTGCCCCCGCCAGTTTGCGCTCATTCATATTGAGCAGATATGGGCAGACAACCGATTTACTGCTGAAGGTCAACTTCTGCATCAGCGGGTTGATGGTGGGGAGCCGGAACAACGGGGCAATATCCGCTATGAAAGAGCGGTATTGCTTAATAGTCAGCGCTTGGGATTAACCGGGAAAATGGATCTTCTGGAAGTTGACAATAATCAGGTTCCGGTTCAGTTACATCCTGTGGAATATAAGCGGGGAAAGTCGAAAATTCAGGACTGGGACAGATTTCAGCTTTGTGCTCAGGCTATCTGCCTGGAAGAGATGAGGGGTGTCTGCGTTGAAGATGGTGCGATATGGTATTGGGAAACCCGTCATCGTGAGTCCGTGGTTTTTACCCCGGTGCTCAGAGAAAAAACTGAAGAAGTAATATCAGAAGCCAGAAAATTATTACAGGAAGGTAAAACGCCACCCCCGACAAATGATCGGAAACGATGTAAGGCCTGTTCATTAGTCGATATCTGTCAGCCGGAAATTTTCAGGCTGGATCACTCCGGTCATTATATTCAGGAGCTGTTCACGGAATGAAAAAACTGCTCAATACACTTTACATTACCCGTCAGGAAACCTACCTGCATAAGGAACGGGAAACCATTGTCATAAAACAGGGGGATCAGAAACTGGGCCAGTTTCCCTCATTGGCACTGAGTAATATCCTCTGTTTTGGCAGGGTTTCTGTGTCGCCCTTTCTTATGGGATATCTGGCAGAGCAGGGAATAGGGCTTAGTTTTTTTACTGAATATGGTCGTTTTCTGGTACGTACACAGGGACCGGAAAGCGGCAATGTGCTGCTCAGAAGAAGCCAGTACCGCTGGGCAGATAATAAAGATAAAGCGTTATCTGTTGCCAGGCTGATGATTGCGGCAAAAATCGCCAACAGCCGTGCTGCCTTGCAAAGAGATGTTCGTAATCATGGGCATAAGCAGGAACTGAAAGAGACAATTGAAAAACTGGCAACCAGCCTGCGGCGTTCTCAGTACGCTGATAGCGGTAACAGCCTGATGGGCATAGAAGGTGATGCTGCCAATGCGTATTTCAGTGTATTACAGCATCGGATACGGGCTGAAGGTTTTCAGTTTAATGGTCGTGTTCGCCGTCCACCAACAGATGCTGTCAATGCTCTGTTGTCCTTTGCTTACTCTATGATTACTCAGGATTGTATTGCGGCTTTACAGGGGGTAGGCCTGGATCCTTACGTTGGGTTTCTGCATCAGGACCGGCCCGGAAGACCAGGACTGGCGCTTGATTTATTGGAAGAGTTCAGGGCTGGTTGGGCAGATCGTTTGGTGCTGACATTGATCAACCGGCAGCAACTTAAGGTAAAAGATTGTGTTTCCGAAGCCAGTGGGGCAGTCCGCCTGACCGATGATGGCCGCAAGACGTTTCTGACACATTATCAGGATAAAAAGCGGGAGGAACTGATACACCCGTATCTGCAGGAGAAAGTTCCTATGGGATTATTGCCTCACTGCCAGGCATTGTTACTCGCCCGCCATATCCGCGGTGACATGGAGTATTACACTCCCTGGCTGGTGAAATAATAATCAAGGAGGGATGCTGTGCTTATTCTGATTACCTATGACGTCAGTGTTATCAGCAGTGATGGACGAGGACGGTTAAGACGGATAGCTAAAGTGTGTCTTGATTATGGAACCCGTGTACAGAACTCGGTATTTGAATGTGAACTGACGCCTGCACAGCTGGCACTATTGAAAGCAAAATTACTGGATATTTATAACTCTTCTGAAGACAGTCTTCGATTCTATCACCTTGGCAAAAGAGGTCGGGAAAAGGTAGAGCATCATGGCGTTAAAGCCGTGCCAGACCCTCACACCAGTAACCTGATTCTGTAGCAATCGCTGACCCTTGGTTCTCACCAGAATCCGGAGGGTGTGGCGATTTGTAACCTATTGAAATAAAAGACGAAAATCTGACGTAAATACATGCCGGCATATTTTCCCCGATTGAGTTCCGGGTTAGCGGAAAAGTCTGTCTTTTCCTTTGTTCTTTAACAACTTAGACTACAGGCGTCGCGTCCCACGCGGACGCGCGGATAGAAACGCGCGTTAATCAGGGAGAAGGAGAGGCCGTAGAAACGTCGCGTCCCACGCGGACGCGCGGATAGAAACCTGGCTTGATTGATCATTTTTAATGAGGTGATTTAGTCGCGTCCCACGCGGACGCGCGGATAGAAACATCTCCTCCTGAGGAGTAATTTCTATAAGGCACCGTCGCGTCCCACGCGGACGCGCGGATAGAAACTCAATGTCTTCTGTATCAAGCAGCAGGCGCAACGTCGCGTCCCACGCGGACGCGCGGATAGAAACCAGAAAATCATTGCCAGGCACATCATCAAACCGAGTCGCGTCCCACGCGGACGCGCGGATAGAAACAACAAACGAATGAAGCTAATGAGCGTATAGCTTGTCGCGTCCCACGCGGACGCGCGGATAGAAACTTGGACTTTATCCAGAATCCTGACAATGCTGATCGGTCGCGTCCCACGCGGACGCGCGGATAGAAACCTGACTTAACGCGCTGGTGATACCCGACACCAGGGGTCGCGTCCCACGCGGACGCGCGGATAGAAACCACTTCAGCGGAAACAGCGTACAGGCAGTTGCCAGGTCGCGTCCCACGCGGACGCGCGGATAGAAACTGTAGAGTCTTTTTGCTGGTACGCAAATAGATGGGTCGCGTCCCACGCGGACGCGCGGATAGAAACATAGCTCATATAAATACATTCAACGCCATTTTTATGTCGCGTCCCACGCGGACGCGCGGATAGAAACACCAGTAACGAATTCCAGTTCGGCGCGGATCTGCGTCGCGTCCCACGCGGACGCGCGGATAGAAACCAGTCCGGCGATGTACGTGTGTGCCTGCAGCTCATGTCGCGTCCCACGCGGACGCGCGGATAGAAACCCGACCGCCGCGGAAGACGAAGCGGAGAACGGCGGTCGCGTCCCACGCGGACGCGCGGATAGAAACGTTTCGCGATTGTACGACTTGACGCCGATCCGCGTCGCGTCCCACGCGGACGCGCGGATAGAAACTGATTCCACACTCAGAGGCCACTCAATATGAAAACGTCGCGTCCCACGCGGACGCGCGGATAGAAACATACCGGAGATACCGGAACCAATAGGAGCCTGAATGTCGCGTCCCACGCGGACGCGCGGATAGAAACCTTCCGGTGTTCGTAAGGAATTTGATAACAATCCAGGTCGCGTCCCACGCGGACGCGCGGATAGAAACTCCTGCTGGTCATGATATTTATCGTTCTCCGTCTGTCGCGTCCCACGCGGACGCGCGGATAGAAACCGGTATTAACTGATTTTACTGTTGCCGAAGGTAGTCGCGTCCCACGCGGACGCGCGGATAGAAACAGCAGACGAATGAAGCTAATGAGCGTATAGCTTCGTCGCGTCCCACGCGGACGCGCGGATAGAAACAGGAGAAATTCGATGGCTAATTTTGAAAAAACCCGTCGCGTCCCACGCGGACGCGCGGATAGAAACTGTTTCCGGTGAAATTGTTGAAGTTCAACCCGAATGTCGCGTCCCACGCGGACGCGCGGATAGAAACCGACCCTTTAGACCGAAGCATCACAGCCGACCGCGTCGCGTCCCACGCGGACGCGCGGATAGAAACACAGCCGAAGGCGGCACCATGATCACCAGTAAAGGTCGCGTCCCACGCGGACGCGCGGATAGAAACACCACGCAAGCGTTTACTGCCGAACAGGTTGTGAGTCGCGTCCCACGCGGACGCGCGGATAGAAACTGCGTACTCTCCAAGAAACAACTCCCAATCAGCATGTCGCGTCCCACGCGGACGCGCGGATAGAAACACGGTGCAGTCACCGTCTGGAGAGCCTTCATCAAGTCGCGTCCCACGCGGACGCGCGGATAGAAACAGAGAAGCGATGCGAAACAAGTATTTAAAAAACAGTCGCGTCCCACGCGGACGCGCGGATAGAAACAAAAAAATGCTGGCGGCCTTGTCTGTAAGTGACTGGTCGCGTCCCACGCGGACGCGCGGATAGAAACGGCGCACCCACCACCCGCAAACGACTGATTTTAGTCGCGTCCCACGCGGACGCGCGGATAGAAACCCAACGACGTGGATTTTTCTGATCTGCAGCTATGTCGCGTCCCACGCGGACGCGCGGATAGAAACACATCATCAACCGGTTTTCAGTTAATCGGGGAAAGTCGCGTCCCACGCGGACGCGCGGATAGAAACTCACGAATTTTCAGTTCATGAATTCCGTGGTGAGTCGCGTCCCACGCGGACGCGCGGATAGAAACTCGCTAGCGTAATGCTTTCCACTCACTCCTGTGCGTCGCGTCCCACGCGGACGCGCGGATAGAAACCCTGATGATGTTACTGATATAACGTAAGACCAGGTCGCGTCCCACGCGGACGCGCGGATAGAAACAATCTCTTCCACTCGGGTTGCCGTAACACCGGATAGGTCGCGTCCCACGCGGACGCGCGGATAGAAACGCAATATGACAGCGCAAAAATGGCGCAGTTAGAAGTCGCGTCCCACGCGGACGCGCGGATAGAAACAAATACTGTGCCGGTCTGACTTTGCGGCTCGGTTGTCGCGTCCCACGCGGACGCGCGGATAGAAACATGAGCTTATCGACTCAACCGGTTCAGATGAAGAAAGTCGCGTCCCACGCGGACGCGCGGATAGAAACAGGTCTTCACGGACAGTAAGATAGGAATATGTGCCGTCGCGTCCCACGCGGACGCGCGGATAGAAACAGGCACAATATCAAGGCACAATCTCGACCCACTGGTCGCGTCCCACGCGGACGCGCGGATAGAAACAACGCCTTCAAATCCCCAGTTAGTGCCATAGTCAGTCGCGTCCCACGCGGACGCGCGGATAGAAACCAGGCGCGTCGTTCAACGGATACTGCATTAGTCACGTCGCGTCCCACGCGGACGCGCGGATAGAAACACGCGATCCGCTGGCCGTGGACTGTGTACATTGCGTCGCGTCCCACGCGGACGCGCGGATAGAAACACGCCGAACGACCCCTTTTTCTTCGTCGACCTGGATGTCGCGTCCCACGCGGACGCGCGGATAGAAACTGGCGTGAATTTAAAGAACTTATTTTCGCAATCAGTCGCGTCCCACGCGGACGCGCGGATAGAAACTCGCCTGAATACATCGCAGAGGATGGCGTTATTGAAGTCGCGTCCCACGCGGACGCGCGGATAGAAACTTGAAAATCATTACCGGGCACATCATCAAAACGAGTCGCGTCCCACGCGGACGCGCGGATAGAAACATGGCTCCGGCGACGACAAAGGCGCGGTCGTGGGGTCGCGTCCCACGCGGACGCGCGGATAGAAACCATTATCATGTGTAATAAGTCGATAGCATTATCGTCGCGTCCCACGCGGACGCGCGGATAGAAACACGGCATACCGGGGATGCGGGTGGTAGTACAGGCGAAAGCGTTCCCCGTAAGCGCGGTGCGGGGCCGGTAATGGCTTCGTTGAAACATTACCGGCGGTGTTGTTCTCAGAGAGAGAAAGTTTGCCGCAGCTTCTCCCGTAGTTGCCTGATATGCCAGTCGTTCAGTTCAGCGCGGATGTCATTAGCGATCATGTTCAGATCCTGTGCCGATTTATTTTCGGCAATCAGGAGAACCAGGTAGCGCAGCAGCAATTCCGGATAGCAAGTCTGTTCATTACGTCGCGCCAGCTGGTATTCAACCCGCAGAATATCGCTTGGTGTATTGGCATGTTCATGGTGCCTGGCAAATGGTGCTTCTGCTGAGGGGGCTTGGTTACGTTCCATGTATCTTCCTTCGGGCATAGGCTATCCCTCCCTTTACGAAGCTGATGCTTTGGGATAGCTTGACTGACCATGCTTAAACTGAGCATTAAGTTTTTAAATTTTGAACATACTACATTTAATTTGCACTATATGCAAATGCTGGGTGGTATTGTTTAGATATCATTTGGCTATTAAAAATGAATTCGTTAGAAAGAATCGACTTATTATTGAGCCTTGAGAGAAAAACCAGACGAGAGTTGGCTGGTCTCACAGGAATTCCCGAAAGCAGATGGAATTCGGTTATGAATAAGCGCGCCCGTTTGTCCATGAATGAGGTCGAGGCTTTAATTGATGTATGGCCAGATTACGCTTACTGGCTGGTAACCGGTAAGGAATTACCGGAGTCCGGGCAGGTCAGCCCGTTAACGAAAAAAGCCTCTTCCTGAGCAATAAAAAAGCCGGATAAATACAATCCGGCTTTTTTATTTTTTCGGAGCACGCTACTTTGGTGCGTTGTTACAATAAATTCTGCATCTGATGGAAGGCTCTTACCAAGCCGTTGGTGGAACCGTCGAAGTCTTCGGGGATGGCGTCGGATTCCAGTGCGCCCAATACTTTGCTGCCCAGTTGTTTACCCAGTTCCACGCCCCATTGGTCAAAGGAGTTAATGCCCCACAGGAATCCCTGGGCGGCGACCTTATGTTCGTAAAGGGCGATCAGTGCCCCCACTGTCTGTGGTGTGGCTTTGGGAAAATAAATGGTGTTGCTGGGACGGTTTCCGGGAATCACTTTCTGCGGCGCCAGAACGATGGCTTCGGCTTTGCTCATACCGGAGGCAACGAGTTCGGCAATGGCTTCGTCTTCGGATTTCCCCTGCAGTAATGCCTGGCTCTGACTGAGGCAGTTAGATACCAGCATGGCGTGGAAATTGTCGATGGGGTTATGGCTGCACATGGGCATGATAAAATCACAGGGCGAGAAATGGGTGCCCTGATGCAGCAGCTGATGGAAAGCGTGCTGGCCATTGGTACCAACCCCACCCCAGATAACGGGACCGGTATCATAGTCTACCTGGTTGCCATCAATGGTGATGGATTTACCGTTACTCTCCATATCCAGTTGCTGCAGGTGCGCGGGCAGAGAACGCAGATAATGGTCGTAAGGCAGAATGGCGTGGGAATTGACGCCAAAAAAGTTAACGTACCAGACGCCCAGCAGAGCCATAATGACCGGCATATTCTGCGCCAGTGGTGCAGTGCGGAAATGCTCGTCCATTTTGTAGGCGCCGCGTAATAAATCGCGGAAGTTATCAATACCAATGGCCAGTGCCAGAGGCAAACCAATGGCCGACCATAATGAATAACGGCCGCCGACCCAGTCCCACATAGGAAAAATATTGTCTTCGTCGATGCCAAAGGCTTTGGCTTTTTCGACGTTGGATGACACAGCGCTGAAATGTTTTGGCAGGTCTTCTTCAGTACCGCCGTTATCCAGAAACCACTGCCGGCAGGCGGTGGCATTTTTCAGGGTTTCCTGAGTACCGAAGGATTTCGACTGAATAATAAACAGCGTGGTGGCCGGGTCCAGACGCTTGAGAATTTCGGTAATGTGGGAGCCATCAATATTAGCCAGATAGTGGATGTTCAGGCGGCTGTCCCAGTAGGGTTTCAGGGCGCTGGAGGCCAGTTTTGGTCCCAGGAATGAACCGCCGATACCGATGGATACTACGTCGGTAAAAGGTTTGTTGCTGTAGCCACGCCATTGATTACGGCGCACTTTCCAGCAGAATTCTTCCATGCGATGCACGGTATCGCGGATCTCTGGCATGATGTCCTGGCCATCTACCAGAATCGGCCGGTCACTGTAATTGCGCAGGGCGGTGTGCAGGGCCGGGCGCTGTTCGCTGCGGTTAATGGCTTCGCCGGTGAACATACTGTCGATCTGGGCGGGCAGGTTTCTTTCCTGTGCCAGGCGCAGCAGCAGGTGCATGGTGTCTTCGTTAATGCGGTTTTTGGAATAATCGAGGGAGAGACCGGCCGCTTCTGTGTGGAAGCGTTCAAAGCGATTGGGATCGGCGGCAAACCAGTCGCGCATGTGCTGACTTTTTATCTCATCATAATGCTTGTGCAGTGACTTCCAGCTGTCCGATTGCGTAAGACTTCCTGAGACAGACATAGCGTATCCTTGAATAACCATTTTGCTTTGAGTATACGGAAGGCGGCAGCAGCGGGCAAAAAAGGTCAGGATTGGCCACAGCGGGTAGCGGGCAGAAGAAGGGATGGGTCAGGAAGGCTGTTCAGGCAATAAAAAAGCCGCCATCCGGGCGGCTTTCTGTGTCCGTATGTCGGTTGCTTCAGGCAACCTGCACCGGGATATCAAAACTGGTGTGACTGACGCTGTTGTCTTCGTTCAGATACACCATTTTCGGCTTAAAGCCGGCCAGTTCACTGTCATCGTAATTGCCGTAGGCACAGATGATGATGCGGTCGCCGACATCGGCCTGATGTGCTGCGGCGCCGTTAACGGAAATCATGCCGGAGCCGTCTTCGCCACGGATGATGTAGGTGGTGAAGCGTTTGCCGTTGTCGATGTTATAAATCTGAATCTGTTCAAACTCGCGCATACCGGCAAGCTCCAGCAGTTCGCCATCAATGGCGCAGGAGCCTTCGTAATTAAGAACGGCGTGGGTCACCCGTGCCTGGTGCAGCTTGGCTTTCAGCATAATGCTTTGCATGAAATCCCCCTTATTGTTGTCACTGTGTGGGTGGGGCGGCGTCTGTGCGGGTCGCTGTCTGCCGCCACCGGATTATGGATTAAGTGTGATGGTCAGGTTATCGATCAGCAGATTATCAATCAGACGGGCTTTGCCGATGTAGGCAGCTCCGAGAATCACCACGGAATCGTCCTCGGCGGTGGCCGGGGCCAGGTCGGAGGTGCGGCGGATTTCCAGATAATCGGTGCGGAAACCGCGCTGATCAAGACGTTCGCGCGCGGTTTTCAGGGTCTGCTCGATATCTTTGTGGGCGCGGAAATCATCGGCGATTTCCTGCAGCGTCTGATACAGACCTTTGGCCTGCTCCCGCTCCTGTTCTGTCAGATAGCCATTGCGGGAGCTCAGTGCCAGACCGTCGTCCGCACGTTTGATAGCAACCGGTACGATTTCAACCGGCATACACAGATCGGCCACCATTTTTTTGATCACGGCGACCTGCTGGAAATCTTTCTCGCCGAAAAAGGCCATGTCTGGCTGGACCATATTGAACAGTTTATTCACCACGGTAGCGACGCCGTCGAAATGCCCCGGACGGCTGCCGCCGCACAGGCCCTCGGAGACTTCCGGTACGTGGATAATGGTCTGGCGGTCCTGGCCTTCCGGATACATTTCGTTGACGTCCGGGGCGAACAGCAGGTCGCAGCCGGCCGCCGCGAGCATGTTCTGATCCTGATCCAGGGTGCGCGGGTAGCGCGCCAGATCGTCCGGGTCATCGAATTGCAGTGGATTCACAAAAATACTGGCCACGACGAAACATTCACGTTGTCTGGCGTTGTTCACCAGACTGATATGGCCATCATGCAGATTGCCCATGGTCGGTACAAAACCGATACGGCGGCCCTGTTGACGGGCTTCGCGTACCTGCTCTCGCAGTTCGCGGATTGTATGTACTGTAATCATTCGCTGAAACTGTATTCGTCAGATGGAAACTGGCCACTTTTTACTTCGTCAACGTAAGCGCTGAACGCCTGCTGTACGTTGCGGCCGTCAGTAAGAAAATTCTTTACGAACTTCGGCATGCGGCCAATTTTCAGCCCCAGCATGTCATGCATAACCAAAACCTGTGCGTCGGTGGCTTGACCGGCGCCGATGCCGATGACCGGCACATCCACAGATTGAGTAATACGTTCGGCCAGAGGATTGGGTACACACTCCAGCAGAATACTGTCGGCACCGGCTTCTGCCAGTGCTGCTGCGTTGGCGACCATGGCATCCGCGGCGTGGCTGTCACGCCCCTGCACCCGGTAACCACCAAATTTGTTTACAAACTGCGGCGTCAGTCCCAGATGGGCGCACACAGGTACGCCCTGAGAGGACAGGGCAGCGGTAATCGGCAACAGGTTGTCGTCACCTTCCAGTTTGACCATATGGGCACCGGCCTGCATCACCGCACGGGCGCTTTCCAGCCCCTGCTCCAGGGTGGCGTAACTCATAAAGGGCAGGTCGGTCATAATCAGCGCCGGCGTCTGTGAGCGGCGGTTGCCGCGGGCCACACAGGCGGTATGGTAAGCCATGTCTGCGACACTGACCGGCAGGGTACTGTCGTGGCCCTGTAAAACATTGCCCAGGGAATCTCCAACCAGCAGAACTTCAACACCAGCGTCTGAGGCCAGCTTGGCGAAGGTCGCATCGTAAGCCGTTAACGTCGCAAACTTTTCACCGTTGGCTTTTTTGGTCTGCAGTGAGCGGATACTGATCGGGTTCATGCTTCAGGGTCTCCGGTTTAGGCCCAAGTGGGCGTATGGTGCGGATTGGTAGTTATAAGTCAACCATCAATACGCTTATACGCTGGATTTCGCCGCTGAATTCTGGCTCCAGAGCCGCGAGTTTCCTGCCGTCCGGCAGAATCAGTTGCGGGGCAATTTCCAGCAGAGGTAACACCACAAAACTGCGGTTACACATCTCCCTGTGTGGAATTGTCAGACGATCGGACTGGTATACCTGATCACCGTACAGCAGGATGTCCAGATCAATAGTGCGCTCACCCCAGTGGCGCAGTTTGACCCGCCCCTGGTTGTCTTCCTGCTGCTTGAGGGCATCCAGCAGGGCTTCCGGTTGCAGTTCCGTTTCCAGCGCCGCGACGGCGTTCATGTAGTCCGGCTGATCCTGGGGACCAAGCGGTTTACTGCCGTACAGCGAGGACCAGGCGGTTAACCGGCAGTGCGGCATTTTGTCCAGGGCTTGCAGCGCGGTCACGATCTGTTCTGCCGGGTTGTTCAGGTTGGCTCCCAGCCCGATGTAACACAGTGTCATAGTCTTACTCTTAGGGCTGTCAGGGACGACGGTTGTTGCGTTTACGCGGCGGTCTGCGGCGTTTACGTGAGCCATCGTCGCGTTCACTGCGGCCACGGGCAGGAATCAGGTCCGGATGTTCCTGTTGCAGGCGGGTCCAGAATTTCCCCATGCCTTTCAGGTCTTCACCGGATTGCTCGCGCAGCAGCACAAAGTCGTAGGCGGCGCGGAAACGCGGATGGGTCAGCAGCTCGGTGGCTTTGCGGCTCTGGGTTTTTGCCAGGCGCAGCTGCAGCTCCCAGATTTCACGCATCGGAATGGAGAAACGCTTCGGAATCGAGGTGCTCTGCAGTTGCTGCGACATGATGCGATCAGCGGCTTTCTGTGTGGCAGGATGAGGTGCCATGCCGGCCGCCTGAAATTCGTCTCTTACCCGGATCAGCGGTGCCCACATCAGGGCTGCCATAAAGAAGTAAGGTGTTACCGATTTACCCGCGCGGATGCGGTCATCGGTGTTACGCATGGTATTTTCGGCCATGGTGAGTGCCTGCGGGTCTTCGCGCAGACACTGTTCGGTGGCCGGAAACAGCGCGCCGAACAGGTTGTATTCGCGCAGCAGACGCAGGGTATCCAGTGCATTACCGTGCAGAAACAGCTTCAGGACTTCTTCGAACAGCCGTGCGGCCGGAATCTGCTCCAGCAGAGGCGCCATCACCGGAATCGGTTCGGCTGTCTGAGCTTCAATATTGAACCCAAGTTTGGCTGCGAAGCGCACCGCCCGCAGCATACGCACCGGGTCTTCGCGGTAACGGGTTTCCGGATCGCCAATCAGACGCAGGCGTTTGTTCTGCAGATCATCCCAGCCACCGGCGTAGGCGTGGACACTGAAATCAGCAATGTCGTAGTAGAGTGCATTCACCGTGAAATCACGGCGCATGGCGTCTTCATCTTTGCTGCCATAGACGTTGTCACGCAGGATCATGCCCTGGTCACCGGTGGCGGCCACTTTATCAGAATGGCTGTCTGAAGGCGGCGCCCGGAAAGTCGCTACTTCGATGACTTCGCGGCCAAATACCACGTGTACCAGCTTGAAGCGGCGGCCAATCAGGCGGGAATTGCGGAACAGCTGGTTCACCTGCTCCGGCGTGGCGTCGGTCGCCACATCAAAATCCTTGGGGTGCAGACCCAGCAGCGTATCGCGCACACCGCCACCCACCAACAGGGCCTGGTGGCCGGCTTTATTCAGGCGATAGAGTACCTTCAGCGCACTTTCGCTGATGTTACTGCGGCTGATCTGGTGCTGGTCCCGCGGGATCACGGTCAGCGGCGCCTGAGCCTGGCTGCGGTTGTTACCGGAGAGACGTTTGAAGCCTGCTTTAACAGTATCTGTTAAGGATTTTATCAAAATGCTTTCGCTTGGGTGAAAAAGAAGGCCGGAAGTGTACCTCCTGGGAGGTAACAAATAAATGTTTACGCCGTAACCTGCCGCTGGCAACCCTGGAAACCAGTGTTCAGGCAAACAAAAAGCCGCTCGTGGCGACTTTATGGCAATCCCTGTTCTTGTTGTTGTTTTCCCGGGGTGAACCGACTGTTTTGAATGAACTGATCCGTGGGCCGTTATTATTCTTATTGTGACCTCATCAGAACGGCACATTCAAAACAGTGTGTTCATAACGTGCCCGGACTTTTTGTTGTTGTTGTCCCGGGCGGCGTTACCGGCCCTTTATTATTTTTATTGTGGGCCGGTTCCGGACGCGGCGTTTTTTATTTTTATTGTTCGCTGCTGTCCGTATGACTTGAATAGAGCAGAGTGCGTGCCAAAAAATAAAAATCTTTTAAAATCAATGCTTTATTGATTTATGGAAAAGTTTGTAACGGGATTTGAGACTAAAGTGTTACGGCAATCGGGGTCATAAGTAACAGTGACTGTTCCGCCGGTAACAGTCTGTAACAATTGGGGTGTTCCACGGCAAGGCATGCACAGGACGTATTAAGACTGATAATTAAGTATTGGTTTTTTGGGGCATCGCGGTAGCCGTTAAGTCTGGTGTGCCAGAAGCCAAGCCGGGCAGACGATTACGATCAGACAAGGATGCCGGTATTGGTGGTGTTGGAATGGAGGTCAGGGAAGACAGATGTAAGAAAGAGGATTGCTTTGCTGGCGAACGCCGTCAGCAAAGCAATCATCTGTCAGTGAGTCGGGGCTTATTATTTTTATTATGAACTCAGGCCGCGTTTTTATTTTTATTTTTCTGGCCACTGTACCCCGGATTTTATTTTTATTATTTGGGGCACATTTTTTATTGCTTTGTTTATATAAAGCGAGCGCCGTGCCAACTACTGATGAAAATAAAAGTACTTTAAAATCAATGAGTTAAAATATTCTGTAATGAGGGTGTAAAGATCTGACGTAAAAAGTGTTACCGTGATTGGCACGAAATGACCGAAATCTGGGTAAGTGTAACCGCGGAGGGGATAAGTGTTACCACGTACGTGCGTGGCCGGATGGTGCAGAATCACTTGCCCTTGCGGCGCGGAATGCCAAGGCGCTGGCGTCGTTCCCACAGGCTCTTACGCGAAATCCCCAGCTTCCTGGCCAGATCGGTTTCCGTCATGTTCTGCTCGTTTTCCAGAACGAAGTGTACGAAGTAGTCATCCAAAGATAGGTCACCCTGCTGGGGCTGGCTATCCGTTGGCCTGAATTGATCAGCTTCTGCCAGGTGTTCTTTCATGCTGGGGCTGATGTAACGGTCCGGCGACAGATCAACCCCCAGAATGCTGGCGGGGATTTCGTCGTCATCGGCCAGAATCACAGCCCGCTCCACGGCGTTTTCCAGTTCCCGCACATTGCCCGGCCACTGATACTGACTGATGGTCTGCAGCGCTTCGTCGGTAAAGTGCATGGGGGCCTGATGCATTTTTTCGCACGCCCGTGCCAGCATGGCGTTGGCGATTTCGACAACGTCGTCACCGCGTTCGCGCAGCGGCGGCAGGTGCAGTTCCACTACGTTCAGGCGGTAATACAGGTCTTCCCGGAATTCTCCGCGCGAGGCCAGATCTTTAAGGTTTCTGTGGGTGGCGGCGACCAGGCGCACATCCACCTGTTTGCTTTGTACGGAACCGACACGGCGGATTTCGCCCTCCTGCAGGACACGCAGCAGGCGCGCCTGGGCTTCCAGTGGCAGCTCGCCGATTTCATCGAGGAACAATGTGCCGCCGTCTGCGGCTTCGACCAGTCCCTGACGCATGGCGTTGGCGCCGGTAAAGGCGCCTTTTTCATGACCGAACAGCTCGGATTCAATCAGGGTTTCCGGAATGGCCGCACAGTTGACGGATATCAGCGGCGCAGCACTGCGGCGGCTTTGTTCGTGCAGGGCTTTGGCGACCAGCTCTTTACCCGTACCGGATTCACCCTGAATCAGCACCGTTGCGTCGGTGGGTGCCACTTTGTTGATTTTCTTGAACAGCAGCAGCATGGGTTCACAGCTGCCGATGATGTTGTTATGGGGGTATTCTTTGTTGACTTCCTCGCGCAGATTATCCGTTTCTGCGGGTTTGCTGCTCAGTTCTGATTCGGTGAGGATGCGTTTCACCGCCTTGACCATTTCTTCGTGATCAAAGGGTTTGGCGATGTAATCCACGGCGCCCATTTTCATGGCGTCTACCGCTGAGCGCAGGCTGGCATAGCTGGTCATGATCAGCACCGGTGTACGGCCGGCTAACTCCACCAGTTCGGTGCCCTGGCCGCCGGGCAGACGCAGATCGGAAATGATCAGATCAAAGCTGGTCAGATCCTGTTCTTTGGCGGCGTCCAGTGAGTCAACGTCGGTGACCTGGTAGTTATGACGCTGCAGCAGGCGGCGCACGGATTGACGGATAATGGCTTCGTCTTCAACAACCAGGATGTGACTCATACTCTGGGTTCCGTTTCTTCTGTCGGGTTATAGCGTGGCAGACTGACTTTAACACAGGTTCCCCGATCTTCCGCGACCGGGCTTTCAATGGCGATGTGGCCATAGTGCTCTTCCACAATGTTATAAACCAGTGACAGCCCTAAGCCGGTGCCTTTGCCAACATCTTTGGTGGTAAAAAAAGGTTCAAAAATCCGGTCCAGTTTATCGGCCGCAATGCCGTGTCCCTGATCCGTTACCCGGATGGTGACCTGGTGCTCATCGGCCTCGCTGGCGACGCGGATCTGCTGCCCGGCGGCACTGGCATCGCGGGCATTGGTCAGCAGGTTGACGAACACCTGCACCAGACGCTGGTCGTCGCCGAGAACTTTCAGTTCTTCTTCGCAATCGTTAACAAAGGTGATGTCTTCGCTGCGTTTACTTAAACGCAGCAATTGCATGGCTTCGTCGACGATGTGGGCAATGCTCACGGGTTCATGCTCTGCTGTCTGATTGCCGGCGTGGGCGAAGTTCATCAGCGACTGCACAATACGTGACACCCGCTTGGTCTGTTCCTGAATCTGGTTGGCCATTTCCAGCAACTCAGGGTTTTCAGTTTCATAGCGGATGGTCTGGGCGATGCAGTCGATGCCGGTTACGGGGTTGCCGATTTCATGGGCCACGCCGGCAGCCAGACGGCCAATGGAAGCCAGGCGCTCACTGTGCATCAGTTCTTCTTCCAGCATCTGGGTTTCGGTCTGATCTTCCATCAGGATGACAATCCCACCGGGCTGGCCGCCACTGGGTTTGATGACCGACTTATGCAGACTGAACCAGCGCGGGCGGGCACCTATTTCTACCCGCTCTTTGTACTGGTGCATGGCCTGGCTGAGCACGAAATTCTGCAGCAGTCCCCGCCACGGAGCCGGCAGGCGGGTGAGATGAGACCCGGTAATCTCGGTGGGTCTGATCTGGGTGAGATCCGTCATGGCCTGATTCCACATCAGCACTTCACCGTCATCGGCCAGCGAGCACACGCCCATCGGCAGACGTTCCAGCGTCTGGCGGTGATAGCGACGCAGGTTATCCAGTTCACCGGCCAGGCCGCTGAGGCGATCATGGAAGCCTTCCAGACGCTGCTCAATCTGGTAAATATCCTCACTTAACTCGGCGTTCTCCTGAAATGGCAGATAGCGGCCGACGATATCATGGGCCACGGTGGGGCCCATCAACCCTGACAGATTGGCTTCGAGTTTTGCCCGCAGGCGGCGCAGGGCATAGGGGCGGTCTTCATAGGACGGCAGATCCAGATCGTGCAGGGCCTGATACACCTCGCGCTCTGCGACATAGCGGCCCAGTGGTTTGCTCAGGGCGGTTATGACGTCGTTAGAATTGGCGGCCACCAGAGGGCGGCGGCTGGGGCGCGATACGGTATCAATGGAACAGGCCTGAGCGGCGGATATTTCTGACGCCTTCTGTTTGCTGGTGGCGCTGACCAGTACGAACAACGCCAGATTCACACCGAACGAGGCCAGAGCAGCGAGGTGCCAGTTAGCTTCGTCGACCGGCAGCATGGGCAGAGGCACAGACCAGCCCAGCGCCGTTTCGGAGAAAGGCAGCAGCATGCCGTAGACCCAGATGACGATGCCGCTTAACAGGCCGGCAAGAAAACCTTTGCGGTTGGACTTCGGCCAGTACAGCAGCCCCAGTACACCGGGCAGAAACTGCAGGGCGGCGACAAAGGCCAGAATCCCCAGTCTGGCCAGATCAAGATCGGCTCCGACCATCAGATAGAAAGCGTACGACAGCAGCAGGATGCCGGCGATCAGGCTGCGCCGCATCCATAACAGCCAGCGGTAAAAGTCGTGTCGCGGACTGGGTTTGTGCACCGGCAGCACTAAATGATTCAGCACCATGGCAGCACTGGCCAGGGTGATCACAATCATGACCCCGGACGCGGCGGCCAGACCGCCGACAAAGGTCATCAGTGTCAGTGCCGGCGATTCCAGTGCCAGACCAATGCCCAGCGCATAGTATTCCGGTGGTGTATCCACCTGCAGATGGACACCGGCCCACAGAATCGGTGGCACCGCCATACTCATGGCCAGCAGGAACAGAGGGAATCCCCAGCTGGCCGGTTTCAGCGCATCACTGTTGATATTCTCGGTGAGAATCACGTGGAACATATGCGGCATGACGATGGCCGCGGCGAAAAATACCAGCAACAGAGTGCGCCAGGGGCCTTCCTGCAGCGTCATCTGCTGCTCGGTCAGCTGATCGTGATGTTCGGTGAGCCACTGCTCCAGCCCGCCCAGCTCACCGAAGACGCCAAACAGGGCGACACCGCCAAGTACCAGTATCACTGTCAGCTTCAGCAATGATTCGAATGCCAGAGCAAACACCAGCCCTTCGTGCTTTTCCCGTGGTGATACATGGCGGGCGCCGAACAGTACAGCAAAAATGATCATCAGCACGCAGAAACCAAAGGCCAGCGCACTGTCCGGCCAGTCGCTGTTGAGCAGCTGCAGGGAATCAGTGATGGCGGTGATCTGCAGTGTCAGCATGGGCACCACAACCGCCAGCGTGAAAAGCGCGACCAGCATGCCGGCAAGGCGGCTGCGGTAGCGGAAAGCGAGCAGGTCAGCCAGCGAACTGAGCTGGTAAATACGGGTGATATGCAGCAGTGGGCGCAGCAGGATAGGGGACATCACAAAGGCCCCGGAGATGCCCAGATAGTAGGCCAGATACCCATAACCGTACTGATTGGCCAGCCCTACGGAGCCATAAAAGGCCCAGGCGCTGGCATACACTCCAAGGGAAAAAACATACACCAGCGGATGGCGCACGATATGGCGGGGAATCCAGCCGCGTTCGGCGGCATAGGCGGCAAAAAACAGAGTGAACAGATAACCGAGTACGATCAGCCCCAGCTGACCAAGACTAAAGCTCATCGTCGCCCCGCTTATGATTCAGCCAGATATAAAAACCGATCAACACCAGCCAGATAGCAAACGGGCGGTACCAGGCGCCATGGGAATCCAGCCACCAGTCCATCACAATGGGGGAGAGAAGATAGATCCCCACGAGAAACGCCATGCCGAGGCGGTAATGGTACATAAAATTATTAAAATACCTGCTGCTAAAGCAGCAAGGGTACCACAATAGTGGACGCTGAACGCCAGCGTCCGGCGGCACATCAGGAACGGCAGAAAGCGTCCGCGGCCGGCAGCGCCTGCAGCCCGCGCAAAGGTGCCTGCTGCCAGTGATTAACCGCCCAGGACAACAGCTCGTGGGCCGGTGCGCCCTGCAGGGTTGGCGGCGGTTGCTGGCGCAGCCAGGTCAACGCTGCATACAGAGTCTGACTGGCATCCGCGTTATCCAGCGGGCGGGCGAGGTTCTGTTTGCTGAGCTTCTGGCCGTTGTGTTCCAGCGCCACCGGGATATGCGTCCAGTGCGGTAATGGCTGGCCAAGCGCCTGATACAAGAGTGCCTGGCGGGCGCTAGAGTCGATCAGATCAATGCCTCTCACCACATGGGTTACTCCCTGATCGATATCGTCGGCGATCACTGCCAGCTGATAGGACCAGGGGCCGTCGCGGCGCTTGAGAACGAAATCACCGATATCGGCAAAGGCTTCGCACCAGCGCCCCTGCAGGCTGTCGTCAAAGCAGAATTCACCTTCCGCCGGGCTGAGAAAGCGCCAGGCGATATCCTTGGCGGCCGGGCAGTGGCAGTTACCGCGATGAGGATGGCCGTTGAGTTGTTTACGCGAGCACTGACAGGGAAAGGCCTGCTGCTGGTCAATCAGCTGTTGCAGTATCGCCTGGTAGGCATCATGGCGCTCACTCTGGTAGCGCACTGGTCCGTCATAACAGAAGCCGTAATGCTCCAGGGTACGCAGAATACTGTCGGCAGCGTCCGGGTCTTCGCGCGGTGGGTCGAGGTTTTCGATGCGCAACAACCAGCGGCCGTCATGTGCGCGGGCATCCAGATAACTGGCCAGCGCTGCCAGCAGAGAACCAAAATGCAATGGGCCAGTGGGGGACGGCGCGAAGCGGCCGGTATAAGGGGGCGGCGACAAGAGCGCTGAATCAGTCATATCAGCATCAGGTAAGACTGTACGGCCAGCCCGCTGGTGGACTGACCGTTACAGCTCAGGATTATACGCCCAGCTGTTTTTCTTTGATTTCAGCCAGGGTTTTGCAGTCGATGCACAGATCGGCGGTGGGGCGGGCTTCGAGACGGCGGATGCCAATTTCCACACCACAGGCTTCGCAGAAGCCGTAATCACCTTTATCGATCAGATCCAGAGTCTTCTCGATTTTTTTGATCAGCTTACGCTCACGGTCACGGGTACGCAGTTCAAGGCTGAATTCTTCTTCCTGGCTGGCGCGGTCGTTAGGATCGGCGTAGTTATTGAGCTCTGACTGCATGTGCTCTTTGGTGCGGTCGACTTCTTCCATCAGCTCCTGTTTCCAGTTACGCAGGATGGATGCGAAGTGCTCCAGCTGAGCATCATTCATGTACTCTTCGTCTTTGCCCAATTCATAGGGGGTGAAATTGGACAGGGCAAATTCTTTGTTCTCTTGTGGCATCATGTTCTGCCTCACCTTGTGACCGGAAAAACCGGAGGTCTGGTCCATGCGCCCCGGATTGACAGATGTCTACCCCGGGCCCCAAATAAACAAGGCGGGCAAACTATCAGATAACACCCCGGCCGCCAACTGTTTCTGTGGCCTTTTATTGATGCCTGTGCCGCATCTGGCACAATAGAGCCCCAAAACCCGTGCCGGTAGCCTATGAAATCCCCTGACAATCCTTCCTATTCCAGCCCAGCAAGCGGCCATGCCGGCCGTACAAAAGAAGTACGGCCGTTTCAGGTTATGGCCATTCTGGCGCGTGCTCAGGCACTGCAGGCCAGTGGCCGGGACATTATTCATCTGGAGGTTGGTGAGCCGGATTTTGCAACCCCGGAGCCCATGGTGGAAGCCGCCGTGGCGGCCATGAAAGCCGGCCAGACCGGCTACACCCCGGCGCTCGGTTTGCCAGCTTTGCGGGAAAAACTGGCACAGTACTACCACAGCCGGTTCGGCGTTACGGTCAGCGCCGGGCGCATCCTGCTGACCCCGGGCGCTTCTGGTGCGTTGCTGCTGCTTTCTGCTGCCCGTCTGGAAGCCGGCAACGAGTTATTGCTGGCAGACCCGGGCTATCCCTGCAACCGCAACTTTGCCCGGGTGTTTGAGGCCCATGGCAAGCTGATTCCGGCTGGCGCCGGCCAGCGCTATCAGCTGACGCCCGCCGACATTCATCAGCACTGGACAGCGCAGACCCGCGCCGCTCTGGTGGCATCGCCGGCCAACCCGACCGGCACCCTGTTGTCTCCGCCGCAGCTGTCAGCTCTGGCGGATGCCGTACGGGCTGAAAATGGCGGTCAGCCCGGCAGTCTGTGGGTGGATGAAATTTATCAGGGGCTGAATTACAGCGCCGCACCGCAGACGGTGCTGTCGGTGGCGGACGATGCCGTGGTGCTGAACAGCTTTTCTAAATTCTTCGGTATGACCGGCTGGCGGCTGGGCTGGGCGGTGGTTCCGGAAAGCTGGGTCCCGGCGCTGGATACCCTGGCGCAGAACCTGTTTCTGGCGCCATCAACGCCGGCGCAGTATGCCGCGCTGGCTGCGTTTGGCCCGGATACCATGAATATTCTGGAAGCGCGCCGCGCGGAACTGGCTCAACGGCGCAGCTATCTGCTGCAGGCGCTGCCGTCACTGGGCTTTGAGGTGCCGGTGGCGCCTGACGGTGCTTTCTATATTTACGCCGATGCCAGCCGTTTCACCCACGACAGTCTGAACTTCTGTACTCAGGTGCTGGAAGAAACCGGGGTTGCCATTACACCCGGCGTCGATTTTGGTGATTATCAGGCCGGCAGCCATGTGCGCTTTGCCTTTACCACCCGGCTTGAACGTTTGCAGGAAGCGGTCGCGCGTCTGCAGAACTGGTTATCAAAGTGACACACCAAATAATGGAGAGCCGGTTATGAAGTACGACGCCCCGTTGGTGAGTGGCCGCTTACTACGCCGCTACAAGCGATTTCTCGCTGATATCATGCTCGACGATGGCCGCGAAGTGACCGCTCACTGCCCGAATACGGGTTCCATGAAACATTGTGCTGACCCTGACAGCCGGGTGTGGCTGTGGGACAGCCACAACCCCAAACGCAAATATCAGCTCACCTGGGAATGGGTTGAAGTCGATGGCTGTTTCCGTGCCTGCGTGAACACAGTGCGCGCTAATCAGTTGGTGGAAGAGGCGTTGCAGCAGGGCCGGATTCAGGAGCTGGCAGGCGATTACGATATCCGGCGTGAGCCCAGAGTGGACGACGGGCGGCTGGATTTTCTGTTAACAGGCCAGCAATCCGGGGATATTGATACCTATATCGAAGTCAAAAGCGTCACGCTGCTGAGTGAAAGTGACGCCGGACTGGGCAGCTTTCCCGATGCTGTTACTGAACGCGGCCTGAAACACCTGCGCCGTCTGCAGGCGCTGAAAGCTGCTGGCCACCGGGCACTGCTGTTGTTCTGTGTCCCCCATGAAGGCATCGACCGGGTGCAGGCGGCGGCGGACATTGACCCGGCCTACGCTGCGGCGCTGGCTGAGGTGGCAGCCAGTGGTGTGGAAGTGCTGGCTTACCGGGTAAGCTTCAGTGAATGGGGTATGGTACTGGATACCCGGCTGCCGGTAATGCTGTAACGGCGCGGCGGCGCGTTCACAGGAAGACAACAGCAAGACAATGGATAACAGGAGAAAAACCATGAAAGGCCTGAAACTGAAACTGCTTATTCTGATCGCCGGTATTGTGCTGGGCGCCTGGGTGGGCTCCAACTGGATTCGCGAACGGCCGCTGTTTGCTAACCCCTTTGCCCCGGCGACGCTGGGCGAGCGCCTGAAAGACTCAGGCTCGGATCTGCTCGACAGCAGCAAAGATATGCTTGAAGACGGTATTGATAAACTGAAAAAGTAACCACAGGCCGTGTGCTGCATTCAGGGCAGCGTTACCCACAGCTGGTTATCCCGCACTTCGCTGGTCAGTGGCGTCAGAGACTGACCAGCGCAGGGGCCGGAAACACACTCACCGCTGTCGATCAGAAACAGCGCGCCGTGCATCGCACACTGGATCAGGGCTCCTTCGCTGTCGAGGAACTGATCCGGCAGCCATTCCAGGTTAATCCCAAGGTGCGGACACTGATTACGGTAAACGTGGAAATGACCGCCTTTGTGGACAGCGAAGATCGCCTGTCCCTCAATCTCAAATCCTTTGCTCTGGCCTTCCGCTATTTCACTGGTGTGGCACAATGCCCGCATTCTGTTTCCTCTGGTAATTCTTCATGAGCAATCTTCTGGGGCAAAAGCATATCCTGCCCCTGTGCCTGCTGCTACCACTGCTGGTGGTGATTCCCGGCCTGCTGAGCGGCAGTCAGCCGGTGGCATGGCTGTTTGCCACGGATATCGGCCAGACCGTGTTATGGCAGATCCGTCTGCCCCGGGTGTTGATGGCTTTTCTGGTCGGTGCGCTGCTGGCCTGGGCCGGGGTACTGATTCAGGGCATGGTGCGCAATCCGCTGGCAGACCCCGGTCTGATCGGTGTTTCCGGTGGTGCCGCGGTGGGGGCGGCCCTGTTTGTGGTGTTAGTGGCTTCCGGACTGGCGTTACCCGGCTGGGGCCAGACCCTGCTGGCGTTTGGCGGTGGTGTGCTGGCGCTGCTGGTGGTTCTGAAACTCGGCTTAAGCGGCCAGTCACTGCAGGCCATGAGTTTTCTGATTCTGGCCGGCATTGCCGTCAACGTACTGGCCAGCGCTGTGATCGGTTTACTGTCTTATATGGCGACCAATGAAGCGCTGCGCCAGATTACCTTCTGGTCGCTGGGCAGCCTGTCCGGAGCGGATTGGCTATGGGTGGTGACCATGGCGCTGGCCCTGACGGCCGGGCTGTTATTCTGGCCGCGCCGTGCCCGCCGTCTGGATGCCCTGCTGCTGGGCGAGGTAGAAGCCCGATCTGTCGGTATTAATGTCAGTCAGCTGCAGTGGCAGGTGGTGCTGTGGGTGGCGTTGTTTGTCTCGCTGGCGGTATCAGCCTCCGGCATGATTGGTTTTATCGGCCTGATCAGCCCGCATCTGGCGCGTCTGCTGACCGGCGCCGCTCACCGGCGGGTGATGCCGCTGGCGGTCGTGCTGGGCGGCTCTCTGCTGGTTGCTGCCGATACGCTGGCGCGCACACTGATTGCACCGGCGGAGCTGCCGATCGGTATTGTGACCACATTGATTGGGGCGCCATTGTTTATTGCTCTGATGGTGCGTGAAAAGAGGCGTTTCCAATGGTAACAGCGGCTGCTGCGCCATTGATTGAGGCACATGGACTGACCGTCTTCCGCAACGGCGCAGACATACTCCACGATGTCAGTTTTACTCTGCCGGCCGGTGAGCTGGTGATGCTGGTGGGCCCTAATGGCGCCGGCAAATCAACCCTGCTGAATCTGATCGCAGGGTTGGCGCTGCCGGACCGGGGCAATATTGTACTGCAGTGTCAGGCGACAGAAGCATTTTCCCGCGCCGATTGGGCAGCCCGGGTGACGCTGGTGCCGCAGTTAAGCAGCGCCGGTTTTCCGCTGACCGCTGAAGAGGTGGTGGAGTTGGGCGGTCTGGCGCACAGTACGTCGGTGGTGACACTGCGCCAGCAGGTACAACAGGCATTACATGACTGGGATATTCACTGGCTGGCCAGTCGCGATATCCGCCGCCTGTCCGGGGGCGAGCAGCAACGCTGTCAGCTGGCCCGCAGCTGGGTACAGATGCAGCAGCGTGATTCTCTGTTGTGGCTGTTGGACGAGCCTCTGAGTGCCCTGGATCTGCGCCATCAACAACAGTGTATGCACAAGGCCAGACAACTGACGGCGGCAGGTAAAAGCGTGGTGATGGTAGTACATGACCTGAATCTGGCGCGTCATTTTGCAGACCGGGTGCTGTTGCTCAGTTGCGGTCGTCTGGTGGCGGAAGGGAGCGCAGAGGCGGTGCTGACGGCAGAAAAGGTCTCTGACATTTTTATGCTGGATGTCAGGCTGGAAGGCAATGATCTGCGCTGGGATTGACCAGTCTCAGTGAGCTGGCAGTATGCAGCGGATAAAAAAGCGCCCCTCGATCTTCAAAAGAAGAGGAGGGGCAAAGCAACCGTGATTTAGCTTGATGAGAGAGATCACCATCCGGACAGAGAGAGAGTCCTGATGCTGAACACCGGCGCTATCGCTAACGTCGATAAGTAAACGATAGTTATTCTCATTTATTAAGTCAAGAATAATTCTCATTTATTTTTGAGTTATTCTGATTGGGCCAGTGCCACCTGACCTGCGACCTGGTCAGAGTATGATTTTCTATAACCATGTAAATATTATGGTTAACAGAGAAAGACAAAAGAGAAAGACAAAAAAATGCCCCTCGATCTTCAAAAGAAGAGGAGGGGCAAAGCAACCGTGATTAGCTTGATGAGAGAGATCACCATCCGGACAGAGAGGGTCTGGATGCTGAACACCGGCGCTATCGCTAACGTCGATAAGTAAACGATAGGGATTCGCATTTGATAAGTCAATAATGATTCTCATTTATTTTTAAAATCATTCATGTCCGGCCAATTCCCTGCTATTCATCATCCAGACGGCATTGTCAGCGCGAACGACAGGCACAAAAAAAGCCGCGTCAGCGGCTTTCTGCAGCAGAGGATTATCAGACTTCTTCTTTATCGATAAGCTGCTGATTAAGAATGGCAATCCGCCGGGCCAGGTTTTCGATGAGATTAACGGCGGCTTTTGGCTGAGCTTCGATCAGCAGCACAAAATCTTTTTGCGGTACTGCCATCACGGTACAGGGCGTACGGGCTATTACCGTGGCTGAGCGCGGCTCACCGGTGAATACGGCCATAGCACCAACCACTTCTTCTTCTGCCAGATCCCCCACTTTGACATCATCGACAAACACATCCGCCTCACCGCTGATGATGGTGTAGACCAGATCCGGCTGGTCGCCCTGGCGGATAATGACATCACCGGGCTGCAGATTCTGGAAACCCGCCGTGGGACGTACCTGGTCTTTAAAGGTATCGGCCAGATAGTTCACCATCATGGCATTCATACAGACCAGCAGATGGCTCCAGTAGTGCTGACGGCGTTTATCCGAATAAACGTGGCGCAGGAAGCGGTCCCGTTCAATGGGAATCAGTTCCACATATTCATCGGTGCGCAGTACCGGGATTGGCATATCAAAGGTCTGATGAATGCCGATCAGGTCACCTTCGTCAAAGCTCACCAGGTTCTGGCCGTTTTTGCTCATGTGCAGCATGCCATCGTGAATCAGAAAAATCTGATCCCGGTCGAACAGCTCATAAAGATCATCCACCGATTCCAGAGAAATCGGCGCTGTGTCGGATTCAAAATCCTCCAGCAGTACTTTAGTCAGCTGTCCGGTACGGCTGATCAGCTGTTCAAGGGTTTCTGATGGCTTACCATTCAGGTACATGGGTTACCTCGTTGCGGCCCGGCAGGAAAAGGGTAGTGACGTCATTTTGTTCAGCACTCTTCACTCAGAATGCACTGAGTGTGCCTGAGAGAGACCTGAGAAAGAAATGTACCCTAAATGCGCAGAGCCTTAAATATGATGGCAGGCAGAAAAATCAGATTGTAAGACAGAAACCTCATAAATCGTAAAAAAGTAGGGCCACAGCCCATGCTGTGGCGGTATTTACAGTGATTTATATAGGGTGCCGCAGGCGGATACCGTGTGTGACTGACAGCAGGATTTCCTGGGCCGGAATTTCCGCCGGAAAGTAGCAACCGCTGATCTTTGCGTCGGCAAGGCTGACACCGTCCATCCGGCAGCCACGGAAATCGATGCCGCGCAGATCGGAGCCACGGAAATAAGCATCGGTCAGGTCGGTGTCTTTCAGGTTAATATTACGCAGATCCAGCCCACGCAGATCACAGCTGCGCAGATCAACCTGCTGCCCCTGTTCTCTGGCCGTATTAAACCCGGCGATGTCGTCGTGACGTAACATCTGATAAAGCGGGTCCTGGCTGATCGTTGGAGTAGGCATACTGTCTTTCCTGTCTGTTAACGTTAGACTGCGCGGCAAAATGACCGTGCTTAAACAGAGTATAGAACGCCTGATGATGAACGCCTTTTTGCTGACCAGCAGCTGGCAGGACAAGGAAAACAGCACTGAGCTCACTTTCTGGTGGCACACTGCCCGGGGGCCTTTACGTCAGCAGGTTATGCAGGATTCTGTCTGTTTTATCGATGCCCGTGAACAAACCCGGGCGGAAAACTGTGCCCGTATGCTGGGCTGGCCGGTTACTGTGCGCCCGGTTGATCTGAAAAGCTTCAGCGGCGAACCTGCTGCAGCCTGTTATATGCCCTCCGGTTATGTGTACCGCTGGCGTGACCTGATGGCTGAACAGCACATCGTCTGCCGGGAAGTGGATATCCGGCCCACCGACCGCTACCTGATGGAACGTTTTATTTATGGCTCGGCGTTGCTGGAAGGTGAGCTGCATCAGGATACTCAGCGCGATTTTCTGTACGCCAGCCAGGGCCGGCTGAAAGCCTCAGCCCGGGCTGAGGATCTGCCACCGCTGAAGGTTTTATCCCTGGATATTGAAACCTCGTTTCCGCGCCGTGGTCAGCCGGACCGGCTGTTTTCTGTCGGCTTTTATGCCAGCGATCTGCAGTGTGTGCAGATGGTGGGTGATCCGGCGCAGTCCACCGATGAATTAATCTTTTATGCGGATGAAGGCAGGCTGTTACAGGCGGCCTTTGATCTGATTAATCAGTATGATCCGGACGTTATTATCGGCTGGAATGTGGTGCAGTTTGATTTTGATTTTCTGCGCCGCAAATGCCATGAACACAATATTCCGTTTGCCATCGGCCGGGACGGCAGTGAACTGAGCTGGCGTCAGAGTCATAACAACCCTGAACGTATTTTTCTGCACATCGCCGGTCGGGTGGTACTCGACGGTATTGAGCTGTTAAAAAATGCCACCTGGAATTTTGAATCCTTTGCCCTCAACCATGTGGCCGGAGAACTGCTGGGTGAAGGCAAGCTGCTGCACAGCGAACAGCGTGGCGAAGATATCGAATACCTCTTCGATCATGATAAAGCCGCACTGGCAGACTATAACCTGAAAGACTGTGAACTGGTGTTACGGATTTTTGATCAGGCTGATCTGCTTAATTTCGCTATTGAACGATCACATATGACCGGCCTGCTTATGGATCGTATGGGCGGTTCTGTGGCAGCGTTTGAAAACCTGTATCTGCCCCGTCTGCACCGTGCCGGCTATGTTGCCCCCAATATCGGAGAGGGGTATCACGAACAGAAAAGCCCGGGTGGTTTTGTGATGGATTCGCGCCCCGGTCTGTTTGAACATGTTCTGGTGCTGGATTTTAAAAGCCTGTACCCCTCCATCATCCGTACCTTTAAAATTGATCCACAGGGACTGACGGAAGGCCTGTTGCTGGGGGAAGCGTCAGAACAGCAGAAGACCACGGTTCCCGGCTTTTTTGGTGGCCGTTTCCATCAGCAGCATCATATCCTGCCGGACCTGATCCGGATGCTGGGAGAAAAACGCGAGCAGGCAAAAAAGGCCGGTAATAAAGCACTCAGTCAGGCGATCAAAGTCATCATGGCTTCCTGCTATGGTGTATTGGGTTCCGAGGGCTGCCGGTTTTACGATACCCGCCTGTCCAGTTCGATTACCAAACGAGGTCACCAGATTATTCAGCAGAGTTCCGTCTGGATTGAGCAGCATGGCTACGACGTTATTTATGGTGATACCGATTCGGTATTTGTCTGGCTGAAGAAAGACGTCAGTAACAGCGAAGCAACGGCGATTGGACAACAGCTGGCACATAATCTGAACACCTGGTGGCAGCAGAAACTGCAGCAGGAGTTTGCGGTCGACAGCTTTCTGGAAATGGAATATGAAACCCATTACCGGCGCTTTTTTATGCCGTCTATCCGCGGAGAAGAAACCGGCAGTAAAAAGCGCTACGCCGGTCTGATTACCAACAGCGCAGGGGCCGATGAAATGGTGTTCAAAGGTCTGGAAGCAGTACGCACTGACTGGACGCCGCTGGCCCGGCGTTTTCAGCGCGAGCTCTACCGCCGTATTTTTATGCGCGAACCTTATGCCGACTGGCTGCGCGACCAGGTCAACAAATTGTTGGCCGGCGAACTGGATCAGGAACTGATATACCGTAAACGCCTGCGCAGGCCGTTGTCAGAATATCAGCGTAATATTCCCCCTCATGCGCAGGCAGCCGCTAAACTGGAGCGTTGGTTGCAGATGAAAGGCCTGCCGTCACGTTTTACCACCCGTGGCGGCTGGATCGAATACCGTATTACGGCGGCCGGGGCCGAGCCTGTTTGGCCGGATGGCAGTGCAGGCACGCCCCCGGATTACAGCCATTACCTGGAAAAACAACTGCGCCCGCCGGCGGACTCTGTGTTTCAGTTTACCGGTGACGATTTTAAAGCCCTGGCAGGGCTGCAGCTATCATTATTCTGACGGTCGGGAGATTGTTAATGCGTACATTACTGATCGATGGCAACAACGAAGTGACCTACGGCGGAGCGGAGCTGATTGCCCGCTGGAAAAGCGATGCGACGGCCCGCATCTGGGTGGATCTGTGTGAACAGACAGATGCCGAAGAACGGACGCTGCTGGAAGACATGGGCTGTCATTCTCTGGCCGTGACCGATGCCCTGCGTGACCGCCATCCTCCCAAAATTGAAGACTTTGAAGACCACGTGTTTATCCTGTACCGGGGCATTAAAAGTTTTGATGACGGTCTGAATCATGAAGGCCAGAATATCAGTTTTTTTGTTGGCGGGCGGTTTCTGATCACCCGTCATGCTCACAATGCCATCAGCATTGACCGGCTGATGAAGGACGGCGCAGTTCATCAGCTGAAGCGTTCACCCGGACATCTGGCATTGCGCATTATGCATACATCGTCCGGTATTTATCTGGATACCGTACTGGCATTTGAAGAAAAACTGAATGATCTTGAGGACGAACTGATCGACCAGGGCACAGACGAACTGATGAAACAGGTGATTACCTATAAATCGCGTCTGGTCAAACTGCGGCGCACATTCAATTATCATAAAAACATTACCGATGAACTGAAGACCGGTGAATATTCTTTGTTTCCACAAGGTGGCGCCACCGAACATGTCGTGATTGATCTGCACGATCGCTTTGAGCGCCTGCACAGCCTGACGCACATGTTTTACGAAATTTGTGGCGACCTGATTGATGGCTATATTTCCATTACCTCTCATCAGCTGAATAGCACGATGCGTATTCTTACGGTAATTACGGCTATTTTTGTTCCCCTGAGTTTTCTGGCCGGTTTGTACGGTATGAATTTCGAATACATTCCTGAGCTGAAAGCACACTACGGCTACTTTATGCTGCTGGGTGTGATGCTGACGCTGGCCGCAGGACTGCTGTGGGCTTTCCGTCGTATGCGCTGGCTCTAGGGCACCTCTGAATTATTCAGAGGTGCCCTAGGGCCTGTTAACACTAATTTT